>NZ_JAYSFM010000001.1:0-367091 GCF_041913365.1 Nocardioides sp.
AGATAGGTGGTCGAGCAGCCGGTGAGGATCCTCAAGGTGGTCGAGTAGCCGGTGACGACTCCCAAGGTGGTCGAGTAGCCGGTGAGGAACGAGCCGGCGTATCGAGACCCGACCAGGTGTCGGGCCGACCCGCCAGTCCTGCTGCCCGGGAGGTGGTGATCCACGCCCACTTCCAGGCCACCACCACCGGCCAGACCACCGTGTTCGGTCCCACCGGCCACATCGAGGAAGGCCAGCGGCTGGTGCTGCTCGGCCAGGTCAAGGCCTGGTGCGCCGACACCCACACGAAGGTGACCATCAAGCCGGTCATCGACCTCAACGCCGAGCTGACCGCGCCGGGCTACGAGATCCCGGCCCGGATCCGCGAACAGATCATCCTGCGGGACCGCACCTGCGTGTTCCCACACTGCTCTCGGCCGGCCCGCCGCGCGGACGTCGACCACATCGTCGAGTACGACCACGAGGCGGAAGCCGAAGGCCGGCCACAGCCCGGCCCGACCACATCGAGCAACCTGGCGTGCCTGTGCCGGTTCCACCACAGGTTGAAGACCCACTCCGCCTGGACCTACCGGATGGTCGCGCCCGGAGTGTTCGACTGGACCAGCCCCCACGGCCACCGCTACCGACGCGACCGCCACGGCACGAGCCCGATCGACCCGGACCCACCCGAGCGACGATGACCCCGCCCCACACCCCGCCAGTCACCACGATGGCGGGGCGACAGGCATGTCCATACTGACGAGGTCATTCGGAGAACAGTGACCTGTTCTCCTCGATCCACGCGATCTCGGCCAGGTCCTCCTTCTCCATGGCGCCCTCGGCGACCCAGGTCTTCTGGGGTTCCTGACCCTGGTCTGCCAGGAAGTGCATGTGGTCGATCGTGTGGCGGACGCGGGACACCACGGCGTCGGTGACGTCGAAGTCGGCCGGCATCCCGTAGGCGTCGAGGAAGGCGTCGATGCGTGCTCGCCGATCGGGCACCTTCGGGAAGTGGTGCCACCCCAGGGCCGCGTCGTCGTCCCGCATCGGGGCGAACCACCTGAGGGCGTAGGCGACATCACTGCGCCGGGGTGCCCAGTGGAGGAAGTCCCAGTCGATGAGCGCGACGGCCTCCCCATCTCGCCACACGAAGTTCCAGGGGCCGGGATCGCCGTTGACGAAGACCTCGCCGCCCTCGGCCACCGGCGCGCTGAAGACGGCATCGTCAGGTGGGGCCCAGCCAGCGGAGGCGTCGTGGATGAGCCGGAGGAGCTGCGCCGCCGACCGCAGTCCTCGCTCGTCGTGCTGGTGCTTCCAGCCGGCGCCACCACTGTCGCCCTCGATGAAGCGGAGCGCCTCGGTGTTGCCATCCAGCGACACGGGCTCGGGGACGCAGTCCAGGCCCTGTGCGCGCAGGTGGCGCAGGAACGAGTGCACGGTCGGGGTGTGGGGTCCAGCAGGTCGCGTGACGGTCTCGTCCGCCAGCTCGACGTGGCGGGACTGCTCGTTCACCTCTGCCGCCCGGTTCAGAGCCTCGTCGTCCGCCATGGCGGCGACCCTTGCACGGGCACCGGCTGGGACGCCACGGGGTTTGGCGGAGCCTCATGCGTCCCCGTCTAGCGTGGCGCCATGCGCATCGTGTTGCTCGGCGACAGCCATCTTGCGAGGGTCCGGCGCGACCTGCCGGTGGTCGGCCAGGATGTCCGTAACGCGGCGGTGGGCGGGGCCACCTCGCTCGATCTCCTCGCGCAGGCGGACGGGGCGATGGTCACCCAGGACGACCTGGTCGTGGTGTCTGTCGGCACGAATGACGCCGCGCCCTGGAAGTGGATCCCGGTGACGACCTTCGCGCAAGCCCTGCTCGGCTGCATGGAGTCGATGCCCGCACGCCGATGGGTCTGCGTCGCACCGCCAGGAGTCGAGGAGTCGCGCTTGTCGGGCTCGGGCGATCGCACGAACGCGGTCCTCGACCGGTACCGGGAGGCCGCAGGGTCCGCCTGCGTCCAGGCCGGCGCCCACCTCCTCCGCACCGACCAGGTCATCGCACCGCTCGGTGCTGACGCGTTCGCCGGCGACGGCGTGCACCTGAGCGGACGGGGCTACGAAGTGGTCCTGCCCGCGATCGCCGAAGCGGTGCGTGGGGGCGCCTGACGTACGTGGTCGGTCCCGCCTAGGGTCTCCCGCGTGATGGACCACGACGAGATCGTCCGGTTGTACGGCCCGTGGCGAGCCCGGACCCCGCAGGACGTCGTCGAGCTGTTCGAGGGGTACGCAGGGCGGTGGTGGATCGCCGGCGGATGGGCCATCGAGGCGTTCACCGGCGTCGCGCGCCCACACGGTGACGTGGACCCCAGCATCCCGCGCTCCGACGTCGACGACCTGCGTCGGCACCTGTCGGGTCGACTCGACGTGTGGCAGGCCGACGATGGCACCCTGCGGCCGCTGGTCGGCGACTCGGAGTCGTTGACGGAGACCTGCGAGAACCTCTGGCTGCGCCGTGACGGCTCCTCTTCGTGGGAGTACGACGTCATTTTGATGGAGCTCGGGGCGTCGATGTGGACCTACAAGCGGGACAGCCGCATCCGCCTGCCCGTCGAGGAGATCTTCTGGGAGCGCGACGGCGTCTCGTACCTCCGCCCGGAGGTCCAGCTGCTCCACAAGGCGCGCGCACTCCGTCCGCAGGACCAGGCTGACTTCGACGCGGCCGCGCACCTGCTCGAGCCCGCTCGCCGGGGATGGCTGCGAGACGCCCTGGCCACGGCGCACGCAGGACACCCGTGGGTGGACGCCCTCTGAGTCAGCTGCTCTCCGGCGGCAGGTGCTTCTTCATCAGGCGGCGCACGCGCTTCTGCTTGCGGTCGGGGATCATCGAGCGCATCTCCTCGAGCTTGCCGAAGCAGAGGAGGCGGTCCTCACCCTCGAGGACGGTCTTGTTGCGCGGGTTGGGGATCACGTGCGGGCCGCGGTGGAGGGTGAGCACGGTGATGTCGCGCTCGTCGAGGCCGGAGTCGCCGAGCTTCTTGCCGACCATGTCCGAGCCGCCGTGCACGACGATCTCGGCGACGCCGTAGCCCGTCGAGACGGTGAGCCGCTGGCGTACGTCGATGTCGGGGAAGGCGACCTGGTTGTCGATGTAGTCGATGATCGCGCCGGCGACGTCGAGCTTCGTCGCGGTCTCGATGCCCTCCAGGCCGGGCGAGGAGTTCACCTCCATCACCTGCGGTCCCTTGCGGCCCTCGAGCATGTCGACGCCCGCGACGCGCAGGCCCATGATCTGCGCGGAGCGCACGGCCACGCGCTCGAACTCCTCGTCGAGCTCGACCGGCTCGACGCTGCCCCCGCGGTGCACGTTGGAGCGGAACTCGTCACCCTGCGCGACGCGCCGCATCGCCGCGACGACGCGGTCGCCGACGACGAGCGCGCGGATGTCGCGGCCCTTGCTCTCCTTGACGAAGCGCTGGATGAGCACGTTCTGCCGGGTGCTCTGGAGCGTCTCGATGATCGCCTCGGCGACCTTGATGGTCGGGGCGAGGATCACGCCGATGCCCTGGGTGCCCTCGAGCAGCTTGATCACGACCGGCGCACCGCCGACGCGCTCGATCGCGGGGATCACGTCGGCGCGGTCACGCACGAAGGTGGTCGCCGGCATCGGGATCTCGTGGCGGGACAGGATCTGCGTCGCGCGCAGCTTGTCGCGGCTGTTGGTGATGCCGTAGCTGGTGTTGGGGGTGTAGACGTCCATCTGCTCGAACTGCCGCACGACGGCGGTGCCGAAGTAGGTGATCGAGTTGCCGATGCGCGGCAGCACGGCGTCGTACGTCGAGAGCTGCTTGCCGCGGAAGAGCAGGTCGGGCTCGTCGCCCGAGAGGTCGATGCCGAACCGCAGCGTGTTGAGCACCTTGACGTCGTGCCCGCGATCCAGCGCGGCGGTGCGCAGCCGCTGCGTGCTGTAGGAGCGCGGTGCCCGAGAGAGGATGGCGAGCTTCATGGGGAGCCATACAACCACCCCCGTGCACCGGCCCTGACAGGATGGCGCGGTGTCCTCTACACCGACCCCGCCCGATTCACCGGACGAGTCGACCCCCGAGCAGGTGGTCGTGGGGTGGCGCGAGTGGGTCTCGCTCCCCCAGGCCGACGTGCCGTGGGTGAAGGCCAAGATCGACACCGGGGCACGCTCGTCCTCGATCCACGCCTTCGACCTCGAGGTGTTCGAGCAGGACGGCCAGGAGTGGGTGCGCTTCTCCATCCACCCGTGGCAGCGCTCCGACGAGGAGGCCCACGAGCTCAGCCTGCCGGTGCTCGACCGGCGCGAGGTCCGCTCCAGCAACGGGCAGACCGAGCTGCGCTACGCCGTCGCTCTCGACGTCGTCCTCGCCGGCCGCACCATCACCACGGTCATGACGCTGAGCAACCGTGACGAGATGGGCTTCCGGATGCTGATCGGCCGCGAGGCCCTCGAGCGCGGCTTCCTCGTCGACTCCTCGCGGTCGTACGCCGGTGGCAAGCCGCGCCGCGCGGTGCGCCGGAAGAACTGGGGCAAGTAGCCCGCGCGTCAGCGCAGCCTGATCTCGCAGCTCTTCAGCTTCTCGCCGCTGCACCGGTCGCGGTTGGCGTTGCCGTTGACGGTGTCGCGCCCCGGACCCCCGACCAGCAGGTCCTTGCCGCGAGAGCCCGAGATCGTGTCGTTCCCGCCGTCGCCGTGGATCCGGATCCTCGACCGCCGAGCGTCGCAGTCGAGCAGGTCGCCGTCGTCACCGGTGCGGTGCGACTCCAGCGAGTCCTTGCCGGCGCGGCCGCGGATGGTCGCCGTGCAGGCGTAGAAGCGGAGGTCGTCGGCCTTCCTCGTGCCGAGGACGGTCATCTTCTTCGCCCCGACGCGCACGTGGTCCCATCCACGGAAGATGCTGCGATGGGTCTGGCCGAAGATGCGGTTCTCGAGCCGGCCCCTGGCCAGGTCGAGGTCGAGCCGCTTGCCAGCCCACAGGTCGATCGAGTCCTCGCCCGGGCCGCCGACGTACGCGCTGCCGCGCCGGCCGGCACCGTCCTGCGAGACCAGGACGTCGCTGCCACCGCCGAGGGCGTAGCGCTCGACCGTCCGGGCACCGCGGCTCAGGAAGACGCCGACGTACTCGTCGCGGTCACTGCCCATGATGGACAGCGACTCCGGCGCGCCGGGGCCCACCTCGAAGCGGACGATGTCACCCGACCACGCGAGCACCGGAGCGCCGTCCTCGGTCCACGACCTGTTGGCTGCGTCGATCACCACGTCGCCGAGGCCGAGGTCTGGCAGCAGCGTCGCCGAGGTGCCGACCGCGACGCGTGACCCCGCGGCCTGCGTCCCACCCCAGCGGATCGTGTGACCGTCCCCGGCGAGGTCCAGGACGTCGGGGTTGGCGATGTCGAGCATGCCGGAGGCGTACTCGTCGCCGGACTGGCCCGGCCGCACGCCCGTCGTGGCGACGACCGTGTCGGCCTCGAGGTCGATGCGGCTGGGTCCGTCGGTGGACCCGAGCTCCACGGAGTCCCGGCCGGTGGAGGCGGTGTAGTGGTCGGAGCCGCTGCCCAGCTCCGCGTCGATCCAGGACCCCGACGCCGAGGCGTCCACCACGTCGTCGCCCGCCCCGGTGCGCAGGGTCAGCACACCCGGCCGGTCCGCGTCGGTGACGCAGACCAGGTCGTCGCCCCCGAGCGTGTCCACGCGGATCGCGCCGTTGGTGACGACGACGTCCGGCCCCTCCGTCCCGAGGAGCGGGGACTGCAGCGGCTGTCCCACGATCGTGGCCGGCCGCCCCTGGCACGTCTCCCCCGCGGCGTACGTCGGCGCGGTGGTGGTGCTCAGCAGGGTGGCGGTGAGCAGGCCGGTGGCCAGCAGCGGCAGCGGTCGCACGGCAGCTCCTTCGGTCGGGATCGGGAGGACGGGAGGGAGACGCGCCCGGAACCCCCGAAGTTGTCACACCTGACGGCTGGGCGCAGCACAGCGGGCGGACAGGCGGGCCGGTCACCGTCGCACCCATGCCGAACCGACCCTCCCGCCGCGCCTTCCTCGTGGGCGGCCTCACCACCCTCACCCTCACGACCGGCACCGGCGCGTGGGCCCTCGACCGCTACGTCCTCGACCACGTCGAGGTCGCCGACGTGTCGGCGTACGAGGCGAGCCAGGGCAGCGACGGCACCGAGCTCGACACCTCGCAGGCCGTGCGGACCGACGACGGCTGGAGCGCCGACGGCACGTCGATCACCGTCCGCGAGGTCAGCACCGGGACGGGCGACGCCACGGTGACCTACTTCGTCGCCGACCTCGTGCTGAGCGACGCGACCGTGCTGCGCTCGGCCTTCGCCGGCGACGCCTTCGGCACCAACATCGTCGACGAGACCTCCGACATCGCTGAGCAGAACGGCGCGATCCTCGCGATCAACGGCGACTACTACGGCTTCCGCGAGACCGGCATCGTCGTCCGCAACGGCGTCGCCTACCGCGACGAGGGCACCCGCGAGGGGCTGGCGTTCTACCGCGACGGCCGCGTGGAGCTCTACGACGAGACCGCGACCGACGCCGGCACGCTCGTCGCCGACGGTGTCTGGAACACCCTCTCCTTCGGCCCCGCGCTCGTCGCGGACGGCCAGGTGATCGACGGCATCGACGAGGTCGAGGTCGACACCAACTTCGGCAACCACTCGATCCAGGGCGACCAGCCGCGCACTGCGATCGGCGTGGTCGAGGACAACCACCTGCTGCTCGTCGTCGTCGACGGCCGGTCGACCGGCTACAGCGCCGGCGCGTCGATGACCGAGCTTGCGACCCTGATGAGGGGACTCGGCGCGGTGACCGCCTACAACATCGACGGCGGCGGCTCCTCGACGATGTTCTTCGACGGCGAGGTGGTCAACCGCCCCAGCAACGGCGGCGAGCGCGGCACCTCCGACATCCTCTACGTCAAGGGCTGACCGCGTGGTCGCCCCGACGCTGCTGGTCCCGGCGTACCGCCCCGGACCGGCCCTCCTCCGCACCCTCGGTGACGTGCGCGCCGCCCGCCCCGGCTGGGCGCTCGTGGTCGTCGACGACGGCTCCGGCGGGGCGTACGACGACGTGTTCGCGCGGGCACGGACGGTCGGCGCCGACGTCGTCACTCTCCCCGTCAACAGCGGCAAGGGCGCCGCCCTCAAGGCGGGCTTCGCCCACGTGGCCGCGACGAGACCGGGCTCGCCGGTCGTGTGCGCCGACGCCGACGGGCAGCACGCCCTGGCCGACATCGTCGCCGTGGGCGAGCGCCTCCTCGAGGACCCCGCCGCGCGGCGGGTGGTGCTCGGCACCCGCACCTTCGACGGCCACGTCCCGCTGCGCAGCCGGGTCGGCAACACCGTCACCCGCTGGCTGTTCGCCGCCGCGACGCGGACCCGGGTCGCCGACACCCAGACCGGCCTGCGCGGCCTCCCCGCGCACCTCCTCGGCTGGGCCGGCACGGTGCCCGGCGAGCGCTACGAGTACGAGCTCCAGGTGCTGCTGCACGCCGGCCGGGCGGGCATCGCGCTCGACCAGGTGCCGATCGCGACGATCTACCTCGACGACAACAGCTCGTCCCACTTCCGTCCCGTCGTGGACTCCCTGCGGGTCTACCTGCCGCTGCTGGCCTTCCTGACCTCGGCGCTCGCGGCCTTCGCCGTCGACACGGTCGCCCTGCTCGTGCTTCGGGCCCTGACCGGCGACCTCCTCGTCGCCGTCGTCGGCGCGCGGCTCACCAGCGCAGGGGTCAACTTCGTGGTCAATCGGCGTCTGGTCTTCGACGGCGAGCACCGTGTCCGCACCGGCCGTGCGGTGCGGCGCTACGCCGTCCTCGCCACCTGCCTGCTCGCCCTCAACTACCTGCTGCTCAGCGGCCTCACCGTCCTGGGTCTCGCCCTGCTCCCGGCCAAGGTGCTGACCGAGCTGGCGCTGGTCCCGACGAGCTTCGCGGCGCAGCGGACGTACGTCTTCCGGTCCCACCGGAACCTCACAGCAGGCACACAAGGAGAGCCCACGCCCCGGACAGGTGGCGCCAGCACGATCGACCTCACCAACCACTGACGAAAGGCCGCACTCCATGCGCCTCCCCTCCCGACCGGCCCGGATCCGCCAGGCTCTCGCCGGCGCCGCAGCCGCCCTGCTCCTCGCCGGGTGCGGCGCCTCCGTCGCCAGCGACACGACCACCACCGGCACGTCCACCACCTCGAGCTCGTCCAGCTCCGTCTCCACCACGGACGCGACCACGGTCGACGGCGCGCTCGCCGACGACGTCGCGGTCGAGACCGGCGACACCTCCTACGACGAGGCCGACGCCACCACGGTCACGCTGTCCGGGTCGAGCGCCGAGTCCGACAGCGACGCGGTCAGCACCGCCGACGGCACGGTGACGATCTCCGCGGCCGGCACCTACGTCCTGACCGGCGACCTCACCGGCCAGGTCGTCGTGGACAGCGCCGCCGATGGTGTCGTACGCCTCGTGCTGGACGACGCCTCGGTCACTTCCGAGTCCTCGGCCGCCATCGACGTCGTCGACGCCGAGTCGGTGGTCGTGGTGCTCGCCGACGGGAGCGACAACTCGCTGACCGACGCGACGACGTACGCCGACACGTCCGAGGACGCACCCACCGGCACCCTCTACTCCACCGCGGACCTCACCATCGGCGGCAGCGGGTCGCTCACCGTGACCGGCAACAGCAACAACGGCATCGTCGGCAAGGACGGCCTGGTGATCACCGGCGGCACGATCGAGGTCACCTCCGTCGACGACGGCATCATCGGCAAGGACTACCTCGTCCTCAGCGACGGCACCGTCACCGTCGACGCGACCGACGACGCCTTCAAGTCCGACAACACCGAGGACGCCGGCGCCGGCTTCGTGCTCATCGAGGGCGGCGAGCTCGCCGTGACGTCGCAGGACGACGGCATCAAGGGCGTCCAGGTGCTCGTGTCCGGCGGCACGGTCGACGTCGCCGGCTCCAACGAGGCCATGGAGGGCTCGACGATCATCATCGACGACGGTGACGTCGAGCTGCACTCGGCCGACGACGGCGTCAACGTCTCGTCGTCCGACGACAGTGCCGCGACCGACGGCCAGCCCGGCGGCGAGATGCAGGCCGACGACTCGCTCCAGCTGTACGTCAACGGCGGCACGCTCGAGGTCTGGGCCAGCGGCGACGGACTGGACTCCAACGGCTCCGCGACGATCACCGGCGGCGACATCGTGGTCTACGGACCGACGACCGACGGCAACGGCGCGCTCGACGTCAACGGCACCTTCGACGTCAGCGGCGGCACCCTGCTCGCCGTCGGCAGCGCCGGGATGATGGTCGCCCCCTCGACCGACTCTGCCCCTGCCCAGGGCTGGATCGCCACCGCCCTCCCCGCCACCGCGACCGCGGGCTCGGAGGTCGTGATCACCGACGCCGACGGCGCCGAGGTGGCGACGTACACGGTCGAGAAGGACTTCGCCTCGGTCGTCTACTCCTCCGCCGACCTCACCCAGGGCGACACCTACACCGTCACCGTCGACGGCACCGCGACCACGGTCACCGCGGGCGACGCACCCGCAGGTGGCCACGGCGGCCCGATGGGCGGCTGAGCCATGACCCAGACCACCCCCACACCAGGACCCGAAGGACACACCATGAACGACACACCCGACACCGCCACAGACCCCGGAACTGCCAGCCCCGAGCCGCCCGCCCGCACCCGCTCGTGGCGCGCCGCCCGCGGCCGCCGCACGATGGTGGCCGGCGCGGTGGTGGCCGGGCTCGCGATCGGCGGCGCCGGCTTCGGAGCCGGGTACGCCGTCGGCGACCACGGCTCCGAGAGCACCGGCACGACCGGCACGACGCAGCAGCAGGGCTGGGGCGACCGGGGCGACTTCCCCGGCGGGCCCGGCGGCATGGGCGGCCAGATGGGGGGTCCGCCCGGCGACCAGGGCGGCACCACCGACGGGCAGGGCGGCACCACCGGCCAGCAGCCCGACTTCGACGGCGACGGCCAGCCCGACACCGACTCGGGCAGCGACTCGGACAGCTCGACCTCCGGGTCCACCCAGAACAGCTGACCCCCAGACCGACCCACCCCGGCCACCTCACCCCCCGAGAGGTGCCGGGGTGGGTCCTGCTCCGCCACTACCCTGAGCAGGGTGACCACCTCCGCCGCTCCCCGCAGGTCCCGGTAGTGGCGCGCGAGTCGTTCGCCATCGGCACCGTCCGGATCCGGGCGGGGTCGCTGCGCGCGATCGAGCTGCCGATCACCCGCCTGGTCACGGGCGCCGACGTGACGCTGCCGGTGCGCGTCGTCCACGGCCGCGAGGACGGCCCGCGCGTGTGGATCGACGCCGCCATCCACGGCGACGAGGTCGTCGGCATCGAGGTGATCCGCCAGGTGATGGCCGGGCTCGACCCCAAGACCTTCCGGGGCACGCTGGTCGCGGTGCCGATCGTCAACGTCCTCGGCTTCATGACCGGCGACCGCTACCTCCCCGACCGGCGCGACCTCAACCGGTCGTTCCCGGGCTCGGCCCGCGGCTCGCTCGCCAGCCGGATCGCCCACCTCTTCATGCGCGAGATCGTCGCGGGCTGCGAGGTCGGCATCGACCTCCACACCGGATCCGACCGGCGCAGCAACCTGCCGCAGGTCCGGGCCGACCTCGACGACGAGCGCACCCGCGAGCTCGCCGCTGCCTTCGGGGCACCGGTGATGCTGCACGCCAAGATCCGCGACGGCTCGCTGCGCCACGCCGCCCGCGAGCAGGGCGCGAAGGTGCTGCTCTACGAAGCCGGTGAGCCGCTGCGCTTCGACGACTACGCCGTCGAGGCCGGCGTCGTCGGCGTACGCCGGGTGCTGGCCGCGCTCGGCATGACCGAGCCCGTCGACGAGCCCCCCGTCGAGCCGAGCCTGGAGTGCCGCTCCAGCGGCTGGGTGCGGGCCCGTCGCACCGGGATCCTCCACCTCGACGCGCACCTCGGCCAGAAGGTCAGCGACGGCGAGCGCCTCGGCACCCTCTTCGACTCCAACGGCCGGACCCTCCGCGCGGTCTACGCCAACCGCGACGGCATCGTGATCGGCCGCACCGAGGCACCGCTCGTGAACTCCGGCGACGCGGTCGTGCACATCGCCAACTAGCGTTCCCCGCATGGCCTTCGACGTCGCCGCGTTCCGTGCGGGCTTCCCCTCCCTCGCCTCCGGCATCGCCCACTTCGACAACCCGGGCGGCACCCAGACGCCGACCGTGGTCGGCGAGGCGATCGCCCGGACCCTGACCGGCCCGCTGTCGCAGCGCGGGTCCGGGACCCTCAGCCAGCGCAACGCCGAGGAGGCGGTGGCCGGCTTCCGGTCCGCCATCGCCGACCTGCTCGGCGGGGTGCCCGGCGGGGTGGTCCACGGCCGCAGCGCGACGGCACTGACGTACGACTTCTCCCGCACGCTGGCGAAGACCTGGTCGCCGGGCGACGAGGTCGTGGTGTGCGAGCTGGACCACGACTCCAACGTGCGGCCGTGGGTGCAGGCGGCCGAGCGGGCCGGCGTCGCGGTGAAGTGGCTGCGCCTCGTGCCCGAGACCGGCGAGCTCGACCTGTCCTCTCTGGACGTGATCACCTCACGGACGCGGCTGGTCGCCCTCACCGCGGCGTCCAACCTGCTCGGCACCCGCTCACCCGTGGCGACGGTCGCCGCGCGGGCGCACGAGGTCGGCGCGCTGGTGTACGTCGATGCCGTCCACCACGCGGCCCACGCTGCCCCCGACATCGCCACGATGGGCGCCGACCTGGTCGTGTGCTCGCCCTACAAGTTCTTCGGCCCGCACTGCGGCGCGCTCGTCGCCGACCCCGCGCTGCTCGAGACGCTCCGGCCCGACAAGCTCGTGCCGTCGACCGACGCGGTGCCCGAGCGCTTCGAGCTCGGCACCCTCCCCTACGAGCTGCTGGCCGGCGCGACCGCGGCGATCGACCTGATCGCCTCGCTCGGCACGGGCACCTCGCGCCGCGAGCGACTCGTCTCGGCAGCGGCCCTGGTCGCCGAGCACGAGCTGCGGCTCCGGGTCCGGATCGAGGACGGACTTGCCGCCCTCGGTGACCACCTCACGCTCCACTCGCGCGCGGCCGACCGCACCTCGACGCTCTTCGTCACGCTGCGCGACCGCCGGCCGTCGGACGTCCACGAGCTCCTGGCCAAGCAGGACGTGCTCGTCCCGGCCGGCACGTTCTACGCCTACGAGACCTTCCGCGCCCTCGGACTGCCGGTGGACGCCGGCCTCAGGATCGGGCTCGCGGCCTACACCGATGACTCCGACGTCGACCGGCTGCTCGAGGGGCTCGCCGACGCCATCGCCTGACGCTTTGCGCTCGTATCTAGATACGTGCTGTACTTAGATACATGAGCGACACAGCGAACTGGCCGACCCCGTGGGTCCGCGCCGCCCTCGACCTCGCCGTCCTGGCGAGCCTCACCGACGGGCGGCTCCACGGCTACGCCATCGCGCAGGCGCTGGCTGCGCACGGCTTCGGGCTGCTCAAGGGCGGCTCGCTCTACCCGGTCCTCAACCGGCTCGAGGAGGCCGGCGACGTGGCGGCCGCCTGGGTCGAGGGCAGCGGTGGCCCGGGACGCCGGGAGTACGACCTCACGTCCGCCGGGCGTGACCGGCTGGACCGCGAGCTCGCCTCCTGGCGCGAGCTGGGAGAGACGCTGACGACGATGAGCACGGGGGCGATCCGGAATGGCTGAGCAGACGACACCACTGGCGGCGACGATCGACGCGTTCGACTCGGTCCGCGGCGACGACATGGACGGCGTCTGGGCCTTCGGCGTCTCCTGGTCGCTGATGATGCGCGACGTCGATCCGGACCTCATCCGCGACGGCCTCGAGCAGGCGCTCGCGGTGGTCCGGACGAGCGGCGAGTCACCCTCGGCGCTCTTCGGGGACGCGAGCCAGCATGCGGCGGCGCTCTACGACGAGTGGTCGTCCGAGGGCAGGCTCACGCTGATCGCACTCACCCGGACGACGTGGCCCGAGGCGCTCCGGCTCGGCACGGTCCTCTCAGCGGCGTACGCCGTCCTGTTCGCCGTCGTGCAGCTCGTGCGTGGCGACCTCGATGCGTCCTCCGGAGCACGGATCCTGCTGATCTCGCTCGTCATCGGGATGGGCAGCGGGCTCGGGCTGGCCGTCTGGAGCCGACGCCACCGACGGAGCGCCCCTCCCGCAGACCTGCCGGCAGACCTGCGCTGGTCGGCGGAGCTCACCGAGATCCTCCGGACCGACTACTCCCTGTCGGGATCGCGTGTGCGCGACATCGTGGCCGAGGCGAGTGCCCACGTCGCCGAGTCCGGCCGTTCGATGTCCGACGAGTTCGGCACGCCGAGGGAGTACGCCGCCCGGTTCGCGCCGGACCTCGCCCGCCGCAGCCTCTTCACGGCGGCGTTCCTGGGTGCGCTGTCCCTTCTCAACGTGATCCCGCTCGTCGACGAGCCGCACTGGTCGAACGTCGGACTGCTCCTCGGCTTCGGGTGGCTCGCCGTCGCCGAGCACCGGAAGTACCGACACCTCCGGGCAGGATGACTCAGGCGTCGCGCCGCCAGCGGTACGTGCGGGTGCGCGCGCCGGGCTCGAAGCCGATCCCGCGGTAGAGCCGCGCGGGCGCCGGGTAGTCGTCGTCCCCGCGGGGACAGACGAGGCCCTCCGTGGCGCCGAGGTCGCGGGCCGCGGTGAGCGCCGAGACCGACGCGGCGGTGGCCAGGCCCCGGCGGCCGTGCTCCTCGACGCAGCCGACGGGCTCGACGAGGGCGACTCCGGTCGCGGCGTCGAGCCACACGCAGCAGGACGCCACCCACGCGCCGCCGGGTGCGATGACGACGTGGTCGGTCTCGGGGCGGTAGGGCGGGGTCTTCATCAGGCGCTGGTAGGCCGCCGCGGTCACCCGTGACGTCGGCGACCAGGCGGCGCGGTGCACGGCTGCCCGCCGGTCGTGCTCGTCGGGACGCACCGCGCGGACGGCGTACCCCTCGGGGAGGACCACCGGCGGCAGGTCGGCGAGGTCGAGGTGGTGGTGCGTGAACCACGGGCTCTCGACTTCCGCGAAGCCGTGCTGCTCGAGCACCTCGAGGACGACCTGCTCGGTCTCCAGCGTGCTGGTGGTGACCTCGTCGTCGGACTCCGCCAGCGCCGCGGTGACGACCGCGTCGACAGCAGCCGAATTGGTGCCGCAGGCCTCCAGCCAGTCGCGCGACTCCAACCAGGCCCACGCATCGTCGAGCAGGAAGGCCGGGCCGAGGTCGAGCACCTCCGGCTCGCCGTAGGCCGCGGACCACGCGAGCTGGCCGGGGTGGTGGCGCGACCGGTGCGACCAGAGGTCCGAGGCGAGGGCCTGCATCCGCGGCAGGGCGTCGTACGCGCCGAGGCGCTCGGGGATCATGGCCGCACTGTGGCAGTGCCGACCGCGTCCGCGCCCCTGCTTTTCAGTCCTCGCGCACCTGCTCGACGACCTCCTCCGAGCCCGGACCCTGCTCGTGCGCGCGGGAGTCGAGGGCGTCGGTGTCGACGGTGTCGCCGACGGTCGCGTTGCCGTCCGGCTCGGCGTCGAGGGCGCGCTGCCGGTCCTCGTCGTTGACCCGTTTGCCGGCGCCGGGGAAGACCGACTCCTCCGGGTGCTCGGCGTACGCGTCCGGGTCGCTGGGCTCGTCGGTGGGTCGGTCGCTCATGCTCGCGACCGTACGCCGACCCTCGCGGCCGCGGCCCGCCCCGAGGGGTGGGCAGGTGACGGATCGGCCTGACCGGAGGATGCTCCGTGCATGGCCTTCCCCGAGATCCGCGACGTCTCCGCCGACGGGGTGGTCCGGGTCGAGGCGTGGGACGCCGACGCCCTGGTCGGCCACGCCACCGCCCGGCCGGTGCAGCTGTTCGAGTGCGAGCGCTTCTGCGAGGTGCAGGTCAACAGCGCGCGGCGGCGCGAGGGCATCGGCACCGCGCTCTGGACCGCGCTGGACGAGGCGGTGCCGCCGGAGGAGGCGCTGGTCTGCCGCCTCCTGCACGCCGACACCGATGCGGTTGGGTTCGCCGCGTCGATCGGGCACGACCTGGTCGAGCTGTGCCCGGCACCGCAGGCCGACCCGGTCACCGCGGCGTGGGCCGCGTGGTGCGCTGACCAGCCGGTGCCGGACGGGTCGGTCGCGGTCGGCACCGACGGGGTCCCGGAGGCCGACCTCGAGGAGGCGTGGGTCGACTACTACGTCTGGGCCCACGAGATGATCGGCCCGCTGCGCCCGCGCGCCGACGTCGCCGCGGCGTCCGCCGGACTCGGGACCTACGTCGACCACGGGGTGTCGAGCGTGGTGCTGCGCGGCGGCCGGGTGGTGGCGCTGAGCCTGGTGTTCAGCGAGCCGGCCGAGGACGGGATCGTGCGGGTGCTCGCCGAGACGCCGCGCGTCGACGAGCCCGACGGGCAGCACCTCGTCGCGGCCGCCCTCGCTCGCACCCTCACCCTGCTCGCCTCGCGCGGGGTCCGGGTCGTGGAGATGGAGGGCCGCACCTTCGACCCGCACCTCCCCGCGGTCTTCGCGACCTTCCCGCCCCACGACAGCAACCCGATGAGCGTGGTCCGGATGCACCGCGCCGCCCGCTGAGCAACGTACGACCGCGGTGTCGGACCGCTCGGCCACAATGGCGAGGTGTCCCGCCACTGGGTGCTCCATGTCGACATGGACCAGTTCCTCGTCGCCGTCGAGCTGCTGCGCCGGCCCGAGCTGGTCGGCAAGCCGGTGGTCGTGGGCGGGAGAGGTGACCCGACCGAGCGGGCGGTCGTCTCGACCGCGTCCTACGAGGCGCGCGCCCACGGCGTGCGCAGCGGGCTGGCGCTGAAGATCGCGCGGCGGCGCTCGCCCGACGCAGTGTTCCTGCCCGTCGACTTCCCGGTCTACGAGGAGGCCTCGGCCCGGGTCATGGAGACCCTGCGCGCCACCCCCGGGGCGGTCGTGGAGGTGCTCGGGTGGGACGAGGCGTTCGTCGGCGTCGAGACCGACGACCCGCTCGCCACCGCGCGCTCGATCCAGGCGGCGGTGCTCGAGGCGACCGACCTGCACTGCTCGGTCGGCATCGGCGACACCCTCGTCCGGGCCAAGATCGCCACCGACTTCGGCAAGCCGCAGGGCACCTTCCAACTGACCCGCGACAACTGGATGGAGGTCATGGGCCACCGCCCGACCACGGCGCTCTGGGGCGTCGGCACCCGGATCGGCAAGCGGCTCGAGGTGATCGGCATCCGCACCGTCGCCGACCTGGCCGGCGCCGACGAGGAGGCGCTGGTCGCCGCGTTCGGGCCGTCCAACGGCCCCCACCTCGGCCGACTGGGTCGCGGCGGCGGCCGGGCCCACCCCGACGACACCCCGTGGGTGGCGCGGGCGCACGGCCGCGAGACGACGTACCAGTCCGACCTCACCACGGCCGAGGAGGTCCTCGCCGCCCTCACCGAGCTGGCGGCCCGCGTCGTCGACGACGTACGCAAGGAGGAGCGCGCGGTCCAGCGGGTGCACCTCAAGATCCGGTTCGCGCCGTTCTTCACCTTCACCCGCATCCGCAAGCTGCCGGAGCCGACGTACGACGTCGACGTGGTCGCGCGCACCGCCTACGAGCTCTACCTCGCCCTCGACGACCCGCGACCCGTCCGGCTGCTCGGCGTGCGCGGGGAGATGGTGCCCCCGGAGGGCGGCTACTGAGCGACGTCCGGGACGTTGGGCGGCTCCCCCACACGTGTCCGCGACACTGCCCCCGAGCGACGTCGCGGAGGGCGACATCTCGGACACGTGTGGCCTCGGCGGCCCCGCTCAGGCGAGCAGCGAGAGACCGGCCGCGAGCGCGAAGCCGGCGACGGTCGCGAGCCCGGCCCAGTCCTTCGCCTTCTCCTTGGCCTCCGGCACCATCGAGTCGATCAGCATGGTCAGCAGCGCGCCCGCCGCGAAGCCGTCGACGAAGGCCTGGGCGTCGCTGGACACGGCGTCGGCGAGCGCCGTACCCGCCATCGTGGCCGCGGCACAGCAGACGGCCACCGCGGTCCACAGGCCCAGGACCGACCGCCGCGAGCGGCCGGCCGATCGCATGTCGGCCGCCGACCCGATCGCCTCCGGGAGGTTGGAGGCGAAGATCGCGACCAGCAGCGCCGCGCTGACCCCCTCGCCGGACGCGATGCCGATGCCGAGCACGGCCTGCTCCGGGATGCCGTCGAGGAAGGCCCCCACGGCCAGGGGCGCGCCGGCCGACGAGCCGCCATCCCGGCCGCCCCACTGCTGCACCAGCCGGTCGGCCACGAAGTAGGTGACGCCGCCCAGCGCGAGGCCCGCGGCGACGGCGTACGCACTGCCGATGCGCACGCCCTCCTCGGCAAGCTCGAAGGACACGCTGGCGACCAGTGCGCCGGCGCCGAAGCCCAGCACGAGACCGACGAGCGCCGTGGACCACCGGCGCACGAGCGCCAGCACGGCGCCCGCCACCAGCGAGCTGGCGGCCAGCGCGCCCCAGCCGAGGGACTCGATCACGGGCTCAGGATGGCAGCGCTCAGTCCACGCCGGCCATCAGCTTGTGGATCGGCTTGGAGGCCAGCATCACCACGACACCGGTGACCACGGCGGCGAGGCCGACCCAGATGAAGAACGGCGCCTCGGCGGCCTCGTCGTAGTAGCCGGCCAGCGTGCCCGCCAGCGCGGTGCCGAGGGCGATCGAGAGGAAGTAGAGCGCGACCATCTGAGTCGCGAACTTCTTCGGAGCCAGCTTGGTCGCCGCGCTCAGGCCCACCGGCGAGATCAGCAGCTCGGCGAGCGTGAAGACGAGCAGGATGCCGACGATGCCCAGCAGGGGCGCGGTGTTCTCGCCGCCCGGCATCGGCAGGAAGCAGAAGAACGCCACACCCATCAGCGCGGTGCCGGCGCCGAACTTGAGCGGGGTCACCGGCTGCCGGTCACCCAGCTTGGTCCACATCGCCGCGAAGACGCCGGCCAGCACGATGATGAAGACCGGGTTGATGCTGTTGACCCAGGCGACCGGCATCTCCCAGCCGAGCAGGTCACGGTCGAGCCGCTTGTCGGCGTAGATCGCGACGACGGTGAACTGCTGCTGGTAGAGCGACCAGAAGACGACGTTGCAGACGAAGAGCGGGATGAAGGCGAAGATCCGGCTGCGCTCGACGCCGGTGACCTGCTTGTCGAGGAGGATCACCGCGAAGTACGCGACGGCCGCCACCAGGCTGATGCCGATGACGATGTCGGCGAGCCGGTCGGCGGTGATCACGTCGGCCCACACCAGTACGCCGATCAGCGCGAGCATGACGACCGCACCGACGACGTAGCGGACGACGCGGCCGTCCGGGAGCGGGTTCGCGACGTGGAGGGTCTCCTCGGGCAGCCGGCCGCGGAAGAGGGCGTACTGCGTGAGGCCGAGCGCCATGCCGACGGCCGCGGCGCCGAAGCCCCAGTGGAAGCCGATCTCCTTCTGGAGCAGGCCGGTCAGCAGCGGGCCGATCAGCGCGCCGATGTTGATGCCCATGTAGAACAGCGAGAAGCCCGCGTCGCGGCGGCTGTCGTGCTCGTCGTAGAGCGAGCCGACGAGGGCGGTCGCGTTGGCCTTCACGCCGCCGGAGCCGAGGGCGATCAGCACCAGGCCGACGCCGACCCCGACGAGGCCGGGCAGCAGGGCCAGGGCGACGTGGCCGGCCATCACGCAGACGGCTGCGTAGAAGAGGGTGCGCTCGGGCCCGATCAGCCGGTCGGCGAACCAGGCGCCAAGGATCGTGGAGAGGTAGACCGCACCGCCGTAGGCGCCGACGATGCCGGTCGCCACACCCTCGTCGATGCCGAGGCCACCCTCGGCCGCCGAGTAGTAGAGGTAGATGACCAGGATGCCCTGCATGCCGTAGAAGCTGAACCGCTCCCACAGCTCCACGCCGAACAGGTTGGCCAGGACCCCGGGCTGGCCGAAGAAGCCGGTGTCCGACCGCGTGTCGTGCGTCTTCTGTTGTGTCTCACTCACCCGCCCACGGTGCCACCGCGCCCCGCGGGTGTCTCCACCCGGGGGCGCGGGGCCGTGAGTCGCGCCACGTCGCGGCTACTCAGTGGCGATGGCCTGGAGCACCTTCATCCGCGAGGCCCGGACCGCCGGGATGATCGCAGCGACCACGCCGAACACGACCGAGATCACCAGGAAGACCACCAGGCTGGCGATCGGGATGCTCAGCACCTCGAGGTCCTCCTTCAGCGACCGCTGGAGCAGCACCCCGATGATCACGCCGAGCACCAGGCCGAGGACGGCGCCCATCACCGAGATGGTCACCGACTCCAGCGTCACCATCCGGCGCAGCCTGCGTCGGGACAGGCCCACGGCCCGCAGCAGGCCGATCTCGCGGGTCCGCTCGATGACGCTGAGGCTGAGCGTGTTCACGATGCCGACGACCGCGATCACGATCGAGAGCGCCAGCAGGCCGTAGACCATGTAGAGGAGCTGGTTGATCTGCGCGGCCAGGCTCTCGGCGAAGTCCTGCTTGTCCTGCACCGCGACGATCGGCAGGTCCTCGATGAGGTCGTCGAGGTCCTGCTTGACCACGTCGGGGTCGGCGCCGTCGGCGATGTTGATGCTGAGGGTGTTGTCGACGCGCTTCACGCCCGCCTCGCCGAGGACGCCGAAGCCGACGTTGACCTCGCCGGCCACCGCGCTGTCCTCGAAGATGCCCGACACCTTGACCGGCACCGTCTTGTCGCCGGGGAAGTGCAGGTCGAGGCTCGAGCCCAGCGAGAGGTCCTTCTCCTTCGCGAACGACTCGTTGACGATCGCCTGGCCCTTGTCGGCGAGCTCCTCCGTGCCCTCCTTCATCTTCAGGGCGTAGACGTCGCTGAAGGCGGAGTCGGTGGCGATGAGGTAGGTCGGGTCCTTGTCCTCGTCGATCCGGGTCATCACCGCCTGCTGGCGCGAGACGACGGAGACCCCGTCGACCTTCGCCATCTGGGTGCCGAGCTCGACCGGGAAGGTCCCGAAGACCGGCGACTGCACGAGGAAGTCGGACTCGAACTGCTCGTCGACCAGCTTGTCCATCGAGGCGTTCATCGACGCGGCCAGCACGCCGACCGCCGACACCAGGGTCAGGCCGATCATCAGCGCGGCGGCGGTGACGCCCGTACGACGGGGGTTGCGGATCGCGTTGTCGCCCGCGAGCCGGCCGGTGGTGCCGAACAGCCTGCTGAACAGCGCGCGGCACGCGGTCAGGACGGGTCGGCCGAGGACGGCGCTGATCGCCGCGACGGTCAGCACCCAGATCACCGCGCCGGCGCCGATCCAGATGGCGTCGTTGCCGGGGGCTCCCACCACGCCGGCGATCGCCAGGCCCGCACCGATCACCAGCAGCACCGCACCGATGAGGGTGCGGCGCCGCAGGCTGCCCTCGGTCATCGAGACGTCCTCGCGCATCGCCTCGACCGGCGCGACCTTCGAGGCCCGCCGGGCGGGGAGGTACGCCGCCGCGACGGTCACCGCGATGCCGACGGCGTACGCCGCCAGGATGGTGGTCGGCGTCAGGTTCAGCACCTCCGAGTTGATCTCCAGGCCAAAGCTGCTGAACAGCGCGGCCAGGCCGCGCGCCAGGCCGAGGCCGACGAGCAGGCCGAGCGTCGAGCCGACGACGGCCATCAGCACGGCCTCCACCAGCACCGAGCGGCGGACCTGCTTGCGGCTCGCGCCGAGCGCCCGGAGCAGGGCCAGCTCGCGCACCCGCTGGGCCACCAGGATCGTGAAGGTGTTGAAGATGATGAACGCGCCGACGATGACGGCGATCGCGGCGAAGACGCCGAGGAAGATCGTGATGAAGCCGAGGAACTCGCCCACGGCGGTCTGCGACTCCTTGACGATCTTGTCGCCGGTGACGCCCTCGTAGCCCTCCGGCAGCACCGTGTCGGCAGCCGCGACGAGCTCCTTCTGCGAGACCCCGTCGGCCGCGGTCAGGCTCACCGAGGTGAAGGCGTCCTGACCGTCGAGGAACATCTTCTGCGCACCGGGGGTGTCGAAGATGACGAGCGTGCTGCCCGCTGTGCCGCCACCGCCGTTGAAGCCGGCGATGCCCACCAGCGTGAGCTTCTGGGTGATCGGACCGCCCGTGGCGACGGTCGGCGGGATCACGGTGACCTCGTCACCGATCTCGTAGCCGCCGGCCTCGACCGACGAGCTGTTGATCGCGACCTCGTCGTCGGCCTCGGGCCAGCGACCGTCCTCGAGGGTGAGGGTCTCCTCGCCGTCGATGTTGGGCGTGTCGGCGTAGTTGAAGGCGAGCGTGGGCGCGCCACCGGTGCCGACGAGCTTGTCGTCGGTGTCGAGGAGGTAGAGCCCAAGGCCGTCGACGGACCCGTCGGCCTGCGCGACCTCGGGCAGGGCGGCGAGCTTGTCGACGTCCTCCGGGGTCAGGGTCTGGGTGCCACCGGCGCCCATCGCCGAGAACGAGTCGGTGCCCGCGGGGCGGGCCTGGGCATCGGGCGTGGAGCCCTGGATGATGCCGTCGAAGGTCTTGGACAGGCCGCTGCTGAAGGTGAGCACGCCGGCGAGGAAGCCGATGCCGAGCACGATCGCGAGCGCGCTCATCACCAGCCGGATCTTGCGGGCGAGCAGGTTGCGCCAGGTCAGGCGGAACATCGCGTCAGCCCGCCTTGCGGTCGGCGAGGTCCTGCAGCTTGCCCATCCGCTCGAGGATCGTGTCTCGGTCGGGGTTGCGCAGCTCGTCGACGATCTTGCCGTCGGCGAGGAAGAGGATCCGGTCGGTGTACGACGCCGCGACCGGGTCGTGCGTGACCATCACGATGGTCTGGCCGAACTCGTCGACGCTGCGGCGCAGGAAGCCGAGGACCTCCGCGGAGCTGGTGGAGTCGAGGTTGCCGGTCGGCTCGTCGGCGAAGACGATCGACGGCTTGGCGACCAGGGCGCGGGCGCAGGCCACGCGCTGCTGCTGACCGCCCGACATCTCGCTGGGACGGTGGCCGAGCCGGGGCCGCAGGCCGACGGCCTCGATCACCGCGTCGAACCACGCGTGGTCGACCTTCGTGCCGGCCAGGTCGAGCGGCAGCAGGATGTTCTCCTCGGCCGTCAGCGTGGGGATCAGGTTGAAGGCCTGGAAGACGAAGCCGACCTTCTCGCGGCGCAGCGTGGTGAGCGCCTTGTCCTTGAGGCCGCTCAGGCTCGTGCCGTCGACGACCGCGTCCCCCGACGTCGGGGTGTCGAGGGCAGCCAGGCAGTGCATCAGCGTGGACTTGCCGGAGCCCGACGGCCCCATGATGGCGGTGAACTCGCCCTTCATCAGGTCGACGGTGACCCCGTCGAGGGCCCTCACCTCGGCCTCCTCCGACCCGTAGACCTTGACCAGGTCCCGTGCGCTCGCTGCGACGCCGCGCGCCGCTCCCCCCGTGGTGTTCTCAGTCATGCCGAGCATCCTCCCAAAGGGTGGGAAAGCGCGGCCATGGGATATCTCCCGCAGGTGACCCTGACATCTGTCAGGGGCTCCTCGGGGTCGGCCCGACCCCTAGATTGTCCCGCGTGGGAGACATCGCGGCCGGGCTGCTGACCGGCCTCTCCCTCATCGTGGCGATCGGCGCGCAGAACGCCTTCGTGCTCCGTCAGGGCATCCGCCGCAGCCACGTCGGTCCCGTGGTGGCGGTCTGTGCCCTGTCCGACGTGGTCCTGATCGTGGCCGGCGTCGCCGGCATCGGCGTGGTGGTCGACCGCGCGGAGTGGGCGGTCGAGGTGGTGCGCTGGCTCGGCGTCGCGTTCCTGACGGCGTACGGCATCGCCTCGCTGCTGCGCGCCCGACGGCCCGAGGTGCTGACCGTCGGGGGCGACGCCGACGAGGCCCGCGGCGGCGTGGTCGCCAAGGCGGTCGCCCTCACCTGGCTCAACCCCCACGTCTACCTCGACACCGTGCTGCTGCTCGGCTCGATCGCCGGCACCCACGGCAGCCCCGGACGCTGGTGGTTCGCCCTCGGTGCCTGCGCGGCGAGCATCCTGTGGTTCGCCGGCCTCGGGTACGGCGCCCGCCTGGCCGCGCCCCGTCTGGCCGACCCCCGTGCCTGGCAGGTCCTCGACGTCGCGATCGGCATGGTCATGCTCGCCATCGCGGCCCGGCTCGCCCTCGGCGCCTGACCTGCCGGGGTAGCCCGAACGGGCGGTGGCGGGGGACGATGGCGGCATGAGCGACCGGAAGACCCTCCCGACGGACGCCTCGGCCGACGCGGTCATCGATGCCGCGGCCGTGACCGAGGCCCGGCGCGACGACGCCCGCGAGGTTCTCACCCTGATGCAGGAGGTCACCGCCGCCGAGCCGGTCGTCTGGGGGCCCTCCATGATCGGGTTCGGCCGCCAGCCGTACACGACCGCCGACGGCAAGGAGCGGGAGTGGTTCGCGGTCGGGCTGTCCCCCCGCAAGGCGGCCCTCACGCTCTACGGCCTGACCTACTACGGCTCCAACGACGACCTGCTCGAGCGCCTCGGCCCGCACACCACCGGCAAGGGCTGCCTGTACGTCAAGAAGCTCGACGCGGTGGACCGCGACGTGCTCACCGAGATGGTGCAGCGGGCCTGGCAGGAGAACCACCAGCCGGGGTGAGGCTCCTGCTCACTCGGCGTCGTCGGCCTCCCGCGCGACGGCCTCGTCGTGGCGGGCGTGGAGACGGGTGCGGATCTCGCTGGCGTCGTAGTGACGGCGGACGCGCTCGTCGCGGGCGACCGCCGCACCGGTGGCGACACCGGCCAGGATCCCGGCCAGGCCGAGCAGCTTCCACGCGCGCATGGGGGGAGCGTAGCCCCACGCCGACCGGGCCTGCGGCAGACTTCGCGCCATGGCACCCGCCCTGAGCCTCGACGAGGCCGTCGACCTCACCCGCAGCGGCGACATCTGGCTCTTCCGCGGCAGGCGCGCCCCGGACCGGGCGATCCGGGCGGTCACCAACTCGCCGGTCAACCACGTCGGGATGGCGGTCGTCGTCGACGACCTGCCGCCGCTGATCTTCCACGCCGAGCTCGGCAAGCGGCAGACGGACATGTGGACCGGCGGCCACCACCGCGGCGTGCAGCTGCACGACCTGCGCGAGGCGGTCGCGCGCTGGCAGGGCGAGTACCGGCAGGACGCGTGGCTGCGCCAGCTGCACCCGGAGATCGGGCGGACGGAGGAGGACGGCATGCTGCGCGCGGTCGCCCGCCTCGACGGGGTCTCGTTCCCCAGCCTGACGAAGCTCGGCGCGCGCTGGCTGCGCGGCCGCGACGCGTACGTCCCGCGGCGCAAGCGCGGCGTGCGGGTGACCCCGGAGGCGGCGTTCTGCGCCGAGATCGTGGCCACCTGCTACATCGAGATGGGCATCCTGCGCGACGACCGGCGTGCGACCTGGTACGACCCGGGCAAGTTCTGGAGCGGCGACTACCTCCCGATCTCCGACGGCTGGACCCTCGGCAAGGAGGTCGCGGTCAGCCGCTGACCGGGTCGAGTGCCCTCGCGGCACCGGTCGCCGCGGGGTGCGCACTCGACTCAGTCGAGCGACTGCAGCATCCGCTCACCGACCGCGCGGACGGCCGCGCGCAGCTCCTCCCCGCCCACCACCGTGAACGCGAACGGCACCCCGGCCAGCCACTCACCTGCGTACGCCTGGGGGTTGCTGGTGCTGCCGACCAGCTCGCACCCGCCGTCGGGGCGCTCGCGCAGGTCGCCGAGCGTCGGGCGGATCCACGGCCGCACCTCGGCGATCGGCAGGTCGAACACGACGTGCGTCTCGTGCTCCCAGCCCTTGCCGAGGTTGGCCTCCAGCTCCGCTGCGGGGTCGAGGTCGGTGGGCAGCTCGAAGGTCTCCTCGAGCAGCGCCACCTCGGTGATCCGGTCGATCCGGAAGGTGCGCAGCGCGTCGGCGTGGTGCGAGTGGCACAGCAGGTACCACCGGCCGTAGCGCACGACCACCGACCACGGGTCGACCTCGAAGGTCCGCGCGTTGCCGGCCGCGGTGCGGTAGCCGAGGCGGACCTGCCGCTGGGCGGCGACGGCGGCGACGAGGTCGCTCGTGACGGTGGGGTCGGGCTTCACCGACGAGCGCTCCGGCACGGTCCGCGCGGTCTCCCGCATGGTGACGGCTTGCCGCGCGACGTTGGTCGGCAGCACCCGGAGGATCTTGCCGAGCGCCGAGCCGACCGGGTCGTCGGGGTCGGCGACCGCGTGCTGGGAGTCGAGCGCGGCCATCACCAGGCCGAGCGCCTCGGTCGCGGAGAAGACCAGCGGCGGGAGCCGCAGCCCGCGGCCGAGCGTGTAGCCGCCGTAGGGGCCGCGGGTCGACTCCACCGGGATGTCGGCCTCACGCAGGATCGCGACGTAGCGACGGGCGGCCCGCTCGGTGACGCCGAGGCGCTGCGCCAGCTCGGCGGCGGTGATCCCCGGGCGGCCCTGCAGCATGTCCAGCGCCCGCAGCGCCCGCGCGGTCGGGCTGATCTCGCTCATGTCCTAGATGGTCGCACCGATTCCGGACGTGGAGCGTCCGGAACTGCCTCTACGGTGGTCGAGCAGCGCATCTTCAAGGCGCTGCACTCGCACCCCCACCACCGAGACAACGGGAGAACTCATGGACATCGTGCTGATCGCGGGACTCTGGCTCGACGGGTCGGCCTGGGACGACGTGCTGCCCGAGCTGGAGAAGCTCGGCCACCGCGGCATCCCGGTCACGCTGCCCGGCCAGGGCGACGGCACCACCTCGGCGACGTACGACGACCAGGCCGGTGCGGTGCTCGCGGCGGTCGACGCGGCCGAGGGTCGCCCGCTCGTCGTCGGGCACTCGGCCGCGTGCACGCTGGCGTGGGTCGCCGCGGACCGCCGGCCCGACGACGTCACCGGCGTGGTGCTGATCGGCGGCTTCCCGACGACGGAGGGCAACGCCTACGCCGACTTCTTCGAGCCGACCGGCGGGGGCGTGCCCTTCCCGGGGTGGGAGCCCTTCGAGGGCCCGGACTCCGACGACATGTCGGCCGAGCTGAAGGCCGAGGTGGCCGCCGGCGCGCACCCCGTGCCGGTCGGGGTCACCAAGGGCGTCGTGCACTGGACCGACGAGCGGCGCCACGGCGTGCCGCTGACGCTTGTCTGCCCGGAGTTCAGCCCGCAGCAGGCCCAGGAGTGGATCGACTCGGGCGACGTGCCCGAGCTCGCCGACGCCAAGGCGCTGGAGCTCGTCGACATCGACTCGGGCCACTGGCCGATGTACACCCAGCCGGCCGCGCTCGCGGCGCTGCTCGACGAGGCGACGAGGCGCTGACGGAACCTCAGTCGAGGAGCTGCTCGGGGCCGGCCGCCACCGTCGGGGTGTCGGCCGGCGACGGGCCGGCGCCGGCCGCGGCCGGGAGCTTCTGGTTGACCGGGGTGACCGGCGTCAGGGGCGTGACCGGCATGACGACGTAGCCGCTGGGCACGCCGGCGGCCGGCTCGAGGTCGAGCCCGGACAGCTCGGCCGGCGCCACCCCCAGCATCACCGCCACCGTGGCGGCGTTCTCCGGCCGGGCGTCGGGGTCCTTCTGCAGGAGCGCCTCGACCACGCTCCGGACGTCGTCCGGCACGTCCTCGCCCAGCGGCGGCGGGGGCTCGTTGACGTGCGACATCGCCGTCGCGATCGGCGTGCCCCGGTCGAAGGGGCGCTGACCGGTGAGCATCTCGTGGGCGACGACACCGAGGGCGTAGAGGTCGCTCGCCCCGGTGGCCTGCTGGCCCACGGCCTGCTCGGGGCTGATGTAGTTGGGGGTGCCGAGCATCTCGCCGACCCGCGTGTGCCCGATCGCGTCCATCGCACGCGCGATGCCGAAGTCGGTGAGCTTCACCAGCCCGTCCTCGCGCACCAGGATGTTGGCGGGCTTCACGTCCCGGTGCACCACGCCGGCCTCGTGCGCGGTGCCGAGGGCGAGGGCCGCCTGGCCCAGCACCGAGCGGACCGTGTCGGGCACGAGCGCCCCCTGCTCGCGGAGGATCGCGGAGAGCGGCAGGCCCTGCACCAGCTCCATCACGAGGTAGGAGAGGTGGTCGTCCTCGCCGTAGTCGAACAGGGTGGTGATGTTCGGGTGGAGCAGCGCGGCCGAGTGGAGCGCCTCGTCCCGGAAGCGCTCGGCGAAGATCTCCTCGTTGTCGGGGTCGGCGCGCATGATCTTCACCGCGACGTTGCGCTGCAGCACGTCGTCGACACCGCGCCACACGTCGGCCATGCCGCCGGAGGCGATCCGCTCCTCGAGCACGTAGCGGTCGCCGAGACGGAGTCCTGCCACGAGTCTGTGCACTGGGGGATGCCCCACTTCTGTCGGGAGTTCGGGGCGCAAGTGGCACCGACCGGGCGATGCTACTCCGCCGACGACCGTAAACATGCGGCGTCGCGGGGACTGCACACCCCTGTAGGTGAGACCCTTGACAACGTACAACCAGTTGGTTGTATGTTGATGTCATGAGCGAGACGGACGAGGACCGGGCGGACGCCTGGTTCCACGCGCTCTCCGACCGCACACGCCGCGACATCCTGCGCCGGGTGCTGGCCGGGGAGCACTCCGTCTCGTCCCTCGCGAAGAGCTACGACATGAGCTTCGCGGCCGTGCAGAAGCACGTCGCCGTGCTGGAGCGCGCGGGCCTGCTGACCAAGCGTCGGCAGGGCCGCGAGGCGCTGGCCAGCGGCGAGGTGGAGGCCGTGCGGTCGATCGGCGCGATGCTGACAGACCTCGAAGCCCTCTGGCGCGGCCGCATCGCCCGCATGGACGAGCTCTTCGCCCAGGACGCCCATCCGACCGACCCATCCACTCACCGAACGGACTGACCCATGCCTGTCACCGACGTCACCACCGACCTCGACTCCCGCACCCTCACCATCACCGCCGACTTCGCCGCGCCGCTCGACCGCGTCTGGGCGGTCTACGACGACCCCCGCCAGCTCGAGCGCGTGTGGGGACCGCCCACCTACCCCGCCACCTTCGTCGACCACGACCTGCGCCCCGGCGGCCGGATGAACTACTACATGACCAGCCCGGAGGGCGAGAAGTACTACGGCTACTGGACCGTCACGGACGTCTCGGCGCCGACCGGGTTCGACTTCAGGGACGGCTTCGCCGTCGACGAGTCGTTCGCCCCCAACACCTCGCTCCCGGAGTCGGTCAACTCCTACGGCTTCGCCGAGGTCGACGGTGGCACCCGCGCCACCTTCGTCGCGACGTACGCCACGACCGAGGCGCTCGAGCAGGTCCTGGCGATGGGGATGGTCGAGGGCGCCACCCTGGCGATGAACCAGATCGACGACCTGCTCGCCGCCTGACCCCACCACTCCACCAGAGAGGCTGCACCCGTGCGACCCATCGTCATCACCACCTTCCTGTCCCTCGACGGCGTCATGGAGGCGCCCGGCGGCGGCGACCATCCCCACGCCGGCTGGACCTTCAAGGACGTCGACTTCGAGGAGGCGGCCTACGAGATCAAGGGCCGCGAGATGGGCGAGGCCAGCGCGCTCATGTTCGGACGGCGGTCCTACGACGAGTTCGCCCCGGTGTGGCCCTCGATGGAGGAGTTCGCGACCTACAACGCGATGCCGAAGTACGTCGTCTCCACGACCATCGACGGTGACACCGCGCCTTGGGGCGAGGGCACCGTCGGGGTGCTCCACTCGCTCGAGGAGGTGGCCGCGCTCAGGGAGACCGAGGGCGGTGAGATCCACGTCCACGGCAGCGCCACCCTCGCGCAGGGCCTGGCCCGGGCCGGCCTCGTCGACCGCTACACGCTGCTCGTCTTCCCGCTCCTCCTCGGCAGCGGCAAGCGGCTCTTCGGCGAGGGCGACAAGACCAAGCTGTCCCTCGTCGAGCACGCGGCGTACGCCAACGGCATCACGCTGCAGCGCTACGACGTCGTCCGCTGATCGTGAACGCGATGGTCTGATCGCGCCCCGACCCGCCACAATCGCGAGGTGGAACTCGCCCTCCTCCTCGTCTCGATGGCGGCCGTCGTGCTGGCCGCGACCGCCGTGAGCGACCGCCTGCACGTCCCGGCGCCGCTGCTGCTGATCCTCGTCGGCGCGGCGGCGTCGTACGTCCCCGGTGTGCCGACCATCCACCTCGAGTCCGAGGTCGTGCTGCTCGGCCTGCTGCCACCCCTCCTCTACGCCGCCGCGATCCAGACCTCGCTGGTCGACTTCAACGCCAACCGCGGCACGATCCTGCGGCTCTCGGTGCTCCTGGTCGTCGTGTCCGCCCTCGCGGTCGCCGCGGTCGTCGAGTGGCTGGTGCCCGGCATCGGCTGGGCGGCCGCGATCGCGATCGGCGCGGTCGTCGCCCCGCCCGACGCCGTCGCCGCCACGGCGGTCGCGCGGCGGATCGGACTCCCCCGCCGCGTGGTGACGATCCTCGAGGGCGAGTCGCTGCTCAACGACGCCACCGCGCTCGTCACCCTCCGCACCGCGGTCGCCGCCCTGTCCGGGGGCGTCGCGATGGGCGAGGTCGGGATCGACTTCGTGCGCGCGGCCGGCGGCGGCGTGCTGATCGGCATCGGGGCCTTCCTGCTGGTGGCGTGGCTGCGCAAGCGGATCAGCGACCCGCTGATGGACACCGCGATCTCGTTCCTCACCCCGTTCGCCGCCTTCGTCGCCGCCGAGGAGATCCACGCCTCCGGCGTCATCTCGGTCGTGGTGGCCGGCCTGCTGCTGGGCCACAAGGCGCCGATCATCCAGACCGCCCAGTCGCGCATCACCGAGCGGATCACCTGGCGCACGGTCGCCTTCGTCCTGGAGAACACCGTCTTCCTGCTGATCGGCCTCCAGCTCGACTGGATCCTCGAGGACGTGCGGGAGTCCACCCTCTCCGTCGGCCGGATCGCACTGGTCTGCGGGGCGACCCTCGCCACGGTCATCGTCGTGCGGCTGGTCTACATGTACGTCACCTGGATCTTCCGCCGCTCCAACCCGATCCCGCCCACCTGGACCTTCCTCATCGGCTGGGCGGGGATGCGCGGCGTGGTCACCCTGGCCGCGGCGTTCGTCATCCCCGAGGACGCGCCCCACCGCGAGGTGCTGCTGCTGGTCGCCTTCACCGTGGTGGCCGGCACGCTGTTCCTCCAAGGCCTGTCGCTGCCGCTGGTCACCCGCCTGCTCGACGTACCCCCTCCCGACCCGGCCGAGGACGCCCTGTCCCGCGCCGCGTTGCTCCAGCAGGCCTCCGACGCCGGGTTCGCCAAGCTCGCCGAGCTGGAGTACGACGACCAGCACGGGGTGTCCGAGCAGATCCGGGCCCGCCTCGAGCAGCGCACGTTCGCGGCGTGGGAGCAGCTCGCCACGGCACCCGGCCAGGAGACGCCGTCGGAGCTCTACGCCCGGATCCGCGGGGAGATGATCGAGGCCGAGCGTGCCAAGGTGCTGCTGGTGCGGAGCAAGGGCAAGCTCCCGTCGGAGGTGGTGAGCCAGGTGCTCGGCATGCTCGACATCGAGGAGTCGATGCTCGACGCCGGCAGCGACGCCCGCGAGAGCGTGCGCACCAGCACGCTCGTCTTCACGGCCGGGCGCCAGTGCGAGGACCTCGAGTCCCACCCCGCCGTCGACACCGAGCGTGGCGAGGGCTGCGCGACGTGCCTGGCCGACGGCATCCGGTGGGTGTCGCTGCGGCAGTGCCTGGAGTGCGGCCACATCGGCTGCTGCGACTCCTCGATCGGCAAGCACGCCACCGCGCACTTCCACGAGACCCTCCACCCCGTCGTCGAGTCCGCCGAGCCGGACGAGTCCTGGCGCTGGTGCTACGTCCACAACCTCACCGGGTAGCGGGCTCGCGTTCCTGGGGTAGTTAGGGACGTTCTGGTAGGTGAACCCGGGCTTCGGCCTACCGAAACGTCCCTAACTACCCCGCGGGGGACCGCACTAGGCTCCACGGACATGGGAAAGCCCGCGATCGTCATCGCCTCTGCGCACCACGGGGAGGAGCTGGGCGACGCCTTCGCCCGCTACGAGCAGGAGTACGACGTCCGGCTGGTGGGTGACGAGCCCGCCGCCAAGGCCTCGGCCAAGGAGCTGCTCGCCTCGGGCCACCCGGTCGCGCTGTTCGTCGTCGACACCGATCACGACCAGGACAAGCTCTACGCCCTGATCGGCGGCACACGGAAGGTCGTCCCGACCGCCCGCCGCCTGCTGGTCTCGCACATCAGCCGCTTCCGCGTCGACAACGCCGACTTCCGGCACGCGGTCGCCGCCGGAAAGGTCGACGCGCTGCTGCTGATGCCGCAGGGTCCGCGCGACGAGGAGTTCCACGGCGCGGTCGGCGAGATGCTCAACGAGTGGAACGCCACCGTCGCGACCCCGGTGGTGGAGAACGTCCGGATCATCACGCCCGAGAAGGACGTGCTGACCCGCGAGCTGCTCGACTACCTCGCCCGGGTCGGGATGCCGGCCGGCGTGCACCACCCCGACAGCGAGGTGGGCCGCGAGGTGATGGCCCAGTGCCCCGAGGACGAGGGCCGGTGGCCGGTCGTCAGCTCGCTCGCCGGCTGGTGCGGCCACTGCCCGAGCGTCCGCGCCCTGGCCAACCAGCTCTACGGCCGACCCGACGAGATCGACGTCGACGAGGTGGTCGACCTGGTCGTCGTCGGCGCCGGACCGGCCGGGCTCGCGGCGAGCGTGTACGCCTCGAGCGAGGGCCTCGCGACCGTGTGCCTCGAGGCCGAGGCCATCGGCGGGCAGGCCGGCACGAGCTCGATGATCCGCAACTACCTGGGCTTCCCGCGAGGGATCTCCGGGATGCGCCTCGCGCAGCGCGCCCGCGGGCAGGCGCTCCGGTTCGGCACGCGCTTCTTCACCGGCTGGCCCGCGACCGGCATCTCCCCCTGCCACGACGGCGGGCACCACATCGTCCACACCGAGGGCGGCGACGTCCACACGCGGGCGGTCCTCGTCGCCACGGGCGTCAACTACCGCCGGCTCGGGGTGGAGTCGTTGGAGGACCTCGTCGGCAACGGCGTCTACTACGGGGCGGCCATGGCCGCGGCACGCGAGCTCGCCGGCGACCACATCGTCATCGTCGGCGGGGGCAACTCCGCCGGGCAGGCCGCCATCCACGCGGCCCGCTTCGCCAGCCGGGTGACGATCGCGGTCCGGCGTCCCGACCTCACCGCCACCATGTCGTCGTACCTCATCAACGAGATCGAGTGGAACCCACGCATCACCGTGCGCGGGTCGACGCGCGTCGTCGACGGCGGGCCCGACGACGTACGCCACCTGGCGTGGCTCGACCTGGAGGACGTCGACTCGGGCGAGCGCGAGCGGGTCGAGGCGCGCGGGCTCTTCCTGCTCATCGGAGCGGCCCCCGAGTGCTCGTGGCTGCCCGACGAGGTGCTGCGCGACGAGCGCGGCTTCGTGCTCACCGGTCGCGACATCCCGCGCGAGCTGTGGCGCGAGGAGGTCCCGCCCGAGGACCTCGCCACCTCGCTGCCGGGCATCTTCGCCGGTGGCGACATCCGGGCGGGATCGATGAAGCGGGTCGCCTCGGCCACCGGAGAGGGAGCCTCCGTGGTCTCGCTGGTGCACTCCTGGGTGGAGGGCCAGAAGGCCGTCGCGCCGACGGCCTGACCGCTCAGAGCTGGAGCAGCAGGAAGACGACCGCGAGGAGCGGGACCGTGCCCTGGGTGGCCGCGGCGCGCACCATCGACCGGTCGTGCGTGACCAGCACGACCGCGGCCGCGAGCATCGAGCCCGTGCCGGCGAGGGCGAGGGCGGTGCCGGCGACGTTCTCGCTGCCCAGCAGCGCGACTCCGACGAGCGTGACGATCGCGAGGAAGAGGTTGTAGAAGCCCTGGTTGTACGCCATCGGGGCCAGCACCGCCGCGTCGGCCTCCGAGACGCCGAAGGTCCTGCGGGTCGACGGCTCGTTCCACCGGAACGACTCGAGGACGAAGATGTAGACGTGCAGCAGCGCGGCCGCGACCGCGAGGACCACAGCGATGATCGTCATGGACGCACCCTAGGAGTTGAGGGCCATCAGCGACCAGCACCACACCCACCACAGCCCGGAGGCGTGGGACGACCGCTACGGCGACGCCGCCATGTGGAGCGGCCACCCCAACGAGGCACTGGTCCGCGAGGTCGCGGGCCTGGCTCCCGGCACGGCGCTCGACGTGGGCTGCGGCGAGGGCGCCGACGCCGTCTGGCTGGCGCGACGCGGCTGGACCGTCGAGGGGCTCGACGTCTCCGGCAAGGCGCTCGCCCGCGCCCGGGCGGCCGCCGAGGAGGCCGGGGTCGAGGTCCGCTGGCTGCACCAAGGGCTCGAGGACCTCGCCGAGGACGCTGCGTACGACCTGGTGTCGGTGTTCTACCCGGCACTCCTCCGTGCGGACGGGGCGGTGATCGACGTGCTGCTCGACGCCGTCGCGGAGGGCGGCACGCTGCTGGTGGTGCACCACGCGCACGTGGACCGCGAGCGGGCGCGCGAGCACGGCTTCGACCCCGACGACTACGTCCGGCACGAGGACGTGCTCGCCTCGCTGTCGCCGACCGACTGGACGATCGAGGTGGCCGGGGAGCAGGGTCGTACGGCACCGGAGGGCCCGGGCGCCCACCACCACACCGACCTGGTCCTGCGGGCCTGGCGCAAGGTCAGCGCCTGACGGTCCGCCCGGCCGCCCTACCCCTGGGAGGGTGGCAGACCCGTCCGGCGCGGCGCATGCTCGGTCGACCGGCCCACGAGGCCGGACGACACGAGGAGGACCCATGGGACGACTGATCGGCATCCTGGTGGTGATCTGGCTGGTCATCGGCGCCTTCGCCGCCTTCCAGCGCGGCTACTTCGACGACACGGACACCAACTGCTCCGAGGCGGCCGACATCGCCCTCAACGTCGTCGCCGGACCGCTCAACTACACCGGGGTGAACCCGAAGGTGGAGTGCGAGGACGTCGACACCCCGGAGCCGTCCGAGTAGGGCCCGCTCCGGTCCGTCGTCAGCGGCCCGCGTTGCGCGGGTGCTGCTTCGCGGTGCGCTCGTTGCCGCGGCGGTAGTTGCCCGTGACGCGCGCCATCAGCTCCTGGTCGTCCTCGCGCTCGACGTCGTCGAGGAAGCGGGCGGCCGCGCTGCCCCGCAGCACGGTCGCGCGTCGGCCGCGGTGCGTGATCAGCACCTCCGCGCCGCGGACCTCGTAGTCGAATCCCTCCGGTCCAGGCATCAGGGAGCCCACCCGTCCGGCGGGTCCTCACCGACGAGCCCGTCGACGGCCTCGCGGAGCAGGTCGGCGTGGCCGGTGTGGCGGCCGTACTCCTCGAGCATGTCGAAGAGCAGCCGGCGCAGCCGCGGGTGGTTGCCGTTGCCGTCGTCGACATGAGCCACCAGGTCGAGACCTCCCTCCGCGATCGCGGCCTCGATCCGCTCGTCGGCGCGCTCGACCGCCTCGTCGTACGCGGCGTACAGGTCGGCGGCGGACATCGTGTCGGCGTGGGTGAACTCCCAGTCGTTGCTGCCGTCGGAGCCCATCGAGGCCCACGGCTCCTCCAGCTCGATCCCGCGCAGCTTGGTGAGGAGGTAATAGTCCTCGGCCGCGGCGAGGTGGAGCAGCAGTCCGCCGAGCGACAGGGTCGACGGCGAGAGCCGGTGCCGCAGGCCGGCCTCGTCGAGCCCGCCCGCCTTCCAGCGGAACGTCGCCCGCAGCCGGCCCAGCGCGCCCAGCAGGTGCTCGACCTCGGTGCCGGCCAGCGGCGGCTCCCACCACGGCGGGACCCACACGTCGGCCCGGCCGGTCGTCTCGTCGGTGCTCATGCGGGCGACGCTAGCGCCGGTTCCGGACGTTCGGCTACCGCATGCGCGTCCCGGTGTCGAGTCTGGACAAGGCAGTGGGTGCGGAGCAGGGTGGCCGGATGCGACGACTCGGAGCGACCCTCATCCCCGTGGCAGTGCTGACCGCACTGGCCCTCACCCTCCCCGCCAGCACCACGGCCGCACCCGGCCACGCCGGCGCCAAGCCCAAGGGACCCAACCCGTTCAAGGACGGGTGGACCGAGAAGGTGCTCGACGCCGACCAGAACTTCCGAGGCCTCGAGGCGGTCAGCCGCAACGAAGCCTGGGTCACCGGCGAGAGCCTCACCGACGGCGGGCCCGCGCGGGTCTTCCGCACCACCGACCGCGGCGAGACGTGGACGGACGTGAGCCCGGACGACACAGCGGGCCTGTCGTTCCGCGACGTCGAGGTGCACGGCAAGGTCGCGCACGTCCTGGCGATCGGCCCCGGCGACGCGTCGCGGATCTACCGCTCCACCGACGGCGGCGCCTCGTGGACGGAGTCCTTCCGCAACGACGACGAGGACGCGTTCTACGACTGCATGGCCTTCTACGGCAACGGCCGCCGCGGCCTGGCCGTCAGCGACCCGGTCGACGGCAAGCTGCGCATCCTCTCCACCGAGGATCGGGGGCGGACCTGGGAGGTGCTGCCGTCCAAGGGCATGCCGGCCTCCGACAAGGAGTTCGGCTTCGCCGCCAGCGGTGACTGCCTGGTGACCGCGGGCCGCGCGGCCTTCCTCATCACCGGCGGGGCCAAGTCGCGCGTGCTCAAGTCCGTCGACCGCGGCCTGACCTGGACGGCCGTCGAGTCCGGCATCCCGGCCGGCGAGGCAGCCGGCGGCTTCGCCGGTGCCTTCGCGACGCCGCACCGCGGCATCGTCGTGGGCGGCGACTTCGCCGACGCCGAGGACACCGCCGACACGACGGCGTACACCCGCAACGGCCGGACGTGGACCCTCGGCGGCGACCTGACCCACATCGGCGAGGACGTGACGGTGCTCCGCGGCTGGCGGTACGCCCTCGCGACGGGCGACTACGACGGCTCGGCCGGGTCCAGCGTCACCCGCGACGGCGGCGCGACCTGGCAGCGGGTCAGCGACAAGGGCTACCACGTCGTCGACTGCGTCGGGAAGACCTGCTGGGCCGCCGGCAGCGAGGGCCGCGTCGGCCACAACTGACCGCGGACCGACCCCGGGTCACCCGCGGAACGGGATCCGCGACCTGACGACCGGCACGCCGTCGTACCCGTGCTCGGCCAGCAGGGCGAGCAGCGAGTCGACGGCGGCCGGGCCGTTGGGCGAGGGCGACATCGCGATCGCGCGGACCGGCAGCCGGGCCGCGTCCGTGCGGACCGACCGGATGCCGTCGCCGCCCGTCAGGCTGAGGTAGGGCGCCATGCCGTAGGGCGTGGCCCGGTAGCGGACGAGCCCTCCCGGCAGCGGCCCGTCCCCGGTCCCGCGGTAGATCACCGTGCAGTGGCGGGTCTCCCGCTCGTCGGTGAATCCCTCGTGCTTGATCAGCAGCAGCGCCTGCTCCATGTCGTCGAGCAGGTCGGCTGCGTCGTCGAGGACCTCGGCCTTGCTCGCGCCCGACGAGGCCAGCGACAGGGCCCGCTGGATCTCGTGCGGCAGGTCGTCGAAGACCGCGTCCACGAGCCGGGCCTGGTCCTCGGCCGAGTAGCGGACCGGGGTCCACGGCCGGTGCCGGACCTGCGTCGGGCCGGTGTCGACCTCGGTGGCGAGCACAGCGAGGGGTGAGGCCGGGTCGAGGCCGATGGCGTAGGACTCACCCTGCCCGCCGTAGTTGCGCCACATGGCGAGGAGGTCCCAGCCGCCCGACGCGGAGAGCACGAAGAAGAGGCCGGGCGAGACGCTGTGGTCGATGCCGTTCTCCTCGATCAGCGCGGCCGCGTCGCGGAAGAAGCCCTCCTCCTGCGCGGCCCGCTCGCGGAGCTCCCGCTCGAGCAGCTCCACCGCCAACTCGACCTCGCCGGCGTCGTTGAGGAACTGGGCGGAGGTGGCCCACAGCGTGTGGCTGGTCAGGATCGAGAGCAACCCGATGCCGTTGGTGTAGTGCCACACCAGCCCGTCGGGCGGCGCGTCGTGGTGCAGCGGCGGACGGCGGTGTCCCATGGCCAGACCCTAGTCGGGCCGGGTGCGTGGGACCGCTGGCTAGGCTCGAGCGGTGCCCGACCTGACCCGCGTCCCCACCGCTCCCCTGCTCGCCGGCGGCCTCGTCGGCGGCTTCGTCCTCGCCCAGCAGACCGGCGTACGTCCCCTCGGCGGAGCCGCGATGCTCGGCGCCAACGCGGTGGCCGCCCGGCAGTGGTACGCCGTCGGCGAGGCGCCGCTCGCCGCCGGGCTCACCGCGGCCTACTGGACAGCGATGGGCGTCTCGCACCCGCTGGCGAAGAAGATCGGCCGCTGGCCGTCGGTCGGCGGCGTGACCGCCGCGGCGGCCGGCGCCGCCTGGCTGCTGGCGGACCGTCGCCGCTGACTGTCCACCAGGTGAAGCGTCAGTCCTCGGGGAGGGCGGCGAAGGCGGCCTTCATGTCGCGGTACCAGCCGAGCGACTTCTTCGGATGACGCCACCGGCCCTTCATCTCGTCGCGGGCCGGCTGGTGGGCCTTGTCACCCTCCTTCTCGGCCTGCTTGAGGTGCTGGTCCTGGGCGTTGATCACGTCGTCGTGGGTCTCGCCGCGGTGGGCCAGGTCGCACGGGCCGCCGAGCTGGCGGCAGGTCATGGTCTTCATCGGGATCTCTCCTCCGTCGGGGTCCTGCTGGTCTGACGATCGGGCGGGCACGGATGTGACCGCTGCTCCGGATCTGCTGGGATCTACTTCGGGTCGGCACCGTCGCGGCGTACGACCTGGGCGAGGACGTCGGGGGCGGCGCGGAAGGTGATGCCCCGCACCTGGCCGTCAGCGACCTCGAAGTCGAAGACCACCTTGGCCTCGCCCTTGAGGTACCAGGCGGAGGCGGGCCGGTCGCCGACGAAGACCGCGAGGGCGGTCTGGGCGCTGCCGTTGAAGAAGGTGGCCACCTCGTCGCGGCCCTCGATCGACGCCGGGGTGCCCATGAGGATCGCGGCCTCGTCGGCGCCGACCACGGCGTCGGGCGCCAGCAGCTGGAGCAGTCGCTCGAAGTCGCCGCCGCGGGCGGCGTCCATGAAGGCGTCGACCACCTCCCAGTCCGCGAGCGCGTCCTCGGAGGACGGCTGGGCGACCTTGGAACGGGCGCGGGAGGCGAGCTTGCGCGCGGCAGCGGGCGTGGTGTCGAGGACGGCGGCGATGGTGGTGAACTCGAACCCGAAGCTGTCGTGCAGCACGAAGGCGACCCGCTCGCGCGGCGACAGCCGGTCGATGACGGCCTGGAGGGCGATGCCGACGGTGTCGGCGAGCGCCACGTCGTCCGCCGGGTCGGGCGCGGTCCCGGCGAGGTCCGCGTGGTCACCGAACTCCACGTCCTCGACCGGCACGGGCGTGCGGGCGCGGAGCCGGTCGAGGCACAGCCGCGTGGTGACCGTGGTCAGCCAGGCCGGCAGGTTCTCGATCTCGGTGGCGTCGCGGGTGACCGTCCGGTCCAGCCGCAGCCACGCCTGCTGTACGACGTCCTCGGCCTCGGCGTGGTCGGCGAGCACGCGGCTCGCGATGCCGAGCAGGCGCGGTCGCTCGGCCTCGAAGATCTCCGTCTGGTCCATGGGGTCACCCTCTCGTGTGCGCGGTCCATCCTCCTGACGCAGGGGCGACCGCAGATGTGACCGGTGACCCCGCTGGGAGGCGTCCCGCACACTGGGAGCATGGACGCCCCCCGGCGGCGAGCCGCCCAGCTGGCCACGACGGCCCTCGTCTCCCTGCCCCTGCTGGCCGCCTGCTCGGAGGGGTCCGGGTCAGCGGACCCGCCCGGCGCCTCTTCCTCGAGCAACTCCGCGGCGGCCCCGCCGTCCTCGGAGCCGCCCTCGGCCCCCGCCTCGGAGCCCACCTCGGAGCCGACCGATCCGGCACACCCGATCTCCGTGGCGGCCCTCGCCGAGGCGGACCTGACCGGGGGCGGCCTGCGGCTCGGCGCGGTGCGGGAGCGCACGGCCACCTACACGTCGTACGACGTCACGTTCGGCTCGACGACCTCCGGCGCCGGGTCCGCGCCGCTGCGGATCAGCGGGGTGCTCAACGTGCCGACCGGGCGCGGCCCGCGGGGCGGTCAGGGGTGGCCGGCAGTGGTGCTCGCGCACGGCTACATCGATCCGGCCTACTACGTCCGCGGCCAGGGCATGACCCGCGAGCGCGGCTTCCTCGCCGACCGCGGCTACGTCGCGCTGCACGTCGACTACCGCAACCACGCCGAGTCGACCGACGACCCGCGCATCGAGACCGCCGTCCGGCTCGGCTACAGCGCGGACGTCGTCGCCGCCGTCCACGCGCTGCGCGAGTCGCGCGACGTCCGCGTCGACCCCGACCGGATCGCCCTCTTCGGCCGCTCGATGGGCAGCGGCGTGGTGCTCAAGGCGCTCGCGGCCGAGCCGGGGCTGGTGGCCGCCGGTGTCGCGTGGGCCTCGGTGTCGAGCCTCGAGGGCCAGAACTTCGACCACTTCCAGCGGCCCGACGCACCGGTCGATCAGCTGCGGGCCGGCTTCCGCGGCCGCCACGGCCTGCCCGACGACGACCCGGAGTTCTGGCGGGGCGTCTCGTCGCGGCCGGCGTTCGACCAGATCACCGAGCCGGTGCTGCTCGCCCACGGCCGGGTGGACGACACCTGCCCGCCGGCCTGGGCCCGGGCGACGCAGGCGGCGCTCACCGACGCCGGCGTCGACTCCACCCTGGAGTGGTACGACGACGGGCACGCGTTCGGGCCGGCCTTCATCGCCGCGATGAATCGCACCGTGCGCTTCCTCGACGCCCGCATGCCCGCCTGACCGGGCGGTTCCTCCCCGTCCTGCCCACCGACCGGGCGGTTCCTCCCCGTCCCGAGTCGGCCTGACGGGGACGAAGTGCCCGGTCGTCAGGTGGCGGTCTCGAGCTGCTGCGGTGGCGCGTCGGCGTAGGCGCGGGAGAGGCGGCGGTAGGGGGCGGAGGCGAGGGCCAGCGTGACCGTGGCGAGCATGATCAGGCCGGCACCGAGGAAGACCAGCGCGATGCCGCGGGCCTCGCCGCTGCCGAGCAGCCAGCCCCAGGTCGAGCGGCCCTCGGACGACTCCATGTAGGGGATCAGCCAGAACTCCGCGATCGGCCCGATGAGGAAGGCCGAGATCGGGCTGGCCGCGACCTCGACGCTCTGCGCGAAGCCGAAGACCCGCCCCTGGGTGCGGAACGGCACCACCCGCTGGAGGATCGTCTGCTCCGCCGACTCGGCCGCCGGGATGATGCACATGAAGACGAAGATGCCCAGGACGTAGAGCCAGGCCCACTCGCGCACGGTGAACGTCATGCCCAGGGCGGCGATGCCGAGGTTGACCAGCAGCAGCGTGCGGACGGGGTTGCTCCCGAGGCCGAATCGGGCGACCAGCCCACCGCCGACGACGAAGCCGAGGCCGGTCACGCCCAGCACGATGCCCCACGCCTCGACGCTGAAGAGGGTGAGGCCGTAGGGGTCCATCAGCGCGATGTAGACGCCGTTGACCAGGTTGTTGAAGGTCGAGAAGAGGATCAGCGCCACCAGCCCGGGCACGGCGCGGATCGCGACGACAGCACCGCGCACGTCGAAGCGGGACGCGCCCTCCTCCGGCTCGGGGTCGAGCTCGGGGATGGAGATGGGCAGCAGGTGGAGCAGCGCCACACCGGTCAGGGCGAGCGCGACGCCGAGCGTCCAGCCCATGCCGAGCAGGCCGACGCTGAGACCGCTGAAGACGCTGGTGATCATGAAGGCGATGCCCTGCACGGTGCCGACCAGGCCGTTGGCCTTGTCGCGGCCGTCCTCGGGCACGAGCAGCGTGACGGTGGTCGACAGCGCGATGTTGCGCAAGCTCTCGACCACGCCGCCGACGAGGATGACGGCCGCGAACAGCCAGAACCAGGCGCTCCCCCAGTCGGCCAGCCGCTCCTCGCCCAGCAGCACCCACAGCACGCCGGCGAGCGCGTAGGTCACCAGGGTGATCGTCGAGGAGGTGACCATCACCTGCTTCTTGCGGTGGTGGTCGACGAGCGTGCCGAAGAACGTGCCGAAGACCGCGGTGAACAGCATGAACCCGCCGCCGATGATCGACGTGGCCATCACGGAGCGGGTCTCGAGGTAGGCCCAGAAGGTCAGCGCGAACCAGAGGTAGCTCGAGGTGACGTTGGCGACGAGGGTGTTGACCAGCACCGCGCGGAAGGCGCGCAGCGTCTCGGGGCCGCGGGTGACGCCGGGCGGCAGGTGCGCCTCGACCTGTGGCGCGGCCGGGTCCGCGGGGATGGCGTCCATCTCGTCGTCCAGGGGCACACCGGAACCCTAGGCGGGGGCACCGACAGCGCGCCTCCTCCTCAGTGCCCCATCACCGGGCGACCGGGGACCCGTCGGCCCACATCGCCGCGACGTGGCGTACGTCGGTCCCGCAGCACCCACCCACGATGCGGGCCGCGGGCAGGCGCCCGAGGAGGCCCCGGGTCGTGGCGGCCAGGTCGGACAGGTCACCTTCGTCCAGCTCCTCCGCCTCGTCGAGCTCGGCGTGGCTCTGCCGCGAGGAGTTCACCCGCAGCCCGGCGATCCGGCCGAGCCAGGGAGCCCCGTCGTCGACGCCGCCCGCCACGTGGTCGGGGTGGGCGCAGTTCACGAGCACGTGCGCGGCCCCGGTGCCCGTGGCCGCGTCGAGGCCGGTGATCGCGTCGCCGAGCGTCGTGCCGTCCGGCAGCCGGCCGTCGGTCTCGACGGTGAAGGCGATGCCCACGGGCAGCCCGACGTCCGCGGCCGCGCGCACGACCCCGATCGCCTCGGCGACCGTCGTCAGCGTGTAGGCCGTCGCCAGGTCCGCACCGGCGTCGGCGAAGGCGGCGACCTGGGCACGGTGGTAGTCGGCCGCCTGCTCGGCCTCCATCTCGCCGGCGACGTAGCCGTCACCGCGCGGGCCGATCGACCCGACCACCTGGACCTCGGCGGCCCGGTCGCGCACCTCCTCGGCGAGCGCCCGCAGCCCCTCGACCGCCCGCGCGTTGACGCGGCGCAGGGCGGGGGCGTCGTAGCCGAGCCGAGCACCCCAGTCGGGGTTGGCCCGCCAGGTCGGGGTCTCGAGGAGCAGCCCGGCGCCCGCGCCGGCCGCCACCTCGACGAAGCCGCGGTAGTAGGAGTCGAGCGCGCGACTCCCCTGCTCGTCCTCCACGAGGGGGAAGGCGGCGAAGTCCGGGAGGTCGATCCCTCGGTGGAAGATCAGGTCGGTCTCGAGGCCGGCGTCGGTCACCCACCCCGCGGCCACGTCGGGCAGCCGCCACCCGGTCGTCGTACCTGTCGGTGCCGTGCTCGGAGATGTGCTCATCGGACCCTCCCGAGGGTTTCAGACTGATTGGTCTGTTTTAGCAGACCATCCGGTCTGGTACAAGTGGTGTCATGCCCCGCGACGGAACTGCCACCCGGATCCGGCTCCTCGACGCCGCCGAGCGCCTGGTCACCGACAACGGCTTCGCCGCGACCTCCGTGGACCAGGTCATCGCCGAGGCGCGGTCGTCGAAGGGCGCCTTCTTCCACCACTTCTCCTCCAAGACCGACCTCGGCGAGCAGCTCGTCGAGCGCTACGCCGCGCACGACGTGCAGACCCTCCACGACGGGCTCGCCGCGGTCGCCCACCTCGAGGACCCCAAGGTCCGCCTGGTGGAGTTCGTCCGCCACTTCGAGGGCCGGGGCGACGAGATCATGTCGGCGCAGTCCAACTGCCTCTACGTCTCGGTGCTCACCGAGCGGCAGCTCGCCGGCCCGGAGGCCACCGGCGCGATCCTGGGCGCCGTGGTCGCCTGGCGCGAGGAGATCGTCACGCTGCTGCGCGACGCGCTCGGCGACACCGACCACGACCTCGAGGCCCTCGCCGACCACGTCTTCGTCACCTTCGAGGGCGCCTTCATCCTGTGCCGGTCCACCGGCGACCCCGACCACATGCGCCGCCAGCTCGCCGCGCTGCGGGTGCTGGTCGAGGCGCTGGTCGCCTAGCCCGCCGGGAACTGCTCGGCGACCAGCCGCAGCCGCGCGACGTACGCCGGCCAGTCGACGCCGTCGGGGAGGTTGGACACGTCGACCCGGAGGCCGGCCGCGCCGTCGATCGCCTCGCGCAGGATGTCGGCGTGGCCGGCGTGCCGCGCGAGGTCGACGATGACGTGCGTGACGACCTGGTGCAGCGTGACCTCGCCGTCGGACCACCACGGCACCGACCCGGTCGCCTCGAGCGGCAGGTCGGCGATCGTGGCGTCGCTGAAGGTCATCACCTGCCGGTAGAAGGCGACGACCTCGGCCGCCGAGACCTCGGCCGGCACCCACCAGTCGGCCTGCGGGTCGGCGTCGTAGTCGGCGTCGTCGACCACCAGCGGGTGGTCGGGCTCGGGCCAGGCGCGGCCGAAGGTCGGGCCGAAGTAGCCGATCTCGACGTTGGCGACGTGGCGGACGATGCCGAGCAGGTTGGTGCCCGTGGGGGTGCGCGGGAGCCGGAGGTCGCGCTCCCCCACCCCGTCGAGCTTCCACAGCAGCGCCTCGCGGACGGTGTCGAGGTAGCGCTTCAGGTTGGCCTTCGGCTCGGTGATCATGACGGCGATCATGCCCCTGACGTCCGACGCCGGCGACCGGGACTCAGCCGACCAGCGCCGGCGCCTGCTCGTCGGCGCCGGTCGTCGCGGACCGTCGCGGACCGGAGACGAGCAGGATGCCCAGCGCCGCTGCGGTGAGCGCCGCCCCGGCCCAGATCGGCGAGACGTAGCCGAGGCCGGCGGCGATGGTCAGGCCGCCGAGCCACGCGCCGAAGGCGTTGCCGAGGTTGAAGGCGGCGATGTTGGCGCCACTGGCGAGCGTCGTCGCGCTGCCGGCGTAGGTCATCACGCGCATCTGGAGGGCCGGGACCGTCGCGAAGCCGAAGCCGCCCATCAGCAGCAGGCTGATCACGGTGAGCACCTTGCTCTCGGCGGTCAGGGCGAAGACGACCATGACGACGACCAGCGCGCCGAGGGCGACCAGGAGGGTGCCGCGGACCGAGACGTTGGCGGCACGGCCGCCGAGCGCGTTGCCGACCACGAGTCCGACGCCGAAGAGCACGAGCAGCCCGGGCACGGTCGAGGCGGCGAAGCCACTGACGCCGGTGAGGGTGAAGGCGATGTAGGTGAACGCGCCGAACATGCCACCGAAGCCCAGCACGGTGAGCAGCAGCGACACCCACACCTGCGGCGCCGCGAACGCCCGGACCTCCGAGCGCAGGTCGCTCGCGCCCGAGGCCCGCTGGGCCGGCACGAACGCGGCGATGGCGGCGAGCGCCACCAGGCCGATGACGGTGATCGCCCAGAAGGTCGAGCGCCAGCCCCACAGCTGACCGACGAAGGTGCCGGCCGGGACGCCGAGCACGTTGGCGAGGGTCAGCCCGCCGAACATCAGCGCGATCGCACCGGCCTTCTTGTCGGGCGCCACCATGTCGGCGGCGACCACGGAGCCGATGCCGAAGAAGGCGCCGTGGCACAGGGCGGCGAGGACGCGGCCGGTCAGCAGCACCTCGTACGTCGAGGCGAGCGCGGAGAGCAGGTTGCCCGCCACGAACAGGACCATCAGCCCCTCGAGCACGGCCTTGCGTGGCAACCGCGTGACGCCCGCGGTGATCGGGATGGCGCCGACGGCGACCGCCAGGGCGTAGCCGGAGATCAGCCAGCCGGCGGTCGCCTCGTCGACGGCGAAGTCGGTGGCGACCTCGGGCAGCAGCCCGGCGATGACGAACTCGGTCAGTCCGATGCCGAAGCCCCCGGCGGCGAGAGCGAGCAGTCCCGGCTTCATGTACTTCCTCCAGGTGGTGAGCGTGTGCAATAGAGCGCGTGTGCAACTTTCTCCGAGATTAGTTGCATACGCGGCATGTTGCAAACGCTGGTAAAGTGAGGTCGACGACATCGCAGGACGGGATCGCAGGACGAGAGGTACGCCGATGGGCATCAGCGACGACGCCGTGGAGGTGCGGGCCAGGGGCTGGCGCCGCCTCGCCGCGCTCCACCAGCTGATCGAGGCCCGGCTCGAGCGCTCGCTGCAGGAGCGGCACGACCTGTCGGTCGTGGAGTTCACCGTGCTCGACGCGCTGTCCCGCCAGGACGGCTGGCACCTCCGGATGGCCCAGCTCGCGCGCGCCACCGGTCTCTCGCCCAGCGCGACGACCCGCCTGGTCAACCGGCTCGAGGCCCGTGGCCTGATCAAGCGCATCCTGTGCGAGGACGACCGGCGCGGCATCTACACCGAGCCGACGCCCGCCGGCCGGGCGCTCCTCAAGGCCGCCCGGCCCACCCACGACACCGTGCTCGACGAGGCCCTGCGCGAGGCCGGCGAGACGCCCGAGCTCAGCGACCTCGCGCGCACCGTCGTCGAGCTGGTGTGACCGAGGCCGTGACCGAGGCCGTGACCGCTCGCGTCCACGCCATCCACGTCGCGCCCGGCCGCCGGCTGCCGACGAAGTCGGTCGAGCAGGTCGAGGCGGAGGCCGGCGCCGGGCTGGTCGGCGACCGCTACCACGGCACCCGCCACCGGCACGTCACCGTGCAGGCGCTCGACGACCTGGCGGCGGCCAGCGAGGCGCTCGGCCGGCCGGTCGACCCGGCCCTCACCCGCCGCAACATCACGCTGACCCACGGCCCGATCCCGACGCGTCCCGGTGAGCGGATGCAGATCGGTGCCGTCGAGCTCGAGGTCGTCCGCATCGCCGCACCGTGCCGCCTGCTCGACGACGACCTCGGTCCGGGCGCGATGCAGGCCCTGAGGTCGCCCCGCGGCGGCACGGTCTTCCGGCTGCTGAGCTCCGGGACGATCAGCGTCGGCGACGAGGTCGGCACCGGCTGAGCCGGATCGTGGAGAGAACGGTCAAGCCGGATCCGCTCGCGTGCGTCACGCTGGTCGCATGACGCGCGATCCGCTCCGGGACCTCCTCGACGCAGTGCTCGCCGACGACGACGGTGCGCAGGTCGGCGTGGAGGAGATGGCGGCCCGCACCTTCACGTCGCCGACGCACTTCGCCCGTGTCGTACGCCGTCGCACCGGTGAGCCGCCCGCGAGCCTGCGCCGCCGGGTGCTGCTCGAGCGGGCCGCCTGGCTGCTCCGGCAGGGGCGCTCGGTCACGGACGTGGCGTGGGAGAGCGGCTTCGACTCCCTCGAGGGCTTCTCGCGCTCGTTCTCCCGCAGCTTCGGCATCGCCCCCAGCCGGGCCGGCGAGCTGGCTGCCCACCGGCTCCCCGCGCCGAGCGGGATCCACTTCCACGCGCCGGCCGCCCTCTGGGTCGACGCCGAACCGACGGAGGCCTCCATGGACCTGACCGCCGTGCTCGTCGAGCACGATCTCGCCGACACCACCGCGCTGCTCGACCTCGCGGCCGCCGCCCCCGAGGACTCGCTGCACCGCCCCACCGTCTCCGGGCTGACGCCGGCCGCCTTCGACGAGGCCGACCTGTCGCCCGCGGTCCTGCTGCGGACCCAGGTGCACACCAAGGAGGTCTGGCTGGCCGCCATCGACGGCACGGACTTCCCCGACCACGGCACCGCCGACGTCGCGGTGCTCCGGCGCCGGCACGACGAGGTGGCCCCACGGTGGCGGTCTTTCGTCGCCGACACCGCCCAGCGCGGCGGCTGGGGCGACACGGTCGTCGACGCGCTGTGCGAGCCGCCGCAGTCCTTCACCCTCGGCGGCATCGTGGCGCACGTGCTGACGCACGCGGCCCACCGCCGTGCCCTGGTCCGGCACTCGCTCGACCCGCGCCTGGATCAGGGCAACGGCGACCCGATCACCTGGCTCGAGACGCGACCCTGAGGGTCAGGGGTTCTGCACCAGCCGCAGCAGGATCCCGTCGGGGTCGACGAGGTAGCCGATCCGCATCCCTGAGTCCTCGACCTTCGGCGGGTGCACGCGCGGCCACCCGAGGTGGGTCACCGGCAGGCCGGCGCCCACGCAGGTGTCGTACAGGCTGTCGAGGTCGTCGACCCGCAGGCAGCAGCTCGCGGCGGTCGAGGCGGGGTCCATCCCGGGGTCGGGGAAGAACTCGAGCATCAGACTCCCGCGCTCGAGGATCAGCCAGCCGGGGTCGCGGTAGGTCGCGGTGAAGCCGAGGGCGGCGTAGAACTCGGTGGTCGCGTCGAGGTCGCGCGCGGGCAGGTTGGGGGTCGCGCGGTCGGTCATGTTGCCTCCGTGTGCTCGATCGAGTCCACCTCGAACGTCGGCACGTGCTCGCCGAGCGTCCCGTCGTCGCGGTCGGGGAAGTCGAAGACCCCGACGAAGAGCTGGAGGGGGTACGTCGGGCACTGGTCGGAGGTGCGCAGCACCTGCCCGTCGACGGTCCAGGTGCATCCGTCGGGGGTCATCGTCACGGCGTAGTCGTGCCACTCGCGCAGGTCGAGGTCGGCGGTCGTGACGGAGAAGTCCTCGCGCAGCGCCGGGTCGCGGAACTCGTGGACCCCGGCGCCCACCCCGGCGGAGGAGGACGTGACGGTGTCGCCGAAGACCTCGAACACGCACACCTCGCCGCACCGCTCGGGCTCGTCCTCGAAGCCGGTGAGCCACACCGAGACCATCGACCGCGCGGTGAGGTCGGCACGTGCCCGGACGGACAGACGGCCACCGCTGAGCAGCCACCCCCGGAAGGGATCCTGCTCCTCGGTGACCGTCAGTCCGTCGGCGAAGGGCTGCTGCCCGACCGTCGACCCCAGCGGGCCGGCGTACAGGCCCGACGCGATGGTCGAGGTGCGCAGGGCCGGCGTGTGCCGGTCGGGGCACCAGAGGCCCTGCTCGGTGGGGATGCGCAGGCGGAGCACCGAGCCCGCGACGTCGTACGTCGCCCGGGTGCCCTCGCGGCTCGACCAGTGGGGCAGGTAGTACGGCACCCACGTGCCGGCCGCGAGGTCAGAGCCCTCGAAGTGCTCCGTCCGCGCATCCATGCGGCTCAGCCTCGGAGGTCGAACCTGTCGTTGTCCATCACCTGCGTCCACGCAGCCACGAAGTCGGCGACGAACTTGTCGCGCGCGTCGTCGCTGGCGTACACCTCCGAGAGCGCCCGGAGCTGGGAGTTGGAGCCCAGGACCAGGTCGACGGCGGTCGCGGTCCACTTCACGTCACCGGAGGCGACGTCGCGGATCTCGTAGACGCCCTCGTCGGACTCCGACGCCTTCCACTGCGTGCCCGGGGACAGCAGGTGGGCGAAGAAGTCGTTGGTGAGGGTGCCCGGACGGTCGGTCAGCACGCCGTGAGCGGTGCCGCCGGCGTTGGCGCCGAGGGCCCGGAGGCCACCGAGCAGGACCGTCAGCTGCGGGGCGGAGAGGCCGAGCAGGTAGGCCTTGTCGACCAGGAGCCGCTCCGGCTCCAGCTTCTCGCCCTGGCGCAGCCAGTTGCGGAAGCCGTCGGCACGGGGCTCGAGGTAGCCGAAGGACTCGACGTCGGTCTCCTCCTGCGTCGCGTCGGTGCGACCCGGCGTGAAGGGGACGGTCACGTCGTGACCGGCGTCCTTGGCGGCCTTCTCGATCGCCGCGGCGCCGCCGAGCACGATCAGGTCGGCGAGCGAGACCTTCTTCGACCCGGTGTTGAACTCCTCCTGCACGCGCTCGAGCGCGGCGATCGAGGTGTCGAGGTCGAGGTCGGCGTTCACCGCCCAGCCGCGCTGCGGCTCGAGGCGGATGCGGGCGCCGTTGGCGCCGCCGCGGCGGTCGGTGGCGCGGTAGGACGAGGCCGAGGCCCACGCCAGCGCGACCAGCTGCGACACCGACAGGCCGGAGGCGAGGAGCTTCTCCTTCAGCGCGGCGACATCGGCGTCGTCGACCAGCTCGTGGTCGACGGCCGGGACGGGGTCCTGCCACAGCTGGGCCTCGGGAACCCAGGGGCCGAGCAGGTGCGGGCCGACCGGACCCATGTCGCGGTGCAGCAGCTTGTACCAGGCCTTGGCGAAGGCCTTCGCGAACTCGTCGGGGTTCTCCAGGAAGCGGCGCGAGATCTTCCCGTACTCCGGGTCCTCACGCAGGGCCAGGTCGGAGGTCAGCATCGTCGGGCGGTGCTTCTTCGACGGGTCGTGCGCGTCGGGGATGATCGCGTCGTCGGTCTTGGCGACCCACTGCTTGGCGCCGGCCGGGCTCTCGGTGAGCTCCCACTCGTAGCCGAAGAGGATCTCGAAGAAGCGGTTGCTCCACTGGGTCGGCCTGTCGGTCCAGGTGACCTCGAGGCCGGACGTGACGGTGTCACCGGCCTTGCCGGAGCCGGACGTGCTGAACCAGCCGAGGCCCTGCGCCTCGAGCGGCGCCGCCTCGGGCTCGGGGCCGACCAGGTCGGCGTTGCCGTTGCCGTGGGTCTTGCCGAAGGTGTGGCCACCGGCGATCAGCGCGACGGTCTCCTCGTCGTTCATCGCCATCCGGCCGAAGGTCTCGCGGATGTCGCGGGCCGAGGCGACCGGGTCGGGGTTGCCGTTGGGGCCCTCGGGGTTGACGTAGATCAGACCCATCTGGACCGCGCCCAGCGCGCCGGAGAGCTCCCGGTCGCCGGAGTAGCGCTCGTCGCCGAGCCAGGTGTCCTCGGGACCCCAGAAGATCTCCTCGGGCTCCCACACGTCCTCGCGACCGAAGGCGAAGCCGAAGGTCTCGAAGCCCATGTCCTCCAGGGCGACGTTGCCCGCGAGCACGAGCAGGTCGGCCCACGAGATCTTCTGGCCGTACTTCTGCTTCACCGGCCACAGCAGGCGACGCGCCTTGTCGAGGTTGGCGTTGTCGGGCCAGCTGTTGAGCGGGGCGAACCGCTGGCCGCCGTCGCCGGCGCCACCGCGGCCGTCGTGCACGCGGTAGGTGCCCGCGGCGTGCCAGCTCATCCGGATCATCAGGCCGCCGTAGTGGCCGAAGTCGGCGGGCCACCAGTCCTGCGAGGTCTTCAGCACGTCGGCGATGTCGCTCTTGAGCGCCTCGACGTCGAGCTTGGCGAACTCCTCGCGGTAGCTGAAGCCGGCGCCGAGCGGGTTGCCCTTCGGCGAGTGCGCGTGGAGGACGGAGAGGTCGAGCTGGTTGGGCCACCAGTCCTGGTTGGTGCGCGGGCGGTGACCCTGCGGGGTCGGCGCGTCGATCGCCGGGTTCTCGCTCTCGCTGCCCTGCGCGGTGGCGGAGTCGTGCATCACGGGGCACCCGGACTCGGCCTTGCGGTCCACCCCCTGGGGGCTCTCGGGTGCGCGGTTGTCCTGGCTGTCGGTCATGGCTTTCCTTCCGGGATGGCGATCGGTGTCACGAGAGGACGGTGGTCGGGCGGGCGGAGCAGCTGGAGCAGGTGCCCCAGTAGGTCACCTCGGCCTCGTCGATGACGAAGCCGTGGGAGTCGGAGGCGGTCAGGCACGGGGTGTGGCCGACCGCGCAGTCCACGTCGGCGACCGCTCCGCAGGAACGGCACACGACGTGGTGGTGGTTGTCGCCGACGCGCAGCTCGTAGCGCGCGACGGAGCCGGCGGGCTGGATGCGGCGGACGATGCCGGCGTCGGTGAGCGCCCCGAGGACGTCGTACACCGCCTGGTGGGAGACCGTCGGCTCCTCGGCCCGGACAGCCGACAGGACGGTGCCGGTGTCGGCGTGCGGCTGACGACGTACGGCACGGAGAACGGCCAGCCGCGGGCGGGTGACCCGCAGGTCCGCGCCCCGGAGGAGGTGCTCGAAGTCACCCTCGGTGGTGTCGTCGTCCATCACCGCCACCCTGCCCCCTTTTCTTGAACGAGTCAAGTTTTCCGGCGACATCTCCTGCCGCCCGTCCCCGGGGTAGTCCAGTGGCAGACGGTCGTCGTTCCCGTCCGGGGACAGCCATCTGCCACTGGAGTACCCCGGCGAGACCGCCATCTGCCACTGGACTACCCGGCACCAGGCCGCCCGGCCGGAGGTGGGAGCGGGGCTACGACCGCGGCGGGAGGCCCTGCCACTCGCGGGCGAGGAGGGCCCAGACCTCGAGGTCCTGGCGCTCGTCCCGCACGGGGAAGGCCTCGCGGAGCGTGCCCTCGTGGGTGAAGCCGAGCCGCTGCGCCAGCCGGCGGCTCGGCTCGTTGCCGGGGGCGCACTTCCACTCCACGCGCTGGATGCCGCGCTCGGTGACGGCCCAGTCGAGCATGGCGGCGACGACCCGCGTGACGATGCCGCGGCCACGGGCGGTGCCGGCGAGGAGGACGCCGACCTCGGCTGTCCGCGAGCGGGCGTTGAAGCTGGGGAACAGGGTCGCCCCGACCAGCTCGCCGCCGACCCGGATGCCGTAGATCCGGCGGCCGTCGGCGCGGGACTTCGCGAAGCCGTCGAGGAAGCCGCGCGCCGCGTCGACTTGCTCGAAGCCCTCCCACGGCAGCCAGTCGTAGAAGTCGGCGCCGTGCGTGCGCATCATCGTCGCGAGCTGCTCGGCGTGCCAGGGCTCGAGGTCGGTCAGGGTGGCGTCGTCGATCTGCAGGCTCAGCACGCGCGCCACCCTATGCGGACCCTCGCGCCGGGTAGTCAGGGACGTTCCGGTAGGTCGAGCGCCCGGATGACCCACCAGGACGTCCCGAACTACCGCGGGCGGTCAGGTGAGGTCCGCGGACCGCTGCAGCCAGGCCCACGCGCGGTCTTGGGTCGGCGCGTCCGGGCGCGTCGAGGGGAGCAGGCTGGTCGGGCGCTCGACGCGGTCGTGCCAGAAGCGACCCGTCGGCGGCGCCGGCTCGACGGCCGCGAGCCACACGCTGGTGTCGGCGCCCTGCGCGTCGTCCCGCAGCACCGGCCGGGTGACCTTGCGGAAGGTCGGCAGCGACTCCTGCACGCCGGGGGTGTCGGCCCACCCGGGATGCATGGTCGCGACCGTGATCCTGTCGGAGGCCCAGCGGTCGGCCAGGAGCGGTGCCATCTCGACCTGCCAGCGCTTGGACCGGGCGTACGACGTCGTCGGCGAGTAGTCGCCGCGCTCGAAGCCCGGGTCGTCGGCCCGCAGCGGCTGGCCGTACATCCCGCCGCTGCTCACCAGCACCACCCGACCGCCGGCCAGCACGCCGCGCAGCGCCTCGGTCATCACGACCGGTCCGAGCAGGTGCACCGCCATGCTGAGCTCGTGCCCCTGCGGCGACTCCGTGCGGGACGGCGGCATGACGCCGGCGTTGTGGACCACCGCGTGCAGCTCCGCGACCTGCGCCGCGAACGCCTCCGCGAAACGGCGTACGTCGTCGAGGTCGGCCACGTCGCAGCGCCACAGCCGCAGCTCGGACCCGGGCTGCGCCGCCCGGATCCGCCCGGCCACGGCCGCCCCCTTCGCCTCGTCACGCACCAGGAGGTGCACGACCGCGCCGAGGGCGGCGAGGCCCTCGACGGTGGCGGTGCCGAGCCCCGAGCTGGCGCCGGTGACGAGCACGTGGCGGCCGGCCAGGGCACCGGCCGGCGGGTCGGGCGGCCAGCCCGGCAGCGCGCGCCGGACGGCCAGGCCGATCGTCGTGTAGCCGAGGACCAGCGAGCGGTCCATCGCGGTGTCGACCGCGCGGGCCAGGAGGGGGCGCGTCACGGGATCAGCCCGCGTCGAGGGCGGCGAGCTCGTCGGCGGTCAGCTCCAGGTCCGCGGCGGCGGCCGAGTCGGTGATCGACGACGGCCGCTTCGCTCCCGGGATCGGGATGACGACAGGCGACTGGGCGAGCTCCCACGCCAGCGCGACCTGCTGGGCGCTCACACCGCGGTCGGACGCGATCTTCGCGAAGGCCGGGTGCTTGTCTGCGAGCTCCTTCGCGTCGGACAGGCCACCGAGCGGGCTCCACGGCAGGAACGCGAGGCCGAGCTCCTCGCACACGTCGATCTCGGGGCGCGAGCTGCGGAAGGCCGGGGAGAACTGGTTCTGCACGCTGACCAGGCGGTCACCGAGGACGGCGTGCGCCGCGCGGATCTGCTCCGGGTTGGCGTTGGAGAGACCGACGTGGGCGACCCTGCCGCTGTCGGCGATCTCCTTCACCGTGCCGATGACCTCGTCGTAGGGGACCTTCGGGTCGGGGCGGTGGTGCTGCCACAGCGCGAGCTGCTCGACCCCGAGCCGCTGGAGGCTGTCGTCGACGGCCTGCCGCAGGTGGTCGGCCGAGCTGTCGGTCGCCCAGCCTCCGCCGTCGGTGCGCACGTGCCCGCCCTTGGTGGCGAGGAGGACGCGGTCGCGGACGCCGAGCTCGTCGAGGATCGAGGCGATCAGCCGCTCGTTCTCGCCCTGCGCGCCCGCACCCTTCTCGTCGCCGGGCCCGTAGGCGTCGGCGGTGTCGAAGAGGGTGACGCCCGCGTCGAGCGCGGCCCGGACGGTGTCGACGAGCTGCTGGCGCGGCTGTGTGCCGGACTGGTCGAAGGTCATCAGGCCGAGTCCGACGGCGCCGACCTGGGTGGTTCCGAGAGTGCGTGTCTGCATGTCACGACACTAGACAGGTCGACGAAGTCGCTAGGAGCGGTCGACCAGCCCGTGCCGCTGCGCCCAGAGCGCCGCCTGCGTGCGGTCGGCGACGCCGATGCGCTGGTAGGCGGAGGTGAGGTGGGCCTTGACGGTCCGCTCGGTGACCCCGAGCCGCTGGGCGATCTGCTTGTTGAGCAGCCCCTCGACCACGAGGCGCAGCACCTCGGCCTCGCGGGGCGACAGCTCCCCGACGACCTCCCCACCGGTCCGGCTGGAGGACCTCGCGCCCAGCAGCGTCCGCGCCGCCCGCGGGTCGATCGGCGACTCGCCCCGCGCCACCGCGCGGATCCCGTCGAGCAGGACCTCCGGCTCGGCGTCCTTGAGCAGGTAGCCGACCGCGCCGGCGTCGATGGCGGCGTGGATGCGCGCCTGGTCGGAGAAGGAGGTCAGCACCAGCACCTCGGCACCGAGGCCCTCCGCGACGATCGTGCGGGTGGCCTCGACGCCGTCGACGTCCGGCATCTGGAGGTCCATCAGCGCGACGTCCGGGCGGTGCCGGCGTACCTGCTCGACGGCTTCGCGCCCGTTGGCCGCGACACCGACGACCTCGAGGTCGTCGGTGCCCTCGATCAGCCCGGTCAGCCCGCTGCGCACGACGGCGTGGTCGTCGGCCACCACCACCCGGATCATCCGGCCGGCACCTCCATCCGCAGGGTCGTCCCCTCGCCCTGGGCCGACTCGACCTCCAGTGTCCCGCCCGACTCGCGGACCAGGCCGTCGAGGGTGCGCAGCCCGAAGTGGCCCTCGTCCGCGCCCGCAGCCGGGTCGAAGCCGCGCCCGTCGTCGACGATCTCCAGCACCAGCCGGTCGTCCTCGCGGTGCACCGTCAACGAGACGCGCGTGGCCGCGGCGTGGTGCACGACGTTGCGCACGCCCTCCTGGGCGACGCGCCACACGAGGGCGACCGCGTCCTCGCCCGCGGACGCCTCGCCGCTCACGTCCACGTCGACGGCCACCCCGGCGGCGGCCAGCGGGGCGACCACGTCGTGCAGTGCTGCCGCCAGGCCGCCGGTGTGCAGGTCGGGCGGGTAGATCTCGACGAGCAGGGAGCGCAGCGACCGCATGCTGGTGCGCAGCGAGCGCCCGACCCCGTCGAGCTCCTCGCGCACGCCGGCGTCCACGGCCGGCCGGGCCGCGACGGTCGAGAGGGCGTACGACGAGCCCGCCAGGTCCTGCACCACGCCGTCGTGCAGGTCGCGCGCGATGCGCAGCCGCTCGGCGTCGGAGGCACGGACCGCGGCCCGGAGCAGGGCCTCGCGCTCGCGGGCCGCACGGTCCAGGCGCCGGGTGAGCAGCAGGACCAGCGGGGTCGTCAGCAGCATCAGGCCGATGAGCGCGCCCAGCATGATCGGGAGGAAGCGGCCGAGGACCTCCTCGCGCTGGCGCTCGATCTGGTCGCTGGCGAAGTACGCCTCGAAGAGCAGCGGCTCGCCCTCGGGCGAGGTGATCCGCGTGTAGACCTCGAGCAGGTCGCCCCCGATCTCGCGCTCGAAGCGGTTCTCCGGCTTGGTGAGGTCGGAGAGCTCGGCGTCGGTGCCGCCGGTCTCGAGGGCGTCGAGCTCCTCCTCGTCCAGGGGGTACGTCGCCCCGATCAGCTCGGTGCGGTCGCTGTAGAGCACGGTGCCGTCGGCGGCCCAGATCTTGATCCGGCGTACGTCGCCGACGAGCAGCCGGTCCAGCACCTGCCAGTCCATCTGGTCGATCGCGGACGCCTTGCCCCGGACCAGGCCGCGCGGCACGGCGGGCTGGGCCACCGAGCGGCCCAGCACCGTGGTGAGGGCGCGGGCGTCGTGGATGGCTTCCTCGTCGGCCGCGTCGCGGCTCAGCGCGCTGGTCGCGAGGACCACGATCACCAGCGCGACGAGTCCCGCGGCCAGGAACTGCACCACGGGATTCGTCAGCCAGCGCACGGGACCTCCTCCGAGGCCGGTAGTCGGGATCAGAAGTTGACCACACCTCGGCACGTCTGACCGGCGTACGTCGCACGGAACACGACGCGGTCGGTCCCGGCGAGGTCGACGATCTTGCGCTCCACCTCGAAGGAGCCGCTGCGTGCGGTCGTGGTCGAACTGCCGCGCGCACTGACGGAGCCGTTGTGGCGCAGGGACCACGCCCAGGTCTGGCCGGCGCGGTTGGTGTCGACCTCGCCCTCGACCTCGAGGCGGCCGTCGTCGGTCTTGACCTTGACCTTCCAGCGGGCGCCCGCCGAGCAGGAGCCGGTGTTGATCACGCGGTCGTCGTCGCCGCCGGAGCCGCCGTTGTCGTCGGTGCCGTCGTCGCCGCTGCGGCCGCCGTGGTCGTCACCGGGCGGGTCGTCGTCGCCACCGGAGCGGAGCGTGGGGGCGGCGCCGCCGGCGTGGGCGGGGGTCGCCGCGGCGACGAGGGGTGCGAGGCCCAGCACGGACGTGGCCGTGACGGCGGCGACGACTCGGGTGAGCGGGTGGGTGGTGTTCGGGTTCATGGGGTCCTCCTCAGGTGAGGGCTCCAGCCTCGCCCGGGACCGCGTCGCCCGGCGACCTGTCCGATGGTGCTAGTACCCGCCTCCCGGCGGGAGCCCTCAGGCGTTGAGCCCCGCCAGGTCCAGCACGTCCTCGGGACGGTCGAGGTCGGGCGTGGCGAGGAAGACGGTGCGCACGCCCAACCCCGCGAGGCGGGCCCAGCGCTCGCGGTGGCCGGCCACGGTCGCCGCGTGCGTGCGGGCGGCGTACGTCGCTGCGAGGGTGCGGCCGCGGTGCCGCTCCACGCGGGCCCACACGTCGTCGCGGTCGCGGCCGACGACCGGGAGGTCCAGGACGGTCACCTCGACGTCGCCGCGGTCCCGGCCGACGGCGTCGCAGTGCGCGTGGAACACCCCGACGAGGCGCCGCAGCTCCTCCTCGTCGGTGGTGCGGAGGTTGCAGGCGTCGCCGTGCTGCGCGGCGATGCGCAGCGTGCGCCGCTCGCCCGACCCGCCGACGACGACGCGGATCGGGGCGGCCGGCCGGGGGTAGCCGGTGGTCTCGGGCAGCTGCACGCCGTGCGCGTCGTGCGCCTTGGTGCCGGCCGACCACAGCGCGCGCATCGTCACGACGGCCCGCTCGAGCTGGTCGAGCCGCTCGCGCGCGGGCGGGAAGGCGATGCCGTACGCCGCGTGCTCCCGCTCCCACCAGCCCGCACCGATCCCGACGAAGGCCCGGCCGCCGGTGAGCGCCGACAGCGTGGCGGCCGCCTTGGCGGTGACCCCGGCCGGGCGGAACGTGACGGGCGTGCAGAGCGTGCCGAGCTCGAGGCCCGTGCCCAGCGACGCGATCGCGCCCAGCGTCACCCACGGCTCCGGGATCGGGTCCCACGCCCGCCCGACCTGCGGCACCTGGATCAGGTGGTCCATCAGTGCCAGGCCGGCGAAGCCCGCCTCGTCGGCCGCGCGGGCGATGTCCGCCAGCCACGCCATCGGGTCCTCGCCCCACGGGAAGCGCGAGACCTGGAGCACCGTGCGCAGGCCGAGGCCGGACGTGCGGTCGGGCGCCGTGTCGGGCCGGCGCTCGGGTGCCGGCGCCGCGTCCGGTGCGGCTGCGTCGACCGGGACGACGAGGTCCCAGCCCTCGACCTCGAGCAGGGGGCGTACGTCACGGACCGACCGCAGCTGCCCCGCCAGCGCCGGCGCCGGGACCGGGCGGTCGCGGGCGGCGTTGCGACGCCTGCACTCCGCGTCGGGGGTGTCGAGCAGCACGGCGACCGCCGGCAGGCCGGCCGCGCGGGCGGCGGCCAGCCAGGCCTGCCGCTTCGCGGCGTCGAGCCCGAGGGTGTCGACGACGGTGGTGAGGCGGCGGCCGAGCCGGGCGGCGACGACGGTCTCGAGCACCGCGAAGGCGTCGGCTGAGGCGTCGAGGTCGTGCGGGCCGCTGCCCACCACTCCCCGCAGGGCGTCTGAGGACACGACCTCCTGGTCGCGGAAGTGCTCCGCGGCCCACGTCGACTTCCCCGAGCCGGAGGCGCCGACCAGCACGACGAGGGCCGGGTCGGGGAGCCGCATCTCCCCAGTCTGGCCCAGCTCAGCGGCGCGCGGCCTTGCGGGCCCGGATGATCTCCTCGACGACCTGCTCGGCGGGGACGTCGAAGGCCGTGACGGGCACGACCGGGTCCGGTCGGTCGCCGCGGAGGTCGATCCTGACCCCGGCCGGGCCCCGCTCCTGGACCACGGCTCCGTGCACGTCCTTCCACGGCACGGTGAGGTCGGTGCGGTAGCCGCGGTAGGTCAGCTGCTCCGGGCCGATGGCGACGGTCCAGCGGTGCAGCCGGCCGGTGAGCAGGCGGACGAGGTCGGGCAGCGACGCGAGGGCGCCCACGACGGTGATCAGCGAGAACCCGGGGGACTCGAGCGCGTCGAAGTCGGTGAGTGCCAGCCACCCCCAGACGGTCGCGGTGACGAGCAGGGCGACCCAGGCACCCACCAGGGGCCACACCGTGAGCGACGGCGAGCGGAACACGCGGGTGCCGTCCGCCGTGACCTCGGGGTCACGCGGTCGGCGCGGTCGCAGCAGCGCGGAGCAGGCAGCCACGAGGACCAGCGCGCTGCACGTCGCCAGCCCCCACATCGACGCGCCCGCCAGTCCCTCGCCGAACGCTGTCGAGGTGACGACGAGCGCGAGGGTGAACACGACCAGCCCGCCGACGACGGTCGCGGCGTACCACCGCGGGATCAGCCGCTCGGGGCTGCTGCTCACCATGGCGTGACCGAGTCCCACGCGTCTCCGATGGTGTCGGTGGCACTGTCCCAGGTGTCGCTGACGGTGTCGGTGATGTCGTCCCAGTTGTCGTAGACCTGTCCCACGACGTACGACGCGCCGGCCGCGAGGGCACCTGCTGCGACCACGGTGACCCACGCCGGAGCGGTGACGACGCCGGCCGCCACCAGGGCGGTGACGCCCACGCCGACGGCGATGCTCGTCCCGGTCGTGAGCGCGGCACGCTCCCAGTTGCCGGTCTCCATCCCCTCCTTCACGCCGAACCCGACATCGATGAGGATGCCCGCCGGCCCGCCGAGGATGCGGCCGCCCTTGCCCAGCCAGTCGGCCTTGCCCAGCAGGTCGTCGAGCTTCGCCTTCCCCGCCGGCGTGTCGGCGGACCCCCTGATCCGGGGGTCACCCGCCACGTTGCTCCGACGCCTGAACTCGCGCGCCTCGGCCTTCAGGTCCTGGGCCTTGTCGGTCAGGGCTGCACCGGCGAGGCCGGCGCCGCTGCCACCCCCGAAGTTGGGCAGCATCCCCTGCACGGTCTCGAGGAACGAGTCCGAGCCGTCCTTCTCACGCGCCTTGGCCACGGCGCCCGGCATGGTGCCGTCGACCCAGTCGACGAAGGCCTCGTAGTCGGCGGCGGCATCCTTGACGAGGGTGTTCCACAGCTCGACCTTCGCCATCCCGGCCTGGTAGGCGGCCTCCTCGGCCGAGCCGGGCTCGAACTCCGTCGACGGCACGTCGGGCGGTGGGTGGATCACCGTGCCGTTCACGGTGAGCCCGCCGCCGGTGGCCCGGCTCCGGATCTCGCGCATGGCGTCCTCGAGGCCCTTGAGCCGCGCGGCGTAGTCGTCGAGGGCCGTCGCGGCGGCCTTGATCCGTCCTTCGTGCTTGTCGGTGACCTTCAGCGCGTCCCCGCTGAAGTTCTGGTAGGACGAGGCGGTCTCGCCCTCCCACCGGCTGCGGGCGTCGTTGCGTGCGTCCTGCTGCTGGTCGCCCGCGTCCGCGACCTTCTTCGCCAGCGTGTCGCGCAGCCACGTCGCGGCCGCGGTGACGGCAGCCGGGGAGCCCTCGACCTCGGTGTCCAGCATCAGTCGCCCACCCTCGCCATCTCGTCGAACTCACGCCCGATGGCGGCCTCGGTGAGGCCGAGGTCGCTCGCCACGTCACGCACGAGCGCGCCGACGGCGGCGTTGACCATCGCGATCTCCCCGGCGGTCTCGCTCACGGCGGCGAGGATGTCGAGGACGTGGCCGGCGCCGTAGCCGGCGTCCACCGACACCGGTGCGGACGTCGCCGCGGAGTCGATGGTCGCCGCCGCCTCCTCGTGGCCGCTGGCCACCAGGTCGGCTGCTCCGGCGTCGAGGCGCAGCGTCACGGGGTCACCCCGCGGCGGGCGGACCGGAGCTCGTCGGGGACGACGACGTCGAGGAGCTTGAGGTCGAAGGGCTTGGCCCGGTGGATCTCGTCGATCTTGCGGGTCTCGAAGAGCAGCCACGGCTGCTCCTCTCCCCACGCGTCGACGAAGCGGTCGAGGGCCGTGTAGGCGAGGAGCGCGATCCGGCCGTCGCCGAGGCGGATCATCCGGAAGTCCGTGACGTTGCCCTCCGCGTCGACGTCGACCGGCAGGTAGACGACTGGCGGCGCCGTCACCCCGCCCTGGCCCGTGTGCTGCGTCGCGGTCATGCGGTCAACGCTACCCAGAGGTGACCGCGCCGAAACGGGCCGCCGGGAGGCCGACGCGTCAGACGGCGGTCGCGCGAAACCTCTCGAGCAGCTCGAAGGCCGACTCCGGGTGGGTGTCGAGGTCGCGGCCCACGGAGTGCTCGACGAAGGCGGTGTAGCCCGAGGTGTCGGCGATCTCGCGTGCGGTGAGGTGCCGGAACCCCATGGACCAGCTCGCGAAGGCGCGGTCGTCGCGGCCACGGCGCTCGAGCACGCGGACGCCGGTGTGGCGCGGGTCCTCGGCGATCGTGCGGAAGAGGGCGTCGACCGTCCCGGGCTCGCCCTCGAGGGTCTGGATCACGTTGCCGCCGCTGTAGAGCAGCAGGCCCGAGACGCCGAGCCGGTGGTTCTTCGGGCGGATCTGCTCGACGAGCTCCACGAGCTCGTCGATGGTGAACAGCTCCCGGGCGGAGCTGGCGTACGTCAGCGTCAGCACGGGTGGGCCGGGCAGGGTGTGGAGGGTCATCGCCCGAAGACAGTAGGTGGGGCCGCCGGGCCGTTGCCTCACCCTGAAGGGGGCGGCTCCCACGCGGCGAAGAGCCGGTCCGGGGTGAACGGCAGGTCCCGGAGTCGTACGCCGGTCGCGTTGAAGATCGCGTTGCCGATCGCCGCCGGTGCGCCGACGATGCCGAGCTCGCCGATGCCCTTCGCGCCGGTGCGACCGAACCACGGGTCGTGCTCGTCCACCGTGATCGCCTCCAGCCCGACGACGTCGGCGTGCGCGGCGACGTGGTAGCCGGCGAGGTCGCCGTTGACGACGTGGCCGAAGCGCTCGTCGAGGTGGCCCTCCTCGTGCAACGCCGCCGAGAGGCCCATCGTCATGCCGCCGATCAGCTGGCTGCGTGCCGTGCGCGGGTTGATGATCCGGCCCGCGGCGAAGACGCCGAGCATCCGGTCCACCCGGACCTCGCCTGTCACCGTGCTCACCCGCACCTCGGCGAAGTGCGCGCCGAAGGAGTGCCGGGAGTAGCCACGCGCACCCCGCGGCAGCCGTCCGGTGGCCGTCTCGTAGGCGCCGTCCTCCGGGGAGTCGCCGTGCTTGCGGTGGAACTTCGTGGCCGCCGCGACGACGGCGTCACCCCAGTCGTAGGTGCCGACCGAGCCGCCGGCCATGATCGCCCACGGCAGGCCGGTGCGGCCGATGTCCGCGTCGACCAGCTCGACGGGCACGCCCAGGGTGTCGGCCGCGATCTGCGGGAGGATCGTCCAGGCACCCGTGCCGATGTCGCTGGCCTGGATCTCGACCGACCACCGCCCGCCGGAGTAGCGGATCCCGGCCCGGTTGGGCACGAAGTGCTGGTTGGGGTACGTCGCGCTCGCCATCCCGAGCCCGACCTGCCACTCGCCGTCGCGGTGCTGACCCGGCGGGGTCCGGTCGGCCCAGTCGAACCGGTCGGCGCCCTTGCGGAGGCACGCCACGAGGTTGCGGGTGCTGAACGGCTTCCCGGTCTCCGGGTCCCACTCCGGCTCGTTGCGGATGCGCAGCTCGACGGGGTCGACGCCGGTCGCGACGGCCAGCTCGTCGAGCGCGGTCTCGAGCGCGAACATCCCGGTGAACTCGCCGGGCGCCCGCATGAACATGCCGGGTGCTGCGTCCTGCCTGACCGCGTGGTGGATCGTGCGCAGGTGCGGGACGTCGTACATCATCCGCGTCGCCGAGACGGTCTGCTCGACGAACGTCTTCGTCCGCGCCGTCGGCGCCCAGCTCTGGTGGTCGACGGCGATGAGCCGCCCCTCGGCGTCGGCCGAGAGCCGGATCCGCTGCGCGCTCGCGGGCCGGTGGCCGGTGCTGCGGAACATCTGCTGGCGGGTCATCGCGAACTTCACCGGCCGGCCGGGCAGCAGCCGGGCAGCCATCGAGACCAGCACGAGGTGCGGCTGCGGCCAGCCCTTGGTGCCGAAGGAGCCGCCGACGTAGGGCGAGATGACCTCGAGCTGGCCCGGCAGCAGCCCGAGCACCGGGCCGAGCAGCGTGCCCAGCAGCCCCGGCCCCTGGTTGGTGTCGAACAGCGTGAGCCTGATCGCGCGCGGGTTGACCGCGGACGCGTCGTGCCAGATCGCGGTGACGGCGTGCGGCTCGATCGGGGAGTGGAACTCCATCGGCGTCGTGTAGTCCGCCTCGACGAGGACGCCGTCGCGCAGTCCCTCGTCGACGTCGCCGCGCTCGTAGGACCCGTGCTTGAACGCGTTGACCCGGCGCGGCTCGAAGGACTCCGGGTGGTCGATGGCGAAGCCGAGCTCGGCCGGCTCCTCGGCGTACTCGATGCGCACGAGCCCGGCAGCCTCGCGCGCGACGTGCGGTGAGTCGGCGACGACGGCGCCCACCAGCTCGCCCCGGTGGTGCACCTCCGGCGACTGGAGGATGGTCAGCGCGCCGTCGGTCCGCACCCGGATGCGCGGCGCGTTGTCGTGGGTGAGGACCAGGTGCACGCCCGGGAGGGCCCTTGCCGCGCTGTCGTCGATGCGGGTGATGCGCCCGCGCGCGATGGTGGAGACGAGCGGGACGAGGTACGTCGGCTCCTCGACGGGCTGCTCGTAGGCGTAGGGCGCGGTGCCGGTCACCTTGAGCGGGGCGTCGACGCGCATCCGGTCGCTGCCGATGGCGGGCCGCTGCGTGTCCTCCGCGGGAGCGGTGGGCTCGAGCGTCGTGGTCATGCCGCGCTCCCACCGGCCAGGCCGGACAGCACGTCGACCACCGTGTTGCGGACCATCGGCACCTTGAAGGCGTTGTGCGGCCCGGGCCTCGCCGCCTCGAGCTCGGCCTCGATCGCGGTGCGGAACCGCTCCTCGGTGGCGGGCTGTCCTCGCAACGCCTCCTCGGCGGCCAGCGCCCGGTGCGGCTTGTGCGAGACCCCGCCGAGCGCGAGGCGCACGTCACGGACCACGCCGTCCTCGACGTCGAGCGCGGCGGCCACCGACACCAGCGCGAAGGCGTACGACGCCCGCTCGCGCACCTTGCGGTAGCGCGAGCGGACGGCCAGGGCGAGCGGCGGCAGCTCGACCGCCAGCACCAGCTCGCCCGGCTCGAGCGTGGTGTCGAGGTCCGGCCGGTCGCCGGGCAGCCGGTGGAGGTCGCGGAAGGGGATGCGCCGCTCGCCCGCCGGTCCCGTGACGACCACCTCGGCGTCGAGCGCGGCCAGCGGCACGCACAGGTCGGAGGGGTGGACCGCGACGCAGTCCTCGGACGTTCCCAGGAGCGCGTTGTAGCGGCCGAAGCCCTCGGCCGCCGAGCAGCCGGTGCCGGGCTCGCGCTTGTTGCAGGGGGTGGTCAGGTCCTGGAAGTAGACGCACCTCGTGCGCTGGAGCAGGTTGCCGCCCGTGGTGGCCATGTTGCGGAGCTGCCCGGACGCACCCGCGACCAGGGCCTGGGTGACGAAGGGGAAGCGGGTGCGCACCAGTGGATGCGCGGCGAGGTCGCTGTTGCGCACGCCCGCGCCGATGACCAGCCCGCCGTCCTCGCGCTCGCGCACCTCGGACAGCGGGAGGCGCGAGATGTCGACGAGGCGGTCGGCGTCGCGGATCCCGAGCCGGAGGTGGTCGACCAGGTTGGTGCCGCCGGCCAGGTAGACACCGCCGTCGGCGGCGAGCGTGAGCGCGTCCTCGACGCTGGTCGCCCGCTCGTAGGTGAAGGGCTTCATGCCGCGCCATCCTCCTTCGTGTGGGCCACGTCCTGGATCGCGGCGACGATGTTGACGTAGGCCCCGCAGCGACAGAGGTTTCCCGACATCCGCTCGCGCACCTCGGCGTCGGTGAGGTCGACCTCGGCCACCGCGACGTCGGGGCTGACGTGGCTCGGCATGCCGGCGCGCGCCTCCTCCAGCATCGCGACCGCCGAGCAGATCTGGCCCGGCGTGCAGTAGCCACACTGCAGCGCGTCACGGTCCGCGAAGGCCTGCTGCATCGGACCGAGGCGGTCGGTCGTGCCGAGCCCGGCGGCCGTGGTGACCTCCGCCCCGTCGTACGACGCCGCGAGGGCGAGGCAGGACACGATCCGCCGCCCGTCGGCGATCACCGTGCAGGCTCCGCACTGCCCGTGGTCGCAGCCCTTCTTGACCGACGTCACGCCGAGCTCGTCGCGCAGCGCGTCGAGCACCGTGACCCGCGGGTCGAGGTCGAGCTGCCGATCGGTGCCGTCGACGGTGAGCCGGACGCTCACCTCTTGTCCTGTCATCGACCGTTCCTCTCCGGGGGTCCGTGGGTGTGCCCACGGTAGAGGGCACGTCGACAGTTATCAACTGTCTGGTTAGTTAGTTTCTCCTGCTCGCCATCCCGTGCCGATCGGCGGATACTCGGGAGCACGGGCGGAGGGAGAAGGGATGGCAGTCGTCGACGACGTCCTGCCTCTCGGTGAGGGGCTGGACAGGTCCTACGTGGTGACCGTGCGCGGCCGGCTCAAGTTCCGCGTCGGGTCGATCGTCTACGTCGCCTTCTCGCACGACGAGACCGTGATGGGCTTCGCCTTCCCCAAGGAGGAGCGGCAGGCCCTCGTCGACAGCGACCCGCGCTTCCAGCTGCCCGACGAGTCCGACATGCGCTTCAACTGGGTGCACGCGACGCTGGCCGAGCTCGACCCGGTCGAGGCCCGGGAGCTGGTCGTCGACGCGTGGCGGATGGTCGTCCCGCAGAAGGTGTCCCACGCCTACGACCTCCTCCATCCCGACGGCCCCGGCCCGCGCACGGCCCGGCAGCGCACGACCTAGGACTGCGTCCCCAGAATGGGGCAGGTCCTCGCGTCCCGTCGTCCCGGGCACCCCACGCTCCTACCGTGGCCGGGTGAAGGGGGGCGTAGGGGGATGAAGGCCGCCGCCGTGAGGCGCGTGCTCCTGGGGGCTGCCGTCGTGGCCGCTCTGGGCGCCGTCGTGCTCGTCCGCTTCTGGGGACCGCGCGAGCCGGAGCCGTCGCCCGACACCGCCGCCGAGACCGTCTCCGAGAGCGAGCTCACCGCGGCCGCGGGCGAGCGGGTCTTCCTCGGGCACATGTCCATCGGGTGGAACCTCCTCGACGGGATGCAGCGGCTCTACGCCGACAAGGGCGTCCCCGAGCCCGAGGTCGTCCAGGTCGAAGCGGGCGACTCGCCCCCCGACCTCGCCGCGGGACAGGGCGTGGTGGTCCACGCCGAGATCGGCACCAACGGCGACCCGCTCGGCAAGATCGCCAACTTCGACGCCACGATGCGCGCCGGCATGGCTGAGGCCGTCGACGTGGCGCTGGTCAAGCTCTGCTACACCGACGTCACGGCGAAGACGGACGTCGACGCGGTGTTCGCGGCGTACCGCGACACGATGGACGCCCTGGAGCGCGACTTCCCGCAGGTCCGCTTCCTCCACACCACGGTCCCGCTGACGGCCGCGCCGTCCGGGATCAAGCAGCACCTCAAGGTCGTCGTCCGCGGCGACGACAACGCCGCGCGCGAGCGCTACAACGCGCTGGTGCGCGAGGCCTACGGCGGTGACGACCTGTTCGACATCGCCGCCGCCGAGGGCACCGCGGCCGACGGCACCCGCACCGCCTCGCTGGCGACCGGCTGGGCCGACGGCGACCGCCAGCACCTCAACCACGCCGGGTCCGCGATGCTCGCGGCCCGCTTCCTCGACGTACTCACCCAGACGGAGGACGGATGAACACCTCGACCCTGACCGAACCGGCGCTGTTCGAGCGCCACCTGGCCCGACTCGAGGCGGAGGTCTCGATCCTGCCGGACCACCCGGAGGAGACACCCGACTCGACGTTGCGCGCGCTCTGGTCGACCGCCGCCGGTCGCCCGCTGTCGGTCCAGGCGGCAGCGGACCAGGCGCTCGAGCCCCTGACGCCGGAGGGGGAGCGCCTGCTGGCCGCTCTGGTCGAGCGGCGGATCACCGGGTCGCCGCTCGCGCACCTGACCGGGCGGCAGAGCTTCATGGGCGTCGAGCTGCTGGCGGGTCCGGAGGCCCTCGTCCCCCGGGTCGAGACCGAGATCCTCGGCCGCACGGCGCTCGACCTGGTCCGCCGCACCGAGGGCTCGCTGGTCATCGACCTGTGCACCGGAGCGGGCAACCTCGCCGCGGGCCTCGCGGTCGTGGAGCCGGGTGTCATGATCCATGCCGCCGACCTCTCGACGGCAGCCGTGGGCCTGGCCCGCGCGAACATGCTCTTCATCGACGCCGCCGACCGCGTCCAGGTGCACGAGGGCGACCTCTTCGACGCCCTCCCCGCGAGCCTGCACGGCACCGCGGACGTGGTGATCTGCAACCCGCCCTACATCTCCTCGGCCAAGGTCGGCGAGATGCCGGCCGAGATCTCGGAGCACGAGCCACGCCTGGCCTTCGACGGCGGGAGCCTCGGCCTGTCGATCGTCGGCCGGCTGGTGCAGGAGGCTCCCACCTGGCTCCGGCCGGGCGGCTGGCTGTGCTTCGAGATCGGCCTCGGCCAGGGTCCCTACTGGCAGAAACGGGTGCTCCGCTTCCCCGGCTGGGCCGAGGTGGGCTCCGTCGAGGACGACGAGGGCAACGTCCGGGTGGTCACCGCCCGCCGTGAGTGAGCGCGGTCAGCGCGTCACCCGCAGCTTCACCGTCCTCGTCGCGCTGAGGGTGGCGGCGTCACCGGCGTAGCTGACCTTCAGCCTCACCGTCCCGGGCTTGGTGAAGACCGGCAGCTTGAGCGTGACCTTGCCGGCGCGGAGGGTGCCGGTGAGCACCTTGCCACCCACCTTCACGCGCACCTTGCCGGTCGGGGTCGCCCCCGTGGAGGCGAGGGTCACCACCAGCTTCGCCCGCGTCTTCCTCACCGCCACCGAGCCGGGCTTCACCTTGGCCACCAGCGTCGGCTTGGCCTTGGTGACCGGCGTCGGGGTCGGCGTGGGGGTCGGGGTGGGGGTCGGCGTGGGGGTGGGCGTCGGCGTGGGGACCGGCGCCGGGGCCGGGGTCACCACGATCGGCAGCTGGACGGTCGTGCCGGTGGTGGCACCGACGACGGTCACCGTCTGGGCGCCGGCCGGGAGGTCGGCGGGGAGGGTGGCCCGGACCGCGACGGCACCGTGGTCGTCGTACGCCGTGTCGGTGGCGGTCGCGTCGACCGGGAAGCTGCCGATCGCACGTCCGGCGACGGACACCTGGACCGCGCTGTCCACCGGGTCGGTCGCGGCCGAGAACGACCACGACGAGAGGTCGACCGAGAACATCGTCCCGGCGACGTACGACGCCGGCTTGCCGCCCGGGAACACCACGGCCAAGGACCGCTGGGTCGGCTCGGGGGCGAAGGACCCGCCGGTCGAGGCGTCGGCGAGGTAGGCGGCGACGGCGGAGGCGGTCGTGGCGTCGGGCGTGCGCAGCCCGATCCCCTCGGCGAGCTCGTGGAAGTTGTCGCCACCGGCGGCCAGCGACTGGCTGACGGTCACGGAGTAGGTGCCCGTCGGCACGATCGCGGCGCCGTTGAGCCAGATGCCGGTGACCCGGTCACCCTCCGCCCGGGTCGGGTCCTCGGTCCACGTGAAACCGGAGGAGGCGCCGAGGCGGATGAACGAGAGGCTGGGCACGTGGTTGCTCGCGGTGCGCTGCCACTGCTGCTCCAGCACCGTCTTCAGCTGGGTGCCGGTGAGTCGCATGTTGACCAGCGGCTCGGCGGCGACCACTGCGGCCGCCTCGGCGTAGGTGGTCGTGCCGGCCGCGAGCTCACCGGTGAGGGCGGTCGGGGTGGCCAGCGAGATCTTCGCGTTGCCACCAGAGGCGTTGCGGGTGGCCCAGCGCTGCGCCTCGGCGACGAGGTTGCCGAGGGTCGACTCGGCGCCGGCGTCCGGGGTCGTGCCGTCGGCCTTCCTGGCCCGGCTGACCGCGCCGGCCAGCGACGTGAGCTCGACGCCGGGCTCGAGCTGGATGTCACGGAAGCTGACCTGGTCGGTGCCGGCCCTGTTCTCCAGGCCGATGTAGCCGCTCATCGCGGCGGAGCGGTCGAGGGTGTTGACCGGCGTGCCGTTGAGCAGCACGCGGATCCGCCGCGGGGTGACCTGGATCGTGAACCGGTTCCACTGGCCGACCGGCTTGACCGCGGCGGCCAGGGCCGTGGCGTCCGCGGCCTGGGTGGTGCTGCCGTCGGCGGTGCGGATGGTCGCGGTGTCGGCGGCGCCGATGCGCACCTGGTAGCCGCTGCTCGGCTCAGCAGCGCCGTTGCCGGTCGAGCCGACGTACACGCTGGAGCCGGCGCCGCTGTCGCCGCGCCGCCAGTCGACACCCAGGCTGTAGGGGCCGTCCTGCTGGGCGGTGGTCCACGTCGTGCCCTGGCCGCGGAAGCCGCGGATCGAGCAGTCGGTCTGGCGGCCGAAGCCGCCGGCGCCGGCCTTGCGCCACTGGTCGAAGGAGGCGAAGGTGCCGTCGAAGAGGCGTACGGCACCCGGTGCGGCCGGCGTCGCGGCGCACGGGTCGGGCGCGAGTCCGCCGACCTGGATGGCGTCGAAGTTCAGCCGGCAGATCTCCTGGTTGCGGTCGCACTGCACCGCGAGGGTGTTGGCGCCCGCGACGAGGGTGACGTCGGCCCGGGCCCACGCCCAGCTCTCCCAGCTCCCGGTGAGCGGGTAGCTCACGGTCTGGCGCGACCCGCCGTTGGTGAGCAGGCCCATCGCGCGGGTGATGTTCTCCTCCGGGCTGAGCGGCCCCGCGGCGTAGCGGATCCAGACGGGGTACGTGCCGGCCTCGGGGGCGGTGAAGGAGACGGTCGACTGCATGCCGGTCTCGCGGAACGTGTAGGAGCCGGTGCCGGAGAAGTTGCCGTGGTCGCCGGAGTTGAGCGCGGGGCCGCCGCTGATCGTCCCGTCCTCGATCTCGCGCCAGGCGATGACCTCGCCACCGGCCGCGGCCGCGACGACGTCGGGCGCGACGGCCGCGACCGCCGGCGCGCCGCCGAGAGCGGGCAGCGCCAGCGCGACGGCGGTGGCGCCCAGCAGGAGCCCGCGCGCGGCGGCACGGACCGGGTGGATGGAGGCGGGGACGGGCACGGGCACGACGGGCTCCTCGCTGGGCGACGCTGTGACGCACGCCACAGCCGGAGCCGACCGTAGCCCTCAGGGTTCACACTGTCGAATTTAGTTCCACATCTCGGAACGCTGACCGGGCATGCGGTCACGGTTCACGTATGTGACTCGTGTCCGCGAGCGCCGGTGTCTTCCTCAGCACGGTGACCATCGCCGCCGCGGTCAGCAGCAGCCCGGTGGCCAGCGCGACGACCCCGCCCCAGCCGGCGTGCGTCCAGGCGGTGCTGCCGAGGTTGCCGAAGACCGAGGAGCCCACGTAGTAGGCGAACAGGTAGAAGGCCGCCGCCTGTCCGGTGCTCGCCCCGGCGAGGTGGGCGCGCGCGGTGACCCACCCGCTCGCGAGCCCGTGCACGCAGAAGAAGCCGACCGTGAGCACGGCCATGCCCAGCACGATCACGGGGAGCGACGCACTGAGCGTCAGCCAGGCGCCGGCGAGCGCGAGCGCGCACCCGGCGGGAATGGTCGCGCGGCGGCCGATCCGGTCGGCGATCCGCCCGGACGCGGCGGAGCTCACCGACCCCAGCGCGTAGACCAGAAAGACCAGGCTGATGGTGCCGACCGTGAGGCCGTACGGCGCCGAGCTGAGGCGGAAGCCCAGGGCGTTGAACACCGCGACCAGCGAGCCCACCGCGCACGCGCCCAGCAGGTAGAGCGCGAGCAGGGCGCGGTCGGCGAGCGCACCCCGCGCCATCGCCAGGACGGCGCCCGGGCCGGTCGGTCGTGGCGTGAAGTTGCGGGACGCCGGCAGCAGCCGGGCCACGACGAGGGCGCTGGCGAAGGCGAAGCCCGCCGCGGCGGCGAGGCCCCAGCGCCAGCCGGCGACGTCGGCGATCGGGGCGGTCACCAGGCGGCTGGCCATCCCGCCCAGGGCGGTGCCGCCGATGTAGAGGCCGAAGGCGCGGCCGTGCGCGGAGGGGTGCACCTCCTCGCGGAGGTACGCCGTCGCCACGGCCGGCAGCCCGGCGACGGTCACGCCCTGGAGCATCCGGAGGCCCACCAGCACGTCCCACGTCGGGGCGAGCGCGCACCCGAGCGCGACCAGTGCGGAGGCCCACAGCGAGAGGTGGACGAGGCGGGTGCGGCCGACGACCTCGGAGACCGGTCCTGCCACGAGCAGGGTGACCGCGAGCGCGGCGGTGGTCAGCGACAGCGCGAGGGTGCTGTGGCTCGGCGAGACGTCGAAGACGCGGACCAGGTCGGGCAGCAGCGCCTGGACGTCGTACAGCAGCACGAAGGTGGCCATCCCGGCCGCGAACATCGCCGTCATCACCCGGCGGTAGCCCGCGGTCCCCGGAACGTACGTCGACGCCGGTGCCGTCGGCGAGGTGGCGAGGCGGTGCGGGGCAGAGGTGCTCACCCGAACCATGGTCCGGCTCCCCACGGCATACGTCCAATGTGTCGGACGGTACATATCCATGCGTCAGACGTATGATCCGTGACGTGCTGGTCCGCGACCTCGAGTGGCTGCTCGCGCTGGCCGATCACGGCCACGTCACGGATGCGGCGTCGGCGCTGGGCACCAGCCAGCCGACCCTGTCGCGGGCGCTCGCCAGGATCGAGGCGGAGCTCGGGGTACGGGTCTTCGAGCGCGTGCCGACCGGCATCGTGACCACCGCCGACGGCGAGCTGGTGCTGGAGTCCGCGCGCGAGCTGGTCGCCGGCCACGACCGCCTGCGCGCGGCACTCGCCAACCGGCTCGACCCCGACACCGGCGTCGTACGCCTCGCCTTCCTGGACTCGATGGCGACCACGCTCCTGCCGCGGCTGCTGCGCGGCTTCCACGAGCACGCGCCGGGCATCAAGGTGGCGCTCAGCCAGGAGCCGGCCCACGACATCCGGCGCGACCTCGACCGCGGGGCGGCGGAGCTGGGGCTGACGATGATGCGCCCCCACGACGGCTACGCGCGGCTGCCCGTGCAGGAGGAGCGGCTGGTCGTCGTGGTGCCGCCCACCCACCGGCTGGCCCGCCGCAAGCGGGTCGCCCTCACCGAGCTCGCCGACGAGGAGATGGTGATGATCCCGCCCGGTTTCGGCCACCGAGCGCTGGTCGACGAGCTGTTCGCGGAGGCCGGGGTCACCCCGCAGGTGTCGTTCGAGAGCGCCGACCTCGCCACGATCGAGGGCCTGGTCGCCGCAGGGCTCGGCGTCGGCATCGTGCCGGAGGTGTTCGCGGGGGTGTCCGGCACCGTGGGACTGCGGCTCACGGCGCCGGGCGCGCGCCGGACCATCTCGCTCGTCTGGCGCGCCGATCGGCCGCTCGCACCGCCCGCCCAGCGCTTCCTCGACTTCGTGCGCGCCTGGGCGTGAGGCCGCGGCCGTGGCGGCACATTGTGGGTAGATCGACGCCGGCTTGGCGCTGAGGGGTGCCATTCGCGGCTCGGCTGTGGGTACGGTCACGTGATCTCTCCGCCGTGAGGTGGATCGTGCCGACTGGCCGCTGACGTGGACCCACCCCCCTCCGCGCCACCACCGCGACGACGGTGACGACCCCTGTCTCGACACGTGCCGCGTGGCGCCCGTCGAGCAGTGCTGCACGCCCCCACCCCCACTGCAAGGAGCACCACCATGTCCCCACTCAGGCGCTACGGCCCCGTCGGCCTCGCGCTGGGCATCACCGCCAGCCTGTTCGCCGCCGTCGGGTACGCCGCCGGCCCCGCCGCGGCGCCCGTCCGCGTCCCCGACTGCGACGAGCCCACGCCCCCCGTCTCCGTGACCGAGCTGTACGAGTACAACGACTGCCGCTTCGACCGGATCGAGTCCCTGCTGGCCAACCACGACGCGCCCGAGGGCACGCCGACCCCCACCCCGACCGAGACCCCGACGCCCACGGAGACCCCCACCCCGACCGAGACCCCCACCCCGACCGAGACCCCCACCCCGACGCCCACGCCGACTCCCACCCCGACCGAGACCCCCACCCCGACGCCCACGCCGACTCCCACCCCGACACCGACCGGATTCCCCAACGCGGCCACCACCGGCGTCCCCGACGGGGTCACCCTCGAGCCGTACACCGGCCCGTGCATCTTCCGTGAGTCCCACGGCTCGTCCGCGGTCATCGACGGCAAGGACGTCCGGGCACGGTGCAGCGAGCTGGTCGCCTACCACCCGTTCGCGCTGACCATCCGCAACAGCCGCGTCCCCCGCGTGGAGGTGACCGGCAGCGGCCAGAGCCTCGACATCAGCGACAGCGAGGTCGTCGCGGGCAGCTGGTCGGACGGTGCCCTCTGGGGCTCCCACATCACGGCCACCCGGGTCGAGGTGACCGGTGGCCAGCACTCCGTGCACTGCGAGGACGACTGCACCATTGTCGACTCGTGGCTCCACGCCCAGTACAACCCCGACGGCGGCAGCTTCCACACCAACGCCTTCCTCACCAACGGCGGCGAGGGCATCGTGCTGCGGCACAACACGCTCCACTGCGACTCGATCCTGAACCGCACCGACGGCGGGTGCACGGCCGACGTCTCGCTGTTCGGCGACTTCGGCCCGGTGCGGGACGTGCTCGTCGAGCGCAACCTGCTGAAGGCCAACGCCTCGTCGATCTCCTACTGCGCCTACGGCGGCTACTCCCCCAGCAAGCCCTACCCGGTGGCCACGCAGATCCGCTTCATCGACAACGTCTTCGAGCGCGGGCCCAACCGCCGGTGCGGCGTCTACGGCCCGGCGACGTCCTTCCAGGCGTCGGCAGCCGGGAACGAGTGGCGCGGCAACGTGTGGGACTCAGGAGAGCCGGTCACCGCCGGCGGCTGACCACGACCCGATCGCCGCGGCGCGCCGCGCCAGCCGCCCGTACGCTCGCACCGTGAGCAGCAGCAAGCAGCGCAAGGCGCGCCAGCAGGCCGAGCGCGAGCAGTGGGAGCGCGAGCAGCAGCGCGCCGCGGCCCGGCGTCGTCGTACGGTGCTCCTCGGCGTCCTCGGCACGGTCGTTGCCGTGGTTCTGGTCATCGGCCTCGTGGTCGCCCTCACCCGGGGCGACGACACCGAGCCGGACGCTGCCCCGCAGGCCGAGGACACCGGGCTGATCGACACCGAGGCGTCCGGTGAGGCACAGGCCTCGGCAGCCAACGAGGCGATGGCGGCCGGCGAGGCGAAGGCCGAGGACTACACCGTCGAACCGGGCACGCCGGTGGACAGCGATGAGAAGCCGGCGCGCGACGACCGGCCCGTCGCCTGCGGGGCGAAGGCGCCCGCCGACGTGCGCGCGAGCCGTCCGCGCTTCCCGGGCGGTCCTGCGCAGGTCCTCGAGGACGGCGTGGACTACGTCGCGCGGGTCCAGACGTCCTGCGGCCCCATCGTCATCGACCTGCTGGAGGAGGACGCACCCGTCGCGGTGAACTCCTTCGTCTTCCTCGCCCGGCAAGGCTTCTACGACGGCCTCGAGGTCTACCGCGACTACGGCGCCATCTCGGCCGTCCAGGCCGGCAGCGGCACCAACGCGGTCGGGTGGGACGTGGGCTACACCCTGCCCGACGAGCTCGCCGCGGCCGAGCGCGACGGCTACCCGGTCGGGTCGGTGGTCACGGCCGGCCTCGGGCAGCCCTGGACCGCCGGCAGCGAGTTCTGGATCGCGTACGGCACGGAGTTCGACGCCGGCTTCTCGACCGACCGGGTGCACACCACCTTCGGCACGGTGCTCGAGGGGATGGACGTCGTCGACCGGATGACCGCCATGGAGCGTCTCGGCATGGGCGGAGAGTCGTTCGCCGAGCGGCTGTTCATGGAGAAGGTGACCATCGAGGAGCGCTGACCGATGTCCGGATAGTTGCTTATCTGCGCGATCATGCAGATAGGCTGCGGGCATGACCGACCGGCGCACGGACCTGCCGACCGACGACCAGGTGGACCTGGCCGTCGAGGCATTCCGGATGCTCGCCGACCGCCGGCGCATCAAGATCCTCTGGGCGCTGCTGCACGGCGAGTCCTCGGTCAACGAGCTGGCCGAGCGCGTGGGCGCCAGCTCGTCGGTGGTGAGCCAGCACCTGGCCAAGCTCAGGCTGGCGGGGCTCGTCCAGGTGCGCCGCGAGGGGACGTACGCCTACTACACCGCGGCCGACGAGCACGTGCACCGGCTGCTCGACGAGGCGCTCTTCCACGCCGACCACGCCAACCACCCGGACCAGGTCGCGATGGTCCACCGGCTCCACACCGACGAGCGCCACGGTCGGGGGTCCTGATGGGTCACGGACACTCCCACGGCGGCGGGCACGCGGGCGCACGGCACCGCTGGCGGCTGGCGGTGGCCTTCGGGCTCGTCGCCTTCTTCCTCGTCGTCGAGCTCGTGGTCGGCCTGGTCTCCGGCTCGCTGGCGCTGATCTCCGACGCCGGCCACATGGCGGCCGACGTCGTCGCCCTCGGGGCCGCGCTGGCCGCGACCAAGATCGCCACGCGTCCGGACACGTCCGGCCGGCGCAGCTACGGGTCGTACCGCGCCGAGATCTTCGCCTCCGGGTTGACGGTGCTGATCATGCTCGGCGTCTCGGCGTACGTCGTCGTCGAGGCGCTCGGCCGGATGGGCGAGGACGTCGACGTGGCGGCCGGGCCGGTCGTCGTCGTCGGCGTCATCGGCCTGGTGGTCAACGTGGTCTCCATCGTCCTGCTCCGCGGCGGCGCGGGGGAGTCACTCAACGTCAAGGGCGCCTACTACGAGGTCGTGGCCGACGCCGCCGGCAGCGTGGGTGTCATCCTCGCGGGCGTCGTCGTCGCGACCACCGGCCGAGGCTGGTGGGACACCGCTGTGGCGCTGGCCATCGGCGTCTTCGTCGCGGTCCGCGCGGTCGTCCTCGGCCGCGAGGTGCTCGCCGTCCTGGGCCAGCACGTGCCCGAGGGCATGCGGCTCGACGACGTCGTCCGCGACCTCGAGGCCGTGGCGGGCGTGGCCGACGTCCACGACCTGCACGTCTGGACCCTCACCTCCGGCATGTACGTCGCCACCGCGCACCTCGTCGTCGAGGACGCGACCTCCGGCCAGGACGTCCTCGACGAGGCCCGCGCGGTGATGCGCGCCCAGCACCACATCGAGCACGCCACCCTCCAGGTCGAGTCTCGCGCCACCCAGGACTGTCACGCCGCGACCTGGTGAGGTGGGTCATAGTCCCTCAGATCGCGCCTCGGCTGGCCGATCACGACTAGGTGACTGCTACTCCCCTCGTCGACCGTGCCGACCTGCTGACCGCTGCCGAGGCCGTCGAACCCCTTCCCCACACCGTCGCCCGGCTGGCCACGCTGGTCGCCGACCCCTACTCCGACATCCGCGAGATCACCGAGACGGTGTCCTTGGACGTCTCGCTGACCGCAGACCTGCTGCGCCGGGCCAACTCGGCCGCCCTCGGCCGCCGCTCCACCGTCACGTCCGTGCGCGACGCCGTGGTGCGCCTCGGTCCCAGCACGGTGCTGTCGCTCACCCTCGCGTCGCGCGTCGGCAGCAGGATGCTCCAGCCGATGCCGGCGTACGGCTTCAAGCGGGGGGCGCTCTGGGAGCGTTCGGTGGCCGCGTCGATCGCCGCCGAGGTGATCCGCTCCCGCTCGACCGTCCCGGTCCCGGCCGAGGTCGGGACCGCCGCTCTGCTGCACGACTTCGGCATGGTGGTGCTGGGCCAGCACTTCGGCAAGCACATCCTCGACACGCTCGCCCTCGCTGCGGAGACCGACGGCACGGACATCGTGGAGACCGAGCGGGTGGTCTTCGGTCTCACCCACGCCGACATCGGCGGCACCGTGGCCGAGGCGTGGGGTCTCCCGCGAACGATCGCCGTCGCGATCCGCGAGCACCACGAGGCGCACGAGGGCCTGTCCCCCGTGAGCGCGGCCGTCGGGCTCGCCTGCGCGATGTCGTACGAGATCACGACCCGCGAGGCCGACCCTGAGGAGCTCGAGAGCATGGTGGCCCGGCGCCACGAGGTCACGCCCCTGCTGGGGATCCTGCGGCTCGACCACGACGACTACCACGACATCGTGGCGACCTCGCGCGAGCGGTACGACGAGCTCGCCGACCGCTACGGCGCCTGACCCCGAGCCCTAGCCCTGGGCCATGTCGACGAAACGGGAGTAGTGGCCCTGGAAGGCGACCGTGAGGTCGCGGGTGGGGCCGTTGCGGTGCTTGGCCACGATCAGGTCGGCCTCGCCGGGGCGGGTCGACTCCTTCTCGTAGACGTCGTCGCGGTGGAGCAGGATCACCATGTCGGCGTCCTGCTCGAGCGAGCCGGACTCACGCAGGTCGCTCATCATCGGGCGCTTGTCGCCGCGCTGCTCGGGACCACGGTTGAGCTGGGAGAGCGCGATGATCGGGCACTCGAGCTCCTTGGCGAGGAGCTTGATGTTGCGGGAGAACTCCGAGACCTCGAGCTGGCGGGACTCGACCTTCTTGCCCGAGCTCATCAGCTGCATGTAGTCGATGACGATGAGCTTGAGGTCGTGGCGCTGCTTGAGGCGCCGGGCCTTGGCCCGGATCTCCATCATCGTCATGTTGGGGCTGTCGTCGATGAACATCGGCGCACCCGAGACCTGGCCCATCTTGCGGGCGAGCTTCTCCCAGTCGTCGTCGCGCATCGTGCCGTTGCGGATGTGGTTGAGCGGCACCTTCGCCTCGGCCGAGAGCAGGCGCATCATGATCTCCGAGCGCGTCATCTCGAGGCTGAAGAAGACGCTCGTGAGGTTGTTGTGGATCGACGCGGCCCGGCAGAAGTCCAGGGCGAGAGTTGATTTGCCCATGGCCGGACGCGCCGCGACGATGATCATCTGGCCGGAGTGGAGGCCGTTGGTCAGGTCGTCGAGGTCGGCAAAGCCGGTGGGCACGCCGTAGAGGCCGGCCTCACGGTTGCCGATCGCCTCGATCTCGTCGAGGACGCCGCTCATGATGTCGCTCAGCGGCGCGTAGTCGACGCTCGCGCGACGGTCCGTGACCTTGTAGACCTCCGCCTGGGCGTTGTCGACGACGTCGTCGATGTCCCCCTCGCCGGCGTAGCCGAGGGAGGCGATGCGGGTGCCGGCCTCGACCAGGCGGCGCAGGATCGCCTTGTCGCGCACGATCTCGGCGTAGTAGCCGGCGTTGGCCGCGATCGGGACGTTGGCCGAGAGGGTGTGGAGGTAGGGGGCGCCGCCGATGCGCTGGAGCTCGCCGCGCTTCTGCAGCTCGGCGGCCACGGTGATCGGGTCGGCCGGCTCTCCGCGCCCGTAGAGGTCGATGATCGCGTCGTGGATCACCTCGTGGGCGGGGCGGTAGTAGTCCACGCCCTTGATGACGTCGACGACGTCGGCGATCGCGTCCTTGGAGAGCAGCATCGAGCCGAGCACGCTCTGCTCGGCGGCGTTGTCCTGCGGGGGTGTGCGGTCACCCGCCGAGCGCGGCGACTCGCCGGGCTCGTAGGCCGCGGGACCGTCGCCCCAGGCCTCGTCGGTGTCCCCCTCGAAGGCGATGCTCACCGATGCTCCTCTCACTGACCATCTCACCGGCCACTGCCCACGACGCTAGGGCCGACCACCGACATCCACCGTGCTGCCGCGCGTCGGCGAGTCGGTGCAACCGGTCGGCGACCGCTCCACTTCCGCGCGAGACCGTACGTCCTCGGCGCGGGCGTTGGGAAGCCGACGACGCCGAGTTATCCACAGACTCTGTGGACAACGTGGGGACGTGCGTGGACGACACGCGACGAGCGGTGCACATGCCGTGGACGCACCTGTGGACATCGACGTACCTCATCTGGGAGAAGGGCCTCTGACCTGCGCAAACGCGTTCCACACGCTGTGGAGAGAAATCCCCACGGGGGTCATCCCGTTCACCTGTCCGCCATCTGGAAGATGCCTGTTGCTTTGTCGACAAGGGCAGGAGACCACCGCCACTTCGCCATCATCCACACGGATCTACACAGGTAGTCAGATCGGGCTATGTACACCCCCGGCGCCCCTCAGTATGTGGAACGCGAATGCACCCTCGCGACGCCTGCTTCCTAGGGTTGGCCCGTGAACGCCACCGACCGGGAGATCCTGCGCCTGGCCGTGCCGGCCTTCCTCGCCCTCGTCGCCGAGCCGCTCTTCCTGCTCTCCGACGCCGCCGTCGTCGGCCACCTCGGCACCCCCGAGCTGGCGGGCCTGGGCGTGGCCGCGGTGATCCTGCAGACCGTCGTCGGCCTGTGCGTGTTCCTCGCCTACGGCACCACCGCGAGCGTCGCGCGCCACCTCGGCGCCGGCGACCTCCGCGCGGCCCTCGCCCAGGGCGTCGACGGGGTGTGGCTGGCGATCATCATCGGCGGGATCGCCACGGTCCTCGGCATCCTGCTCACCCCGGCCCTCGTCGGGGCCTTCGGCACCGGCGTCGAGGTCGCCGACCACGCCGAGACCTACCTGGCCATCGCGTTCCTCGGCACCACGCCCCTGCTCGTGATGCTCGCCGCGACCGGCGTCCTCCGCGGGCTCCAGGACACCCGCACCCCGCTCCACGTCGCCGTGGTCGGCAACGGCCTCAACATCGTCCTCAACGTCGTCCTGGTCTACGGCCTCGACCTCGGCATCGCCGGCTCGGCGATCGGCTCGGTGCTCGCCCAGGTCCTCTCCGCGGCCTGGCTCGTGGCCGTCGTGGTCCGCGCCGCCCGCGAGCACGACGCCCCGCTGTCCCCCGACCTCCCCGGCATCCGGGCCGCCGCCCACGCGGCCGTGGCCCTGGTGATCCGCACCCTCGCCCTGCGCGCCTGCCTCCTCGTCGGGACGTACGCCGTCACCCGCGTGGGCAGCAACGCCACCGACGTCAACGTGGCCACCCACCAGATCGCCATCACCCTCTGGAGCTTCCTCGCCTTCGCCCTCGACGCCATCGCGATCGCTGCACAGGCGCTGACCGGCCGGTCGCTCGGGCAAGGCGCCGTGGACACCACGCGGCAGCTCACCCGGCGGATGATCCGCTGGGGCTGGGGCAGCGGGATCGTGGCGGGTGCCGCCCTGGCGCTCTCCTCACCCTTCATCGGCGCGCTCTTCACCACCGACCAGGAGGTCCGCGACCTGCTCGTCCCCGTGCTGCTCGTCGCCGCCGTCGGGCAGCCCCTCGCCGGACTGGTCTTCGTGCTCGACGGCGTGTTGATCGGCGCCGGCGACGGTGCCTACCTCGCGTGGGCGGGCATCGCGGTGCTGGCGGCGTACGCACCCGCCGCGCTCGTCGCGGCCACCTTCCCCCACGGCCTGGTGTGGGTCTGGGTGGCGATGACCTTCGTCTTCATGGGCGCGCGTGGCGTGCTCCTGTCGTGGCGAGCGCGGGGCGACCGCTGGCTCGTAACCGGAGCGACGCCCGTGCGTTGAGCCTGACGGAGGGAGCGCGCGCTCGGCTGCGCGCACCAGAGGGAGGGCACCATGACCACGACGACCACCAGGACCGGCGTACGCCGCTCGGCCGGCGCAGTCGCGCTCGTGCTGGCCGCGTCGGCGCTGCTCGCGACCGGCGCCGCGCCGGCAGGCGCCACGCCGGGCTGCACGGACGAGACCCAGCCCACGGACCCCATCCTGGGGCTGCCGACCGGCGACGGCTGCGACGACGACACCCCACCGGAGACCGGGCTGACAGCATCGGCCACGCCGAACGCCGCCGGCTACGTGGCGACCCCGACGATGACGTTCGCCTTCACCGCGAGCGTCGCCGACGGCGACCCCGGACCGTTCGGGTTCGAGTGCCGGCTCGCCGGCGGCCCGCAGGCCCACGACTGGCAGGCGTGCACCAGCCCGGTCACCGTCACCGGTCAGCCCGACGCTGCGGCCGGCGGCTACACCTTCGCGGTCCGTGCGGTCGACCTCGGCGACCGGGCGCGGACGCCCGACAACGTGCTCGTGCCGCCCACCGTCACCGACATCCCCGACGAGGACCCGACGCCGGCGACCGTCACGTGGGGCCAGGACACCAAGGCGCCGTTCGTGTTCGTGACCCGCAGCGGGTACGACGAGGACACCCCGACCCAGCCGGTGATGACCTCGGCCACCGTGCCGCTGCGGCTCAACAGCAGCGAGCCCGGCGCCACCTTCGAGTGCACCGACAACGGCAGGCCCACCAGCTGCACCGGGCCGCGCTGGGAGGTGGCGAACCCGAAGCCGGGCCGGCACGTGGTCACCGCGCGGGCCATCGACCGCGCCGGCAACGCGAGCGCCTGGTCGAAGCCGGTCGAGTTCTTCGTGCCGCGCAACCTCACCCGTCGCCTCTCGCCGAACCGCGGCTGGGCGAAGATCCGCAAGGCCGGCTACTTCCGCGGGGACGCGATCCGCGCGGAGAAGCGCGGCGCCCGGATCGTGCTGCCGCGGACCGCGGTCGGCGAGCTGCGGCTGATCGCCCCGACCGGGCCCGGCTTCGGCAAGGTGCGCCTGCGGGTGGGCCGCCGGGATTGGCACGTCGTCGACCTCTCCGGACGGCGTACGCCACTGACGCAGGTCACGGTCATCGACCGCTACTCCGGCATGCGCACGGGCCGGATCACCCTCGAGTCGCTGAGCAACAAGCCGGTGGTCGTCGACGCCGTGGTGGCGCGACCGAACCGGTTCCCGCCGGCGGACTGACCCGCACATGCAGACGGCCCGCCGCCTCCGAGGAGGCAGCGGGCCGTCGTGTGGGTCAGGCAGGGGCGGCGATCAGGCCGGGACGACGTTGAGGGCCACCGTGGCGGACACCTCGTCGTGCAGCTTGACCGACACCTCGTGCGCGCCGAGCGTCTTGATCGGGTTGGTCACCACGATCGTGCGACGGTCGACCTTCTCGCCCGAGACCTCGGCGACCGCGTCGGCGATCTCCGCGGTGGTGACGGCGCCGAACAGGCGACCACCCTCACCGGCACGGACCTTCACGTTGACCGCGTTGGCCTCGAGCTTGGTCTTGATCTCCTTGGCGTGGTCCTCGTCGCGGGCCGCACGGGCGGTGCGGGCGGACTTGATCGACTCGATGGTCTTCTCGCCGCCACGGCTCCACTTGATGCCGAGACCACGGGGAACGAGGTAGTTGCGGCCGTAGCCGTCCTTGACCTCGACCACGTCGCCGGGGGCGCCGAGGCCGTCGACTTCCTGGGTCAGGATGAGCTTCATGTCCCGTGCTCCTCTCAGCGACCGGTGGACGTGTAGGGCAGCAGAGCGAGCTCGCGCGCGTTCTTCACGGCGATGGCCACGTCGCGCTGGTGCTGGACGCAGTTGCCGGTCACGCGACGGGCGCGGATCTTGCCACGGTCGGAGATGAACTTGCGGAGCAGCGTGGTGTCCTTGTAGTCGACACCGGTCGCCTTCTCCTTGCAGAACTGGCAAACCTTCTTCTTGGGCTTGCGCAGAATTGCCTTGGCCATTGTGGTGCTCCCTTTCAGTGAGCCCGGCCCTGAAGGCAATCAGGGACGGAATGGAATTTCGGAATCTCTTGCTTGGTGTTCCGGATCAGGCTGAGGGGTTTCGATACGCCCTCGTCACGGCTTCGCGAGCTCAGCCGTGGGCTACTCAACCTGGCGACCTGACGCGACTTCGCACGCTCAGTCGCGGGTCCCTCAGAACGGCGGCTCGTCGTTCCCGCCGCTGACCCCGGGCGTGGCCCACGGGTCGTTGGCCGGAGCCGACTGGCCGCCACCCTGGGACTGGCCGCCCCAGCCGCCGCCACCCTGGCCACCCTGCTGGGGAGCCGGGCTGGCCCACGGGTCGTCGGCCGGAGCCGACTGCTGCTGCTGGCCGCCACCCGAGTAGCCGCCGCCACCGGAGTAGCCGCCACCGCCGCCCTGCCGCGTCGTCTTGGTGACCTTCGCGCTGGCGTTGCGCAGCGACGGGCCGACCTCCTCGACGTCGATCTCGAAGACGGTGCGCTTCTCACCCTCGCGGGTCTCGTACTGGCGGGACTTCAGGCGACCCTGGACGATCACGCGCATGCCCCGCTGGAGGGACTCGGCGACGTTCTCCGCGGCCTGGCGCCACACAGCGCACGAGAGGAACAGCGTGTCGCCGTCCTTCCACTCGTTGCTCTGGCGGTCGAAGGTGCGCGGCGTCGAGGCGATCCGGAAGTTGGCCACGGGTGCCCCCGACGGGGTGAACCGCAGCTCCGGGTCGTCGACGAGGTTGCCGATGACGGTGATCGTGGTCTCGCCTGCCATGTCAGGTCTCCTCTGGGTGTCCCTGCTAGATCCGGGGTGCTCCCGGTGATGCGCCCATCAAACAGGCACTCACCGACAGCGGGAAGGTCTTTCCACAGATGCCGCGAGGGCGATCAGTGGGCGTCGGGACGCAGGACCTTCGTGCGCAGGATCGACTCGTTCAGCGTGAGCTGGCGGTCGAACTCCTTGACCGTCGCGGGCGTGGCCGTCAGGTTGATGACGGCGTAGATGCCCTCGGCGTTCTTCTTGATCTCGTACGCCATCCGGCGACGACCCCACACGTCGACGGACTCGACCGAGCCGCCGTCCTTGCGGATCACGTTGAGGTACTTGTCGAGCGACGGCTCGATGGTGCGCTCGTCGAGACTCGGGTCGAGGATGACCATCACTTCATAGGCACGCATAGCGGTCTCCACCTCCTCTGGGCTAGAGCGGCCACGGGCTTTCCGTGGCAGGAGGACTGTGCGTTCGCGGCGGATGTACGACGTGGGTCGTGCGCCGCGGTCACCCGAAGGCAACCGGGGAAGGCTACCAGCGGCGCACCCGCCCGCTGGAATCGTCGTACGCCGCTGGGGACGGCGGCCTCAGTCGGCCGAGCGGCGCATCGCGGCGAGCGCGGTGCCGGCGATGGTCGCGAGGAGCGCGAGCCAGTAGCCGAAGCCGTGGCCCTGGTCGATGGCGTCGCAGAAGTCGCCCCCGATCAGGGCGTCGTCGCAGCTGCCGCCGGGGAAGACGAAGAGGGCGAGCACCGTGCAGAGGACGGCACCGGCGAAGAGGCCGAGGACCGTCGTGCGGGCCGGGAACGGGAGTCCGACACCGAGCAGCTTCGCGACCAGGACGGCGGCGCCGGCGAGCGCGAGGAGTGCGCCGAACCACCCGAAGAAGCCGTGCCAGGCCGTGACCGAGTCACCGTTGGACACACCCAGGATGTCGACCGACACCGTGTAGTACGGCAGCAGCGAGCCGAGGATGGCGAGCACACCCGCGCCGATGATGCCGAGGTCGAGCCGGTCGGCGGACTTCAGGGTGTCGACGGCCTGGTGGGTCGACGGCGAGCCGGACGGCGTGGCGGGCGTGGGCTCAGGCGTGGATTCGGACATGGGTTCTCCCCCGTGAGGTGGCCCGGGTGCGGGCCGATCAGCGGCGAGGATCCCGCACGGGGGTGCCGGCGGCAATACGGCTGGCACCACCGGTCCAGACCGGGACTCTGCACGCGAGTCTCCGCGCCTGTGGAGGACAGAGGCGCCAGGGCGTGTGCCGGGGCTAGCGTCGGGTGGTGCCCGGGACCGCACCGTCCGGACCCGCCGTCGTCGCGGGGCGCTACGTCCTGCTCGACCAGATCGGTTCCGGAGGCATGGGGTCGGTCTGGCGTGCGTGGGACGAGCGCACCCGGTGCCACGTCGCGGTCAAGGTGCTCGGGCGGCACAGTTCGGCGCTGCTGGCGCGCTTCGTGCGCGAGCAGGCGATCCGGGTCCGCCACCCCCACGTGGTCGCGCCGCACGGCTGGGCCGCCGAGGACGACCTGGTGGTGCTCGCGATGGAGCTGGTGCCCGGCGGGTCGGTCACCGACCTCATTCGCGAGCACGGCCCGCTCGACGCCGGCACTGCTGCGCTGCTGCTCGAGCAGCTGCTCCTGGGGCTGTCCGCGGTGCACGCGGCCGGGCTGGTGCACCGCGACGTGAAGCCGGCCAACCTCCTGCTCGAGGCGACCGGCGACGGTCCGCCCCACCTCAGGCTCGGCGACTTCGGCGTCGCGGCGCCGGTGGCCGACCGCCGCTTCACCACCGTCCCCGGCGCGATCGGGACCGACGGCTACATGGCGCCCGAGCAGGCGCGGGGCGCGCTGCCCGAGCCGACCCAGGACCTGTACGCGGTCGGGCGGGTGGCGCTCGAGATGGTCACCGGGCTGCCTCCGTCCCACCAGGGCGCGATCCCCTCGCACCCGCTGCGACCGCTGGTCGAGCGGCTGCTCGTCGCCGACCCCGAGCAGCGGCTGGCCACCGCCGAGGCGGCGCTGCGCCTGCTCCGGCGACTCCCGGTGCCGCCGCCGGAGGGACCACCGGTGCCCGACCGGCTCGGCGCCGCCCCGCGCCGCCGGCGTACGACCGGTGCGGTCGACTGGGCGGGATGGGCGGCCGTCGCGGGACTGCTCACCGTCGTCGCCGGGTGTCTGTGGCTGCTCCTAGTCTGGCTCCCATGAGCACGAAGATCGGCGCCCACGTCGACCAGACCGACCCGATCGCCGAGGCCGTCGCGCGCGAGACCACGCTCGTGCAGTTCTTCCGCGGCGCCCCGCGGGGCTCCACGGGACCGGTGGTCCGCTGCGCCGGCGGTGCCGCCGCCGTGGGGGGGGGGGCGGGGGCGGCGGGCGTCGACCTCTACGTCCACGCCCCCTACATCGTCAACGTCGCCACGACCAACAACCGGATCCGGATCCCGAGCCGCAAGCTGCTCCAGCAGCACATGGACGCCGCCGCGGAGATCGGCGCCAAGGGCCTGATCGTGCACGGCGGGCACGTCAACAAGGACGACGACCCGGCCGTCGGCTTCGACAACTGGCGCAAGGCGGTCGAGGCCACCGACCTCAAGATCCCGCTGCTCATCGAGAACACCGCCGGCGGCGACAACGCGATGGCCCGCCACCTCGACCGCATCGCCGGGGTGTGGGACGCGATCTCCTCGGTCGAGGGCGCCGACGACGTCGGCTTCTGCCTCGACACCTGCCACGCCTGGGCCGGCGGCATCGAGCTCGGCGACGCGGTGGAGAAGGTCCGCGCCATCACCGGCCGCATCGACCTCGTCCACGCCAACGACTCGCGCGACGACTTCGACTCCGGTGCCGACCGCCACGCCAACTTCGGCCAGGGCCACCTGCCCGCCGACGAGTTCGCCGGCGTGGTGCGCGAGGCGGGTGCGCCGGTGATCTGCGAGACGCCGGGGGGCGCGGCCGAGCACCTGGCCGACTTCGCCTGGCTGCGCGACCACCTCTGACCGGGATCAGCCCACCGCAGCCGTCACGTCTGGTTCGGCGGGGTCTCCTCGCAGTCCTGCACCCAGAACACCTTGGTCTTCGTGTCGCTGCCGTGCGAGCGCGGCGTCGCGACGGTCACTCGCACGTGGAAGCCCTGCTGTGGGTGGGGATCACCGGTGAAGGAGAGGGTGTACGTCTCGCGGCCGTCGAGCCCGGTCGACGTACCTGCGCCGGTGGCGCGGTCCTCGCCGACGAAGACCTGCGAAGGACCGGCGACGACCAGGCCGACCCCCTGCGTGGGGTCCTGCTCGGCGAAGGTCACCGTGGACACGACGTCGGCGCCGGCGTCGTAGCCGTACCACTCGACCGCGAACGAGCACCCGACGTGCGGGGTGTTGTCGGGCGCACGGTCGCCGTCGTCGAGCTGGGCGATCTTCACGCTGCCGTTGTTGCCGCCGGGAGCGGCGCCAGCCGGAGCGGCGCCAGCTGAGGCGGCCAGACACATGAGTGCGGCTGCGGCCAGGCGCGGCGTGCCGAGGGCACGACGGGGTCGATGGGGACTCATCAGGTCTCCTCACTGAGGCGCCGACGCGCGTCGCGTCGGTCCGAGCGGCCTCGGTGGCCGGGTGCCGCCACCGTAGGCCGTTCGAGCCGGACGGGTGAGGCGAATCGGCAAGCCGGCAAGAAGCTGTCAAGAAAGTTCTGACAGCGACGCAACCTCAGCGGCCCTCGCTGCGTCTGTACACACAAGGGACCAGACACGTACGGGGGTCGTGTCTGGTCCCTTGTAGCGTGTCCGGGGTGACGACCCCCCTCTCGCTCCGCCCGATCTCCGCGCAGGAGCACCGCGACTTCGTCGCGCAACGGTCGTCCGCCAGCTTCCTCCAGACCCCCGCCTGGGCGGCCGTGAAGTCGGAGTGGCGCAGCGAGTCGATCGGCTGGCACCGGGGCTCCGAGCTGGTCGGCGTCGGCCTCGTCCTCTACCGCCAGCTGCCCAAGGTCAAGCGCTACCTCGCCTACCTGCCCGAGGGCCCGGTCATCGACTGGTCCGGCGACGACCTCGAGGCCTGGCTCGCGCCGATGGTGACCCACCTGAAGAAGCAGGGCGCCTTCGCGGTGCGGATGGGCCCGCCGGTCGTCACCCGCCGGTGGTCGGCCGACCAGGTCAAGGCCGGCATCGCCGATGCGTCGGTGCGCTCGGTGGGCGACGTACCTCCCCTCGAGCGGTCGCAGGACGGCGCGCGCGTGATCGCCCAGCTCCACGAGCTCGGCTGGCAGCACCAGGCCGCCGGGGGCGGCTTCTCGGCGGGCCAGCCGCAGTTCAACTTCCAGATCCCGCTGGTCGACGCCGAGGGAGCGCCGCGCACGGAGGACGACGTCCTCAAGGGGATGAACCAGCTCTGGCGCCGCAACATCAAGAAGGCCGACAAGTCCGGCGTCGAGGTCGTCCGCGGCGACGCCACCGACCTCAAGGCCTTCCACGACCTCTACGCCCACACCGCCGAGCGCGACCACTTCACCCCGCGCCCGCTGTCGTACTTCGAGACGATGTACGACGCCCTCGGCGCCGAGGACCCCGACCGGATCCAGCTCTGGCTGGCCCGCCACGAGGGCGACCTCGTTGCCGCGACCATCGCGATCCGCGTGGGCACGCACGCCTGGTACTCCTACGGCGCCTCGTCCACCGAGAAGCGGGACGTCCGCGGCTCCAACGGCGTGCAGTGGGCGATGATCCGGCACGCCCTTGAGGCCGGCGCCCACGTCTACGACCTGCGCGGCATCACCGAGACGCTCGACTCCGACGACCCGCACGTCGGCCTGATCCAGTTCAAGGTCGGCACCGGCGGGCAGGCCGTGGAGTACGCCGGCGAGTGGGACCTCCCGATCAACCGCGCGATCTACAAGGCGTTCCAGCTCTACCTCGCGAGGCGTGCATGAGTGAGCGCAGCGAGCGAGTCATCAGGCACAGCGTCCCCCGTGCCTCATGCGCGCACGGAGCGAAGCGAGTACGTGCATGAGTCTCACGCTCACGGTCGACGGCGACCGGTGGCGCTCCCACCTGCTCGCCACCGCCACGAAGTTCCCCGGCATCGTCCCGGTCGCCAAGGGCAACGGCTACGGCCTCACCCTGGGCCGGCTGGCACGCCGGGCGCAGTGGCTCGCCGAGCACGCTGACGAGACCGGAGCCCCCCTCGACCTGCTCGCCGTGGGCACGTACGACGAGATCCCCGACGCCGCGTCCCGCTACGACGGCGACCTGCTGGTGCTCACGCCGTGGCGGCCGTTCGGTGCGGCGCTCGACCTCGACCCGCGGGTCGCGAAGCGGGTCGTCCACACCGTCAGCCGCCCCGAGGACCTCACCGCCCTCCTCGCGCACGACCCGTCCGCGCAGTTCGTGCTCGAGCAGCTCACCTCGATGCTGCGCCACGGGATGACCCGCCGGGGGCTCGCCGCGGCGGCCGAGCAGCTCGGCCCCGGGCGCAGCGGGCTGCGCGGCGTCGCCCTGCACCTGCCGCTCAACACCACCTCCCACCTCGGCGAGGTCAACCGGCTGATCAACGACGTGGTGGCCTCGGGCCTGCCGACCCGCACGGTGTTCGTCTCCCACCTCACGCACGCCGAGATCACCACGCTCGCCGGCAGCTACCCCGACTTCACCGTCCGCCCGCGCATCGGCACCGACCTCTGGCTCGGCGACCGCGGCGCGCTGAAGGTGACCGCGACCGTGCTCGACGTGCACGAGGTCGACCGCGGCGACACCTTCGGCTACCGCGGCCGCAGCGCGCCCAAGCACGGCCACATCGTCGTGGTCAGCGGCGGCACCGCCCACGGCATCGGGCTCGAGGCGCCCACCGGCGACCAGTCGCTCAAGGCCCGGGCCGCGACCCTGGCGCGAGGGGGCCTGGACGCGGTCGGCTTCGTCCGCTCACCGTTCTCCATCGACGGCAAGCAGCGGCTCTTCGCCGAGCCGCCGCACATGCAGGCGTCGATGCTCTTCGTGCCCTCAGGCGCGCGCGTGCCCCGCGTCGGGGAGGACATCGAGGTCCGGGTCCGCTTCACCGCGACCGACTTCGACCGCGTCGTCGTCGCCTGACGCGTCGCGCAGCACCGCCACGGCTAGCCACAGCAGCCCGATCACCCGCAGCAGGATCGCCAGCCAGTAGGCCCGGTCGTCGTCGGTGACCGTCGGCAGCAGGGCCTCGCCGAGCCACCACCCGGTGATCGCCCAGCTCACCAGGTGGGTGCCCTGCCAGACGAGCAGGTCGCGCCAGCGCCGGACGGCGACGGCGGCCAGCGGGAGGGCCAGCAGGGCGAGCTCGGGCGGTGCGGTGGGCGAGACCAGCAGCGCCGCCACCATGACCAGCAGCCCGACCCGGGCGCAGGTGAACACGGTGGGCCGGCCGGCACGATGGACCAGCCAGGCGGCAGCCGCCGCGGCGAGCAGCAGGACCACCACGGACGCGGTCATCCGGAAGGTCCGGGAGCCGGGGGCGCCCACCTGCTGGAGGAAGAGCCACGTCGAGCCGACGTCGGGGTCCTGGACGTGCCCGCGGCCCGGCAGCGTCACCACGACGTACGCCGCTGCTGCCGCGACGAGCGCGTCGACCCGGTCCCGCAGCCGGCCACCGACGGCGACCACGCCGACGAACGCCACCGCGACCGGCAGCGCGAACGCGGCACCGACGCCGGCACCGACCCCCGCCAGCCAGGGGCGCCCGGTCGTCCAGGCCCAGAGCAGCACGGCGACCCCGACCGCGGCGACCAGCTCCCAGGAGAGCCAGTGCACCAGCAGCACCGGTGACAGCGCCCAGCCGGCCGCGGCCCAGGGACGGCGTACGTCGGTGCGCGCGAGCAGGGCGGTGGCGAGCAGGGCGAGCGCGGCCAGCAGCACCGCCAGCCCGGCCGTGGTCGACACCGTGCCCGATCCCGGGAAGACCCCGGCGAGCCGCTCGAGCCAGGTCGCGACGTGCGGCGGCGTGCTGGAGTCGGCGGGCTTGCCGGCCAGGCCGGTCCAGCACAGCTGGGCGTAGGGCTGGTGGTCCTTGCTCCAGCCCGACGGCACGCACGCGCCCTTGCTCAGCATCCCCGCGGCCAGCACCACCGTGGTCGCGCCGAGGAGGACGCGCGAGGCGCTCCACCAGCGGTGTCCGGCGGCGTGCTCGCCGACCGGGCCGCCGACGACCTCCGAGAGCGCGGCCGCGACCGGGTCGGTCCGGGTCGGTGCGGAGTCGTCCACCGGGCTGCTCAGGGTCGTGGGTCGAGGACGCGGTGGCGCGGCTCGAAGCGACCCGCGGGCGTGGTGGGGCTCTCCGTCGGGATCGTCGGGACCGGGGTCGTCGGCGTCTCCGTCGGCGCCGGGGTGGTCGGCGTCTCCGTGGGCGTCGGTGTCTCGGTCGGCGTCTCCGTCGGCGTCTCCGTGGGCGTCTCGGTCGGCGTCTCGGTGGGGATGCCGCCGGTGGCGGTCTTGGTGGGCTTGCTCGGCTTCGGCGGCGGGGGCGGCGGCGGGGTGTACTCGTGGCCGTCCTCGGGGGCGTCGCCGTCGACGTAGGCCGGCTCCGGGAACTCCTCGACCTCCATGCCCTCCATCACGCGCTGCATGATCGAGGTCCACGTCTTCGCCGGGTAGTTGCCGCCGAAGTAGCCCGAGCGGCCGTCCGAGCTGGTGGGGAGCCACATGTCGGCGCCGTCGGGGCGGAGCTCGTCGAGGGACTCGCGCCCGCGCCCGCGCACGAACATGACCGCCGTGGAGATCTGGGGAGTGGTGCCGACGAACCACGACGAGGAGACCCCGCCGTCGTCGTTGGTCGCGGTGCCGGTCTTGCCGGCGACCGGGCGCGCGAGGGCCAGTGCCTCGGTGCCCGAGCCCTGCTCGACCACCTGCTGGAGGGCGTACGTCACGTCTGCGGCGATGTCGCCGTCGACCGTCTTCTTGCTGCCCGGTCGGGCGTCGTAGATGGTCTCGCCCTCCTTGTTGACCACCTTCAGCACGACGTGGACGTCGTGGCGCGTGCCGCCGTTGGCGAGCGTGGCGTAGGCGTTGGCCATGTTGATCGGGCTGACCTGGGCGGTGCCGAGCGTGACGCCGACGTTCTCCTGCATGTCGCCCGACTTGCGCGGGATGCCCCACCGCTCACCGCCGCTGCCGGGGATGCCCATGTCCTCCGCCGCCTGGATGACCTTCTGCGGGCCGTCGTCCATGGAGTCGACCATGTCGACGAAGGCGGTGTTGATCGAGTTCTCGGTCGCGGTGATCATCGAGACCGCGGTCCCGTAGTCCTCGTCGCCCTGGTTCTCGAACTCGGTGCCGGCGATGTCGATCGGGCTGTTGCCCTCGAAGGTGTCGGTGAGGGAGAACCCGTCGCGGATCGCGGCGACGTCGGTCGCGGCCTTCATCGTCGAGCCCGCCATGCCGCCGGCCACCGCCCAGTTGATCTGGGACTGAAGGTAGTCCTGGCCGCCGTAGAAGCCGAGCAGCTCACCGGTGCGGGTGTCGACGGTCGCGGCGCCCACGTGCAGGTCCTTGTTGCCGGCCGGTCCGGGCATCCCGGCGTCGGGGCGCTGCTCGGTGACGGCCTCCTCGATGTCGGCCATCACCTGCGGGTCGAAGGTCGTGGTGATCCGCAGGCCGCCGCCGTCGATCTCCTCCTCCGACGCGATGCCCCTGGCCAGCAGCTCCTGCTTGACCAGGGCGAGCATGTGGCCCTTCTGGCCGCCGAACTGGCTCTGGGTGGCGATCTTCGGGAACTTCGGCAGCCGCTTGAGCGCGGTGTCGCGCTCGTCGGCGGTGATCGAGCCGAGCTCGGCCATGCTGTCCAGGACGTACTGGTAGCGGCCCTTGAGGTCGTCCTTGGCCTCCTTGCCGTTGGCCGGGTCGTACTTGGTGGGGTTGTTGAGCACGGTCGCCAGGACCGCCGACTCGCGGAGGTTGAGCTCGGAGGCCGGGTGGCCGAAGTAGGCCTTGGACGCGGCCTGGATGCCGTACGCGCCGCGACCGAAGTAGATGGTGTTGAGGTAGCCCTCGAGGACTTCCTTCTTGCTGAGCTGCTGCTGGATCTTGAGCGAGACGATCGCTTCCTTGATCTTGCGCTTGTAGCTCTGCTCGCTCGTCAGGTAGAGGATCTTGACGTACTGCTGGGTGATCGTCGAGGCACCCTGGCGGGCGTTGCCGCGCGCGTTGGAGAACAGCGCGCGCAGGATGCCCTTGGGGTCGATGCCCTTGTCGGTCCAGAAGGTCTGGTTCTCCGCTGCGACGACCGCGTCCTGCATGGTCTGCGGCATCTGGTCGAGCGGGATCGACTCGCGGTTCTGGTCCTCGTAGTAGGTGCCGAGCTGCTGCTCGCCGCCCTTGTAGTAGACGAAGGTCGTCTGGGCCTTGAAGGCCTGGTTCTCCTCGGGGATGTCGATGGCCTGGTAGAGCACCACCACGATCCCGGTCAGGACCAGCGTGCCGACGGCGGCGACGATGGCGAGGACCTTGGCGACCTGGGCCGCCCGCTGTCGCGGCGTACGTCGGGGCTTGGGTCGCCGGGTCTGGGCCTTGCCTGGCGACCTCCTCTTCGCAGTCACCGGGCAAGAGTACGGGGGACCCCGCGGCATCCCTGATTCGTCACGGGCGGATATATCGGTACGATAGGTCACATGGCACGTCGTGGTGACACCATCGAGCTGGCAGTCCTCGGGCTGCTGCACGAGGGACCCATGCACGGCTACGAGCTGCGCAAGCGGCTCAACCTGATGCTCGGGTGGGGGCGGGTGCTGTCCTACGGCTCCCTCTACCCGGCGCTGAAGAAGATGCTGCGCGCCAACCTCATCACCGAGGCCGCCGCGACCACGACGCCGGCCAACCGCCGCCCGCGCATCGTCTACGAGGTCACCCCGGCCGGCAACGAGCACTTCCAGCGCCTCATGTCGGAGGTCGGTCCCACGGCGTGGGAGGACGACAACTTCGACATCCGGTTCGCCTTCTTCTCCTCGACCGACATGGAGATCCGGCTCCGGGTCCTGGAGGGACGCCGCTCGCGGCTGCAGGAGCGGCTGGCCCGCGTGCAGGGCGAGCTCGAGCGCACCCAGGCCGAGGTCAACCGCTACGCCGCGGAGCTGCAGCGCCACGGCGTGGAGTCGGTGGAGCGCGAGGTCCGGTGGCTCTCCGACCTGATCCAGGCCGAGCGCGGCGGCGACGAGCCGCCCGCACCGCGCACGGCCGGCACCACCTGAACCTCTTCGAGTCAACAGCAACCAGATCAAGCCCCCAGAGATGAGAAGGAGAGCCCCATGGGTTCGGTACGAGTAGGGATCGTGGGAGTGGGCAACTGCGCCACCTCCCTGGTCCAGGGCGTTGAGTACTACAAGGACGCGGACCCGGCCGGGACCGTCCCGGGGCTCATGCACGTCGTCTTCGGTGACTACCACGTCAAGGACGTCGAGTTCGTCGTGGCGTTCGACGTCGACGACAAGAAGGTCGGCAAGGACCTCTCCGAGGCCATCAACGCCTCCCAGAACAACACCATCAAGATCGCCGACGTCCCCACCCTGGGCGTCGAGGTCCAGCGCGGCCCGACCCTCGACGGCCTCGGCAAGTACTACAAGGCCACCATCGAGGAGTCCGCGGCCGAGCCGGTCGACGTCGTCCAGGCGCTCAAGGACGCCGAGGTCGACGTCCTCGTGTCCTACCTCCCGGTGGGCTCGGAGGAGGCCGACAAGTTCTACGCCCAGTGCGCCATCGACGCGGGCGTCGGCTTCGTCAACGCACTGCCCGTCTTCATCGCCTCCGACCCCGAGTGGGCCAAGAAGTTCGAGGACGCCGGCGTCCCGATCGTCGGCGACGACATCAAGAGCCAGGTCGGCGCGACCATCACCCACCGCGTGATGGCCAAGCTGTTCGAGGACCGCGGCGTGGCGCTGGACCGCACCTACCAGCTCAACGTCGGCGGCAACATGGACTTCAAGAACATGCTCGAGCGCGAGCGCCTGGAGTCCAAGAAGGTCTCCAAGACCCAGGCCGTGACGTCCAACCTCAAGGGCGAGCTCGCCGACAAGGTCAGCGACCGCAACGTGCACATCGGCCCGTCCGACTACGTCGAGTGGCTCGACGACCGCAAGTGGGCCTACGTCCGCCTCGAGGGTCGCGCCTTCGGTGACGTCCCGCTGAACCTCGAGTACAAGCTCGAGGTCTGGGACTCCCCGAACTCCGCCGGCATCATCATCGACGCCGTCCGCGCCGCGAAGATCGCCAAGGACCGCGGCATCGGCGGCCCGATCATCCCGGCCTCGACCTACCTGATGAAGTCCCCGCCGGTGCAGATGCCCGACGACATCGGTCGCGCCGAGCTCGAGAAGTTCATCCGGGGCGAGTGACCCGCTCCCCCTGACGCAGCAACGCAACGCCGAACGGCCTCCGAGACCTCAGGGTCCCGGGGGCCGTTCGCCGTTCCCGCAGGCGTCCGGCAGGAGTAGAACTGCCCCATGGACATCGCAGTGCTCGGCACCGGAATGGTCGGCCAGGCCCTGGCCGGCGGACTCGCCCGCACGGGCCACACCGTCGTCGTCGGCACCCGCGACCCGGCCGCGACGCTGGCCCGCACCGAGCCCGACGGGATGGGCAACCCGCCCTTCGCGGCGTGGCACGCCGAGCACCCCGACGTCGCGCTGGCGACGTACGCCGATGCGGCGGCCGGCGCCGAGCTCGTGGTCCTCGCCGGCAACGGGTCGGCTGCCGTCGACATGCTCACCGCCGCGGGCGCGGAGCACCTGGCGGGGAAGGTCGTGCTCGACGTGACCAACCCGCTCGACTTCTCGGCCGGCTTCCCGCCGACCCTGTTCGTCAAGGACACCGACTCGCTGGGCGAGCAGGTGCAGCGCGCCTTCCCCGACGCCCGGGTGGTGAAGTCGCTGAACACCATGACCGCGCCGCTGATGGTCGACCCCGGTCGGCTCGGCGAGGCGACGACCGTCTTCGTGTCGGGGGACGACGCCGACGCGAAGGCGACGGTGATCGCGGTCCTCACCGGCCTGGGTCACCAGGACGTGGTCGACCTCGGCGGCATCGAGACGGCGCGCGGGGTGGAGATGTACCTGCCGCTGTGGCTGCGCGCGATGGGCGCCCTCGGCACCGGGATGTTCAACATCAGGGTCGTGCGTTGACGCCGTGCAGGTCCTTCGCCGTCGGGCTGGTCTCGACGGTCGCCGGGTCGGGGTAGGTGCCGAGCAGCCGGTCGCTGGTGCCGGACGTGGTCACCGAGAACCAGTAGTGCTCGTTCTTGTAGTGGTGCAGGCGGTGGTTGCGCCAGATCGCCTTGTAGAGCCGGGTCCGGGGCTTGTAGTCGGAGTGGATGACGTAGTGCGTCCACTCGTAGACGAACAGCACCGTGGCGAGCGTGACCACGAACGACAGCCGGGGGGCCAGGTCCGCACCGACGAGGGCGCCGACGCCGAGCGGGAGCGCGATGCCGGGCAGCGCGATCACCCAGACGAGCGCGCGCCAGGGGATGAAGACGAGGGGTACGTCGCGCGGGTCGGCGTGGTGCCGGCGGTGGTCGCGGGCCAGCCGGGTGTCGACCTCGACCCCGACGATCCGGCGCGGTCGCCAGTGCAGGATGAACACGTGGATAAGCCACTCCACGACCGGGAAGAGCGCGAGGAACACCGCGGGGGCGAGCAGGTCGGTCCACGACCACTGCCCGATCGCGACGCGCGCCACCACGGCGGCCAGGAGGTAGGCGCCGATCATCCACGGCGACGGGTAGCGCCAAAACCCGCGCCCGGTCGCCGCGAGGGTGACCTTCGGCTTGCGGGAGAGCTCGCGCTCCGCGCCCGCCAGTCGCTGCCGGGCCAGCGCCTCGACGGCCTCGTCGGTCTTCTCGCTCATCGGTCCTCCAGGGACCGCATCCGGTCGATGGCCTCGACCAGGCTCGTGGTGGCGGCGCCGAGCAGGTCGGCCGCGCAGGCCCTGGCCTCCGCGCCGTCGCCTGCGCCGACCGCCCGGGTGAGCGCGGCGTAGGCGTCGACCCGGTCGACCTCGGCCGCCATCAGCGGGGCCAGCGCCTCGACGAGGGGGAGGTAGGCGGCGCGCATGCTGTTGAACATCAGCCGGAAGGTGATCGAGTCGGCCGCCTCGACGAGGTGCTCCCAGAAGCCGAGCGCCACGTGCTGGCGGCCCACGGGATCGGCGTCGCTGCGCAGTGCCTCCACCGCGTCGGTGAGGGCGCCGACCACGGCGGGGCCGCCGCGCTCGGCGGCCAGCTCAGCGATCTTGGGACCGACGTGCGCGCGGGCCTCGAGGATGCTGCGGGCGACCGCGAGGTCGAGCCCGCCCCGGGCGAGCAGCAGCCGCGGCAGCAGGTCGAGCCCGCCGAGGCGGCGGAAGTCGCGGACCGTGGTCGCATCCCCCTGTCGTACGTCGACGTAGCCGGCGTGGGCCAGCCGCTGCATCGCCTCGCGGACCGCCGGCCGGGAGACCCCGAGCACCTCGGCCAGCCGGCGCTCGCTGGGCAGCGCCTCCCCGGGCGTGAGGTCGCCGTCGAGGAGCTCCCCGAGCAGCTGGTCGTAGACCTCGTCGGGGACGGAGCGGCGGGCGACGGGAGACAGCGGCATGTCGTCGACCGTACGACGCGCCGGTCAGGTGGTCAAGTGGTCAGACCACCCGAGACAGAGCGGTGGTCCACCTACATTCCGCAGCCGTCGAATGTCGGTGGACCACCGGCGGTCAGCGTGTCGTGGCGCGGCGCGCCCACGGGCGGTGGTGGACCTACGTTTCCTCGGCCGGAAATGTAGGTGGACCACCGCTCCCCGGACGTCAGGCCTGACGCCCGGCCCACCACTCCCGCAGGGCGGCCTCGGCGGCCTCGGGCGACTTCGGGCCCTCGTCCATCCGCAGCTCGAGGAGCCACCGGTAGGCCTCGCCGACCTCGCGGCCGGGACCGATGCCGAGGATCCCCATGATCTGGTTGCCGTCGAGGTCGGGCCGGATCGCGGCGAGCTCCTCCTCCTCGGACAGCCGGGCGATGCGCTCCTCGAGCGAGTCGTACGTCCGGCGCAGGCGGTCGGCCTTGCGCTGGTTGCGGGTCGTGCAGTCGGCGCGGGTGAGGATGTGCAGCCGCTCGACCTGGTCGCCGGCGTCGCGGACGTAGCGGCGTACGGCACTGTCGGTCCACTCGCCGGAGCCGTAGCCGTGGAAGCGCAGGTGCAGCTCGACCAGCTTGGCGACCGCGTCGATGTCGTGGTTGGAGAACCTCAGCGCCTGCATCCGCTTGCGCGTCAGCTTGGCGCCCACCACGTCGTGGTGGTGGAAGGTGACCGTGCCCCCGGCCTCGAAGCGCCGCGTCTTCGGCTTGCCGACGTCGTGCATCAGCGCCGCGAAGCGCGAGACGAAGTCGGGACCGCCGCCGAGCCGGTGCTCGAGGTCGATCGACTGCTCGAGCACGGTCAGCGTGTGCTCGTAGACGTCCTTGTGCCGGTGGTGCTCGTCGCGCTCGAGCGCCAGCGCCGGCAGCTCCGGCAGGACGTACGCCGCCAGCCCGGTGTCGACGAGGAGGGTGAGCCCGAGGCGGGGGTGCGGCGCGCAGACCAGCTTCACCAGCTCGTCGCGCACCCGCTCCGCGGAGATGATCTCGATCCGCCCGGCCATCGCGGTCATCGCCTCGACCACGTCGGGGGCGACCGAGAAGCCGAGCTGGGCGGCGAAGCGCGCGGCCCGCATCATCCGGAGCGGGTCGTCGGAGAAGGAGTCCTCGGGCGCGCCGGGCGTGCGCAGCACCCGCTCGGCCAGGTCGACGATGCCGCCGAAGGGATCCACGAAGTCGCGGCTCGGCACCCGGACGGCCATCGAGTTCACCGAGAAGTCGCGACGGCCCAGGTCGCCCGCGAGGGTGTCGCCGAAGTCGACGTCCGGCTTGCGCGAGGAGGGGTCGTAGGACTCGGAGCGGTAGGTGGTGATCTCGACCTGCCACGGGCCCTTGCGGCAGCCGATGGTGCCGAAGTCGCGGCCCATGTCCCAGATCGCGTCGGCCCACCCGGACAGCAGCTTCTCGGTCGTCTCGGGGCGCGCGGACGTGGTGAAGTCGAGGTCGTTCTGGAGGCGGCCGATCATCGCGTCGCGGACCGGGCCGCCGACCAGGGCCAGCTCCTCGCCCGCGTCCGCGAAGCGGGCGCCGAGCTCGTCGATGACCGAGCCGATGCGGTCCAGCTCCGCGCCGACGCGGCGCTGGATCTCGACGATGGTGAGCGGGGGCATGGCGGCGTCGGACACGACAGCCCAGTCTACGTGCCGGCGTACGACCCTCGACCAACTAGCATCGGTGCGTGCCCCGCCCGTCGTTCCGTGCTGCCCTGGCGGGGCTCGTGACCCTCGGTGTGGCAGGCGGATGGGCCCTCACCCCCGCTGCGGCCGCACCCGCGGAGGACGCAGATCCCCTCGTGGTGCACATCGACTCGATCAGCCCGGTGCTGCCCACCAGCGGCGACGTGGAGATCACCGGCACGGTCACCAACGTCGGCGACGAGACGTTCACCCGGATCAACCTGCACGCCTTCTCCTCCCAGTCCCCGATCGCCGACTCGGCCAACCTCGCGGCGTCCGCGCTGATCGGGCCGGACACCTACATCGGCGAGCAGCGGGTGGTGGAGCCCGGCTCGTTCGACACCGTCGACGAGCTCGCGCCGGGTGAGTCGGAGTCGTTCACCGACTCCGTGCCCGTGGAGCTGCTCGGGATCCCCGACGAGGCGGGTGTGTACTGGATCGGCATCCACGCCCTCGGCGACACCCCGACCGTGCCCCGCGACGGGGTGGCCGACGGCCGGGCCCGCACCTTCATCCCGGCCGAGCCCGCGAGCGACGACGTCCAGGAGACCTCGGTCATCCTGCCGATCCGCGGGCGTGTCTGGTACGCCGCGGACGGCTCGCTCGGTGCCCCCGAGCGGTGGGCGCGCCGGCTCGCCGAGGGCGGCAGCCTCGACGCCGTGCTCGACATGGCCGACTCGGCCGGCACCACGCCGTACACCTGGCTGGTCGACCCTGCCGTCCTGCACGCGCTCATGCGGCTCCAGAGCGGCAACCCGCCCCGGACCATCGCCCCCGACACCAGCGTCCCCGGCCAGGAGCCCTCCCCGACCAAGAGCCCCACGGACGGGGCGGAGACGTCGCCGACGGAGTCGCTCACGCCGAGCCAGCCCGCGGAGTCCGAGTCGCCCAACGCCGCCGACGACGAGCTGGTCGCGGCCGCCGAGGCCTGGCTCAACCGGTTCAGGGCGCTCGCGGGCAGCCGGCCCGTGCTGACCCTCCCCTACGGCGACCTCGACGTGTCGGCGGCGGCGCGCAACGCCCCCGAGCGCTACGACCAGGCGGTGGCGCGGGGCGAGCAGGTGATGGCGGCCCTCGCGCTCTCCTCGGAGAAGACCGTCTCCCCGGTCGACGGGCACCTCAGCCCCGAGGCCCTGGCGCTGGTCCCGACCGACACGGTCGTGCTGCTCGCGGACACCGCGTTCGCCCCGGTCCCGCCGACCAGCCCGAGCTCCGTCGTCCGGCTGCTCGGCCACGAGGTGGTGGTCACCAGCAGCGGCGCCGAAGCAGGCGGTCCCGCCCCGACCGCGGCCAACGACCCGCTGGCACTGCGCCAGCGCCTGCTCAGCGAGGCGGCCCTGCGGCTGGAGAACGGCGACACCGCGCCGCTGGTCGTCACGCTGCCGACGGTCTGGCGCGGCGAGGACGCCGACCAGTTCTTCGCCGAGCTCGACCAGCCCTGGCTCGACGTCGTCCCGTTCGGGGACGTCGCCGCCCGCAGCGCCACCGACATCCCCGACACGAGCCTGGCCTACACCGAGACCGACATCGAGGACGAGCTCTCTCCGGCCAGCTTCACCGCGGCCACCCGCGCGAGCGACGCCGCCTCGACCATGGAGGAGGTGCTCACCCTCGAGACCACCATCGAGGACCAGGTCCGCGACGAGGTGATGGTGACCCTCTCCGCCCAGCACCGCGAGCGCCCCCGGCTGGCGATCGCCGCTGCCGGACGGGTCGAGGACGCCCTGCGCGACCAGCTCGCCCGGATCAGGATCGAGGCCCCCACGGCGGTCACGCTCTCCAGCGACAACGGCCCGCTCGGGGCGACCCTCGTCAACGGACTGGACCAGCCGGTCACGGTCCAGGTGGTCGCCACCACCGACGGCCAGCTGACCCTCACCGGCGACGGCGTCCGCGAGCTGGCGCCCCAGGCGCGCAGCGTCATCCGCTTCGAGGCCAGCACCCAGCAGGCGGGCATCCACCCGGTGCGCCTCGCGGTGACCACGGTGGACGGTGTGCCGCTGGGCTCGGTCGACGAGCTGCCGATCCGGGCCGCGCGAGTCAGCGCCCTCATCTGGATCGTGATGGCGGCCGGTGCGCTCGTGCTCTTCGGGATGATCGGCTACCGGCTCCCGCGCCAGATCCGGGCGCGGCGCGCCGAGCAGGCCGCAGCCGAGCGGGCCGAGGTCGAGCACGCCGAGGACCAGCGCCCGCAGCCCGAGCACCCCCAGCCCGTCGATCCCCCGGCCCACCACGGCCTCGAGCCCGGACGCCCGTGAGCGCGACCGAGCAGCGGATCCTGGCCTCGTCGGCGGTGATGGCGGCCGGCACGCTCTTCTCCCGCGCCTCGGGCTTCATCCGCAGCGCCCTGCTCGTCGCCGCGCTCGGCGCCGCGCTGCGGGCCGACCTGTTCACCATCGCGAACACGCTGCCCAACATGGTCTACATCCTGCTGGCCGGCGGCATCTTCAACGCGGTCCTGGTCCCGCAGCTCGTGCGCCGGATCAAGGCCGACCCCGACGGCGGCGACGCCTACGCGAGCCGCGTGATCACCCTCTCCGCGCTCTTCCTCGGCGGGGTCACCGTGCTGCTCGTGGTGCTCGCCCCCGTCCTGCTCCGGGTCTACCTCAACGACCGCTTCCTCGAGCCGGAGCTCGCCGCGCACCTCGAGTCGATCATCGACCTGACCCGGTGGTGCCTGCCCCAGGTCTTCTTCTACGGCATGTACGTCCTGGTCGGCCAGGTGCTCAACGCCCGCGGGCGGTTCGGCCCGATGATGTGGGCGCCGATCGCCAACAACATCCTCGCGGTCGCCATGCTGGTCACCTACCTCGTCCTCTGGGGATCCACCGGCGACGGGCCGGCCCGGCTGGAGCCGCTGTCGACCCCCCAGGAGACGCTCCTCGGCCTCGGCTCGACGCTCGGCATCGTCGCGCAGTTCGCGGTCCTGGTGCCCTACCTCCGGGCGTCCGGCTTCACCTACCGCCCCCGCTTCGACTTCCGCGACCCCGAGCTGCGGCACACGCTGTCGCTGGGCGTGTGGACCGTGCTCTTCGTGGTGGCCACCCAGACGGCGTACCTCGTCGTGGTCTACCTGGCCTCCGGCGGCACGGCGAGGAGCGGTGACGGCACCGGCTACACCGTCTACTCCAGCAGCCTGCTCATCATGATGGTGCCGCACTCGATCGTGACGGTCTCGCTCGCGACCGCGATCCTCCCCCGCCTCTCGTCGTACGCCCACGAGGGCCGGCTCGCCGAGCTCGGCAGCACGGTCGGGTCGACGCTGCGCACCTCGCTGGCGCTGGTGCTGCCGTTCGCCGTGCTGCTGCCGATCGTCGCCGGGGACGTGGCCGGCTTCGCCTTCGGGTGGGGCGGCGAGGACACAGCCGCGAGCTTCGCGCCCACGTTGGCCCTCTTCGGTCCGGCGCTCGCCTTCTTCACCGTCCACTACTTCATGCTCCGCGGCTTCTACGCGATGGAGATGACGCGACTGGTCTTCTTCATCCAGGTCGCGGTGTCGCTCACCAACATCGTGGTGGCCACGGCCCTGGTGCCGCAGCGCCCGGCGTCGGAGACGGCGCCCATGCTCGTGGTTGCGTACCTGTCGTCGTACGCCGTCGGGGCCGTGGTGAGCTTCGTGCTCCTGCGGCGCACGGTCGGCGGGCTCCAGACTCCCCAGCTGGTGAGGTTCCTGGTGCGGATGGCCCTCGTGCTCGCCGTGGCAGGGGCCGCCGCCTGGCTCGTCGAGTGGTCGCTGTCCGGGCTCGGCGAGCGACCCGGACCGCTGGTCGCGCTCGCACGGGGCGGTCTGAGCAGCCTCGCCGGCGCAGCGGTCCTCCTCCTCGGCGCCCGCGTGCTCCGGGTCACCGAGGTCACCTCCCTGGTCGACACCGTCGCGGCGCGTCTGCGTCGCGGCTGAAACTCCCTACGATGACCGCAGACGCACGGACACAGCCAGGACACAGCCGGGACGCCCGGGACGCGTGGGGATCGAGGTGAGCATGTCGACGTCGATGCAGGCCGGCGACGTGCTCGCCGAGCGCTACCGGCTCGACGACCTGCTCGCCGAGAACGGTGCGGGCCGGTTCTGGCGCGCCCACGACCTGGTGCTGCACCGCCCGGTCGCAGTGCACATCCTCGGCGCCGACGACGAGCGCGCCGAGCCGCTGCTCGAGGCGGCCCGCCGCGCCGGTCCGGTCATCAACCGCCGGCTCCTGCGGGTGCTCGACGCCGAGGTGGCCGACGGGCGCTGCTACGTCGTCAACGAGTGGGGCCAGGGCGACTCCCTCGACATCCTGCTGACCCGCGAGGGGCCGCTCGCCCCACGCCGTGCGGCCTGGATCGTCGGCGAGGTGGCCGACAGCATCGCGGAGGCGCACGACGCCGGGCTGGCGCACGGACGCCTGACGCCGGAGAACGTGCTGATCGACCAGCACGGCCAGGTCCGGGTCATCGGCTTCGGCGTCGAGGCCGCCCTGGCCGGTCTCGCCCCCGGCCGGATCAACGTGGACGAGATCGACCTCGCCGGGCTGCTCTACTGCGCCCTCACCGGCAAGTGGGCCGGGGTCTCCCGCTCCGCGGTGCCCCCGGCACCCGAGCTGCACGGCGCGGTGCTGCGCCCCCGCCGGGTGCGCGCCGGCATCCCGCGCCCGCTCGACAACCTCTGCGACCAGGTCCTCAACCCGCACGCCACCGCAGGTGCCGAGCCCGTCCACCACAGTGCCCGCGACATCTCCGACCTGCTGCTGGGGTTCGTCGGCGACCTCACCGGCACCCAGGTCCCCATCCAGGGACCCCGGCTCCCGGTGACCCAGCCCCTGCGTCCCGAGCCCGCCCCGACTGCCATGCCGGACCCCGAGCCCGTCGAGGAGGCCACGGCGGAGGGCACGGCGGAGGGCACGGCGGAGACCCCGGTGGACGACGCCGCCCAGCCCGAGCCGCCCGCCGATCCCGACGCCACCGAGGTCGCCCCACCGCCGTCGACGACGGACCTCCCGACCGAGGCCGGGATGCCGGTGTTCCACGAGGACGACGAGGTCGACTGGCTGCGCGCGCGCAGCGACAAGCCGGCCCCCCCGCCTCCGCTGGCCGAGCCGCCCCCGCGCCCGCTCTTCGCGCCCGACCCGCCCGAGGGCGAGCCCGTACGCCGTCCGCGCGCGGGCAGCAAGGCCGCCTCGGCCGGCGGCGGCAAGGACTACTGGCCGTGGGACTCCTCGCAGGACTCGGGCGTCCGGCCCGTCTCCCGCGACACCGGGGGGTGGAGCTCGGGCTCGTGGAACGAGGACCGCTGGGCCACCGGCGAGGGCCTCGACGACACCGGCGACTCGGTGCCCGGCCGGAGCTGGATCCGGCTCGCGATGATCGTCGCGGTCTGCCTGGCGGTCATGGTCGCCGCCGTCGCGGCCTACCAGCTCGGCCTCAAGCCGCCCACCCCCGGCTCGGACGACGAGCCCACCACCACGGCGAGCCCGACCGCGTCGGCGGAGCCGACGCCGTTCACCGGGCTGAGCGCCGACGACTTCGACCCGCAGGGCTCCGAGCCGCGTGAGGAGAACCCCGACCAGGTGCCCAACGTCGTCGACGGCGACCCCACGACGTCGTGGAGCACGTCGTCGTACCTCCAGAACTTCGGGCCCGGCGGGCTCAAGACCGGCGTCGGCGTGGTCGTCGACCTCGGCGCCACCAAGGGCGTGCGCCAGGTCGTGGTGACGACCGAGGGCGGCCAGACGTCGCTGGCGGCGTACGTCACCTCCGACGCGCCCACCGGCGTCAGCGAGCTCACCCCCGTCGGCACCGACTCCGGCAGCGGCGAGCTGACGATCAGTCTCGACGAGGCGGTGTCGGGTCGCTACGTCACCGTGTGGCTCACGCTGCTGCCGCAGGTCGGCAACGAGTTCCGCGGCACCATCGCCGAGGTGCAGGTGCTCGGATGAGCCTCACCCCAGCGGGGCCGGGCGGCGACGACCGCTCCGACCAGGAGCTGCTCCGGGCGCACGTCGACGGTGACGCCGAGGCGTTCGGTGTGCTCTTCGCCCGGCACCGGGACCGGCTGTGGGCGGTCGCCCTGCGGACCATGGGCAACCCCGAGGACGCCGCCGACGGGCTCCAGGACGGGATGATCGCCGCCTTCCGGCGCGCCGGCTCGTTCCGCGGCGAGGCTGCGGTGACGACCTGGCTGCACCGGGTCGTCGTCAACGCCTGCCTCGACCGGATCCGGGCCGCGAAGATCCGCCGGCTCGAGGCGCTGCCCGACGACGTGGAGGACCGCGGCACGCTCGTGGCCACCGCCGAGCACGACGACCAGCCCGACGCGGCCGCCGAGGACGCCGAGCGGCGACGACGCGTGCTGGCCGCCCTGGCGACCCTGCCGCCCGACCAGCGCGCCGCGCTCGTGCTGGTCGACATGGAGGGCTACCCCGTCGCCGAGGTGGCGGAGATGCTCGGCTGCGCGGAGGGCACGGTGAAGTCGCGCTGCTCGCGCGGTCGCACCAAGCTGGCCGGGCTCCTGCTCGACCTGCACCAGCCTCCCGGTGACCCGCCTCACGGGAACCCGCCCCCGGACGGTCCCGTCCAACCCATGCTCCGGCCGCGGGGCCCGCCAGCGACCTGATCGCCCGACCCTGCCCGCTCCCGCCCTGCCACCCGCCCGAGGAGGTGACCCGATGTCCGACTCCCCCGACCTGACCCCCGAGCAGGACGCCGTACGCCGCCTGCTCGCCGACGCGCGGCACGACGGGGCCACCCCTCCCGAGGTCGTCGCGCGGCTCGACGAGACCCTCGCCTCCCTGACCGCGGAGCGGTCGGCGCCGGCCGCAGCCGGCGCCCCCGTCGTCGACCTCGCCGCCCGCCGTCGCCGGATCGTCGGCACCGGCGTGCTCGCCGCGGCCGCCGTCGTGGTCGCGGGCGTCGCCCTCGGCCAGGTGCTGCCCGTCGGGCAGAGCAGTGACGACGCCGGCACCTCGGCCGAGAGCAGCGCCGGTGGCGGCACCGAGCGCGAGTTCGGGGGGCAGCAGGACGACGCCGGCGGCGACACCGGCGACAGCTCGGCCGGCCAGGAGCTGGCCCCGCAGAGCAAGACCGCCACCCCGGACCCGATGGCGAGCCAGCCCACGCTGTCCAGCGCCGATCCTCAGCTCGACCAGGAGGTCGCGAAGCTGCGCGCCACCGACGCAGGGTCCTCGGCCCGCTCGAGCCGGCTCGAGATGCTCGAGCTGATGCGCTCCTGCGACCTGCCCGACCTGGCCCGCGGCCGCCGGGTCGCCGCCGAGGTCGACGGGCAGCCGGGCCTGGTGCTCTTCCAGCGGCCCGCCGGTGCCGCGCAGGACGTCGCGCTGTACGTCTGCGGCACGCCCGACCCCGTGCGCACGCTCACGCTTCCCGCCCCCTGACCCGTCCGGACCCGGCAGGAACAACGCTGGCCTACGATCGGTTGAGCACGTCGTAGGACGACACCGATCCCAGCAGGAGTGACCCACCCCCATGAGCACCAGCACCGAGACCCGCAACGTCATCATCATCGGCTCGGGTCCCTCGGGCTACACGGCCGCCGTCTACGCGGCCCGCGCCTCGCTCAACCCGCTCGTCTTCGAGGGCTCCGTCACCGCCGGTGGCGCGCTGATGAACACCACCGAGGTCGAGAACTTCCCCGGCTTCCGCGACGGCATCATGGGCCCCGCCCTGATGGACGAGATGCGCGCGCAGGCCGAGCGGTTCGGCGCCGAGCTGGTCTCCGACGACATCGTCGAGGTCGACCTCACCGGTGACGTCAAGGTGGTCAAGACGGCCACCGACACCTACACCGCGCGGTCGGTGATCCTCGCGACCGGCTCCGGCTACCGCAAGCTCGGGCTGCCCCGCGAGGAGGAGCTCTCCGGGCGCGGCGTCTCGTGGTGTGCCACCTGCGACGGCTTCTTCTTCCGCGAGCAGGCCATCGCCGTCGTCGGTGGTGGCGACTCCGCCATCGAGGAGGCCACGTTCCTGACCCGGTTCGGCTCGAAGGTCTACCTGATCCACCGCCGCGACGAGCTGCGCGCCTCCAAGATCATGCAGGAGCGCGCGTTCGCCGACCCCAAGCTCGAGATGGTGTGGAACTCCGAGGTCGCCGCGATCAACGGCACCGACAAGCTCGAGTCGATCACCCTGCGCGACACCGTCACCGGTGAGAAGCGCGACCTCGACGTCACCGGACTGTTCATCGCGATCGGCCACGACCCGCGCTCCGAGCTGCTGACCGGCCAGGTCGACCTCGACGACGACGGCTACGTCCTCGTGCACCACCCCTCGACCCGGACCAACCTGCCCGGCGTCTTCGCCGCGGGTGACCTCGTCGACCACCACTACCGCCAGGCCATCACCGCCGCCGGCACCGGCTGCGCGGCGGCCCTCGACGCCGAGCGGTTCATCGCCGCCCTCGACCACGAGGCCAGCACGGCCGGCGACGCCGCCGCGACGGTCGAGGAGATCAGCGAGCAGGTGCAGACCGCCGGCGCCTGAGCAGCTCGGCCACCTCGCGCGGCTCGTCGACCCAGAGGCCGACGGTCGCCGGGGCGAGGTCGCCCTGCGGGGACGCGATCGTCGTACCCTCCTCGAGCTCCAGCTGGAGGTTGGTGCGCCCGGAGACCATCACGAGCAGGGCGTCGTCGACCACCTTGATCGCGCGGATGCCGCCCTCGTCGACGTCGGCGACGCGCACGTGGGTGATCGCCTCGAGTGGTACGACGACCTCCGTGCGCGCCATGTGGCGCACGTGCAGGTGGGAGCCGGTGAGCAGGTGCGGGCGCATCCGGTAGGACGCCATCAACCCGAGCATCCAGACCACGCCCCAGATGCCCAGCACCAGGAACGGGACCCGCAGGAAGGTCAGCCACCTGCTGAGGATCAGGTCGAACGCGACCACCTCGACCGTCGAGCCGAAGATGAAGAGCCACACCACCGGCGTGGCCAGCCGGGAGTACGGCACCGGGGTGGCGCCGTCGGGCACGTCGGGACGGCGGACCACCCAGCGCAGCAGCTGGCCGTAGAGCGCCAGCTCGGTCACGAGGGCCTCCCGGCCGAGGGCCAGTGCGCGCCTCATCGCCCGTCCGCCTCCGCCATCAGGCCGGCGAAGCGATCCACCGTGGAGGTGAGCACCTCGTCGAAGGTCGCCAGCGCCGCGGGGGCCACGTCGCCGAAGAGTCGGTGCGCCAGGTCGACGTGCGAGGTGACGAGGTCCTCGATCGTCCGGGAGCCCAGCCCGGTCGGGGTGACCAGCGTGGCGCGGCGGTCCTCGGGGTGGGGCTCGCGGGAGACGTGGCCGCTCGCGACGAGTCCGTCGACCAGCCCGGTGACGTTGCGCGGGGTGACCCCGAGGGCCCTGGACAGCGCCTGCTGGGTGCTCGGCCCGGCCTCGCCCAGCACCCACAGCAGGTGCACCCGCGGCGTGGTGAGCCCCTGCTCGCGCTCGAAGCGCGCGAGGTCGGACTGCACCAGGGTCGCCAGGTGGAGCACCCGGTCCAGGACGGCGGTCGTCTCGGTCATGTGGTGAATGTACTTCACAATGGTGTCACTTCACCACTTCCGCGGTAGTCCAGTGGCAGATGGTCGTCCCACGCCTTGTCCGGCGACCATCTGCCACTGGACTACCCCGCCACCGGGGCGACCGGGAACAACTGTCCGAGGCGTGGTGTTGACTGGACGTCACCCCATAGACACCGACTTCCTGAAAGGGGAAACCGCAGTGGCCGACATCGCCGCCGTGACCGACGCCGAGTTCGAGGCGCAGGTCCTCAAGTCCGACAAGCCCGTCCTGGTGGACTTCTGGGCTGAGTGGTGCGGCCCGTGCCGCCAGGTCGCCCCGATCCTCGATGAGCTCAACAAGGAGCACGGTGAGAAGCTCACCTTCCTGAAGATGAACGTCGACGAGAACCCCGTGACCCCCTCGTCCTACCGTGTCACCGGCATCCCGACCATCAACGTCTACCAGGGCGGCGAGGTCGTGAAGTCCATCGTGGGCGCCAAGCCCAAGGCCGCGCTCCTCAAGGAGCTCGAGGGCATCATCTGAGACACGCAGCCGTGCGCGCTGACGCGCACGGCGTCGCGTGGCCAGGTTGAGCAAGCGACGTCCCTGAGCCTGCGAAGGGACACGAGCGCGTCGAAACCCCTCGCGGGAGGAACAGTCCTCCCGAGACGCCGAGGGGTTTCGAGGCTCGCTCCGCTCGCACCTCAACCATCGAGTGGGCTCCCCTCGACCACAGAGCCCGTCAGTCGCCGGAGGCGGCCCGCACCGATCCGATCGGGCGGGTCGCCTTGTGCGTGGGGCGTACGACACCCCACATCTTCTCCAGCGCCAGCTCGACCTCGTCCTTCCAGCTCAACGCCGTGCGCAGCTCCATCCGCATGCGGGGCGTGGTCGGGTGGGCACGCTGGGTCTTGAAGCCCACGCTGCCGAGGAAGTCGGCCGGCAGGACGCAGCCGTCGGAGCGGCCGCGGGTGTCGCCGTACGCCTCGATGGCGGTGTGGCCGCGCTCGACGAGGTCGGCGGCCATCGCCTGCACCAGGAGGCGCCCCAGGCCCCCACCGCGCATCGACGGCTCGATCCACGCGGTGGCCGCCACGATGGCGTCTGGTGACGTCGGTGCCGTGGGCAGCGCCGCCGCGCCCGGCAGCCGCGCCGCCGGGGCGTACACGATGAGGCCGACCGTGCGTCCGTCCACGCGCACCACGCGTCCGCACGAGCCCCAGTCGCGCAGCACGCCCGAGAGCCAGCTCTCCTTCTGCGCGATCCGCTCGGCCCGGTCGAGACGGGCCCGGTCGACGGGCGCCAGCTCCCAGAACACGCACGCCCGCACCGGCTCGGCCAGCTCCGCGAGGTGGTCGACCGTCAGGCGCGCGGTCTTGCGGGACACGTCCTCGATGCTAGCGCCGCACCGGGCCTGCGAAGATGAGGCGTGCGCCAGATCCGACAGAGCAAGAAGCTGCAGGGTGTCCGCTACGACGTGCGCGGGCCGATCCTCGTCGAGGCGCAGCGGCTCGAGGCGGAGGGCCACCGCATCCTCAAGCTCAACATCGGCAACACCGCACCGTTCGGCTTCGAGGCGCCCGAGCAGATCCTGGCCGACATGATGCACCACCTGCCGCAGTCGCAGGGGTACGCCGACTCGCAGGGGATCTGGTCCGCCCGCACGGCGGTCATGCACTACTACCAGTCCCGCGGGCTGCGGGACGTCGGCGTGGAGGACATCTACATCGGCAACGGCGTCTCCGAGCTCATCTCGATGGTGCTGCAGGCCTTCGTCGACGACGGCAACGAGATCCTCGTCCCGGCACCGGACTACCCGCTCTGGACCGGAGCCGTGACGCTCGCCGGTGGCATCCCGGTGCACTACCGCTGCGACGAGGACGACGACTGGAACCCCGACCTCGCCGACATCGAGGCCAAGATCACCGAGAACACCCACGCGCTGGTGATCATCAACCCCAACAACCCCACCGGGGCGGTCTACAGCGAGGAGACCGTCAAGGGGCTCGTCGACATCGCGCGTCGCCACCAGCTCGTGGTGATGGCCGACGAGATCTACGAGAAGATCCTGTTCGAGGACGCCGAGCACCACCACGCGGCGACCTTCGGTGGCAACGACGTGCTGTGCCTGACGTTCTCCGGTCTCTCCAAGGCCTACCGGGTCTGTGGCTACCGCGCCGGCTGGGTGATGATCTCCGGTCCCAAGGAGCTCGCCACCGACTTCCTCGAGGGCCTCACCCTCATCGCCAACATGCGGATGTGCGCCAACGTCCCGGCCCAGCACGCGATCCAGACCGCGCTGGGCGGCTACCAGTCGATCGAGGAGCTCATCGGCCCTGGCGGACGGTTCTACGAGCAGTCGATGCTCGCCCACCGGTTGCTCAACGAGATCCCCGGCGTCTCCAACGTGAAGCCGCGGGGGGCGCTCTACTGCTTCCCGCGCCTGGACCCCGAGGTCTACCCGATCGAGGACGACCAGGAGTTCGTCATCGAGCTGCTGCGCGCCAAGAAGATCCTCGTCACGCACGGCACGGGCTTCAACTGGCCGGCCCCCGACCACTTCCGGCTCGTCACGCTCCCCGAGGCGAGCGTCCTGGAGGAGGCCATCGGCCGTATCGCGGACTTCCTGGCCACTCGCCGCTGACGTCGCGCCCCGCTCGGACCGTCCCGGGTGCCCGGAGTCACCCTCTCCGCGTCTGGTGGGGCCCACGCCGCATCTCTAGGCTCGGCCCATGCGCGATGTCACCTACCCGCCGATCATCTGGACCGCGCTCGCGGGCTTCAAGGCCCTGGGGCAGACCTTCCAGATGACGGGGACCGACAACGTCCCCCGCAGCGGCGGCGTGCTGCTGGCCTACAACCACATCAGCTACGTCGACTTCATCTACGGCGGCTTCGCGGCCCATCCCTCGCGACGGCTGGTGCGCTTCATGGCCAAGCGGGAGCTCTTCGACCACAAGGCGTCCGGCCCGCTCATGCGGTCGCTGCACCACATCGAGGTCGACCGCGGCGAGGGCGTGGCCAGCTTCCACACCGCCGTCGACTACCTGCGCCAGGGCGAGGCCGTGGGGATCTTCCCGGAGGCGACCATCTCGCGCGCGATGGAGCTGAAGGAGTTCAAGACCGGTGCCGTACGCATCGCGGCGGATGCCGGCGTACCCCTCGTGCCGGTCGTCCTCTGGGGCACCCAGCGGATGATGACCAAGGACCACCCGCGCGACTTCTCCCGCGGCAAGACCATCGCCATCACCGTCGGCGAGGCCATGCACCCCACCGGTGACGACCCAGTCGGCGACACCGCAGAGCTGCGCCGACGGATGAGCGCGATGCTCGCCGACACCGTCGCGGCGTACCCCGCCGACGAGCAGCCGCCCGGCTCCTGGTGGGTCCCCGCCTCGATGGGCGGCACTGCGCCGACCCTCGAGGAGGCAACCGCTCTCGACGCCGCCGAGAAGCGCGAACGCGCCCGCAAGCGCGCCGAGAAGCGAGCGAAGCGACAGGGCGACAAGTAGACCTGTCGATACGTCGACGTATGGCTTTGTCGACAATTTCCGTCGGCGCTCACTCGGTGGTCGAGTAGCCAGGCGAGGCACGAGCGGGCGTATCGAGACCATCCATGCTCGCTGGTCGAGGTGCGAGCGGAGCGAGCCTCGAGACCACTCCAAGGTCTCGAGGCTCGTCGCTAGCGCTCCTCGCACCTCGACCAGCGAGACCAGCCGGGCGTCAGATCAAATGGGGCGGTCGTTGCGGTTGCGCGGGTCCATGATGTCGACGATGCGGCGCAGGTCGTCCAGGCTGGCGAACTCGACGGTGATCTTGCCCTTCGCCTTGCCGAGGTCGACCTTGACGCGGGTCTCGAGACGGTCGGAGAGGCGGTCGGCCAGCTCGGTCAGGCCGGGTGCGACCGGCTTCTTGCGGACGACCCGTGGTGCGTCGTCGTCCTCGACGCCCAGGGAGACGATCTCCTCCAGCCCACGCACGGAGATGCCCTCGGCGGTCACCCGGGCGGCGAGCCTGTCCTGCAGCCCGGCGTCGTCGACGGTCAGCAACGCGCGGGCGTGGCCGGCGGAGAGGACGCCGGCGGCGACCCGGCGCTGGACGGCCGGCGAGAGCTTGAGCAGGCGCAGCGTGTTGGAGATCTGGGGCCGGGAGCGGCCGATGCGCTGGGCGAGCTCCTCGTGGGTGCAGCCGAAGTCCTCGAGGAGCTGCCCGTACGCAGCCGCCTCCTCGAGGGGGTTGAGCTGCGAGCGGTGGAGGTTCTCCAGCAGCGCGTCGCGGAGCATGTCGGTGTCGTCGGTCTCGCGCACGATCGCGGGGATCGTGTCGCGGCCGGCCTCCTGGGAGGCACGCCACCGACGCTCGCCCATGATGAGCTCGTAGGAGTCCTCGCCCGACTTGCGCACGACGACGGGCTGGAGCAGGCCGACCTCGCGGATCGAGTGCACGAGCTCGGCGAGCGCCTCCTCCTCGAACACCTGACGGGGCTGGCGCGCGTTGGGCCGCACCTGGGTGATCGGCAGCTCGGCGAAGTACGCGCCGGCGACGGTGCCGCCGGCCACCTCAGCACTCTCCGACGACGAGACGGTCGCGGAGGGGGTGCCGTTCGACGTGTGCGCTTCAGGAGCGCCCGACCCGTCAGGGGTCTCCGCGGCGGGAGGCTGCGACGGGGCCGTGGGGATCAGCGAGCCCAGGCCTCGTCCGAGTCCACGGCGGGGCGGGGTGGCGTTCATGCGGGGTCCTCGCAGTGTTGTTCGGGGGAGCGGAGCGGCGGAGAAGAACACTGTGGGGTGCTCATGCGGGTGCTCCCTTGCTGGCGATCTCGCGGGCGGCCTCCAGGTAGGAGAGTGCGCCCGCCGAGGCGGGATCGTAGGTCATGACCGTCTGGCCGTAGGACGGCGCCTCGGACACGCGGACCGACCGGGGGACGGCCGTCTTGAGGACCTGGTCGCCGAAGTGCCCGCGCACCTCGTCGGCGACACCCGCGGCGAGGCGGGTGCGGGCGTCGTACATGGTGAGCAGGATGGTCGAGACCACGAGCCGGGGGTTCAGGTGCTGGCGCACCATCTCCACCGTCTCGAGCAGCTGTCCGAGTCCTTCCAGGGCGTAGTACTCCGCCTGGATCGGGATGAACATCTCCCGGCCGGCCACGAGGGCGTTCAGGGTGAGCAGGCCGAGCGAGGGCGGGCAGTCGACGAAGACGTAGTCGAAGCGCTCGTCCCCGACCTCGGCCGCGGACCCGACGTGGGGATGGGCCGCGATCGCCTTGGCCAGGCGCTGCTCGCGCGCGACGACGCTGACGAGCTCGATCTCGGCGCCGGCCAGGTCGATGGTGGCGGGCACGACCCACAGGCCGGGGAGGTCCGGGCACTCGGTCACCACGTCCGCCAGCGGCTGCCCGTCCACCAGCATGTCGTACGTGGACGGGACACCGCGGTGGTGGTCGACGCTCAGGGCGGTGGATGCGTTGCCCTGGGGGTCCAGGTCGATGACGAGCACCTTCTGGCCCAGCTGCGCAAGCCCGGCGGCGACATTGACCGTCGACGTGGTCTTGCCGACGCCGCCCTTCTGGTTGGCGACGACGAAGACGCGGGTGGCGTCCGGTCGCGGTACGCCCTGCCGGCGGAGACCCCCCGTACGGGCCAGCACGGAGTGCTGCGCGGCCTGAGCCAAGGGAGTGCCGTGGTCGGAGAAGTCGTGGTCCTGGTCGGCGATGTCGGCTGCGGTGCGGACCTGCCACGCCGGCTTGGTTTCACGTGAAACGTCCGATCCCGGTGTTTCACGTGAAACACCAGCCTCACCCGTTGCCTGTGGATGAACTCCCCCATCCTGTGGAAGAGCCCGCTCAGCAGGCGTACCCGCATCGGTGGAAAACTCCGTGGGGGAGTCACTCACGGGACGCCAGCCCGCGCTCTCGGTGGAACCCTCGGTCACCTCGGACACCTCTCACTGTGCTGCACGTCGGCGCTTCTTGGGGCGACGCTTGGACTCACGGGCAAGGGGCCAACCTATCTGCGCCGGATCGGCCCACGGCACCCGGATCACCGTCGTCGGTGGATCCACAAGACCGATACCCACTTCGAAGACCTCCGGAACCCCACACCGCCACGTGTGGAGGAAGCCCTGGGCGTCCTCGATCTCGTCGTGAACGGACCGACCCTTCATGGCCACCAGCGCTCCCGTGGGAGACACCAGTGGCATCGACCAGCCGAGCAGCCGCTCGAGCGGTGCCACTGCCCGGGAGGTCACCACGTCGAAGGTCGCCCTCCCGTGCAGGTCCTCGGCCCGCCCTCGCACCACGGCCACGTGGTCGAGCCTGAGCTCAGCGACCACCTCCTCGAGGAAGGTCGTACGCCGGAGCAGCGGCTCGACGAGCGTCATCCGGACGTCCGGGCGAGCGATCGCCAGCACGAGGCCCGGGAGCCCCGCACCCGTCCCGATGTCACACACGGTCGAGCCCTCGGCGATCGCCTCGGCCAGCACGGCCGAGTTGAGCACGTGGCGCTCCCACAGCCGGGGTGCTTCACGTGGGCCGATCAGCCCACGGAGCACGCCCTCGGTCGCCAAGAGCTCGGTGTAGCGGACCGCCAGGTCGAGGCGGTCGGACGCGAACACCCTCCGCGCCACCTCGGGCACGGAGGGTGTTTCACGTGAAACGTCGTCGCTCACGCCGGGAGGATCACCACGTGGCGCTTCGGCTCGGCGCCCTCCGACTCGGACGTCAGGCCGGCCGCCGCGACGGCATCGTGGACGACCTTGCGCTCGAAGGCGCTCATCGGCTCGAGGGAGAGGGACTCGCCGCTCTCCTTCACCTCGGCGATCGACTTCTCAGCGAGCGCCACCAGACGCGTGCGCTGCTCGGCACGGTGCCCACCGACGTCGAGCATCAGGCGCGACCGCTCACCGGTCTCCCGGTAGACGGCCAGGCGGGTGAGCTCCTGGAGCGCCTCGAGGACCTCCCCGTTGCGGCCCACGAGCTGGCTCAGGTCGGCACCACCGATCTGCACGCTCGCCCGGTCACCCTCGACGTCCATGTCCAGGTCGCCGTCGAGGTCGGCGATGTCGAGGAGCTCCTCGAGGTAGTCCGCGGCGATGTCGCCCTCGTGCTCGAGGCGCTGGATCTTCGACGGACGACCCGCCTTCGCCTCCGTGCCCTCGGCGTCGTCCTGGGCGCTGTCGGTCTCGACGGCCTCTGTCTCGGTGCTCTCGGTGTCGACCGCCTCGGTGGTCTGCGTGGCCTCGGCGTCGGTCAGCTGCTCACTCACGTGTGTCTCCTGCTTCTCGTTCTGCGTCGACGGCACCGCACGCGGCCCGTCGTGGAAGGTCTGGGTCAGCGCTTCTTCTTCTTGTTCCGCTGCGCCTTGGTCTGCCGCTGCGGCTGCTGGCGCGGCTGCTTGGGCCGCTCCTCCACGACCGTCGCCGGCTCGGTGCTCGCCTGACCGGCGGGGACCTTGCCCTTCGCCCGGTCGCGGTCCTCCTTGGCCTTGGCGGCCGGGGTGCCGGGCGCAGGGTTGTTGCGGATCACGTAGAACTGCTGGCACATCGTCCAGAGGTTCGACACCGTCCAGTAGACGAGGACGCCGATCGGGAAGGCGATGCCACCCACGGCGAACACGACGGGAAGGACGTAGAGCAGCATCTTCTGCTGCTGGGCGTAGGGACCCGAGAGCGCGTCGGCCGGCATGTTCTTGCTCATCAGCTGCCGCTGGGTGAGGAACGTCGTCGCGGTCATCGCGAGCACGAGCACCGCGGCGACGACCATCACGCCCGTGACGCCGCCGGTGTTGAGGAAGGTGCCCGAGACCGGGATCTTGTCGAAGAGCTTGGAATCACCGAACTGCTTGGCGAGCTCCTCGTTGAGGAAGCCGTGGGCCTTGCCCTTCTTGGACGCCTGGTCGAGCATCCGGAACAGCGCGAGGAAGATCGGCATCTGCAGCAGGATCGGAAGGCACGAGGCGAACGGGTTGGTGCCCGTGTCCTTGTAGAGCTTCATCGTCTCCTGGGCGAGCTTCTCCCGGTCGTGCCCGTACTTCTTCTGCAGCTCCCGCACCTTGGGCTGGATGAGCTGCATGTTGCGGCTGGACTTGATCTGCTTCACGAAGAGCGGGATCAGCGCGGCCCGGATGACCAGGGTCAGACCCACGATCGAGAGGATCCACGCGGCGCCGCCGGCCGGGTCGAGGAACGTGGACAGCGCCTTGTGGATGCCGACCAGCACGAAGGACACCGCGTAGTAGAGCGGCACCATGATCGCGTGGCCGATGGATCCGAAGAAGTCGAGCACTCATGCTCCTCGTGTTGCAGGTGACTCCGCAGCCGGGGTGGCGCGGGAGGGGACGGGGTCGTAGCCGCCGGCGGCCCACGGGTGACACCGGCCGATGCGGCGTACGGAGAGCCAGGTGCCGCGCACGGAGCCGTGCACGGTGACCGCCTCGAGGGCGTACGCCGAGCAGCTGGGGTGGTAGCGGCACACCTGGCCGTAGAGCGGGCTGATCGCGAAGCGCCACGCGCGGATGAAGCCGATCAGGAGGTGCTTCATGACGGGCTCACCCGATCGAGGGTACGGGCCAGGTCGGCACCGAGCGTCACGGACGACGCCCCGGCGGCAGCGGGCAACGCCCGGACCACGAGAGCAGCACGACCCGGAAGCCCCTCCAGCGCTGGGAGGTGCTCCCGGGTCAGATGGCGAAGTCGTCTCTTCACGCGATTGCGTGTGACGGCGTTGCCCACGGCCTTGCTGACCGTGAATCCCACCTGGGGAGGGCCGGGCTCGGCCTCGGGGTCCGACCAGAGGTGGACCACCAGGGTGGCCGAGCCGGCCCGTCGGCCGCTGCGCACAGCCCGGCGGAAGCCGTCGCTGTCGGTCAGGCGGTTGACGGTGGAGAGCACGGCGGGCTGCCGTGAGCCCTGGCCGTCAGACGGCCAGGCTCTTGCGGCCCTTGCGGCGACGGCTGGACAGGATGGCGCGACCGGCGCGGGTCCGCATGCGCAGGCGGAAGCCGTGCACCTTGTGACGGCGACGGTTGTTCGGCTGGTACGTACGCTTGCTCACGGCTATTTCTCCGAAGGTTTCGAGGGATGTCCACTCCACTGCGCGGGAGGTGCAAGGCCTGGGGTCCAGGCGACTTCGGCCGGCACCGCCCACCCACGCGGCCGCCAGGTGGCGGATCGTGGACATGCGGCACCCGTCGACACGGAGCGACCGGCCAACGGTACGCGGTGGGGAAAGAGAGGGTCAAACCCGCGCGGCCCCCCATCGGGTCGGCCTGTGGATGACGTCTTGCCCGAGCCGTCGACCGGTTGTTACGTTCCAGTCCTCCGCGGTCTGCGAAAACCACGGTTCATCCAGGGTCGGCAGCACGCTGTGACCCGGGTCACATGGCTTCTGAATCGGCCTCTGACCTGCACAAACGCTGGAAGGATCGCCGGCTGGAGCAGCACGCGGGGCCCGATCCCGACGATCGGGCCAAGCAGTTCACAGCTTGTGGACAACTCTGTGGACTCGGGTGCGACCTCGTGCCCGGTGTGACCTCAGACATGACGTGGAACAGCAAAGGCGGTCCGGGTGGACGACCAGCAGGTAGATCTCGGGACGGCGTGGCAGCAGATCGTCGAGGATCTCCAGCCCAACCAGCGCGCCTGGTTGCGCCCGAGCGTCCCCATGACGCTCCACGAGAACACCGCGATCATCGCCGTGCCCAACGACTTCACCCGCAACCAGCTCGAGGGCCGGCTGCGCAACCACATCGAGGACGCGCTGACCGAGGGCTTCGGTCGCGAGATCCGGATGCTCGTCACGGTCAACCCGGCCCTGGAGGCCGAGGCCCCACCGCAGATCGATGAGTCGACAGATGGATCTATCGCTTTGTCGACAATTGACGCTGGCCCCCTCGAGGCCACGCCTCCGGCCATGACGATGTCCGACCCCGAGCCGCCGGCCGGCTCGAGCGAGCGCCGCCCGTCCGCGCTCGAGACGCGGCTCAACCCCAAGTACACCTTCGAGACGTTCGTCATCGGCTCGTCCAACCGGTTCCCCCACGCCGCGGCCGTCGCGGTCGCCGAGGCGCCGGGCAAGGCGTACAACCCCTTGCTGGTCTACGGCGAGTCCGGACTGGGCAAGACCCACCTGCTCCACGCGATCGGCCACTACGTCCGCAGCCTCTACTCCAACGCGAAGGTGCGCTACGTCTCCAGCGAGGAGTTCACCAACGAGTTCATCAACGCGATCCGCGACGACCGGCAGGACCGGTTCAAGCGGCGCTACCGCGACGTCGACGTGCTGCTGATCGACGACATCCAGTTCCTCGAGGGCAAGACCCAGACGCAGGAAGAGTTCTTCCACACGTTCAACACCCTCCACAACGCCAACAAGCAGATCGTGCTCACCTCCGACCGGGCGCCGAAGCGGCTCGAGGCGCTCGAGGACCGGCTCCGCAACCGGTTCGAGTGGGGCCTCATCACCGACGTCCAGCCGCCCGACCTCGAGACCCGCATCGCGATCCTGCGCAAGAAGGCAGCGATGGACCGGCTCACCGCCCCGCCGGACGTGCTGGAGTTCATCGCCTCCAAGATCCAGACCAACATCCGCGAGCTCGAGGGTGCGCTGATCCGGGTCACGGCGTTCGCCAACCTCAACCGCCAGGAGGTCGACATGACCCTGGCCGAGATCGTCCTGAAGGACCTGATCCCCGAGGGTGGCGAGCCGGAGATCACCCACGCGCTGATCATCGCCCAGACCGCGGCGTACTTCGGCGTCTCGCTCGAGGACCTCACCGGGCCCTCGCGTGGCCGGCACCTGGTCATGGCGCGCCAGATCGGGATGTACCTCTGCCGCGAGCTCACCAGCATGTCGCTGCCGCAGATCGGCCGCGAGTTCGGCGGCCGCGACCACACCACGGTGATGTACGCCGACCGCAAGATCCGTCAGCTGCTCGCCGAGCGTCGCGCGGTCTTCAACCAGGTCAGCGAGCTCACCAACCGCATCAAGATGCAGGCCCGCCAGGCCTGAGCCTGTCGTTCGCAGACGAGCACGCTCGTCGTGTGGAGAACATGTGATTCGGGTCGGCGCTTCGTCCCCAGCCCCTGTGCACTCGCGGGGACGAACTACACGGATCCGGACGGGCTCCACACCCGCCGACAGCCCGCCCCCAGGGCATCCACACCCCGTGTGCACACGATTTCGGCCACCTGACCTGCGGAAACACGAGTTGTCCACAGTTTCCACGGACCCTATGACAACTACGGACCTGAAGACTGATCCGATCTCCCACGAACATCGAACACCGCCCCCTCTGGGGAGAACCCTCCCGCCGTGTCGGGACCGCGTGGCAGGATGCTCTTCCCACGCGCCTGCGCGCGTCTTCTTGTCTGCCCGTTGACCTGCCCCCTCAGCACCACCTCTCCCCGAGGAGACCCTTGTGAAGTTCCGCGTCGAACGCGACGTCTTCGCCGATGCCGTCGCCTGGGCTGCCCGCAGCCTGCCGATCCGCCCCAGCTCGCCCGTGCTGGCGGGACTGCTGATCGAGGCCAGCGACGCGGGCCTGGTGCTCTCGACCTTCGACTACGAGACGTCGGCACGCGCGACCCTCACGGCCGAGGTCAACGACGAGGGCAAGGCGCTGGTCAGCGGCCGCCTGCTGGCCGACATCTGCCGCAGCCTCCCCGCCAAGCCCGTCGAGCTGACCCTCGACGGCCCGCGCGTCTCGCTCACCTGCGGCTCGGCCCGCTTCAGCCTCCAGACCATGCCGGTCTCGGACTACCCCACGCTTCCCGAGATGCCGTCGGCCACCGGCACCGTCTCCAGCGCCGACTTCGCCCACGCCGTCGCCCAGGCAGTGACGGCCGCCGGCCGCGACGACATGCTGCCCGTGCTCACCGGCGTACGGATCGAGATCGACGGCTCCACCATGGCGCTGCTCGCCACCGACCGCTTCCGCCTCTCGCACCGCGAGCTCACTTGGAACCCCCAGTCGCCCGACGAGTCGGTCGCCGCGCTGGTCCCGGCCAAGGTGCTCGGCGACACCGCGAAGTCGCTGACCTCGGGCGCCGAGGTCACGATCGCGCTCAGCGCCGGCGGCACCGGCGAGGGCCTCATCGGCTTCGAGGGCACCGGCCTCGGCGGCGTGCGCCGGACGACGACGCGGCTGCTCGACGGCGAGTTCCCCAAGGTCCGCTCGCTCTTCCCGGCCGAGCACCTCACCGTCGCGAAGGTCAACAAGGCCGAGCTGATCGAGACCGTGAAGCGCGTCGCCCTGGTGGCCGAGCGCAACACTGCCGTCCAGATGAAGTTCGGCGACAACCAGATCGTGCTCGACGCCGGCTCCGGCGACGAGGCGATGGCGACCGAGGCCGTCGACGCCGACATTACCGGCGACGACCTGACCACGGGCTTCAACCCGCAGTTCCTCCTCGACGGCCTGACCGCCATCGACGGGGAGTTCGTCGACCTCGCCTTCACCCAGGCGACCAAGCCCGTCGTCATCTCCGGCACCGACGCCGACGACGACACCAGCTCCTTCCGCTACCTCCTGATGCCGCGCCGCCTGCTGAGCTGACGCCCGCTCGCCCACCGTTGGGAGAGGGCTAGGCTCCGACGTATGGACATCGGACTCATCGGCCTCGGCAAGATGGGCGGCAACATGCGCGAGCGCATGCGTCGTGCCGGACTCACGGTCGTCGGCTACGACCGCAATCCCGACGTCAGCGACGTCGACTCGCTGTCGGCGCTCGTCGAGGCGCTGCCGAGCCCGAAGGTCGTGTGGGTGATGGTGCCCGCCGGCGACCCGACCCGGGCGACCGTCAAGGAGCTCGCCGGCCTGCTCGGTGAGGGCGACGTGGTGGTCGACGGCGGCAACTCGCGCTGGACCGACGACATCGCCAACGCCGAGCTGCTCGCCGAGAAGGGCATCGGCTACGTCGACTGCGGCGTCTCCGGTGGGGTGTGGGGCCTGGAGAACGGCTACGCCCTGATGTACGGCGGCGACGCCGACGACATCGCCAAGGTGCAGCCGGCCTTCGACGCCCTCAAGCCGGAGGGCGAGTTCGGCTCGGTCCACGCAGGCAAGGTCGGCGCCGGCCACTTCTCCAAGATGGTCCACAACGGCATCGAGTACGCCATCATGCAGGCGTACGCCGAGGGCTGGGAGCTGCTCGAGGCCGCCGACCTCACCGACAACGTCACCGAGGTCTTCCGTTCCTGGCGCGAGGGCACGGTCATCCGCTCGTGGCTCCTCGACCTGATGGTCAACGCCCTCGACGACGACCCCGGGCTGAGCAAGATCTCCGGCTACGCCGAGGACTCCGGCGAGGGACGCTGGACCGTCGAGGCCGGCATCGAGCACGCCGTCGCGACGCCCGCGATCACCGCCGCGCTCTACGCGCGGTTCGTCTCGCGCCAGGACGACTCCCCGACCATGAAGGCCGTGGCCGCGATGCGCAACCAGTTCGGCGGCCACGCCGTGCGCTCACCCGCACCCAAGGGCGGCGACGCCGAGGGCAGTGCGGGCGCGGAGCAGTCGGAGACCGCGAAGCAGGCCGGCGCCGGCAGCGCCGAGGAACCGGGCGAGAGCTAGGAATTCGTTGCACGTCGCGCACCTGACCCTGCACGACTTCCGCTCCTACGCCGACATCGACGTGGCGCTGGAGCCGGGGGCGACGGCCTTCATCGGCCGCAACGGCCAGGGCAAGACCAACCTCGTCGAGGCGATCGACTACCTCTCCCGCCTGTCCTCCCACAGGGTCGCGACCGACACGCCACTCGTGCGGGCCGGGGCCGACCAGGCGATCGTCCGCGCGTCCGTCGTGAAGGAGGGGCGTACGGCGCTGCTCGAGGTCGAGCTCAACCCCGGCCGCGCCAACCGGGCGCGGATCAACCGCTCGCCGCTCCCCCGTCCCCGCGAGCTGATCGGCGTGGTGCGCACCGTCGTCTTCGCTCCCGACGACCTGACCCTGGTCAAGGGCGACCCCTCCGACCGCCGGAAGTTCCTCGACGACCTGCTGGTCCTGCGCGTGCCCCGCCTGGCCGGCGTCCGGTCCGACTACGACCGGATCCTCAAGCAGCGCAACAGCCTGCTCAAGACCGCCGGTGTGGCGCGCGGCGGCTCGCGCGACGCGGCGATGTCGACCCTCGAGATCTGGGACGACAACCTCGCGCGGGTCGGCGCCGAGCTCCTCGGCGCACGGCTGCGGCTGGTCGAGGACCTGCGCCCCTACCTCGGCAAGGCCTACGAGGCGGTGGCCCGCGGCGCGAGCCGCGACGACGCCGACCTCGACTACAAGCCGAGCGTCGACGTCGACAGCACCAGCGACCTCCCGCAGGCACTGCTCGACGCCATCGCCACCAGGCGCAAGGACGAGCTCGACCGCGGCATCTCGCTCGTGGGACCGCACCGCGACGAGCTGCTGCTCACCCTCGGCAACGCGGACCTCCGGCTCCCGGTCAAGGGCTACGCCTCGCACGGCGAGTCGTGGTCGTTCGCGCTCGCGCTGCGCCTCGCGTCGTACGACCTGCTCCGCGCCGACGGCGACGACCCCATCCTGGTGCTCGACGACGTGTTCGCCGAGCTCGACGGCGAGCGACGCAACCAGCTGGCGCAGCTCGTCGCCGGTGCCGAGCAGGTGCTCGTCACCGCGGCGGTCGCCGCCGACGTGCCGGAGGCGCTGCAGGGAGTGCGGTTCGTGGTGGCCGACGGGCAGGTGACCCGTGACGCCTGACGACACCGGACCTGGCGAGGACCCGGCACCGGAGGTGGCCGAGCACCAGCCCGACGGCCTCGACCTGGCGCGCGCCGCGGCCCGGGCGGCCGCGGCCAGTCCCGGGACGCCGGCCAAGCGCCGCAGGTCCGCGCCCGCCCAGCGGCGTACGACCGCGAAGGCGTCGGGCGCGCGGCCCGATGACCGCGACCCCCAGCCGCTGGACAGCGCGCTCGGGCGCTTCGTCGCCCAGCACGGCTGGGAGCTCGACCTCAAGGTCCAGGGTGTCTTCGGCCGCTGGGCCGAGCTGGTCGGCGACGAGGTCGCCGCGCACTGCACGCCGGAGTCGTTCGCCGACGGCAGGCTCGTGGTCCGCACCGACTCGACCGCCTGGGCGACCCAGCTCAAGCTGCTCGCCCCCACCGTCGTACGCCGCCTCAACGAGGAGCTCGGGCACGGCACCGTCACCCTCATCGAGGTGCTCGGCCCCCACCTGCCGACGTGGACCAAGGGCCGGCTCTCCAGCCGCGACGGACGCGGGCCACGCGACACCTACGGCTGAGCCGGACACCCGACCCGAGCCCGCGGCGAGAGCCTCGATCTGCCGATCTGGGAGCCGCACGGACCTAGGGGGCCCCATCGGCCCCCCTGTTCGGGCCTGTGAACCGGCCTCATGGGGCGCCTGAGGGCACATTTTCGCGCGGATCCCTCCCCAGGCCGGGGTGTGTCCTTCGGTTCAGGGCCGCTGACGGGTAGTATGAGGACACGAGTCGCACGTCGTGTTGCCACCGCAACCGCAGCGACTCGACTCATGTCGACCGCCCTCGGTCAGAGATCCGGGGGCGACGAGAAGAAGGCCGTGCCTTGAGCGAAGAGAAGCCCGAGTCCACCGCAGCTCCGACCCCCGATTCCGCTCCCCAGTCTCCTTCACCACAGGCACAGCCCGACTCCCCCACCGAGGCCGACCGCGCCGCCGCGCTGGCCGAGGCCGTCGAGGCTGCCGAGGACGCGGTCGAGAAGCGCTCCAACACCGCCGTCGACGAGGGCACCGAGTACGACGCCTCCGCGATCCAGGTCCTCGAGGGGCTCGAGGCCGTGCGCAAGCGCCCCGGCATGTACATCGGCTCCACCGGCGAGCGCGGCCTGCACCACCTGATCTGGGAGATCGTGGACAACGGCGTCGACGAGGCGCTGGCCGGCTTCGCCACGAAGATCTCGCTCACCCTGCAGGCCGACGGCGGCGTGCGGGTCGAGGACAACGGCCGCGGCATCCCGACCGACACCGCACCCGGCCAGGAGATGCCGGCGCTCACCATGGCGCTGACCATGCTCCACGCGGGCGGCAAGTTCGGTGGCGGCGGCTACAAGGTCTCCGGCGGACTGCACGGCGTGGGCGTCTCGGTCGTCAACGCACTGTCCACCCGGCTCGTCGCCGAGGTGCGGAACCGCGGCCACCTGTGGCGCCAGTCCTTCCAGCTCGGTGTCCCCGACGCCGACCTCGAGCAGGTCCGCCCGATGGAGGACGGCGAGGGCACCGGCACGACCGTGACCTGGTACGCCTCCGAGGACATCTTCGAGCACACCAACTACAGCCTGGAGACCATCACCTCGCGCATCCGCGAGATGGCGTTCCTCAACAAGGGCGTCGAGTTCGTCGTGCGCGACGAGCGCGCGCAGGCCGACGCGATCATCGACGCGGTCGAGGACGACACCATCGCCAACGAGGTCGACAGCGCCGCCCACGACGCGATGAAGCGCGGCGAGGGCGGCGGTCTGGAGCAGGTCTTCCGCTACGACCGCGGCCTCGTCGACTACGTCGAGCACCTCAACCGACGCAAGGAGGCGGCCAACCCGACGGTCATCTCCTTCGAGGCCGAGACCGCCGAGGGCGCGAGCGGCCAGCACATGAGCCTCGAGCTCGCCATGCAGTGGAACCGGACCTACACCGAGTCGGTCCACACCTTCGCCAACAACATCAACACCCACGAGGGCGGCACCCACGAAGAGGGCTTCCGCGCCGCGCTGACCTCCCTGGTCAACAACTGGGGCGAGGAGTGGGGCCTGATCAAGAAGCGCGAGGACCGGGTCTCCGGCGACGACATCCGCGAGGGCCTGACCGCGATCATCTCGATCAAGCTCAGCGAGCCGCAGTTCGAGGGCCAGACCAAGACCAAGCTCGGCAACACCGAGGCCAAGGGCTTCACCCAGCGCATCGTCAACGACCAGCTCGGCGCCTGGCTCGAGCAGAACCCCAACGAGGGCAAGGACATCATCCGCAAGGCGCAGGCCGCGGCGTCCGCCCGGATCGCGGCCCGCAAGGCACGCGACCTGGCCCGCTCCCGCAAGGGCCTGCTCGGCGGCGGCGGCCTCCCCGGCAAGCTCAGCGACTGCCAGTCGACCAACCCCGAGGAGTGCGAGGTCTTCATCGTCGAGGGTGACTCGGCCGGTGGCTCCGCACGCCAGGGCCGCGACCCGCGCATCCAGGCGATCCTGCCGATCCGCGGCAAGATCCTCAACGTCGAGAAGGCCCGCATCGACAAGGTCCTCGGCAACACCGAGGTCCAGGCGATCATCTCCGCGCTCGGCACCGGCATCCACGAGGAGTTCAACCTCGAGAAGCTGCGCTACCACAAGATCGTGCTGATGGCCGACGCCGACGTCGACGGCCACCACATCAACACGCTGCTGCTGACCCTGCTGTTCCGGTTCATGAAGCCGCTGATCGAGCACGGCTACGTCTTCATGGCGCAGCCCCCGCTCTACCGCCTGCGGTGGAACAAGCCGGCCGAGCACGAGTTCGTCTACTCCGACGCCGAGCGCGACGCGCTGATGCGCGACGGCCTGGCCCAGGGCCGCAAGCTCCCCAAGGAGAACCCGGTCCAGCGCTACAAGGGTCTCGGCGAGATGAACGCCGACGAGCTGTGGGAGACCACGATGGATCCCTCTGCCCGCCTGATGAAGCAGGTGACGCTGGAGGACGCCGCCCACGCCGACGAGATCTTCTCGATCCTGATGGGCGAGGACGTCGAGCAGCGCCGTTCCTTCATCCAGCGCAACGCAAAGGACGTGCGATTCCTCGATATCTGACAGGAGGCGCGATGCACGCACGCTCGCTGCGTTGTCGTCGCTCGACGACCCGCTCCGCTCAAAGGTCGCCTTCGCTCCTCCGCCTTGCGATCGCACGCACCTCGCGCCTCCTGCCGGCATAGCCGCGTATCGCTGTTTCTAAGACTTCCACTAGACAAGTCGAGAAAGCCGAATCATGACTGAGATCCCCACCGACACCACCACCGGTCCCGGCGACGGCGACGGCGGCGACCGCGTGCAGCAGGTCGAGCTGCAGACGGTGATGCAGCAGTCCTACATCGACTACGCGATGACCGTCATCGTCGGGCGCGCGCTCCCCGACGTACGCGACGGGCTCAAGCCGGTGCACCGCCGGATCCTCTACGCGATGTACGACGGCGGCTACCGCCCCGACCGCGGCTTCTCCAAGTGCTCGCGCGTCGTCGGTGACGTGATGGGTCAGTACCACCCCCACGGCGACTCGGCGATCTACGACACCATGGTCCGGCTCGCGCAGCCCTGGGTGATGCGCGCGCCGCTGATCAACGGCCAGGGCAACTTCGGCTCGCCGGGCAACGACTCCGCCGCCGCCATGCGATACACCGAGTGCCGGATGGCGCCGCTGGCCATGGAGATGGTCCGCGACATCGACGAGGACACCGTCGACTTCCAGCCCAACTACGACGGTCGCTCGCAGGAGCCGACCATCCTGCCCAGCCGGTTCCCCAACCTCCTGGTCAACGGCTCGGCCGGCATCGCGGTCGGCATGGCGACCAACATCCCGCCGCACAACCTCATCGAGGTCGCCGAGGGCGCGACGTGGGCGCTCCAGCACCCCGACGCCACCAAGGAGGAGCTGCAGGAGGCCCTCCTCGAGCGGATCAAGGGCCCCGACTTCCCCAACGGCGCCCTGATCGTCGGTCGCCAGGGCATCGAGCAGGCCTACCGCACCGGCCGCGGCTCGATCACCCAGCGCGCGGTCGTGGAGATCGACGAGGACAGCAAGGGCCGCACGATGCTCGTCATCAGCGAGCTCCCCTACATGGTCAACCCCGACAACCTCGCGCTGAAGATCGCCGAGCTCGCCGACTCCGGTCGTGTCCAGGGCATCTCCGACGTCCGCGACGACACCTCCTCGCGCACCGGCCAGCGCCTGGTCGTGGTGCTCAAGCGCGACGCCGTGGCCCGGGTCGTGCTCAACAACCTCTTCAAGCACACCGAGCTGCAGAGCAACTTCTCGGCCAACATGCTGGCGCTCGTCGACGGTGTGCCCCGCACGCTCAGCATCGACGCCTTCATCAGCAACTGGGTGACCCACCAGATCGAGGTCATCCAGCGGCGCACGCGCTTCCGCCTCGCCGAGGCCGAGCGCCAGGCCCACGTCTACCGCGGCCTGGTCAAGGCGCTCGACGCCCTCGACGAGGTCATCGCGCTGATCCGCAACAGCCCCGACGTCGACCAGGCCCGCACCGGGCTGATGGACCTCCTCGAGATCGACGAGATCCAGGCCAACGCCATCCTCGAGATGCAGCTGCGCCGCCTGGCCGCCCTCGAGCGCCAGAAGATCATGGACCGCCTCGCCGAGCTCGAGCGCGTGATCGCCGACCTCGAGGACATCCTCGCCAACGAGACCCGCCAGCGGCAGATCGTCTCCGACGAGCTCGCCGAGATCGTCGACAAGTACGGCAACGAGCGGCGTACGCAGATCATCGCCGCCGACGGCGACCTCTCGATGGAGGACCTGATCCCCGACGAGGACCTCGTCGTCTCGATCACCCGCGGCGGCTACGCCAAGCGCACCCGCGCCGACCAGTACCGCCTGCAGAAGCGCGGCGGCAAGGGCGTGCGCGGCGCGACCCTGCGCGGTGACGACGTGGTGCAGCACTTCATCGCCACCACCAACCACCACTGGCTGCTGTTCTTCACCACGGCCGGCCGGGTCTACCGGACCAAGGCCTACAACCTGCCCGAGGCGGCGCGCGACGCGAAGGGCGGCCACGTCGCCGGCCTGCTGAGCTTCCAGCCCGACGAGGACATCGCCCAGGTGCTGGCGATCCGCGACTACGACCAGGCCCCCTACCTCGTGCTCGCCACCCGCACCGGCCTGGTCAAGAAGACCAAGCTGGGCGACTACAACAGCCCGCGCCAGGCCGGCGTCATCGCGATCAACTTCCGCGAGGACGACGACGAGCTCATCGGCGCCGAGCTGGTCAACGAGGACGACGACATCCTGCTCGTCTCCCGCAAGGGCCAGTCGATCCGCTTCAAGGCCGACGACGAGCAGCTGCGCCCGATGGGTCGCGCGACCGGTGGTGTGCGCGGCATGAAGTTCCGCGACGGCGACTCGCTGCTCTCGATGTCGGTCATCCGCGCCGCCCAGGTCGCGGCCGAGGAGGCCGCCGAGCACCGCGCCGAGGAGGCCGGCGAGTCGACCGCGCCGGGCGACCTGCCCGACGTGAAGGAGCAGTACGTCTTCACGATCACCGACGGCGGCTTCGCCAAGCGCAGCCGGATCAGCGACTACCGCCTCCAGTCCCGCGGCGGCATCGGCATCAAGGCGATGTCGCTGGCCAACGAGGACCGCGGCGGCCTGGTCGGCGCCTTCATCGTCGAGGAGGACGACGAGGTCCTGTCGATCACCAGCGGCGGTCAGGTCGTGCGCAGCCCGATCGACGCCAACTTCCGCCCGACCGGACGCTCCACGATGGGCGTGAAGTTCGTGACGCCGAAGTCGGGCGACACGGTCGCCGTGGTGGCCCGGTCGGTCGAGGCGAAGGTCTCCGAGGAGGACGGCAACGGCGACTCCGAGGCCACCGCCGAGGACGGCACCACCCAGATCGAGGAATCGCCCGTTGTGGCCGACGGTGCAACAATCGAGGGTCAGGAGGCTGACGAAGCCTCCCCCGAGACCCCCGACGAGACCACCGAGGAGTGATCCATGTCGGACCGCACCGCGCCCAGCTCTCGCGAGGCAACCCGTCGTACGTCCGCCCCTGAGCCCGCCCGCCGGTCGTTCACCGAGCGCATGCAGGACACGCTCTCCAGCGCTGCCCAGGAGCACCGCGCCAACGCGGCACCCGGGGCCGGCTCCAAGGGCCGGCGCACCCGGTCGCCCGGCCGCCAGCCGCGGCGGGCCCGGCTGCGGCTGACGCGGATCGACCCCTGGTCGGTGATGAAGACGTCGTTCCTGCTCTCGGTCGCCTTCGGCGTGGTCACGTTCGTCGCGATCTTCATGGTGTGGTCGGTGCTCGGCGCCGCCGGCGTGTGGGACTCGATCAACTCGGCGGTCGCCAGCATCGTCGAGGGCGACAGTGGCAACTCGACCTTCGACGTGACCGACTACGTCGGCATGTCCCGGGTGCTCGGATTCACCCTGCTGGTCTCGGTGCTCGACGTCGTGCTGATCACCGCGATCGCCACCCTGACGGCGTTCCTCTACAACCTCGCCGCCGCCCTCCTGGGCGGCATCGAGGTCACCCTCGCCGAGGACGAGAAGTGAGCTGACCGCCTCGATCAGCTTTCGACCAGCCCTCGATTGGCAACGGTCGAGGCGGGTCAGGTAATCTTCGGCGTCGCCGCTCGTGCGGCGAGTGCGGGCCTATAGCTCAGACGGTTAGAGCGCTTCCCTGATAAGGAAGAGGTCACAGGTTCAAGTCCTGTTAGGCCCACTCCATCCCATTCTCGACCGAGTGATCTCGAGGAGAGTTCCCGTGAAGAAGCTCCTGCTGGTCCTGCTCGCCGCCGCCGGCGCCGCGTTCGCGAAGAAGAAGATGGACGAGGGCAAGAACGAGCAGGCCCTCTGGGCCGAGGCCACCGACACCGTCGACAAGGCCTGACCCTCCCGGCGCTCCCGGCGCCACCCGCGAGGGGCCTTGGCGCAATTGGTAGCGCACCTGCTTTGCAAGCAGGGGGTTAGGGGTTCGAGTCCCCTAGGCTCCACCACTCGCTCACCGAAGTGCGCCAAGGGGCGCAATTGGTAGCGGCTCTGCCGTCGATGCTTTGCAAGCAGGGGGTTAGGGGTTCGAGTCCCCTAGGCTCCACCACCCGGATGTGACCTCGCGCCCATCCCTCGGTATTCGTCACCGCCCGCGTGGCGACGGCCCCACACTGGAGCCGTGCTGGGCATCACCGACCTCCCGACCTACCTCGTCGGCCTCATCCTGATCGTGCTGCTGCCCGGTCCGAACTCGCTCTACGTCCTCTCCGTCGCCGCCCGGCGCGGGGTGCGCAGCGGGTACGCCGCGGCGGCGGGCGTGTGGACCGGCGACGCGGTGCTGATGACGCTGTCCGCGGCCGGTGTGGCCTCGCTGCTGCAGGCCAACGAGGCGGCGTTCGGCGTCGTGAAGTGGGCGGGTGCGTCGTACCTGCTGTGGCTCGCGATCGGCATGCTGCGCGCGGCGTGGGGCATGTGGCGCTCGCGGCGGACGGTCGCCGAGCAGCTGGCCGACGCGACCGTCGAGGCGGGCGTGGAGCCGAAGGCGCGCGGTGAGCGGCCCTACCGCCGGGCGCTGGTGATCAGCCTGCTCAACCCGAAGGCGATCCTGTTCTTCGTGGCGTTCTTCGTGCAGTTCGTCGACCCGGCCTACGCCCACCCGGCGATCTCGTTCCTGGCGCTCGGGACGCTGGCCACGATCGCCAGCGCGGCGTACCTCAGCGTCCTCATCGTCAGCGGCACCCACCTCGCCGAGGCGTTCCGGCGTCGCAAGGCGCTCTCCGCCGGCGCCACCTCGGCGGTGGGCGCGGTCTTCGTCGGGTTCGCCGTGAAGCTCGCCCTCGCCTCAGCCTGACGCTCACCCTGACCCGGCGGGCCGGATCTCCACCGCCACCAGCTGCCACCGGTCGTTCTTGCGCAGCCCGGGGTTGCGCAGCGTGAGCGCGGTCGTGGAGGTCGTGGGCGTCGTACGCCGCTGGACCCAGAAGTAGTCGTCGACCTGCCTGCTGTGGAACTTGTGCACCCAGTCGTGGCCGTCAGGCAGCCGCGGGGCGGTGCTCGTGCTCCAGTTGTGGCCGACCGACCAGACGAGCGACGAGGCCGACCGTGGCGTGATGACCACCTTCGCCTCCGACGAGATGCCGGTCGCTGAGGCGACGCCGACCTCGGGCGCCGCGCCGGCGTAGGCGGCGACGGTGATCGTGCCGGTGTAGCCGCGGTGCTTGAAGACGGCCTTCACCTGCACGTCCCTCACCCGCTTGGTGGCGTACGCCGTCCAGACCTCGGTGCTGCCCCACGTCTGGTTGGCCCTGGCCTCGCGGGTCCAGGTGAGGTCGTCGCTGCGCAGGCTCTTGACCTGCTGCGTCGGTGCCTGGGGTCCGTCGAAGGACACGTAGGCGACGAGCAGCTCGTTCGCCCCGGCGGTGTCGAGCTTCGACGCGGTGATCGAGTCCGTCGGCTTCTTGGTGTCGGCGGAGACGACGGTGTCCAGGGTCGGTGCCACGACCACCGGCGGCGGCGGAGGCGGAGGAGGAGGAGGCGGCGGCGGTGGCGGCGGAGGTGGGGGCGGCGGAGGTGGGGGCGGCGGAGGCGTGACCCGCTCCACCGTGATCGAGACCGTGGCGGGCGCCGAGGTGTGGGTGGCGTCGGCGACGGTGAAGGTGAAGGAGTCGGGCCCGAACCAGCCGGGGTCGGGCGTGTAGGTGCGCGTGGCGCCCGACCCGGTCAGCGTGCCGTGCGCGGGCTGGGCGGCGATCGCGAAGGTGAGCGGGTCGTCCTCGGGGTCGGTGCCGGCGAGGGTGAGGGGCAGGGCGGTGTCCTGCGGCGTGGTGAGGGTCGCGGGCGTCGCGGTCGGCGCCTGGTTGACCGGCGGCTCGGTCCAGGTGAACGTCGCCTCCGCGGTCAGTCCGGACGAGGCCGCCCGCACCGCGGCGGCGCCGGCGGTCTGCGACGTCAGGCAGTACGAGGCCCCGCCGTCCGCGCCGGTCACGAGCGAGCGCTCGTCGGTGACGGCGCCGGTGGTGGTGAGGTCGACGCGCGCCCCGGCGATGCCGGTGCCGTCCTGGTCGGCGAGCCGGGCGGTGGCACACAGCTCGCGACCGACCAGGCCGGACGGTGCCGCCGGTGACAGCGAGAGCTGGTTGGCCTCGGCCACCCGCGCGAGCCGGAAGCCGCCGGGGAAGCCGTAGGAGTCGTACTCGTCGAAGCCGTAGACGACGGTCCCGACGGGAACGGGCGAGGTGACCCGGTGGATGCCGGCCCCGATGTCGACCACCGCGCCGGAGTACGTCGTGCCCGGGATCGGCCGCCACGCGCCGTCAGGGACGGCTGCTCCGTCGAGGCGTACGTCGCCCACGCGCGTTGTCGGCGCGGTCAGGTTCACGTGGTGGGCACGGAAGCCCGTCGTCGGCGTGGAGAACACCGAGCTGGTGTAGCCCTGCTCGAGCGCCGGCACGAGCACCATGAACGGGTCGGACACGGTGTCGTCGAAGGCTGAGCCGTTGGAGTACTGGGCCACGCTGATCGGCTTGGTGGCAGTGATCGACTGCGGCCGGCCGCTGAGGAACTCGTGGAACTCACCACCGGCGAGCGTGACGTCGCGGCTGCCCGTGGAGTCGGCGACGGTGACGACCGTGCCGTCCTCGTCGGCCACCACGCGGAAGGTGTCCTGCGTGCGCCCGGCGAGCGGCATGCTGGCGAAGGACCGTCCCCAGGTGCTGGTCGGGATCAGCTGCTCGACGATGTGGTCGCAGTAGCCGAAGCCGCCGGGGATGTTGGCGCAGCGGTTGGCGCCGTAGACCGAGACCGGACGGTCGGCGGTGATGAGGGCCCCGGTCATGGTCTGCGTCGTGTTGGTCTCCCACTCGAAGACCTCGCCCAGCTCGAGCTGCACGGTGTGGGTCTCGAGCGCCGGCGAGGGGGGATCGATCGTCACGGTCGTCCGGCCCTCGGTGGCCACGATGCCGACCACGGGTGCGAGGCCGAACTCGTAGTCCACGACCCGGTAGCGGGTCCCGGTGGCGGTGACCGGCACGGCCAGGAACGCGTCGGTCGTGTACTTCTGGCGGTTGAGCCCGTAGACGGTCACCGCGTCGTCGGCCACCACGTGCACCGCGAGCGGCTCGACCCGCTGGGCGTTGGTGTCCTTCACCCCGGCGCGTACGTCGATGGGCAGGGACACCGCCGTCACGTCGTTCGCCGCGACGGTGAAGGGGAGCTCCTCCAGCAGGCCGGGCACCTCCACGACCCCGCTGGTCGCGGTGGACGAGGCGATGAAGAGGGTCAGCGCCGAGTCCTCGGTGCTCAGGTAGTTGGCGTCGAAGGTCACCCAGAACTCGCGGCCCGCCGAGGACGGGGTGCGGTCGACGTCGCCGAGCACGTGGACCTGCTCGGTCCGGGTGACGCGCTTGCCGTCCACCTCGGTGACCGTCACCGTGACGTCGTACGTGCCGGCCGCGGACCAGGCGTGCTCGGCGGTCCGGCCGGTGGCGGTGCCGCCGTCCCCGAAGGCCCAGGTGACGACGGACGCGGGGTCGGGTCCGCCCGGGTCGCTCCAGTAGGCCCGGAAGCCGAGGGGTTCGCCGGTCCGGCCGACGGCGTGCTCGGCGACGGCGGCCCGGGTCGGGGCGAGGTTGGCGACCGTGGCCGCCGTGGTGTCGGTGAACACCTTCCCGCCGTCGCTGTGGTCGACGGCGGAGAGCTGCACCTCGTAGCTGCCGGGCGAGGCGTAGCGGTGCTCGATGGTCCCGCCTGGCCAGGGCTCGGTGCGTCCGTCGCCCCAGTCGACCGTGTAGACGAGGGCGCTGTCGGGCGCGGTCGAGCCGGTGAAGTCGAAGGCCAGTGCGGCGCCCTCGTCGCCGCTGACGGTGGGCCCGGCGTCGAGCACGACGTCCCTGATGATGATCGTCGCCACCACCTGCTCGACGCTGCCGCCGTCGCCGTCGGACACAGTGACGGTCACCGGGTAGGTGCCGTTGTCCGCCCACGCGTGCTCGACGGACGAGCCGGTCGCCTGCTGTCCGTCGCCGAAGTCCCACGTCGTGGTGAGGACGTCCTGCGGGCCGGGGTCCCAGGCGAAGACGCTCATCGCGAGCGGCCGGCCCCGCACCCAGCGGCCGTTGTGGACGCTCGGGGCGAACGACGGCGGGCGGTTGACCACGGTGACCCGGACGTCCTTGGAGGTCGAGGCACCGCGGTTGTCGGTGACCGTGAGCGTCGCCGTGTAGGTGCCCTCGTCGGGGAAGCTGGGCGGGTAGGCGCCGGAGTAGCCACCGGCCGCGGTCCACTCCGCCGACACGATCGCGCCGTCCGGGTCGCTCGCGGTGTAGGAGTACGGGAACGGCGAGCCCTCGTCCGCGGTCGCGGTGTCGGCGCCGGTGATGACCGGGGACCGGTTGTCGTCGACGATCGTCACGGTGACCGTGCCCACCGCGCGCTGACCGGCACCGTCCTCCACTGTGTAGGTGAAGCTGTCGGTCGTCGCGGTGCCGTCGGCGGTGTAGCTGCAGGTGCCGAGCCCGAGGGCGCAGGTCGCGGTGCCGTCGCTCGCCGGCGTCGAGGAGACCAGGTGCACGTTGCCGTTGGGTGAGGTGTCGTTGGCCAGGACGTCGGCCGTCAGGGTCAGCCCGCGCCCGACCGTGAAGATCTCGTTGCCCACCGACAACCCGTCGGGGTTGCCGACCTTGAAGGTCGTCACCGCCGGGTCCGAGGTCAGCGTGCCGTCGGAGGCGGTGAAGACCGCGCCGTCGGTGCCGCGGAAGCCCGCGTTCGGCGTGTACGTCCACACGCCGCCGTCCTGGGTGAGGGTGCCGTACGTCGGAGGCGTCACGACGTCGTACGTCACCGGCTGTCCGTCGGGGTCGTAGCCGTAGAACGGGTTCGCGAACGCCTGGCCCTGGTCGACGTTCACGGTCTGGGAGACCGCGATCGGGGGCCGGTTGACCGGCGTCGGCGGGGTGATCGTGATGGAGACGGTGGCCGGGTCGGAGCCGACCGTGCCGTCGTGGACGCGGTAGGTGAAGGAGTCCTGGCCCACGGTGCCGGCGTTGGGCACGTAGGTCCGCTGCGCTCCGCTGCCCTGCAACGTGCCGAGGGTCGGCGGATCGACGACCTGGTAGGTGAGCGGGTCTCCGTCGGCGTCGGTGCCGGACAGGGTGATCGGCAGGGAGGTGTCGCGCTCGACCGTGAGGGTCAAGGGGGCGGCGACCGGCGGTGTGTTGGGCGGCTGCACCGGGCCCTCGATCCGCGCCGCGACCGCGATCGCCTCGCGACCGAACTCGTCGAAGCCCACCACCGCGGCATCCGTCGTCGTCGCGAGTGCGTCGAGCTGGCCGACCAGCGAGGTGGCGGGGTCGAAGCCACCCAGAGGCACCTCGAAGTGCGAGCGGATCGCCTCGATCTGCGCGGGCGTGCGGCCCGCAGCGGTGAGGGCGGCGGTCTCCTCCGGTGCGAAGCCCTGCTGCCGGACCCGGTCGTAGGCCCCCTTGATCACCGTCCACTCCTCGGGCGTGACCAGGGGACCGGTGAAGTCGTCGGCGGAGCGGAACAGGTCGGCGTACGCCGTGAGCGCGTCAGCGCTGCGCCGCATCTGCGTGGCCTGCGAGAGGGCGTAGCGTCCGGCTGCGCGCAGCTGGGTGGCGGCAGCCTCGTCGTCGCCCGCCTCGACGGCGCCGAGGTACTTCTCGTAGGCCGACAGCGACACCTCGGCGAAGGCCGACTGCCGGTCCAGGGCCGCCATCAGCTCGTCGAGCACCGGCGACGCCGAGGTTCCGATGGTGGCGAAGGACGGCGTCGGCACGGCCTCGAAGTCCGGGTCGGGCGGGTCGGCGACGATGTCGGCGTACATGGCCGCGGTCGCACACGACAGGTCGTGGAGGATCTCCATGGCCTTGTCCTGGCCGGCGCCGATCGCGTCGAACGACGGGAACGCGAAACCCATCAATCCCCCGGCGGCCGGGATGATCGTCGCCGCGAAGCCGACCTCGCCCGCCTCGTAGCGGTCGGCGCGCTGCTGGGCCTTCTTGATCTTGCCGCGGGCCGCGGTGACGCTGTCGGCGGCGTCCTTGAGCGCGAAGCCGACGCAGGCCAGGCCGACGCCGGTACGCATCTGCTCGGCGCGGTCCTTCCACTCGCGCATCTTGGCGAGCGCGGGCTCGCGCGAGCAGTCGAAGCAGCTGGTGACGGTGAACTCGACGCTCACCGCGGTCGGGGTGCCCTCCGAGTCCTCGGCCAGGATCCGCCACGTGCCGGGCAGGAGGGTCGGTCCCTCGATGGGCTGGATGATGCTGCCGAGCCCGACGATGTCGTTGGGCGATCCCCAGGCCGGCCGGTCGCAGCTCCCGCTGGCCGGGTCCTCGACGGTCGCCTCGACGATGCAGACCCGACCACCCTTGATGTCGGAGGTGACGTAGACGAACAGCGCGTCGTCGTCGGTGAACTGGTCGTCGGGCTCCTCGTCGGAGTTCATCGGGATCGGGTTGTGCAGGGCCGCCTGCGAGGCCGGCGCGAGCACCATCAACCCGGTCAGGGCGAGGAGCAGCGAGAGCAGGAGCTGGACCGCGTGCCGCGCGCGGGCACCGCCGGTCCGCTTCCCGGGCTCGGGACGACGACTGGGGGTCATGCGCGTCAAGGTCCTCTTGCAGCCGCCCCGCGCCTCCCGTTCGGTCGGGAGTTACCCCAAACGGGGGGTCGCGGTGGAACCGCGCCGCGCTCGTGTCGTATCGGCGGCAGCCCGTTCGTGGTAGTCGTGAGAGGCCACCCAGCAGGGGTGGCCGCGCACCGCGGGAGATGACTGCCATGCACTACCTCTTCACCGTCGTCGGGGACACCGCCCACGAGGTCGACGACTCGGCCCCGGGCGCGGTCGACGCCTTCAACGAGCGGCTCAAGGCCGAGGGACGCTGGGTCTTCGGTGGCGGCCTGACCTCGCCCGAGCACGCGACCGTCACCGACAGCCGCGGCGGCGACGCGGTCTTCACGGACGGACCGTTCGTGGAGTCCAAGGAGTACCTCGCGGGCTTCTGGGTGGTCGAGGCCGACGACCTCGACGTGGCCCTCGCGCTGTCCGCGGACGCGTCGCGCGCCTGCCACCGCAAGATCGAGGTCCGGCCCTTCGACGGGCTCGCCTGACGTGGTCGCAGTGTTCGAGGCTCGCTGCGCTCGCACGTCAACCAGCAGGTGGCCGTGAGCGAGCCCGCCCACGAGGTCGTAGCCAAGGTCCACCGCGAGGAGTGGGCCCGGATCGTGGCCTCGCTCACCCGCCGCTTCGGTGACCTCGACATCGCCGAGGAGGCGGCGGCCGAGGCGTTCGCCGTCGCCGTCGAGCGCTGGCCGGCCGACGGCGTGCCTCCCAACCCCGGGGGGTGGCTGACCACGACGGCCGGCAACAAGGCGCTGGACCGGGTGCGCCGCGAGGCCAAGCGCGGCGACAAGCAGAAGCAGGCCCACATGCTCGACCACCAGCTCTCCGGACCACCCGACCCGACGGGTGCGATCGAGGACGAACGGCTCCGCCTGGTCTTCACCTGCGCCCACCCCGCGCTGGCGCCCGAGGCCCGCATCGCCCTGACGCTCCGCATGGTCGGCGGCCTCACCGTCGCCGAGATCGCCCGCGCCTTCCTCGTCCAGGAGACGACGATGGCCCAGCGGATCACCCGGGCGAAGGCCAAGATCAAGGCCGCCGGCATCCCCTACCGCGTGCCCGAGGCCGCGGACCTGCCCGCGCGCCTCGACGGCGTGCTGACCGTCCTCTACCTCGTCTTCAACGAGGGCTACCTCGCCAGCAGCGCCGAGGCCGACCCCGTGCGTGCGGACCTGACCGGCGAGGCGATCCGGCTCACCCGGCTCGTCGCCGGGCTGCTCCCCGACGAGGGCGAGGTCGCCGGCCTCCTCGCCCTGATGCTGCTCATCGAGGCGCGCCGCCCGGCGCGCGTCTCGGCCTCCGGGGAGCTGGTCACCCTCGACCAGCAGGACCGCGGGGCGTGGGACCGGACCCTGGTCGCGGAGGGGCACGCCCTCGTCCGCGCCCGGCTGGCCTCGGGAAGGCCACCGGGCCGCTACCAGGTCCTGGCCGCCATCAACGCCGTCCACACCGACGCCCCCGACGCCCGGGCCACCGACTGGTCCCAGGTCGTCGCGCTCTACGACCAGCTGCTCCTGCTCGACCCCTCACCCGTGGTCGTGCTCAACCGGGCGATCGCGGTGGCCGAGCTCGACGGTGCGCAGGTGGCGCTCGCGCTGGTCGACGCGCTCGCCGGCGACCTCGACGGCTACCACGCCTTCCACGCGACCCGGGCCGACCTGCTGCGCCGCCTGGGCCGCAGCCCGGAGGCCCGGGCGGCCTACGACCGGGCGATCGGGCTGGCCGGCAACACCGCCGAGGCGGCGTACCTCACGCGGCGGCGGGACGAGCTCGCGACCTGAGGCCGGGTGGTCACCGGGCGGCTGGGACAATCGAGCCCGTGACCGCCCCCCGCCGACCCGGCCTGCTGACCGACCTCGGCGCAGCGGTCCTCGCGCTCGTGCTCGTCGGCATCGCCGGCTGGCTCGGGACGTGGCAGTACGACGCCTGGCAGGCGCACCGCGACGCCGAGGCGCGCGACCTGACCGGCGTCGCGCCCGTCCCGCTCGAGGACGTGATGGGCAGCGACGACCCTTTCCCCGCGCCCGACCTGGGCCGTCCGGTCGAGGCCGCGGGCGAGTGGCTCGACGGCGGCTTCTGGGTCGCGGACCGGACCTACGGCGGCACGGACGGCTACTGGGCCGTCGCCCCGCTGCGCGTCGGCGACGCCGCGGTGCTCGTCGTGCGCGGGTGGGCGGCGGAGCCCGACGAGACGCTGCTCGAGGCCACCGGCGACGCGGACGTGGTCGGCTGGATCCAGGCACCGGAGGGCAGCCTGGTCACCGACGACGACGCCGATGACGACGTCTTCCCCGAGATCCGCGTCGCCGACGCGGTCCAGAGGGTCGACGTCGACCTCTACTCCGCCTACCTGATCAGCCAGCAGCCCGCGCCGGGACTGGAGCCCGCCGAGCTCGCGGCACTGCCCGAGCCGGGCCGCTTCACCGGCGTCCGCAACCTGCTCTACGCCTTCGAGTGGTGGGTCTTCGGGGCGTTCGCCGCCTTCATCTGGTGGCGCTGGCGCCGCGACGCGACCGCCCCCGAGGTCGCCGAGGTCGACCAGCCCGTGGCCGGGTAGGTGGCGCCGGATATCTTGACGGCCGTGTCCCGCAACCTCACCGCGTACCGCGTCATGGCCACCGTCGTCGGTGTCCTGCTCGTGGTGCTCTGCCTGATCGGCGTCCCCTTGGCCAACTTCGACGGCTCCCCGATGTGGGGCGTCTTCGACAGCACCCCGGCGTGGGTGTCGACCGGCTCGGACGCCCAGCGCCTCGGTGAGCTGATCACGACCTACCTCGGCATCGCCCACGGCTGGCTCTACATGATCTTCCTGTTCAGCGCCTTCCTGCTCTCGCGCCGGGCAGGCTGGGACTTCCCCTTCACGATCATCACCCTCGTCTGCGGCACCATCCCGCTCCTGTCCTTCTGGGCCGAGCACCGCGCCACCCAGCGTGTCCGGGCGGAGCACCCCGAGCTGGCCTAGGGTCGTGCTGTGACCACCGCGTTCGTGCTCGGCGGCGGCGGTGTCCTGGGCGCCGTCGAGGTCGGCATGCTGCGCGCCCTGCTCGAGCGCGGGATCGTCCCCGACCTCGTGCTGGGCACCAGCGTCGGCGCGCTCAACGGCGCGATGGTCGCGCGCCAGCCCGAGGTCGCGGTGGTGGACCGGCTCACCGAGCTGTGGGCGGCGACCGCGCAGGGCCGGGAGGTGTACGGCGACCGCCCGCTGCGCACGGTCCGGCGGGCCATGTCCACCGGCACGCACATCTACTCCTCCAAGCCGCTGCGGCTCCGGCTGGAGGAGGAGTTCGGCGAGACCCGCTTCGAGGACCTGCCGGTCACCTTCGGCGTGTGCGCGGCCAGCATCGAGCGTGCCGCCGAGCACTGGTTCACCTCGGGCCCGATCGTCCCGGCGATCCTGGCCAGCGCCGCCGTGCCCGGCCTGCTCCCGCCGGCCGAGGTCGACGGCGAGCACTTCCTCGACGGCGGCCTGGTGAACTCGATCCCCGTCGGCCGCGCCGTCGAGCTCGGCGCCACGCGCGTCTTCGTCCTCCAGGTCGGTCGCATCGACCGGCCGCTGAAGGCCCCGAGCAAGCCGTGGGAGGTGGCCCGGGTCAGCTTCGAGGTCGCCCGCCGGCACCGCTTCATGCGCGACATGGCGACCATCCCCGACGGCGTGGAGGCCCACGTCCTGCCGGCCGCCGGGACCTCGGCCCGCGACGACTCGCTCCGCGCCTACCGCGACTTCGAGAGCGTGCAGGCCCGGATCGACGCGACGTACGACGCCTCGCGCGCCTACCTCGACGAAGCGCTGGGCGACTAGCCGTGGGCGGCGCGCTGGTCTGGGTCCTGCGGCGCCTCGTCGTCGCGCCCGCGGTGATCGGCCTGACCGTGGCGCTCTGGGTGACGCTGCCCGCGTGGCTGCTGGTCGCGGCCGCGCTGTCGCCGGCGCTCCCGGGCCGTTGGCGGGCGCTGCGGCTGCTGTGGCTCGCGGTGCTCTACCTGACCTTCGAGACCCTCCTGCTCGCGGTGATGCTCGGGCTGTGGCTGGCCAGCGGCTTCGGCTGGAAGATCCGCTCCCCCTACTTCGCCGGCATCCACTACGACCTCGTGCAGGGCACGCTGCTCGTGTTCTTCCGGGAGGCGCGGCGCGTGCTGGCGCTGCGGATCCGCACCGACGGACCGCACCCGCCGCGGGTCCCCGACGGCCCGGTGCTGGTGATGTGCCGCCACGCCGGACCCGGCGACTCGTTCATCCTGATGTACGCCCTGCTGCACTGGTACCACCGCGAGCCCCGCGTGGTGCTGAAGGAGACCCTGGCCTGGGACCCGGCCATCGACGTGGTGCTGCGGCGCATCCCGGCGCGCTTCATCTCACCCAACCCGGACGCCGGCGAGGACCTCGAGTCGCAGATCGCCGCCCTGGCCACGGGCCTCGACCACAACGACGCGTTCGTGATCTTCCCCGAGGGCGGCAACTTCACCCCGGGCCGGCGCGACCGGGCCATCGCCCGGCTCCGCAAGCTCGGCCTGGAGAAGATGGCCCGGCGGGCCGAGGAGATGACCCACGTGCTGGCGCCGCGGCCGGGCGGCGTACTGGCTGCCCTGGAGGCGGCGCCCGGTGCGGACGTGCTGATGGTCGCCCACACCGGGCTCGACCACATGCTCACCGTCGGCGACGTGTGGCGCGAGCTGCCGATGGACAAGCAGATCGTCATGCGGTGGTGGGAGGTGCCCCGCGCGGAGATCCCCGAAGGCCGCGAGGCGCGCATCGAGTGGCTCTACGCCTGGTGGGAGCGCGTCGACGACTGGATCGAGGAGAACCGGGTCGTCGACACGCGAACGGGCGGTGCGTGAGGGGGAGTCCCGGGCGTGGGAACCCTCCTCACGCACCGCCCGCGGCGATGCGTGGTGGGGCCTACTTCTTCTGCGGCACGTCGTCGATGTCGATGATCTCGGCCGGGTCGTCCGGCGTGGTCGCCGGGTGCGGCTCCTCGGCGGCGTCGCTGACCGCCTCGCCGGGGGCGCCGCCACCGATGTCCTCGGTCGCCGGCGGCTCCTCGGTCACCACGTCGTCCGCCGTGACGCCACCGGCAAGCGGGTCACCGCCGGCAGCCGGCGCGGCCGAGGGAGTCGGCGGCGGGGTGGCGGTGGTCGTCGTGGGCGGGGTCGGCGGGACGTACGTCGACTGCCAGTGCGCGCCGTCGTCCTGCTTCTGCCGGAGCTTGCTGAACACGACGCCGCCGATCGCGAGCAGACCGCTGATCAGCAGCAGCTTCTTGAGCTTGCCGCCCTTGGGCTCGGGCTCGACGCCGCGGAGCTCGTTGACCTTGGCCGTCGCCAGGTCACGACCCTCGGCGGCACGCTCGGCGGCCAGCGCTGCGGCGATCGACGCCTTGTCCGCCGCCGTGGCGCGGGCCTCGGCCAGCAGGGGTGCGGCCTTCTCGCGCGCCTCGGCGCCCTTCTCGGCGGCGAGCGCGGCCCCGGCAGAGGCCTTCTCGGCGGCGATCGCGCGACCCTCGGCGATCAGGGGGGTGGCCTTGTCATGGGCATCGGCGATCGCAGGTCCGGCCTTGTCGACCGCCTGCTCCCACGCCTGCTCAATCTGTGGGATCACGGTCTCCGAGATCTGCTCGACATAGTCGTGGGCCCGGTCCATGAGGGACTTCTTGCGGCCGAAAGGCATGCGTGACCTCCTCAGTCGTTGTGCCTCCATCTCACCACGCCCACCCACACGCGACCAGCCCCGTCCGGGTGGAGGACCCACGCGTGGCCTCGCATGGCAGGATCGAGGCGCACACGCGACTACGTGACACACAGATCCGAGAGGCACATCCCATGGCCGACCCCAAGGCGACCTTCAAGACCAACCGGGGCGACATCGTCGTCAACCTGTTCCCCCACCACGCTCCCGAGACCGTCGACAACTTCGTCGGCCTGGCCGAGGGCACCAAGGACTACCGCGACGACGCCGGCCGCAGCGGGGAGAAGTACTACGACGGCCTCGGCTTCCACCGCGTCATCGACGGCTTCATGATCCAGGGCGGCTGCCCCCTCGGCACCGGCACCGGCGGCCCGGGCTACACGTTCAAGGACGAGATCCACCCCGAGCTCGTCTTCGACAAGCCCTACCTGCTCGCCATGGCCAACGCCGGCCCGGGCACCAACGGCTCGCAGTTCTTCATCACCGTCGCGGCCACCCCGTGGCTCAACCGCAAGCACACCATCTTCGGCGAGGTCGCCGATCAGGCCAGCCGCGACGTCGTCGACGCGATCGCCACCAGCCCGACCGGCGCGATGGACCGCCCGGCCGACGCCGTGGTCATCGAGTCGGTCACCATCGAGCGCTGACCCGCTCCGACCACGCACCACCCCGACACCAGACGACGACCCAGACGACGAGATGACGCAACCGTCCGAGGGCCCGGCCGCGACCGGGGTGCCGACCTGCTACCGGCACCCCGATCGCGAGACCTGGATCCGTTGCCAGCGCTGCGACCGCCCGATCTGCCCCGACTGCATGCGCGACGCGGCCGTGGGCTTCCAGTGCCCCAGCTGCGTCCACCAGGGCAACAAGGGCTCCCGCCAGAACCGCGCGATGTACGGCGGTGAGCGCAGCGCCGACCCGCGGCTGACGTCGTACGTCCTGATCGCGCTAAACGCGGTCGTCTGGCTCGCCATCACCGCCACCGGCGGGGCGCGCTCCAAGCTCGCCGACCTGCTCGCGCTCTCGCCCACCGGCCGGTGCGTCTCGGAGTCGCTGCCGGGGCAGTACTACCCCGACATCCACGCCTCCGGCCTCTGCGAGGCCGGCACCAGCGGCGACGGGTTGTGGCAGGCCGGAGTCGCCGACGGCGCCTGGTGGCAGCTGGTCACCAGCACGTTCACGCACGTCGAGATCTGGCACGTCGCGATGAACATGTTCGCGCTGTTCCTCTTCGGGCCCGCGCTCGAGGGCATCCTCGGCCGCGCCCGCTTCCTGGCCGTCTACCTCGTCAGCGGCCTGGCCGCCTCGGTGATGGTCCTGTGGCTCTCCGCCTCCGACGGCAGCACCGTCGGCGCCTCCGGCGCGCTCTTCGGCCTCCTCGGGGCGCTGCTCGTGACCGCCAACAAGGCCCGGCTCAACTCCCAGTGGCTGGTCCAGAACCTCGTGCTCGGCGTCATCGTCACCGTCGTCGGCTGGCAGATGATCTCCTGGCAGGGCCACCTCGGCGGCTTCCTCGGCGGCGCCGCGGCCGCGGCCGTCATCGCCTACGCGCCGAGGAAGCGGCGTACGACGATCCAGTGGGGCGGCCTCGCCGTGCTCACCGTCGTGCTGGTCTGGCTCGCGCTCGTGCGCATCGCCCAGCTCGGCTGAGCGCCCCCGTCCCGTCGTGTGATCCCCGGTCAGCCGGGGCTCTCGAGCGTGGGCGGGGGCGCCGTCATTTCCCACAGGTGTGCACACATCTGTGGATAACTACACGCGTGTAATTCTCCACAGCCGTTCTCCACAGTGTGGAAATCCGAACGCGCTGTCGAGCGGTGGTCCACCTACATTCGGAGGCCCTGAAAGGTAGGTGGACCACCGCTCCACCGCCGGTCGCGGCGCCACGACGACGTACGCCGAAATCGACTCGAGCGGTGAGAGAGACGCCTCCCCTTCCCCAGGAAGGCGCCTCACTCACCGCTCGAGGCGACGAATGCGTGCGGCTGCTCAGCAGCCGCGGGAGAAACCTACTCCCACTTGGTGGCGAAGCTGAACCCGACCGCCATGAACGCGATGCCGACGACGAGGTTCCACTGGCCGAGGTCGTTGAAGATCCACAGCTTGGTGAGGTCGTCGGAGAAGACGTAGAAGGTGCAGATCCACAGCAGCCCGATCAGGAAGCAGGCCAGCATCGCGACCACGACGCCGCGGCCCCGGCCGAGCGGGGTGGAGGGGTGCGCGGAGACCATCAGGCCGAGCATGAGCGCGCCGAAGCCGATGGCGTAGTTCCACCGCCCCAGGTCGGCGATGGCCTTGGGCTTGCCGTCGACCGGCGGGAAGGCGAGCGGGTTGCCGCGCGGGCCGACGTAGTAGTAGGCCAGCCAGGCGATGCCGGCGACGATGAGCAGCAGGGCGACCAGGAACCTGATGGAGAAGAGGCTTTCCTTCTCCGGGGTGGTGATCGTCGTGGACTTCGACACTGCTGCTCCTGTGGCTCGGCTGGGTTCGTCGGCGTTCGGCGACGCCCGTCGCGGACGCTCGGCGCCCGCCGGGGGGTTAGCGTAGTCGCCATGCCCCCGTCGCCCCACTCATCCCCCGGACGCCGTCGCGTCTGGCGGGTGGCGACGCCGCTGGTGGTGCTGCTGAGCGGCACGCTGTTCGCGGTGAGCGCGGAGCAGAGCGACGGCCTCGACCTGCGCGGCGGCCGGCTCACCGACCTGGCGTCGGTCGTCCGCGCCGAGCGCGACGAGGCCGGCGAGCTCACCGCCGAGGCGGCCGACCTCAACTCGCAGGTGGAGGCGCTGAGCGCCGAGCTCGGGGACCGCTCGGTGGCCCGGGCGCAGGACGAGATCGCCACCCTCGTCGACCCGGCCGGCCTGACCGAGAGGAGCGGGCCTGCCGTCCAGGTCACCCTCGACGACGCGACCGAGGAGGCCCGCCTCGCCTACGACGGCGACCCCAACGACCTCGTCGTCCACCAGCAGGACATCCAGGCGGTCGCCAACGCCATGTGGAACGCCGGCGCGACCGCGGTCACCATCCAGGGCCAGCGGCTGATCTCCACGACTGGCATCAAGTGCGAGGGCAACCAGGTCACGCTCCACGGCCTGCCCTACTCACCGCCCTACGTCATCGTCGGCATCGGCGACCCGGCCGCGCTGCAGGCCGAGCTGACCATCGACCCGATCCTGGCCATCTACCGCGACTACACCACCATCCCGGGCGGCGGGGTCTCGTGGGACATGACCGAGCTCGAGTCGGCCGTCGCGCCGGCGTACACCGGCCTGCTCGACCTGACGTACGCCACCCCGATGGCCGGGTAGCCGAGCCGCGGTCACCCCGTCGGCGGCGGGGTCGTCGGGCTCTCGGTCGGGGGCGTCGGCGTCTCCGTCGGCGTCTCGGTCGGCAGCGTCGGCGTCTCGGTGGGCGTCTCCGGCTCCTCGTAGGCGGAGACGAAGATGGTGACGGTGCTGTTCTGGTCGGCGGTGCCACCCACGGGGATCTGGTCGACCACCGTGCCCTTGGGCTCGGTCGAGGTCGCGTCGACGCGCACGTCGGGGACGAAGCCGGCCTCGCGGATCGTCCGCTCGGCCTCGCCCTGCTTCATGCCGCGGACGTCGGGGATCTTCTCCGGACCGTCGGAGTAGAAGACCGTCACCGTGGTGCCCTCGGCCACGGAGGTGCCCGCGGCCGGGTCGGTGCGGAGCACCTGGAACCGGTCCTCGTCGGAGTCCTCCTCCTCGAACTTCACCTTCAGTCCCGCCTCGACCAGCGCCTGGCGGGCCTCCTTGCGGAGGTTGCCGACGACGTAGGGGACCTCCACCTCGGGCTTGCCGAGGGAGAGCACGAAGTCGATCGACTCACCCGGGTCGGCGAAGGTGTCGCGCGCGGGGTCCTGGCTGATCACCAGGTCGGCGGCCACGGTGTCGGACGTCTCGCGACTGACGCGGCCGACGGTGAAACCGGCGTCGACGATCTCCAGCCGCGCCTCGTCCTCGGTCATCCCGACCAGGTTGGGCACGGCGTCGCGCTGGGGCGCGTCGTCGAAGAGCAGGTCGTTGAGCAGGTAGGCGCCGACGACGACGAGCCCGACGACCAGCAGGCCGGCCAAGACCCACCAGCCGGTGCGGCTGCGGGACGGCTCGCCGCCGGGTGGCGGCGGCGGGCTCGCGGCCATGGTGCTCGTGGCCTCGCCGGGCGGCACCGGAGGGACGTACTGGGTGTCCGCGGGCGGGGGCACCACCGCGGGTGCCTGGATCGGGTGGCCGGCGAGGTAGCGCTCGATGTCGGCCTTCATCGCCGCGGCGCTCTGGTAGCGGTCCTCGACGCGCTTGGCGAGCGACTTCATCACGATCGCGTCGATCTCGGGGTCGAGCTGGTCGTCGAGGTCCGACGGCGGGGAGGCCAGCTCGCGGACGTGCTGGTAGGCCACGGCCACGGGGCTGTCGCCGATGAAGGGCGGTCGCCCGGTGAGGAGCTCGTAGAGCAGGCAGCCGGTGGAGTAGACGTCGGAGCGGGAGTCCACGGTCTCGCCGCGGGCCTGCTCGGGGGAGAGGTACTGGGCGGTGCCGACGACGGCCGCGGTCTGCGTCATCGTCGAGGAGGCGTCGGAGATCGCGCGGGCGATGCCGAAGTCCATCACCTTCACGTCGCCGGACGGCGTGAGCATGACGTTGCCGGGCTTGATGTCGCGGTGGATGATCCCCGCGCGGTGGCTGTAGTCGAGGGCCGAGAGCACGCCTGCGGTGATCTCCAGCGCGCGCTCGGGCAGGATCTTGCGGCCCTCGCGGAGGATGTCGCGCAGGGTGCGCCCCTCGACGCACTCCATGACGATGTAGGGCTGGGCGACGCCGGAGCCGTCGGTGGCCATCTCCTCGCCGGTGTCGTACGTCGACACGATCGCGGGGTGGTTCAGCGAGGCCGAGGACTGCGCCTCGCGCCGGAAGCGGGCCTGGAAGGTCGCGTCGCTGGCCAGGTCGGTGCGCAGCCGCTTGACCGCGACCGTGCGGCCCAGCCGCAGGTCGCGTCCCTTGCGGACCTCGGCCATGCCGCCTCGTCCGAGGAGCTCTCCGAGCTCGTAGCGGCCGCCGATCAGCGTCGGCTCCGACTGCGTCATCCCTGCTGGTCCTCTCCGTTGCCCCCCGAGCCGCCCTCCGGCTTGCCGTTCGGCGTGCCCGGCGGGGGCTTGCCGTAGTAGGTGATGGTCACGGTGTCCCCCTCCTCGAGGGTGCCACTGGGGGACACGTCCACCACGACGTCCTTCTCCTGGTCCCCGGGGTTCTCGAGCTCGACGAGCTCGGGCACGAGGCCGAGCCCGGTCAGCTCCTTCTCGGCGTCCTTGGCCTTGCGGCCGATGAAGTCGGCCGGGTCGACCTCGACCGTGGTCGGCTCCGTCTCGCTCGGCGTCTCGCTCGGCGTCTCCGAGGGGGTCTCCGTCGGGGTCTCGCTGGGCGTCTCCGAGGCCTGGCTCGGCGTCTGCCGCTGCGACGGCGACGCCGACGTCGTGCTGCCCGTGTCGTCGGAGGGCGCGTCGTCGCCGCGCGACCCGAGCCACACCGCCAGCAGCACCGCGACCACGACCGCGAGCACGCCGATCACGAGCGGCCAGGGTGCCGTACGCCGCGGGCGCGGGGCGGGCTCGACCGGTGCGGGCGCAGGTGCCGGTGCCGGGGCCGCTGCCGGCATCACCTGGGTGTGCGACCCGGTGGCAGCGACCGGGGTGGTGATGGTGGCCGCCGCTGCGCCGGCCCCCGCGACGGACGCCGGGTCGCGCAGCGCCCGTGCGAAGGCGGTGCCGTCAGTGAAGCGCTCCTCGGGCGCCTTCGCCAGCGAGCGGCGTACGACGGCCGCGAGGTCGGCGGGCACCGACCCGGGCAGGTCGGGCACCGGGTTGCGCAGGTGGGCGATCGCGGTGGCGACCGGGCTGTCGGCGACGTAGGGCTTGCGGCCGGCCAGGCACTCGAAGGCGACGACGCCGAGCGAGTAGACGTCGGAGGCGGCCGTCGCGGGGGCGCCCTCGGCCTGCTCGGGTGAGATGTAGGCGGGGGTGCCGAGCACCTGCCCCGTCTCCGTCAGGGCCATCCCGTCGGCGGCACGGGCGATGCCGAAGTCGGTGACCTTGACCCGGCGGTCGGGCGTGACGATGAGGTTCGCGGGCTTCACGTCGCGGTGCACGATCCCGGCCGCGTGCGCGACGCCGAGGGCGTCGGCGGCCTGGGCCAGGAGGTCCTGGGTGACCGCCGGGTCCAGCGGTGCGTCCGGCCGCAGCAGCGCGGACAGCGGCTGCCCCTCGACGAGCTCCATGACGAGGTAGGGGCGGGGCGTGGCCGAGCCGTCGTCGGCGGTGCTCTCGCCGAAGTCGAAGACGGAGGCCACACCCGGGTGGTGGAGGGCGGCGGCGTGGCGCGCCTCGGTCTCGAAGCGGGCGCGGAACAACGCGTCGTCGGCGTACTCGGTCTTGAGCACCTTGACCGCGACCGCCCGGTCGAGCGTCGTGTCGCGGGCGGCCCACACCTCGCCCATCCCGCCGGTGGCGATGCGCGACTCGAGGACGTAGCGGCCCGCCGCGTCGACGTGCCCTCCTGGTCGCAGCGCCGTCACGGGTTGATCACCGCCTCCATGATCGCCTTCGCGATCGGCCCGCCGAGCAGGCCGCCGGCGATCTCCTCGCGCGCGGTGTCGCTGGACTGCACGAGGACGGCGACGGCGACCTTCGGGTCGTCGGCCGGGGCGAACGAGACGAACCAGGCGTAGGGCGGGCGGTCGGCGGTCGACTGGGCGGTGCCGGTCTTGCCGGCGACCTCGACGCCCGGGATCTGCGCGGGGGTCGCGGTGCCGGTGTCGACGGTCGCGACGAGCATCTTGGTGAGCTCCTCCGCGGTCGTGCTCGACATCGCCTTGCTGATGCTCTGCGGGTCGGTGCGGTCGAGCACCGAGAGGTTGGGCGCGCGCACCTCGTCGACGACGTAGGGGCGCATCACGTCGCCGTCGTTGGCGATCGCCGCGGCGACCATCGCCATCTGGAGCGGCGTCGCGGTGACGCTCGACTGGCCGATGCCCGACATCGCGGTCTGCGGGGCGTCCATGTCGCGGGGGTAGAGCGACCTGGCCTGGCCGCCGAGGTCCTCGAGCGAGGTGGAGTTGAAGCCGAACTTCTCCGCCTGCTCGGCCATCGCGTCGTTGCCGAGCTCGTTGGCCAGGCTGAGGAAGGTGACGTTGCACGACACCTGCATGGCTTGGGTCATCGTGATCCGGCGACCACCGCAGTTGCCGCCGTCGTGGTTGCGGATGGTGGTCGAGGACTGGGGCAGCTTGAAGCCGAAGCCGCCGGGGACCATCGAGTCGGCGTCGTAGTCGCCCGACTCGATCGCGGCCGCCGCGGTGACCAGCTTGAACGTCGACCCGGGCGGCAGCGTCGTGCCGATCGCCCGGTTGATCAGCGGCTCCCGGGGGTCGGCGTTGAGCTGCTTGCTGAGGTCGGCGACGGCCTGGAAGTCGTGGGAGGCGAAGTTGTTGGGGTCGAACGTCGGCGTCGACGCCATCGCCAGCACCCGCCCGGTGGTCGGCTCGAGCGCCACGACGGCACCCTGCGCGTCACCCGGCAGGTTCTCCAGGCCCTCCCACGCGGCGTCCTGCGCGGCCGCGTTGACGGTGAGCTGGACGTTGCCGCCCTTGGGATCGGTGTTGCTGAGCAGGTCGACGAGGCGGGTGACGAAGAGCCGCGAGTCGTCGCCGGCCAGCACGCTGTTCTGGGAGAGCTCGACGCCGGTCTGGCTGAACCAGGAGAAGTAGCCGGTGATCGGGGCGTACTTGAACGGCTCGGAGTAGGTGCGCTGGAACTTGTACTTGTCGTCGGAGGGGACGCTGCGCGCGATCGCCTCCTTGCCGACGAGGATCGCACCGCGCTCGCGGGAGAACGTCGCGGTGATGATGCGACGGTTGCGCGGGTCCTGGGAGAGGTCGTCGGCGCGGACGTACATCAGGTACGTCGCGTTGACCAGCAGCGCCAGGAAGAGCACCAGGCAGAAGACCGAGACGACGCGGATGGGCTTGTTCACCGGAGCTTCACCACCTGGGTGTGCTCGCTGTCGGCGGCCGAGTCGTCCACCGGGTCCAGGCGCGGGGCCGGGCGGCGGGCCTGGTCGGAGATGCGAAGCAGCAGCGCGATGACGACCCAGTTGGCCACCAGCGACGAGCCGCCGTAGGAGAGGAACGGGGTGGTGAGGCCGGTCAGCGGGATCAGCCCGGTGACGCCGCCGATGACGACGAAGACCTGGAGGGCGAAGATCGCGCCGAGGCCGACGGCGAGCAGCTTGCCGAAGCCGTCGCGCGAGATCAGCGCGATGCGCAGCGCGCGCTCCACGATCAGTCCGTAGCAGAGCACGATCGCCATCACCGCGGTCAGGCCGAGCTCCTCGCCGATCGCGGCGACGATGTAGTCGGACTCGGCGTAGGTGATCCGCTCTGGGAAGCCGTTGCCCAGCCCGCGGCCGATCAGGCCTCCCCAGCCCATGCCGAACATCGCCTCGACGGGCTGGTAGCTGCCGGGGGAGGAGTCGTAGTAGTCCATCGGGTGGAGCCAGAAGTTGAAGCGGTTCTGCACGTTGCCCACGAACGTGTACGCCGCCAGCGCACCGACCGCGAACAGCAGACCGCCGACGACCAGCCAGCCCGGCCGCTCGGTGGCGACGTAGAGCATCACCAGGAAGAGGCCGAAGAAGAGGAGCGAGGAGCCCAGGTCGTTCTGGAGCACCAGGATCATCATCGAGACGCCGAACATCGCCAGGATCGGGCCGAGGTCGCGCCCGCGGGGCAGGTCGACGAACACGACCCGCCGCCCGGCGAGCGCGAGGGCGTCGCGGTGCAGGACGAGGTAGCCGGAGAACGCGACCACGAGCAGCACCTTGGCCACCTCGCCGGGCTGGAAGCTGAACCCCGCGACGTTGATCCAGATGTTGGCGCCGTTCTTGCCGCTGCCGATGACGGGCAGGAACGGCAGGACCAGCAGCAGGATGCCGACCAGGCCGGCGGTGTAGGTCAGCCGCTGGAGGACGCGGTGGTCGCGAAGCAGCACGAGCGTGAGGATGAACAGCACGACGCCGAGCGACATCCAGATCAGCTGCTGGCGGGCGAAGTCGTGGTTGGTGCGCCCGAACGCCTCGTAGGTGAGGTCGAGCCGGTGGATCACGGCGAGCCCGAGCCCGTTGAGGGCGGCGACGAGCGGCAGCAGCACCGGGTCGGCGTACGGCGCGACGAGGCGGACGGTGATGTGGGCGGCGACGATCAGCGCGGTCAGCCAGCCGCCGTAGCCGACGAGGTCGGTGGGCACGACGCCGTCGACGCCCAGGCCGACGGCGGCGTAGGCGCCGATGCCGACCGCGAGGGCGAGCACGAGCAGGAACAGCTCCGCGCCCCGGCGACGCCGGTGCACGAAGCCCATGAGGGTCCCGGTCTGGCTCATCCTCGTCCGCCCGTCACCCTCAGTCGACGTCCTGGCGCGCGGCGAAGTTGTCCACCGTCGCCCGGGCGTCGTCGAGGTCGTCGGCCTCGAGGCCCTCACGGACCTGCTCGGCGTCGATGTCGCTGAGGCGGTCGAGGTCGACGTCGGTGACCTCGTAGGCGTGCGAGAGGGAGATGCCGGGGAGGTCGGCGTTGAGGCCGCGGAAGATCGCGACCTTGCCGTCCTGCTCGGCGACGTAGAACTGCTGCTGGCTCCACGACCACCCGGCGGCCAGCACGATCCAGGTCAGGCCGGCGAGTACGGCGGCCACCATCAGCCGGCGCAGCCAGCGGAAGCGACCGGGGTCGCGCGGCGCGTAGCGAGCGGCCTCCGGGTCGATCGGGTCGGCCGCGAAGGCACCCTCGGGTACGTCGCCGGGGACCGGGGGGATCTCACCGGTGTCCCCGGAGCGGTGCCCGCGGAACAGGCCGCCGACGGCGCCGGCGAGCGGCATCCGGCGGGGCAGGTCGGCCGCGGCGCCGACCAGGAGGGGGGCCAGCTCCTCCGGCGGGGGCTCCTCGGAGACGTCGGCGACGATGCAGGTGACGTTGTCGGTGCTGCCGGCCTCGAGGCTGGCGCGCACCAGCTCGACCGCCGCGAAGTCAGGGGTGCCGGTGGCGAGGATGTCGGCCATCCGCTCGGGGCTCAGCGTCCCGCACGCCCCGTCGCTGCAGACGAAGATCCGGTCGCCGACCTCGGCGGGGACCTCGAAGAGGTCGGGCTCCTCGTGGCGCACGCCGTCGAGGGCCTTGAGGATGAGGTTGCGGTGCGGGTGCGTGCGCGACTGCTCCTCGGTGATCCGCCCCTCGTCGATGAGCGACTGGACGAAGGTGTGGTCGTGGGTGAGCTGGCGCAGCTCGCCGCGGCGGTAGAGGTAGGCGCGGCTGTCGCCGATGTGGCCGAGGCCGAAGCGGGTGCCGTCGAAGAGCGCCACCGTGGCGGTGGTGGACGTGCCGTTGAGGCCGGGGTCCTCCTCGACCAGCTCGGCGATCCGGTCGTCGGCGCGGTGGATGGCACCCGCGACCTGGCCGAGGATGTCCTCGTCGGGGCGCTGGTCGAGCTTTCGCAGTGCCTGCACGGCCGTGCTCGACGCCAGGTCACCGCGTACGGCACCGCCCACGCCGTCGCAGACCGTCAGCAGCCACGGACCGGCGTAGCCGCTGTCCTGGTTCTCGCGGCGTACCCGCCCCACGTCGGAGATCGCGGAGTAGTGGAGGTAGAGGGTCACTTCCGCAGCTCCAGGATGGTCTTGCCGACCCGCACCTGCACACCGAGGCCGATGGTGGTGGGCTGGGTGATCCGGACCGGGCCGACGTAGGTGCCGTTGGTGGAGCCGAGGTCCTCGACGAACCACTCGTCGCCGCTGGCCGCGACGCGGGCGTGGCGGGTGGAGACGTAGTCGTCGTCGAGCTTGATGGCGGCGTCGCTGCCGCGACCGATGAGGAGCGGGGCGTCGGCGAGCTCCGCGCGGACGCCGGGGTTCTCGCCCTCGACCACGAGGAGGTGGGTCGGGGAGCCACGACGCGGCTTGCGGGTCTTGCCGCCCCGGCGCTCGGGGGCAGGTGCGGCACCGCGGGCCGTCTCGGGGACGCGGGCACCGAACATGTCGGAGCGGATCACCGAGATCGCGGACAGCACGAAGATCCAGAGGATCGCGAGGAACGCCACCCGGATCAGGAAGAGGGTCAGCTCAGACATTCCAGCCCCCGGCCTCGTCGCGCCCGCCGTCGATCCGCACCGTCATCTCGGTGTGGCCGATCCGGATCAGCGAGCCGTCGCGCAGTCGCGCCCGGGAGACCTTGGTGCCGTCGACCATGATGCCGTTGGTCGAGCCCAGGTCGACCGCCTCGACTCCGTCGATGGAGACCTCGAGCTCGAGGTGCCGGCGGCTCACGCCCGGGTCGTTGATGCGCAGGTCGGCCTCGGTGCCGCGGCCGATGACCAGGCCCGGCGGCCGCAGCGGGTGGCGGGTGCCGTTGACCTCGAGCGTGGCGTGCGAGGAGCGGGTGCGGGTGCGCTGGTCGTTGTCGGTCACGCTGGCCTGCGCCTTGCTGCGGATCCGGAAGCGACCGGTCGTCAGGTCCTCGGCGGATTCGAAGGCGACCGAGATGGGGCCGGTGAAGACGTAGCCCTGCGCGTCGGCGTGGTCCTGCAGCTGGTCGACGAGGTCCTGCTCGAGGGCGCGGCCGAGGCCGACGATGCGGTCGAGGTCGGCCGGCGACAGCTCGACGTGGAAGTCGTTGGGCACCAGGCGGCGCTGCCGGCTGAGCACCTGCGCGTTGTTGTCGCACTCGCGCTGGAGAGCCGCGGCGATCTCCACGGGCTGCACGGCACTGCGGAAGGCGCGCGCGAAAGCACCGGAGATGAGCTGTTCGAGCCGCTGCTCGAAGCGCTGCAGGGCGTTCACACAGGCCTCCTCTCCTCGCGTTCGCGGACGCATCGTGGTGGTGGGCAGGCATCAACGACCGCCCGGCCGGTGCCAGCGAGCGTACCGGCCGGTCGCTCGTGCGCCACGGTGCCGCCCCGCTGTGCGGCCGATTGGGAGCGCGCGCGAGCCGTGGGGTAGCCTGAGCCCGCTTCTCGCGCGAGTGGCGGAATAGGCAGACGCGCACGGTTCAGGTCCGTGTGTCCGAAAGGACGTGGGGGTTCAACTCCCCCCTCGCGCACCGCACCACGAAGGCCCCGGACAGTGTCCCGGGGCCTTCGTCGTCCCTGAGATGCTCGGGGCGTGGCCGAGCCGACCGAGGACGAGAAGTGGCTCGTCGTCGACGGCCGGCGGTGGCGGCGTACGGACCCGGCGATCCCCGACGACGTGCTCGCGCGGCTGAAGTCGCACCTCGGGCGGGGCCGGTCCGGCGTGAGGACGGCGTCGTCCGAGGACGAGCTCGCGGCCACCCGGCACCGGACCCGGCTGGCGAAGGTCGGGCTGGGCGAGCGGGGTACGCCGTGGTGGGAGCAGACCGACTCCCAGCGGCGGGACCGCTGGGAGTCGGCGTTGGCGGAGCTCGACGGCCTGGACGCCTAGGCCAGTCCGTCGAAGGGACGGACCTCGACCTTGCCCCGGCAGGCGGCGGAGCCCTCGGCCGCGAGCCGCAGCGCGGTGTCGAGGTCGGGGGCGTCGATGACCCAGAAGCCCCCGATGAGCTCCTTGGACTCCAGGTAGGGCCCGTCGGTGACGACCGGACTGCCGGACGTCCCGTCGACGACCTTGGCGGTGCTGGCGGACTGGAGGCCGCCGGCGAAGACCCAGTGGCCGTCGGCCTTGAGCTGATCGTTGAAGGCGCCGGTGTCGGCGAAGGCCTGCTCCATCGCCTCCTTCGAGCCGTAGTTGCCGTACTCGCCCATCTCTGCGGGGCCGTGCACGGCCATCAGGTAGTGCGTCATGACGTTCTCCTCTGTGTGTCGGGTGGTGGTCTCAGGCGGTGGTGGTCTGCAGGCCGGGCTCGACGTCGTCGGCCCAGTCTGTCTGCGGCTGCTGAGGGGTGGCGAGGACGCGGCGGGCGACCAGGGCGGTGACCAGCAGGGCCGCTCCGCCGAGGACGCCGATCACGTTGTAGGCGTCGGTGAACGCGCCCTGCGCGGCCGACAGCACCTGCGTGGCGAGGTCGGGCGACCCGTGGGCGGCGGCCGGGGCTGAGGCCACGCCCTCGCGGACCAGCGACTCGCTCTCCAGGGAGAGGCCGCCGGGGAGCCGGCCGGGCAGCTCGAGGCGGTAGAGGGCCGCGACCAGGGACCCGAGCGTGGCGACGCCGAGCGCGATGCCCAGCTCGCCGCACATCTCCATCAGCGAGCCGGCCGAGCCGGCCCGCTCCGGCGGGGTCGCGCCCATGATGAGGTTGACGACGAGGGCCATCGGGACGCTCACCCCGCCGGCAGCGACGACCATCGCGACCAGGTGTAGGCCAAGCGAGTCCCGGTCGAGCAGCCCGAGCAGCAGCAGGCCGAGACCGGCGACGGCCAGGCCGCCGGCGACGAGGGTGACGGTGTCGAAGCGCCGGTCCAGGCGCGGGGCGAGCAGCGTGCCGGCCAGCATCACCAGGCTCTGCGGGACCATCCAGGCGCCGACCGCGGTCGGCGTTAGTCCCAGCACGCCCTGGAGGTAGAGCGCCGCGGCGAAGGAGACGCCCGCCATCACGACGCCGGTCACGAGGAAGGTGCTCAGCCCGACGGTGAACCGTCGGTCGGCGAAGAGCCTCAGGTCGACCAGGGGGTCGGCGAGCCGGCGCTGGCGGCGTACGAAGACGGTGCCCGCCACGGCGGCGACCAGGAGGCCCGCCGCGGCGGACAGCAGGTGCTCGCCTCGGGCCACCTCCTTGAGCCCGTAGACGCCGGGCAGGAGGGCCACCAGCGACAGGACGACGGACCAGGCGTCGGGAAGTGCGTGTCCGCCGGCACTGGGGCGGACGTCGGGGAGCAGCCGCGGCGCGAGCACCACGAGGAGGAGCATCACGGGCACGCCCATGAGAAAGGCCGCGCCCCACCAGAAGCGCTCCAGCAACGCCCCGCCGAGCACCGGGCCGACGGTCATGCCACCCATGAAGCAGGCCAACCAGATGCTGATCGCCTGGGCCATCTGCTCCGGCCGGGGGAACATGTGGCGGATCATCGCCATCGTCGAGGGCATGATCGTCGCGCCGGCGACGCCGAGCAGCGCGCGGGCGAGGATCAGCATCTCCGCGCTCTGCGACAGGGCGGCCAGCACCGACACGGCACCGAAGGCCGTCCCGCCGACGACGAGCAGGCGCCGGCTGCCCATCCGGTCGGCCAGCCCGCCCATGGTGACCAGCAGCCCGGCCAGCAGGAACGAGTAGATGTCGAGGATCCACAGCTGCTGGGTGGCGCTGGCGTCCAGGTCGCGGCTCAGCGACGGGAGGGCGACGTACAGCACGCTCACGTCGATGGAGATCAGGAGCGTCGGCAGGGCGAGCACGCCCAGGCCGACCCACGCGCGCCGGGTGGCGGCCGGGGGTGCGGCGGTGTCGGACGGGTCGAGCGTCGTGGTCATCTCGGATCCTTCGGTCGTGGACGGGTCGTCACCCACTCCACGAACGGCTCGCACCCGATTCGACATCGAGTCGGGGAGAAACTTCCGGGAAGTTCCGGCGGGCGCGTAACGGAGGCAGTGCCACATGACAGGTACGTCACTGAGGGGCCGTGCTTCTCGGCGCGCGCCCGACCCCACCTCACGAAGGAGAACCTCGTGAAGCACCTGCGATTCCTGTCCACCGCAGCACTCGTCTCCGCCGTCGCCCTGACGACCGCCGGCGCCCCCGCGCAGGCCCACGGCGACCGCGACGGCGGTCGCGGCGACCACGCGAGCAGCCACGGCCACGGTGGCCACGGCCCCTGGCACGCGCGTGCCGGCTGGGTGACGCTGACCGAGGAGGCCACCGCGATCCTCGACACCGCGTCGGTGGAGGTGGAGGGCAGCGACGGCGCCCGGGTGGGCCGCAACCGTGACGACCTCATCGTGATCTCCCTCGGCGGCGGTCGCCACCACGACCACTCCGACGACTCCGACGACTCCGACGACTCCGACGACCGGACGAGCCTGCGCGGCAAGGGCGGCAAGGGCGGCTGGGACCGCTCGAGCGACGCCACCATCGAGTTCTCCTCCACCGCCGGTACGACGGAGTGGTCCGGCTTCGCCTTCGACAAGGCCGAGGGCGTGATCACCGCCGACGTCGATGGCGCCGAGGACGTGCCGGTGCTGACGCTGGTGAAGACCGACGACGATGACGAGGACGACGACGACACTGGACACTGGGGTCACCGTCGTGGAGGCTCGCACGGGTGGGGCTCCAGCGAGCTCCAGCTGACCGAGGAGTCCTCCGACGCGCTGGACACTGTGGTCGGTGCCGACGCGTTCGCCGCGGGTGACGCGTTCGCCACCATCGGTGGCGGCTGCCGCCGCTGACCCGGACCCGGATCGAACAGGAACTTCCGCATGAGCAACCCGGAGCGCGAGGAGTCGAGGCTGCGCCTCGACGCCCCCGTGCTCGTCCCTGACCGGGACTTCCTCGTGCGGTTGAGCGAGGAGTCGGCCCGGGCCACCCCCCGGGCGTGGGCCGACTCCTCCGTGGCAGCAGGTGTCCTGTCGTGGTTCGGCCCGTGGCGACCAGCACTCGCCGCCGCGGCGGCCGCCGTCGTGGTGGCCGGCAGCGCGGTGGTCGCGACGTCGATGACCCGCAGCGCCCCCGAGCCGACCGGACCGGCGACCTCGCCCGCCAGCCCGCTCCCGTCCACGCCCGACCGCGAGACAGACGACGATCGTCGCACCCAGGACGGCGATCGCTCGGACAGCTCGGACCGCTCGGACCGGGAGGACGAGGGCGCGGCCTCCTCCGGTGAGGGCGCGTCCACGGACCCGTCCTCCGGCGCGGACCGCGGCGACGATCCCGAGGCCGACGGCAAGGTGTGGGGCGGTGACGCCTCCTCCCACGACCACGACGGCCAGCGCGACGACGACCCGGGCGACCGGGACGACGAGGACGACCAGGGCCCTGACGGCTGGGACCCCGACCGCGAGGGCTGGGACGGCGGACGCAACGGGGGCCGTGACGGAGGCCGGGACGGGGGCCGTGACGGCAGTCGTGGCGGCGGGCGCCACCACGACCACGACCACGACGGCCGGGGCGATCGCGACGACGACTCGGCGCACGACGACGCACACGACGACACGCACGACGACGCCGACGACGGCGCGTACGACGACTTGGACGACACCGACGGGTCCGGCAGTTCCGGGTCTGACGCGGAGAGGGACGGGCCCAGTCCTCCGTGACCGACGACCAGACCGTCTCGGCCGCCAAGGCGGGCGACACCGATGCCTGGCATGCGCTGTACGTGGCGCATGCCGGTCGGCTGCTGCTCTGGCTCCGCGCGCGGCAGCCGGTCGACTGCGCCGTCTCGGCCGACGACGTGGCCTCGGAGACGTGGCTGGTCGCCGCCCGTCGGGTGCACCACTTCCACGGCACCAGCGACCAGTTCGCCGGCTGGCTCTTCGGGATCGGGCGCAAGGTCTCGGCCAACCAGTCCCGCCGCGGCGCGCTGCGCGTGACGGCGGCGCTGGACGGCCACGAGGTCGAGGAGCCCGGCCGCGTACCGATCGACCCGCAGGAGGCCGTCAGTGGCCTGGACTGGGTCCGCAGCGAGCTCGCCCGGCTGCCGCGCCGCGAGCGCGACGTACTGGCGTGCACGGAGGTCATCGGGCTCGACGTCGCCGCCACCGCGCACGCCCTCGGCATGACCAGCGTCGCGGTGCGGGTCAGCCGCCACCGTGCGCTCAAGCGGCTCCGCGCTCGACTCGTGGCGGCACCCGACGTCGAGCCGCACCGGGCGCCGGCGCCGACCCCGCGCTACAGCCCCGAGCTGTCCTGAAACGACGCGGGCCGCGGCGGCCTCTCACGGGTAGCCTGACGAGGTGGACCAGGAGGTGCGCTTCTGCCGCGCGGACGACGGCGTACGCCTCGCCTGGGCGCGCCACGGCTCCGGTCCTCCGCTCCTGATCGTCTCCTGCTGGCTCAGCCACCTACAGCACGACTGGCACAGCCCGGTCTGGCGGCACTTCCTCGACGACCTCGGTGAAGTGGCCACCGTGGTGCGCTACGACGAGCGCGGCTTCGGCCTGTCCGACTGGGAGGTCGACGACTTCAGCCTCGAGCGGCGGCTGGCCGACCTCGAGACGCTGGTCGACGCCATGGGGCTCGACCGCTTCTCGGTGATGGGCATGTCCGGTGGGGCGCCGGTGGCGCTGGCGTACGCCCACGCGCACCCCGACCGGGTGGAGCGCCTGGTGCTGTACGGCGGGATGGCCGCGGGCGGCGCGGACGACGACGCGGACGCCGAGACCGCCTTCCTCGCGATGATCCGCGCCGGCTGGCAGCGTCCGGACAGCACGTTCCGGCGGGTCTTCACCACCGCGTTCATCCCGGGAGCCTCCGAGGAGCAGATGGAGTGGATGGACGAGCTCCAGCGCACGTCCACCAACACCGACAACGCGGTGTGCAGCCGGATCGCCCGGCACCAGACCGATGTGCGGCCCCTCCTGCCCGGGATCTCCGCGCCCACCCTCGTCCTGCACGCGGACGGCGACCGCGTCGCGCCGGCGTGGGGCCAGCGCCTCGCCGCCGACATCCCGGACGCCCGGCTGGTGCTGCTGGACTCGCGCAACCACGTGCTGCTCGCCGACGAGCCCGCGTGGCAGGTGTTCCGCGACGAGGTGGCCGGCTTCCTCGCCGACGGGCGGCCGACGCCGTCGCTGGCCGGCCTGTCCGAGCGCGAGCGGGAGATCCTCCGGCTCGCCGCGGACGGCCTCGACAACACCCAGATCGCCGACCGGCTGACGCTGAGCGTGCGTACGGTCGAGCGGCACCTGCAGAACGTCTACCTCAAGCTCGGCCTGTCCGGCCGCAACGCGCGCACGGCCGCCGTCGCCCGCGTCCTGGCCTGACCCGTCTACGCGTCCGCCGCCACCACCGCCCGTACGGCTGCGCGTCGGCGCGGAAGCACCTGCCACGTCGCCGGTGCGACCTTCGGAGCACACCACGAACCGAAGGAGCACCACCATGTCGAACAAGGCAGTCATCAGCCTCACCACCGGCCTCGAGGACCCGGAGAAGGTGACCGTCGCCTTCCTGGTCGCCGTCGGCGCCGCCGAGCAGGGGCGCCCCACCCTGATGTTCCTCACCAAGGAGGCGGTCCGCCTGGTCCAGCCCGGCACCGCCGTGGGGACCGCGTGCGAGGGGTGCCCCTCGCTGCCCGACCTGCTCGCCCGCTACGAGGCGGCCGGCGGGACGTACCTGGTCTGCCCGATCTGCTTCAACGCCAAGGCGCTGGACCCGGAGAACCTGCTGCCCAACGCGCAGATGGGCGGCACGGTCCCGATGTGGCAGTGGATCGGCGACGAGGGCGCGACCACGTTCTCGTACTGAGCTCCCACTGAGGCCGCCGCGAGCTGCTACTCCAGGTGGATCATCCTGAGCTCGCCGGCGAGCACGTGCGCGATCTGCGACCACGGGTCGGTGAGGAAGCACATGACCACGTACTGGCCGCGGGGCAGCCGGTAGTCGACCGTCATCCTCCGGCGCGGCGAGAGCCACTGGGTCTCGAGCCGTCCGGGCAGGTTGAAGTTCGGCTCCGCCTCGTTCGAGGACAGCCAGGCCCGGTAGGCCTCGGCGGTCGTGCCCTCCCGGACCCGCTGGAGGACCAGGTCGTGCGGGAGCCTCGGTGACCGGTTGGCGAGGAGCAGGCGACCCTCGTGCGGCAGCACGCTCGATCCGCCCCAGCGCAGACCCGGGAGCACCTCGAGGCGGCCGCCGGTCGCCGGCCGGGCGCGGGTCGCAGGCGTGCTGGGGCCGGCGCGGAAGGTCGCACTCACGATCCCGGACCGGGTGCCGATCGCCATCACCGTGTAGGGGCCGGGACGGGGGAGCTTGATGCTCCCGGAGCCGCCGAGCCCGACGCCACCGAGGAACGACGTCCCGTCGAGGATGCGTGCGTACGCCCGCCTCCCCTTCCGGCCGCCCGACCCGATGCTCTCGTAGTCCTCGGTGAACGCGTCGATGTCGTAGCCGTCCGCGAAGCGCACGACGAGCGCCCGCCCGGCCCCTGTGACGTCGAGGTGCGCCCACCCCGCGCGGACGTCCGGGGCGGAGACCGACAGCGACGCGCCGAGCGTGACGGTGATGGTGGGGAGCGCCGTGCCCGGTCGCTCGGCGGGCGAGCTCGGCGACGCGTGCGCGTGAGGCGGCTGGAGGAGAGCCGCGACGACGGTGGCCGCCAGCAGGCGGGCCACGACGAGCGGGACGATCGTGCGCACGCGCCCTCCCCTCGCTCGAGGCGTTCAACCGTACGCGCGTGCCGGCGGCCGCGACGCCCGTGTCTGGACCACCCTGGGTCGCCACCAGCGATCACCACGGCAGACTGGGGGCATGACCTCTCTTTCCGACTTCTCGGCGCCCGCGATCGACGGCACGGACACCGACCTGTCCCAGTACGACGGCAAGGTCGTGCTCGTCGTCAACACCGCCTCGCAGTGCGGCTTCACCGGCCAGTACAAGGGCCTCCAGCAGCTCCACGACACCTACGAGGACCAGGGGCTGGTCGTGCTCGGCTTCCCGTGCGACCAGTTCGGCAACCAGGAGCCCGGTGACGAGGCGGAGATCGCGGACTTCTGCGAGCGCAACTTCGGAGTGACGTTCCCGCTGTTCTCCAAGGTCGACGTCAACGGCAAGGACGCGCACCCGCTCTTCGACTGGCTCAAGGACTCCAAGGGCGGACTGCTCGGCGACAAGATCAAGTGGAACTTCACCAAGTTCCTCGTCGGTCGCGACGGCCAGGTCATCGACCGCTACGCGCCGACCACCGAGCCGGAGAAGCTCACCGGCGACATCGAGAAGGCGCTCTGATGAGGGCCGGCGTCCTCGTCGCGGCGGCCGTCGCCGCGGTGGTGGCGTCGGCCTCTCCGGCGGGAGCCGGTCCCGCCCCCGCGGACCGCGCGGCTGCCGGCACCGTCGTCGGCAGCGGCACCCCGGCGTCCTGCACCTCTCGCGCGGTCGTGAAGGCCGTCGCACAGGGGGGACTCATCACCTTCGACTGCGGACCCGCACCGGTGACCATCGCCATGAAGCGGACCGCCAAGGTGGTCAACACCTCCGCATCGGTCGTCCTCGACGGCGGCGGGAAGGTCACCCTGAGCGGCGAGGGGCGGCGTCGCATCCTCTACATGAACACCTGCGACAAGGCCCAGGTCTGGACGACCTCGCACTGCAACGACCAGGCCGAACCCCGGCTGGTGGTGAAGCGGATGCGCTTCGCCGACGGCGACGCGAGCAGGGAGGACGAGGGCGGCGGGGCGATCTTCGTGCGCGGTGGCCAGCTCAAGATCCTCGATTCCACCTTCGTCGACAACCGCTGCGTCCGCACCGGACCCGACGTGGGCGGCGGGGCGGTGAGGGTCTTCGACCAGCACCGCGACCGGCCGGTTGTGGTGAAGCGCTCCACGTTCACCGGGGGCCGCTGCAGCAACGGTTCCGCGCTCAGCAGCATCGGCGTCTCGTGGCGCGTCGTCGACTCGACCTTCACCGACAACAAGGCGGTCGGTCGCGGCGCCAACCCGTCACGGCCGGGCAGCCCCGGCGGCGGCTCCGGCGGCGCGATCTACATGGACGGCGACGACATCCACCTGGTCCTCGAGGGCTCCACGATGACCGGCAACCGGGCCCGCGAGGGCGGCGGCGCGATCTTCTTCGTCTCCAACGACCGCAGCGGCACGCTGACCATCCGCGGCTCCCGGCTCGAGGACAACCCCAGCGACGGCTTCGAGACCATCCCGGGGATCTTCTTCCTCGGCGCCGAGCGGACGATCACCGACAGCGTGGTGCGCTGAGGCTCACGCCTTCACCAGGTCGGCGTACTCCTGGTGCTTGCGGATGTACGCCGCCACGTAGGGGCACGACGGGACGACCGAGAGGCCGCGCGAGCGGGCATCGTCGAGCGCCGAGCGGGCGAGCGTCCCGGCGTGGCCCTGGCCGGAGTACGCCTCGTCGACCTCGGTGTGGACCATCGTGATCACGTCGCCGTGGAGCCGGTAGTCGATGAAGCCGATCAGGGTGTCGCCGGCGGTCAGCTCGTAGCGGCTGCGGTCGGGTGCGTCGGCGAACTTTATGTCCATATCGCAAACCTAGCCGGACATGACTTGCTGGTAACCCCGGCGGCGGGGGAAGGTCGTGGTCATGGCAGCAACCGCGTCGTCGTACTCGATCACCATGCGGTTGTACACCGCCCCGGACCACGGCGTCGTCGGCGCCGTCGCGACCGCGATCGCCTCGCAGGGGGGCGTGGTCACCGCGATCGACGTGACCGACTCGCGGCACGACCGCCTGGTCGTCGACGTGACCTGCTCGGCCGCCGACGCCGAGCACTCCAAGGACCTGGTGTCCTCGGTCGACGGCGTCGACGGCGTGACCGTGCACAAGGTCAGCGACCGCACCTTCCTGCTCCACCTCGGCGGCAAGATCTCGGTCGAGTCGAAGGTGCCGCTCCGCACCCGTGACGACCTCTCGATGGCGTACACGCCCGGCGTCGGTCGCGTGTCGATGGCGATCCACGACAACCCCGAGGACGTCCGCAAGCTCACCATCAAGGGCAACTCGGTCGCCGTGGTCACCGACGGCTCGGCCGTGCTCGGGCTCGGCAACATCGGTCCCGGGGCCGCGATGCCGGTGATGGAGGGCAAGGCCGCGCTCTTCAAACGGTTCGCCGACATCGACGCCTGGCCGATCTGCCTGGCCAGCCAGGACACCGACGAGATCGTCAAGGCCGTCGAGATGATCGCCCCCGGCTTCGGCGGCATCAACCTCGAGGACATCGCCGCCCCGCGCTGCTTCGAGATCGAGAAGCGGCTGCGTGAGTCCCTCGACATCCCGGTCTTCCACGACGACCAGCACGGCACCGCGATCGTCGTGCTCGCCGCGCTCACCAACGCGATGCGGTGCGTGGACAAGAAGCTCACCGAGGTCCGCATCGTCGTCTCCGGTGCGGGCGCGGCCGGCACCGCCATCGTGACGCTGCTGCTCGCGGCGGGTGCGCAGGACGTCGTCGTCGTCGACCGCGAAGGTGCGCTCTCCGCCGACGACAGCACGCTGTCCGCCGCGCACGCCCAGCTCGCGGGGGCAACCAACCCCCGTCGGGTGACCGGCTCGCTGCAGGAGGTCCTGGTCGGCGCGGACGTGTTCGTCGGCGTCTCGGCCCCCGGCATCCTCGACCCGCAGTGGATCCCCACGATGGCCGAGAAGCCGGTCGTCTTCGCGCTCGCCAACCCCGACCCCGAGGTGGACCCGGCCGAGGCCGGCAAGTACGCCGCCGTCGTCGCGTCGGGCCGCTCCGACTACCCCAACCAGATCAACAACGTGCTCGCCTTCCCCGGCGTCTTCCGGGGCCTCCTCGACGCCGGCGCCTCCCACGTCACGACCGACATGCTGCTCCGTGCCGCCCAGGCCATCGCCGACACGGTCAGCGAGGAGGAGCTGCACGCCGCCTTCATCATCCCAAGCGTGTTCCACACCGACGTGACCAAGCGCGTCGCCAACGCGATCAGCGGTAGGGGCGAGGGGTAGGACGGCGTCAACCCACGCGCTTGCCGCCCGTCCTCAAGGGCGGCGAGCACGCGCGAGCGGAGCGAGCGCAATCGAACCTGGCCACCAGAACTTCTCGCCGAGGGTGAGCGCGAGGGCCGGGACGAGCACGGTGCGGACCACGAGGGTGTCGAGCAGCACGCCGACGAAGATGATCGCGCCGAGCTGGGCGAGCACCACGAGCGGCAGCACGCCGAGGACTGCGAAGACGGCGGCGAGCAGGATGCCGGCGCTGGTGATGACGCCGCCGGTGGCGGTGAGCGCGCGCAGCATGCCGGTGCGGGTGCCGTGCTCGCGGGCCTCCTCCCGCGCGCGGGTCACGAGGAAGATGTTGTAGTCGACGCCCAGCGCGACCAGGAAGAGGAACGCCAGCAGCGGCACCCCGCTGTCCATCGCGGCGAAGTCGAAGACGCTGCGGAAGAGCCACCACGAGGCGCCCATGCTCGCGGCGTACGTCGCGACGACCGTGGCCACCAGCAGGACCGGGGCGAGGACCGAGCGCAGCAGCAGCACCAGCGCGCCGAGCACCAGCAGCAGGATCAGCGGGAGGATGGTGAGCCGGTCGCTGGCGGCGTACTCCTGCTCGTCGACCGCCTCGGCGTCCCCGCCGCCGACGTGGGTGTCGTCGAAGTCGGCGACCGCCGCCCGGACGTCGGCGACGACCTGCTCGGCCGCGGCGCTGCCCGGCTCCGCGTCGGGTACGACGTCGATGCCGGCGACGCCGTCACCGCGCGAGGTGATCCGCGCCGACGTCGTGCCGTCGACGTCCTCGACCGCCGCGAGCACCTCGTCGGGGTTGCCGCGGGTGACGACCTGCACCGGGTCCGTCGTACCTGCGGGGAAGGACTCGGCGAGGCGCTGCGCCGCGGTGATCGCCTCGGGCTCCTGGAGGAACTGGTCGGCCGGGTCGAGGCCGGTGCTGATCGAGAGGGTGCCGGTGGCCAGGACCGCGAGGCCCGCGACGGTGCCGACGACGAAAGTGCGCGGGCGTCCGGCGACGGCGTTGCCGACGCGCCGCCAGACCGACTGGGAGTCCACCAGCACCGCGTCGCCGACGTGCGGCACGCGCGGCCAGAAGACCCAGCGCCCGAACAGCACGAGGGCAGCCGGGAGCACGACGAGCGCGAACGTGGCCGCGATGACGACGCCGACCGCGCAGGCGACGCCGAGGCCACGGGTGGTCGGGATGGCCGACAGCAGCAGCGTGAGCAGGCCGAGGACGACGGTCGTGGCGCTGGAGAGCACGGCTTCGGTGGTGCGGGTGAGGGCGTGCGCCATCGCCTCGTGGCGCGAGTCGGTGGTCTTGAGCTCGTCGCGGTAGCGCGAGATCAGCAGCAGCGCGTAGTCGGTGCCGGCGCCGAACACGAGCACGCTGAGGATGCCGACGGTCGACTCGTCCCACGCGAGGCCGGCGACCTCGAGCACGTTGGTGGCGGTGATCGCCGCGAGGCGGTCGGCCACCGCGACGACGGTCAGCGGCACCAGCCAGAGCACCGGGCTGCGGTAGGTGATGATCAGCAGCACTGCCACGACGGCCGCCGTCGCCGCCAGCAGCCGGATGTCGGCGCCGTCGAAGACCTGGCCGATGTCGGCCTGGATCGCGGCCGGACCGGTGACCTGCACGTCCAGCCCGTCGGGGGCGTCCGCGCGGAGCTGGTCACGCAGCTCCTCGACCTTGTCGATGTTGTCGGTGTTCGAGGACGACACCACGGGCACCACGGCGAGGGCTGCGGTCTTGTCGTCGGAGACGACGAGCGGGGGTCCTTGTGGCTGCCCGCCCTGCGGCAGGAGCGCGGTCGCCTGCTTCGTCACGGCGCCGACCTGGCCCTCGGACAGCTCGCCGTCGCCGGTCCAGAGGACCAGGGCGACCATGCCCTCGTCGTCGGGGAGCTGCTCGGCGAGCTCGACGGCCAGCGTGCTGTCCGCGCCCTGCGGGAGCGTGTCCGTCGCCTTGGCGTCGTGCTCGCCCTCCGCGACGAAGCCGATCGCCAGGACGGCCAGCAGCAGGGGGACGAGGGCGACGAGCCAGGCCGTACGCCGGCCGGTGACGAAGCGGGCGGGTGCGGGGGACTGGTGACCGGGCACGGGGGTTCCTTACGATCAGGTCGCTAGCAGAGTAGATTGCTAACTAAATTAGCGATCTCGTCCGAGGAGAGCAAGACCGGGAGCACGCGCATGACCGAACCGACGGGGCCACCCCAGGGCTGGGACGCGACCGGGACCCTCGTCGCCCTGCGCGAGCTGCTCACCACCGGCGCCCGGGTGAACCACGTCGTGGCCCGCCGGGCCGGCATCAGCGACACCGAGCTGGTGACCCTGGAGCACCTGAGCCGCGAGCAGATCGGGCCCGCCGAGGTGGCCCGCCGGCTCGAGGTGTCGACGGCCGCCGCCACCGGCATCGTGGACCGGCTGGTCTCGCGCGGGCACGTCGAGCGGCGGCCGCACCCGGGCGACCGTCGGCGTACGGAGCTGGTGCTGACCGCGTCGGGGCAGCGCGAGGTGGTCGGCCACCTGCTGCCGATGTTCCTCGCGCTCGACCGGCTGGACCGCTCCTTCAGCGAGGAGGAGCGGGCGGTCGTGGAGCGCTACCTGCGCGGCGCCGTCGCGGCCTTCGAGCAGGTGCTCTCTGCCGGGTCGGGCGGACCGGGCTAGTCGTCCAGGCCGGCCTTGCGGTGCGCGACCAGCGCGGCGCCGACGATGCCGGCGCGGTTCTGGAGGGTGGCGGGCACCATCTCGGTCTCGACCTCGATGAGGTGGCCGAACTTGTCCCACGACTTGCTGACCCCGCCGCCGATGACGAACAGGTCGGGGGTGAACAGTCGCTCGAGGTGGCGGAAGTAGGTGGTGAGGCGCTCGGCCCAGGCCTCCCACGTCAGTCCCTCGCGCTCGCGCGCGCTCGTCGCGGTGGTCACCTCGGCGACGGCGCCGTCCAGCTCGAGGTGGCCCATCTCGGAGTTGGGCACGAGCTGGCCGTCGAAGATCATCGCGGAGCCGATGCCGGTGCCGAGGGTGATGACCATGACCAGGCCCTTGCGGCCCTTCGCGGCGCCGTACTCCGCCTCGGCGAGACCGGCGGCGTCGGCGTCGTTGACGACGTGCACCTCGCGCCCGAGCGCCTCGGTGAAGATCGCGTCGGCGTCCTCGCCGATCCACGACTTGTCGATGTTGGCGGCCGAGAGCACCACGCCGCGGCGGACGATGCCCGGCACGGTCACGCCGACCGGGCTGGACGAGGCCGGGAAGCTGTCGACGATCTGCTGGAAGACCCCGGCCACGGCCTGCGGGGTCGCCGGCTTGGGGGTGTCGATCCGCACCCGGTCGTGGGCGAAGTCGCCCTGCTCGAGGTCGACCGGCGCGCCCTTGATGCCGGTGCCGCCGAAGTCGATGCCGAAGGGGTGTTCCATGGCGCACAACCTATCGCCCGGCGCTCGACGATGTGACGCGGGCAACAGTCCTGGTGAGACGCCACGGGGCGCGCCGCACCACCTACGATCCGGACCATGGCCGTCCACACCACGCGCATGCTCCTGCTGGGTGCGGTGGCGATGTTCGAGCCCGTCAACGGCTACCAGATCCGCCGCGAGCTGGTGTCGTGGCACGTGGACGAGTGGGCCAACCTCGGTCCGGGCTCGATCTACAGCGGGCTGTCCACGCTCGAGAAGCTCGGCCAGGTCGTCCGCCACGACCTCGACGACGACGGCCGGACGGTCGCGGTCTACGAGATCACCGACGCGGGCCGAGGTGAGCTGGCGCGACTCCTCGGCGAGGGCCTGGAGACGGTGACGCTCTTCAACGCTGTCGCCTTCAACGCGGCCTTCGGCATGCTGCCGCTGCTCGCCCGCGAGGTCGCAATCCGCCACCTCGAGGTGCGCATCGAGGTGCTCGACCGCTCCACCGAGGAGTGGGACCCCGGCGCCGGCGAGCTCGCCCCGCCGCATGCGGTCCACGGCGTACGCCACTGGCTGGAGCTGCTGCGCGAGGAGCGCTCCTGGCTGGTCCGGACGATCGAGCGGCTGCGCGCCGGCGACTTCGACCTGGCCGGCGAGCCGTGGCGCTGGGTGCCGCCCACGGACGACCCCGGACGACAGATGCAGGCCGACCGCGAGCGCTACCGCCGGATGCTCGCTGGCCTCGCGGCCGAGGGTGGGTCCGCGCCGGTGTCGTGACGGCGTACGACGCCTCGGTGTCGGTGGTGCGACGCAGAATGCGGTTGCACCCTTTTGGGCGACGCTGCACACTTGGCTGTTCAAGTTTGAACATCGAAGGACGGGGATCCATGATCACAGCACGAGGACTCGTGCAGACCTTCCACACCCGGGTGGGGAAGGAGAAGAGGGAGGTCCGCGCCGTCGACGGCGTCGACCTCGACGTGGCCGAGGGCGAGGTCGTCGGCTTCCTCGGCCCCAACGGGGCCGGCAAGACCACGACGCTGAGGATGCTCACCACGTTGCTGCGCCCCGACGCGGGCACGGCGACCGTGGCGGGCTACGACGTGGTGAAGGAGTCGGAGCAGGTACGCCGCTCGATCGGCTACGTCTCGCAGGCCGGGGGCGTCTTCTCGTCCGCGCGTGCGGGCGAGGAGGTGATGGACCACGGCATGCTCTACGGCCTCTCGCACGCGCAGGTGGAGAAGCGGGGCAAGGAGCTGTTCGCCCAGCTCCAGCTCGACGGCCTGTGGGAGCGGATGCCCAAGAACATGTCGGGTGGCCAGAAGCGCCGCCTCGACATCGTGATGGGGCTGATCCACGACCCGACGCTGGTCTTCCTCGACGAGCCCACCACCGGCCTCGACCCGCAGGCGCGCGCCAACCTCTGGGAGCACATCGCCCGGCTCCGCACCGAGCGCGGCGCCACCGTGTTCCTCACGACCCACTACCTCGACGAGGCCGACGCGCTCTCCGACCGCATCGTCATCATCGACCAGGGCCGGATCGTCGCCTCCGACACCAGCGACAACCTCAAGGCGCAGGTCTCCGGCGACCTGGTCACCCTCGAGGTCGCGGCCGACCAGGTGTCGGTCGCCGCCGAGAAGCTCGCCAGCGTCGCGCAGTCCGTCCAGACCTCGGGCACGCAGGTGTCCGGCCGGGTCGCCCGCGCCGGTCGCGTCGTCCCCGGCCTGCTCCGTGACGTCGAGGCCGCCGGGGTGACGCTCGAGTCGATCGAGGTCCACCGGCCCACGCTCGACGACGTGTTCCTCACCCTCACCGGGCGCTCGCTGCGCGATGCGGAGTCCGAGTCCGAGGCGGCGGGCGAGACAGACCCCGACGACCCGACCGCCTCCGGCCAGGCCCGACAGGAAGTGAGCGCCTGATGTCCACCTTCTTCCGCGAGACCTTCATCGTCTTCCGGCGCCAGATCCGGATGAACCTCCGCAACCCCGCCTGGGTGATCATCGGCGCGCTCCAGCCGATCCTCTACCTGGTGCTCTTCGGCCCGCTGCTCAAGCCCTTGGTGGCCCAGTTCGGCGCCACCAACGCCTACACCTTCCTCGTGCCCGGCCTGCTCGTGCAGCTGGGCATGTTCGGCGCCTTCTTCGCCGGGTTCGGGCTGATCGCCGAGTGGCGCGAGGGCGTCGTCGAGGCCGAGCGCGTGACACCGGCGTCGCGCACCGCGCTGCTGATGGGTCGGCTGCTGCGCGACCTCCTCCAGCTGCTGGTCCAGGCGCTGATCCTGATCGGCCTCGGCACCGCGATGGGCATGCGCCCGTCCTGGGGCGGTGTGGTCGCCGGCGTCGGCATCACCGTGCTCGTCGGTGGCGCCTGCGCCGCCGCCTCGAACGCCCTCGCCCTCACCACCAAGTCCGAGGACGTGATGGCCCCGGTGATCAACATGGTGATGATGCCGGTGCTCCTGCTCAGCGGGATCATGCTGCCGATGACCCTCGGTCCGGCCTGGCTGGAGCGGATCAGCGACTTCATGCCGTTCCGCTGGATCGTCGACGGCGTGCGCAGCAGCTTCGTGGGCGACTTCGCCGCCAGCGGGGTCATGTGGGGCACCACCTGGGCGCTCGCCCTCTTCGCCCTCGCCGTCTGGTGGGGCACGGCCACCTTCCGCAAGGAGAACGCCTGACGTCCCGTCGGCCTTTGGGGGCGGTGACTCCTCATTTGACAAATGGCGACCCCTTGTCAAACGGCTTTACAGATCCTATGGTCGTGTAAACCCCACGGCAGGAGGTCAGGCAGATGGCCGGCTACCCCACCCGACTCGCCCCCAGCGGCACCGTCCCCGACGGCACGACCGAGCTCTGGAAGGACCGCAAGCGCTACCTGTGGCTGATCGGCCTGGTGGTGCCGAGCCTGGCGTTCGTCGCCTTCGGCGGCTACCTCGCGACCGGCTGGTCGATCTGGTTCTGGGTCGGGCCGATCGTGATCCTCGGCATCGTGCCGTCGATCGACCTGATCGCCGGGCTCGACCGCTCCAACCCGCCCGACGACGTGATCGAGGCGCTGGAGCAGGACCGCTACTACCGCTGGATCACCTACCTCTTCCTGCCCATCCAGTACGTCGGGTTCCTCTCCGCGATGGCGGTCGTCGGCGGGTGGGACGTGTTCGGCCAGCTGGCCGACCAGCCGCTGACCACGCTGGACAAGGTGGGCCTGGCGATCTCGATCGGCTGCATCGGCGGCATCGGCATCAACACTGCCCACGAGCTCGGCCACAAGAAGGAGGCCAACGAGCGCTGGCTCTCCAAGATCGCGCTGGCACAGGTCTTCTACGGCCACTTCTACATCGAGCACAACCGCGGCCACCACGTCCGGGTCGCGACTCCGGAGGACCCGGCGAGCGCACGGCTCGGCGAGAACTTCTACCAGTTCTGGCCGCGCACGGTCGGCGGCTCCCTGAAGTCCGCCTGGCGCCTGGAGAAGCGCCGGCTGGCCCGCCGCAAGCAGAGCCCGTGGCGCCTCGACAACGACGTGCTCAACGCGTGGCTGATGACGGTCCTGCTCTGGGGCGTGGTCCTCGCGGCCTTCGGCCTCGAGGTGGCGCCGTACCTCCTCATCCAGGCCGTCGTCGGCTTCTCGCTGCTCGAGGTCGTCAACTTCATGGAGCACTACGGCATGCTGCGCCAGAAGGTCGGCGAGGGTGACCGACAGCGCTACGAGCGCGTGCTGCCCAGCCACAGCTGGAACTCCAACAACATCGCCACCAACGTGCTGCTCTACCACCTGCAGCGCCACAGCGACCACCACGCGAACCCGACCCGGCGCTACCAGACGCTGCGCGACTTCGAGGAGAGCCCGGTGCTCCCGACCGGGTACGCCGGCATGATCGTGCTCGCGATCGTGCCCGCCGTCTGGCGGCGGGTGATGGACCGGCGGGTGGTCGACCACTTCGGCGGCGACGTGTCGCTGGCGAACATCAGCCCGCGCAAGCGGGAGACCTACCTCGCCCGCTATCCCGCCCCCGGTCGAGTGCGCACCACCGCGGGCACTAGTGCCGCGAGCGCACTCGACCCGACGACGGAGGTGCTGGCCGCCCGGTGCCCCGGGTGCGAGTACGTCTACGAGGTGGCCGCGGGCGACGAGCACGAGGGCTTCGCCGCCGGGACAGCGTGGGCCGACATCCCCGCCGACTGGTGCTGCCCCGACTGCGGCGTGCGCGAGAAGATCGACTTCGTGCCGTTCGACCCCGAGCGCTCGGTCGCCTGACCGCCGCGAGGGCCGGACGGCTCGCGACCGCGCTCGCACCTAGACTCGTGGGCATGCCCGAGTCGACCCGCGAGCGCATCGTCGCCGCGGCCGTGGACCTGACCACCTCCTCGGGCTGGGCGGCCGTCACCATGGCGCGGCTCGCCGAGGAGGCCGGCGTCAGCCGCCAGACCGTCTACAACGAGGTGGGCTCGAAGACCGCGCTGGCCGAGACGATGATCCTCGAGGAGCTCGCCCGCTTCCTCGGCGTCGTCGAGCAGGCCTTCGAGCACGAGCCGGCCGACCTCACCCGGGCCATCGAGCGGGCCGTCTCCGACGTGCTCACCTACGCCCGCGCCAACAAGCTCCTGCACGCCGTCGTCAGCGCGACCCACGGCGCGGACACCGAGCTGCTGCCGCTGCTGACCACCAACGCGGGCTCGCTCCTCGGCGTCGCCAAGGAGGTCGTCAGCGCCCGCGTGGCGCCGTACGCCCCGGGCATCGACGCCGACCACCTCGACCCCGCGATCGACATGGTCGTCCGAGTGGTGCTGAGCCACGTCATGCAGCCCTCCTCCTCGCCCGAGCAGACCGGCGCCGACATCGCCTGGCTCGCCGGCCGGGTGCTGACCGGCTGAGGCGCTGGCATGACCCGCAGATCGGTGGCCGGTGGTTCGTCGCGGCGCGCCCGGGAGTGCAGGAGGAGCGGCAAAGCCGGACGAGCGAAGCGGGGGAGGGTGCGGGCGCGACGACGAACGAGCGGGTTACGAGCGCCGCGACACGCGCCGAAGCGAAGCGGAGGCGCCAGATGAGCGCAGTCGAGTGGGGTACGCCGACGGGGCGGGGGATCGTGGCGGCGGCGACCCTGGGGTCGGGGCTGACGCTGCTGGACGGGACCGTGGTCAACGTCGCGCTGCGGACGATGGGCACCGACCTCGACGCGTCGCTGTCGCAGCTGCAGTGGATCACCAACGGCTACTTCCTCTCGCTGGCCTCGCTGATCCTGCTCGGCGGGGCGCTGGGTGACCGGCTGGGCCGGCGCCGGGTCTTCGTGATCGGCACGATCTGGTTCGCGCTGGCCTCGCTGGCGTGCGGTCTCGCGCCCAACGCCGAGGTGCTGATCGTGGCGCGTGTGCTCCAGGGCATCGGAGGTGCCCTCCTGACCCCGGGCAGCCTGGCGATGATCCAGGGTGCCTTCCGTGCCGAGGACCGCAGCCGCGCGATCGGCGCCTGGTCGGGCCTCGGCGGCATCGCGGCGGCGCTCGGTCCGCTGGTCGGCGGTCTGCTCGTCGACCACGCGTCGTGGCGCTGGATCTTCCTCATCAACCTGCCGCTGGCCGCGCTCACCGTGTGGCTGGCGCAGCGCTGGGTGCCGGAGACCCGCGACCCCCGCGCCCACGGCCGCTTCGACCTCGCCGGTGCCGCGCTCGCCTCCCTCGCGCTGGCCGGCACCACCTGGGCGCTGACCGACGCGGGCGGCGCGGCCACATGGTGGGCCGCCGGGCTCGGTGTGGCGGCCGCGGTCGCCTTCGTGGTCGTCGAGCGTCGGGTTCCCGAGCCGATGGTGCAGCTCGGGCTGTTCCTCGACCGCACGTTCAGCGCGGCCAACGCGATGACGCTGCTGGTCTACGCCGCCCTCGGCGCGATCCTCTTCTTCCTGGTGCTCCAGCTCCAGACGGTCGGCGGCTACAACGCCCTCGAGGCCGGGCTCGCGACCCTCCCGATCACCGCCTGCATGCTGCTCCTGGCCGCGAGAGGCGGTGCGCTCGGCGAGCGGATCGGCCCACGGATCCCGATGACCTTCGGCCCCGTCGTGATGGCCGCCGGCACGCTCTGGCTGCTTGCGGTGGGACCGGGTGTGACGTGGTGGCGCGACGTGCTGCCGGGGCTCACCGTCTTCGGCCTCGGCCTGGCCCTGATGGTCGCGCCGCTGACCGCGACGGTGCTCGCCGCCGCGCCCGACGAGGTCGCCGGCACGGCCAGCGGGATCAACAACGCCGTGGCCCGCGCGGGCTCGCTCCTGGCGGTGGCCGCGCTGCCGATGGCGGTCGGTCTCGGCGGCGACGACTACCGCGACCCGGCCCGCTTCGACACGGCGTACGCCTCCGCGATGGTCGCCTGCGCCGTGCTGCTCCTCGTCGGCGGCCTGATCTCCTGGGTCACGATCCCGCACCGGCTCCAGACACCCCAGACACCTCGGTCCTAGGGTCTCCCCATGCGGGTACGACGGCGGGGGAGGGTCGCGGCGACCGCTGTGCTCGCCCTCCTCCTCGGCGCGTGCAGCGAGCCGGAGACGTCGACAGACCCCGATCCCACGCCGGCCTCCGAGTCGAGCGCGACCGGCACGCCGTCGCAGGACCCGACCACGCCGGTCGCCGACCCCGCACACGCAGTCGACCCGCCGGGGAAGCGGAAGGACCGGCTCTGGAGCGCCGACATCCTCGTGCAGTGGGACCAGGCGCTCGACGCCTCGACGATCAAGCAGATCGAGCGGCTGAAGGGTGTCGCGCACACCGAGCGGATCGGCCTGGGCCAGGTCTCGCTGGAGAACCGGGTGCTCACTGTCGCCTCGGTCGATCCGGGGGCGTACCGGCTCTTCACGCGGGCCGACGTCGCCGACTTCCAGGAGGCCTGGGACCGGGTGGCCGGTGGCGAGATGGCGACCGACAAGAAGATCGGCAGGCGGCTGGCCGACGAGGACGGCATGATCCGGCTCGGGTCGGACGACGACGCGCCCACCCTGCACGTCGGGGCGTACACCCCGCAGATCCCCACCATCGACATGGTCGTCAACACCGCGTGGGCCGAGGACATCGAGATGGCCACCGACAACGGCCTGCTCATCTCGACCGACGCGATCTCCCCCGCCTCGATCCGCAAGCCGCTCGAGAAGCTGGTGGGCAAGGACGCGTCGGTGCAGATGCTCGACATCGCCTCGCGCATCGGCCTCGACCCCGGTGCCACCCTGAGCGCGATCCCGACGGGCGGCAGCATCGGCAGCGTGGTCGGCACCTACCGCTACCGGGTCATCGGTGGCGGGCGGATCGCGCCGGACTCGTCATGGGTCGCGGCCAACATCCGCACCGAGGCGGTGCCGATCCTCGGCAGCGTGACCTGCCACAAGGACCTGTTCCCCCAGCTGCGGCAGGCGCTGCTCGAGGTGCAGCAGCTCGGGCTGGCGGACGAGATCCACCCCGGTGAGTACGCCGGGTGCTACTACCCGCGCTTCATCGCCAACACCACGACGTTGTCCAACCACTCCTTCGGCCTCGCCCTCGACCTCAACGTGCCGGGCAACCAGCGCGGCACGGTCGGGGAGATGAACCGCGCTGTCGTGGCGATCTTCAAGAAGTGGGGCTTCGCCTGGGGTGGCGACTGGCGCTGGACCGACCCGATGCACTTCGAGCTCGCCGAGGTGAAGCGGGTCGGCTGACTAGCGCGTTGTCGGTTTCGACGCGCCTGTCGCGACTTCGTTCCTCAGTCGCGGGCTTGCTCAACCCGCCTCGCCACGCCCCGCGCTCGTCCCTCGCGCGTGACTAGGCTCGGCGCATGAAGGCAGTCCAGGTCGTCACGCTCACCGGTCCCGCCGACGTCGAGGTGCGGGAGGTGGACGCCCCGGGGCCGGGCCACAACGACGTCCTGGTCGAGGTGCACAGCGTCGGGGTGTCGTTCCCCGACCTGCTGCTGAGCCGCGGGGAGTACCAGTTCAAGCCCGAGCCGCCGTTCACCCTGGGCGTCGACTTCGCCGGCGTGGTCCTCGATCCGGGGTCGCCCGAGTCGAGCGGCTTCCGAGTCGGCCAGCGCGTGGCCGGGGTGAACCTCAACGGCGGTGCGGCCGAGGTCGTCGCCAATCCCGTGATCTTCACCTTCGCGCTGCCCGACGAGCTGTCGTACGACGAGGGCGCGGCGCTGCCGATGAACTACCTCACCGCCCTCTTCGCGCTCGAGGAGCGCGGCGGACTCCGCGAGGGCGAGACCGTGCTCGTCCACGGCGCCGCGGGCGGCGTCGGCACCGCCACCCTCCAGGTCGCCAAGGGCCTCGGCGCCCGGACCATCGCGGTCGTCAGCACGGAGGAGAAGGCGGCCTTCGCCCTCGCCGCCGGCGCCGACGAGGCGATCGTCGGGCCCGACTTCAAGGACCGGGCGAAGGAGCTGACCGGCGGCCGCGGCGTCGACGTCGTCCTCGACGTGGTCGGCGGCGACGCCTTCACCGACTCGCTGCGGTGCCTGGGCGAGCAGGGCCGGATCCTGGTGGTCGGCTTCGCGGCCGGGCAGGGGATCCCCGAGGTCAAGGTCAACCGGCTGCTGCTCAACAACACCGACGTACGCGGCGTCGGCTGGGGCGCGTTCGCGATGACCAAGCCGGGCTACATGCAGAAGCAGTGGCACCGGCTCGAGCCGATGTTCGCCTCGGGCGTGGTGAAGCCGCCGATCGGGGCGACGTACGACCTCGAGGACTTCGGGCAGGCGCTCGTCGACATGGACGAGCGCCGCACCCTCGGCAAGTCGGTCGTGCGCGTGCGCTGAGCCGCAGGTCCGGGTCAGCGCCGCACCGTGAGCGTCACCTTCGCGTCGTCGTAGGCACGCTTGGTCGCCTTCGCGGTGAACCGTCCCGGCCGCATGCCGCTGAACCGGATGGTGCAACGGCCCGCCCCGTTGGTGGTGCAGCGCCGACCACCGGCCCGCACCTTCGCCCGCGACACCCCGCCGTCGACGTCGGTGACCTTGAAGACGACGGTCTGCGCACGACCGCTGCCCCACCGGCGCGGGGTCGCGCGCAGCACCAGCTGCGCCGCGACCGAGCGCGCCATCAGCCGCGTGGGGTCGCCGTCGTCGTTGGCGACGAGCAGCACCTCGGCGCGCAGGGCGGTCGAGGCCGACACCGACACGCCGAAGCTGGAGGACAGGTCCGGCAGGAGGCTCGGCCGCCGGTCGACCGTCCAGCCGCGTGCAGAGACCCGCGAGGCGCGCGGCTCGTAGCCGATCGGCCCGGCCGAGGCGACCCACAGGTGCCCGTCGGGCAGCACGGCGAGCTCGGGCACGCTGGCGCCCTTCATGCCCGGCACCCGGTGGGTGCGGTTGGCCAGCACGTCCCACAGCACGACCTGGTCGTTGAGCATGTACGCCGCCACCGGACCGACGCCGGGCCGGTTGACCACGGCCATGGGCTGGCCGGGGTTGGTGTAGGAGCCCGGTGCCCGGACCGGCACGCCGAGGGTCGGCCAGACCTGCCGGGCGTAGACGCCGTTGGACCGGATGCTCTGGTAGAGCACCCACACCGCCGAGCCGTTGCTGACCAGCTGGGCGGCCATCGCGTCCTGGTCGGTGAACTCGGAGTTCAGGGTGGTCGGCTCGGCGGCCTCGGAGATCGCGCCGACGTGCCAGTGGAAGCCGCCGGTGTCGCCGTAGCCGCCGAGGACGGTGCCGTCGGGCAGGTTGACGAACGTGCTGCCCCCGCCGCTGGCGTCGCTGACCGCGAGCACCTCGCGCGGCAGGACCCAGCTGGCCCCGCCGTCGGAGGAGACCGCGGAGTAGACGCCGCGGTAGGTGAAGAAGTCGGCGCTGTTGCCGTCGACGGTGCCCCGGAAGGACATCCGCAGCCGGCCGGCCGCGTCCACCTCGAGGTCCACGGGCGTGCTGAGCTGCGCCCACGTCGCCGCCAGCACGCGGGTGACCGCGCCCTGGCGGCCACGCGCGTCGATGGTGGTGTGCAGGTAGTTGGCCCCCGCGCCCTCGTCGACGATCCACACGACGTGCTGGAGGCCGTCGGCGGTGCGCACCGCGCTCGCCTGCGCGAAGTTGGGCGTCGAATTCGGCGCCAGGGCGGTCCAGCTCCGCGCGCTGACCCGCGCGTCGGCGTCGAGGGCGTTGCCCGGGGGCGCGGCGAGCGCTGCGGTCACGGAGACGGCGAGCAGTGAAGCGGCGAACGTGCGGGTGCGTACGAACACGAGTCCTCCCGGTGGCAGTCCAGTGGCGCCCACCCTTCACCCATTCGGGGGAGTCGGCACGGGTGCCAGCACGTGGTCTGGACCGGTGGGTCGGCGGTCGGGGTGGGAGCGCGGGGTTAAGGTCGGGCGCGTGACGATCCTCGACTCCGCCCGCGAGGGCATGAACCCCGACATCCGCCCCCAGGACGACCTCTTCGGGCACGTCAACGGACGGTGGCTGGACGAGACCGAGATCCCGTCGGACAAGTCGAGCTGGGGCGCCTTCATCGCCTTGGCCGACGCCGCCGAGCAGCAGGTGCGCGACATCATCACCGAGCTCGCCGACCGGCCCGCCGACGAGCTGGACGACGACGAGCGCAAGATCGGCGACCTCTACGCCTCGTTCATGGACACCGAGACCATCGAGGCCAAGGGCCTGCGGCCGGTCAAGGGCCTCCTCGACCGGGCCCACCGGATCGCCGACCTGCAGGAGCTCGCGGCCTTCCTCGGCATGTTCGAGCGGATCGGTGGTCCCGGCCTGTTCGGGTCCTACATCACCCCCGACCGCGCCGACGCCTCGCGCAACATCGTCTACCTCGCCCAGGGCGGCCTCGGCCTGCCCGACGAGTCCTACTACGACGACGAGAAGTTCGCCGAGATCCGCAGCAAGTACGTCGACTACCTGACCACGCTGCTCACCCTCAGCGGCCACGACGACCCGGCCGGCGCGGCCGCTGCCGTGCTGGCGTACGAGACCCGCCTGGCCGAGGGGCACTGGGAGGCCGCGGAGACCCGCGACGTCCAGAAGACCACCAACCACAAGAGCCTCGAGGAGCTCCAGGCGCTCTGCCCGGCCTTCGACTGGGTCACCTACGTCACCGCGCTCGGTGGCACCGAGGAGACCCTGCGCACCACGATCGTGATGCAGCCGGACTTCTTCTCCCACCTCTCCTCGGTGCTCGACGAGACCCCGATCGAGACCTGGCGCGACATCCTGCACGCCCGGATCGTGCGCAGCTCGGCGCCCTACCTGCCCGACGAGTTCGTGCAGGCCAACTTCGACTTCTACGGCCGCACCCTCAACGGCACCCCCGAGCTCCGGGCCCGCTGGAAGCGCGGCGTGGACTTCGTGGAGGGCGCGATCGGCGAGGCCGTCGGCAAGGTCTACGTCACCCGGCACTTCCCGCCGGCGTCGAAGCAGAAGATGGACGACCTGGTCGCCAACCTGGTCACCGCCTACCGCCGCTCGATCGAGAAGCTCGACTGGATGGGCGAGGACACCAAGCAGAAGGCCTACGACAAGCTCGACCGATTCTACCCCAAGATCGGCTACCCGACGGAGTTCCGCGACTACTCCGCGCTGGCCATCACCGCCGGCGACCTGATGACCAACGTCGCCGCGGCGTCGGCGTTCGAGACCGACCGCCAGCTGGAGAAGGTCGGCCAGCCGGTCGACCGCGACGAGTGGCTGATGCTCCCGCAGACCGTCAACGCCTACTACCACCCGGGCACCAACGAGATCTGCTTCCCGGCGGCCATCCTCCAGCCGCCGTTCTTCAGCCCCGACGCCGAGGAGGCCGAGAACTACGGCGGCATCGGCGCCGTCATCGGCCACGAGATCGGTCACGGCTTCGACGACCAGGGCGCCCAGTACGACGGCGACGGCAACCTCCACGACTGGTGGACCGCCGACGACAAGTCGGCCTTCGAGGCCAAGTCGCAGGCGCTGGTGAAGCAGTACGACGCCTTCGAGCCGCGCAACCTGCCGGGCGAGCACGTCAACGGCAGCCTCACCGTCGGCGAGAACATCGGCGACCTCGGCGGCCTGACGATCGCGCACAAGGCCTACATCATCAGCCGCGGTGGCGAGGCCCCGCTCGAGGACCGGCGCACGCTCTTCCTCAACTGGGCCCACGTGTGGCGCACCAAGCGCCGCAAGGAGCAGGAGCTCCAGTACCTCACCATCGACCCGCACAGCCCCGCCGAGTTCCGCGCCAACATCGTGCGCAACCTCGACGAGTTCCACGAGGTCTTCGAGACGCAGCCCGGCGACGGCCTGTGGCTCGAGCCGGAGGGCCGCGTCCGGATCTGGTGAAGCAGCGGATCGAGACCATCGGCGGTTGAATGAGCCCCGTGGCACTCCCGGGGCATGACCAGTCGTCCTACCCGCTGCGCGTGGAGTGGGGACCGACCGGCGCCGAGGCCGTCCCCGCCGACTACGCCGTGGTGGTCGACGTGCTGTCCTTCACGACCACGCTGAGCGTCGCGATCGAGCGCGGCATCGAGGTCTTCCCCTACCGCTGGCGCGACGCCCGCGCGGCCGAGCACGCGATGCGGCACGGCGCCACCCTCGCGGTCGGCCGCTTCGAGGCCCTGTCGCGGCCCGGCGCGCGGCACGTCTCGCTCTCGCCCGCGAGCCTGTCGGAGGTCGAGGGGATCGAGCGCCTGGTGCTGCCCTCGCCCAACGGCTCGACGATCGCCTTCGCGCTCGCCGAGTCGGGAGCGCAGGTCGTCGGTGCGTGCCTGCGCAACGCGGCCGCGGTCGCCCGGTGGCTCGCCCCGAAGGTGGCCGGCGGCGCCAGCGTGGTCGTCGTACCTGCGGGGGAGCGGTGGTACGACGACACCCTCCGCCCGGCGGTCGAGGACCTGTGGGGCGCCGGTGCGGTCCTGGCCGGGCTGGCCGACGGCACCCCCGAGGCCGGCCTCAGTCCCGAGGTGCGGATGGCGATCGCCGCCTGGCAGGCGGTCACGCTGCCCGTCGACCTGCTCGCCTGCGCGAGTGGCCGCGAGCTGGTCGAGGCAGGCTTCGTCGCCGACGTGGAGATCGCGGCCCACCAGGACGTCAGCGAGGTCGTGCCGGTGCTCGTCGGGGAGTCCTTCCGCGACGGCGCGGTCCCCGAGCCGCCCGGTCCGCGGCTGCGTCGCGTCGGGCCCTGAGCAAAACCTGACCGCTCGGTCTGGTGGCCGGCGCCCGCGCTCCCTACTGTATGATGGCGGTCACACTCGGGTGACCCATTCTCTCGGAGGTCCCTCGACGATGAAGCGCTCGTCCACCCGTCTGGCGGTCCTCGGCTCCGCCCTGGTCGGTCTGCTCAGTCCCCTGCTGCTCCAGCCGGCCCAGGCGGCCGCGCCGGTCTACGTCGCCCTCGGCGACTCCTACTCCTCGGGCACCGGCACCCGCTCCTACATCAGCGACGGCACCAGCTGCCAGCGCTCCACCAAGGCCTACCCCAGCCTGATCGCCGCCGCCCGCGGCTACGCGCTTAACTTCCGCGCCTGCTCCGGCGCCAAGGTCGTCGACGTGACCAACACCCAGCTCAGCGCACTGACCACGGCGACGAACTACGTGACGATCTCGGTCGGTGGCAACGACGCCGGTTTCGCCGACGTGCTCACCGAGTGCGCGCTGCCGGGCTGGGCGAGCAACTGCAACGGCAAGATCAACACCGCCCAGGCCTACATCAACAACACCCTGCCGACGTCGCTGTCGACCCTCTACGCCGCCATCCGCAGCCGCGCGCCGTACGCCCAGGTCGTGGTGGTGGGCTACCCGCGCATCTTCATGGGCGAGGACTGCAACGCCCTCACCTGGTTCTCCCCGGCGGAGGAGGCGCGGCTCAACGAGACCGCCGACCTGATGAACGCCCGCACGGCGGCGGCCGCCTCGGCCGCGGGCTTCGGCTTCGCCAACCCGACGAACGCCTTCATCGGCCACGCCGTGTGCGACAACCCGGAGTACCTCAACGGGCTGTCCAACCCGATCTCCGAGAGCTACCACCCCAACGTGCTCGGCCACGCCAACGGCTACACCCCGGTCGTCGGCGCCACCGTCGGCGGCGCCTTCGCGGTCACCGCCAAGGTGCGCGCGGACGCCGCTGCCTCCGGGCGCAGCCAGGCCGCGCTCCAGCGCCAGTACGCCGCTGCCGACCGCAGCATCCAGCCCGAGGTCGTCCGGGCCCCCGACCTCACCACGCCCGCGGTCCGCAAGGCCGCGCGCAAGGCGGGGATCGACCTCGAGAGGTTCATCGCCCGCAGCCAGCGTCGCTGACGTGTCGCCACGGGGCCCGGTCGCCGGACCGGGTCCCGTGACAACCTTTCGCCGTGCCGGACCGTCGAGGGGACATGAGTGAGAGCGACCTGCTGACCCGGCTCGACGACGAGCTCGCGCACCTGCCGAGCGTCGCGCCGACGACGTACCTCCTGGAAGGGCGGCGCGTGCGTCGCCGCCGTCGCGCCACCTCCGCCGTCGTCGCGGTGGCCGCCGCGGTGGCCGTGGCCGTCGGGGCGCTGCAGGTGCTCACCCCGGGCGGACGCGGGGAGTCGCGGATCGCGGAGGACCCGACGGGCACCAACGACCCCCTGCCGGCGGACCGGGCCGCCGACCCCGACTTCGTCGCCCCGGCCCCCAACAACCCGCTCGAGGCGCAGGACGGACTCGACGGCATCGACTGGTTCACGACGACCGACATCCCCTCGTGGGCCGAGGAGTACGGCAACCACGGGCCCGTGGCCATCGCGCCGGACGGCCGGCTCTGGGTCGCGCCCGACGCGACCGTCCAGCGGATCGTGGTCGACCCCTTCACCTACGGGAAGCCCGGCGGTGCGACGTCGTACGCGGTCGAGGCGACGTGCACCTGCGCGCCCGAGGAGATGCCGGACGACGTGGTCTGGGTGTGGCTGTCCTCGGACGGCTTGGGGCTCATGGACGTCCCGGGCTGGACCACGGACGACTTCGAGCTCTGGGTCGACGCGGCGACCGCGCACGAGCAGGGGCGGCCCTCCCTGGCTGCGCGGTTCGCGCACTTCTCCGGAGCGGGCTCCGGCCGGATGGTCGCCGGCGCGCCGGAGGTGACGCTGGTCCACCAGGTGGCCGACCCCGACCTGGGGTCCGGGCGCGTGACGCACACCCGCGCGGGCGCCGCCGAGGTGGAGTACGCCGGGCAGACGTTCTACGTCGTCGGCGTCGACCCCGAGGAGGGGGCTGCGTGGTACCGGTTCTGGCCGGGCGACTCCCAACCCGACTTCGCTTCCTTCCTGACGATGCTGCGGGGCAACTGGTGAGCGCCGGGGACGAGGGCTACGTCGAGTTCGTCGAGGCCCGACAGGCCACCCTGCGCCGGTCGCGTACGCCGTGTGCCGCGACGACGCCCGGGCCGAGGACGTGCTCCAGGAGGCGCTGGTCAAGCTCTACCTCGCGTGGTCACGCGTGCAGGGCACCGGCCGTGAGGAGGCCTACGCGCGGCGGATCATCGTCAACGCCGACCTCGACCAGCGTCGCCGGCCGTGGCACCGCCGGCGGTCGTCGGTCCCGGTCGATCTGCTCGACGGGCCGGCGCGCACCGGCGCGAGCTCCGAGGACCGGATGGAGCTGCTCGCCGAGCTCCGTGCGCTGCCACCGATGCAGCGCCGCACCGTCGTGCTGCGCTACTGGCTCGGCATGTCGGTGGAGGAGACCGCGGAGGAGCTCTCGATCAGCACCGGCACGGTCAAGAGCCACGCCTCGCGCGGGCTCGCGACGCTGCGTGAGCGGCTCGGCGAGCAGGTCGACGCGGGGTAGTCCAGTGGCAGATGGTCGTCCGCCGAGCGTTCTGACGACCATCTGCCACTGGACTACCGGGGTATGTGGACGGCGCCGCGCGCGTCGTCGGTGGTGGTTGGTAGACAGGGTGCATGACCAGCACCGCCGACCCCGCCGTCACCGACGACGTACGCCGCGCCGCGCGCGAGGCTGCTGAGCGACACCTGCGCGCGCTCGTGGGTCGCGACGACGCCACCCTGCGCGAGGACCAGTGGCACGCGATCGAGGCGCTGGCGGTCGACCGCCGCCGGGCCTTGGTCGTGCAGCGCACCGGCTGGGGCAAGTCGGCGGTCTACTTCGTGGCCACAAAGCTGTTGCGCGAGGCGGGGGCCGGCCCGACCGTGATCGTCAGCCCGCTGCTCGCGCTGATGCGCAACCAGATCGCGGCCGCCGAGCGCGCCGGCATCCGGGCGGTGACGATCAACTCCACCAACATCGACCAGTGGCAGCCCATCCACGACCAGATCCACGCCGGCGAGGTCGACGTGCTGCTGGTCAGTCCCGAGCGGCTCAACAACCCCGGCTTCCGCGACGAGGTGCTGCCGCGCCTGGCTGCGACCTGCGGCCTGCTCGTCGTCGACGAGGCGCACTGCATCTCCGACTGGGGCCACGACTTCCGTCCCGACTACCGCCGCCTCCGCACCCTGCTCGCCGAGCTGCCGGGCGGCATCCCGGTGCTCGCCACCACGGCGACGGCCAACCAGCGGGTGACCGACGACGTCGCCGAGCAGCTGGGTGTCCACGCCGACGGTGCGGGTCTCGAGGCTCGCTCCGCTCGCACCTCGACCAGCGACGAGGGTGTCCTCGTCCAGCGCGGCACCCTCGACCGCGAGTCGTTGCGGCTGGGCGTGGTGCAGCTCAAGACCCCCGAGCAGCGCCTGGCCTGGCTCGCCGACCACCTCGCCGAGCAGCCCGGGTCGGGCATCGTCTACTGCCTGACCGTCGCGGCGACCCAGGAGGTCGCGGGCTACCTCCGCGACCGCGGGCTGGAGGTCGCCGCCTACTCCGGCCAGACCGAGGCCGACGAGCGCCATGTCCTCGAGCAGGCGCTGGTCGACGGCCGGGTCAAGGCGCTCATCGCTACGAGCGCGCTCGGCATGGGCTTCGACGCGAGCCTCGGCTTCGTGATCAACCTCGGCGCCCCGTCCTCACCGGTCGCCTACTACCAGCAGGTCGGCCGCGCCGGCCGCGGCACCGACGACGCCACCGTCGTCCTGCTGCCGCAGATCGAGGACCGCGACATCTGGGCCTACTTCGCCTCGCTCGGGTTCCCGCGCGAGGAGCAGGTCCGCGAGACGCTGGCCGCCCTCGCCGACTCGGACCGGCCCCTGTCCACCGCCACGCTGGAGACCCGCGTCGAGCTCGGCCGCAACCGGCTCGAGTCGATGCTCAAGGTCCTCGACGTCGACGGCGCCGTCCAGCGGGTGCAGGGCGGCTGGGTGGCGACCGGGCAGCCCTGGACCTACGACGCCGAGCGCTACGCCCGCGTCGCCGAGGCCCGCGAGCGCGAGCAGCAGGCGATGCTGGGCTACCTGAGGACCACCGAGTGCCGGATGCGCTACCTCCGTGAGCAGCTCGACGACCCCGAGGCCACCGACTGCGGGCGCTGCGACAACTGCCGCGGGCTCACCCTCTCGACCGCGGTCAGCGAGGCCGCCGTCGCGGAGGCCGGCGAGCGCCTGTCCCGGCCCGGCGTGGTGCTCGAGCCGCGCCGGATGTGGCCCACCGCGCTGGCCAACCTCGGCCTCGACCTCAAGGGCAAGATCGCCGACGCCGCCGAGCCCGGGCGGGTGGTCGCGCGACTCACCGACCTCGGCCACGGCCAGGCGCTGCGCGCGCTCTTCCGCGAGGACACTCCCGACGGCCCGGTCCCGCCGGGGCTGGCCCAGGCGGTGATGGACGTGATGAAGGACTGGTCGTCCGAGTGGGGCTCGCGGCCCGACGCGATCGTCGTCGTCGAGTCGGCCACCCGGCCCACCCTGACCCGCGACCTGGCCGACGGGCTCTCCCGCGTCATGCAGGTCCCGGTCGTCGGCACCTGGGCGATCCGCGACGACTCCGTCCCGCCGCGCGCCGGCCAGTCCAACTCGGCCCAGCGCGTCGCCGCCGTACGCCGTCGTGGCGGGCTCGACGCCGACGTGCCGCCCGGCGCCACGGTCCTGCTGGTCGACGACCAGGTCGCCACCGGATGGACCCTCACCGTCGCGGCCACTGCGATCCGGGCGGCGGGTGCCGGCGCGGTCCTGCCGCTCGCCCTCGCCTCGCAGGGCTGACGTCCGGCCTCGCCTGCCCCGCGACACCCCCGGCGTCCCGCCGATCCGTCATCCCAACCGGAACCGATGACCTCGGGAACGTATGACGGACCAGCTCAGCTGCCGTCGTCCAGCGGGCGCCGGTGGAGCCGGCGGGTGAGCAGGCGCCGCTCGGCGTCGTTCTCCGTGAGCTCGAGCGCGCGGCGGTTGGCGGCCTCGGCGTCCTCGTCGCGGCCGACCGCGCCGAGCAGCTGGGCGCGCGTGGCGTGGAAGAGGTGGTAGCCCGCCAGCGGGCCGGCCAGGGTCTCGAGCCGTCGCAACGCGTCCTCGGGTCCGACGACCTGCGCGTGGGCGACCACCTGGTTGAGCCTCACGACGGGCGAGGCGTCGTACCTCGCGAGCTCCTCGTAGAGCAGCGAGATCTGCAGCCAGTCGGTCTCCGCCCAGCTCGCCCCGGTGGCGTGGACCGCGGCGATGGCGGCCTGGAGCTGGTACGCCCCCGGGTGACGCAGCGCGGCCGCGCGCTCGATCATCCGCTCGCCCTCGGCGATCGCGTCGTGGTCCCAGAGGCCGCGGTCCTGGTCGCGCAGCAGCACCAGCTCGCCGCCGGCGAAGCGGGCGCGGCTGCGCGCGTGCTGGATGGTGAGCAGCGCGGCCAGCCCCCAGGCCTCCGCCTGGTCCGGCAGCGACGTCGCGACGACGCGAGCCAGCCACACCGCGTCGGCGGCGAGGTCGCGGTCCTGCGTCGGACCGGTCGACGACACGAAGCCCTCGTTGAACATCACGTAGACGACGGCGAGCACGTCGTCGAGCCGCTCCGCGCGCTGCGCCTCCGGCGGCACCGTGAGCGCGATGCCGGCCGAGACGATCTTCCGCTTGGCGCGTACGACGCGCTGCGCCAGCGTGGTCTCGTTGACGAGGAACGCCCGCGCGATCTGCGGCGTGGTCAGGCCGACGACGGCGCGAAGAGTCAGCGCGAGCCGGGCCTCGGGCGCGAGTGCAGGGTGGCAGCAGGCGAAGAGAAGGGCGAGCCGGTCGTCGGTGTCCTCGCCCGGTCCGAGGTCGGGCGGTTCGGCCCGGACGGCCAGCGCGCGCTGGCGGTCGCGCAGCCGCAGCGCGTCCATCGCGTTGCGGGTGGCCGCGACCTGGAGCCAGGCGCCCGCCCGGTCGGGTGGTCCGTGGCGGCGCCAGGACGTCAGCGCCTCCACCACCGCGGCCTGCACCGCCTCCTCGGCCACGTCGAAGTCGCCGAACCGGCGCGACAGCCGGGCCACCAGCGGACCGGCCTCCTCGCGCAGCGTGCGCGCGAGGAGGTCGTCCGTGGAGGACACCGGTCTCAGCCCTCCATGTGCGAGTAGTCCTCGACCATCGGACGGATCTCGACGGCCACGCCCGGGAGGTCGAGCATCGGCCAGGTCTTCACCACGGCGATGGCGGCGTCCATGTCGGCCACGTCGATGACGCTGAAGCCGCCGATCACCTCCTTGGCCTCGTTGAACGGGCCGTCGACGACGACCGCGCCGTCCGACCCGTGCTTGACAGTGGTGGCGGTCTCGACGCCGAGCAGCTCGGCGCCGGAGTCGGCCATCACGCCGGCGTTCTCGCCGAACCACTCGTAGACCCGCTTGTAGATCGCCTGCGCAGCCTCCGGGTCGGCGGACGCGTCCAGGTCGGGGCGGGAGGTGTACATCAGGACGTACTTCATGGCAGTGCCTCTCGTGCTGGAGCCCCGTGGTCCGGGGCGCTCATCACCTCGTCGCCGCTCGCCGCCGGAAATCGACAGCCCGCGGGAAACTTCTCGAGGTCATCATGCTCCGACGCGGGTGGGCCCGTCAGGAGGCGGTCTCCACCGCGCGCTCGAAGGAGTCGCGCTCGAGCGCCGGATGACAGACCCTGGGTCGCAGACGAACAGCGGCCCGCCCTCCTGCAGGAGGACGGGCCGCTGTCGTCGTACGTCGTGCGGGTCAGTGACCCATCATCGCGGTCGGGTCGACCGGGGCCACCTTCCTGCGGGGCAGGAAGAAGGCCGGGATGAGGCAGCAGGCCACCAGCACGGTCGCCACGATGAAGACGGTGGCGAACGCGTCGGCGAGGTCGCTGGTCGCGAGCGCCTGGAGGTTCTCCAGCTGGGCCGGCGAGATGCCGAACTTCTCGAGGATCGCGCCGATCGCGGCCTGGTCGCCGCCGGCCTCGGCCACCGCCTGGCCGGCCGCGACGAACTTCGAGTCCTTGATCTCGTTGGTGAGGATCACCGAGAACAGCGCGGTGCCGATCGAGGCGGCGACCTGCTGGGTGATGTTGAGCAGCGTCGAGCCGCGGGCCACGTTGTGCGCGGTCAGCGTCGCGAGCGCGGCGGTCATGATCGGCATCATCGTGCCGCCCATGCCGAGGCCCATGATGAAGAGCGCGCCGAGGATGTAGACGTACGACGTGTCCGCACCGATCTGGGTGAACATCGCCATGCCGACGGTGATCACCGTGATGCCGGCGAGGACGATCTTCCCGGGGCCGATCTTGTCGGCGAGGATGCCGGCGATCGGCATGGTGATCATCGCGCCGAAGCCCTGCGGGGCCAGCAGCCACCCGGTGAAGAGCGTGCCCTCGCCGCGGACCTGGATGAAGTACAGCGGGAACAGCAGCGACGCCCCGAAGAACGCGATGGCGAAGAGCATCATCGCGATGACCGCGACCGTCATGTTCTTGTTGCTGAACAGGCGCAGGTCGACGAGCGGGTGGATGTTGCGGCGGTTCAGCGCCCACGGGACGAAGGCCACGATCAGCACGATGCCGATGATCATCGGCACGAGGACCCTGGCCGCCATCGCGGTGCCCTCCTCGGGGATCGAGCTGACGCCGTAGAGGAAGGCGGCCAGACCGGGGGACAGCAGCACCATGCCCAGCCAGTCGAAGGTCTCCGACGGCTCGACCTCGTCCTTGGGCAGCACGAACCAGGCGTAGGCGATGGCGAGGATGCCGATCGGCAGGTTGATCAGGAAGATCCAGTGCCACGAGGCGCTCTCGATGAGCGCGCCGCCGATGATGGGGCCGAAGATCGGGCCGAGGAGCATCGGGATGCCGAGCACGGCCATCACGCGGCCGACGCGCTCGGGGCCGGCGGCGTGGGTCAGGATCGTCATGCCGAGCGGCATCAGCATGCCGCCGCCGAGGCCCTGGAGCACGCGGTAGATGACGAGCAGCTCGAGCGAGGTGGCCGTCGCGCACAGCACGGAGCCGGCGGTGAAGAGCGCGACCGCGATGAGGTAGAGGCGCTTGGTGCCGAACCGGTCGGCGGCCCAGCCGGTCAGCGGGATGACGCTGGCCAGGGCGAGGGTGTAGCCGGTCATCGTCCACGCGACCTCGGCCGCGGTGGCGTCGAACTCCTCCTGGAAGGTGTTCAGGGCGACGGAGACGACGGTGATGTCGAGGATCGACATGATGGCGCCGAGGACGACGACGCCGGCCACCATCAGGACGCTCTTGTCGAGCTTGTCGGAGTTGTCCGGCTGGATCTCGCCGGCAGAAGTCTGGGTGCTGGTCACCGGACAACGGTATTGGTTGCAACTGACAACGACCCAATCCTTTTCGCGGTGGGCAGGATCACCCCGCATTGCGCGAACGCCGGAAACATCGCGGTGTCACACTGCGCCCGGGCCGGGTCCGTCGAGGTCCTCGATCCGCGCCAGGCTCGGGCCGCGCGTCGCCTGCAGGTCGCGGGCGCGCTCCTCCACCGCACGCATCACCCGCAGCACGTTGCGGCATGTCAGCCGCGCCAGGTCGTCCGCCGACCAGCCGCGATCGGCCAGCGCGGTGAGCAGCGCGGGGTAGGTGGAGACGTCCTCGAGGCCGGCGGGCAGCACCTCGACGCCGTCGTAGTCGCCGCCGAGGCCGATGTGGTCGATGCCGGCGACCTCGCGGACGTGCTCGCAGTGCGCGACCACGTCGTCCAGCGTCGCGGGCGGCTGGGGGTGGTCGACGGTCCACGCGGTCTCGAAGGCCGCGAACCGTACGCCGTCCGCCTCGGGGATCCCCTCCGCCTCAGCCGCGGCGACCATCTCGCGCTGCCAGTCGGCGCAGGCCGCGTTCACGAACTTCGGCACGAAGGTCACCATGCACACGCCGCCGTTCGCGGCCGTCGACGCGAGCACGTCGTCGGGCACGTTGCGCGGGCTGTCGGCCACCGCCCGGGCCGAGCTGTGGCTGAAGAGCACCGGCGCCTCCGCGACCTCGAGCGCCGCCCGCATGGTGTCCGCGGACACGTGCGAGAGGTCGACCATCATCCCGATCCGGTTCATCTCCCGGACCACCTCGCGACCGAAGGCGGTGAGCCCGCCGGCCACAGGCCGGTCGGTCGCCGAGTCGGCCCAGGGTGTGTTCGCGTTGTGGGTGAGCGTCAGGTAGCGGACGCCGAGCTCGTGCAGCTGGCGCAGGGTGCCGAGCGAGCAGTTGATCGAGTGGCCGCCCTCGGCGCCCATCAGCGAGGCCATCCGGCCGCTCGCCCACGCCTGCTCGACCTCGTCGGCCGTGGTCGCCCACGCCAGCTGGTCGGCGTAGGTCCGGGTGAGGTGGCGCGCGGCGTCGACCTGCTCGAGCGTCGCGCTCACGGCGTCGTCGCCGGTGAGCCGGGTCGGGACGTAGACCGACCAGAACTGCGCGCCCATCCCGCCGGCCCGCATCCGCGGCAGGTCGGTGTGGGTCGGGGTGCCGCCAGCGCCGACGTCGAGCCGGTCGAAGTCGTACGCCGCCTGCACCCGCGCCTCCCACAGCAGGTCGTTGTGGCCGTCGATCACGGGGTGCGCGGCGAGCAGCGACGAGATGTCCATGCCGGGTGACGCTAGCAACCGGGAACTCCCTGTCGGTCCCACGCGTTAGCGTCCCTGTTGCCCGCTGTCCGAGCGAGCACGGAAGGGTGCCTGCATGAGCGAGCGTAGCGAGCGAATCGTTCAGCACTGTGTGACCCGTGCCTCATGCGCGCACGGAGCGAAGCGAGTACGTGCATGAGTTTTGTCCCGGTCACCGGTCCCGCCAGGTTGTTGGTGGGGGAGCCGCCCCGGGAGGGCTCGATCGAGTTCACCGACGAGCGCCGCACGATCGTGATGCCGATCCGCGGGGCCCTGCCGGTGCTCGCCAAGGTCCGCGACCAGGACGACCTCCATCCCTCCGTGGCGCTGCTCGCCGGCGCCTCGCTGCTCGGCCTCCAGCTCGTCGCCGCGGGCCGCTTCGCGCCCGACCCGGAGAGCCGGCACTGGCAGGTCGCCGGGCTCGACGCCCACGACGAGCGGCGGATCGTCGAGCTCGCGCGGGCGCGCGCCCACGAGGGCTACGACGAGGCCTCCGCCGAGGGCACGGTCCGGGCGCTGCTCGACGCGGTCGCCGACACGGTGCCCCGCACCGCGCCCGGCAGGTCGCGCCCGCGGCTCGCACCGGCCGATCGGGCGGCGCCGCCGACGAGCCCCGACGACTTCAGCGACCAGCTGCAGCAGCGGATCGAGCGGATCCGGGCCCGCGGCCGCGACGACCGGCCGCACCTGGTGTCGGTGTCGTTCCGCATCGAGGCCGACGAGGAGGAGCTCGTCGCCGGTGCTGTGCGGCTGGTCATGCAGGTGCACGCCGTCGACAACGCCGCCCACGTGGCTGACGCTGCCGAGCTGTGGGCCGACACCGGCCTCGACGCCGCCCACGGCTTCGGCGAGCGCGCCCGCACCCACGCGGCCATCGCGCTGCGCTCGGCCGCCGATGCCTGGCCCGTCCTCGACCGGCTTCTCGACCTGCGCATCCCCGACGAGATCACCCTCGACTCCGACGAGCTGCTCTCCCTGCTCGACGAGGGCGCCGCCGCGCTGACCGAGGCCGGGCACCAGGTGATGTGGCCGAAGTACCTCGACCGCGAGGTCACCCAGCGCGTCGAGCTGGGCAGTCGCTCACCGGCCGGTGCCCGCGACGAGGCGCTCCAGGACGGGCTGTTCGGTCCGCAGGCGCTCTTCGGCTTCGAGTGGCAGCTCTCGCTCCACGGCGAGGAGCTGACCGAGGAGGAGATGGACGAGCTGGCCCGCACGACCAGCCCGGTCATCAAGCTGCGCGACAACTGGATCGCCGTCGACTCCGGCGTCATCAAGCGCGCCCGCAAGCGGCTGATCCGCACGGTCACGCCGGTCCAGGCGCTCGCCGCGACCCTCACCGGCGTCGTCGACATCGAGGACGTCCCCTACGAAGCGGTCGTCGGCGCCAGCCTGCTCAAGGTCCGCGACCGGCTCGAGGCCGCGGGCAGGACGGAGCCCGTCGAGGTGCCCGCCGCGCTGCAGGCCGACCTCCGCGACTACCAGCGGCGTGGCCTGTCCTGGCTCGCCGAGCTCACCTCGCTCGGCCTCGGCGCGTGCCTCGCCGACGACATGGGCCTGGGCAAGACGATCACCCTGATCGCGCTCCACCTGCACCGGCAGGAGCACGGCCCGGGCGGGCCGATGCTGGTGGTCTGCCCGGCGTCGCTGCTCGGCAACTGGGAGGCCGAGATCCGTCGCTTCGCGCCGGGCACCGCCGTACGCCGCCACCACGGCAGCGCCCGCGACCTCGGAGGCGTACGAGACGGCTTCGTGCTGACGACCTACGGCACGATGCGCAACGACGCGGCCCTCCTCGCCGAGGTCCCGTGGGACCTGGTCGTCGCCGACGAGGCCCAGCACATCAAGAACTCCCGCTCCGCGGCCGCCCGCGCGCTGCGCACCATCCCGAGCACCGCCCGCGTCGCGCTGACCGGCACCCCCGTCGAGAACGACCTGACCGAGCTCTGGTCCATCCTCGACTGGGCGATCCCCGGCCTGCTCGGCAGCCGCAACGCCTTCCGCAAGGTGTGGGCGGCGCCGATCGAGTCCGGCCTCGAGCCCACCAAGGCGCGGCAGTTCGCCGACCTGATCGGGCCGTTCCTGCTGCGCCGCCGCAAGTCCGACCCGGGCATCGCGCCCGAGCTGCCGGCCAAGACCGAGACCGACCACGTGCTCGGCCTGACCCGCGAGCAGGTCGTCCTCTACGAGACCCTGGTCCGCGAGTCGATGCGTCGGATCGAGGAGGCCGACGAGGAGACCCGCCGCGGACTCGTGCTCAAGCTGCTCACCGGCCTCAAGCAGATCTGCAACCACCCCGCCCACTTCCTGCGCCAGGCCAACCCCAAGCTGCGCGGGCGCTCGGAGAAGCTCGAGCTCATCGACGAGCTCGTCGGCACCGTGGTGGCCGAGGACGGCGCGGTCCTCGTCTTCACCCAGTACGTCGCGATGGCCCGGCTCCTCGAGCGCCACCTCGGCACCACCGGGGTGCCGCACCAGTTCCTGCACGGCGGCACTCCGGTGCGCGAGCGCGACGCGATGGTGACGCGCTTCCAGGCCGGCGAGGCGCCGGTCTTCCTGCTCTCGCTCAAGGCCGGTGGCACCGGCCTCAACCTGACCCGGGCCGACCACGTCATCCACTTCGACCGCTGGTGGAACCCCGCCGTCGAGGACCAGGCCACCGACCGCGCCTACCGGATCGGGCAGACCAAGCCGGTGCAGGTGCACCGCTTCATCACCCAGGGCACCATCGAGGAGAAGATCGCCGAGCTGCTCGCCCGCAAGCGCTCCCTGGCCGACTCGGTCCTGTCCCGCGGCGAGACCGCGCTGACCGAGCTCTCCAACGACGAGCTCCGCGACCTCGTGGAGCTGCGGCGATGATCACGCATCCGCGCCTGCCTCCCCGGCGTGGCGGTGGCTCGGGCACGTGGTGGAGCAAGGCGGTGCTGCGCGCGGTGGAGGAGGCCGCCTTCGGTGAGAAGGAGCTCCGGGCCGGGCGCGCCCTTGCCCGGTCCGGCGCGGTCGGCGCGATCACCGTCGACGTGGGGGGCGCGGTCGCCGCGGTGACCGAGGGCCAGGACGCCTACACCGTCGAGGTCACTCTGCCCGTCCTCCACGACTCCGACGCGGCCGCGTTCACCGAGCTGGTCGCTGCGGAGTCCGGTCGGGTCGGCGCCCTGCTTGCCGGACAGCTGCCTCACGCGTTCGTGGAGGCCGTCGAGGAGGCCGGCGTCGAGCTCCTGCCGTACGGCGGTGAGCTGGGCTCGGCCTGCACGTGCGACTCGTGGCTCGACCCCTGCCCGCACGCGCTGGCCGTGTGGACCCAGCTGGCGTGGCTGATCCAGGTCGACCCGTTCGTGCTGACCCACCTGCGCGGGCTGTCCCGCGACCGGGTGCTGCGCGACCTCCACCAGCTGACCCGACCCCGCCCACTGGGCGTTGAGTCTCCAGGAGACTCAACGCCCAGTGCGGGGGGCGCGGACCCCGAGGACCTCGACGACCTGGCCGTCGCGGAGGACGCCGCCGCCCGCGCGGCCCGCCTGCTGGAGCACCCGGCCGACACCTGGTGAGTCGCCCGAGCGGTGATCCAGGCGGATTCGAGGGCCCCGGAATCCCCCTCGACCACCGCTCAGCCGGCGTGTCGGTCGCGGCGCGCCGGGCAGCGGTGCTGGAGGAGGAATCGAGGGCCCCGGAATCCCCCTCGACCACCGCTCGGCAGGCGTGTCGGCCGCGGCGCGCCGGGCAGCGGTGATCCAGGAGGATTCGAGGGCCGCGGAATCCCCCTCGACCACCGCTCAGAAGGCGGAGGGTCAGCGGGCCTCGGTGGTGGCGACCGGGCGGAGGCCGAGCTCCTCGTCGAGGCGGAGCAGGCCCGGGCCGTCGTCGTCGATGAGCTTCACCCGGCCGACGATCTCGTTGACGGTCGCCTCCTCCTCGATCTGCTCCTCGAGGAACCAGTTGAGCAGCGGGCGGGAGTCGAGGTCGCCCTCGGACTCGGCGAGGCGGTAGAGGTCGCGGATCGAGGCCGAGACCTTCTCCTCGTGGGCGCGCGCGGCCTCGAAGGCGTCGAGCACCGAACCGACGATCACGACCGGGGCGGGCACCGCGCCGATGCGCGGGTGGTTGTCGCGGTCGGCGACGTGGTCGATGAACTTGTTGGCGTGGACGATCTCCTCGTCGGCCTGGTGGCGCAGCCAGGCGGCCATGCCCGGGAGGTCCATGATCTCGAGCTCGATCGCGAGCTGGCGGTAGACCAGGGATGCCTGGAACTCCAGCGTGATCTGCGCGTTGAAGGCGTTCTCGAGGCTCTCGCTCAGCTTCATGCGCTCACCCTATCGGGGGAGGCGGTGGCGCGAGCGGGCCGGCGGATCAGGCGAGACCCAGGGCGCCGTGGGCCATCTCGCGGAGCACGTCGTGCATCTGCGGGTCGGGCAGCCGGCCGCTGTGGGGCGTGGAGTTGAGCAGCCCGAACAGCACGTGGGCGCGGGTGTGGGACGTCTCCGGGCTCAGGCTCGGGTCGAGGAGGCGGACCTGCGTGGCCCACACGTCGACGTAGGACCGCTGCAGCGCGCGCACGCGCTCGCGGGCCTCGTCGGGCAGGCTGCTCCAGTCGCGGTCCTGGACGACGATCAGCGCGCGGTGCTCGAGGGCGAACTCGATGTGCCACTCGACGAGGGCCTCCAGGGCGGCGCGCGGACCGCTGGCGGTCTCCACGCGGCTGCGTCCCTCGGCCAGCAGGGTCTCGCTGATGGAGACCAGCATCTCGGCGAGCATCGCGTCCTTGGACTGGAAGTGCTTGTAGAGCGCGGGGCCGGAGATGCCGCACGCCGAGCCGAGCTCGGCCACCGAGACACCGTGGAACCCCCGCGCCGCGAAGAGCTCGGCGGCGATGTCGAGGATCTGCTGACGACGAGGAGTCACGAGGTCGAGGTTAGTGGTGGTTAACCACTGCCACGACCCACGCGGGGCCGGGAGCGGCATCTCGCGCTCCGGCGCCTCCCACACTGCAAGCGGAATCACACGGCCCTCCCCGGCCCATCCTGAGCTCTCCCGAGAGTCGGTGCATTCAGTGGGCCGCACCCCCGCACGGCCCACTGACTCCCAAGACGTGTGCACCAACACGGAGAGTCTGGCCGCCCGATCCGACGATTTCAGTGGTGCCAGCACCACATTCGATCTGGACGAGTGTCAAGAATTCCTCTGGCGCCACGGATTCCGGGGTGTGGTGCCTGCTCTACCGACATGGCCGCGGACGCGTGGCTACAGTGCCCCGCATGCCGCAGATCCGAGTCGTCCTCGCCGAGGACGGCGACCTGCTCCGGGCCGGTGTGCTCGCGCTCCTCGAGGCGTACGACGACATCGAGGTGGTCGCCACGGCGACGAACCTGCCGGAGCTGATCGGCGCGGTCGAGGAGCACCGGCCCGACGTGCTGCTCACCGACATCCGGATGCCTCCCGACTTCACCGACGAGGGCATCCGGGCCGCGGGCGAGCTGCGGCGCACGCACCCGGACATCGGGGTGGTCGCGCTGACGCAGTACTCCGACGTCGAGTACGCCCTCGACCTGGTCCGTGACGGCTCCGACGGCCGGGGCTACCTGCTCAAGGAGCGGGTCGCCGACATCGACGAGCTGGTCGCCGCGCTCCGCACCGTCGCGGCGGGCGGCTCGGTGATCGACCAGATCGTGGTCGACGCGCTGATGGCGACCGGCACCCGGCGCCACGACTCCCTGCTCGACCGCCTCACGCCGCGCGAGCTCGAGGTCCTGGCGATGGTCGCGCGCGGGATGACCAACGCCGCGATCGCCGCCGAGCTCGTGATCACCGACCGCGCGGTGGAGAAGCACATCAACTCGATCCTCACCAAGCTCGACCTGCCCTCCGACGCGCCCGTGCACCGCCGGGTCGCCGCCACTCTGGTCTTCCTCAGCGAGGCCGGCGTGGGCGGCGGGGTCGCGCCCCGCAGATGAGGGGGATCCTCGCCGGCTGGGACCGCCTCGACCCCGCCCTGGCGTGGCTGCTGCGGATCAACCTGATCGCGCTGACCGCGGCGACGGTGCTGCTGGGAGCGGCGTACCTGCTGGGTTTCAAGCACACGGCTGTCGAGATCGACCTGGCCGTGATGGTCGTGTCGCTCGTGCTGATGCTGGCGACGCCGCCCCTGTCCCGGCGCTTCGGCGCCAACGCGGCGATCCTCGGCCTGACCCTGTCGGCGCTGCTCTTCGCCGTCGGCGGCACCTGGGCCACGCCGGTCCTCTCGCCGCTCACCGCGCTGCTGACGATGGTGCCTCTGCTGGTGGCCTACCCCTACCTCTCAGCCCGCTGGGTCCACGCGCTGATGGTGGTGGCCGTGGTGGGCAGCGCGGCGATCGTGGCGCTGGGCGAGTGGCGCCGGATGGAGGCGCTGGACGACCTCTGGTGGGTCAACGCGCTCGTCATCGCCTCCTCGCTGCCGGCCGGCGTGCTCGTCGTGGTCTTCCTCGTGCGCGGGGCCTACGCCCGAGTCCAGGAGCAGTCGACCCAGCTCACCGAGTCGCGCACCCGCATCGTCGAGGTGGCCGACGCCGCCCGGCGCAGCCTGGAGCGCGACCTCCACGACGGCGCCCAGCAGCGGCTGCTCGCGATGAGCGTCACGATCGAGCGCGCCCGCAAGGAGCTCGAGGCGGGCCGGCAGGACGGCGCCACCGCGCTGCTCGGGCAGCTGGCCGCCGACAACCGCGAGGTCCTCGTCGAGCTGCGGGAGCTGGCCCGTGGCATCTACCCGCCGCTGCTCACCGAGCGGGGCCTGGTCGCCGCCCTCCAGTCGACCGCCCGGCGCTCCACCGTGCCGGTGACCCTCGACGTCGCCGACTTCGAGCGGCCAAGCCGGCAGGTCGAGGCGGCGGCGTACTTCTGCATCCTCGAGGCGCTCACCAACGCCGCCAAGCACGCCGGCGCGAGCGAGGTGCTGGTCACCGTGCGCGGCCTGCCCCACCTCTCCTTCACGGTCTCGGACAACGGCAGCGGCTTCGACCGGGCCCTCGTCGAGGCCGGCGGGCTCCTCGGCATGGAGGCCCGGGTCGCGGCGGCCGGCGGCAGCCTCCGCCTGGAGACCGCGCCGGGACGGGGCACGACCGTCCGGGGCGAGTTCCCGCCACTGGACTCCGTGGGTTAACGATCGCTAACCTGAGGCGGTGTCCGAGCCCCAGACCCCACCCACCATGCGCGAGCTCGTCGACGACCTCCGCGCCCGGCTGGCCCGGGTGCGTCAGGGCGGGTCGGAGAGCGCGCGTCGCAAGCACACCGACCGCGGCAAGCTGCTGGTCCGCGACCGCGTGGACCGGCTGCTCGACCCGGGCAGCCCGTTCCTCGAGCTCGCGCCGCTGGCGGCGTACGGCATGTACGGCAGCGGTCAGGGGGGAGAGGCCGACGACTACGCCGTCCCCAGCGCGAGCATCGTCACCGGCATCGGCCTCGTGCACGGTCGCCCCGTCATGGTCATCGCCAACGACGCGACGGTGAAGGGCGGCACCTACTACCCGATGACGGTCAAGAAGCACCTCCGGGCCCAGACCGTCGCCGCCGAGAACCGCCTGCCCTGCATCGCGCTCGTCGACTCCGGCGGCGCCTTCCTGCCGATGCAGGACGAGGTGTTCCCCGACCGCGAGCACTTCGGCCGGATCTTCTTCAACCAGGCCAACCTCTCCGCCCAGCGCGTCCCCCAGCTCGCCGCGGTGATGGGGTCCTGCACCGCCGGAGGGGCCTACGTGCCCGCCATGTCGGACGAGACCGTGATCGTGCGCAACCAGGGCACGATCTTCCTCGGCGGCCCGCCGCTGGTGAAGGCCGCGACCGGTGAGGTCGTGAGCGCCGAGGACCTCGGCGGCGGCGACGTGCACGCCCGGACGTCCGGCGTGGTCGACCACCTCGCCGAGGACGACGCCCACGCGCTCGCGATCCTGCGCAGCGTCATCGACACCCTCCCGGCGCCGGAGCCGTCCCGGGTCGACCACGCAGCCGTGGAGGAGCCGCACGAGCCGCCGGAGTCGATCTACGACGTCGTGCCCACCGACACCCGCACGCCGTACGACGTGCGCGAGGTGATCCGCCGCGTCGTCGACGGCAGCCGCTTCCACGAGTTCAAGAAGCTCTACGGCGACACGCTGGTGTGCGGCTTCGCGCGGATCCACGGCCACGAGGTCGGCATCGTGGCCAACAACGGCATCCTCTTCAGCGAGTCCGCGCTCAAGGGCGCGCACTTCGTCGAGCTGTGCAACCAGCGCAGGATCCCGCTGGTGTTCCTGCAGAACATCACCGGCTTCATGGTCGGCCGCGAGTACGAGAACAAGGGCATCGCCCGCGACGGCGCCAAGCTCGTCACCGCGGTCGCGTGCAGCGTCGTGCCGAAGTTCACCGTCGTCATCGGTGGCTCCTTCGGGGCCGGCAACTACGGCATGAACGGCCGCGCCTACGACCCGCGCTTCCTCTGGATGTGGCCGAACGCCCGGATCTCGGTGATGGGCGGCGAGCAGGCCGCGGGCGTCCTCGCCACAGTGCGCCGCGACGGCCTGGAGAAGGCCGGCCAGGAGTGGTCGGCCGAGGACGAGGAGGCCTTCAAGGCACCGATCCGCGAGCAGTACGAGACCCAGGGCTCGCCCTACTACTCGACCGCGCGGCTGTGGGACGACGGCGTCATCGACCCCGCCGACACCCGCCGCATCCTCGGCATGGCGCTCTCGGTGACCTCCGCGGTCCCGGTGCCCGAGCCCTCCTACGGCGTCTTCAGGATGTGACGACATGAACACCCTCTTGATCGCCAACCGCGGCGAGATCGCCCTCCGCGTCATGCGCACGGCGAAGCGGCTCGGCTGGCGGACCGTCGCCCTGCACACCGACCAGGACGCCGGCGCGCCCCACGTGCGGGAGGCCGACCGGGCGGTCGCGGTGCCGTCCTACCTCGACGTCGAGGCGGTCGTGGCGGCCGCGCAGGAGGCCGGGGCGGGCTACGTCCACCCCGGCTACGGCTTCCTCTCGGAGCGCGCGCCCTTCGCCCGCGCCCTCGCGGAGGCGGGCATCACGCTGGTCGGGCCGACCGCCGAGGTGATGGACGCGATGGGCCGCAAGGACGCCGCCCGCGAGATCGCCGTCGCCGCGGGCGTGCCGGTGGTGCCGTCGTACGCCCTCGACGACGACCCGGAGTCGTTCGCCTACCCGGTGCTGGTCAAGGCCGCTGCCGGCGGTGGCGGCAAGGGCATGCGCGTCGTCCGGACCGCGGCCGAGCTGCCGGAGGCCCGGGCGGCTGCGGCGCGCGAGGCGGCGAGCTCGTTCGGCGACGACACCCTGCTAATCGAGAAGTACGTCGAGTCCGGCCGCCACATCGAGGTGCAGGTCCTCGGCGACACCCACGGCCACGTCCTGCACTTCTTCGAGCGCGACTGCTCCACCCAGCGGCGCCACCAGAAGGTGCTGGAGGAGGCACCCGCGCCGACGATCTCCGACGCGCAGCGCGAGGCGATCACCTCGGCCGCGGTCGCGCTCGCCCAGCAGGTGTCGTACGCCAACGCCGGGACCGTGGAGTTCCTGCTCGACAACGCGACCGGGGAGTTCTACTTCCTCGAGATGAACACCCGCCTCCAGGTCGAGCACCCGGTGACCGAGGAGGTCACCCGGGTCCGCGGGGAGCGGGTCGATCTCGTCGAGCTGCAGCTCCGCGTCGCGACTGGCGAGCCGCTGGGCATCGAGCAGGCCGACGTCACCCTCGAGGGCCACGCCATCGAGGCCCGCGTCTACGCCGAGGACTCCTTCAACGGCTTCCTGCCCCAGGCCGGGGTGGCGACCCACGTCGGGTGGCCGCGCGGCGACGGGATCCGCGTGGACCACGCGCTCGAGCCGGGGCAGGAGGTGACGACCTCCTTCGACCCCATGCTCGCCAAGGTGATCGCCGTCGGGGTCGATCGCGAGGAGGCCCGCCGACGGCTCGTCGAGGCCCTCGGTCGCACCGAGGTCGCGGGCCTGACCACCAACACCGGCTTCCTGCGGGTCCTCGCGGCCTCGGACGAGTTCCGAGACGCCACGATCGACACGGCCTGGCTCGACCGCCACGACGTGCCGGCTCCCGACGACGCGGAGGCCCGGCTGGTGGCGGCCACCGCGCTGGTCGCTCCTCGCGCCGCCGGACCGTGGCAGGCCGACGGCTGGCGCTCGGCGGGCGAGCCTGCCCCGGTGCGGGTCGTCGTGGGCACCGACCTCGTGGACGTGCCACCCGGGGCCTCAGTCGCCGCCGCCTTCGTGAGCGTCAGGTCGAACGCGGTCGAGGTCGTCCACCGCGGCCAGCGCTACGTCTTCGACCGGCACGACCCCTTCGCCGACCACGGGCCGGAGGCCGGCGACGGCACCCTGACCGCACCCATGCCCGGCACCGTCCTGGCGGTCAACGTCGCCGAGGGCCGGGCCGTGGCCGAGGGTGAGACGCTGGGGGTGATGGAGGCGATGAAGATGGAGCTCGCGCTCAAGGCGCCCTTCGCCGGCACGGTGACCTCGGTCGGCGCCGCGGCCGGCGACCTCGTCAAGCTCGGTGCCGTGCTCTTCGTGGTGGAGGCTGACGCGTGAGCGGGCTCCCGATGCAGGTCCGGGCCGACGGCCTGCCGTCGGCCGTCACGATCTACGAGGTCGGTCCCCGCGACGGCCTGCAGAACGAGCAGGCGATCGTCCCGGTCGACGTCAAGGCCGAGTTCGTACACCGCCTCGTGGCCGCCGGGCTCTCGATCGTCGAGGCCACCAGCTTCGTGCACCCGAGGTGGGTGCCGCAGCTCGCGGATGCCGCCGAGCTGATGGCCGACCTCGGCGAGGCGGGTCGGCACCTGCCGGTGCTGGTGCCCAACGAGCGTGGCCTCGACCGGGCCCTCGAGCTGGGCCTCGAGCACATCGCGATCTTCGGCAGCGCCACCGAGACCTTCGCGAGCAAGAACCTCAACCGCACCTTCGACGAGCAGTTCGCCATGTTCGAGCCGACCGTGGCCCGCGCCCGTGAGGCCGGGATGGACGTCCGCGCCTACGTCTCGATGTGCTTCGGCGACCCGTGGGAGGGAGCGGTGCCGGTCGAGCAGGTCGTCACCGCCGGCACCCGGCTGCTCGACCTCGGCGCCTCCCAGCTCAGCCTCGGCGACACCATCGGCGTCGCGACCGCCGGGCATGTCAAGGCTCTCGTCGCGGCCTTCGCCGAGGCGGGCGTGGGCACCGACCGGCTGGCGATGCACTTCCACGACACCTACGGCCAGGCCCTCGCCAACACCTTCGCCGCGCTCCAGGAGGGGATCACCACCTTCGACGCCAGCGCCGGCGGGCTGGGCGGCTGCCCCTACGCGAAGTCGGCGACCGGCAACCTCGCCACCGAGGACCTGGTGTGGATGCTGACCGGGCTGGGGATCGACCACGGGGTCGACCTCGACGCCGTCGTCGGCACCAGCGTCTGGATGGCCGGGCAGCTCGGCCGCCCGAGCCCGAGCGCCGTCGTACGAGCGCTGGGCGGACTGGCACAATCTGCGCCATGACCCGCGTCGTCCACCTCCACATCGGGGCCCCGAAGACCGGGACGACCTACCTCCAGGACCGCCTGGACCTCAACCTCGCCTCGCTCGCGCGGCACGGCGTCACCATTCCGGCGCCGCGCTCCGGCCACTCCGACGTCTTCCACTTCCGGGCGGCGCTCGACCTGCTCGAGCAGGACTGGGGCGGCGCCCCCGGCCACGCCCGCGGGTCCTGGGACGCGATGGTCCGCAAGGTCCAGAAGGCCGAGGGCAACGTGGTGATCAGCCACGAGATCCTCGCCGGCGCCAAGCCAGACAAGGTCGCCAAGGCGCTGAACGACCTCGCCGGCAACGAGGTCCACGTCATCTACTCCGCGCGCGACCTCGGCCGCCAGCTGCCGGCCGCGTGGCAGGAGTCGATCAAGCAGGGCCGCAAGTGGCCCTTCAAGCGCTTCCTCACCAAGGTCGAGCGCGGCCAGACCTGGTTCTTCAACGCGATGGACCTGCCGACGGTGCTCGCCCGCTGGGGCGCGAAGCTCCCGCCCGAGCGCGTCCACGTCGTCACCGTCCCGCACGACCGCGGCCCCAACGGCGACGAGCTGTGGCTGCGGTTCTGCCGGGCCTTCGGCATCGACCCGGCGTGGGCACCGCTGGACTCCGAGCGGGACAACCGGTCCCTCGGCATCGCCGAGACCTCGCTGCTGCGCAAGCTCAACCGGCGCCTCGAGCTCGGCGTGCGCCGCGACCCGGTGTACGACAGCCTGATCCGCGAGCAGCTCGCGCAGGAGGTGTTGGTCTCCCGGGAGGCGATCCCGGTCCGGCTGCCGCCCGACCGCTACGACTTCGCCGAGCAGCAGGCCGAGCGCTGGATCGAGTGGATCAAGGGCAGCGGCGTCGACGTGGTCGGCGACGTGGAGGACCTGCGTCCCCGCCGTCCCGCGGAGGGCGTCGTGTGGCGCGACCCCGACCGGGTCCGGGCCAAGCTCGAGCTCGGCGCCGCCCTCGACGCGCTGGCCGAGATGACGCAGGAGGCCGCCAACCGCGCCGCGGCCGAGACGCTGGGCGACCGGTTGCGCGTCACCGCCCGTCGGCTGCGCGACCGTTGAGCGAGCGCGCACGGAGCTGGGTCGACCACCTGCGCCAGGGCGGTACGACGCCGTGGCTGGCGTGGCACGACGACGCGCCCACCGGACCGGCGACCGGTGCCGTGCCCGGCGCCCAGCAGCTCGAGCTGCTGCGCCGGATCAACCTCGTCCGCGCGTCGAGTGCGCAGCCCCGTGCCGACCACGACCGCGAGGGCACTCGACTCGCCGACCGGGTGCTGGCCGCGCCCGCTGCCGGCCGCGGGAAGGCCGACCTGCCCCTCGTCGGCGTGGACGCGCCGGCCTTCGGCCCGCAACCGGTCGACCCGGCCACGGTGTCCGCGCACGAGCTGCTCCGGGTCGCGAGCGTGCTGCTCGCCGACGACCTCGTCGCCCTCGGCCCCGACCCGGTCCGCACCTCCTGGGCGCGGCCGTGGCGGCTGCGCTACCGCCTCGTCGGCGACCCGCTCCTCGCCGCGCGGTGGCGCGAGGACCTCGCCTCGCGCGGTCGTCCCGAGGGCGGCCCACGCCCCTTCCTGGTCGCCGTCGGCAGGCCGCTCGACGAGCTGCTCTCCCACACCTGGACCCAGCGCTGCTTCGAGACCGGCAGCACGCCGTGGGCGGAGTGGCTGCGGTTCTGGCGTGAGCGCGACCAGCTCCCCGCCCGCGCCGACCTGCCCGCCTCGGCCCGCCGGTGGAACGCGCGCCGCCCCCTCGTCCGGATCGTCACCGACCTCGACCGCCTGCCCCGCCAGGTCGGCGTACGCCGCCTGCCCGAGGTGCGGGTGCCCGGCGCCGACCAGGCCGAGCTGGCCCGCCGCATCGCCGCGGTCGTCGGCCTGCGTGTCCCGGCCCACGAGCGACCCGCCCTGATGCGCACCCTGCAGCGCCGGATCCCCGACACCGGCACCGCGCCCGCCGTCGTGCCTGAGCGAGAGCGGGAGTGGGTCGCGGCCTCCGCCGCCCGCATGACGCGGGACGTCCGGCGCGCTGGCTACGCTGTCGTCGGCGACCTCGCCGCCCTCGCGCCGCGCACCGAGCCGCCGGCCGCGAGCGGCCCGGGCGCCGCGGACCAGCAGGTGCTGGACCTGGCGATCCGCATGGTCGTCGACCCGGGCTGGCGCACGGCGGACCCGAAGGTGGAGAGGAGCGTGGAGCGGTGAGCAGGCGAGTGCTGCTGCACGTGGGCTGCCCCAAGACCGGCACGTCCTACCTGCAGGACGTCCTGTTCCGCAACCAGGCGACCCTGCGCGAGCACGACATCCTCTACCCCGCCGACCGCTTCGACGCGCACTTCCTCGCCGCGCTCGACCTGATGACGCTGCCCTGGGGCGGCCTGGAGACCGAGGCCGTCGGTGCCTGGGACCGGCTGGCCGAGCAGGTGCGGGAGTGGCACGGCACCGCGATCGTCAGCCACGAGATCTTCGCCCGCGCGACGCCCACCCAGGTCGAGCGCGCGCTGACCTCGCTCGGCGACGCCGAGGTGCACCTGGTCCTCTCGGTCCGCGACCTGGTCCGCCAGATCCCCGCGGAGTGGCAGGAGAACGTCAAGCACCGCAGCCACATCACCTACGCGAGGTTCCTCGAGACCATCCGAGACCCGGCACGCGAGTCGAAGATCGGCTCGTGGTTCTGGGCGGTCCAGGAGCTCCCCGACATCCTCGCCCGCTGGGCCGGCTCGCTGCCGCCGGAGCGGGTCCACCTCGTCACCGTCCCGCCGTCGGGCTCCGACCGCGGCGAGCTGTGGCGTCGGTTCTCGCACACGTTCGGCCTCGACGGCATCGAGCTCGACCTCACCGCCGAGCGGGAGAACCCGTCCCTCGGGGTGCCCGAGACCTCGCTGCTGCGCACCATCAACCAGCGGGTCACCTCGATCATCTCCCCGCCCGACTACCGGCCCCTGGTGCGCGAGCTGCTCGCCCACCAGACGCTGTCGCGCGGGGTCGCCTCGGCGCGGCTGGGCCTCTCGCCCGAGGACCACGCGTGGGCGCAGGACCTCTCCCGCAGCTGGGTGGACGCCATCGCCGAGCGCGGGTACGACGTCTCCGGCTCGCTCGACGACCTCCTCGGCCCGGACCTCGGCACGTTCGTCGACCCCGACACCGTCACCCCCGACCTGCTGCTGCCGTCGGCGCTCGACGCGATCAGCGCGTTGCTCGTCGAGGGCGCGCGGCTGCGGGCGGTGGAGGAGCGGCTCCACGAGGAGGTCCGCGAGGCGCACGCCGAGCGCGACCGGGCGCGCGCCACACCGACGTACCGGGTCAAGCGCAGGATCGTGCGCACGCTCGAGGAGAGCCCTGCCGGCCGAGGCACGCTCGACGCCTACCGCCGGATGAAGGGCAGCAAGTAGTCCGTCAGCCGCGCGACTCGCACCCGCGCAGCACCTCGCCGGCGCGGCAGACGTCGCGGCCGGAGGCACCGCGGAGCACGTCGCGTCCGGCCCCGCCGTCGAGCACGTCGTCGCCCGGGGTGCCGGTGAGGACGTCGGCACCGCCGCGTCCCCGCAGCACGACGGGGGAGGCCCAGTAGGAGGCCCGGACGTGCTCACCGACGTCGGCTCCGACGAACGTCCACCGCACGCCCTCGGCGAGGGTGAGCCGCTCGAACCCGGACGTCCGCCCCAGGAGCCCGGTGCCGGTCCGCACCCGCCCGCGGGCGTTGTCCCAGGTCACGCGGGCGTCGGCGAAGCCACGCGTGACGACGTCGAGGTCGTCGCGGCCGGTGCCACCGGCGACGGCGAACCGGTCGCCGCCGGGGCGCAGGACCACGAGCCACTCGTCGTGCCCGCTCCCGGTGTCGATGTCGGCCGGCCCGTCCATGAGGATCGAGTCCCGGCCGGCACCGGTGCGGGCCGTCGATCCGGCGGCGTGGCGCTGCACCTCGATGCGATCGGCACCCGGTCCGGTGTCGACCTCGTCCGCACCCCGGCCGATCGCCACGGAGTCGTCCCCGCTCCCCGTGTCGACGCGGTCGGCCCCGCTGCCGGTGATGACACCGTCGTCGCCGCCCACGGTGGTGACGACGTCGTCCCCAGGACCGGTGTCGAACAGCTCGTCGCGATCGGACCCCGAGATGGTGTCGGCGTGGACCGATCCGACGACCTTGGTCGCAGGCTGGAGGACGATCGTGTCCGTGCCCTCGCCGACCGCGGTGCCGGCCACGAGATCGACGGTGACGCCCGCGGGGCTTTCCGCCCAGCTGATCGAGTCGAAGCCCGGCCCGTTGTCCTCCGGTCCGTCCGTGAGCGCCTCCGGGTCGAGCCCCAGGTCGATGGTGTCGTCGCCCGCACCGGGGACGACCGTGTCTGCCTGGTAGACCCCGTTCTCGTCACGGCCGCTGAGGCCGCCGAAGAGCCGGTCGTCACCCGCCCCGCCATGGATCTCGTCGCCCCCACCGAGCCCGCAGACGACGTCGTTGCCGCCCAGGGCGTCCACCACCTCCGGCCCGTCGGTGCCGACGATGACGTCGTCGCCCTCCGTCCCGCGGGTGGGCCGTCCCTCGACGGCGACGATCGTCGCCGGGCGACCGTCGCACGCCTCGCCGGTGGCCGCGACCGGGGCGGACGTCACCGCGAGGGACGCGGTCAGCGGCAGCAGGGCCAGCAGCGACCGGCGCATCAGCGCGGCCGCGGCAGCAGCTCGCGGTCGGCGTAGCGGCCGACCTTCCAGGTGGCGAAGCCGTCGGCACCGGCGCCGACCACGCCGCCGACGACGGGGATCTTCCGGCCGACGGTGGTCGCCAGCCGCTTGCCCGCGACGCGGGTGATGATGTCGGTCGCGACGACCGCGGAGATCGTGCCGTCGAGCGTCGGGTCGTGGGCCGGGGCGGTGGCGAGCGCCATCGGCGTCGCCGGGAGCTTGCGCTTCTTGACCAGCTCGCTCACCTGCTCCTCGCCGAGCAGCAGGGCGAGGATCGCGTTGCGCACCCGCGGGTCCTCGAGGTCGTGACCGCGCAGGTGCGCGATGCCGGCCACCATCCGGCACTGGACCAGGGCCAGGCCGGTGACGTTGGCGGGGATGGTCACGGCCATCGTGACGAGACCGCCGATGTTGGTGACGAATCCCTGGGCGCCGGCGATCCGCACGTTGTTCTCGATGACCTCGTGGATCGCCCGGTCGACGTTGCCGCGCTGCTCGGCGAGCTGCTTGTCCGCGGCCTCGGCGGCCGGCGTGAGGGGACCGATGCCGTCGATGGCGCGGTTGAGCGCCTCACGGACGAACCCGGTGGTCAGGCCGGGTGCCATCTCCTGGATGCGGGGTGCGAGCTGGCGCCCGACCGTCTCCTTCAAGCCCATGGCGCGATCGTACGGCCGGGGTGGGGGCGACTCGCTAGCGTGAGGCCCGTGCCCATCGCGCCCGACCCCACGCCGTGGGCGTTCCCGCACCACTCCACGTGGGACCCCGACGACGACCTCGTCGCGCTCGGTGCGGACCTCGAGGCGGGCACGCTGATCACGGCCTACAGCCTCGGCCTCTTCCCGATGCCGGTGACGCTGGACCGCGAGGAGCTCGGCTGGTTCTCCCCGGTGGAGCGGGGCGTGCTGCCGCTCGACGGGATCAGGGTGTCGCGGTCGCTGCGCCGCTCGGCCCGCGCCTTCGAGATCCGCGTGGACACCGCCTTCGACGAGGTGATGGCGCAGTGCGGCAGCCCGGAGCGTCCTGACGGCTGGATCACCCCGGAGTTCGTCCGCGGCTACACCCGCCTCCACCACCTCGGCTGGGCGCACTCGGTCGAGGCGTGGCGCGACGGGCGGCTCGCTGGCGGGCTCTACGGCGTCAGCATCGGCGGCCTGTTCGCCGGGGAGTCGATGTTCCACCGCGACCGCGACGCCTCGAAGGTCGCGCTGCTCGGGCTGGTCGACCTGCTCCGCGACGAGCACGCCGACCAGCGGGTGCTCGACGTGCAGTGGCAGACGCCCCACCTGGCCAGCCTCGGTGTCGTACGCCGTCCGCGCGGGGAGTACCTCGAAGCCGTCGGGCGGGCCCTGCGCCTCCCGCTGCCGGCGGCCTTCCGAGTGGACGACTGAGCCGCGCCACGACAGGGTAGGCACCCGACGACGCGACCGCCGCGTCCGTGCGAAGGGGGACACCCATGACGATCCGTACCCGCCTGACCGTGACCAGCGCGGCGCTGCTGGTCGGGGCGGCGACCGCGGCGTGCGGCGGCAGCGGCGGCGGAGCCCCCGCCGACGCGAGCAAGGACGACTTCTGCACCACCCAGTCCAGCCTCTTCACCGACCTCGACCTCGACTTCACCGATCCCGACGCGGCGCTGCCGAGCGAGAAGGAGATGGCCGACGCGATGCACTCGTGGGCCGAGAAGATGGAGGAGGTCGGCACCCCCGAGAACATCTCCGACGAGGCACGCGAGGGCTTCGAGGAGACCGTGAAGGCCGCCAAGGGCATCTCCGAGGCCGACCTGAAGTCGCCCGACCTCAACGCCCTCGAGAACGACATGTCCGAGGAGGCGCAGAAGAAGGTCGAGGCCTTCACCACCTACGTCAACGACACGTGCGGCTCGATGTTCGGCGACCTCGACGTGCCCGAGATGGAGTGACCCGTCTCACTCGACTCACCCGCAGGGGTGGGTGCGGCGGCTAGCATGGTTTCCACGGACCGGGAGGGAGGGCGGCAGCATGAGCATCGCTCGTGAGGGCAGGATCTGTTCGTTCTGCGCGACCCCGGGCGGCCCGGGCACCGACGTGCCGCTGGTCGGGGGCCTCGGCGCCCAGATCTGCCGGTCGTGCGTCGACACCTTCCACGGCATCCTCCACGACGAGGAGCGGATGGCCGCCGCGCGCGGCGTCATGCCGTGGGACCGGATGTCCGACGCCGAGGTGCTGGCCGCCCTGCCGCAGATCCTCGCGTCGGCCGAGCAGAACATCTCGTTCGCGCAGGAGTGGGTCGAGATGCTCCACGACCGTGGGATCACGTGGGCCGAGATCGGCCGGGTGCTCGGGGTGACCCGGCAGGCCGCCTGGGAGCGATTCGCGAAGAAGTCGGCGTCCAAGGGCGCGACTGCGTGACACGGAGCACCTTCGTCAAGGTAAACTTGACGAAGGTGCTGGTCGGACTGTCACGGGGGTGGGTCCGACCGGCACCTCTCACTTCAGCAGCTTGGACATCCGCCGGTCGGCCAGCGGCTTCCCGCCCGTCTGGCACGTCGCGCAGTACTGCAGGCTCGAGTCGGCGAAGGACACCTCGCGCACCACGTCGCCGCACACCGGGCACTTCTGGCCCGTCTTGCCGTGCACCGCGAGGTTGGTCTTCTTCTCGCCCTTCAGCTCGCTCATCGCGACCCCGCTCGCCCGCTCGACGGCCCCGGTGAGGGTGTCGCGGATGGCGGCGTACAACGTCTGCAGCTCGGCGTCGTCCAGGCTGTTGGCCGGCTTGAACGGTGACATCCGGGCGGCGTGCAGGATCTCGTCGGAGTAGGCGTTGCCGATGCCGGCGACGATGGACTGCATCCGCAGCACGCCCTTGATCTGCTTGCGCCCCTCGGCCTCGAGGATCGAGCGGAGCACCTCGGGCGTGAAGTCGTCGGCGAGCGGGTCCGGCCCGAGCCGCGCCACCCCGGGTACGTCGGCGGGGTCGCGCACGACGTACATCGCCAGGCTCTTCTTCGTGCCGGCCTCCGTGACGTCGAGCCCGACCTCGTCGTCGATGACGATCCGGACCGCCAGCGGGTTCTTGCTGTTGGGCCGCGCCGGGAGAGCGGGCACCTCGTCGCGCCAGCGGATCCAGCCGGCGCGCGCGAGGTGGATGACGACGTGCACGCCGCTGGCGTCGATGTCGAGGAACTTGCCGTGGCGGGTCACGTCGTCGACCAGCGTGCCGTGCAGCGCCTGGAGCGGCGGTTCGAAGGTCTTCAGCGCACTGAAGGCGGCGAGGTCGATGCGGGTGATGGCCCGTCCGACCAGGCGCTTGCGCAGGTCCTGGGCGAGGGCTTCGACCTCCGGCAGCTCGGGCACGAAACCGAGTCTAGGCACAGCCTTGTGGGCCGGGTCACAATGGGACATGGCCCAGCAACGCACTCCTCGCACCGGGGCGGTCTTCCTCGACCCCCGCGGTGAGGACCGTTCGCTGCGCGTGACCTGGCACCAGGAGTCGCTGCTCGTGGTGCTCTCGCTGTGGCGGGACAACGTGTGCGCGGGCACCTTCCGGCTCGCCGCCGACGAGGTGCCCGACCTGATCGCGCTGCTGCGCCGGGGCCTCGACGACGCCTACGACGCCGCCCGCGAGCGTGTCGAGCGCTCCTCGCCGCAGGCGGGCTAGGACTCAGGGCACCGCCAGCACCGGGACCGGGGAGGTCCGCAGGATCTTGGTGGCGTTGGAGCCGAGGAAGAGCCGCGTGGCCAGGCCGGTGCGCGAGGAGCCGACCACGAGCAGGTCGCCACGCTGCCAGTGCAGCCGGTCCATCGCCGCCTGCCACGTGCGGCCGGTGGCGACCACGGCCTGCACGTCGTCGGGCCGGGGATCGGGCAGCGAGGCCAGCGCCTCGGCCTGGAGCACGCCGGCCTGCTCGGCCCAGGCCTCGGTGACCATGTCCTCGTCGTGCGGGCCGGTCTCGTGCGGGAACATCGTCCGGCCGCGCACCGCGAAGGTCGCGATCCGCAGGGCCGCTCCGGTGCGGGCACAGACCTCCGACGCCGCGTGCAGCGTCCGGAGCGAGCGCTCGTCGCCGCGGAAGGCGCACGTCGCGCGGGTGACCGTCGCCCCCGGCGGGGCGTCGTACCCGCGGGGCGCGATCGCCACCGGCACCTCCGCCGAGTGGAGGAGCACGTCGACCGTGGAGCTGATGAAGACGTGGCCGTAGGCGCCGGCCTGGCCCGAGCCCACCACCACGGCCCGCACGCCGTGCTTCTCGGCCTGCGCCAGGAGCACCGACGAGGCGGAACGGCCCTGGACCCAGGTCACCCGCGCCGGGACCTGCGGATCGATGTCGGCCACGAGGGCGGTCGCCTCGGCGACGGCCGCGTCGCCGTAGGCCTGCGCCCAGTCGGCGTACTCGCGGTCGGTGCCGCCGGCCAACGGCGTCGGCCACCGCGACGGGGCGGCGGTGACGATGCGCAGGTCGTCGCCGTCGGAGCGGGCGAGCATCACGGCCAGCTCGAGGACCGCCCGGTCGTCCTTGCCGGGGACGAAGCCCACCATCAGCGTCACAGCGATGCTCCTTCGTGCTCGCCGGTCTGCAGGCGGGAGTGGTGCCGGCCCCACACGGCGTAGAAGACGAGCACGACCGCCAGCCAGGTGCCGAAGATCAGCCACGTCACCGCGGCCAGGCCGGAAAGGACGTAGGCGCACGCGGCGATGGTGAGGACCGGGGTGACCGGGTAGCCGGGCACCCGGAAGGGCCGCTCGAGGTCGGGCTGGGTGCGTCGCAGGATGAGGATGCTGATCGCGACCACGCTGAAGGCGACCAGGGTGCCGATCGAGACTGTGTCCCAGAGGTAGTCGGCGGGCACGAAGCCGGCGATCAGCGCGACCACGATCCCCACGACGACGGTGTTGAACGTCGGGGTGAGGGTGCGCGAGCTCACCGCGGCGAAGCGGTCCGGCAGCATCCGGTCACGACCCATCGCGAAGAGGATCCGGGTCTGGCCGTAGAGGGTCACCAGCGTCACGGAGAAGATCGAGATCACCGCGCCGGCGGCGACGATCGTGCCGGGGACCGACGATCCGGTGATGTTCTCGAGGATGACTGAGAGGCCGGCGCTCTGCTGCTCGTCGCTGGAGAACTCGGCCAGGGGCTGCGAGCCGACGCCCGCGAAGGCGACCAGCAGGTAGACCGCGACGACGATCGCCAGCGCACCCATGATCGCGCGGGGCAGGGCACGTTGCGGGTCGCGCACCTCCTCGCCGGCGGTCGACACCGCGTCGAGGCCGATGAAGGAGAAGAAGATCGTGCCGGCGGCCGCGCTGATCCCTGCCGACCCCGACGCGAAGAACCCGTCGAACCGGTCGGCCTCGAAGGCGGTCAGCGCGACGACGACGAAGAGCATCAGCACGCCGAGCTTGACCAGCACCATGATCGAGTTGACCCGCGCCGACTCGCTCGCGCCGCGGACCAGCAGGACCGTGCAGAGGAGGACGAGCACGACGGCCGGCAGGTTGACCAGCCCGGTCACGTTGTCCTCGTAGGGCACGGGGGAGTACGACAGCGCATCGGGCAGCGCGACGCCGATCGTGCTGTCGAGCAGCTCGTTGAAGTAGCCGCTCCACCCGACCGCGACGGCCGACGCCGCGACGCCGTACTCCAGGAGCACGCACGCGGCGATCACCATCGCCATCAGCTCGCCCATGGAGTGGTAGGTGAAGGAGTACGTCGACCCGCTGACCGGGATCGAGCTGGCCAGCTCGGCGTAGCAGAGCGCCGACAGGCCGGCCGCGATGCCGGCGACCACGAACGACACCACGACCGCCGGGCCGGCGTCGGGCACCGCCTCCTGCAGCACGAAGAAGATGCCGGTGCCCACGGTGGCGCCGACGCCGAACATCATCAGCGAGAACGTGCCGAGGCTCCGGGCCAGCTCCGGCCCCTCGTGGTCGCCGCGCGGCGGGGCGATCGGCTTCCGGCGCAGGAGCTGCTGACTGAGACCGGGCATGTCTGGTACCTCCCGAGCGTGGGGCCGTCCTCGGAATGTAGACCCGCGCCCCTGCCCGCGTCACCGGCCGCGTCCAGTCCCCGGCAGCGGTCTGGACGGGCCGACTCGCCGAGTATCCGGCGGTCTAGGGCAGGGCCTAGATTCACCGATAGCGTCCGATCGTGGACCCGATCCGGAACCCGTACGCCCCCGGCGCGGGCCAGCGCCCGCCCGAGCTCGCCGGCCGCGACGAGCAGCTCGCCGCGTTCGAGGTCGTCCTCGAGCGCGTGTCCAAGGGCCGGCCCGAGCGCAGCCTGGTCCTCACCGGGCTCCGCGGCGTCGGCAAGACCGTCCTGCTCAACGCGCTGCGTGGTGCCGCGGTGCGCAAGGGGTGGGGGACCGGCAAGCTCGAGGCGCGCCCCGGCCAGGGCCTGCGCCGGCCACTGAGCAGCGCGCTGCACCAGGCGGTCCGCGAGCTCGGGCACCGCGACGAGGAGTCCGTCGACCACGTGCTCGGCGTGGTCCGGTCCTTCGCCCAGCGCGACGCGGGCTCGGGGGCCAGGCTGAAGGACCAGTGGAGCCCCGGCATCGACGTACCTGCCGTACGCGGGCGGGCCGACTCCGGCGACATCGAGATCGACCTCGTCGAGCTGTTCACCGACCTCGGCGGCCTCGCGGCCGACGTGGGGAAGGGGATCGGCGTCTTCATCGACGAGATGCAGGACCTCGGCCCCGACGACGTCTCCGCGCTGTGCGCGGCGTGCCACGAGCTCAGCCAGTCCGGTCTCCCGGTCATCGTGGTCGGTGCCGGGTTGCCGCACCTGCCCGCCGTGCTGAGCGCCAGCAAGTCCTACAGCGAGCGGCTCTTCAGCTACCAGCGCATCGACCGGCTCGCCCGCGACGCCGCCGACCGTGCCCTCGAGGCCCCCGCCGCCGACGAGGACGCCGCCTTCGAGCCCGACGCCCTCGCCGCGATGTACGACGCGACCGGCGGCTACCCGTACTTCATCCAGGCCTACGGCAAGGCCGTGTGGGACCTTGCCCCCCGCTCGCCGATCACCGCAGCCGACGTCGCCGTCGCGGCCCCCGAGGCGGAGTCCGAGCTCGCCGTCGGCTTCTTCGGCTCCCGCTACGAGCGCGCCACCCCCGGCGAGCGCGACTACCTGATGGCGATGGCCGACGTGGCCGCCGCGCAGGACGACCCCGACTCCGACGCGGTCCTCAGCGCCGACGTCGCCGCCGCCCTCGGCAAGAAGCCCCAGTCCCTCTCACCCGCCCGCGACTCCCTCCTCAAGAAGGGCCTCGTCTACTCCGGCGAGCGCGGCCGGATCGCCTTCACCGTCCCCCACTTCGGGAGGTACCTCCGGGAGCGGGGTTGACCGCTCTCGGTGGTTGAGGTGCGAGCGGAGCGAGCGTCGAAACCACGATCTGTCCCGGGCTGGCGCGGTCCTGCTCATAAGTCCTGTGCTTGATTTGCGCCTCCGCTTCGCTTCGGCGCGTGTCCGCGGCGCTTCAAGGCAGCGCCTTCGTCGTCGTTGCCCGACCCTCCTCCGCAACGCTTCACCCCACGAGCTTGTGACTCCCCCGCTGCGCTCCTCCGTCACAACCCCGCGGGGACCCCAAGCGCTGCTCCCCCGGCTCGAGCCCTCCTCCTGCAGGCGCCGCCGCGCCGCGGACGGCACCACCGGCCATGAGCCGACGGTCCCGAGCAGGGATTGAATTGATCTCAAGTCAATCCGGAGGAGCCCTGCCCGATCCTTTGATCTGTGGTCGGTGACACGGCGAAGCGGAGCGAGGCCATCAAACCGGTGTGCGGAACTCCCTCGGCAGCTCCTCGAGCAGGCGGAGCCAGAGCTCGCTGGCGGTGGGGTAGGACGCGACCGCGTGGCGGAGGACGTGGACCGGGACGCCACCGACGATCGCGACGGTGGCGGCGTGGACCAGCTCGGCCACCTCGGGGCCCACGAAGGTGGCGCCCAGGAGCAGGCGGCTCTCGGCGTCGACGACCAGCTGGGAATGGCCGGCGACGTGGTCGCGCAGCAGCGCCGTCCCGGAGGCCGACGCGGTGGGCACCCGGGTGACCACGACGTCGCGGCCGGCTGCGCGCGCCTCGGCCTCCGTCATCCCCACGCTGGCGACCTCGGGGTCGCTGAACACGACCTGCGGCACCGGCGCCTCGCGGTCCGGCTCCCACGCCACCTCGCCTGCGGCGGCCGCAGCGATCCGGGCGCCGACCACGCGGGCCTGGTGCTTGCCCCAGTGGGTGAGGGGCGGGCCGTCGCTGGCGTCGCCGACGACGTGCAGCCACTCCGGCAGCCGACCACCGGTGACGTCGGCGGGCTCGAGCCCGACGGAACCCAGGCCCAGGTCGTCGAGCCGCGGCGAGCGCCCGATGGCCAGCAGCAGCTCGTCGGCCTCGAGGTCGCCACGGGTCGTCGTCACGGTGACGGCGCCACCGTGGATCCTGCCCGTGCCGGTGGCGGCCGCGTCCGGGCGGCGTACGTCGGTGACCTCGCAGCCGACGTGCACCGTCACGCCGCGCTCGCGCAGGCCGTCCAGCACGGCCTCACCGGCGAACGGCTCCGACCGGCCGAGCAGCCGGCTCCGGGCGAGGAGGGTCACGGAGCTGCCGAGCGCGGACATCCAGACCGCGGCCTCGCACGCGACCACGCCGCCGCCGACGATCACCAGCCGGTCGGGGACCTCGACCACGCCCGTCGCGTCGCGTGACCCCCACGGGAGGGCGTCGGCGTACAGCTCGGGCACGTGCGGCTCGCTGCCGGTCGCGATCACCACGGCCCGGCGGGCTCGGACCTCGACCTCCCCGGAGGCGGAGGCGACCCGCACGGTGCGCTCGCCGGCCAGCCGCCCGTGCCCGCGCACGACCGCCAGTCCGGCGCCCTCGGCCCAGGACACCTGCCCGGCGTCGTCGTAGCGCGAGACCCAGGAGTCGCGTCGCTCGAGCAGAGCCCGGGCTGCCACGTGCGCGGTCGAGACGCCGGGCAGGTCCGCCGTCGTGGCGGCCACCGCGATCGGGCGGAGCAACGCCTTGCTGGGCATGCACGCCCAGTAGCTGCACTCCCCGCCGAGCAGCTCGCGCTCGATGATGGCGGCGCTCATGCCGGTGCCCTCGACGGCGTACTGCGCCGCGTTCTCGCCGACCGGACCGCCACCGATGACGACGACGTCGTACTCGCGTGTCTCCATGCTCGCGAGACTACGGGGGCAGCGCCGTTTCGCGATGCGGTTGCCCGGTCAACTAAACTGCGTCGCGAGGGGAGTACCCCACCAACCTCCGCCGGTCACTACGGCGCCTCCGCAGGCGCCCCGGCGGGGACCGGCACCAGCACGACGCCGGCGGGGGAGACCTCAGGAGCTCGTTCCTGAGGAGACCCATGTCGTCCATCGCGTCCCCCACCCTGTGGTTCGTCACCATCGGCGTGGTGCTCGCCCTGCTCGTCGTCGACTTCGTCGCCACCCGCCGGCCCCACGAGGTGTCGATGAAGGAGGCCCTCGCCTGGTCGGCGTTCTACGTCGCGCTGCCACTCACCTTCGGCCTCTACGTCTGGAGCGCCCACGGCGGCGACCGCGGGCTCGAGTACTACACCGGCTACCTCGTCGAGAAGACGTTGAGCGTCGACAACCTCTTCGTCTTCATGCTGCTGCTCGCCGCCTTCGCGGTGCCCGAGGTGCTCAAGCAGCGGGTGCTGCTCTACGGCATCGTCGGTGCGCTGGTGCTGCGCGGCATCTTCATCGCGCTCGGCGCCGCCGCCCTCTCCCGCTTCGACTGGGTCTTCCTGGTCTTCGGCGGCGTCCTGCTCGTCACCGGCGTGAAGCTCCTGCGCGACGCGCTCCGCGGCCAGGAGCACCAGGTCGACGTCGCGGAGATGCGGGTGGTCCGGCTGATGAAGCGCTTCATGCCGGTCAGCGACCAGTACGACGGCCCGCGGATGACCGTGGTCCGCCAGGGGGTGCGGATGCTGACCCCCTTCGCCCTCGTGACGGCCGCCGTGTTCGCCACGGACATCGTGTTCGCCGTCGACTCGGTGCCCGCGGTCTACGGCATCACCGGCGACCCCTACCTCGTCTTCGTGACCAACGCCTTCGCCCTCCTCGGGCTCCGGGCGCTCTACTTCGTGCTCGAGGGCGCGCTCAGCGCGCTGGTCCACCTCAGCTACGGCCTGGCCGCGATCCTCGGCTTCATCGGCGCCAAGCTGGTCCTCCACTGGGCGCACCTGGTCTGGCCGTCGGTGCCCGACGTGCCGACGCTGATGTCGCTGTTCGTGATCGTCGGCATCCTCGGCGTCACGATCGCGACGAGCCTGGCGGCGAGCCGTCGGCAGAAGGCCCGCGAGCCCGAGCCCGTCGGCTGAGGCCTCAGCAGAAGCGGCGTACGCCGTCCGGGGTGAGGTCGCGGTCGCGCAGCACGACGGCCAGCCGGTCGCCGTAGCCGGTGCAGGTCTTGTCGAAGTCACGCGCGCGGTACTCGACGACGAGCACCTGGTCGCCGTAGACGTCGGTGTAGGCAGCGCACTCGTCGTAGCGGCCGCACTCCTCGGCGACGGCGAAGTCGAAGCCGGCGCGGCGGCCGTCCCAGCCGGCGCGGTTCTTCTGGCCCGCCGCGAGGCCGGAGTCGTGGGCTCGCGCGGTCAGGAGGCGCGCGTACGCCGTCGCCTGCCGGCCGGTGACGAGGCCGCGGCTGCGCACGTAGGAGTCGAGGTTGTCGTACTCCACCGCGTCGAAGCCGTCGCGGGCGCAGCCGGCGGTCCAGCGGCCGACGACCCGCGCCAGCTGCGCGCGCTTCGCGGGCGTGCGGATGTCGAGCAGCCACTCACCCCAGGCCTCGTCCTCGACCGGGCGGCCGCGGCCGTCGCGGAGCACCAGGTCACGGTGCTTCCTCCAGAAGCGGCGGGCGTCGGGCTGGGTCTGGAAGCCGTTGACGTAGCAGACGTTGTAGGCGCCCGGCGCCGGCGTCTCGGTGCGGTCGCGCACCACGATGCCGACGTTGTCGGGGACGTAGGCCGGACCGCCCAGCTGGTAGTCGACGTCGGTGCCGGTCGGCAGGGGTGTGGGTTCGGCGGCCGCCGGTGCGGCGAGGGCGGTCAGCAGCAGGAGCGTCGAGACCAGGAGGCGCATGCCCAGCACCCTAGGGGTGTCACTCGGCGGCGATCATCGTGGCGCCGAGGCCGATCATCATGGTGCCGCCGGTGGCGCTGAGCGTGTCGAGGCGCGAGGGCCGGCGGGCGAACCAGTCGCGCGCGGTGCCCGCCGCGATCGCCCACGTGCCGTCGGAGACGACCGCCATCGCGCCGAAGACGAGCCCGAGCAGCATCGTCTGCACCGCGACCGGGCCGGTCGGGTCGGTGAACTGCGGCAGGAAGGCCACGAAGAACACGATCGTCTTGGGGTTCGTCGCCCCGACCGTGAAGCCGATCCGCACCGGGTGCCCGCGCCGGACCGGCACCGAGGCGGCCATCGCCAGCCGGGCGTCGGCGCGGTGGCGGATCGCCTGCACGCCGAGCCAGATGACGTACGCCGCACCGGCGACCTTGATGAGGGTGTACGCCGTCGCGCTGGCCGCCACGACCGCGCCGAGGCCGACCGCCACGAGGGCGACCTGGGCCGTCACGCCGAGCCCGTTGCCGAGCACCGAGAGCAGCGCCTCGCGCCGGCCGACGGTGAGCGCGCGGCCGATGGTGAACAGCAGGCTGGGGCCCGGCACCTGGATGAAGAGGATCGAGGCGACGAGGAACGCCACCCACTGGCTCGACGACGGCATGGCCCCAGTGTGGGGCCACGCCGTCGCTGTGTCAGGCGGGTATCAGCAGCCGCAGGTGTAGTACGTGATGTCCCAGTGGTTGCTCTCGCGGGCGTAGACGTTGCCCGACGGGGCCGTGTAGAGCGCGGCGCCGTCGCTGCGGGTGCCGGAGTAGGAGTAGTGGCTGGTGATGTAGCTGGACACGCAGCTCGTGGGGCTGACGTCGACCTTGTAGCCGTTCCAGTGGCTGTAGGTGCCGGACGCGTGCCCGGTCTCGGTGCCGCCGGTGATGGTGATCGCGCAGCCGCTGATCGACTTGAAGGTCTTGATCCCGCTGACGGTCTCCTGGTTGATCTGCTCGTAGGACGTGCAGGTCGACACGTTGCGGTTGGTGCAGCCGCCGCTGGAGACCCGGCTGATCCCGACCGCCGACAGCTGGCTGGCGGCCTGCGCGTCGGTCAGCTTGGTGACCGCGTGGGAAGGGCTGGCGAGGCCGGCGACCGCGATGAGCGAGCCGAGGATCGCGAGCAGGGTCCTGCTGATGGTGCTGTGCATGGGGCATGACTCCCTTGTCGTGGCGAGACCCCCGATGGCCTCGTCGCTCCCTCCACCCGAACCGATGCCGTCCGCCCGGGTCAACCCCGCGCGGGTGGACCGTCAAAGACTTTGCCCTGGGCGTTGAGTCTCTGGGAGACTCAACGCCCAGGGCGTCGTCCAACGCCCAGCCCACGCGTCGGCCCCAGTCCGTGCGAGGCGGCGAAGGGGAGCAGATCCTCGGACGGATCCATGAGTCGCACCGTCGAACGCCCGCTGCAGCGGCGTACTGGGGACGCAGCGCAGCCGAGGTGATCACGAGTGACCAGGGACAGTGACTTCAAGAAGGTCGTGCGAGCGCGCATGGCCGAGACCGGCGAGAGCTACACGGTCGCCCGGACGGCCGTGCAGGCGAGTGCCGGCCCGCAGGAGGCGGCGTACGACGCTGCGCGCGCGGAGCAGGAGCGGCTGGTGGGCCGGCTCTTCACCGGCGGGCGCATCGAGCGGGTGCCGGCCAGGCGGAAGGTGCGCGCGGCCGTGCTGCTCGAGGTGGTGAGCCGGTTCGAGCCGGGGCGGGAGTACTCCGAGAAGGAGGTCAACGAGGTGCTTCTCGGCGTGCACGAGGACTTCGCCTACCTGCGCCGCGAGCTGGTGAACTACCACTACCTCGAGCGCGAGGCGGGCCGCTACCGGACCGCCGCGCAGGCGCCCGTGCGGTCGGCCGTCGAGCAGCAGGAGATCCCCGCCTGGGAGGCGCACTGGCTGCCGGCCTTCCTCGCGGCCCGCTGACAGGGCAGGGTGGGGTCATGACCGATGCGACCCCCGACCCCGTGCCTGCCGGCATCGACCCCGAGGCGGCGCCGTCCGGACCCGGGTGCCTGGAGTGCGACGAGGCGGGTGGCTGGTGGGTGCACCTGCGCCGGTGCGCGCAGTGCGGCCACGTGGGGTGCTGCGACAGCAGCCCGGCGCAGCACGCCACGGCGCACTTCCACGCCACCGGGCACCCGGTGATGCAGAGCTTCGAGCCGGGCGAGGACTGGTTCTGGGACTTCAGCCGGTCAGTCGGCGTGCTCGGTCCGCGGCTCGCCGACCCGCAGCACCACCCCGTGGACCAGCCGACCCCCGGCCCCACGGGCCGGGTGCCCGACGACTGGCGCGACCACGTCCACTGACGGGTGTCAGCAGCCCGCGGCGTTGAACGTGAAGTCGCTGAGGAAGATGCGCTGGTTGCCGTCGCCCGAGTTGTTCCAGAACGTCAGGATGATCGGGCTGTTCGCTGCGATCGTCCCGGCGTAGGTGACCGTCAGGTTGCGCGACCCCGAGTCGTTGTCGGCGTTGCCGCCGTCGTCGGGCCGCCAGGCGTCGTTGCTGTTGCCCGGGCCGTTCGTGCCGTCACCGTTGATATTGGGGCCGGCGTAGGTGCGGCTGCCGGTCAGCTCGACGCGGTCGCTCCAGTCGCCGCTCTGCCGGTCGATGTCGGTGATCGTGAAGCTGAGGCCCGTGACCGCCCGGTCGAACGAGATCGACACCTCCTGGCGGTTGGCGCGCCCGGAGGAGATCGGGGCCAGGTGGGAGACGTTGAGGCCCGCGCCCTGTCCCAGGCCGCCGACGTTGTTGGCGGCGGGCGACAACGCGTTGGACACCTTGAGGTTGTCCCCGTCGCGCTGCATGGTGCCGTACATCTGGCTCCGGAACGTCACCGCGATGGGTGCCGACCCCGCGGGGCCGGTGATGGTGGCGACGCCCGTCTGGATCCCGCCGCTGGTCGTGGCCGCCGGGTAGGAGGTCGAGAACGTGTCGGTGGTGTTGTCGTTGCTCCAGTCGAGCCGCCACGTGTAGGTGGTGCTCCCGCACGAGGCCGCGAAGGCCGGCGCGCCGACGGTCGCCGCCACGACCGGCACCGTCCAGGCGGCGGTCCGCACCACGTTGCGGCGCGAGGGCAGCGTGACGTCACTCATCGAGATCCTCATCCCTGAGGCGTCCTGGCGTGTCCCCACGCGCGTGTCGAGCACCTCACCGCGACCGTAGGTGGCCACTACACCCCGCCCGGAGGCTTGGGGATTCCTTCGACCAACGTTGAGGATCCTCCCCAGATTCGGGGATGACAGGTCCAGACCAGTGCTGCTCGGTGGGATCCCGTGCGCGGGGCGGGCGACGTGCCATGCTCGACCCATGCGTCGTACGCCGCGCATCCGCCGCGCCCGTCAGACCCGCACCCGGCCGCAGGTCGTCGCCCACCGCGGCAGCAGCCACGACACGGCCGAGCACACCCTGGCGGCGTACGTGAAGGCGCTCAACGAAGGCGCCGAGGCGCTGGAGTGCGACGTCCGGCTCACCGCCGACGGTCACCTGGTCTGCGTGCACGACCGCAACCTGCGCCGCACCGCCGCGAGCGCCGGGATCGTCTCGACGATGAACCTCGCCGAGCTCGACGAGCTCGACTTCGCCTCGTGGAAGAACCCGTGGTCCGAGCTCGACGACGAGGCCCCCGAGCGCGACCCGGAGCACGGCAAGGTGCTGACCCTGCGCAAGCTGCTCTCGACCGTCGCCGACTACGACCGTCCCGTCGAGCTCGCGATCGAGACCAAGCACCCGACGCGGTACGGCGGCCTGGTGGAGCGGCGGCTGGTCGACACCCTCGGCGACTTCGGGTGGGACCGGTCCGGGTCCCCCGTCCGGGTCATGAGCTTCTCCCTCAACGCGATGAACCGGGTGCGCCGGCTGGCCCCCGAGCTCGACGTGGTGATGCTGGTGGAGAAGGCGCACCACTGGCCAGTGCTCCGTCCCGTCGTCCCCGACGGCTGGATCATCGGTCCAGGGATCGAGGAGCTGCGCGACCACCCCGGCCTCGGCCGGCACCTGGTCAAGGAGAGCCGGGAGATCCACGTCTGGACGGTCAACACCGCCGAGGACCTCCAGCTCTGCCTCGACCTCGGCGTCACCGCGGTCATCAGCGACCGCCCGGCCTACATGCTGGAGCTGCTCGACGGCTAGGTTTCCGGGTATGGCCAAGAAGTCCCGCAACAAGTCCCAGCCCGCAGCCGCCCCTGGCGAGGTCGGACCCCGCCAGCCCTGCCCCTGCGGCTCGGGCAAGCGCTACAAGGCCTGCCACGGCGCGGCCGGTGGCGCCGCCCCGACGTTCGTGGCCCGTCCCTTCGAGGGGATGCCGAGTGAGTGCGACGTGATCGCGCTGCGCGAGCTGGTCCCCGCCGCGACCGCCCCGCTGACGCTCACGGAGGGCTCGCGCACGGTCCGGCTCGCCACCCTCCTCCCCGGCGCCGCGCCCGCGATGGTCCGCGACTCCGGCGACATCTGGCTCGGGCTCCAGGTGCAGCACTCCTACGGCAACCCCGCACGCGACCTCGGCGCGGTCCTCGAGGCGGCCCTGGCCACCGAGGAGCCGGGCATCGTCGGCCTGCCCAGCGCGCCGGGCGAGGGCCCGAGCCTGCAGGACCTGATCAGCGACACGACCCTCGACATCACCGTCCACGACGGCTTCGAGTACTGGATCGACGACATCCCCGACCGCGACGCCAGCATGGAGGCGGCGCTCGAGCAGGCCAACAGCGGCGTGATGCCCACCGTGCGGCTCGAGTCCGTCGAGGCGGCGTACTGGACCAACGTGGGCACCAAGGAGCACCTGCGCTGGGTGATGCCGCACCAGGAGGACCAACTCCTCGACGCGCTGGCCCGCCTGCACGCCGCCGGGAAGGACTCAGTCGCCGAGGGATCGCGGTTCGTTGGCATGTTCCGCGCCCACGGCCTGCTGGCTCCGGTCTGGGACCTGCCGCTCGGCACGGGCGCCGAGGTCCTGGAGGGTCCGGCGAAGGCGTTCGCCGCCGACCTCGAGGAGGCGATGAAGGGCGGCGAGCTCACCGCCGCGGAGCGCTCCGCCCGCGCCGGGCTCGCCAACCGGCAGGTGACGATCCGGTAAGGAACGGGCTACGTTCGTTCCACGAGGCGAACACAACGTCCGGGACTGTTGTGCGCGCGCTCACGAGCGGAGTAGATTGATGTTCGCCCGGTCGTTGTTGTTTCCCCCGTCAACAACGACCGGGCTTTCACATGTCCGGGTCCCGGTCCTCGTCGCGGGACGGTCTGACCCGCCACGCCTCGAGGTGGTGGAAACCTTTCGCCGAGACGCGCCTCAGACGACGCCAGCGCCACGCGCCGTCGTCGTCCTCCCGTGCCGTGAGCGCCTCGTGGACCCCGGCATCGACGAGCACGGTGCCCGGCCGGGCGGCTGACGTCAGCCTCGAGGCGGCGTTGACCGTGGAGCCGAACACGTCACCGAGGCGGCGTACGACGGCACCGTGGGCGATGCCGGCCCGCACCCGCGGGAAGGGGTCCTCGTCGTCGTCGCCGCGCGCGGTGAGGGTGTGGGCGATGGTGACCGCCGCCGCCGGGTCGGCGACGGTGAAGAGCACCTCGTCGCCGATGGTCTTGATGACCTGGCCGCCGTGGTCGACGACGAGCGTGGTGGTGTCCTGCTCGAAGCGGTCGACCCACTCGACGAGCGCGGCGCCGTCGAGGCTGCGGCTCTGGGTGGTGTAGCCGACGATGTCGACGAAGCACACCGACAGCCGGGTCTCGGTCTGGGCGAGGGCCGTGGTGTCCTCGAGCAGGTGCTGGGCGGCGCTGGCGAGGTGGCGGCGCCAGACGTAGGTCTGCAGCGCCTCGACGCGCGGGAGCACGTCGCCGGCGAGCGTGGTGAGCTGCGCGGCGGGGTCGTCGCCCTCGACGGCGAGACCTGCCAGGAGGGTGGTCTGCCACTCCGCGAGGCGGGCGTAGCTGCGGCCCCACGTGCGCACCAGCGCCGCCTGCGACTCGGGCGGCAGGATGCCCAGCTCGACCAGGTCGGCGCTGAGCCGGAGCGCCTCGACGTCGCTCTCGGCGAAGGCGACGTCGTCGTCGTCGCGGTGGGGGAAGCCGAGCTGGTGCCAGAGGGTGACGGCGACGTCGAGGGGTACGCCGGCGCGCTCGGCGACCTGGACTCGGGTCAGGCTGGGTGCCTCGCCGAGCAGGAAGGACTCCATGACGTCGCCCAGGTCGGGCGGCAGCCGCGGCGGCTCCGGCAGCGGCGGCCCGGACTCGATCGCCACGGTGGGATCAGCCCCGCTCGAGCCGCTCGGCCGCTGCGGCGCGGAGCGCGTCGCCGAAGGCCGGGATGTCCTCGGCGAGCTGCTGGATCCGCTCGCTGGTGAAGTGGACGACCTTGAGCGGGGTGAGCGCCACGATGGTGGCCGAGCGCAGCGTCTTGTTGACGATGGCGGTCTCGCCGACGACCGCTCCCGGGCCGAGCGTGGCCACCTCGGTGCCGCCCTTGCGGACCGACACCTCGCCCTCGGTGATGAGGTAGGCCTTGTCGGCGGGCGTGCTCTCCGCGATGGGCGACCATCCCTGCGGGAGGGTCAGCGCGTTTCCGGCGGCCAGGACCCGCTGGGCGTCCGTGGGGTCCAGGGCGTCGAGGATCGATGAGGTCATGCCGTCTCAACGAGCCAGCCGGACGAACGTGATGCCTTTTCGGTCAACAGTTGTGCACTGAGCGTGCTCAGTCCACGGAGAGCGGCTCCCGGGCGATCGGGCAGCTCATGCAGCGCGGGCCACCGCGTCCCGAGCCGAGCTCGGAGCCGGCGATCCGGACGACCTCGATGCCGGCGTCCTCGAGCCGGTCGTTGGTCTCGTCGTTGCGCTCGTAGGCGACCGCCACCCGCGGCGCGAGGGCCAGGGTGTTGTTGCCGTCGTCCCACTGCTCGCGCTCGGCGGTGACCGGGTCGAGGCCGGTGTCGATCTGGTGGAGCGTGTCGATCTGCATCGCCTTGGCCGCAGCGACCAGGAACGGCTCGGACTCGCTCACGCTCAGCGTCAGGTCGGACTCGTCCGAGCCCTGGTCGGCCAGCGTGACGGTGACGGCCCGCAGGGTGTCGGCGACGTTGGGGTACATCACGACCTTGTCGACGTCGACCATCGTGCACACGGTGTCGAGGTGCATCGTCGCCCGCTCCTGGGCGATCGGGACCGCGAGCACGGTGTGGGCGAGGTCGGCGTGGAAGACCTGGCGGGCCAGCCGCTCGACGCCGGCGGGCGTCGTACGCTCCCCGACGCCGACCGCGATCACGCCCGGCGCGAGCAGCAGGACGTCGCCGCCCTCGACGTGCTCGTTGTGCCAGCCGTGGATCTTGCGGGTGCCGGCGAAGCGCGGGTGCTCGGTGTAGATCAGCTCGGTCAGCTGGGTCTCGCGCTTGCGCGCGGGCATCGCGAGGCTGGTGACGGCCACCCGGTCGCGCACCCACACGCTGGAGTCGCGGGTGAACAGCAGGTTGGGAAGCGGGTCGATGAGGAAGTCGTGGGGGTGCAGCAGGCTGGTGACCAGGCCGTGGCCGCCCTTGACCTCGTCGTTGCGGATGCCGGCCGTGAGCACGTCGGTGAGCTCGGCCGGCGAGAGGTCGCGCAGCGCCGTCGCGAGGTAGTGCCGCATCGTGTCACCGAGGTGCAGGCCGGACAGCGCGCTGGTGATCGCGTGGTTGCGGGCGAGCTCGCTCTCGAGGGTCTCGGTGAGCAGCTCGGTCAGGTAGAGCACCTCGACGCCGCGGTTGCGCAGCGTCTCGGCGAAGGCGTCGTGCTCCTCCTGCGCCCGGTTGACCCACGGGATGCCGTCGAACAGTAACCGGTCGTTGTTGCGCGGCGTCAGGCGCTTGAGCTCGTTGCCGGGGCGGTGGAGCATCACGGTGGCCAGGCGGCCGACCTCGCTGTCCGCGCCATGGGGAGTGGAGACCATGGGCCGGACTCTATCGGTGCCAGCGCTGGACACGTGTCCGAGAAGTCGCCCTCCGTCTCCAGCCGCGGGGGCGACATCGCGGACACGTGTGGCGTACGACGTCAGGCCGCGTCGGAGAAGCCGGGGAAGTGCGGTCGCCAGTCGTCGCGCAGCCGGAGGGGCACGCCCGGCATCCCGCGAGCGAGCAGCACCCGGTGCACACGCTGGAGGGTGCGGAGCGGATGCTTGTAGATGCCGGCGCTGATCACGACGACCAGCCGCCAGTCGTCCTCGTCCATGTCCGCGCGACGCTCGAGGTCGTCCTCCCAGTTCTCCACCACCTCCGCGTGCAGCTTGCCGTTGAACTCCACCGCGACGCGTACGACGGGATAGCTGAGGTCGTACTTCCGGATCACCTCCCCGAGGTCGTCGCGGATCTCGAGGTTGACCGCGGGTTCGGGGAGCCCCGCGAGGACGAGGAGCATCCGCAGCCGGGTCTCCATCGGCGAGTCGACGCCGCGACGGACGAAACAAGCGGCGGTCAGCGCCTTCCTCCGGTCGCGGTGGCGGCTCGACTTGCAGGCCTTGACCAGCTGCTCGGGAGTGATCCCGCGGCGACGCACCAGCCAGTCGCCGACCACCACGAGGTCGACAAGGGTGAGCTGCCCGCTGAGCTCGATGAACATGGGTAGGTCGCCGGAGACCCGCATCCCTCTCTCGACGACAACGCCGGCGGGATCGCCCACGTGGCACCGGACGCCCTTGTGGTGGCGACGGAGCTTCTGGTGGGCGACGCTGACGTGCTCGTCGGCGATCGTCGGGATCGGCGCACCTTTCACCCGAGCCGCCGAGGCGTGGCTCGCCCACGCCTCCTCGCACTGGAGCACGAGCGCACCGCGGACGCGCTGGAGCGCGGTCGGCGGCGTGGTCGAGGCGACCAGCACGTTGCGGAACAGACGCCGGTAGCCAGGGCCACGCATCGCCTTCTCGGTGAGTCCGCCTGCCAGCCCGTCAGCACGCAGGAACGGTTGCGTCGGGTCGAAGGCCATGTGGCCAGCGTGGTCGACCGGCCCGTTGTCCCGCTGGGCTCGTCCACAGCCCGCCCGGGGCCGTACACGTGTCCGAGAAGCTGCCCCCGAACCTCGCGCGCGGGGGCAGGAACGCGGACACGTGTGGGGGCAGCGGGGGGAGCGCGAGCGTACGCCGGCTCGGTCAGGGCTGCTGGGCCAGCCACTCCTCGCGGAGGAGGGCGTACTCGTAGGAGTCGGTCCAGGTGCCCTTGGACCAGAAGTCGCCGCGGCGGTGGACCTCGCGGCGCATGCCGAGGCGCTCGCACAGCGCGGCGGAGCGGTCGTTGCGGGCGTCGAGGTTGGCGACGACCCGGCGCAGGCCGTAGTGCTCGAAGGCCAGCCGGAGCACCGCGCGCGCGGCCTCGGTGGCGTACCCCCTGCCGGCGTGCCGGGGCATCACGGTCCAGCCGATCTCGCCCTCGCTGAGGCCGGTGCCCTGGAGGATCAGGACCGAGTCGCCGACGACCTCGCCGTCGTGCTCGGCGACCAGGCCGATGAACGTCCCGTCGCCCGGCTCGGAGCGCCGGCGCACCATCTCCGCCACCTCGGCCGGGTTCATGGTGCCGCTGAGGAGCAGGCTCGTGTAGTCCTCGTCGGCCCACGCCTCGGTGAGGGCGGGCTCGTCCCCGGGCCGGAAGGGGCGCAGCAGCAGCCGCTCGGTGCGCAGCGGCCACACCGGCGCGACGGGGGTGAGGAACTCGCGGCGCGGCGCCTCGACCCAGGTCTCGCGCACCGTCGGCCCCCCGAAGCGCAGCCGGTCGTACGCCGTCATCGGCAGCAGGAACGACTCGAGGCCGGGCACCGCGAGGACGCCGTCGACGGCCTGCCCGAGCATGCCGCGACCGATCGGGTCGTGGGGGTCGCGGCGCAGGATCTCGACCGCGACCGACGCCTCGGCGACGCGCCTGGTCTTCATCCGGATCCGGACGGGCGAGACCTCCGTGAGGCAGACGTACTGGCCCGAGAGGTAGTGGCCCCACTCCTCCTCCGCGGTCGCGGGGTCGTCGGGCCAGAACGCGACGAACCAGTCGTGCAGCCGGTCGACCCCGCCGGCGATCTCCGCCAGTCTGCCGTGCTCGGCGGGCACCATCGGCGTCCCATCGGAGAGGAGGTACGACGGCAGCGGCAGGCGGCCCTCGAGCATCAGCGCCATCGCTTCGGGCGTGGCCTCCACGAAGTGCTCCCGGACGTAGACGTCGTCCGCCTCGCTCATCGGGTGGTCGCCGTTGACCTCGAGGTAGCGCCGGCGGACCTGGTCGATCAGCGTGTCATCTCCCACACGGTCAACCCTGCCATCAGCACGCAGACCGTCGCACCCAGGTAGTGGAGGACCGACAGCCGCACGCGCTGGAGCAGCAGCCGGCCGACGATCACGGCGAGGCCGGAGACCGTGAGCAGCGCGCCCCAGGCGCCGAGGAACACGGAGAAGGGGTCGTCGTACTTGGCGACGAGGGAGATGGTCAGCAGCTGCGACAGGTCGCCCCACTCGGCGGCGAACAGGACGAGGAACGAGGTGACCACGACCTTGACGCCGTGGGCGGCGGAGTCGGCCCTGGCGGCGTACTCCTCCTCCTGCCCGGCCTCGTCCTCGTCGGCCGAGCGGGCCTCGCGGAAGAGGATGACCGCGCCGATGACGAACATCAGCGCCGCCACGGTGTGGATCAGCTGCTCGGGCAGGAACGACGCGACCGTGCCGACGCCCACCGCGACGCCGGTCTGCACGAGGAACGCGAGCCCGACGCCGATCCAGACGAAGAGCGGGCGCATCTTCGTCGACATCACGAGGGTCGCGATGAAGGTCTTGTCGGGCAGCTCGACGACTAAGATGGCGCCGAAGGCGAGGGCCACGACCAGCAGATCGATCACGTGGCGAGTGTTTCCTACTCGGCGCGGAAGGCGTCGGCCGGGTAGACCCCGAGGACCTTCACCTCGGTGGTGAAGAACTCCAGCTCCTCCAGCGCGTTGCGGACCGGCGCGTCATCGGGGTGCCCGTCGACCTCGGCCAGGAACTGGGTCGCGGTGAAGTGCCCGTCGACCATGTAGCTCTCGAGCTTGGTCATGTTCACGCCGTTGGTCGCGAAGCCGCCGAGCGCCTTGTAGAGCGCGGCGGGCAGGTTGCGCACGTTGAAGATGAAGGTCGTGACGACCGGGCCGTTGCCGGAGGGGGCCTGCTCGAAGTCGCGGGAGAGCACCACGAAGCGGGTGGTGTTGTGGTCCTCGTCCTCGATCTCCTCGCGCAGCACCTGGAGGCCGTAGATCTCCGCGGCCAGCGGCGGCGCGATCGCGGCCTGGGTCGGGTCGCCGGACTCGGCCACCTCGCGGGCGGCGCCTGCGGTGTCGCCGGCCACGACGGGGGTCAGGCCGAGCTCGCGGATGACGCCGCGGCACTGGCCGAGCGCGTGGACGTGGCTGTGCACGGTCCGCAGCGAGTCGACGCTCGCCTCGGGCAGCGCCATCAGGGAGAACTGGATGCGCAGGAACCGCTCGCCCACGATGTGCAGCGACGAGGTCGGCAGGAAGTGGTGGATGTCGGCCACCCGGCCGGCGATCGAGTTGTCGATCGGGATCATCGCCAGGTCGGCGTCGCCGTTCTCCACCGAGGCGAAGGCGTCCTCGAACGACGCGCACGCCAGCGGCTCCCAGTCGGGGTAGGCCTGCTGGCAGACCAGGTGGGAGTTGGCTCCGGGCTCTCCCTGGTAGGCGATGCGGCGCGTGGCTCCGCCCGCAGATGGCTCTGTCACGCGGCGAGTCTTCCACGGCCGGCCGTGTCCGACCGGCCGTGACCAGTCGCCGAACATAGGGTCGCCCCATGCTCGATGTGGTCGCCGTCGTCCTCGCCGCCCTGGCCTGCGTGCTCGCCGCGCTCGCCCTCCGTCGTACGACGTCCCGCCCCGCCGGCGAGGGCGTCGACGCCCTGCCCGAGGACGTCCACGGCCTGCGGCAGGAGGTCGCGGCCCTCAAGGCGGAGAACGCCGACGCGCTGCGCCACCTCTCGGTCGTGCGCTACGACGCCTTCGGCGACGTGGGCGGCCACCTCAGCTGGAGCCTCGCCCTCCTCGACGACGCCGGCCACGGCGTCGTGCTGACGTCGATCCACGGCCGCAGCGAGGCCCGCACCTACGCCAAGTCGATCTCCTCCTGGTCCTGCGAGCAGCAGCTCTCGCCGGAGGAGGAGGAGGCGATCGAGCACGCCCGCCCCTGAGGGGCGCCTCAGCGCGGCACGCGCACCAGCAGCCGCCCGTGGACGCACTCCATCCGGAGCTCGCGGCCCTCGCCGATGGAGTCGCCGTCGAGCTGGCGGGGGGTGTCGGCGGAGGCCTTGATCCGGACCTTCGAGCCGGTGCGGCGGTCGAGCGTCTCGTCGACGATGGCGCTCTTGCGCAGCACCCGCAGCGCCACCGTGATCCACGACAGGAACTGCCGCGGGTGGATGATCACCACGTCGAGCACGCCGTCGTCGATGGCGGCGTCGGGCAGCAGCGGCATGCCGGCCTGGAGGAAGCCGACGTTGCCGACCACGACGGTGCGGGCCCGGTGGACGGTCGGCTGCTCGTCGTCGATCTGGATCTCGATCTTCACGGCCGGGAACATCAGCGACTTGAGCCCCGACAGGATGTAGGCCATCCAGCCGATCTTCTTCTTGATGTCCTCGTTGACGCCCTCCATGATCGCGGCGTCGAAGCCCATGCCGGCCATCACCATGAAGTGGGTGTCCTCGATGCCGTCGCCGCCGACCTCGACCAGGTCGATGGCCCGGTCCTGGCCGTTGAGCGCGACGTCGATGGCCGAGCGCAGGTAGAGCGGGATGTCGAGGTTGCGGGCGAGCAGGTTGCCGGTGCCGGCGGGGATGATCCCGACCGGGATGCCGGTGCCGGCGAGCTCGGCGCACACCTCGCGCACCGTGCCGTCTCCGCCGCAGACCATCACGAGATCGGCGCCCGAGACGGCGGCCTGCTCGGCCATGCCGGTGCCGGGGTCCTCGACGGTCGTGTACTGCCAGGTCGGCTCGGACCAGCCCGACTCCTTGGCCATGGTGCCGACGATCGACCGGAACTGCCCGACGTCGTCGACCTTGATCGGGTTGAGGATCACCGCGAGCTTGCGCTCGGAGGCGTAGACCTCCGGCAGTGGCTCGGCCTTCGCGGCGGTCGAGCGCGGCCGCGGGTCGATGAAGGCGAGCGCGAGCAGGAAGATGCCGAGGCCCAGCAGCGAGCCGGCGATGACGTCGGTGGGGAAGTGCCGCCCGAGCAGCACGCGGTCCAGGCACACCAGCAGCCACCACCCGACCGCCAGCACGATGCCGAGGCGGCGCAGGCTGGCGCGGCGTACGAAGAGGACGAGCAGCATCACCAGCAGGCAGGCGTACGCCGCTGTGGACGACGCGTGCCCCGACGGGAAGCTGTACGAGCTGAGCAGCCCGAGGTCGCCCTGCCACTCGGGCCGGTCCCGGCCCAGCCACACCTTGAGGCCGGAGGTCGCCAGCGACGTCGCCGTCATCACGACCGCGGCCAGCAGCGCGGCCCAGCGGTGGCGCCGCACGAAGAGCGCGACCACGAGGATGACCGACAGGATCGTCATGCCCGCAGTGCCGAAGGCGATCTCGACGGCCCGCAGCACGTCGATGAAGAAGGCGGAGTTGTCGGACCAGTCCTCGAGCTGCTTGCCGTTGACGTCGAACGAGTCGAGCGGAGCGCGGTCGCCGGTCACCAGGTAGCCGAGGACGGCGAAGACGGCCAGCGCGGCGATCGCCGAGGCGAGGCTGCGGGTGCGAGAGGCGGGGGTCACCCGCGAAGTATGCCCAAACCGAATCGCCCGCCCCACGCCCGTGCGGATAGCCTTTCCCGTGTGATCGATCCGCGCCTCCTCCGTGACGACCCCGACCGCGTACGTGCCGCCCAGGCCAAGCGCGGGCTGTCCGACGACGTGGTGGACCGGGCGCTGGCGGCCGACTCCGCACGCCGGCAGGCGATCGCCGACTTCGAGGCCAAGCGCGCCGCGCAGAAGGCCAGCGGCGCCCGCGTCGCGAAGGCGCAGGGCGAGGAGAAGCAGGCCCTGCTCGCACAGGTCAAGGAGCTCGCCGCGAGCGTGAAGGAGGCCGAGGCCGCCCGCAACGCCGCCGAGGCCGAGTGGGACGACGCCATCAAGGCCATCCCCAACCCGGCCGCCGACGAGGCCCCGGCAGGCGGCGAGGACGACTTCGTCGTGCTCGAGCACGTCGGCACGCCGCGCGAGTTCGACTTCGAGCCCCGCGACCACATCGAGCTCGGCCGGATGCTCGGCGCGATCGACCTCGAGCGTGGCGCGAAGGTGAGCGGCTCGCGCTTCTACTTCCTCACCGGCGTCGGCGCGCAGCTCGAGCTCGCGCTGGTCAACATGGCGATGGACCAGGCCCGCAACGCCGGCTTCACCCAGGTCATCGCCCCGTCGCTGGTCAAGCCGCGCGCGATGGAGGGCACCGGCTTCCTCGGCCAGGCCGCCGACGACGTCTACCGGATCGAGGGCGAGGACCTCTACCTCGTCGGCACGAGCGAGGTCGCGATGGCGGCCTACCACTCCGACGAGATCCTCGACGGCGGCACCCTCCCGCGGCGCTACGCCGCCTTCAGCCCGTGCTTCCGCAAGGAGGCCGGCAGCCACGGCAAGGACACCAAGGGCATCATCCGGGTGCACTGGTTCGACAAGGTCGAGATGTTCGTCTACACGACCGTGGAGGAGTCGTACGCCGAGCACGAGCGGCTGCTGGCGTGGGAGAGGGAGTTCCTCGACAAGCTCGAGCTCGCCTACCGCGTGATCGACGTCGCCGCCGGCGACCTCGGGCTGAGCGCGCAGCGCAAGTTCGACTGCGAGGCCTGGATCCCGACGCAGGGCAAGTACCGCGAGCTCACCTCGACCTCCAACTGCACCGACTTCCAGTCGCGCCGTCTCGACATCCGCACCCGTGAGGACGGCCAGACCGTCCCGGTCGCCACCCTCAACGGCACGCTGACCGCGATCACCCGCGCCATCGTCGCCGTCCTCGAGACCCACCAGAACGAGGACGGCTCGGTCACCGTCCCGCAGGCGCTCCGCCCCTACCTGGGTGGGCTGGAGGTCATCAAGCCCCTTGGACAGTGAGCCGCGAGCGCAGCGAGCAGCTCGGTGTCCTGAGGACGAAGAACTTCTACGAGAGCTGCCATGACTGAACCCCAAGCCGTGAACGACTGGCAACCGAAGGTCGTCGCGCTCGACATCGACGGCACCCTGCTCGCATGGGTCGACGGGCAGACCGAGGACTACGAGACGATCCCGCAGGCGGTGTACGACGTCGTGCACCGCGCCCTCGACGCGGGCGCGCACATCGTGCTGTCCAGTGGCCGCTCGCCGCACGGCATGACGCGCATCGCCGACCTGCTCGACGTCCCGCGTGAGGGCAACGACCGGCTCTGGATCGTGGCGTCCAACGGCGCCGTGGTCTTCCGCTACCCGCCGATGGAGGTCGTCCACGAGGAGACCTTCGACGCCGCCCCCGCGGTCGCTGCGGTGCTGGAGCACCACCCCAACGCCCTGGTCGCGGTCGAGGAGCGCGGCGTCGGCGGCTACCGGGTGAACCGCGTCTTCCCCGAGGGCGAGATCTCCGGGGAGCAGATCATCACCGAGGTCGACGACATCGTCGGCGAGCCGGTGAGCCGCGTGATCATCCGCGACCCCGAGGCCACCGCGCAGGACTTCGTCGACCTCGGCGCCCGCCTCGGCCTGCACGGCACCGACTACGTCGTCGGCTGGACGGCCTGGCTCGACCTGTCGCCGGTCGGCGTCTCGAAGGCGTCCGGCCTCGCCCACGTGTGCGAGGCGCTCGGCCTCGACGCGAGCGACGTGCTCGCGATCGGCGACGGCCGCAACGACATCGAGATGCTCCGCTGGGCCGGTCGCGGCGTGGCGATGGGCCAGGCCGTCGAGGAGGTCAAGGTGGCCGCCGACCACGTGACCGCCAGCGTCCACGAGGACGGCGCCGCGGTCGAGATGTCGCGGTGGTTCCCGCCCGTCGGGGGCTGAGGTGGGCGACTCGTTCACGTTCACCGCGCCGCTGTGGCGCTGGACGGCGCGTGAGGAGTCCGCGGACGCCGGGGCGTGGAGCTTCGTGACGCTGCCGCTCGACGTCGCCGACGAGGTCCGCCAGCGGGCCGGGGAGCCGCGGGGCTTCGGTTCGGTGCGGGTGCACGTCGAGGCCGCCGGCCAGGCGTGGGACACGAGCGTGTTCCCCGACGCCGGCTCGGGGAGCTTCGCGCTCCCGGTCAAGAAGGCCGTCCGCGCGGCAGCGGGCGTCGAGGAGGGCGACGAGCTCACCGTGACCCTGTTCCTCCGGGACCCCGCGTGACCGCACCGCGGCTCGTCGCCACCGACCTCGACGGCACGCTCCTCGACTCCGAGGGCCGGGTGTCCGCGCGGACCCGCGCGGTGCTCGACGAGCTCGACGCCACCGGCGTACCCGTCGTCTTCACCACCGGCCGGCCGATCCGCTGGATGGAGGAGCTCTGGGACGCCGTCGGCGGCCACGGGCTGGCGATCTGCAGCAACGGCGCGATCGTGTACGACGTCACGCGGCGCGAGGTGCGCGAGCACCGGCCGGTCACGCGGGAGGTCGGCCTCGCCCTGGCCGAGGCGGTGCGGGCGGCCATCCCGGGCACGACCTTCGCGATCGAGCACATCGGCGGCTGGTCCAGCGAGGACGCCTTCCCCACCCACCCCGACGACCACGCGGACCGCACCCGCGGTGCGTGGGCAGACATCTTCCGCGACGACGTCGTCAAGATCCTCGCCGTGCACCGCGACCTCGACCCGGAGGACTTCTGGGACCGCGTCGCGCAGGTCGTCGGTGACACAGTCGTCACGACGTGGTCGTCCTCCTTCGCCCTGGTGGAGATCAGCGCGGCGGGGGTCACCAAGGCCTCGACGCTGGAGTCGCTGGCCGCGGAGATGGGGCTCGCGGCCGAGGACGTCGTCGCGTTCGGCGACATGCCCAACGACCTGCCGATGCTGGAGTGGGCCGGGACGTCGTACGCCATGGCCAACGCGCACCAGAGCGTGCAGGAGCTCGCCGACCACCTCGCACCGAGCAACGACGACGACGGCGTGGCCACGGTCCTCGCCGAGCTCTTCGACCTCTCTCGCTAGGCTGCCCGCCATGATCCGCACCGCCCGACTCGCCGCTGCCCTGCTGCTCGCGTGCCTCGGGCTGGTCGTCACGGTCAGCGCCCCGGCCTCGGCGGCGGAGTGCACCTGCAAGCAGGGCCAGCTCGCCCAGCAGGTGAAGAAGGCCGACGTCGTCTTCATCGGCACCGTCGACGCGGTCGCCACGGAGGGCAAGGACCACACCTACTCGATCACCGCCTCCCGCGCCTACCAGGGCGAGCCCGAGCGCTCGACCATGGTCGAGTCGGCCGGCGGCCGCAACGCCTGCGGCCTCGGCGCGCTGGGCGTCGGGACGACGTACGTCTTCTTCGCCACTGGCACCGAGGCGCCCTACCAGGCCGACAGCTGCGGTGGCACCAGCGTGGCCAACCCGACGAAGGTGCAGAAGGTCGAGAAGCTGCTCGGCGAGGGGACCTCGGTCGAGCCGCCACCGCCGCCGCAGGCCGTCTTCACCCGGGTCGAGGACTCCGCCCCGCCACGCTTCGCGCGGATGGCCGCGCCCGGCGCGGCCGCGGTGATCATCGGCCTGCTCGGCCTCGTGCTCGTACGCCGCCTCGCACGCCGCTGACGGACTAGAGGTACATCCCCCCGCTGCCGCCCTGCGCGTCGTCGCCCTCACCGGGGTGCATCCGCGGCGCACCCATCGGCGGGTGCGGCGCGCCGTCGCTGCCGGCCGGGAGCGCGCGGCGGATCTGCTCGAGCTGGGCGCGCGAGGCGACCTGCTGGGCGTAGATCGCGGTCTGGATGCCGTGGAAGAGGCCCTCGAGCCACCCGACCAGCTGGGCCTGCGCGATCCGGAGCTCCCCCTCGGACGGGGTGCCGTCCTCGGTGAAGGGCAGGGAGAGCCGCTCGAGCTCGTCGACCAGCTCGGGTGCGAGCCCCGACTCCAGCTCCTTGATCGAGGCTGCGTGGATCTCCTTGAGCCGCTGGCGGCTGGCCTCGTCGAGCGGCGCCGCCTTCACCTCCTCGAGGAGCTGGCGGATCATGCTGCCGATCCGCATCACCTTCGCCGGCTGCTCGACCAGCTCGGTGATGTGCCGCTCGCCGTCGCCGTCCTCCCCGTCGCCGTGCTCCCCGGAGTCGGCGACCTGCGCCATGGGCGGCAGCGCGCTCGCCGGGATCGTGCCGATCGGCTGGCCGTCCGGTCCGACGACCACCACCTGGTCCTCGCCACCGTCGGCGGGGGTCGCGGTCGGGTCGGACTGCTGCTGCTCGGTCATGCCCGCAACCCTAGTCGGGGCCTCCCACGGGGCTGCCTGCGCTGGGTGAGCGGTGGTCGAGGGGGATTCCGGAGGCCCGAAATCCTCCTCTGCCACCGCCCGTCGGGTCGGCGGTGGTCCACCTACATTCGGCGGCCCGGAAATGTAGGTCGGTCACCGCTGCTCGGGCGTGTCGTCTCCGACCCGCGGGTGGGCGGTGGTCCACCGACATTCGGCGGGCCAGGAATGTAGGTGGGCCACCGCTCGACCGGCGGGCCAGGAGTGCAGGTGGGCCACCGCTCGACGGGCGGGAGGTCAGAGGGTGAGGACGATCTTGCCTGAGTGGCTGCCGTCCTCCATGAGCTGGTGCGCGGTGGCGAGGTCCTCGAGGGGCATGGTCCTGTCCACGACCGGGCGGATCGCGCCGGAGGCGACGAGCGGCCAGACGTTCTCGACCACGCCGCAGCAGATCGCCGCCTTCTCGGCGAGCGGCCGGGCGCGGAGCGAGGTGGCGGTGACCGAGGCGCGCTTGCGCAGGAGGGCGTTGATGTCGAGCTCGCCCTTGGTGCCGCCCTGCATGCCGATGATCACCAGCCGGCCGCCGGTGGCGAGCGCGGAGACGTTGCGGCCGAGGTAGCTCGCGCCCATGTTGTCGAGGATGACGTCGGCGCCGCCGGCCTCCTTCATCACCTCGACGAAGTCCTCGTCGCGATAGCTGATCGCCCGGGTCGCACCCAGCGATCGGCACAGCTCGAGCTTCTCCGCCGACCCGCCCGTGGCGAAGACCTCGGCACCGCGCGCGGCCGCGAGCTGGATCGCCATCGTGCCGATGCCGCCGGCGCCACCGTGCACGAGGAGCCGCTCGCCCTTGGCGAGGTGGGCGGTCATGAAGACGTTGGACCACACGGTCGCCGCGACCTCGGGCAGCGCGGCCGCCTCGAGGAGGGAGACGCCGGACGGGACAGGCATGACCTGGCCGACCGGCACGGCCACGCGCTCGGCGTACCCGCCGCCGGCGAGGAGGGCACACACCTCGTCGCCGACCGACCACCCCTCGACGCCCTCGCCGAGCGCGGCGACCCGGCCGCTGCACTCGAGGCCGATGACCTCGGAGGCGCCGGGCGGCGGGGGGTAGGAGCCCATCCGCTGGAGGGTGTCGGCGCGGTTGACCGCCGTCGCGACGACGTCGAGGAGCACCTCGCCCGCCGCCGCAGTCGGCTCCGGGACCTCTCCGACGGACAGGACGTCGGGCCCACCGGACCCGGAGGTGACTGCAGCGCGCAAGCCGGTCAGTCCTCGTACTCGTCGTCGGTGTGGTCGACCGACGAGTCGTCGGGCACCTCGTCGTCGATGTCGTCGGGGTCCGGCGCGTCGGAGGGACGGTCCCAGCTCTCGGCGAGCTGCTGCGCGCGACCGGCGAGCCGCTCCACCTCGTCGGGGTCCGCGTCGCCGGCGCCGGCGGCGAAGCCGAGGAGGTACGCCGTGATGGGCGCCGCGGTCTTCTGCACGTTCTCAGCGGCCACCCGCGCCAGGTCGAGGATCAACCCCTCGTCGACCTCTGTTTCGACGTCGAGCGCGTCGCTGAGCTCGTCGATCCAGTCGTGAAGGTTCACGAGGCCAATGTCTCGCACCCGACCCGCGTGCTGCAAGGGAACCGGGCGGGACCGGGCGGATCCGGGCGCGGCTACCCGCTGAGGTCGCGCAGGTCGGTCCAGGTGTCCACGTCGACCGCCTCCTCGCCCAGCGCCGGCACCTCGGCGAGGTCGAGCGGGGCGAGCAGCCGGTGCAGCGGCATGCCGTGCTGCCCCTCGAGGTCGGGTCGCACGTCCGCGAGCCGGCCCGCGTCGAGGACGCCGGCCAGCTGGCGACGCCCGGTGGCGTCGACGAGGAACGCCCCGTCGTGGCCCGGGCAGGCCTCGCGCAGGCGCCGCATCGTGTACGCCGTCGCGCGCGGCATGTCGACCGCCAGCACCCCGACCAGGCGGGGGCGGCGCAGCAGCGCGTCGACCCCGGTGAGCAGACCGGCCACCGGCCCGCCCCTCGGCGGGTCCTCACAGACGAAGGTGACGGGTCGGGTCGTCGGGACGGGCGTGGGGGCGACCACGACGACCTCGTCGGCGTCGAGGAACGCATCGATCGCGATCTCCAGCAGCGTCCGCCCGCCGAGCTCCACGCTCGCCTTGTCGACGCCGTCCATCCTCGCGGCCGTGCCGCCGGCCAGGACGACGCCGCAGAAGCCGGTCGCGGTGAGGTCGAGGTCCACAGGCCCATCCTCCCAGTCGAGGGTTTCGAGGCTCGCTGGCGCTCGCACCTCAACCACCGAGAAGCGGCGGCCTACGCTGGTCCCATGAGCGACCGGCTGCGCGTGCGCGTCCACCAGTGGGCGAGCGGGCTCGACCCCGCCGCCAACCGGGCCCGCCTCGCCCAAGGCGTCACGCCGGGCGCCGACCTGGTGGTGTTCCCGGAGGCCTTCGCCCGTGACTTCGGCCAGGCCGGGTCGGACGTCAGCGCGTTCGCCGAGCCGCTGGACGGTCCCTTCGCGCACGAGGTCTCCCGGGCCGCCGACGCCGCGTCGACGACGGTGGTCGCCGGGATGTTCGAGGTGGCCGAGGATCCGGAGCGGCCCTACAACACCCTCGTGGTGGGCGGCGCGGCCAAGGCGTCCTACCGCAAGATCCACCTCTACGACTCCTTCGGCTACCGCGAGTCCGACCGGCTGACCGGGGGTGCGCTGGAGCCCGTCGTGGTCGAGGTCGCCGGCTGGCAGGTCGGGGTGATGACCTGCTACGACCTGCGCTTCCCCGAGCTGGCCCGGCGGCTGGTGGACGCCGGCGCCGAGGTCGTCGTCGTACCCTCCGCGTGGCTGCCGGGCGACCGGAAGGTCGAGCACTGGCGCACGCTGCTGGCCGCACGCGCGATCGAGAACACCTGCTTCGTGGTGGGCGCCGGGCAGCCGGAGCCGCGCTACGTCGGGCACTCGGCCGTGTTCGGCCCGCTCGGGCAGGAGCTGGCGGCGGCGGGGGGTGGCGAGCAGGTCCTGGAGGCGACCCTGGACCGCGCCGACCTCGCCGCGGCGCGCCGTACCAACCCGTCCCTGGCCAACCGTCGGCTGTAACCTCGTCCGTCGTGTCTTCCCCCACCTCCAACCGCGCCCGCGGGTCCTCCCGCGGCAAGCGGGTGGCCGAGCGCCCGCCCTCGCGGCTGCGGCGCGCCCGGAAGGTGGAGCGGCCCACGCCGACCGCACCAGCTGCGACGCCGCCGGCGGCGCCGCCCGCACCCGTCGAGGACACCACGCCGGACTTCGGAGGTCCGTCGAAGAAGGTCGTCGCCCTCTGGCTGCTGCTGCTCGCGCTGGGCACCGTCGCGCTCGTCTGGGCGGCGGTCGACGGCGCCCTGAGCCGTGGCGACGCGCTGAGCGACCTGTTCCCGGTGCCCGCGTGGCTCGACGGCGCCGGCGCGGTGGCGGTGGTGACGTCACTGTCGTGGCTCCTCGCCACCCGCACCGCCGGCCGGCCGCTCGTGTCGGCGGGACTCGCGCTCGTGCTCGGGGTCACCAGCGTCCTGGTCGGCGGCCGCATCCTGCCCACCGGTGCGGCCGTGATGACCTGCGTCGTCGGCAGCGTGTACGCCGTCATGGTGACCGTGCCCGCGGTGACGTGGTGGAAGGCGGTCCGCGAGGTGCTCGTCGCCACGGTCGTGGCGGCGGTGACGTCCCTCGCGGCGATCGGCTTCGAGCCGACCGTGGCGACCGAGCGCTTCGACCTGGCGACGCTCGTGCTCGCGCTCGGGCTCGCGTTCACCATCGTCTACCGCCTCGGCGCCGGCCTCCACGGCCTCGGCCGCCGCGGCATGATCGTCGTGGCCATCGGTCTCGCCCTGCTCCTGGTCACGCTCGCCTACGCCGAGCTGCTGCGCCGCTACGGCGCCCAGACCTTCGTCTCCTCTGTCCTCGACTTCGTCGACACCACGTCCGAGCAGATCGGGGCGTTCCCGCGCCCGCTCGTCGTGCTGCTGGGCATCCCGGCGCTGCTGTGGGGCACCCACGTGCGGGCCCGCCGGCGGCAGGGCTGGTGGGTGTGCGCCTTCGGTGTCGCGGCGACCGTCCCCCTGGCGACCGGGCTGGTCGCGCCCGACAGCTCCTACCTCGAGGCGGCGCTGCGAGCGGCGTACTCCCTGGTGCTCGGTGTGCTGCTCGGCTACCTGATCATCCGCGCCGACCTCGCGCTCACCGGGCCGAAGGGCCGGCGCGGGCGACGGGCCGAGGAGGCGGGGCCGCACCGGCCCGAGCCGAGCCGCTTCGCCGAGCTCTGAGCGGGCCGGCCACGCTGATCGGTGGCTACGCCCGGGTAACCGCTAGCGTCGGGCGCATGGCCCGCTCCAAGTCGCTCGAGATCGTGTCCGAGCTGGTCGCCAACGTGCTGACGATCGAGGTCGCCGAAGGTGACCACGTCGAGGCCGGCGACACCGTCGTGCTCCTGGAGTCGATGAAGATGGAGATCCCGATGCTCGCCGAGCGGGCCGGCACGGTGAGCGCGGTCAAGGTGACCGTCGGCGACGTCGTGCAGGACGGCGACGTGCTCGTCGTCCTCGACTGACCCTTCTCCGCTAGCGCGGGCGCCCGTCCGGAGCCCAGCGCTTCGGTACGGCGGACGGCGACCCGAGTGCGCGGCGCGCGGACAGCGCATCGAGCCCGGCGGGCTTCTCACCGGTGAACAGCCACGCGTCGAAGAGCGCGTCGAGGTCCTCGCCCGAGACGCGCTCGGCGAGCCGCACGAACATCGGCGTCGTGACGTTGCCCCGCGAGTTCAGCTGCGCCCAGAGCCGCAGCGTCCGGAAGAAGGCCGGGTCGCCGATCTCCCGGCGCAGGGCGTGCAGGGTGCCCGCGCCCCGGAAGTACACCGCCCCGTCGAACAGCGCGTCGGGTCCGGGGTCGCCGATGGTGAGGCTCCAGAACGGGTCGTCGGCCGGGATCGAGGCGAGGAAGCCGAAGATGTCGTCGGCCGTGTCGCCGCCCTGCTCCTCGCTCCAGAGCCACTCGGTGTACGACGCGAAGCCCTCGTTGAGCCAGATGTGCTGCCACGTGTCGACCGCGACGTCGTCGCCGACCCACTGGTGGGCGAGCTCGTGGACCACCACGCCCTCGGTGCCCGCGGTGCGGTTCTCGAAGAAGCCCTTGGCGTAGATCGGCCGGGTCTGGTTCTCCAGGGCGAAGCCGATCCGGTCGGTGTCGTCGACGATGCCGCCGACCGCGGAGAACGGGTAGGGGCCGAAGAGGCCTTCGAGGAAGTCGACGATCTCCGGCTGGCGGGCCAGCGAGCCACGGGCCACGTCCCCGATCGACGGCGGCGCGTCGGCGACCGTGCCGGCGATCCAGTCGTTCTCGTTGGGGACGCTGCCGGCGGGTGCGCCCGGGGTGGTCCAGCCGTCGAGCGGGTCGGCGTCGGCCTCGAACGACGTGGAGCCGCCCGGCCACGTCACGTCGTCGACGTACACGCCGGAGAGCTGGTAGAAGTCGTCGCTCGCGACGGAGAGGGAGACCTCGACCTGCTGACCGGCGTACGGCGTCAGGTCGACGGCCCAGCGCTCGTAGCCGTCGCTCCCACCGCTCGCCGCCCACCACTCGCCGGTCGCGGTGCTGGGCGTGCACGTGCCGTCGCCGTTGTCGGTCTGGTAGCTCGTGAGGAACGGGTGCAGCCCGAGCCAGAACGGGCAGGAGAAGCCGGTGGCGTCGGAGGTGTGGCCCTCGAGGTCGGGCAGCGTCGTCCACTCGTCGGAGCCCACGGCGTGCGCCTCGACGAAGAAGTAGTCCCAGTCGGGCTCGGTGTCGCGGGTGACCCAGAACGTCAGCTGGCCGCCCGAGGCCGGCACCGTGATCGTGCGGGCCAGTCGCTTGTACGTCGTGTCGGCGGCCTGCGACAGGGCGTAGCCGTCGCCGGTGCGCGGGCCGGGCACGGCGTCGAGGTCGGGGTCCAGGGCGTCCCAGTAGCGCCGGCCGTCCGCACGGTAGGCCGCGATGTCCCACTCGCCGACCGAGGCGGTCGCCAGGTAGGCCGCCATCGGTTCGGCGACGCGCCAGCGCCAGGTGGTCCATCCCCGTCGGGTGGACGACCCGCGCAGCACGCCGTTGGAGACGGCCTCGAGCCCGGCGGGCGCGGTGACGTCGATGTCGAACGTGGCCTTGTCGCGCGGGTGGTCGTTCACGGGGAACCACGTGGCCGCGACCTCCGGCTCACCGATGACCAGCGAGCCGTCGTCCGTGTGGAAGAACCCGCTCTCCCCGAGCGTCGGGGACGAGATGGTCGCCGGCACGCCGTCGTACTCGATCACGCTGGTGAAGGCGTGGTGGCGGCGCAGGGTCTTGCGGGGGGTGACGGTGAGCTCGTCGCCGCTGCGGGTCCAGGCCGCCCGGCGGCCGTCGATGAGGACGCGGCGAACCGTGAGGCCGGCCAGGTCGAGGTTGAAGCTCGAGAGGTCCTGGGTCGCCCGGGCTCGCATCGTGGTGACTCCGGTGAGCACGTCGGTGGCCGGGTCGTAGCGCACGTCGAGGTCGTAGTGCCGCGCGTCGTAGCCGCCGTTGCCGTAGAGGGGGAAGTACGGGTCGCCGATGCCGGCCGCGCCGGGCGTGCCCGGTGGGTGTCCGTGGTCGCCCGGATGGGCGGCGGCCGGTGCGAGCGACGCAAGGACGAGGGTCAGGCCAGCAACAAGGGTCCGAGTCATGGCAGCCTCCTGGGTCCTTCGACCGTAAACCCGTTCTTTACTTTCGGAGCCGTGGTCTGGACCGCCGATCGGCCTCGGGCGCTGCCCCTACGCTCCTGCCATGACTCCCGAGCGGGCCCGATGGGTGCACCTCGTCGTCGCCGCCGTCGCCTGGTTCGCGCTGGTGCTCCAGCTGGTGCTGGTGCTCCAGGGCGGTCGGGTCCTCGACGAGGTGGACCCGCCCGGTCTCGTGGCACGGATCTACCGCTACTTCGCCTACTTCACGATCCAGAGCAACATCCTCGTCGCGGTGGTCTCCACGATGCAGTCCCGCGACCCGACCTGCGGCATCCGGGGCTGGCGGGTGGCGCGGGTCGCTGCCCTCGTCGGCATCACCGTCACCGCGCTGGTGCACTTCTTCCTGCTGCGCCCGCTGCTGGAGCTCGATGGGCTCGACTGGCTCTGCGACAAGCTGCTGCACATGGCGGTCCCGCTCCTGGCGGTCGCAGCCTGGGCGTGGGTGGGCCCGCGCCCGCGGATCGCCCTGAGAGACGCGGCGTACGCCCTCGTCTGGCCGGTGCTCTGGGTCGCCTGGACCCTCGCCGTCGGGCAGGTCGACGGCTGGGTGCCCTACCCGTTCCTCGACGCCGACGAGGAGGGCTGGGCCGCGGTCGGGATCACCTGCACCGGGGTCACGATCCTCTTCCTCCTCCTCTTCACGCTCTACGCGTGGCTCGACCGGAGGCTGCGCCCCGCCCCTCGCTAGTGTCGGGAGAATGGAATTCCGATACCTCGGCAACAGCGGGCTCAAGATCTCCGAGATCACCTACGGCAACTGGCTCACCCACGGCTCCCAGGTCGAGAACGACGTCGCGTCGCAGTGCGTGCGCGCCGCGCTCGACGCCGGCATCTCGACCTTCGACACCGCCGACGTGTACGCCAACACCGCCGCGGAGACCGTGCTCGGCGAGGCGCTGAAGGGCGAGCGCCGTGAGTCGCTGGAGATCTTCACGAAGGTCTACTGGCCGACCGGCCCCAAGGGCAAGAACGACACCGGCCTCTCCCGCAAGCACATCATGGAGTCGATCAACGGCTCGCTCGAGCGGCTGCAGACCGACTACGTCGACCTCTACCAGGCCCACCGCTACGACGTGGAGACCCCGCTCGAGGAGACGATGCAGGCCTTCGCCGACGTCGTGCGCCAGGGCAAGGCGCTCTACATCGGCGTCAGCGAGTGGACCGCCGACCAGATCCGCGCGGGCGTCGAGCTGTCGAAGGAGCTCGGCTTCCAGCTGATCTCCAGCCAGCCGCAGTACTCCATGCTCTGGCGCGTGATCGAGGACGAGGTCGTCCCGGCGTCCCGTGAGCTCGGCGTCTCGCAGATCGTGTGGAGCCCGATCGCGCAGGGCGTGCTGACCGGCAAGTACAAGCCCGGCGCCGAGCCGCCGGCCGGCTCGCGCGCCACCGACGCCAAGGGCGGCGCCGACATGATCTCGCGCTGGATGCGCGATGACGTGCTCACCGCGGTGCAGGACCTCGAGCCGATCGCGGCCAACTGCGGCCTCACGATGGCCCAGCTCGCCGTGGCGTGGGTCCTGCAGAACGACAACGTCGCCGCCGCGCTCGTCGGTGCCTCGCGTCCCGAGCAGGTCGCCGACAACGTCAAGGCCGCCGGCGTGACGCTCGACGACGACGTGATGAAGCGCATCGACGACGCGATCGGCTCGGTCGTGGTCCGCGACCCCCAGCTCACCCAGGTCCCGAAGGGCCGCGCGGTCTGAGGCCTCATCCCTGATCGCTGGGTGAGGCACAGCGACCGCACAGGAGGGCGGTCGAGGCTCGACGGACACCTCATCTCCAAGGAGTCCGTCGATGCCTCGTCCGTCCCTCACCCGCCGCCTGACCTCGGGCACCGCGGCGCTCGCCCTCGCTGCCACGGCGGTCCTGGTGCCGGTCGCCTCGGCCACCGCCGCGCCGGCGATCACCCGTGCCGCCGACTTCGGTCCGTACGGCGGCCAGTACCCGTCGTACCCCTCCGTGCCGGGCAGCGGCACCGCCACCACGACCGCAGGCCTCGACGTCACGACCGCGACCGACGCGCAGGCTGCGGGACTCGTGCTGGTCTCCTCCACCATCGGTTACGGCACCGGGACCGCGGCCGGCACGGGGATGGTGCTGGCGTCGGACGGCGTGATCGTGACCAACCACCACGTCGTCGAGGGAGCGACCAGCGTCGAGGTGACCGTGGCGACGACCGGGGAGACGTACGACGCGACGGTGGTCGGCGCCGACGCGACGCGCGACGTCGCGGTGCTGCAGCTCGAGGACGCCAGCGGACTGGCCACGGTGACGACCGACGACGACGGCCTGTCGACCGGCGACCCGGTCACCGCCGTCGGTGACGCGGGTGGGGACGGCGGCGACCTCACCGCCGCCGCGGGCACCGTGTCGGACCTGCGCGAGTCGATCACCGTCTCCGACGAGGACGGCGGATCCAGCGCGCTGCGCAACCTCATCGAGATCGACGCCGACATCATCGGCGGCGACTCGGGTGGTGCCCTCCTCGACGCCGCCGGCGACGTGGTCGGGATGAACGTGGCCGCCTCGAGCGGCACCGCCGAGATCACCGGGTACGCCATCCCGGTCGCGCGCGTCCTGCGTGTCGTCGACCGGATCCTCGCCGGCGACGAGGGCGGGAGCATCGTCCTCGGGGTCGGCGGGCGGCTTGGCGTCGCGACGGCGATGGGCTACGGCGGCGCCACGATCGCCGAGGTCGCCGACGGCACCCCCGCGGCTTCGCTGGGACTCGAGGTGGGCGACGTGGTCACCGCGGTCGACGGCACCGCCGTCTCCTCCTCCGAGCAGCTGTCGGCGGCGATCGGCAGCCACGACGCGGGAGACCGGGTGACGATCACCTGGACCGACACCTCCGGCGCCAGCCGCTCGGGCACGGTCACCCTCGCGGCAGGCGCGGTGCGGTAGACCGCACGCGCGCACACGTGTCCGAGTTCTCGCCCTCCAGGCGGCGGTCCGAGGGCAGCTTCTCGGACACGTGTCAGGCGGAGACGGCCCGGGTGACGCGGTAGCGGACGAAGGCAGGCACCGCGAGTGCGGCGAGGACCGTGAAGACCACGACCAGCACCCCGCCGCCGGCCGCCGCGACGGCGGCCCCGGTCGCTGCGGCGGTCGCGCCGTGGGCGACGTCGGCCACGCGGGGGCCGCCGGCCACGACCACGATGAAGATGCCCTGGAGTCGGCCCCGGACCGAGTCGTCGGCCGCGGCCTGCAGCATCGACGTACGGAAGGCGGCGGAGGCCATGTCGGCGGCGCCGCCGATCGCGAGCATCAGCACGGCGACGCCGAGCATGAGGGCGGGGGCGTACGACGCGAGCATGGCCGCGACGCCGAAGCCGACCATCGCCAGTCCCCAGACGAGGATCGCGACGATCACGGCGAAGCCCTGGCGCTCGACGCGGGAGACCCAGCCGGAGAGCACGCCGCCGATGACCGCACCCGCGGGGATCGCGGCGAAGAGGAGGGCGAAGGCCAGGCCGCCCTCGCTCGGACCGCCGAACTCGACGTCGGCCATCTCCGGGAAGAGGGCGCGCGGCATGCCGAAGACCATCGCGATGATGTCGACGACGAACGACATCATCAGCACCGGCTGGGTCCGGAGGTAGCGGAAGCCGTCGACGACCGCGCGGATGCCGGGTGTCACCGTCGCGCCGATTACCGGCAGCGCGGGCAGCCCGACGACGGCGCCGAGGGTGGCGAAGAGGGTGATCGTGTCGACGAGGTAGAGCCACGAGAAGCCGATCAGCGGGATCAGCGCGCCGCCGACCAGCGGCCCGGCGATGCCGCCGGCCTGCATGACGGTCATGTTGAGCGAGTTGGCCGCCGGCAGCAGGTCGTCCGGCAGCAGCCGCGGCAGCAGCGCCGAACGGGTCGGCTGGTTGACCGCGAAGAACGCCTGTTGCACCGCGAACAGCCCGAGCAGCAGCCACACGTCCTCCGCGCCGAAGGCGGCCTGCAGCCAGAAGCCCGCGCTCGTGAGGATGAGGCCGACGGTGGTGATCATCAGCAGCGTGCGCCGGTCGAAGACGTCGGCCAGCGCCCCGCCCCACAGCCCGAAGACCACGAGCGGCACGAGGCCGAAGACGCCGGTGAGACCGACGTACGCCGACGAGCCGGTGATGGCGTAGATCTGCGCGGGCACCGCGACGACGGTCAGCTGGGCGCCGATGACCGTGACGATGTTGGCCAGCCACAGCCGCTTGAAGTGCGGGTTGGCGAGGGGGCGGGTGTCCGCCAGCAGTCGCCTCTCCACCACGGCAGGCTAGGTGACCGGCGGGGCCGTCCCGGCACCGGTCCCAAAGTCGAGTCCGCGGCTTGACTTAACGGCTGCCACGCGGTTCGGTGCTCGCGTGCCGAACCCCCGCGACACGACGAACGACGTGGTCCCGCTGCGCGAGGCCACCAAGGCCTGGTTCGCGATCTCGCTGCAGACCTTCGGCGGACCTGCCGGGCAGATCGCCGTCATGCAGCGCACCCTGGTGGACGAGAAGCGGTGGATCGGCCAGCAGCGGTTCCTCTTCGCGCTGTCGTACTGCACGCTGCTCCCGGGTCCCGAGGCGCAGCAGCTCGCGACGTACGTCGGGTGGCTGCTCAACGGCGTGCGGGGCGCGCTGGTCGCCGGCATCCTCTTCATCCTGCCTGGGGTCGTCGCCCTGCTCGCCCTCTCCGGCATCTACGTCGCGTTCGGCGACACGACGCTCGTCGAGGCGCTCTTCCTCGGCCTGGAGCCCGCCGTCATCGCGATCGTCGTCCAGGCTGTGGTGCGCGTGGGCCGCAATGGGCTCGGCCACCCGGCGCTCGTGGTGCTCGCGGTCGTCTCGTTCGTGGCGCTGACGTTCTTCGGCGTGCCGTTCCCCGCGGTGGTCCTCGGCGCTGCCGTCATCGGCTGGGCCCTCGGCCGGCGGATCCCGACCCTCACGCACCCGCCGAGGTCGGCGGCCGACGACGGACCGCCGCCGCTGATCAGCGACGACGCGCTCCACCACGAGCTCCCGTCCGGTCGGCGTACTGCCCTGACGCTCGCGATCGGGCTGACGGCCTGGGCCCTGCCCGTCGCGGTGGCGGCTCTCGCGTTCGGCCGGTCGAGCATCTTCGTCGACCAGGGGCTCTTCTTCTCGGGTGCCGCCGTGGTGACCTTCGGGGGTGCGTACGCCGTCCTCGCCTACGTCGCCCAGCAGGCCGTCGAGGTCTACCACTGGCTCCTGCCCGGGGAGATGGTCCGCGGCCTCGCGCTCGCCGAGACCACGCCGGGGCCGCTGATCATGGTCGTGCAGTTCGTCGCGTTCGTCGGGGCCTACCGCGCGCCCGGCGACCTCGACCCGTGGGTCGCCGCGGTCGTCGCCGCGCTGCTGACGACCTGGGTCACGTTCGTCCCGTGCTTCCTCTTCATCCTGCTCGGGGCGCCGTACGTCGAGCGCCTCCGCGGCAACCGCGACCTCGCCGCCGCCCTCGCGGGCATCACGGCGGCGGTCGTCGGCGTGATCGCGAGCCTGGCCGTCTTCTTCACCCTGCACACGCTCTTCTCGGAGACCGGCCACGTGGCGGCCGGGCCGCTGGACGTCGAGTACCCGCACCTCACGTCCCTCGACGCGGCGGCCCTCGCCGTCGCCGCGCTGGGCTTCCTGCTCATCTTCTGGCGGAGGTGGTCGGTGCTGCGGACCCTGGGCGCCTGCGCGCTCGCCGGGATCGTGCTGGGGCTGGCCGGGGCGGTCTGAGGCCCTAGGCCTCGTCGGGGCGGAAGAGCTCGCCCACCAGCGCCACCACGTCGGCGATGGAGTCGACGACGCGGGTGGGTCGGTAGGGGAAGTTCTCGACCTCGTGCAGCGCGGTGGCACCGGTCGCGACGAGGATCGTGCGCAGCCCGGCCTCGAGGCCGCTGATGATGTCGGTGTCCATCCGGTCGCCGATCATCACCGTGGTCTCGGAGTGCGCCTCGAGCCGGTTGAGAGCGCTGCGCATCATGAGCGGGTTGGGCTTGCCGATGAAGTAGGGCTGCCGGCCCGTCGCCGTGCTGATCAGCGCCGCCACCGACCCGGTCGCCGGCAGCATCCCCTGGGCGCTCGGGCCGTTGGGATCGGGGTTGGTCGCGATGAAGCGGGCCCCGCCGCTGACGAGCCGGATCGCCCGCGTGATCGCCTCGAACGAGTAGGTCCGGGTCTCCCCGAGCACGACGTAGTCGGGGTCCCGGTCGGTCATGACGTAGCCGACGTCGTGGATCGCCTGGGTCAGCCCCGTCTCGCCCACGACGTACGCCGAGCCGCCCGGGCGCTGCTCGTCGAGGAACTGCGCGGTCGCGAGGGCCGACGTCCAGATCCGATCCTCCGGTACGTCGATGCCGCTGCTGCGGAGCAGCCGGACGCGCAGGTCGCGCGGGGTGAAGATGGAGTTGTTGGTGAGGACGAGGAACGGCAGGTCGCGCTCGCGCAGCGCGGCGATGAACTCCTTCGCGCCCGGGATCGGGTCCTCCTCGTGGACGAGGACGCCGTCCATGTCGGTCAGCCAGGTCAGGACGGGGCGGCGATCGGTCACCCGGACATCATGGCGGTCATAGTCTCGATGGCGTGGACGACGAGACTCCGGCGACGCGCGCGCTCGCCGCATCCGGGATCGCGCACACCGTCACCCGGCACGGCAGGGTCGGCTCGCTCGCCGAGGCCGCGGCAGCTCGGGGCGTCGACCCGTCGGCGATCGTGAAGACGATGGTGGTGCGCCGGGGCGAGGGCGACCACCTGCTCGTGCTGGTGCCGGGCGACCGGCAGATCTCGTGGCCCAAGGTCCGCGCCCTCCTCGGCGTCAACCGGATCTCGATGCCCGACGCGGACGCTGCCCGCGAGGTGACCGGCTACGAGCGTGGCACCATCACCCCGTTCGGCGCGCAGGGCGACCTGCCGGTCCTGGCCGACGAGCGCCTGGTCGGTCGGACCATCTCGATCGGTGCGGGTGGCCACGGCGTCGCCGCCACGCTCGCCGCCGACGATGTGATCGCCCACTTCGGGGCCCGGGTCGCCGACGTCACCGACCCCGCCTGAGCGACGTACCGCCGGGTCGTTTGGTGAGGGTGGCGGCGGACGACATCGGGTCGGGTGTCGGAGGTGTCGTATGCCGCCACCCTGGTGACCGACACGCCCGGAATGCGCGTTGAGTCGCTGGGCGACTCAAGGGCCAGTGGTCGTCGGCGCGAGTGGTCGAAGATCACACCTGCCAGGGATTGGATCGTTCCAATGATTTCGGGACACTGGACGTATCGACGCTCATCAGAGGAGAACCGACATGCGTCTGATCGACGAGCTCAATGAGCTCCACGCCCACTACGCCCGCATGATCGAGGCCGCGATCGCCGCCGACGACGTCGCCTCGGCCGAGGGCTACGCCCAGGCCTACGAGGACGAGGCCGTCCAGCTCATGGCCGAGCGCGAGGGTCTCACCCACCTGCTCCCGCTGCCCCGCTTCGGCACCCGGCCGAGCGCGCTGCGCACCCGCGTACGCCGCTTCGGCCGCCGCGCCGCCTGACGCACCGCTCGCAGGAGCGACGCGCCGGCCCTCGGCTACGTTCGAGGCATGGCACAGCACTGGGTCGCGACCCGTCCGGGCGGCACCGACGTCTTCGCGCTCGAGGAGCACGACGTCCCCACGCCGGGCACGGGTGAGGTGACCATCGAGGTCCACGCCGCCGGCATGAACCCCGCCGACGCCAAGCATGTGGCGCGCGGCAACCCCGAGGACTTCCCCAGGCCCATCGGCTACGAGGTCGCCGGGGTCGTCACGGCCGTCGGCCCCGACACCCAGGCCGCGAGCGGTCCGGTGGCCGTCGGTGACGAGGTCCTCGCCTTCCGCATCAGCGGTGGCTGGGCGACCGAGGTGACCGTGCCCGCCCGCGACGTCTTCGCCAAGCCCGCGTCCCTGACCTTCGGCGAGGCGGCGAACCTGCTGCTCGCCGGCTGCACCGCCGCGGAGATGCTCCACGTCACCGGCGCCGGCGCGGGTGACACCGTCCTCGTCCACGGCGCGTCCGGCGCGGTCGGGGTCAGCGTGCTCCAGCAGGCCGCGCTGCTCGGCGCGAGGGTGGTCGGCACCGCGAGCGAGAAGAACTTCGAGACCGTGCGGAGGTTCGGCGGGATCCCGGTCCCGTACGGCGAGGGCCTCGAGCAGCGCGTCCGCGAGCTGACGCCCGACGGCGTGGTGGCGGCGCTCGACTGCGTCGGCACCGACGAGGCCGTGGATGTGTCCCTGGCCCTGGTCGCGGACCGGGAGCGCATCGTCACGATCGCGGCTGCCGAGCGGGCGAAGCAGGAGGGCTTCACAGCCATCGCCGGCGCGATGCCGGCCAGCCAGGCCTACCGCGACTCGGTGCGCGGCGACCTCGTCCGGCTCGCGGGCGAGGGCCGCCTCGTCGTGCCCGTCGCCCGTACGTTCCCCCTGGCCGACGCCGTGGAGGCGACCGAGCTGCTGATGGGCGGGCACCCCGGCGGCAAGCTGGTCCTCGAGCCGTGAAATGACGATCAGGCCGGCCCGCGAGGGACCGGCCTGATCGGCTGGCGGTGACGGAGGGATTTGAACCCTCGGTGGACTTGCGCCCACAAACGCTTTCGAGGCGTTCTCCTTAGGCCGCTCGGACACGTCACCGCGCCGAACGTTACCGGAGGGTGCCCGCGAGCCGAAAACCGCGGGTGGTCCCACGAATCGCCCCGAGCCCGTGGCCAGCAGGCCCGTACGACGGTAACTTTCGGCGCACGCCTGTGCTCGCGCTGCGGCGCGTGCGGGAAGGAGAGGCTGTGGCTGCCGTCCGACGTGCCCGAGACCTCGCCCGTGCTGCGCTGCCCCGGAGCGTGGGGGAGCGGCTGCCCGCCGCGCCGCCGCAGGAGGTCACCGAGCTCCTGCACGACAAGCGCTTCCAGCGGGCCGTCGCCGAGCAGGCCGAGGAGCAGGGCCGCCCGGAGGAGGAGGTCTGGGAGGAGGTCAAGGGCTACCTCCACGAGATGGCCGCCGCCCACGACGACCGCGCCTCGCAGGGCTGGGCCCGCATGGGCGAGTGGTTCCTCAGGGCGTACGACGTCCTGGTCGACGAGGACGACATGCAGCAGCTGCGGCGGGTCGACCGCGACCACAGCCTGGCGCTGGCGTTCAGCCACCGGTCCTACCTCGACGGCATGGTCATCCCCAACGCGCTGATGGCACGGCGCTTCTCGCCGACCTACACCTTCGGCGGCGCCAACCTGAACCTCCCGGTCATCGGCTCGGTGGCCAGCCGCACCGGCCTGATCTTCATCCGGCGTGCGACGCAGGAGATCCCGGTCTACCGGCTCGCGCTGCGGTCCTACATCCGGCAGATGGTCACCAACAAGCGCAACCTCGCCTGGTCGATCGAGGGCGGCCGCACCCGCACCGGCAAGCTCCGCCCTCCGGTCCACGGCATCCTGAAGTACCTGACGGACACAGTGGACGGGGACGACGCGCCCGACGTGCAGGTCGTGCCGATGTCGGTCGTCTACGACCAGCTGCACGAGGTGTCGCTGATGACCCAGGAGGCGCGCGGCGCCAGCAAGACACCGGAGGACTGGCGCTGGCTGGTGCGCTTCGCGCGGCTCCAGCGCAACCGGCTCGGCCGGGCCTACCTCACCGTCGGCGAGCCGTTCTCGCTGCGCCAGCGGATGGCGGAGCTCGCCGCCGAGGGCGTCACCGGCCACCAGGCCGTCGAGCGGGTCGCCCTCGACATCTCCCACCGCCTCAACCGGGCGACGCCGGTGACGGTGACCGCCATCGTCAGCCTCGCGCTCCTTGGCGCCGACCGGGCGATGACCATGGACGAGGTGCTCGACACCGTCGAGCCGCTGGCCTCCTACATCGAGGCCCGCCAGTGGCCGGTCGCCGGGGCCGCCGACCTCCGCGACCGCGCGACGCTCCGGCGGGCGCTGGCCGAGCTGGCCCGCAGCGGGGTGCTGACGGCGTACGACGGGGGGACGGAGCCGGTCTGGAGGATCGGGGACGACCAGCACCTGGTCGCCGCGTTCTACCGCAACACGGTCATCCACATCCTCGTCGAGCGCGCGATCGGCGAGCTCGCGCTGCTGACCGTCAGCGAGCTCGAGCCCGGCGCCGAGCTGCCGCCGGGAGGCGAGCTGCAGGTGGGCTGGGAGGAGGCCAAGCGGATGCGCGACCTCCTCAAGTTCGAGTTCTTCTTCCCGGGGCGCGCCGGCTTCGAGGACGACCTCCGCACCGAGCTCCAGCTCCTCGTCGGCCAGGACGTCACGGGCATGACGCCCGACCGGGCCCGCGAGCTGCTGGTGTCCGCCCGCCCGCACCTGTCCCACCTCGTGCTGCGGCCGTTCCTGGAGGCCTACCTCGTGCTGGCCGACCGCCTCGCCGACCGCGGTGACGCGGAGGTCGCGGAGAAGGACCTGCTCGCCGACTCGCTCGCGGTCGGCCGCCAGTGGGCGCTGCAGCGCAAGGTCGCGAGCGAGGAGTCGATCTCGCTGGAGCTGTTCCGCACCGCGCTCGCGCTCGCGCGCCACCGCGGCCTGCTGGAAGGAGGGGACGGCGTGGGCACCGCCCGCGAGGCCTTCGCCGCCGAGCTCCGCGACTCCGTGCGACAGGTCAACATCATCGGCGAGATCGCCGGCGAGCCGACGTCGTCGGTGCCCGAGCCGCGCCACCGGCAGGACAACAGGTGAACGGACTCTCCGCCGACGTCGAGGCGGCCGTCGCGGCGATCGAGGCGGGGCCGCAGGGCCCGGAGGTCGGGGCGTTCTTCGACCTCGACGGCACCCTCGTCGCCGGCTACACCGCCGCCACGTTCTACGGCGACCGCCTCCGCGGCCGCGAGGTGTCGCCCGCGGAGTTCCTGCGCACCGTGGTGACGGCCGTCGACGGCGAGCTCGGCGGCGACCCGACGGCCATCGCGCACGTCGCCTTCGCCGCCATGCGCGGGGTGTCCGAGGAGTCCTTCGCCGACCTCGGGGAGCGGCTCTTCCGCTCCAAGATCGCCGGCACCATCCGCCGCGAGTCGCGGGCCCTGGTCGCGGCCCACCAGCGGGCCGGCCACACGGTCGCGATCGCGTCGGCCGCCACCCGCTACCAGATCGGCCCGGTCGCCCGGGACCTCGGCGTCGAGCACCTCGTGTGCACGCAGCTGGTGGTCGAGGACGGCCAGTTCACCGGTGCCACGGACGGCCCGATGCTGTGGGGCCGGCACAAGGCGACCGGCGTACGTCGCTTCGCCAAGGCGCACGGCCTCGACCTCGCGCAGTCCTACGCCTACGGCAACGGCTACGAGGATGTCGCCTTCCTCTCCTCCGTCGGCCACCCGACCGCGCTCAACCCGCACCGCGACCTCCGCGCTGCCGCGGCGCGGCTCGGCTGGCCCGTCCTCGACCTGACCGACCCGGTCGGCGGATCGCTCGTCGCGGCCGGGCGCACGGTCGCGGCCCTGGCGGGCATGAACGCCGGCGTTGCGGCGGGCATCGCCTACGGCCTCGCCCGCGCCGACCGGCGCGAGGGCCGCAACCTCGCGGTCAAGCTGGCCACGCACATCCCGATGGCGGTCGCCGGGGTGTCGATGGACGTGCTCCACCAGGAGCGCCTCTGGACCCACCGCCCGGCGATCTTCGTGGCCAACCACCAGAGCTCGCTCGACATCCCGGTCCTGGGCCGTCTGCTCGAGCGCGACTTCACGATCGTGGCCAAGAAGGAGGCGCGCTGGGACCCGCGCGCCATCGTCGGCTCCGTGGTGATCGACCCGGCCTACATCGACCGCTCCGACTCCGCGTCGGCCCGCGCCACCCTCGACGGGGTCGTCGAGCGGATCCGCAGCGGGACGTCGCTGATGATCTTCCCGGAGGGCACCCGGTCGGCCACGCCGGTGCTCGGTCCGTTCCGCAAGGGCGCGTTCCACCTCGCGGCGCAGGCGGGCGTGCCCGTCGTCCCCGTCGTGCTGCGCAACACCGGCGAGCTGATGCGGCGCAGCTCGCTGGTGCTCAACCCCGGCGTCGTCGACGTGTGCGTCCTCGAGCCGGAGACCGACTGGACCACCGACGGGATGGGCGAGCGCATCGCGGCCCTGCACGCGAAGTTCGAGGAGACCCTGGCGAGGTGGCCTTCATGACGAGTGCCGAGGACCTCGAGCGGTGGGGTGGCGCGGCCACCTGGTCCACCGGCTCCGAGCTGACGTCGATGCAGACGCTGCTGTGGCGCGCCGAGCGGCACCCCGTGCAGTCGTCCACCTCGACCGTGGTCATCGACCTCGACCGCGCCCCGGACTGGAAGCGCTTCGTCGCGGCGACCGACTGGGGCACCCAGCTCGTACGCCGCCTGCGCCAGCGCGTCGTCGACCCCGTCGTCCCGACCGCCTCGCCGACCTGGTCCGACGACCCGACCTTCGACCTCGCCTACCACCTGCGCCGTGAGCGGGTCGCCGACCGCGAGGAGATGCTGGCCCAGGCCGCGCAGATCGCCCTGCGCCCGTTCGACCGCTCGCGCCCGCTGTGGGAGGGAGTGCTCTTCGAGGTGGGCGAGGAGGGAGCGGCGTACGTCCTCAAGATCCACCACGCGCTCGCCGACCCGCTCGGCACCGTGCAGCTGCTGTCGATGCTCCAGTCGTCGCGGCGCACGCACACCGCGCGCAAGCCCCTCGCCGACGACGACACGTTCGTGGCGGCCGACCCCGTCGAGCTCGCCGTCGCCGGGCTGCGCGCCGACGTCACGTCGCTCCCGGAGGCGGCGGCGACCGCGCTGCGCAACCTCGGCCTCGCCGCCGCCCGCCCGCAGTCGGCGGTGGCCTCCGCGCTGCGCTACGGCGCGTCCGTACGCCGCCTCGTCACCCATGCCGCGCCCCCCTCGCCGGCGCTCACCCCGCGCACCGGGCGGATGTGGACCTTCCTCACGCTCGACGCGCCGCTCGAGCCGCTGCGCGCGGTCGCCCGGCAGGGCGGTGGCACCCTCGACGACGCGGCGGTGGCGCTGGTCCTCGGTGGGCTCGGCCGCTACCACGCGCGCCGCGACAGTCCGTTGACCGAACTCCCCGTGGCCGTCCGGGTCTCGCTCGACCGGGCCGACGACCTGGGCAACCGGTTCGCCGGCGCCCTCATCTCCGGCCCGCTGGCGATCGAGGACCCGGTCGACCGGGTGGCGGCGGTGCGCGGCGAGATCCTGTCGCTCCACACCGAGCGGGCCCTGACGGTGCTCGACGCCGCGGCCCCGGTGATGAACCGTCTGCCCGCCTTCGTCGGGGCCTCTGCGCTGCGGACCGCCGCCGTGCCCGACGCGTTCGTGCTCACGCTGCCCGGGCCGCCCCGGAAGCGCTACATGGCCGGCGCCGAGGTCCGCGGGATGTACGTCCTCGGGCCGCTGCCGGGGGCCGCGCTCACCGCCTGCCTGGTGACCGTGGGCGACACCGCCTGCCTCGGGATCAACGTCGACGCCAGCGCCGTCGCCGACCTCGCCGGGCTCGAGGAGTGCCTCGCCGAAGAGCTGGCGACGATGACCCAGGTGGTCGAGTAGCCCGCTGCTCGACCACCCGGGGCGGACCAACCGGCGACCAACGGTCCACGTGGTCCCATCGCGCGGTGACGACCCTCGCGACGGACGGCAGCATGCGCGCCCAGGTGGCCGACTCCTGGCACCTGTCCGCCGCGTCCGGGGTCGACGCCGAGACCGCCGAGGCGCCGATCACCCTCGCCGACGGCGACCTGCGCGACCACCGTGAGGCGCACCCGCTGGCGCGGGTCTTCCCGCTGCTCGACGACGTGCTGGGCCAGGCCGCCCGCGAGTGCGGCGCGATCATGGCGGTCAGCGATGCCGCCGGTCAGCTGCTGTGGGTCTGCGGCACGCCCTCCACCCTGCGAAGGGCCGAGTCGATCGGCTTCGTCGAGGGCTCGAACTGGGACGAGCGGATGGCCGGCACCAACGCTCCCGGCATGGCGTTGCGGCTGGGCCAGACCGTGCAGGTGCGTGGGTCCGAGCACTTCCGCCGCTCGGTCCAGCCGTGGAGCTGCGCGGCGACCCCCATCCTCGACCCGACCTCGTCGCACCTGCTCGGCGTCCTCGACGTGACGGGCGGCGACGACATCGCCGTCCCGCAGACCACGGCGATGGTGCGTGCCGCGGCCCGGATGGCCGAGGCCGAGCTCGCCCGCGAGCTGCTGTCGGGCCGGCCCCCGGTGCCCGCGGCGTCGCAGGGCTGCCAGGTCGGGGTCGAGCTGCTCGGGCGCCACGAGGCCCTGCTCACCGTCTCCTCGACCGGCCGGACCCGTACGCCGATCCGCCTCACGCCGCGCCACTCCGAGATCGTGCTGCTCCTCGGCACCGCCTCGCACGGCCTGTCCGGCGACGAGCTCGCGGTCCTGCTCTACGAGGACGACGGCGCCTCCTCGACCCTGCGCGCCGAGCTCAACCGGTTGCGCCACCTGCTCGGTGACGAGCTCCTGCTGTCGCGCCCCTACCGGCTCGCCGCGGCGATCGCCGGCGACTGGCTGGCGGTCGAGGCGCAGCTGGCGGCGGGCGACCTGAGGGGCGCGCTGCGGGCCTACCGCGGCCCGGTGCTGCCGCGCTCGACCGCGCCCGGCGTCGTACGACTCCGGGAGAACCTGCACCACTCCCTCCGGGCGGCGCTGCTCGCCGGCCGCGAGCCGGACCTGATGTCGACGTGGACCCGCACTGCCTGGGGCGCGGACGACTACGAGGTCTGGCAGGCCCAGCGCGACGTCGTGGGGCCGACCTCCCCGATGCGCGCGCTCGTCGAGGGCCAGATCGCCCGGCTGGACCGCGAGCTTGCCTGAGCCGCCCGAGGCAGCGCAACGTCGTTGCAACGTGCCGCTTCCTAGCGTGACGCCCGTCACAGCACCTCGCGCCTTGGAGCAGCACATGACCGTCTACGCACAGCCCGGAACAGCCGACTCGACCATCGAGGTCAAGAGCCGGTACGGCCACTACATCGGCGGAGAGTGGGTCGACCCGATCAGGGGCGCCTACTTCGAGGACATCTCGCCCGTCAACGGCAAGCCCTTCACCGAGATCGGCCGCGGCACCGCCGAGGACATCGAGAAGGCGCTCGACGCCGCGCACAACGCAGCACCCGCCTGGGGACGTACGTCGGCCACCGACCGCTCGAACGTCCTCCTCAAGATCGCCGACCGGATGGAGGCCGCGCTCGAGGACCTCGCCGTCATCGAGACGTGGGACAACGGCAAGGCCGTCCGCGAGACCCTCAACGCCGACCTGCCACTCGCGATCGACCACTTCCGCTACTTCGCCGGCGTCCTCCGCTCCCAGGACGGCACCATCTCGGAGATCGACGAGAACACCATCGCCTACCACTTCCACGAGCCGCTCGGCGTCGTCGGCCAGATCATCCCGTGGAACTTCCCGATCCTGATGGCGGTCTGGAAGCTCGCCCCGGCCCTCGCCGCCGGCAACGCGGTCGTGCTCAAGCCGGCCGAGCAGACCCCGTGGTCGATCCTCAAGCTCGCCGAGGTCATCGGCGACCTGCTGCCCGCCGGCGTGCTCAACATCGTCAACGGCTTCGGCGTCGAGGCCGGCAAGCCGCTCGCGTCGTCCCCGCGGATCTCGAAGATCGCCTTCACCGGCGAGACCACCACGGGCCGGCTGATCATGCAGTACGCCAGCGAGAACATCATCCCGGTGACGCTCGAGCTCGGCGGCAAGAGCCCGAACATCTTCTTCGAGGACGTCGCGGCCCAGCGCGACGCGTTCTACGACAAGGCGCTGGAGGGCTTCACGATGTTCGCCCTCAACCAGGGCGAGGTCTGCACCTGTCCCTCGCGGGCCCTCGTGCAGCGCTCCATCTACAGCGACTTCGTGCCCGACGCGATCGCGCGGGTCGAGGCGATCACCCAGGGCAACCCCCTCGACACCACCACGATGATGGGCGCACAGGCCTCCAACGACCAGCTCGAGAAGATCCTGTCCTACTTGGACATCGGCAAGGCCGAGGGCGCCAAGGTGCTCACCGGCGGCGAGCGCCAGGTGCTCGAGGGCGACCTCGCCGAGGGCTACTACGTGCAGCCGACGGTCTTCGAGGGCGACAACTCGATGCGGATCTTCCAGGAGGAGATCTTCGGCCCCGTCGTGGCGCTGACGTCGTTCGACGAGGAGGCCGACGCCCTCAAGATCGCCAACGACACGCTGTACGGCCTCGGCGCAGGCGTGTGGTCGCGCGACGGCTCGCGCGCCTTCCGTGCCGGCAAGGAGATCCAGGCCGGTCGGGTCTGGACGAACTGCTACCACGCCTACCCGGCCCACGCCGCCTTCGGCGGCTACAAGCAGTCCGGCATCGGCCGCGAGACCCACAAGATGATGCTCGACCACTACCAGCAGACCAAGAACCTGCTCGTGTCCTACTCCCCGGACGCCCTCGGCTTCTTCTGATGGGACGCGTCTCCGTCTCCGGTGGGGCGGCGGACCTGATCCGCCGCCTCACCGGCCTCCACGGCCCGGTGATGTTCCACCAGTCCGGCGGCTGCTGCGACGGGTCGGCACCGATGTGCTACCCCGACGGGGAGTTCCGCCTCGGCGGGTCCGACGTGCACCTCGGTGACCTCGACGTCGGCCTCGAGCGCCACGTCCCGGTGTGGATGTCCGCCGCGCAGCTCGCGTACTGGAAGCACACCCACCTCACCATCGACGTGGTCCCCGGCCGCGGCGCCGGCTTCTCCCTCGAGGCACCCGAGGGCGTGCGCTTCCTGATCCGCTCCCGCCTGCTCACCGACGAGGAGTACGCCGACAGCGCCGAGGCGGTCGAGTAGCCGAGCCCTCTCACTACATAGGTGGTCGAGTAGCCGAGCGAGGAACGAGCGAGGCGTATCGAGACCCATCCACCATCGAGAGGTCTCGATTCGCCGCTCGCTGGCGCTCGCGTACTACTCGACCACCTGAGGGGGAGTGGCGCTCGCGTGCTACTCGACCACCTGAGGGGGGTCTGTCGGGCCGATGTAGCAGAGCATCCGGTAGTCGACGCCCTCCTCGATGTTCACGAAGCCGTGACGCTCGTAGAAACGGCGGGTGTCGACGTCGACCTCGTCCACGTTGATGTGCATCTCCGGCGCCCCGGCCTCGCGGACGATCCGGCGGGAGAGGCCGAGCACCTGGGTGCCGATCCCGCGGTCGCGGAGGTCGGGCACGACGTAGAGCTCCTCGAGCTGCGCGACCGGCCCGTCGAACCAGATCGCCGGGCGCAGGCTGAGCAGCGCGAACCCCACTGCCGCGCCCTCGTCCTCCGCGACCACCGCGACGATCTCCGGCAGCTCCAGCAGCCGCGCGAACCGGTCGGCGAGCACCGGCGCGTCGTCGGTCTCGGTCTCGAACTCGGTGTTGAAGTCCCACAGCATCCGGGCGAGCACGGCCGCGTCGGCGGCGCTCGCCCGTCGTACGTCGGTCACGGCCGGTCCTGCCGGTGGCGGGCGAAGAACTCGTCGAGCAGGGCCGCGGACTCGGCGGCCAGGACCCCGGCGACGACCTCGGGCCGGTGGTTGAGCCGGCGGTCGCGGACGACGTCCCAGAGCGAGCCGACCGCGCCGAGCTTGTCGTCGTACGCCCCGAAGACGAGGCGGTCCACGCGGGCGAGCACGAGGGCCCCGGCGCACATCGTGCACGGCTCGAGGGTGACGACGAGGGTGCAGCCGGAGAGCCGCCAGCCGCCGCGGGCCCTCGCGGCGGCGCGGAGGGCGACCACCTCGGCGTGGCCGGTCGGGTCGCCGTCGGACTCGCGGGTGTTGCGGCCGGTGCCGATGACGGCCCCGGTCTCGTCGACGACGACGGCGCCGACGGGTACGTCCTCGCCGGCGAGCGCGGCCTGCGCCTCGGCGAGGGCCAGGCGCATCGGGTCGTCCCAGGTCATGCTGAGGTGAGGCCGACGGCGTCGTCGAAGAGCTTGCCGAAGCCGAGGCGGCGAGCGATGTCGGAGAGCATCTCGTCGGGGTAGAGCTCGACGTCGTCGAGCAGGGCGCCCATGTCGATGGCGTGCAGGCCCAGGTCGCCGAGCAGGTCGAGGTCGCCGGCCGGCACCTCGACGTCGTCGTCCTCCGGGGGCGGCAGGCCGAGGAAGTCGATGGCCGACTGGGCGAGCTCCCACTCGTCGGCCGCGGTGACGTCGCTGAGCAGGACGCGGGTCTCGGTGCCGTCGACCCGGACCAGCACGAAGAAGTCCTCGTCGACCGCCACCATGCCGACGGCGCCGGCGTCACCGGAGAGGCGGCGCAGGGCGTGGCTGAGCGAGTCGATCGAGTCGAAGGCGGGCGAGGCGATGTCCTGCAGCTGCCACCGACCGTCCTCGCGGAAGGCGGCCAGCGCGAAGTCGACCTCGCCACTCGGCTCGGACATCGGAGCGACCTCCCCACGGTCTTCGGGCAACCAGCGCCTACACAAGCCAATGTCCCAGACGGCGGGGGCTTCGCCAACCCTCTTTCGGACTCGTAGGGCCGCAGGCTGGGCCACTAGGGTGGCCCCCATGCGCCTGCACGTGGTGAACCACCCCCTCGTCTCCCACAAGCTCACCGTCCTCCGCGACGAGCACACCGACTCGCCGACCTTCCGTCGGCTGACCGACGAGCTGGTCACCCTGCTGGCCTACGAGGCGACCCGCGAGGTGCGCGTCGACCCCAAGCCGATCACCACCCCGGTCGGCCCCACCACGGGTGTCTACCTCGCCCAGCCCAAGCCGATGGTCGTCCCGATCCTCCGCGCCGGCCTCGGCATGCTCGACGGGATGATGCGGCTGCTGCCGACGGCCGAGGTCGGCTTCCTCGGGATGGTGCGCAACGAGGAGACCCTGGAGGCGTCGACGTACGCCGAGCGGCTTCCCGAGGACCTCTCCGGGCGCCAGTGCTACGTCCTCGACCCGATGCTCGCGACCGGTGGCACGCTGGCCGCCGCCATCAAGTTCCTCACCGACCGCGGCGCCGACGACATCACCGCGATCTGCCTGCTGGCCGCCCCCGAGGGCGTGGAGAACCTCGAGAAGGGCCTCGACGGCCTCGACGTCCCGGTCACGGTGGTGACCGCCGCCCTCGACCAGAAGCTCAACGACAAGGGCTACATCGTCCCCGGCCTCGGTGACGCGGGCGACCGGCTCTACGGCGTCGCCCAGTAGGCCTGGCGTCAGCCGAGGGTGGACCGCCGGGCGACCAGCTCGGGGGTGAAGACGAGCTGCTGGTGGAGGTGGCTGGGGTTGTCGGCCTCGTCCAGCACCAGCTCGGCGGCGCGGCGGCCGAGCTCCTGGCGGGGCTGGCGCACCGACGTGAGGGGTACGGCGGCGGCGCCGGCGTAGTCGATGTCGTCGTAGCCGACGATCGCCATGTCGCCGGGGACGGACAGGCCCGCGGTGCTGAGCTGCTGGAGCAGCCCGAGGGCGAGGAGGTCGTTGGCGCAGAAGGCCGCTGTGGGGCGGCGTCGCGCGGCCAGGCCCATCACCCGCTCGCCGGCCGAGCGGCCCTCCACCACCGTCAGCGCCGACGTCGGCACCACGGTGAGCTGGTCCGCCGGCAGCCCGGCGTCCGCCCACGCGCGGCGGGCGCCCTCGAGGCGGTCGCGCACCTGGCCGATGCTGTCGGGGCCGCCGATGAAGGCGACGCGGGTGTGCCCGCGCTCGACGAGGTGCTCGACGGCGAGCCGGCCGCCGAGGACGTCGTCCACGGCGACGGAGCAGAACTTGTCGTCCTCGCGGGTGCGGTCGACGATCACCAGCGGGGTGCCGTTGCGGCGCACCTCTGCGAGGCCGGGGGCCGCCGGGTCGACCGGGGTGACCAGGATTCCTTGCACCCGCTGCTCGACGAGGTGGGCGAGGTAGTCGGCCTCACGTGACGCGCGGTTGTCGGAGTGGCACAGGAACAGCGACAGGCCGGAGTCCTCGGCTGCGCGCTCGGCGCCCTCGGCGACGTCGGTGAAGAAGGGGTTGCGCACGTCGAGCACGACGTAGGCCAGCGTGCGGCTGCGCCCGGCGCGGAGCTGGCGGGCCGACTCGTTGCGGACGAAGCCCAGGTCGCGCATGGCCTGCTCGACCCGGCCGCGCGTCTCGGGGGAAACCCGCTCGGGCCGGTTGAGCACGTTGCTCACCGTGCCGAGGGACACCCCCGCCCGGGCGGCGACGTCCTTGACCGAGGCAGCGCGCGACACGACGTACCTCCTCGGGACAGCGCCGTTGAAACGATGTGGCGCGCAGCCTACGCCATGCCGGCCGTCCCGAATCGTTCATCGGTGGACACGCCGGGGCAGGGGGTTGACAGGTGTGACGACCCTCACCTACCTTGCGTTGAAACCTTTCAATCCGAGGAGCCCCATGACCACCGCCGCACCGGTGCTCGAGCTGCGCGACGTCTCCAAGTCGTTCGGCCCCGTCGTCGCCCTGCGCTCCGGCAGCATCCGCGTCGAGGCAGGCTCGATCCACGCGCTGATCGGCGAGAACGGCGCGGGCAAGTCCACGCTCGTCAAGGTGGTCGCCGGCGTGCACCGCCGGGACGGCGGCACCTTCGAGCTCGGCGGCGAGGCCGTCGACTTCTCCTCCACGGCCGAGTCCAAGCACGCCGGCGTCGCGGTGATCTACCAGGAGCCGACGCTCTTCCCCGACCTCTCGGTCACCGAGAACATCTTCATGGGTCGCCAGCCGCTGGCCCGCGGTCGCCGCATCGACCGGCAGGCGATGTACGCCGAGGCCGAGCGCCTCTTCGACCGCCTCGGCGTCCGCATCGACCCGCGCCGGCCGGCGGCGGGGCTCTCGATCGCCGACCAGCAGATCATCGAGATCGCCAAGGCCATCTCGCTCGACGCCCGCCTGCTGGTCATGGACGAGCCGACCGCGGCGCTGAGCGGCGTCGAGGTCGAGCGCCTCTTCGCCGTGGCGCGCAGCCTGCGCGACGAGGGCCGCGCCCTCGTCTTCATCTCCCACCGCTTCGACGAGGTCTTCGCCCTCGCCGACACCGTCACCGTGATGCGCGACGGTGACTACGTCGACACGCTCCGCATCGAGGACACCGACGTCGACCAGCTGGTCGCCCTCATGGTCGGCCGCGAGGTCGGCGAGCTCTTCCCGAAGACCGCCGCCACCATCGGCGAGACGGTGCTCGAGGTGCGCGGCCTGAGCCGGGCCGGCGTCTTCCACGACGTCGACCTCGAAGTCCGTGCCGGTGAGATCGTCGGGCTGGCCGGCCTGGTGGGCGCCGGCCGCAGCGAGGTCGCCCGCGCCGTGTTCGGCGTCGACGCCTACGACGCCGGCTCGGTCACGATGTCGGGCAAGCGGGTGCGCGCCAAGGACCCGAGGGCCGCGATCCGCGCGGGGATGGCGTTCATCCCGGAGGACCGGCGCAAGCAGGGCCTGGTGATCGACTCCTCCGTCGCCCGCAACGTCGCCGGCGCGATCCGCCGCGGCATCGCGAAGGCCGGGCTGATCACCTCCGCGATGGAGAACCGCGCGACCGCGCCGTGGGCCTCCCGCCTCGAGGTGAAGACCAGCGCCCTCGACATGCACGCCACCACGATGAGCGGCGGCAACCAGCAGAAGGTCGTCATCGCCAAGTGGCTCGCCACCGGCCCGAGGCTGCTGATCATCGACGAGCCCACCCGCGGCATCGACATCGGCACCAAGGCCGAGGTGCACCGGCTGCTGTCCGAGCTCGCCGGCCAGGGCCTCGCGATCCTGATGATCTCCTCCGAGCTGCCCGAGGTCCTCGGCATGGCCGACCGGGTCGTCGTGCTGTGCGAGGGCCGGGTCACCGCCGAGCTCGATCGCGCCGACGCCACCCCCGAGGCGGTCATGCACGCCGCCACCCACCACCCGGAGCCCGCAGCATGAACACCCACCTCGACACGCCCCCCGCCGCCCCGGACGCCGAGGTCTCGACGAGCGAGGCCCTCCTGGTCGAGCCGAGCCGCCTCTCGCCGACGCGTCGCGCGCTCACCACGGTGCTCCGCTCCCGCGAGCTCTCGATCTTCCTGGTGCTCGTCGCCGTGGTGGTGCTCGCGACCACCAAGAACGACAGCTTCCTCTTCAGTGCCGACGGGTGGCGCAACTTCCTGCTCAACCCCTCGCTCCTACTGCTGCTCGCGGTCGGCCAGGCCGCCGTGATCATCACCCGCAACGTCGACCTGTCGGTGGGCTCCGTGATGGCGCTGACCGCGTACCTCACCGGTCGCCTCTTCATCGAGCAGCCGGGCATCCCGATCGTCGCCGTGCTCGCCGCGTGCCTCGCGCTCGGGGCGGTCCTCGGCCTGGTCAACGGGGTGCTCGTCGCCTACGGCAACGTGCCTGCGCTGGTGATCACCCTCGGCACGCTCTACATCTACCGCGGCATCATGCTCACCTGGGCCGGCAGCGACCGGATCAACGCCGGTGACCTGCCGCGCGAGTTCCTCCGCCTCGGCACCCGCACCGTCGTCGGCGTACCCGTCCTGACGATCATCGCGCTCGTCGTGCTGGTCGCCGTCGGCTACTACCTCCACACCGCCCGCGGTGGCCGGGAGCTCTACGCCATCGGCTCCGACCCCGACGCGGCCGTCCTCTACGGCCTGCCCGTACGCCGCCGCCTGCTCGCCGCGTTCGTCCTCAGCGGCGCGCTGGCCGGGCTCGCCGGTGCCCTCTACACCGCCCGCTACGGCACCGTCAGCTCCAGCGTCGGCAACGGCATCGAGCTCCAGGCGGTCGCCGCCGCGGTCATCGGCGGCATCGCGATCTTCGGCGGCAGCGGCACCGTCTGGGGAGCCGCCATCGGCGCCTTCCTCCTCGTCACCATCAACCGCGCACTGCCCAGCCTCGGCATCGAGGACTTCTGGCAGCGGGCCGTGGTCGGCGCCCTGATCCTCGGCGCGATCGTGCTCGACCGCGTCCTCGCCGCGAGACAGGCCCGCAAGCTCGCCGAATCGAGGGACCACTGATGACCACGACCGAGGCCCCCGCCCGCACCTACGCGACGTACTCGGCACCGCTGTGGCAGCGCCTGCTGCTCACCCGGGAGACGGCCGTCATCGCGCTGACCGCGGCGGTGATCCTCTACTCGCTGGCCAACGTGCCCAACTTCGACGGCCCGCTGACGCTGAAGTTCCTGCTCCAGGACGTCGCCCCGATCCTGCTCATCGCACTGCCGATGACGCTGGTGATCATCACCGGGGAGATCGACCTGTCCGTCGCGAGCATCATGGGCCTGAGCAGCGTGCTGCTCGGCGTGCTCCACGAGAACGGCATGTCCGTCCCGGCCGCCGCGCTCCTCGCCCTGCTGGCCGGACTGGCGTGCGGCGCGCTCAACGGCTTCCTCATCGCGTACGTCGGCCTGCCGTCCCTCGCCGTCACCATCGGCACGCTGGCGCTCTTCCGCGGCATCGCCGTCGGCCTGCTCGGCACCAAGGCCGTCACCGACTTCACCGAGAAGTGGGCCGACCTCGCCACCGACACGATCGGGGAGAGCCGCATCCCGCTGGTGATGATCCCCTTCGCCGTCCTCGCGATCGGCTTCGTCGTGCTGCTGCACTTCTCGACCTTCGGCCGCGGCGTCTACGACATCGGCCTCAACAGCGAGGCCGCCCACTTCACGGGGGTCGACGTGGCCCGCACCAAGATGGTGCTGTTCCTGCTCTCCGGCGTCGTGTCGGCCTTCGCCGGCATCTACTTCACCCTCCGCTTCGGCAGCGCCCGCGGCGACAACGCCACCGGCTACGAGCTCCAGGTCATCGCGGCCGTGCTGCTCGGCGGGGTCTCGATCTTCGGCGGCCGCGGCCGACTGCACGGCGTCCTCGCCGGCGTCGTCCTGATCGGCGTCATCTCCAGCGCGCTGCGCCTGGAGAGCGTGACGGTCAACGTCACCAACATCATCGTCGGCCTCCTCCTGGTGGCGTCGGTGATCCTCCCCAACGTCCTTGGGTGGGCCGGCTCGCGGCTGCCCCGCAAGGCGCAGGCGGCTCCTCCCGGACCGCGCCCCGACAAGGACGCGGCATCCGCCGCCGTCTAGGAACACGAAAGGTAGAGAGACGATGAAGCTCCACACCAGGCCCACGGCCCTGGCCGCGCTCCTGCTCACCGCCGCGCTGGCGATGACCGGGTGCGGCAGCGACGACGGCGGCGACAGCGGCAGCGGCGGGGACGGTGGCGGTGACGCGCTGAGCCTCACGATGCTCCCGAAGAACCTCGGCAACGCCTACTTCGACACCAGCACCGACGGCGCCGAGAAGGCCGCCGACGAGCTGGGCGCCGACATCGAGGAGGTCGGTCCCGAGACCGGCAGCCCCGACGCCCAGGTGTCGTACATCAACACCGTCGCCCAGCAGGGCAAGGACGCGCTGATCCTCTCGGCCAACGACCCCGAGGCCCTCTGCGACGCGATCGACGAGGCCCGCAGCGCGGACGTCAAGGTCATCACCTTCGACGCCGACACCAACCCCGACTGCCGTGACCTGTTCATCAACCAGGCCACCGCCGAGGGCATCGCCGCCAAGCAGCTGGAGCTCATCTCCGAGCAGATCGGCGGCAAGGGCGAGATCGCGATCCTGTCCGCGTCGGCCAACGCGACCAACCAGAACGCGTGGATCGACATGATGGAGCAGGAGCTCGCCGACAACCCCGACTACGCCGACATCGAGCTCGTCGACACCGTCTACGGCGACGACGAGGACCAGAAGTCCTTCGACCAGACCGAGGCGCTGCTGCAGAACCACCCCGATCTCAAGGGCATCATCTCGCCCACCACGGTCGGCATCGCCGCCGCGGCCCGCTACCTCTCGGACAGCCAGTACAAGGGCAAGGTCGCGCTGACCGGCCTCGGCACCCCCAACCAGATGCGGGAGTACGTCGAGGACGGCACCGTCACCGCCTTCGCGCTGTGGAACCCGGGCGACCTCGGCTACCTCGCGACGTACGCCGCCGCCGCGCTCGTCAACGGCGACATCTCCGGCGAGGAGGGCGACACCTTCGAGGCCGGTGACCTCGGCGAGTTCGAGGTCGGCGCCGACGGCGTCGTGCTCCTCGGCGACCCGTACACCTTCGACGCGGACAACATCGGCGACTTCGACTTCTGATCGACGCCCCCGAGCTCCGCTGGTCGGGGAGGCGCACCACCCTCCCCGACCAGCGGGACCCACCACCCAGCAGCAGCCACCAGCGAGGAGACCGCGATGGACCGCGTCTGCTTCACCCTCCAGGTCCGCACGGACCGGATGGAGGAGTACGTCGAGCGGCACGCCGCGGTCTGGCCCGACATGCTCCGCGCCCTCCACGACACCGGCTGGCACAACTACTCCCTCTTCCTGCGCGAGGACGGCCTGCTCGTGGGCTACCTCGAGACCGACGACCTCGCCGCCGCGCAGGAGGGCATGGCCCGCACCGACGTGAACACCCGCTGGCAGGCGGAGATGGCCGGGTTCTTCGAGGACCTCGACCTCCCTCCCGACCAGGGCTTCTGGCAGCTGGCCGAGGTGTTCCACCTCGAGGACCAGCTCGCCGCCCTCCCCGACCAGCACTCCGACACCCCGACAGCTCAGGACCAGTGATGACCAGCTTCTCCGACATCAGCGACCGGCTCGGCGACCTCGCCATCGAGGTGCCGTCGTGGGCCTACGGCAACTCCGGCACCCGCTTCAAGGTGTTCGGCTCCGCCGGCACCCCGCGCACCGTGCAGGAGAAGATCGCCGACGCCGCCGCGGTCCACCGCTCCACCGGGCTCGCGCCGACCGTCGCCCTGCACATCCCGTGGGACCTCGTCGACGACTACGCCGCGCTGGCGTCGTACGCCTCCGACCTGGGTGTGCGGCTCGGCACGATCAACTCCAACACCTTCCAGGACGACGACTACAAGCTCGGCAGCCTCACCCACGCCGACCCCGCCGTCCGCGCCAAGGCCGTGCAGCACAACCTCGACTGCATCGACGTGATGGACGCGACCGGCTCGCGCGACCTGAAGATCTGGCTCGCCGACGGCACGAACTACCCCGGCCAGGGCGACATCCGGGCCCGCCAGGACTGGCTGGCCGAGGGGCTGCGCACGATCTACGACCGGCTCGGCGACGACCAGCGGCTGGTGCTGGAGTACAAGTTCTTCGAGCCGGCGTTCTACCACACCGACGTGCCGGACTGGGGCACGTCGTACGCCCACGTGGCCGCCCTCGGCGACAAGGCGATGGTGTGCCTCGACACCGGCCACCACGCGCCGGGCACCAACATCGAGTTCATCGTCGCCCAGTTGCTGCGGCTCGGGAAGCTCGGCTCCTTCGACTTCAACAGCCGCTTCTACGCCGACGACGACCTGATCGTCGGCGCCGCCGACCCGTTCCAGCTGTTCCGGATCCTCGTCGAGGTGATCCGCGGCGGCGGCTTCGGCCCCGGCTCCGACGTCGCGCTGATGCTCGACCAGTGCCACAACATCGAGGCCAAGGTGCCGGGCCAGATCCGCTCGGTGCTCAACGTCCAGGAGATGACCGCCCGCGCGCTGCTCCTCGATACCGACGCCCTCGACAAGGCGCGCACCGCTGGCGACGTGCTGCTCGCCAACGAGGTCTTCATGGACGCCTTCTACACCGACGTACGCCGCGACCTGGCCGCGTGGCGCGAGGAGCGCGGCCTCCCGGCCGACCCGATGCGCGCCTACCTCGAGTCCGGCTACCAGCAGCAGATCGAGGCCGACCGCGTGGGCGGCTCGCAGGCCGGCTGGAACTGACCCCCTACCGATCCACCACCGAAGGAACCCCCGTGAGTGACCTGAACCCGACCGTTGCCGAGCTCGTCGCGCGCTCGAACTCGTTGGGCGCCGACCCGAAGAACACCAACTACGCCGGCGGCAACACCTCCGCCAAGGGCACCGAGACCGACCCGGTCACCGGCGAGGACGTCGAGCTGCTGTGGGTGAAGGGCTCCGGCGGCGACCTCGGCACCCTGACCCCCGCCGGCCTCGCCGTGCTGCGGCTGGACCGGATGCGCGCGCTCGTCGACGTCTACCCCGGCGTCGACCGCGAGGACGAGATGGTCGCGGCGTTCGACTACTGCCTGCACGGCAAGGGCGGGGCTGCGCCGTCGATCGACACCGCGATGCACGGCCTCGTCGACGCCGCGCACGTCGACCACCTGCACCCCGACTCGGGCATCGCGATCGCGACGGCCGCCGACGGTGAGCAGCTGACCAAGGAGGTCTTCGGCGACAAGGTCGTGTGGGTGCCGTGGCGCCGGCCCGGCTTCCAGCTCGGCCTGGACATCGCCGCCATCAAGGAGGCGAACCCGAAGGCGATCGGCTGCATCCTCGGCGGCCACGGCATCACCGCCTGGGGCGACACCAGCGAGCAGACCCGCAAGAACTCGCTCTGGATCATCCGGACCGCCGAGCGCTACATCAAGCAGCACTCGAAGAAGCTGCCGTTCGGCGCGCGGGTGAAGAAGTGGGAGCCGCTGTCCCCCGCCAAGCGGCGCGCCCGCGCTGCGGAGCTCGCCCCACTGCTGCGCGGCGTCGCGTCGGCCGATCGCCCGATGGTCGGGCACTTCACCGACGACAAGGTCGTCCTCGACTTCCTCGCCTCGAAGAACCACCCGCGCCTCGCCGAGCTGGGCACCTCGTGCCCCGACCACTTCCTGCGCACCAAGGTCAAGCCGATGGTGCTCGACCTCGCCCCCGACGCGCCGCTGGAGAAGGTGCGCGCCCGGGTCGCCGAGCTGCACGAGGCCTACCGCGCCGACTACGCGGCGTACTACGACCGCAACAAGGTGAAGGGCTCGCCCGCGATGCGGGGCGCCGACCCGTTGGTGATCCTGGTGCCGGGCATCGGCATGTTCAGCTATGGCAAGGACAAGCAGACCGCCCGCGTCGCCGGCGAGTTCTACGTCAACGCGATCAACGTGATGCGCGGCGCGGAGGGCCTGTCGACGTACGCGCCCATCGACGAGGCGGAGAAGTTCCGGATCGAGTACTGGGCGCTGGAGGAGGCCAAGCTCCAGCGGATGCCGAAGCCCAAGCCGCTGGCCACCCGGGTCGCGCTGGTCACCGGCGCCGCGTCCGGCATCGGCCTGGCAACGGCGAGGAAGCTCGCCGCCGAGGGCGCGTGCGTGGTCATCGCCGACCTGTCGCTCGACAAGGCGCAGGCGGCGGCGGCAGAGATCGGCTCGACCGACGTCGCAGTCGGCGTGCAGGTCGACGTGTCGGACGCCGCCGCCGTGCAGGCGGCCGTCGACGCGACCGTGCTCGCCTTCGGCGGTGTCGACCTCGTCGTCAACAACGCCGGCCTCTCGCTGTCGCGCTCGCTGCTCGAGACGACCGAGAAGGACTGGGACCTGCAGCACGACGTGATGGCCAAGGGCTCGTTCCTGGTTGCGAAGGCCGCGGCGAAGGCGATGATCGAGCAGGGCATCGGCGGCGACATCGTCTACATCTCCTCGAAGAACTCGATCTTCGCCGGCCCCAACAACGTGGCCTACGGCGCCGCGAAGGCCGACCAGGCCCACCAGGTGCGGCTGCTCGCGGCCGAGCTCGGGGAGCACGGCATCAAGGTCAACGGCGTGAACCCGGACGGCGTCGTCCAGGGCTCCGGCATCTTCGCCGGCGGCTGGGGTGCGTCCCGCGCCGCGGTCTACGGGGTGGAGGAGAAGGATCTCGGCAAGTTCTACGCGCAGCGCACCCTGCTCAAGCGCGAGGTGCTGCCGGACAACATCGCCAACGCCGTGTTCGTGCTCTGCTCCGACCAGCTCAGCCACACCACCGGTCTGCACGTGCCCGTCGACGCCGGCGTGGCCGCGGCCTTCCTCCGGTGACGCCCTTTCTCGGTGGTTGAGGTGCGAGCGCAGCGAGCCTCGAAACCCGTCCACGTCGCGGCCGTCGACCTCGGGGCGTCGAGCGGCCGGGTGATGCTGGGCGAGGTCGGTCCCGACCGGCTGCGGCTGGCCGCGGCGGCCCGCTTCACCAATGGTCCGGTGACCGCTGCCGACGGGCTGCACTGGGACGTCTCCGCGCTGCACCGGCACGCGCTCGCCGGTCTGCGGGCCGCGGCCGCCGCCGCGCCCGGCGGCCTGGCCAGCGTCGGCATCGACTCGTGGGCCGTGGACTACGGCCTGCTGCGCGACGGCCGCCTGCTCGCGGAGCCGTTCCACTACCGCGACGAGCGCCGTGGCGAGGTCGGCCCGCGACGCGTGCACGACCGGGTGCCCCGGGCCGATCTCTATGCGCGCACCGGTCTGCAGTACCTCCCGTTCAACACCGTCTACCAGCTGGCCGCCGACGAGCGGCTGGCCGAGGCCGACCGGCTGCTGCTGGTGCCCGACCTGCTCGCCTGCTGGCTCACCGGCAGCGAGGTGGCCGAGCGGACCAACGCCTCGACCACCGGCCTGCTCGACGTCCGCACCGGGGAGTGGGACGAAGAGCTCATCACCGGCCTCGGACTGCCGCGCGGTCTGTTCGCCGACCTCGTCGACCCCGGCACGACGATCGGCACCCTGCTGCCGGAGGTCGGGGCCGCCGTCGGTGCGGCGGGGCTGCCCGTCGTGGCCGTCGGGTCGCACGACACGGCCTCGGCCGTGGTCGGCGTACCGATGGCGGGGGAGGAGGCGGCGTACGTCTCGCTCGGCACGTGGGGACTCGTCGGCCTCGAGCTCGACGCGCCGGTCCTGACCGAGGCCGCGCGGGTCGCCAACTTCACCCACGAGGGCGGCGTCGACGGCACGATCCGCTTCCTCACCAACGTGATGGGCACCTGGCTGCTCAGTGAGACCCTGCGCGCACGGGGTCGCGACGACCTCGGCCCGCTGCTCGCCGCGGCCGCCGACGTCACCGGGCCGGTGCCGGTCTTCGACGTGCAGGACCCGCGCTTCGTGCCGCCCGGCGACATGCCCGGCCGGATCGCGGCGTGGTGCACCGAGCACGACGTCGCGGCGCCGACCGACGACGCCCGCCTCGTCCGGAGCATCGTGGAGAGCCTCGCCGCGGCGTACGCCGACGCCCTCGCGACCGCCGCGACCCTGGCCGGACGGACCGTGCACCAGGTCCATGTGGTGGGAGGTGGCAGCCAGAACACCCTCCTCTGCCAGGCCCTCGCCGACCGCACCGGCCTGCCGGTCGTCGCCGGGCCGGTGGAGGCGACCGCCCTCGGCAACGTGCTGGTGCAGGGCCGCGCGGCCGGCGCGGTCTCCGGCGGCCTCGACGAGCTGCGCGCGCTGGTGGCCCGGACCCAGGACCTGCGGCGGCACGAGCCCCGCACCCGTGCGTGGCAGGATGCGACGGGATGAAGGTCGCCCTCCAGATCACCTGCGTCAACGACGCCATGTTCCCCGAGACGGGCAAGGCGGTCGTCCGGCTGCTGAGGCGGCTCGGGGTCGACGTGGACTTCCCGCAGGCGCAGACCTGCTGCGGCCAGCCGATGGTCAACACCGGCTACCTCGACGAGGCGGTGCCGGTCGTGCGGACCTTCGTCGACGCGTTCGCGGGCTACGACGCCATCGTCACGCCGTCCGGCTCGTGCGCCGGGTCGGCCCGCCACCAGCACTCCATCGTCGCCGAGCGCTCCGGCGACCCGGCCCTCGTCGCCGCGGTCGCGGAGACCGCGCCCCGGACGTACGAACTCACCGAGCTCCTCGTCGACGTGCTCGGGGTGACCGACGTCGGCGCCTACTTCCCGCACCGGGTCACCTACCACCCGACCTGCCACAGCCTGCGGATGCTCGGCGTCGGCGACCGGCCGCGGCAGCTGCTGGAGGCGGTCCGCGGCATCGAGCTGGTCGAGCTGCCCCGTGCCGGCGAGTGCTGCGGCTTCGGCGGCACCTTCGCCGTCAAGAACGCCGACACGTCGGTCGCGATGGGGGCCGACAAGGCCCGCCACGTCCGCGACACCGGCGCCGAGGTGCTGGTCGCCGGCGACAACTCCTGCCTGATGCACATCGGTGGCGTGCTGTCGCGCCAGCGGGCCGGCGTACGGGTCATGCACCTGGCCGAGGTCCTCGCCGCGACGGAGGACACCGAGGGTGAGTCCACCGGGCCCGCGGTCGGCAAGCGGGCGGAGTCGCTCCCGTGAGCGGCACCTTCGTCGGCATGCCAGTCTTCCCGACCGCCGCGCGCCAGGCGCTCGGCGACACCCAGCTGCGCCGCAACCTCGCCCACGCCACCCAGACGATCCGCGACAAGCGCGCCCGCGTCGTCGCCGAGGTCGAGGACTGGGAGGAGCTCCGGCTCGCCGGTGCCGGGGTGAAGGAGGCGGCGCTGCGCGACCTCGCCACCCACCTCGAGACCCTGGAGGCCTCGCTCACCCGGGCCGGTGCGACCGTCCACTGGGCGCGCGACGCCGACGAGGCCTGCGCGATCGTGGCCGCCGTCGCGAAGCGGCACGGCGCCGACGAGGTCGTGAAGGTGAAGTCGATGGCCACCCAGGAGATCGGGCTCAACGAGGCACTGGAGGCCGAGGGCATCGCCGCGTGGGAGACCGACCTGGCCGAGCTCATCGTCCAGCTCGGCGAGGACCTGCCGTCCCACATCCTCGTGCCCGCGATCCACCGCAACCGGGCCGAGGTGCGCGAGATCTTCCGCCGCCGGATGGCGGCGGTCGGCCGGCCCGCGCCCGACGACCTGACCGACGAGCCGGCCGTCCTCGCGGGTGCCGCCCGCGAGCACCTGCGCGAGAAGTTCCTGCGCGCGAAGGTCGGCGTCAGCGGCGCCAACTTCGCCGTCGCCGACACCGGCACGCTCGTCGTGGTCGAGTCCGAGGGCAACGGCCGGATGTGCCTGACCCTGCCCGACGTGCTGGTCAGCGTGGTCGGCATCGAGAAGGTCGTCGCGACCTGGTCCGACCTCGACCCGATGCTGCGGCTGCTGCCGCGCTCGTCGACCGGCGAGCGGATGAACCCCTACACCTCCACCTGGTCCGGCGTGACGCCCGGCGACGGCCCGCAGGAGGTGCACGTCGTCCTCCTCGACAACGGCCGCACGAACGCCCTCGCCGACGAGGTCGGCCGCCAGGCGCTCCGCTGCATCCGGTGCTCGGCGTGCCTCAACGTCTGCCCCGTCTACGAGCGCGTCGGTGGCCACGCCTACGGCTCGGTCTACCCCGGCCCGATCGGCGCGATCCTCAACCCGCTGCTCCGCGGGGTCTCCGACGAGCAGACCGCGTCACTGCCGTACGCGTCCTCGCTGTGCGGCGCCTGCTTCGAGGTCTGCCCGGTGCGGATCGACATCCCGTCGGTGCTGGTCGACCAGCGCGCGGCCGTCGTCGACTCCCACCGCGGCGACCGGGTTCCCAAGCCAGAGGCGGTGGCGATGAAGGCCGCCGCATGGACCTTCTCGTCCGCGAAGCGCCTCGCTCGGGCCGAGCAGGCCTCCGGCCTGGCCGGACGGGTCCTCGGCCGCTTCTCCCGTACGTCGCTGCCCGGAGGCAGGACCGCAGCCGGCCGCCTGCCCGGGCCCGGGGCCGCGTGGACCGGCGCCCGCGACCTGCCCGCCCCGCCCGAGGAGTCCTTCCGCGCGTGGTGGGACCGCACCGATGGGGGCCAGAAGTGAGCGCGCGCGACGACATCCTCCGGCGTGTCCGCACCGCCCTCGACAGCGTGTCGCCCGCCGAGGCCGTACCTCCGGCCCCCCGCGCCCCCGACCGGGGCGACCTGGTGGCGCTCTTCGCCGAGCGGGTCGAGGACTACCGGGCCGAGGTGACCCGCTGCGCGCCGGGCGACCTGGCGTCGGTGGTCGCCGAGGTGCTCGGGGCGGCGCGCGTCGTCGTACCTCCCGGGCTCGACCTCGACGTCCCCGGAGCGGTCGTCGACGACGGTCTCACCGCAGCCGAGCTCGACGCGATCGACGCGGTGGTGACCCGGGCCGCCGTGGGGATCGCCGAGACCGGCACGATCGTGCTCGACCACGGGCCGGGCCAGGGCCGCAGGATCATCAGCCTGGTCCCCGACGTGCACGTCTGCATCGTCGACGCGGGTCAGGTCGTCGCCGACGTGCCCGACGCGGTCGGCCTCCTCGACCCCGCCCGCCCGACCACCTGGATCAGCGGTCCCTCGGCCACCAGCGACATCGAGCTCGACCGGGTCGAGGGCGTCCACGGACCCCGCACCCTCCACGTGGTCCTCGTCGACTGACCCGGGTCGAGTGCGCCACCCCGCGGCGACTACTACCGCGCGGGCACTCGACCTGGGGGCCGCGCGCCCGACCACCCGTAGCACGGCAGGGTGGTGCCCATGACGGAGCACGGGGACGAGACGGTGGCGGCGGCTTCCGCACGGGCGATGGGCCTCGACGAGTGGGACGTGGTCGTCCCGCTCGCCGGCGGACGTGGGGGCGCGAGCCGCGCGACCGCGGGCGGTGTCGACCATGTGATGAAGCGCTACCCGGCCGGCGACCCGACGGGCGGTGCCCGCGAGCGGGCCGCGCTGCACGCGCTCGCCGGCGCCGCGGGCACGCCGACGCTGCTGGCCGAGGCGGACGAGCCACCGCTCGTGGTGATGTCCCACGTCGCGGGGCACGGGAGCGTCGCCGACGTGCTGCTCGGGGACGACCCGCAGGTGGCCGAGGAGGCGCTGCTCCGCTGGGCCGTCGCGCTGGCGCACCTGCACGCGGCGGGCACGCCCGACGTCGGCGATGCGTTCGTGGAGCGGCTGGCCGAGCGGGGCCCCGGGCTGGAGCCGCGGTCGCTGGCGGGCGACTTCGCCGGCGCCGCGGAGAGTTACGCCGTCGCGCTGGCCGACCTCGACCTGCCACCGCACCCCGACGGGCTCGCGGAGCTGCGGGCGCTTCCGGCCCGTCTCGGCGACGTACGCGACGAGGTGCTCTCGCCGGCGGACACCTGCCCCGACAACAACGTCCTCACGGCCGACGGCCTCGTGCTGATCGACTTCGAGCACGCCGAGCTGCGCCACCGGGCGTGGGACGTCGCCTACCTGCGCGCCCCCTGGCCGAGCTGCTGGTGCGCCTGGCTCGTCCCCGAGGACGTCGCCGCGCGGGCCGTCCACCGCTACCGCGCCGCCGCCGGCCCGGTCGCCGTCCGTCCAGGCTTCGACGCCGACCTCGACCTCGCCACCCTGGGCTGGCAGGCGATGACCCCGGGCTGGTTCCTGGCAGGTGCGCTGGAGAGTGACGACCGGGACCGCAGCGCCCGCGGCCCGACCCGGCGGGCCTTCGTGCTGCACCGCCTGGCCGCGGTGGCAGCGACGGACACCCTGCCCGCGCTGGCCGCCATGGCCGCGGACCTGCACGCCGAGCTGGTCCGGCGGTGGGGCGAGGTCGACCTCGAGCTGGCGCCGGCGTTCCGGTCCTGACCGGCAGGCCCGTTCGCCGAGGCACTGCTCTTCCTGCTCGAGCGCCTCGAGGTGGTCCCGCCCCGCGTGTGACGCGCGCCACCTGAGACACCGGCGCCGGGGGGCCTGCTTTCGGTACGTTGTGCCCGGCCCGCACGCCGTCCAGGTCCTGTCCACACACCCGGCCCACCCAGGAGGCACCAGTGCGCATCGGCATCCCGCGCGAGTCCCGACCAGGCGAGACCCTCGTCGCCGCCACGGCGAAGACGGCGTCCCAGCTCGCCGCGCTCGGGTACGACGTCGTGGTCGAGGCAGGTGCCGGAGTGGCCGCCGACCAGCCCGACGACGCCTTCCTCGACGCCGGCGTGCAGGTGGGCTCCGCCGAGGACGTGTGGGGCAGCGACGTCGTGGTGAAGGTCAACGCACCCACCGACGACGAGGTCGCCCGGCTCCGTCGCGGAGCCACGGTCATCAGCCTGATGGCCCCGGCCCGGACCCCCGAGCTGGTCGAGCGGCTCGCCGCCGCGGGCGTCACCGGCCTGGCGATGGACGCGGTGCCCCGCATCTCGCGCGCCCAGTCGATGGACGTCCTCTCGAGCATGGCCAACGTCGCCGGCTACCGCGCCGTGATCGAGGCCGCCCACGAGTTCGGCCGGCTCTTCACCGGCCAGGTGACCGCGGCAGGCAAGGTCCCGCCGGCGCGCGTCTTCGTCGTCGGCGCGGGCGTCGCTGGCCTCGCCGCGATCGGTGCGGCGGGCTCGCTGGGCGCGGTCGTGCGCGCCTTCGACGTACGTCCCGAGGTGGCCGAGCAGGTCGAGTCGATGGGCGCGGAGTTCGTCACCGTCGACATGGAGCAGGAGGTCTCCTCCGACGGCTACGCCAAGGAGATGACCGCCGAGCAGGAGGCCGCCACCGCGGCGATGTACGACGAGGAGGCGCGCGCCGCCGACATCGTCATCACCACCGCGCTGATCCCGGGCCGCCCGGCCCCGCAGCTGGTGACCGCCGAGACGGTCGCCGCGATGCGGCCCGGCTCGGTCGTCGTCGACATGGCGGCCGCCAACGGCGGCAACGTGGCGGCGACGGTGCAGGACGAGCGCGTCGTCACCGCCAACGGGGTCACGGTCCTCGGCTACACCGACCTCGCCGGCCGCCTCGCCGCCCAGACCAGCCAGCTCTACGGCACCAACATCGTCAACCTCCTCAAGCTGCTCACCCCCGAGAAGGACGGGCAGCTGACCCTCGACATGGACGACGTGATCCAGCGCGGCATCACCGTCACGCGGGAGGGCGAGACCCTCTGGCCGCCGCCGCCCGTCCAGGTGTCCGCCGCACCGGCGGCGCCCGCCGCCGCCGTGGTCGCGAAGGAACCGCCCCCGCCGCCGGACCCGAGGCGCCGGTTGTACGCCGCCGGGCTGGCGGCCGTGGTCTTCCTGGCCCTCGCGACCGCCGCGCCGGCGTACTTCCTGCCGAGCCTCACCGTCTTCGTGCTCGCCGTCGTCATCGGCTTCTACGTCATCGGCAACGTCCACCACGCGCTGCACACCCCGCTGATGAGCGTCACCAACGCGATCAGCGGGATCATCGTGGTCGGCGCGATCCTCCAGGCGCCGCTCGACGACGTCGCGGTGCAGGTGATCGCGGGCGTGGCCATCCTGTTCGCCAGCATCAACGTCTTCGGTGGCTTCCTCGTCACCCGGCGGATGCTCAACATGTTCCAGAAGGACTGAGCCGTGGTCTCGTTCGTGACGGGGGCCTACATCCTGTCGGCCCTCCTGTTCATCCTCGCGCTCGCCGGCCTGAGCAAGCACGAGACTGCCCGCCGCGGCAACGCCTTCGGCATGGCCGGGATGGCGCTGGCGCTGGTCTCGACACTGCTGCTGGTGCTGCGCCAGCTCACCGACGGCTCCTACGACTCGTTCAACGTCTGGGTCGGCCTGCTGATCATCGTCGTGACGATGGGAATCGGCGCCACCATCGGCATCCGGCTGGCGCAACGCGTGGAGATGACCGGGATGCCCGAGCTCATCGCGATGATGCACAGCTTCGTCGGCCTCGCCGCTGTGCTCGTCGGCTACAACACCTATATCGAGACCGCCTCGGTCCACGGCATCGTGACCGACTCGGTGCACGCAGGCGAGATCTTCGTCGGCGTCTTCATCGGCGCGGTGACCTTCACCGGCTCGATCGTGGCCAACCTCAAGCTGAGCGCGCGGATGAGGTCCGCGCCGATGATGCTGCCGGGACGCCACTTGCTGAACCTCGGCATCCTGGTCGCATCGGCGCTGCTCATGGTGTGGTTCATGGTGGCCGACGGCTGGCCGGCCATCGCCCCGCTGGCCGTCATGACCGCGCTCGCACTGCTGCTCGGCTTCCACCTGGTCGCGGCCATCGGCGGCGGCGACATGCCGGTCGTCGTCTCGATGCTCAACAGCTACTCCGGGTGGGCCGCGGCGGCGGCGGGCTTCATGTTGAGCAACAACCTGCTCATCGTCACCGGCGCCCTGGTGGGTTCCTCCGGTGCGATCCTCAGCTACATCATGTGCAAGGCGATGAACCGCTCCTTCGTGAGCGTCATCGCCGGTGGCTTCGGCTCGGACGGCGGTCCCGCGGAGGACCGCGACTACGGCGAGCACCGCGAGATCCAGGCCGACGACGTCGCCGACCTGCTCGCCCACGCGTCCACGGTGGTGATCACGCCCGGCTACGGCATGGCCGTCGCCCAGGCGCAGTACCCCGTCGCCGAGATGACCAAGAAGCTGCGCGAGAAGGGCGTCGAGGTCCGCTTCGGCATCCACCCCGTCGCCGGCCGCCTGCCCGGCCACATGAACGTGCTGCTGGCCGAGGCGAAGGTGCCCTACGACATCGTGCTCGAGATGGACGAGATCAACGACGACCTCCCGGACACCGACGTCGTCCTCGTGATCGGCGCCAACGACACCGTCAACCCGGCGGCGCTCGAGGAGCCCGGCTCACCGATCGCCGGCATGCCGGTGCTCGAGGTCTGGAGGGCGAAGGAGGTCATCGTCTTCAAGCGCTCGATGGCCACCGGCTACGCCGGCGTGCAGAACCCGCTGTTCTTCAAGGACAACACCCAGATGCTCTTCGGTGACGCCAAGGACAAGGTCAACGAGATCGTCGCTGCCCTGGGCTGACCGCGTCGGTCGAGGGCGTCGGAGCACTCGCCGTCGAGCCGCGCACCACCAGCTCGGGCCGGTAGAGCACCTCGCCGACGTGGGGGGCGGTGCCGGCGATCTGCTCGGCGATCTCCTGGCTGGCCGCCTGCGCCAGCGCCTCGGCGGGCTGGCGCACGGTGGTCAGCGGGGGGTCGGCGAACTCCATCATCTGGCTGTCGTCGCTGCCGACCACCGACAGGTCCTCGGGGACCCGCAGGCCGCGCCCACGTGCGGCGCGGATGACGCCCAGCGCCATCACGTCGGACCCGCAGACGATGCCCGTGACGCCGCGGTCGATGAGCCGCTCGGCCGCCTGCTGCCCGCCCGGCACGCTGTACGTCGTCGTCTCGACGAGGTCGGCCGCGTCGAGGTCGTCGGGGACGAGCCCGCGCGCGGTGACGGCCTCGATGAAGGCCTGCCGCTTGCGCTGCGCGGGCAGGTAGCGCATCTGGCCGAGGGCGGCGCCGATGCGCCGGTGGCCCATGTGCTCGAGGTGCTGCACGGCGAGCTCGACCGCGGCGACGTCGTCGGTGGACACGCTCGGTGCGTCGAGGCCGGCCAGCGCGCCGTTGACCAGCACGATCGGCAGGCCGAGGTCCATCAGCCGCTGGTAGCGGGCCGGGTCGCTGTCGACGAGGGCGTGGACGCCGGAGACGAAGATGATCCCGGTGACCGAGTGCTCGAGCAGGATCGCGACGTAGTCGTCCTCGTGGACGCCGCCGAGGGTCTGGCTGCAGAGGACCGGCGAGAGTCCGAGCCGCGAGAGGCTGAGCTCGAGGTGGTGCGCCAGCCGGGGGAAGAAGGGGTTCTCCAGCTCCGGCAGCACCAGGCCCACCAGTCCGCCGGCGCGGGGACGCAGCCGCACGGGCCGGTCGTAGCCCAGCACGTCGATGGCGGTGAGCACCTGGCGACGTGCCTGGGGGCTGACGCCGGGACGTTCGTTCAGCACGCGACTCACCGTGCTGATGCTCACCCCCGAGCGCTCAGCGATCTCGCTCAGCCTGACCCTCACGGTGGACAGACTAGTGATGTGAGTCGCTCGCGCTAGGGCCAAATGAAAAAAGTTGCAGCACCTTTTCAACGCTGCAAAGCCGCTGCTACGGTGTGGCGTCCCTCACACCGGCCTACCTCTTGGGGAGGACCCTCAGATGCGCAGATTCGCCCGCACCCTCGGCCCGATGGCGGTGATGGTGCTCGCCCTGACCACCGCCTGCGGTGGCGGGGACTCAGGCTCGGAGAGCAGCGGCTCCTCCGACGACAGCAGCACGTCCCCCAGCGCCGAGTCCGGCGGCGGCGGCGGCGACGCCGACCTGCTCGTCTGGACCGACTCGCTCAAGATCGACGCCGTGAAGGAGGTCGCCGACTCCTTCGGCGAGGACAACGGCATCACGGTCAAGGTCCAGGCGATCTCCGAGGACCTCCAGGGCAACTTCGTCACCGCGGACGCGGCCGGCAACGGCCCCGACGTGGTGGTCGGCGCCCACGACTGGATCGGCAACCTCGTGCAGAACGGCGCGATCGAGCCGCTCAACCTGACCCCCGACGAGCTCTCGGGCTACTCCGAGAAGGCCGTCCAGGCCACGACGTACGACGGCAAGCTCTACGGCGTGCCCTACGGCATCGAGGCGCTCGCGCTCTACCGCAACACCGAGGTGGCGCCCGACGAGCCGGCCAGCATGGACGACGCGATCGCCGCCGGCCAGGCCGCGGTGAAGTCGGGCAAGGTCGACTCGGCCCTCAACCTGCCGGTCGGCGAGCTCGGCGACGCCTACCACATGGAGCCGATCCTCACGTCCTACGGCGGCTACATCTTCGCCTACGACGACGCCACCGGCTACGACGCGCAGGACGTCGGCATCGGCAAGGAGGGCTCGATCAAGGCCGCCCAGGAGATCTCCAAGCTCGCCAAGGACAAGGTGCTGCGCACCTCGATCAGCGGTGACAACTCGATCGCCCTGTTCACCAGCGGCAAGGCGGCCTTCCTGGTCTCCGGTCCCTGGGCGCTCGCTGACGTGAAGGAGGCCGGCTTCGACTACGCCATCCAGCCCGTGCCCGGCTTCTCCGGCCAGGAGGACGCGGCCCCGTTCATGGGCGCGCAGGCGTTCATGGTCGCCGCCAACGGCAAGAACCAGGACATCGCACAGGAGTTCGTCAACAACGGCGTCAACAGCGAAGAGGCCATGACGACGCTCTTCGAGGGCACCCAGCTGCCGCCCGCGATGACCGCCGTGCAGGACCAGGTCGACGACCCCGACCTGTCGGTGTTCACCGAGGCTGCCAATGCCGCCGCCCCGATGCCCGCCATCCCCGCCATGGCCTCTGTGTGGGAGCCGCTGGGCAAGGCGTACTCCGCCATCGTCAGCGGCAAGGACCCGGTCGCCACGATCAAGTCCGCCGGCAACACCATCAACAAGGCGATCGCCGACGCCGGCTGATCGCGCGCGACGCACGTCCGGTGGGCGGCCCAGCCGCCCACCGGACGCTGCTCGACCCGGACGACCCGCTCCACCCCTGCCCCCGCTCGGACCCTGAAGGGGAACTGACATGGCGGACCCGCATGACACCCGCACCACCACGGAGCCCGCGCCCGGAGGCCGGCGGGGCCTGACCCGGCCCGGACGCGACGACATCCCTGCGCTGCTCGTGAAGGTGCTCTTCCTCGGCGTCGTCATCGGCACCGCGATAGCCATCACGCCGGCGCTCGTCGGCGAGGAGTCGTGGTTCTTCCTCGCCGGGATCTGGGTGATCACCGCGATCCTCGTGGCGACGTACGCCACCGGCCGGGCGCTGCCCGCCAAGTACCTCGTGCCGGGCACGCTGATGCTCGCGCTCTTCGTGGTCTACCCGATCGCGCTCACCGCCAAGACCTCGTTCACCAACTACGGCGACGGCACCCGCAACGACAAGCAGACGACCGTCGACCAGATCGTCGGGGCGTCGGTCACCCGCGCCGACGACTCCCCGCAGTACAACCTGACGATCGCCACCGACGGCAGCACCTCGTCCGGTCCGTTCACCTACTTCCTGGTGCCGCAGGACGACCCCGAGACCGTCTACGAGGGCACCGCCGACGGGCTCGAGGAGGACCCCGGCGGGGTTACGCTCGACAACGGGCGGGTGAGCGCCGTCGACGGCTACACGATCCTCGACATCAAGCAGATCAGCGCGGCCTCCGACGCGCTCGACGAGATCGCGATCCCCACCGAGAGCGGCAGCTTCATCGTCCGCGACGGCACCAGCGAGGCCTTCGAGGGCGCACCCACCCTGGTCTACGACGAGGGCGACGACACGATCACCGACACGGCCAGCGACACCGTCTACCGCGTCGAGCAGCAGGGCGACCGCGAGTACTTCGTCGACGACGCGGGCAAGCGGATCTCGGACCAGTCCTGGACGGCCAACGTCGGCACCCGCAACTACGACAAGATCTTCACCGACAGCCGGATCAGCAGCAGCTTCCTCGGGATCTTCGCGTGGACCTTCGTCTTCGCCACCATCTCGGTCGTCGGCACCTTCCTGCTGGGACTGCTCTTCGCGATCACCCTGAACGACACGCGGGTGCGGGGGCAGAAGGTCTACCGGGCGCTGCTGATCCTCCCCTACGCGATCCCGGGCTTCATCTCGCTCCTGCTGTGGTCGAGCTTCTACAACCGCGACTTCGGCCTCATCAACGACCTCACCGGTCTCGACGTCAACTGGTTCGGCGGGGCCACGACCGCCAAGATCGCGGTGCTCATCACCAACCTCTGGATGGGCTTCCCCTACATGTTCCTGGTCGCCACCGGAGCGCTGCAGGCGATCCCGGAGGACCTCAAGGAGGCGGCCACCCTCGACGGTGCCGGCGGCTTCGCCGGGTTCCGCCGGATCACCTTCCCGCTCCTCCTGGTGACGGTGGCGCCCCTGCTGGTCGCGACGTTCGCCTTCAACTTCAACAACTTCGGTGCCATCTACCTGCTCACGGGCGGTGGCCCGTTCAGCCCGGACAACCCCACCGCGGGCGGCACCGACATCCTGATCAGCTACACCTACCGCCTGGCGTTCGGCGCCGGAGGCGTGCAGATCGGCTTCGCCTCCGCGGTCTCCGTCGTGCTCTTCGTCGTCACGGGCGTCATCGCCGCCCTGCAGTTCCGCGCCACCCGCTCGCTCGAGGATGTGAACTGACATGACCCAGGTCCAGGGCCCCCCGCCGGGCACCACCGTCGTCGACGAGCCACCCGCCACCAGCGGGTCGGGCCGGGGCCGCCGGCGCGACCCCGCCCCCAAGGTCAAGATGGGGCCGGGCCGCTGGTTCCGCGAGATCGGCTGGCGCCACCTGGTCGGCGTCATCGCCGTCGTGTGGGCCCTCTTCCCGGTGTCCTACCTCGTCTCGGCGTCGCTCAACCCGCTCGGCAACGTGGTGACCTCGACGCTGATCCCGCAGACCTTCAGCACGACCAACTTCAGCAAGCTGCTCGACGAGCAGCCGTTCGGCACGTGGGCACGCAACAGCATCATCGTGTGCATCTGCGTCGTCTTCGTGCAGCTGCTCTTCAGCGCGCTCGCGGCCTATGCCTTCAGCCGGTTCCGCTTCAAGGGGCGTCGCGGCGGCCTGCTGGCGCTGCTGCTGATCCAGATGTTCCCGCAGTTCCTCGCCGCGGTCGCGCTCTACCTGATGTTCACCGAGATCGGCGAGGTCATCCCGGCCATCGGCCTCGACTCGCTGGCGGGCTACATCCTGATGATGTGCGGAGGCTCCCTCGGCCAGGTGTGGCTGATCAAGGGCTTCTTCGACTCGATCCCGCTCTCGCTCGACGAGGCCGCGATGATCGACGGCGCGAGCCACGTGCAGGTGTTCTTCCGGATCATCCTGCCGCTGGTGCGACCGATCCTCGCCGTGTGCGGCCTGCTGGTGTTCGTGGGCACGATCGCGGAGTTCCTGATGGCGTCGATCTTCCTGCGCGACGAGGGCAACAAGACCCTGGCCACCGGCCTCTACGGCCTCATCGACGCCGACCGGTCCAACAACCTCGGCGTCTTCGCGGCCGGCTCGATCCTCACCGCGATCCCCGTGGTCCTCCTGTTCCTCTACCTCCAGAAGTTCATCGTCGGCGGCATCACCGCCGGCGGCGTGAAGGGCTGAGCCACGGATGGCACCAGCGCCACACCCGCTCGACCCGCACCACGACGGCTCGGCGACGTACGTCGACGGTGCCCCGGTCCTCGGCGAGGAGGTGACCCTCCGGGTCCGCGTGCCCCACCGCGAGGACGGCTCGCCCGGTGCCACCCGCGTCGTGCTGCGCGCCGTGCGCGACGGCGAGCCCGCGGTGAGCCAGGCCAGCCAGGCCTCCGGGGACGCCGCGGGCACGTGGTGGGAGGTGCGCCTGCGGCTGGTCAACCGGCTCACGTCGTACCGCTTCCTCGTCTCCCGCGGGCCGGACGACTTCCGCTGGCTCACCGCGACCGGGGTGCACGCCCGCGACGTCTTCGACGGCAGCGACTTCCGCATCAGCACCGACCACCGGCTGCCGGACTGGGTCGCCGACCAGGTCGGCTACCAGGTCTTCCCCGACCGCTTCGGGCGGACGGAGACGGGTGCGCCGGTGCCGGACTGGGCCATCCCCTGCGCGTGGGACCAGCCGGTGGTGCACAAGGGACCGGACGTGCCCTTCCAGTGGTACGGCGGCACCCTCGACGGCGTCGCGGACCACCTCGACCAGCTCCACGAGCTGGGCGCGACCCTGCTCTACCTCACCCCGGTGTTCGAGGCCTGGTCCACGCACCGCTACGACGCCGTCTCGTTCGACCGCGTCGACCCGCTGCTCGGCGGCGACGAGGCGCTGGAGCGACTGGCGAAGGCGGTGCACGAGGGCGGCCTCCGGCTCGTCGGCGACCTCACCACCAACCACACCGGCGAGCACCACGACTGGTTCCTGCGCGCGCTGGTCGACCCCGACTCGCCCGAGCGGGCGTTCTACCGCTTCGGGGAGCAGTACCCCGAGGGCTACGCCGCCTGGCTCGACATCCCCAGCCTCCCCAAGCTCGACCACTCCTCGACCGAGATGGCCCGCCGGCTCTACGCCGGTCCCGAGTCGGTCGTCGCGCACTGGCTGCGCCACGGCCTCGACGGCTGGCGCGTCGACGTGGCCAACATGACCGGGCGGATCGGCGGCGACGACCTCGCCCACGACGTGGCCCGGGCGATCCGCGACACCATCGACGAGGTGGCCCCCGACGCGTGGCTGCTCGCCGAGCACGGCCACGACGCGACGGCCGACCTCACCGGACCGGGCTGGCACGGCACCATGGACTACGCCGGATTCACGCGCCCGGTCTGGTGCTGGCTCAACGGTGGTGCTCCCGGCGGCGAGGGGCTGCCCCACGGGCTGGACTACCTCGGCCTCCCGGTGGACGTCCCGGTGCTGCCGGCGAGCGCCGCGGTCGCCACGATGCGCGAGGTCCACGGGGCGATGCCGTGGACGTCGTGGCAGGGCTCGACCATGCACCTCGACTCCCACGACACGCCGCGCTTCCGCACCGTCACCGGCGGCGGGACCGACGGCGGCGTCGACGGTGCCGGCCGGGGACGCGACCTGCACCTGGTCGGTCTGGGGCTGCAGATGACGATGCCGGGCGTGCCGGTGGTCTTCATGGGCGACGAGCTCGGACTGACGGCCGTCGACGGCGAGCACGCGCGCACGCCCTACCCCTGGGACGAGCCGGAGACCTGGGACCGGCCGACCTTCGAGGCCTACCGGGCGTGGATCGAGCTGCGTCGGGAGCATGTCGCGCTGCGTCGTGGCGGGCTGCGCTGGCTCGACGCGGGCGTCGACTCGATGACCTTCCTCCGCGAGCACCCTGACGAGACGGTGCTCGTCCACGCCGTACGCCGCCCTGCCGCGCCGCTCGAGCTGCCGCTGCACGCGCTCGGCCCCGGTCCCGTCCTGGCCACCCTCGTCGGGGCCGCCGCCGAGGTCACCGACGGCGTGCTGACGCTGCCCGGCGCGGCCGGCGTATCGGTCCACGTCGTCCGGTGAGCGTCGACCAGCTCGCCCGGCTGCGGGCGGCCGGCCTGCCGGTCACGCACGAGGTCGGCCGCGGCATGGAGGGTGTCGTCGCCGCGCTCGACGACCATCGCGTGGTCAAGGTCTGGGACCGTCGGCCGCGCGAGGAGGTCGACCGGCTCCGCACCTTCTACGACGCCGTGGAGGCCGGCCTCGACGCCGTCGGCGCACGACTCGCGGTGCCGCGCATCCTCGACGTCGACGAGGTCGACGGACTCGTGGTCACGGTCCACCGCCGGCTGCGCGGAAGCGAGACCGCACCGGCCACGCCCGGTCCGGTGCTGGAGGTGCTCGCGGTGCTGGCCGACGTGCCGGCCGTGCCCGACCTCGCCGTGCTGCCGGTGCCGGACGGCGAGGCCCCGTTCGACCCCGACGTGCCGTTCGGCGTCTCGCTGGGGGCGCTGTGCCGGCGCCGCGCGCCGCTCGTTGACCTGGCCGCCGGTGTCGCCGAGGAGCTCGCCGCCGCGCTGGAGGCACTGGCGCCGGTCCCGCCGCGCCTGGTCCACGGCGACCTCGGACCGGTCCACGTGCTGCTCGAGGACGACCGCCCGGTCGGGCTGCTCGACTTCGGCTACGTCTCGACCGTCGGCGACCCCGCCTTCGACGCCGCGGTGGCGGCGGCGCTGCAGGACATGTTCGGCCCGCGCGCGGCCGAGGCGATGGCCGCGCTGGACAGCCTGACCACCCGCCGGTTCGGCTACGACCCGGACGTGCTGGTCCTCTACCGGGCGGCGTACGGCCTGGTCACCGCGAGCTGCCTGGCGGGCCACCCCGGACGACACCTCGACTGGTGCCTGGAGCTGGTGGACACGTGGCGCTCCCGGCGGGGCTGACCCTGCTCAGAGCTGGGTACCCGCGAGCATGCCGATCAGGTAGGTGACCCCCATCGCGAGCAGGCCGCCGGACACGTTGCGGATCATCGCCGGGACCCGCGGGCTGTAGCCGATGCGCGCGCTCACGAACCCGGTCAGCGCCAGGGCGAGGGCCACGCTGAGCACGGTGACGAGCACCCGCACGCCGTCGGGCACGAAGGCCACGATCAGCAGCGGCAGCAGTGCGCCGACGGTGAAGGCGAGCATCGAGGCCCATGCCGCGTGCCACGGGTTGGTGAGGTTGTCGGGGTCGATGCCGAACTCGATGTCGGCGTGGGCCCGCAGCGCGTCGTGCTCGGTGAGCTCGCGGGCCACCAGCTTGGCGGTGGCGGGGGTGAGGCCCTTGTCCTCGTACATCTTCGCCAGCTCGCCCTCCTCCGTCTTGGGCATCCGCTCGAGCTCGACGGACTCGAGGTGGAGCAGCGACTTCTCCGAGTCGCGCTGCGTGCTGACCGAGACGTACTCGCCGGCGCCCATGCTGAGCGCTCCGGCGGTGAGGGCGGCGATGCCGGCGATCACGATCGCGCCGCTGTCGTCGGTCGCGCCGGCGACACCCATCACGACACCGGCCGTGGACACGATGCCGTCGTTGGCGCCGAGCACCGCCGCACGCAGCCAGTTCAGCCGGGTGCCGACGTGGTCGCCCAGGTCGTCGTGGAAGTGCTGCGGGTCCTCGTCCGTCCCGATCTCGATGCTCACGTAGTGATCCTTCTCCGCGCGACGGCGCCTCGCAACGAAGGCCAGCCTCTGCTCACCGGGCACTTCCTCCCCGTCACGCACGGTGACCGGGCACTTCGTTCCGCAGGACGGGGAGGAAGTGCCCGGTCGGTCATCAGGACGGGGAGGAAGTGCCCGGTCGGGTCAGGGGGTACGTCGCCACCAGCTCGTGGCGGGGACGGCGGCGCGGGCCCTCGCCGAGGTGGGAAGCCACGAGCGCGACCTCGTCGACCACCCACTCGGGCCCGCGGTAGGCGTCGAGCAGGCGGACCCACGACGTGACGTTGTCGGGGTGGCCGAGGCGGCCGAGGGTGAGGTGCGGGTGGAACCGCTGCCCGTCGACGCGCACGCCCGCGCGGGACAGCGCGGCGCGGCACCCCGTGGCCAGCCGGTCGAGCTCGGTGGTCGCCGTCTCGTCGGCCTCGAGGCGGCCGAAGAGCACCCGCGCCCGGTCGGGGTGCGGGAACGCGCCGCCGCCGGCGACCCGCAACGTGAAGGCGTGCCGTTTCGCGGCGGCGCGGGTGATCCGGTCGTCGAGGTCGTCGAGGCTGCGGTCCGGCACCTCGGCGGCGAAGGCCAGCGTCAGGTGCCACTGCGCGGGGTCGGACCAGCGGAAGGCCGCCGACTCCCGGCGGGGAGCGAGGAACTCCTCGAGGTCCTCGGCGGCCTCCGGCGGCAGCACCGCCGCCACGAACATCCGAGTCATGGCACCAGCCTCTCCCGGTGGCGGTCGCCTCACAGGCCCAGGTCGCGCCCGATCAGCATCTTCATGATCTCGTTGGAGCCGGCCCAGATCTTGGTGACGCGGGCGTCGCGCCAGGCGCGGGCCACGCGGTACTCGTTCATGTAGCCGTAGCCGCCGTGGACCTGGACGCAGTGGTCGAGGACGTCGTTCTGGACCTGCGAGGTCCACCACTTCGCCTTCGCGGCGTCGACCGGGGTGAGCTCCTTCTTCGTGTGCGCGACCACGCACTGGTCGACGAAGGCCTGGGTCACGTCGACGCGGGTGACGAGGTCGGCCAGCAGGAACTGGGTGTTCTGGAAGGTGCCGATGGGCTGACCGAACGCCTGGCGGTCCTTGGCGTACTGGACCGTCTCCTCGAGGATCTGCTTGGCGTGGGCCAGGTTGGTGATGGCCGAGCCGAGCCGCTCCTGCGGCAGGAACTGCATCATCGAGATGAAGCCGGTGTCGAGCGGGCCGACCAGGTCGTCGTTGCTGACGCGGACGTTCTCGAAGGCGAGCTCGGCGGTGTCGGACTCGTCCTGGCCGACCTTGTCGAGCACCCGGCCGACGCTGAAGCCCTCCAGCGAGGTGTCGACGGCGAAGAGGGAGATGCCCTTGGCCTTCTTCTCCGGGCTGGTGCGCGCCGCCACCAGCACGAGGTCGGCCGAGCCGCCGTTGGTGATGAAGGTCTTGGAGCCGTTGATGATCCAGTCGTCGCCGTCGCGCACCGCGGTGGTCTTGAGGTTGGCGAGGTCGGAGCCGCCGCCGGGCTCGGTCATGCCGATCGCGGTGACGATCTCGCCGGTCGCGCACTGGGGGAGCCAGCGGGCCTTCTGCTCGTCGTTGGTCAGGTGCACCAGGTAGGGCACCGTGATGTCGGCGTGGATCCCGACGCAGCTCGGCAGGGTCATGTTGACCTTGGCGAGCTCCTCGGTGAGGACGGCGTTGAAGCGGTAGTCGCCGGCCTCGGAGCCGCCGTGCTCCTCCGGGATCTCGAGGCCGAGGAAGCCCTGCTTGCCCGCGGCGACCCAGAAGTCGCGGTCGAGCCCGTGGCCGGCGGCGTACGTCTCGAGGTGCGGGGTGACCTCGCGGTCCAGGAACTGCTTCACCGAGGCGCGGAAGGCCTCGTGGTCCTCGTCGTAGATCTCACGCTTCATGCGGCTATGTTACCCGCGAGTCACCAAGCCGCGCGGACGGTTCCTCCGAAGTCCGTCCATGGTGACCACATCCCACGTAGCCTCGCCCGCACTGACTCGTTGCGGGGGCGGGAGCACAGTGGCAACTGACGATTCGACGTGGATGCGTCCACGAGGTGAGGCGTGGGGCAACGATGCCCAGCGCGCGGTCCTGCATGCCATCGCGGAGGAGGTGGCACGGCGCTCGGGCTACCGGGTCGCCGCCATCGAGGCGCTGCGCTCCGACGGCAACCTGGAGTTCGTCGCGATCGCCGGCAGCGCGGAGGCGCGCGCCCAGCTGCTCGGCAAGGCGGCCCCGCTCCGGCTGGAGAAGATCGTCGCCTTCGGCACCTCCATCGACGGCTGGATCCACGTCCCCGAGGAGCGGGTCGACGACGAGACGCGCGAGTGGATGGCGCAGTACGGCCACACCCCCGACCTGCCCGAGAGCGACCTGGCGGACGGCTGGCACGCCGAGGACCGGCTGGTCCGGCTGCTGGAGAGCTCCGACGGCGAGCTCCGCGCGACCCTCTACCTCGACGAGCCGCTGTCGGGTCGCCGTCCCACGCTCGAGTCGGTCAAGGCGATGAACGCCGAGATCGAGGTCATGTTCGACGCCGTGGTGAGCCTGGTCGAGCGCGAGCTCTACGGCGAGCAGGTCCGGATGGTCACCCAGGCCCGCACCGCGCTGCAGAGCGTGCGTCCCGGTCTGGGCGTCGGCGACTTCCTCCGCGAGATGTCCGACGCGATGGTCGACGCGATGGAGGTCGACTACGTCGACGTGCTCCTCGCGGGAGGTCGCGAGCCGGCCCTCGACCCGTACCTGCCGTTCCTCGAGGCGCGGATGAGGAAGGTCTGGCTCCGGCGCGGCCACCTCGTCGTGGAGCCGACCCAGACGTGGGGCGTGACCGAGACCTCGGTGCCGACCCCTGAGGTGATGACCGCCATCATGGAGCGGCGCGACCTGGGGTCGTGGCTCCTCGTGCCGATCGGGATGGGGGAGGAGTACCTCGGGACGATGGGCCTCGGCCGCAAGCGCGGCGGCCCGCGCTGGATCGACTCCGAGATCAACGCCGCCATCGCCGTCGCCGGTGACGTGGCGGGCACGGTCTTCGACGCGCGCCTGATGGAGCGCGAGCGCCGGCTCAACGCCGAGCTCCGCGACATCAACGACTACCGGCGCGACATGGTCAACACGCTCGCCCACGAGCTGCGCAACCCGGTGAGCGTGCTGTGGACCAACCTCGAGCTGCTGGGCCTGGAGGACCTCACCGCCCCGGTCGCCGAGTCCGTCGAGGCGATGGACCGGGCCACCCGGCGCATCGAGGACATGGTCGAGGACCTGATGGCCCTGGCCACGGCGAGCGACCCGACGCGCGCCACCACGCTCACGGATGTCGAGTTCTCCGCGAGCGTGCGCGAGTGTGCGGAGTTCCTCACGCCGCTGGCCGACGCCGAGCAGATCGACATCGCCCTGCGGGTCACCGACGGGCTGGTCATCCAGGGCGAGCGGGCCGGCCTGCACCGGATGGTGACCAACCTGGTCTCCAACGCGATCAAGTACACCCCCACCGGGGGCAGCATCACCCTGACGCTCGTGCCGGAGACCGTCGACGGGCGGCCCGGCGTGCGCCTCGAGTGCACCGACACCGGCATCGGGATCGACGAGGCCGAGCTGGCGCACGTGTTCACGCCGTTCTTCCGCTCCGCCAGCCCCGATGCCCGCCGGCGTCCGGGCACCGGCCTGGGGCTGGCGATCGTCCAGCAGGTGGCCAGGCTCCACCACGGCGTGGTGGAGGTGGACTCCGTGCTCGGCACGGGCACCACCTTCACGGTCAGGCTCCCGCTGGCCCCGCCCGCCGACGTACGTTGAGGGGATGACGGTCGACGACCTGCTCGTCGCGCTGGTGCACCTGCTGCTGACGATCAGCGCGACCCCGGTGCCGCCGGCGCCGGCGGAGCGCGTCGCGGTGGTGAGCACGGACGGGACCCAGGCCACCGCCGCGACCGGCCCGGGCAGCGCGCCGCCGCCCTGGCTCGGCACCCGTGCGCTGCCGGACGACCCGTCGACCGGTTACGGGCAGGTCCGGCCGACGCCGCCCGCGCTGCGCCACCGGCGCTGGACCCTGCCCGACTCCGTGCGCATGCTCCCGGGCGATGGCTACGCCAGCCGGGTCGTGTCCCCGGCCCCGCGCCACGTGATCCGCCGCTCGAGCTGGCGGCCGGGCTGCCCGGTGGCCGCCACCGACCTGGCGTGGGTGCGACTGGCGTTCTGGGGGTTCGACGCCCGCCGCCACACCGGCGAGCTGCTGGTGCACCGCGACGTCGCGGGCGACCTCGTCCGGGTCTTCGGCGTGCTCTACCGCGAGCGGTTCCCGCAGGAGCAGGTCGGCATCGTGCGACGCTGGGACCCTGACGCGCCGAGCACCGGTGACGGCAACGGGACCGGCGCCTTCGTGTGCCGGCCCTCGACCGGGTCGACGTACTTCTCCCAGCACGCCTACGGGCTGGCCATCGACGTCAACAGCTTCCAGAACCCGTACGCCAAGGGGCCGGTCGTGCTGCCCGAGCTCGCCTCGTCCTACCTGGACCGGGGACGGGTGCGGGCCGGGATGGTCACCGCCGACGGCCCCGTGGTGCGTGCGTTCGCCCGGATCGGGTGGGAGTGGGGCGGTGCCTGGCGGCAGTCCCGCGACTACATGCACTTCAGCCGCAACGGGCTGTAGCAGCGGGTGGCCCACCACGTGGTCCACCGCGTGGCCCGTCCGGGTGGTTCGCCCGGAAACCCCCACCTCCGTGTGGATCCTGTGCCTACGATCCACGTGGCGGATGGGGAGGCACGACGCCATGGGGCAGCAACGGAGTGGGGATCGCCGCACGCGGGACCTGAGCTGGGGTGACGCGAAGGCCCGCGCCCTCATGCAGGCCCTCGCGAAGGACGCCGCCGCCCGCGCCGGCTTCGGCGTCAGCGCGATCGAGGTCGTCCGCCCGCAGGGCCTGCTCGAGTTCGTGGCGATCCACGGCGACGAGACCAGCGCCGAGGAGCGGCTCGGCACGGCGTCGCGGCTCGGCGACATGCTGCGGGCCTTCGCCGACGGGGAGACCCACGGCTGCTTCGTCTGGATCCCCGAGGAGAAGTTCTCCGAGCCCGCCCTGCAGCAGCTCGAGGGCTACGTCGTGGTGCCCGACGTGCCCGAGACCGACGACCCCGCTGCCTGGCACGCGATGGACATGCTGGTCGCGCAGATCTCCGACGAGCGGGGCGACCTGCGGGCGCTGCTCTACCTCGACGTCCCCGACGACCTGCGCCGCCCCGACGGCGCCCGCCTGCGAGAGCTGACCGACGAGCTCTCCATGACGCTGCGCTCGATCGTCACCGTGGTCGAGCGGGAGGAGTACGTCGAGCACATGCGCGTCATCCGGGCCACCCGCCGCCTGGCGCGGTCCAACCCGGCCCGGCACGACGTCGCCCACCTGCTGCGCGAGGCGCGCAGCACCCTGCTCGGCGCGCTGTCGGTCGACGAGCTGGAGATCCACGTCTTCCGCGACGAGGACGACCGGCGCCCCGACGCCCTGGGACTCGGCATGGCACCGGAGGTGCGGGCGGCGCTGGACGAGGCGGCGGCCCGCGCGTGGGCCGAGCAGCGGGTGCTGATCATCGAGCCGGAGGCCGTCTGGGGCGACGTCGAGCTCGCTGCGGCGTACGCCGACTGGTTCTCGACCGCGCTGGCCAAGGCCGACCTCGAGGCGGTCGTGGTGGCGCCGGTGGGCGTCGACGACGAGGTCCTCGGCATGATGCTCGTCGCCCGGCGCACCGGCTCCCGGCGCTGGACGGACGGCGAGGGCGTGGCCGCCCTCGAGCTCGGCCACGACCTCGGCCGTGCCATCGCGAACGCCCACGCCACCCAGCGCGAGCGGCGGCTGCTCGACGAGCTGCGCGAGCTGGAGGAGGCGCGCCACAAGTTCCTGCAGGTCCTCACCCACGAGATCAACAACCCGATGACGGTGATCGCCGCCAACGCCGAGCTGCTGACGATGGCCGAGTCGATCGACGAGCGTGACCGGGGCCGGGCGGAGGCGATCCTGCGCGGCACCGAGCGCCTCGGCGGCCTGCTCGAACGACTGGTGATGCTGTCGCGGATCAGCGACCCGCAGCACCCACCCGCGACCACGCGGCTCGACCTGGCCCAGGCCGTGCGGGAGACGCTGGGCTCCATGGCTGCGGTGGCCGAGCAGGCCGGCGTGACCCTGCACCTCGTCGGCGAGCCCGGCGGTGGGATCGGCGCGGACGAGGAGGCGTGGGTGCTCGGCGACCCGCGCGAGATCGCCGGAGCGGTGACCAACCTGGTCGACAACGCGGTGAAGTACTCCGACGACGGCGACGAGATCTGGCTCAGCGTGGCGCGCTCGGCTGACGGCGGCGTCACCTTCACCTGCCGCGACGAGGGCATCGGCATCTCGGAGGAGGACCAGGACCGCCTGTTCACCCCGCTGTTCCGCTCGACCAACGACGACGCGCTGCGCCGGCCCGGCACCGGCCTCGGGCTCGGCATCGTCCGCGAGATCATGCAGCGCCACGGCGGCACCGTCGAGGTCGAGTCGACCCTCGGGGTCGGCACCCGGGTGCGGCTGGACTTCCCGCCGCCGCCACCGGACTGAGCCGTCCTACGGTCGGAAGACGTCCTTGCGGCTCGGCACCTCGACCCGGACGTCCCGGTTGAACTCCGACAGGGCCAGCGCGCCGCCGTCGCGCGAGGACGCGGACTCCACGCGGACGACGTAGTGCGGTGCCTCGCTCAGCACCCACACCACCTCGCCCGTGTCGGCGCTGAGCTTCACGACCCGGTCGCCGTCGACGGACTCCTCCTCGACGGTCACGTCGCTGGCCTGGGCGACGTCGGCGCCGCGGGCCTTCCCGGCCTTGCCGTCGGGGCGGTCGACCAGGCTGACGACGCGGAACGGCTCGAGGTAGGCGTCGAGCTCGCAGAGGTCGAGGATCCGCCGGTCGTCGGCCGGGATCCACGAGGTGCTGAGCCGGGTCAGCGCCTGCGGAGGCAGCGCCCCGCCGGACACGCTGTTGTAGATGCCCTCGTCGCCCTTGATCCAGGCGCGGTCGCCGACGCGCCGGATGGCGATGTGGCTGCCGCCTGTGCGGAGCGTCCCGGTGCAGCGGCCGTCGGGCCCCATGCTCAGGTCGAGGAGGACCTGGGTGCCCTTGGCCACGACCTGGCCGGTGAGCCGCATGCTCGTCACCTCGCGCATCGCCGCGGTGGCGGCCGACGCGATGGTCTGGCCGTCCTCCTTGGCGAAGTCGCTCATCCGGAAGCTCTCCCAGGCGCCGCACCCGCTCAGCAGGGTCGACAGGGCCAGGAGCGCTGCGGCGGTCCGGATCGTGCGCATGGCGGCCCCCTCCCTGTGATCGGCCCGATCGATCCCACCACTGATGCGCGCGCGGCGTGGGCGAACGGCGGAACTCGGACGCGCGAGGCCGCCTCCCGGTGGGGCCGCGTGGCCCGGACGGGCCATGCGTGTGGCCCGGGATGACCAGGCGCCATGGCCAGTTCGACGCGATCCGCCCCGATTGCTCAGGTGCTCCGCCGCGGAGCCGATGTGGGCATCGTCAGGACGCGATCAGAGATGGAGACGCGCGTGGATGCCATGGACGGCTTGGACGAGATCATCGGGGAGTTCCTGGTCGAGAGTCACGAGAACCTCGACCAGCTCGACAGCGACCTCGTCGCGTTGGAGCAGGACCCCGGCTCGACGGCGCTGCTGGCCAGCGTTTTCCGCACGATCCACACGATCAAGGGCACGAGCGGCTTCCTCGCCTTCTCCGTCCTGGAGTCGGTGACCCACGTCGGCGAGAGCCTGCTGGCCCGCCTGCGCGACGGTGACCTGACCCTGACGCCCGAGCTCACCAGCCTGCTGCTGGAGGTCGTCGACGCCGTCCGCGCCCTGCTGACCGACATCGAGCGCACCGGCGCCGAGGGCGACCGGTCCTACGACGACCTCGTCGCACGGCTCAACGTCGCGCTCGAGGGCGGTACGCCGGCAGCACCCGCGGTCGAGGCGCCCGCCGAGGTCGCCGTCGAGGAGAGCGTCGAGACCCCCGCCGAGCCGGTGCTGGAGGTCGTCCCGGACGAGCCCGCCGCCCCTGTGCGGGCCCTCGCGGTCGCCGAGCCCGAGGTCCACGTCGAGCCCGAGCCTGCCGCCGAGGCCGGCGAGGCAGCGGAGGGTCGCCGGTCGGTCGCCGACAGCACCATCCGCGTCGACGTCACCCTGCTCGACTCGCTGATGAACCTCGTCGGCGAGCTGGTGCTCACGCGCAACCAGATGCTGCAGAACGCCGCCGCCCGCGAGGACGTCGACCTGGCCCGGACCACGCACCGCCTCAACCTCGTGGCCGGTGAGCTGCAGGAGGGCGTGATGCGCACGCGCCTGCAGCAGATCGACACGCTGTGGAGCAAGCTCCCGCGCGTCGTGCGCGACCTGTCGGTGCAGCTCGGCAAGACCGTCCAGCTCGACATGGTCGGACGCGAGACCGAGCTCGACAAGACCATCCTCGAGGCGGTCCGCGACCCCCTCACCCACCTGGTGCGCAACAGCATCGACCACGGCATCGAGTCGCCCGCCGACCGCGTCGCCGCCGGCAAGCCGGCCGAGGGCACCCTCGTGCTGCGGGCCTTCCACGAGGGCGGCCAGGTCAGCATCGAGATCACCGACGACGGTGCCGGCATCGACCCGGTGAAGCTGCGCGACAAGGCGGTCTCAAAGGGCCTGATCAGCCGCGAGGCCGCCGACCGGCTCAGCGACCACGAGGCCACCGCGCTGATCTTCACCCCGGGCTTCTCGACCGCGTCCGCCCTGACCAACGTGTCCGGTCGCGGCGTCGGGATGGACGTCGTGAAGACGAACATCGAGCGCATCGGCGGGTCGATCGACCTGTCCAGCGACCCCGGCCGCGGCACCACCGTCCGGATCCGGATCCCCCTGACCCTGGCGATCATCCCGGCCCTGGTCGTGACCGCGGCCGAGAACCGGTTCGCCATCCCGCAGGTCAACCTGCTGGAGCTGGTCCGGCTCGACGCCGCTCAGGCCGCGTCGGCGATCGAGAACGTGCACGGCGCCCCGGTCTACCGGCTGCGAGGCCGGCTGCTGCCGCTCGTCGACCTGCGCGAGCAGCTCGGCCTCGACGCCGTGGAGCGCGAGACGACGTACGTCGTGGTGCTCCAGGCCGACAACCAGCAGTACGGCCTCGTCGTCGACGACATCCTCGACACCGAGGAGATCGTCGTGAAGCCCCTGGGCAACCAGCTGCGGCACCTGCCGCTCTACGCCGGTGCCACGATCATGGGCGACGGTGCCGTGGCGCTGATCCTCGACGCGACTGCGATCGCGCGCCAGGTCGGGATGGCGCTGGAGTCGGAGCTCAACGCGGCTGCCGACGCCGGTGCCGCCGACGCCGACGGTGTCGCCTCGGTGCTGGTCGTCGAGCTCGGGGGCGGCCGTCGCGCCGGCATCCCGGTCGCCGCGGTGGACCGCCTCGAGGAGATCAACCTCGACGTCGTCGAGCGGGCCGGGCACCACGAGGTGGTGCAGTACCGCGAGCAGATCCTGCCGCTGGTGCGCCTCGACCACGTCCTGCACGGCGACGCCGGCTACGGCAGCGACGCCCCGCTCCAGGTGGTCGTGTGCCGCCGTGGCGAGCAGCGCGCCGGTGTCGTGGTGTCCGGGATCCTCGACATCGTCGAGACCAACCTGTCCATCCGCACCGCGCTCGACTCGAGTGGTGGTGACGGCTCCGCGGTGATCGCGGGCCACGTCACCGAGCTCGTCGACATCGACCAGGTCTTCGCCGGCCTGCCCGGCGAGGACCGCCTCGCCCGGACGGCCTGAAGGAGCCCGCCATGTCCCAGTACTGCACCTTCGTCCTCGACGGCCACGTCTTCGGCGTGCCGGTCGCCTCCGTCCAGGAGGTGCTGCGCGCCCAGGCGCTCACCAGCGTCCCGCTGGCGCCCCGAGAGGTCGCCGGCCTGCTCAACCTGCGCGGCCAGATCGTCACCTCGCTCGAGCTGCGCGAGCGGCTCGGCCTCCCGCCGCGACCCGCCGGAGCACCGTCGGTCAACGTGGTCGTCAAGACCGCCGACGGCAGTGCCGTCAGCCTCGTCGTCGACGAGATCGGCGACGTCATCGAGCCTCCGCGCGAGGCGTTCGAGGCGCCGCCGGAGACCGTGCCGGCATCGGTCCGCGCGCTCGTCAGCCGCGTCTGCAAGCTCGACCGCCAGCTGATGCTGCTCCTCGACACCGAGCGAGCCGCCCAGGTGCACGCACCCGCCTGACCGATCCACCTGCTCCACCCCGCGATCCGTTTCGGGCGGACTCGCTCCCACCCATCACACCGACCAGCACCACCCGCCCGGAGGACCGTCATGACCACTCTCGCCCCGCCGCCGCACGACTACGCGCAGCCCGTCGTCGCCCCGCCCGTGCCGACCGCCGCGACGCCCCAGGCGCCGGCGCCGTCCCAGCCCCGCAAGCCGCTGTCCCGCGTCCTCGCCAACCTGAGCACCGGTCGCAAGCTCCTCGTCCTCGCGGTCGCCTGCCTCCTGCCGACCGTGGTGCTGACGTTCACCGTCCTCAACGGCCTCTCGACGCTGAGCGCGGAGAAGGAGGACGTCGACGTCCTCGAGACCACCTCGGCGAAGCTCTACCACCTCGACAACCGCAACAGCGAGATCAAGGCCGACGGCTTCCGGGCCCTGATCGGCGCCGACGGCGAGCAGGTCGTGACCGACACCGCGGACGACATCGCCAGCGCGAACGAGATCTTCGACGAGGTCCTCGCCCTCGACCTGCCGGCCGACCTGCTCGACGACATCCAGATGGCCCGCGTGACCGCCGACTCCTTCTACACCTACGTCGAGGCGTTCGTGGAGAACCCCAACGCCGCCGGTCGCACGGACGCCGAGGGCGAGACCGCACTGGTCGACAAGAACCACGAGATCGACAACCGGCTCGAGGCGCTCCGCGAGAAGATCGACGAGGACGTCGCGACCGCCGACGCCGAGTACGAGCACACCGAGTCCGTGCAGCGCACGACGCTGTTCGTCGTCCTGGCCGTCGCCCTCGCCGTGGCGACCCTCCTCTCGGTGCTGATCACCCGCCTGATCACCGGTCCGCTGCGCCGCGCCGTGGCCGCCCTCGGGCAGGTGGCCGAGGGCCGCCTCGACGAGCGCCTCGACGTGTCCTCGCGTGACGAGGTGGGCCAGATGGGCACCGCCCTCAACCACGCCCTGGAGCGCCTCGGCGACGCCATGGGCCAGATGGACCAGAACGCCCAGTCCCTGGCCACGGCGTCCGAGGAGCTGTCGGCAGTGTCCGGCCAGATGAGCGGCTCGGCCTCCGAGTCGTCCTCGCAGGCCGGGCTGGTCTCCGCAGCCGCCGAGCAGGTGTCCCGCAACGTGATGACCGTGGCCACCGGCACCGAGGAGATGTCGGCCTCGATCCGGGAGATCGCGCAGAACGCCTCCAGCGCCGCGGGCGTCGCCGCCCAGGCGGTCGTCGTGGCCGAGTCCACCAACGCCACGGTCGCCAAGCTCGGCGCCTCCTCGGCCGAGGTCGGCAACGTGATCAAGGTGATCAACTCCATCGCCGAGCAGACCAACCTGCTCGCCCTCAACGCGACCATCGAGGCCGCTCGTGCCGGCGAGGCCGGCAAGGGCTTCGCCGTCGTGGCCAACGAGGTCAAGGAGCTGGCTCAGGAGACCGGCAAGGCGACCGAGGACATCGGGCGTCGCATCGAGGCCATCCAGGCCGACACCGAGGCGGCTGTGACCGCGATCGGCGAGATCGCGGAGATCATCGGCCAGATCAACGACACCCAGGCCACCATTGCCTCCGCCGTCGAGGAGCAGACCGCCACGACGAACGAGATGAGCCGCAACGTCGCCGAGGCCGCCACGGGCTCGACCGACATCGCCCAGAACGTCACGGGCGTGGCGCGGACCGCGTCCGACACCCAGGCGGCGGCCAACAGCACCAGCCAGGCGGCCGACGAGCTCGCCCGGATGGCTGCTGACATGCGCACCCTCGTCGGCCGGTTCCGGTACTGAGCCGGATCGAGGAGGAGTAGTCCGATGTCGAGGAGGATCAGGGTGCTGGTGGTCGACGACTCCGTCGTCGTCCGCCGCCTGGTCAGCGACGTGCTGTCCGCCGACCCGACGATCGAGGTCGTCGGGACGGCGGCCAACGGCAAGGTCGCGCTGGCCAAGATCGACCAGGTCAACCCCGACCTGGTGACCCTCGACGTCGAGATGCCGGTGATGGACGGGCTGGAGACCCTGCGCAACCTGCGCAAGGACCACCCCCGGCTGCCCGTGGTGATGTTCTCGACGCTGACCGAGCGGGGCGCGTCCGCGACCCTGGACGCGCTCGAGCTCGGTGCCAGCGACTACGTCACCAAGCCGGCCAACGTCGGCAGCGTGCAGGCCTCGATGGAGGCGGTCCGCGAGCAGCTGGTCCCGCGGATCCGCGGCCTGTGCCGGCACGTCGTACGCCCTGCCGTCGGTGCCCCCGCACCGTCGGTGCCGACGGTTCCCGCCGTCGCGGGCAGCGCCACGCCACCCCAGCGGACCGGCCGGGTCGACGTCGTCGCCATCGGTGCGTCCACCGGAGGCCCGGACGCCCTCTCGACCGTGCTGGCGGCGCTGCCCGGTGACCTCCCGGTCCCCGTCGTGATCGTGCAGCACATGCCGCCGGTGTTCACCCGCCAGTTCGCCGACCGGCTCAACGGCAAGGTGGCCCTCGAGGTCGCCGAGGCGACGGCGGGCATGCCCGTGCGGCCCGGTCGCGCGGTCGTCGCGCCCGGCGACTTCCACCTCCGCTTCCGCGGCGCGGCCGCCACCGGGCAGGTCGTCAGCACGCTCGACCAGGGCACCCCGGAGAACTACTGCCGCCCGGCCGTCGACGTGATGATGCGCTCGGTGGTCGACACGTGGGGTGGCAACGTCCTCGCGGTCGTGCTCACCGGCATGGGCTCCGACGGCGCCCGGGGCTGCGCCGAGGTCGCGGCCGCCGGCGGCTCGCTCCTCGTGCAGGACGAGGCCTCGTCCGTCGTGTGGGGGATGCCCGGCGCCGTCGTGTCCGCCGGCCTCTCCCCGTCCGTCCTCCCGCTCCCCCAGATCGGGCCCGCCATCGTCGAGCGGGTCCGTGCCGGCCGAGGCGTCGTCCTCCCGGCTAGAGAGGTGTCCCTGTCGTGACGCTGTCACCCGCATCCTTCGGCTACGTCGCCGACCTGGTCCGCCGCGAGGCGGCGATCGTCCTCGAGCCGGGCAAGGAGTACCTCGTCGAGGCGCGCCTGCACCCGCTCGCCCGCGCGGCCGGCCTGCCCGACGTGGCGTCGTACGTCGCCCACCTGATGACGCCGGTCGGCCGGGTCCACCACGCCGCCGTCGTCGAGGCGCTGACCACCAACGAGACGTCGTGGTTCCGCGACCGCGAGCCGTTCGACGTCCTGGTCTCGCACGTGATCCCGGACCTGCTGGCCCGCACCGCGTCGCGCCGCAAGATCACCATCTGGTCGGCCGCCTGCTCCAGCGGGCAGGAGGCCTACACGATCGCGATGCTGATGGCCGAGCACGTCGTGCCCAAGGGCTGGCAGGTCGAGATCGTCGCGACCGACATCGCGCCCGGCATGGTGCAGCGGACCCAGGAGGGTCGCTACAGCCAGCTCGAGGTCGGCCGCGGCCTGCCGGCGCCGCTCATGGTCAAGCACTTCCAGCGCGCGGGCACGCAGTGGCAGGTCTCCGACCAGCTGCGCTCGATGGTCCGGGCGCAGACCCTCAACCTCGCCGCGCCGTTCCCGCTGATGCCGGTCTTCGACCTGGTCTTCCTACGCAACGTGCTCATCTACTTCGACCAGCCGACCAAGCAGTCGGTCCTCTCGCGGGTGCGCCGGGTGATGTCACCCGACGGCTACCTCTTCCTGGGCGGCGCCGAGACGACCCTCGGCGTCGACGAGACCTGGCACCGCACGGCGGTCGGCCGGCTCACCCTCAACCGGCCGCGGGCGCAGGTCGACGACCCGTTCCCCCCGGTGCTCCCGAACCGAACCCCGCGGACGCTCACTGGCGCCCCGCTCACCTCGACGTTGCTGTCCACACAGAGAGCGAACTGACATGCAAGCACTGGTCATCGACGATTCCCGCACCATGCGCATCGTCCTCCGGCGACAGCTGGAACAGCTGGGCTACGACGTGGTCGAGGCCGCGGACGGCCAGCAGGCCCTCGAGGTCCTCGAGTCCCTGCGGGGCGACCTCCCGGTCCTGGCGACCGTCGACTGGAACATGCCGGTCATGAACGGGCTCGAGTTCGTCAAGGCGACCCGGACCGAGCCGGCGTTCCGCGACGTCACCCTCATGATGGTCACCACCGAGGCCGAGCACGGACAGATCGTGCGCGCCCTCGCCGCGGGGGCCCACGAGTACCTCATCAAGCCCTTCACCGCCGACGCGCTGGTCGACAAGCTCGACTACCTCGGCCTCAACCCGGCGAGGAGCGTCGCATGACCATCACGGCCCCCGAGTCCCCGGTCACCCCGCACGACCTGCAGGTCTTCGGCGAGGAGGTGCTCACCGCGTTCCTGCTCGAGCAGGGGCAGCCGGCCGCACCGCAGCACGACGACGCCCCGAGCCGGGTCCGCGCCTCGATCGCGGTGACCGGCGGGTGGTCGGGGCACGTCACCCTCGACGTCTCCCGTGCCGGCGCCGGTGACCTCGCGCGCCGGATGCTGATGGCAGACGAGGTGTCCGACGACGACGTCGTCGACGCGATCGGCGAGCTGGTCAACGTCCTCGGCGGCAACGTCAAGGGCCTCCTCCTCGAGGAGAGCGCCCTCGGCCTCCCCGAGGTCAGCACCGACCCCTCCGTCCAGACCGGCACCCCCCGGGCCGGCACCGAGGTCTGCCACGCCGAGCTGGTGTGGGCAGGCCACCCCGTCGACGTCCGCGTCTGGCACGACGGGCAGCACCACACCACCTCAGGAGACCCCGCATGAAGATCCTCATCGCCGACGACAGCCGCGTCATGCGGCAGATCGTCATCCGCACCTTGCGCCAGGCCGGCTACGACGGCCACGACCTGATCGAGGCCGGCAACGGCGCCGAGGCGCTCGACCTCGTCGGGAGCCAGGCGCCCGACCTGGTCCTCTCCGACTGGAACATGCCCGAGATGACCGGCATCGAGCTGCTGCGGGCGCTCCGCGCGGCGAACCACCAGGTCCCGTTCGGGTTCGTCACCTCGGAGGGCACCCCCGAGATGCGCACGATCGCCGAGGAGTCCGGAGCCCTGTTCCTGCTCGCCAAGCCGTTCACGCCGGACTCCCTGCGCGACCACCTGGACGCGGTGGTCGCATGAGCACCGCCTCCGAGTGGGTGCTGACCCCGATCCCCACCGCGCTCGACGCGCGCGAGCTGCTCTCCGGCCTGCTCGGCCGCGAGGTCACCGTCCAGATGACCGACGCCTTCGTCGGCGACGTGGGCGCCGGCACGACGTACGCCGTCTACCAGGACGACCAGGCCCGCACCCGCGCGGTCGCCGTGATGGACCTGGCCCTGTCGGCGTACGCCGGTGCGGCCATCGGCCTGATGCCGGTGGGCGCCGCCGAGGTCGCGATCGAGGAGAAGGACCTCTCGCCGGTCGTCCAGGAGAACCTTTACGAGGTGCTCAACGTGCTGGCCGCACTCCTCAACGCGCCGGACTGCCCACACGTGAAGCTGACCTCGGTGACCCACGTCGGCGCCACGCCGGACGGCGAGGTCGCTGCCCACGCGACGACCGTCGGACGTCGCCTCGACCTCGCGGTCACCGTGCCGCAGTTCGGGGTCGGGCGGCTCTCGATCGTCGGCCTGAAGTAGCCGGGACCCACCACCCGTAGGGGTGCGAGCACTGGAGGCATCGGCGACGCTCGGGTAGACAGGCGCCCATGACGGACGTGGGAGGGACGTCGGACGCGGTCGCGTTCGTGGGTGAGTGGACCGGCCCGGTCGTGGCCACGTCGGTCCATGCCGGTCACGAGCTCCGCCCGGAGATCGCCGAGGCGATGGTGCTCGACGAGGCCGAGCGGTTCCGCGAGGAGGACCCCTGGACTGACCGCATCGCCGCGGTCGTGCCGGACCACGTCCTGACGGCACGCTCGCGCTTCGAGGCCGACCTCAACCGGCCCCGGCGCGAGGCGGTCTACCGCAAGCCCGACGACTGCTGGGGACTCGAGGTCTGGCGCGACGGCGTGCTGTCCGACGAGCTCTTCGAGGGCAGCCTGGCGACGTACGACGCCTTCTACGACGCCCTCGCGCCGCGCCTCGACGCGCTGGCGGAGCGGGGCCCGTTCGTGCTGCTCGACGTGCACTCCTACAACCACCGCCGCGACGGCGCCGACGCGCCGCCCGCCCCGGTGTCGGAGAACCCCGAGGTCAACGTCGGCACGGGCAGCCTCGACCACGACCTGTTCGGCCCGCTCGTCGAGCGCTTCATGGGCGACCTGCGCGACGCCTCGCTCGGCTGCGGCCCGCTCGACGCGCGGGAGAACGTCGCCTTCGAGGGCCGCAACCTCGCGTGGTTCGTCCACGACCGCTACCCGCGCGTGGGCTGCGTGCTCGCCCTGGAGTTCAAGAAGACCTTCATGGACGAGTGGTCCGGCGAGCTCGACGAGCACCGCCTCCGGTGCGCGCAGGAAGGGCTCGCTGCGGCGCTGCCCGGGCTGCACGACGAGCTGCAGCGGCTGGGGTGAGCACGCGATGAGCGAGGAGGGCGAGCATCCGGAGCTGTCCGCGGCCGACCTGGCCGTGGACCACCGCCTCTCGCTGCTGGCCCAGAGCTTCCGCTTCCTGCTCGACATCACGCCGGTCGACGCCGACGACCTGCGCGACGACTTCCTCGAGGGACACGACCCGGCGCCCGACTTCACCTACCGCGAGCTCGAGGCGGACCCCGCCGTCGTCCGTGCCGAGCTCGATGACATCGACCCCGGCGAGGTCGAGGACCCCGTCCTCGGGCAGCTGCTGCGCGCCAAGCACCGGGAGATGGAGCTGCAGCTCGACATGCTCGAGGCGCGGGACACCGACGACTTCCTGCCGCTGAGCGTGGAGCTGTACGGCGGCGTCTCCCCGTCGCTGCGCAGCCAGGCCGAGGCCCTGCTGGCCGGCATCACCCGCACCGAGCCGACCGACGAGGCGCTGGACGCCGAGGAGTTCCTCGCCCTCGCGGAGGCGGAGATCGCCCACTACCGCGACGAGGACCCCGACCTCGACATGCACGTCGAGATCCGGGCCGACGTCAACGGCGTGATGGTCTCCGGTGACGTGCTGCTGATCGGGCCCGAGACCAAGGTGCAGCAGGCGCGCGCCCAGGCGCTCCTCCACCACGAGGTCGGCACCCACCTGGTCACCCAGGCCAACGGCACGCACCAGCCGATCAAGGTGCTCGGCGTCGGCCTCGCGGGCTACGACGAGACGCAGGAGGGCCTCGCCGTGCTCGCCGAGATCGCCTGCGGCGGCCTCACCGCCTTCCGGCTGCGACAGCTCGCCAGCCGCGTGCTCACCGTGCATAGGATGATCGGCGGCGCGACCTTCGCCGAGGCCCACGAGGCCCTGGTCGCCGACGACTTCCCCGCCGGCAGCGCCTGGACCACGGTCATGCGCGTCTACCGCTCGGGCGGGATGACCAAGGACGCGATCTACCTGCGCGGCCTCGTCGAGCTGCTCGAGCACCTCGGCGCCGACGGCTCGCTCGACCAGCTGTGGCTGGGCAAGTTCTCGCTGCGCGACCTGCCCCTGATCGGTGACCTGGAGTCCCGCGGCCTGCTGCGGCCGCCGCGGGTCCTCCCTCGCTACCTGCACGACCCGGCATCCCACGCCAACCTGGCCCGCGCGGCCGGGACCGACGATCTCGGGACACTCCTGGAGGGACATGCATGAAGATCGGATTCGTCGTCAACGACATCGAGACGGAGAAGGCGGAGTACACCACCAACCGGCTCGCCATGGCGGCCAAGGAGATGGGCCACGAGGCCTGGTACATGGGCATCGGCGACTTCGCCTACGAGCCCGACGGCTCCCTGAGCACCAAGGCCCGCGCTGGCCACGCCAAGACGTACCGCTCCCTCGACCGGCACATGGCCGACGTCAAGAAGCCCGACGTCGAGCAGCTCATCGGGATGGACGAGTTCGACGTGGTGATGCTGCGCAACGACCCGGCCGATGACGCCGAGACCGACCCGTGGCGCAACAACGCCGGCGTGGCCTTCGGCCAGCTGATCGCCTCGTCGGGCGTGCTCGTGGTCAACGACCCGACGAGCCTGGCCAACGCCCTGTCCAAGGCGTACTTCCAGCACTTCCCCGAGGTGGTGCGTCCCCGCACCCTCATCTCGCGCGACGAGGCGATGATCGAGTCCTTCATCACGGACCTCGGCGGCAAGGCCGTGCTCAAGCCCCTGCAGGGATCCGGCGGCACCGGGGTGTTCCTCGTCGACAGGAAAGAGGCGCCCAACCTCAAGCAGATCATCGAGGCCATCTCCCGCGACGGCTACGTCGTGGCGCAGGAGTACCTCCCCGAGGCGGTCAAGGGTGACGTCCGGATGTTCGTGATGAACGGCGAGCCGCTCGTGGTGGACGGGCATTACGCCGCCTTCCGGCGGACGAACTCGACGAAGGACATCCGCTCGAACATGTCCGCCGGCGGCAAGGCGACCAAGGTCGCCGTCACCGACGCGATGCTCGAGCTCGTCGAGGTGGTGCGGCCCAAGCTGGTCAGCGACGGGATGTTCCTCGTCGGGCTCGACATGGTGGGCGACAAGCTGATGGAGATCAACGTCTTCAGCCCCGGCGGCCTCGGCAGCGCGCAGGCGCTCTACGAGGTGAACTTCGCGCCCGCGATCATCGGCGAGCTCGAGCGCAAGGTGAACATCCGCAAGCACTACCCCGAGATCGACAACTGCCTGCTCGCGACCAGCTGAGGCGCTCGGTCAGGTGGCACGTCGGCGGACCGACACCGGCACGAGCGCGACGGTCGTGGCGCCGGCGATGTCGGAGGCGCTGATCCGCAACGCCTCGGCGTAGGGGCCGGGGACCATCCGGACGGCGAAGCCGCCGTCCGGATCCGCCGGCTGGCATGCTGCCAGCGCCTGGAAGGAGTCAGTGCTCACGCAGACCTGCGCGACCGGCGTCCCGGTGACCGGGTTGGCGCGCACGGTGCCGCGGACGGTGACGGCCGGACCGTCGAGCCGCTGGTCGCGCTCCAGCGCCACCTCGAGGAGCGGGCCGCCACCGACGACGACCGTACGTCCCGATCCCGGCACCTCGACCTGTGCGTCCACGAAGCCCTCGTGGGCCATCAGCCGGACCTCGCGCACGGGCTCGCCGGGGCCGAAGTCGGCCAGGCACCCGCCGCCGTACTCCTCGTCCTCGCACTCCACGCTGTCCGGTGTCGGTCCCAGCAGGTCGAGTGCACGCGCGACGAACGCCTCCGGGTCTTCGGCGCGCACGTCGTCCTCGCGGATGATCGGCGGGCCGTCGTCAGGCCAGCGGTCCACCGGGACAGCGAGGCCCTGGCCCTGCCGCTGCACCGTGCACACGGTGGCGGACCGCACCTCGGGCTGGTGGCCACAGTCCGTGACCTCCGCGGGCCCGAGCGGCCAGTCCCGCAGCCAGTCGTCCACCTTCGCCCGCGCCTCGGCGACGGGCACGGGTGGCGGGCCACTGTCGTCGACGTCGGAGTGGCAGCCGCCGGGATCGGTGGTCAGCAGCACCAGGGTCGCGAGCAGGAGGCGACCACTGATCATGCGTATTGGTAGCACCTGCCGCACCGTGCGGTGGTCACATCGGCGTCACGAACCGGTGACGCTTCGTAGCAGCGGCGGGTGCAGGTGCGTCAGCGAGCCCACCCGGTAGAGCCGGGCGGGCCGTCCGCCGTCGCGGGTCGTGGTGGCGCCGGTCGGCTCCAGGAAGCCCTCGGTCCGGGTGACCTTGCGGTGGAAGTTGCGCGGGTCGACCTCGACGCCCCAGACCACCTCGTAGACGCGGCGCAGCTCGCTGACGGTGAACTCCGGCGGGCAGAAGGCGGCCGCGAGCGGGGTGTACTCCAGCTTGGCCCGCGCGCGCTCGACGCCGTCGCGGAGGATCGTCGCGTGGTCGAACGCCAGCGACCCGGTGGCGATGTCGCCGACCGGTTGCCAGCGAGCCTCGGCCGCGTCGCTGCCCGCGGTCGGGGTGGGCAGGTCGGCGGCGAGCGCGACGTAGGCGACCGTCACGGTGCGCATGCGCGGGTCGCGGTGGGGGTCGCCGTACGACGCGAGCTGCTCGAGGTGGAAGCGGTCCGAGGAGAGGCCGGTCTCCTCCAGCAGCTCGCGGGACGCGGCCGTCACCAGGTCCTCGTCCGGCTGGAGGAACCCGCCCGGCAATGCCCACTGGCCGGCGAAGGGCTCCTCGCCGCGGCGGACGGTCAGGGCGTGGAGCCGGTCGTCGCGAATCGTGAGGACGACGAGGTCCACGGTGACGGCGACGGGGGGATGGGCCATGGGCCGACCCTACTCTCTTCGCGTCAACTTGACGATTAGTCCTCGGCGCAGTTATCGTCATACTGACATTAACTACCGAGGAGGACGTCATGGCCCACATCTCCCGCTACCCGCTGGTCCGCCACCTGCGCGGGTCCGGCACGTCGTACGTCGAGCAGATCCGCAACGGCCGGACGATCCGCGGAGGTGTGGGCGCGGCCTTCTGGTTCCGGCCGCTCAGCGCCGTCCTCAACGAGGTGCCGGTCGACGACCGCGAGCTCCCGCTGCTGTTCCACGCCCGCACCAGCGACTTCCAGGACGTCACCGTCCAGGCGACCGTCACCTACCGGGTCACCGACCCGTCCGTCGCCGCCGACCGCATCGACTTCTCGCTCGACCCGGAGCACGGCACCTGGCGGGCGACGCCGCTCGAGCAGGTCGCCGGGCTGCTGGTCGAGTCCGCGCAGCAGTACGCCATCGACCTCCTGGCCACGGTCGACCTCACCGCCGCGATGGCCGGGGGCGTCGGGCCGGTGCGTGCGGTGATCGCCGAGGGCCTGCGGGGCGACGAGCGCCTCGCCGAGACCGGCATCGCGGTCGTCGGCGTGCGAGTGGTGGCGCTGCGGCCCGAGCCCGAGGTCGAGAAGGCCCTGCGCACGCCGACCCGCGAGCAGGTGCAGCAGGAGGCGGACCGGGCGACGTTCGAGCGACGCGCGGTGGCCGTCGAGCGCGAGCGTGCCATCGGAGAGAACGAGCTCCAGACCCGGATCGAGCTCGCCCGTCGCGAGGAGCAGCTGGTCAGCCAGCGCGGCGCCAACGCCCGTCGCGAGGCCGAGGAGAGCGCCGCCGCCGGGGCCATCGCCGCCGAGTCGGAGGCCCAGCGCACGGTGACCCTCGCCGAGGCCCGCGCCCAGGGCACCCGCCTCGCCGGCGCGGCGCAGGGCGAGGCCGAGGCGGCGCGTGTGGCGGCGTACGCCGACGTGTCGGAGGCGGTGCTGATGGCCCTGGCCGTCAAGGAGCTGGCCGCCAACCTGCCGAAGATCGAGTCGCTCGTGCTGAGCCCCGACCTGGTCACCCGGGCGCTGGCGCAGCTCGGCAGCGCAAAGGCGGGATCGGGGGCGGAGTCGTGAGCCTCACGCCCCGGGTGGTCGTCGTGCACCGGCGCACGGAGTACGACGAGCTGCTCGCCACGCACGGCACCCGGGGACAGGCGGCGTTCTTCCTCGGCACCCGGGGCCGCGACATCGCGGAGCTCGAGGAGCGCCACCGGCTGACGCAGCGCGCCCTCGAGGCAGCCACGGCGGCGGTGCCGGTCGACTGGCGCCGCGGCAGCGTGGAGCGGGCCGACGTGTCCCGCTTCCTGTTCTCGCCCGACGACGTCGTGGTCGTCGTCGGGCAGGACGGGCTGGTCGCCAACGTGGCGAAGTACCTCGACGGCCAGCCCGTCATCGGCATCGACCCCGAGCCCGGCCGCAACGCCGGCGTGCTGGTCACGCACGCGGCCGCCGACCTCGGCGACCTGCTCCGCGCGACCGACCGGGTCACCGAGCGGACGATGGTGGCCGCCGAGCTCGACGACGGGCAGCGGCTGCTGGCCCTCAACGAGGTCTTCGTCGGCCACCCCAGCCACCAGACCGCGCGCTACGAGCTCCACGCCGCGGGTGGCGCGTCGGAGGCCCAGGCGTCCTCGGGCCTCATCGTCGCCAGCGGCACGGGCGCGACGGGCTGGTGCCGCTCCATCTGGCGCGAGCGGGGGAGCAGCCTGGCGCTGCCCGCGCCGAGCGACCCGCGGCTGGTGTGGTTCGTCCGGGAGGCCTGGCCCTCGCCGGCGACCGGCGTGACCTTGACCGAGGGCGAGCTGGTCGGCGACGAGCTGGCCCTCACCGTCCAGTCCGACCGGCTCGTCGCCTTCGGCGACGGCATCGAGGCCGACGCGCTCACCCTGACCTGGGGCCAGACGGTCCGCCTGCGCCGCGCCGAGCGCGCGCTACGGCTGGTGGTGTGACCCTCACAGGCGCGGGTCTACCGGCTCGGACTCCAGGGCCAGTACGGCGAACACGGCCTGGTGCACCTTCCACAGCGGGTCGCCGGCGACGAAGCCGGTCAGCGCGTCCAGGCCGAGGCCGTGCTCGCGCAGCGCGAGCTGGCGCTTCTTGCCCAGGTGGCGCTGGCGCAGCACGTCGAGCGACCCGGTGTAGTCGGGACCGTAGATGATCCGGAGGTACTCGCGGCCGCGCACCTTGATGCCCGGCTGCACCCGGCCCTCGGTGAGGTGGGCGGGCTTGACCACCATGCCCTCGCCACCGCCCGCGGTGAGGTCGAGCCACCACTGCGTGGCCGCGTCGCGCTCCTCACGCGACGACAGGTCGACGTATCGGTGCCGGGTCGGGGTGATCACCTCTCCCTCGAGCCGTGCCAGCTGGTCCAGGTGCCACGCGTGCGGCTCCGTGACGGCGAGCGCCCGGCCCTCGGCGGCGAGCACCTGGAACGGCGCCAGGGTGACGCCGTCGAGCCCGTCGGTGGGCCGGACGTACGCCGCGTAGGCGTCGCGGAACGCGCGGGCGTTGGCCAGCCGCTCCCCGGTCCGCGCCGCCAGCTCACCCACGTCGAGGCCGCGGGAGGCCGCCGCGTCGAGCAGCGCCCGCGCCTCGGGCAGCGCGTGGCGCGCGGCCGCGCCGACCGAGGCGTACTGCGCCTTGATCAGCTCGAGCGCCTTGGCCGACCATGGGAGCAGCTCGCAGTCGAGCGCTAGCCAGTCGGTGTCGAGCGACTCGAACAGCGGCCGTGCGGCGGTGCGCAGCCGGTCGACGAGCTCAGCGGTGTCGGGGAAGAACGGCCGCCCGGTGCGCGTGAAGACCACACCCGACGTGCCGTCGGCGATGCCGAAGCGCCGGGCGGCCACCTCGGCGTCGCGCGCGACGACCGCGATGGCCCGCGACCCCATGTGCTTCTCCTCGCACACCACGCGCGTGACGCCCCAGCCGGCGTACTCGTCGAACGCCTCCTCGGGATGCTCGAGGAAGCCCTCGAGCGTCGAGGTGGCGACCGGCGACATCGTCGGTGGGAGGTAGACGAGCCAGCGCGGGTCGACCGCGAACCGGCTCATCACCTCCAGTGCCGCGGCGGCGTTCTCCTCCGGCACCTTGACCTTGCCGGCGTGCGGCGACTGGAGCCAGCGGGTGCCGGCGACGTCGTCGATCGACAGCACGGAGGGCTCGCGCTCGGTGACCTCGGGCACGAGCGGGCGCACCGGCTCGTACCACTGCTGCTCGGCGGGGACCGAGACGATCTCGCGCTCCGGGTAGCGCAGCGCGGTGAGGGCGCCGCCGAAGACCACTCCGGTGTCGAGGCAGATCGTGTTGTTGACCCACTCGGCCGTCGGGACCGGGGTGTGGCCGTAGACGACCATCGCCTCGCCGCGGTACTCCTGCGCCCACGGGTAGCGGACCGGGAGGCCGTACTCGTCGGTCTCGCCGGTGGTGTCGCCGTAGAGCGCGAACGCGCGCACCCGGCCCGACGACCGGCCGTGGTAGGCCTCCTTGAGCCCGGCGTGCGCGACGACGAGCCGGCCGTCGTCGAGGACGAAGTGGCTGATCAGCCCGTCCATGAAGCGCAGCGCGTCGGCGCGGAAGTCCTCCGGCTCGGCCTCGAGCTGCGCGAGCGACTCGGCCAGGCCGTGCGAGACGGTCACCTTGGCGCCGCGCAGCGCGCGGACCAGCTTGGCCTCGTGGTTGCCCGAGACGCTGATCGCCGTGCCGGCCGCGACCATCCCCATGGCCAGCCGGAGCACGCCGGGGGTGTCGGGTCCGCGATCGACGAGGTCGCCGACGAAGACTGCCTGCCGGCCCTCGGGGTGCTCGGCGCCGACGGCGACGTCGCCGTCGTGGTGGATCGTCCAGCCGAGCTCGGTGAGGAGCGTGCGCAGCTCGGAGGCGCAACCGTGCACGTCGCCGATGATGTCGAACGGGCCGTGCAGCTCGCGGCGGTCGTTCCACGGCTTCTCGCGGACCACCTCGACCGCGTCGACCTCGTCGATGCCGCGGAGCACGTGCACCCGGCGGAAGCCCTCCTTGGCCAGCTTGCCGAGCGACCTGCGCAGGTCGCGATGCTGGCGCGCCACGACGTGCGAGCCGAAGTCCCGGTCGGGACGATCCGCGTTGCGCCCGTGCGCCACCGACTCGGGTACGTCGATCACGATGGCGTCGACGAGCACGTTGTGCTCCCGCGCGAGCTTCACCAGCGACGCGCGGGCCGGGCGCTGCACGTTGGTCGCGTCGACGACCGTGAGCAGACCGCGCCGCAGTCGGGTGCCGACGATGTAGTGCAGGACGTCGAAGGCGTCGGGGGTCGCGGACTGGTCGGTCTCGTCGTCGGCGACCAGGCCCCGGCAGAAGTCGCTGGAGACGACCTCCGTGGGCTTGAAGTGTCGCCGCCCGAAGGTCGACTTGCCGCTGCCGGACACGCCGACCAGGACGACCAGACCCATGGCGGGCACCATCAGCTGGCGGTGCTCACTCCGGTGCTCAGTCATCGTCGCCCTCCTTCTCGTCGGCCTGCTCGTCGGTGAGGCGGGTGAAGACCGCCATCTGGGTGGGTGTCCCGAGGGACTCGTCGTGGTCGCCGATGCCGTGCACCTCGACGCGGTAGCCATAGGTCCGGCAGACCCGCTCGGCCCACTCGCCGAGCTCGGCCCGCGTCCACTCGAAGCGGTGGTCGGGGTGCCGCATCCCGACCAGCGACTCGTAGAGCGCGTTGTACTCGCTGTTGGGCGTGGTCACCACGACCGCGCCCGGGCGGGCCGCGCCGAACACCACGCGTTCCAGCGCCTCGAGCCGCGGCGGGTCGACGTGCTCGACGACCTCCATCAGCACCGCGGCGTCGAAGCCGGCGTAGCGGGCGTCCTCGTAGGTCAGCGCGCCCTGGAACAGCTCGATCCGCTCGGCCTGGCGCTCGCTCATCCGCTCCAGGCGGAGCCGGCGGGCGGCGTGCTGCAGCGACCGCGTGGAGACGTCGCTGCCGGCGACGCGCGTGAACGCGGGCGTGCGCACCAGGCGCTGCAGGAACTGGCCGGGTCCGCACCCGAGGTCGATCACCGAGCGCGCGCCGAGGTCGAGCAGCATCTGGAGGACCGCGTCGTGCCGCTGGGTGTTGAGGGGTACGCGCGCCTGCTCCGGCTGCTGTGCCTCCTCGTCCTCGGCGGGCTCGACGGCGTCCTCGAGGTCGTCGCCCAGCTCGGCCAGCCGGGCGAGCGCGGTGCGGGTGAGCCCGCTGCGCCGGCCGAGGTAGCGCTGGGTGATCAGGCGCGACGCCGGGTGCGAGGCCAGCCAGCCCTCGCCCGAGCGCATCAGCTTGTCGACCTCGTCGGGGCCCTGCCAGTAGTGCTTGGACTCGTCGAGGACGGGCAGCAGCACGTGCAGCTGGTTGAGTGCATCGGCGAGCCGGACGGTGCCGGTCAGCCGGAGGCGGACGTAGCGCGAGGCGCCCCACCCCTCGATCGCCTCGTCCAGGGCGATCGGCTCGGCCTCGACGGTCCAGCCGAGCGGCTCGAAGAGGCGGTGCGCGACGTCAGGGCCGCCGCGGCAGGGGAGCACGGGGATCGTGACCTCCAGCGGGATCGCGGAGTCGGCCAGCTCCTGCCGGGACCTGCAGCGCCCGCTGCGCGCGGTGCTGAAGACGTCGGCCATCGCGACGCCGAGCAGCGACGAGGCGGCGTACGACCGGTCGTTGACGTACTGGGCGAGGCTGAAGTCGGGCGCGTTGCGGGCGCGCGAGCGGGCCAGGCGCACCGGGTCGACGTCGAGCATCAACGCGACGGTGCAGCGCTCCTCGGTCGCCTCGGGGTAGAAGACGGTGGCGGTCCCGAAGGACTGCGCGAACTCCTGCACCCGGTCGGGGTGCTTGTGGAGCAGGAAGCCCAGGTCGGTCGCCGGGGCGTGGGTGGTGGTCACGGTGAGCAGCACGGCGGCAGTGTGCCCGAGTCCGGGCAGTCCCTTCAGTCGTTCGGTCGGGTTTGGTGGGCCCTGGCGGTCAGCGTTGTCGGCGTACGACGAGCGCGATCAGCTCGCGGCTGCAGCCGACGGCCTGCGCGAGGGTCGTGTAGCTCCACCGCCGCGGGTCCTCGGCGCGCAGCTGGAGGAGCAGCCGGTCGCGTTCGGCCCGGCTCTGAGCCGCCAGCTGGTCGGCCTCGAGCGCCTTGCGATGGAGCTCGCGGGCCCGGGCCGCCCGGGCATCGGCGGTTGCCGAGCCGGGGCGGGACGCGGAGCGACGCCGGGAGCCGACCCCCTTCAGGGGATCGGTCCCGGCGCCGCCACTGCGGCCCTCAGAGTCCACGAGCGAACTCGGTGATCAGCGAGGGCACCGCCGCGTCGAACCCGACGACGTCCAGCATCCCGGCGTCAGTGGGATCGGCGATCGAGAACTCCGTGGCCGTCATGCCGACGACCACGAGCTTCGCGTCGATCCCGGACGCCTGCCGGTAGGCCGCGAGCGCCTGGTGCGGGTGGACCCTGCCCGCCCAGGTCTCGTTGTCCGTGTAGACCACGAACGTGTCGACCTCAAGGCGACGCTCGGTCGCGTGCACCATCGGCAGCGCACAGTCGGTCCCCGACATCGGCATCGCGTCGACCACGCGCAGGGCGTCGTCGAGGCGTTGCCGGGGCGAGATCCGCAGCGGGCGCAGTGCCGAGTCGTGCCAGTCGCGGCCGTTCCGGGTCGTGAAGCCGACGGCCGAGGCGTGCGGCTCCGTCGCCAGCTGCACCAGGGCCAGGGCGGCCGAGGCCTCCCGGGCCGTGACCGGCATGCCGGAGACGGGAACCCCCATCGAACCCGACACGTCGACCGCGAGCAGCGTGCGCTTCCCGGACGGCTGCACCGCACCGAACGCCGTGTAGAACGCGTCGTCCAGCGCGTCGGCGACCTGCCGGGTCGGCGACCAGGTGCCAGCGCCGCGTGCGGACCGCCCCGAGGCGTAGGTCCGCTGCGCCACCAGCACGCTGACCGGGTGCACCCGTGCCTTCCGCAGCCGCACCGCATCGGTCAGCTGGGCGGTGACCTCGGCCGTCCGCCCACCCATCTCGGGCAGGAGGCCGAGCCGCGTCAGCCGCGGCAGCTGCCGCATCAGCGCCGTCTGGGGCACGCCCACGTCGAGCAGCGCGTCCCAGACCGCCGACTCGCCGAGCGCGGCATCGGGCAGCATCTCCCACGACAGGCCGTGGTCCCGGACCACCCGGGTCCAGTCCGCCACCTGCGTGGCGGCCTGCGCCTCGACGAAGCCCTCGACCAGGGCCGGGACCTCGTCGCCGAGCGAGCCGTTGACGATCCACGCGAGCGTGTCGCGCAGACCCGGCCCGGTCGCGACCGGGTGCGCGAGCCGGAGCAGGTCGCGGTGCGTCCAGCCGTCCCGCTGGCGGTACTTCACCGCCTGGTAGGCCAGGGCACCCGGCTCCTTCTCGGTGTACCAGGCGGCGACCGCACGACGCAGGCCACGGCCCCAGCCGCGGAACTGCTCGACGTACGTCGCGAACTGGAACAGGTGTGTCCCGGTCCGCGCGACGCGGGGCAGCGCGGCCAGCGCGAGCGCCGAGGACTCCGGCACCGAGGCGGCGTAGGCCAGCGCGAAGAGTGCCGGGTTCTGCTTCGGCGCCACGCCACGGGTCGAGACCTCGACGATGGTCGACACGAGGGTCTCCGGGTCGGACTCCGCCATCCGCACCAGCACCTCGAGGTTCTCGACCGCGAGCTGGTGGGGCGCGGAGTAGTAGGTCCCGCCATCCACGCCGAGCACGAGGAACCGACGCAGACGCGCGGTGTCGTCCAGGGTGAAGGCATAGCCGCCGGCAGCGTTCTTCCGCTGGCGCCGGTCCGCCCGGGAGGTCTGCTCGGTGCGGCGCAGGTTGAAGGCGCGCAGCACGTCCATCGTCGTGTCCTTTCTCGTGATTGGGGGGTGGCGGGCGAGTCGTGCGGACCGACCAGGCCCCGGTCGCCCGGGGGTGCCCTCCTCCGAGGGCTTCCTTTTTGCAGAGGGAGAGATAACCGATCCGCTCCGGCCCGCCACCCGCGTGGCAGCCGAACGAGGTGAGGCGGGCGAGTGTCGACCGCCGGGATTCCTGCTCTACCCATTGAGCTACGCAGACGTGCTGCGACGGGACTCGAACCCGCAACCCGGCCATTGACAGTGGTAACCGACGGTCTCCGGCCCACCTGCACCTGTGTTCTGTTGTCCCGAGGAGTGTAGGGGCCTACACACCTCGCGCTGCAACAGGTTTTCCGGTGGAGCTGAAGGCCCGGGCGGGCGAGTGTGTGACCACCGGATCACCTGCTGCTCTGCCGACTGAGCTACCGGCGCGTGCGCCGAGAGGGACTCGAACCCCCGCCCCGCAGGTCCGGAGATAACCGATGGTCGCCGGCCCGCCCGGGCACCGCGAGTGGCCGAGTCTCCACGCCGTCGGGGCGCGGGTCAACGGAGTTGTGGCGCGCTCAGTCGCCCCGGCTGGCCCAGTACGCCAGGTGCGTCCGGTGCAGCCAGGCGTCGACCCACTCGCGGTCCGGCTGATCGGGCACCGATGCAGAGCCGCTGAGCTCGACCAGCCTCGTCTCGGCCGCCTCGACGGCGGCCACGACCTCGGCGAGCTCCACCTCGCCCCGCCGAACGGCTCGCAGGCGGGACAGGTCGGGCTCCGGAATCGGGAGGGTGATCCGTCCGGTGCTGAGCAGCTCGACGCCCTGGACGCCGAGGCGGAGCGCGTGCATCGCGAACTTGGTGTCGTACCCGTGCAGGGCGACCAGCTCGGGCCGGTTGGTGTGCGCCCCGACCTCGCCCGTCATCGCCGCCTTCTGCGAGCGGAGGTATCCGATGAAGCGGTCGGCGGCCAGCTTGGAGACGAACCGGTGCGCGTTGTCGACCAGCTCCGCGCCCACCTCCGTGCGGTGCACGACCTCCTCGTCGGGGACGTAGAGGACCAGGAGCACGGTGGGGTTGCCGGCGAGCGCCAGCCTCGCCCACTTGCGCGCCGAGTAGACGATCACGTCGAGGTCGCCTGCGCCGGACCGGTTGGCCAGCCCGCCGGGCTGGTCCCAGACCGTGTGCCGCTCGTACTGCTCGAACGCCACGGGCGCGGCCTCGCCCCGGGTCCCGCTCGGCACCCGCGCCAGCCCAGTGACGTACCTCGCCGGCTCGAGGCAGATGCCCATCTCGTCACGGTCGTCCTGCCCCTCGACCGCCGTGCCGTGCACGCCCGACCCGACCTGGACGCGCAGCACCATCCCCTCCTCGGCGATGTGCCGCGCCTCCTCCGACGCGTGCGGGTGGTCGAAGCCCGCGGGCAGGGAGATGTCGCCCTCGATGACGCTCGTACGTCGGTCCACGCTGGGGTCGGTCATCGGGCAGACGCTAGCGGCGCGGCGCCGGGCGCGCCTCCGTTTTCCCGGCCGGCTGCACGTGCGCTCGCCTGACGGCGCGCGCGTGGCGCTCAGTAGTACCAGGGGAAGCGCGGCACGCTCAGCGGGTGTTGGTGGTCGATGACGGCACTATGCGGTTGACCTGCGGAAACGTGATTGTGGGCGTTGGTCGTCGAGGGGCTCCGATGACTCTGCTGCCACGTTTTTGCCACGCACGCGGGTGGCTGATCGGGCGTCACTACCCTGTTCGTCATGCCCGTGCCGAAGGTCGTCGACTCCCTCCGCGGGTGGCTGGGTTTCAAGAGGCTCCAGACGCGCTGGGCGATCAAGAGCCGCTGGCGGCGAGTACGGGGGCGCCACGGCGCGTTCAAGCACGGCGAGCTCAGCGCCCGCGCCGCGCACCTCACCGATCTGTGGGATCGGACCTGGCCCCTGGCCAATCCCCTCGGTTACGAACTGCGAGTCGCGTACAGCGACCAATGGGTCCGGTTCCACAGCCTCCCCGAGTCGAAGCGATATGCCGAGAACGAGGTGGAGTACGACGAGATCCTCCGGCGTCATCGCACCGTCCTTCGAGAGCTCCACGGCTCCGCCGATCTGGCCGACCTATGGGTGATCGCGGCGGACTGGGGCTCGGATGACCTCGCCGCCGGGTGGTCGAAAGGCCGCCTGCCATCTGCCTGGCCCTGGCAGAAGCGCCAGGCCGAAGGCGACCCCGACGCCGGCTTCCACTACTTCTGGGCCGCGTGCGGATTGGCGGACGCCACCGTCGATGGGCTGCTGCTCGCAGCCGCCGACGACGAGGGCCGCTTCCTCATCGGCGCGCCCGATCTCGCCTGGCTCTACTGCCCATACGACGGCGGGGTCGACGTCCTCCTACCAGGTCGGGTCGAGCGCGATGCCCTCAAGTCGCGACACGAGGACTGGCTGTCGGCATACCCCGGCGGTCTTTGAACCGCGTCAGGCGAGCTCGATGACCTTGACGAACTCAGCAAGCGCCGTCGGGTTGCGGGTCATGTCGTACTCGCCGAGTAGCCGGATATACGCCTTGCGGTCGACATCCCAGTCATACCCCATCAGCGGCTCGTCGTCCTGGGCCGCGATGTAGGCCAGGTCGGCGACTAGGCGGGTCACGCGACCGTTGCCGTCAACGAAGGGTGGATGTGCACGAGGGCCGCGTGCGCAGCGATGCCGAGCCACCTCGGCGTCACGCCGGTCCCGTGCTCCCACCGCCACCGAAGGTTGTCGAGCGAGTTACGCATCTCGACTGCGATCCGCTCGGGCGCGATGCCGATGTTCGTTTCGCGCGCTCGCTGACGGCCACCCCACTCCCAGACGAGCCCGTAAAGCCGACTGTGGAGGTCGCGGACGAAGTGGTCGGTCAGGATCTCCGAGACCTCAAGATCGCCGTCACCGACCTTGGCGAGAAGCTCGTCTGTGACTTCGGTCTGGATCCGCTGTTCAAGATCGAAGAGATCCGCCTTGCGGATCGGCTCATCCAGCAGGTCACGCGCGACGTCAGTCAATGCGTCGCGTTCTTCCTCGGTGACGAGGGTTTCGCCGTAGTCCGGCTCGAAGGCCATCAGGCCTTGGCACGGAGCGAGGCCACGAACTGCTCGACCTTCTCAGAACTGACGTGGCCGGCAGGCACCACGCGCTTCTCGAGGCGGGATGACGCCTTGGTCGAGCGCTCGGCGAAACGACGACGAGCCTCCGCGGTCATCGTGCGCTTGGTCATCGCTTCCTCCGTTCTCGATCGGTGGCGGGGGAAGTCCCCGCCTAAAGGCTGGACCAGGGCCTCACGGCCAGCCCACTGACTCAATGGTACCTGTGAGGCGACCCGACGACCGAGCTCACTTCTCCCGCGCAGCGTCGCGTGCGGCGCGGTCAGCAGCGAGCTTGGCCCGAACCTCGTCGTGCGGAATTGTCCGGACCTTGCCGCTGAGGATGTCATCGACGCGCGACCCGATCTCATCGGTCCACGCATCATGGATCGACTCATCAGCGGACTCGACCGGGTGCCGATGCCTACGCAACTGCTCAAAGTGCTCGATTGCGTCGTCGACCTCAGCCTCGGACAGCGGCAACACTGCGTCGAACTTCGCCCCCGCCGCCCGGAGGTCGAATGCCGCCTCGCCACGGTCTTCGGCTGGGCCACCATCTTCGTCGTCTGCTTGCGCGCGCAAGTAGAAGGCCTGATTGAACTCCCACCCCTTCGCGGCGTCAGCGCGCGACCGCCACGAACGGAAATGAGCTGACCAGCCACCGCCCAAGACGTCGCCTGCGTCGACGTGGCAGCGATACTCCTCGCCAGGTTCGTCAGTCGCCAGAACCCACGGCCGCAGTAAGTAAAGCCCGACAACCTCGCGTCCAGGCCCGTACTCCCACGGAGTCGACACGACCGCCGCGAGATCGGGCGCGCTAACGGTTAGCTCCTCGGTGGCGCCGAGCGGCACAACCAGCATCGCAATCACATCGGGGTGGGCGCGCTTGGCCACGCCCACCGCGGCCTGAAGCACCTGCAGCCCAGCCTCGACGGGGTCCGCGGGCTCGAAGAACTCGTCGATATCGGCCTGCGCGAATCCGTTCGCAGCAATCTCGGCCATCGCTCGGGACGCCATCCACCGCCTCGCGACAACTTCGAGATCGTCAGTCATCCGCGCGTACCTCCGTGATCGGCTCTTCGACGCCCAGTGCATCCATCAACTCAGCCCTCAGGGCGGCGATCGCGCTCAGGTGTTCCTCGTTCGTCATGTCGGAATCGCTCGGCATCGCGTTGACGCGAACGCCGAGCGCGTCGGCTTTGACGTACTGGTGCCACGCGAGCGGGGTGCGCCGCCCCAACCGCTTCTCGCAGCGCGCCTGCATCAGGCCGTTGATCGACTCCCCGCGGCCCCACTCGAATCCTTCAATCCAGGCCACAGCGAGTCCAAACCGAATCTGTCCCGTCCACATCCCGATGCGGGGCAGCACGATGAGACAGACCCACTCCCAAGTCTTCTGCTCGGGCATCCAGACCGTACGTCGGGCAGTTTCCCCGTCGCCCAGCCACCATGTGGAGCTCTGCATCTCGGGTGGAGCGTCGTCCGGCTCGATGCCGAGGGCGTCAAGACGGTCGAACCACTCGTCACGTCGGCTCGGCCGAAGGCGACCCCCGCAGAACGGGCAGTGATGGATCTCGACCCACGACGATGCCGATCCTCCCGGCCCGTCGTGCACCCACAGCCCGTACTCGTCGAACTTCGCGCTGTAGCCGATCAGGTAGTCGCCGCACTCGCCGACCGCGGGGTGCTGATCGCAGCGAAACTCGATCGACTCGCGCATGCGCGCGCAACAGTGATGGACCGTCATCCGTCGCGCCACCTGTCGAACTCGACGTACTGCCCAGAGCCGTACACGTGAAGCTCACCGGTGACCTTGTCGACGACGAGCGGGCACGATCCGACCGCCTGATCGCGCAGATCACGTGTCCTCACCCAGCGTAGGCGCCGGCCAACCGCATCGCCGGCGAACCCACGCATGGCCGTCGCGCCCGCGCCGCCAACTTCCGGACCATCGGCCAACTGGCGTCGTCGAGCCACACCTGGTCAGACGCCGTTGGACCCTGCCGCTCCGAGACCGCCACCACTGCACGGACGACTGACCGGACTGCTGCCGCCTCGTGTTCATCGATAAGTAGCGCCGCGATGTCCTCCTTGGGGTCGCGTACGTCCCAGAAGGTGTCATCCACGAGCCAATGAACCGCTTCGGTCAGGGTGGGCCACTCCGCCGATGGGTTCGGACTGGCCAAGATGTCGAGTGCGTTCAGCACGTCCTCACGACGGTCCGGCCACTCGACTCCCATGCCCAGATGGTGTCACTTACGTCGTCGTACCGCCTCGCGCTTTCCGCGGCCAGCCGCGACAACGCGGCATCTCGACCGCGATTCTTGCCACGCATCTGCCACGCATGAGGCCCTAATGGGTCTCTGACCTGCGCAAACGCGTCAGATCAGTAGTACCAGGGGTACGGCGACCAGTCGGGGTCGCGCTTCTCGAGGAACTGGTCGCGGCCCTCCTGGGCCTCGTCGGTCATGTAGGCCAGGCGGGTGGTCTCGCCGGCGAAGAGCTGCTGGCCGACCAGGCCGTCGTCGAGGAGGTTGAAGGAGTACTTCAGCATCCGCTGGGCGGTGGGGGACTTGCCGTTGATCTTGCGGCCCCACTCCAGCGCGACCTTCTCCAGGTCCGCGTGCTCGACGACCCGGTTGACCGCGCCCATCCGGTGCATGGTCTCGGCGTCGTACTCCTCGGCGAGGAAGAAGATCTCGCGGGCGAACTTCTGCCCGACCTGGCGGGCGAGGTACGCCGACCCGTAGCCGCCGTCGAACGAGCCGACGTCGGCGTCGGTCTGCTTGAAGCGCGCGTGCTCGCGGCTGGCGAGCGTCAGGTCGCAGACCACGTGCAGGCTGTGCCCGCCGCCGGCGGCCCAGCCGGGCACCACGCAGATGACGACCTTGGGCATGAAGCGGATCAGCCGCTGGCACTCGAGGATGTGCAGCCGGGCCAGCCTGGCCTTGTCGATGACCGAGGCCTGCTCGGCACCGGTCTCGTCGGCGCCGATCGTCTTGTCCTCGTACTGGTAGCCGGCCTTGCCGCGGATGCGCTGGTCGCCGCCGGTGCAGAAGGCCCACTTGCCGTGCTTGGCGCTCGGGCCGTTGCCGGTGAGGATCACGCAGCCCACGTCGGCCGACGTCCGGGCGTGCTCGAGCGTGCGCAACAGCTCGTCGACGGTGTGCGGGCGGAACGCGTTGAGCACGTCGGGGCGGTCGAAGGCGATCCGCACCGTGCCGTGCGCGCGCGCCCGGTGGTACGTCAGGTCGGTGAGGTCCTCGAAGCCGGGCACGACGTCCCACGCCTCGGGGTCGAAGATCTCGCTCACGCCGTCGATCGCACTCATGCACGTACTCGCTTCGCTCCGTGCGCGCATGAGGCACCTTGCACACTGTGTTGGATGACTCGCTCGCTGCGCTCACTCATGGCCGCGAGGCTATCCGCAGGGGTGGGGGAAGACGGCCGCCGCCCGTGGTGTTGTGGGGGACATGGCACTGACTGGCACCTACGTCCCGAGCGCGGCCGGATGGGTCCGCGACCAAGTCGCCGAGTACGAGGCCTCTGACGGCGAGAAGGCTGGCACCCTGCGGGGCAGCAAGTATCCCGTCGTCGTGATCACCTCGGTGGGCTCGAAGTCGGGCAACCTCCGCAAGAACCCGGTGATGCGGGTCGAGCGCGACGGCGCCTACCTCGCGGTCGCCTCCAAGGGCGGCGCGGACGACGACCCGGCGTGGGCCGACAACTTCCGCAAGCACCCCGAGGTCGACCTCCAGGACAAGGCGGAGAAGCACACCTACACGGTGCGCGAGCTGAGCGGCGAGGAGCGCCAGGACTGGTGGCAGCACGCCGTCGCCACCTGGTCGACGTACGCCTCCTACCAGGAGAAGACCGACCGCCTCATCCCGCTCTTCCTGCTCGAGCGCAAGCCCGAGGCCTAGCTCGGCTGGGGCGGCGCCGGGTCGGCTCCGTCGACGGTCGCCTCCTCGTCGTCGTCGCGGTGCGCGGCGGTCTCGGGGTCCGGGTCCTCGTGGGACGGGGCCTCGGGCTCGAAGGGGTCGGCCGGCTGGGGCGACCCCGCCTCCTCGGGCATGTCGGGCTGGACGTCGTCCTGGCTCATCACGGCTCCTCTCTTCAGGGGTGACCCGGCAGTACCCGCCCGTCGGTCGCGCATACGCGTGAGGCCCGGGGGTACGGCGAGGGGCATGGTCGTCCTCGTCACCGGAGCCTCCGGGAACATCGGCAGCGCCACCCTCCGCGAGCTCGCGACCGGGGGTGCCCACCGGGTCCGCGCGCTGGCGCGGCGCCGGCCGCCCGGTCCCACGAGCGAGGGCTCGATCGAGTGGGTGGCCGCGGACGTCGGCACCGACGACCTGCTCCCGCACGTGGCGGGGGCCGATGCGGTCGTCCACCTCGCGTGGCGGTTCCAGCCGACGCACCGGCCGGAGATGACCTGGCACAGCAACGTCGTCGGCACCCGCCGCCTGCTCGAGGCCTGCGCACGCGCCGGCACCCAGACGGTCGTCTGCGCGTCGTCGGTGGCGGCGTACTCGCCGGTCGACCACGACGTCCCGGTCGACGAGAGCTGGGAGACCGACGGCAGCAGCGGGGCGGCGTACTGCCGGGAGAAGGCGTACGTCGAGCGGCTGCTCGACGACTTCGAGGCGGCCCACCCGAGCGTGCGGGTCGTCCGTTTGCGCCCCGCCTTCGTCTTCCAGCGCTCGGCCGCGAGCGAGCAGCGGCGCATCTTCGGTGGTGTGCTGGCCCGACCGTCGATGTTCGACGTGCGCCGCATCCCGCTGCTGCCCGTGCCCGTTGGGCTGCGGATGCAGGCCGTGCACTCGGGCGACGTCGGGCGCGCCGTCCGGGCCGTCGTCGAGCGGCCGGTCTCGGGCGCCTTCAACCTCGCCGGCGAGGGCGTGCTCGGCCGTGAGGAGCTGGGCGAGCTGGTCGGCGCCCGCACCGTGACCGTGCCCCCAGGGGCGGTGCGCACGGCGATGGACCTGGGCTGGCGGGCACGCGCCGTGCCGGTGCCCGGCAGCCTGTTCGAGGCGCTCCAGCACGTCCCGTTGCTGTCGACCGAGCGGGCCGCCGCGGAGCTCGACTGGCACCCGGAGCACGACGCGGCGCAGGCCGTGGGGCAGCTGCTCGACGGGGCGCGCCTTCGCGGGGGCAGCGGCATGCCCCCGCTGCACCGGTGACCAGACCGGTTGCCGCGTCCGCCCCTCGGCCGATTCGGGGGTTCGTCCGCGGCGGGTCGGGCGTCGACCTAGGGTGGAGACTCCCGCAAAGTAAAGGATCCGCGACCCATGACGACGGCCCCATGACGGCTGCACCGCCCATCCGCATCTACCTGCTCGACGACCACGCGGTGGTGAGGCGCGGGCTGCGAGCGGTCCTCGAGCTCGAGGACGACTTCGAGGTCGTCGGTGAGTCCGGCACCGTCGCCGAGGCGATCCCCGACATCCTGCGGGTCGCGCCCGACGTGGCGGTGCTCGACGGCCGGCTGCCCGACGGCAACGGCATCGAGGTCTGCCGGCAGGTGCGCTCGGTCAACCCGCAGATCCGCGCGCTGATCCTCACCAGCTACGACGACGACGAGGCGCTCTTCAACGCGATCCTGGCCGGGTCGGGGGGCTACGTCCTCAAGCAGGTCGACGAGGGTGCGCTGGTCAACAGCATCCGCGCGGTGCACCAGGGCCAGTCCCTCATCGACCCCGCCGTCGCGGTCCGTGTCATCGAGCGGATGCGGTCGGACAGCGAGACCCCGGACGGGCTGTCCGCCCTCACCGACGTCGAGTCGCAGATCCTCGACCTGATCACCGAGGGCCGCACCAACAAGCAGATCGGCGAGCAGCTCTACCTCGCCGAGAAGACGGTCAAGAACCACGTCACCAGCCTGCTCGCCAAGCTCGGCGTGCAGCGTCGTACGCAGGCGGCGGTGCTGGCCTCCCAGCTCGGCCGCAAGAAGCAGGGCTGACCCGAGGTCTGACCGGGCTCAGGCGTCCTTCGAGCGGTCCTGGATCCCCTTCAGCAGGGAGTCGACGGCGCCCTCGGGAGGCGACGCGGCCTCCTGGTTGGACTGCGCCAGCTGCGCCAGCAGCTCCTGGCGGTGCACCGCGACCGAGCGCGGCGCGTCGATGCCGATGCGGACGACGTCGCCCCGCACCTCGAGGACCGAGACGGTCACGTTGTCGCCGATGACGACGCTCTCTCCCGCACGACGGCTCACGACCAGCATGCGTGAACGGTACCCGAGGGTGGGTGCGGTCAGGTCACGCGATCAGCGGCGTGGCCACCGAGAGGTCCGGGTCGTCGAGCACGACCTGCACCGCACGGTGGGTCGCGAGGTCGAGCACCACGGGCGCCGCGAGGTTGGCCGTGGTGCTGGCCAGCGACTCGCCGGCGGTGAGCACGCACAGCAGCATCAGGTCGTCCACGGAGCTCGAGCCCAGGTCGGTGAGGATCGTGTCCTCCACCTCGGGGGAGTAGTCGGGGAAGAACGTGGCCGGGGGGACCACCAGGAACCTGAGACCCGGCTGCTCCAGCGAGGTCAGGCTGCAGAGGGCGCCGGTGTCGTCGACCCGGACCAGCGCGAAGCGCGCCAGGTCGGGAAAGCCGGGCATCGGCTGCACCAGCTCGATCACGGGGATCTCGGGGGCACCGGTCATGGTCGTGGACTCCATCGTGGCGATCATCGCAGAAACTCCAGAAGGCTCGGTTGCAGCACGCGTGAGGTCGCGGCGAGGGCGGCCTGGTAGGCCACCTCCTGCATCTTCAGCTGGACGGTGGCGAGGGGCAGGTCGGTGTTCTCGATCTCGCTCAGCGCGTTGGTCAGCGACAGCTCGGTGTCACCTGCCCGGATCCCGGCCTGCTCCACGCGGTCGGCCCGGGCACCGACGTCGGTGCGGGCCACCACCAGGCGGCTGCCGTCACCCTCGAGGGCACTGACACCCGCCTGGATCGCACTGGTGCTGCCGGTGCGCACGGCCGCGGCGAGGGCGGTGAGGTGGTCGAAGACGTTGTCACCGTCGGGACCGAACGCGGCGGGTCCGGCGACCGCCACGTCGACGACCACGCCCTCGGCGACCGCCCGTTTCACCGGGTTCGCGTCACCGGCGTACGTCACCACGCCACCGGCCTCGCTGAAGGCCGCGGCGCCGGCCGTCGTGCCGCCGAGCACGGGGCGGTCGAGGTAGGTGGTGTTGGCGGTGCCGAGCAGCGAGCTGCGCAGCTGCTCGATCTCGACGGCCAGCGCCTCGCGGGTGTCCTGGTTGACGGCACCGCTGACGGCCTGCTGACCGACTTCGCGGGCACGGCGCACCAGGTCGTTGGCCGTGCCGAGCGTGCTGTCCAGGGTGTCGAGCCAGCCGATGCCGTCCTGCGCGTTGCGGGCGTACTGCTGCTGGGCGCCGACCGACGAGCGCAGCCGCATCGCGGACGCAGCGTCGGCGGGGTTGTCGGAGGGCCGGTTGAGGACCCGGCCGGTGGAGAGGTGCTCCTGGAGCTCCGAGAGCCGCGTGAGGCTGGACTGGAGCCGGTCCAGCGACCGGTTGGTCAGCATCGACTGGGTGACACGTCCGATGGTCATCAGCGCACCAGCCCGGTCCGGTTGATGAGGGTGTCGAGCACCGAGTCGAGGGTCGTCATCACCCGAGCCGCCGCCTCGTAGGCGCGCTGCGCCTGCATCATCGTCACCGTCTCCTCGTCGAGGTTCACGCCCGACAGCTGCTCACGGGCGCCGTCGACCTGGCTCGTCAGGGTCAGCTGGGTGTCCGCGAGCCGTCGGACCGACGCCACGTCGGTGCCGAAGACGGTCACGAACCGCTGGTAGGACCGCTCGGGAGAGGCCAGGGCGCCGGCGATGGCGGTGGCGTTGCCACCGTCCCGGTTCGCGCCGCCGCCGATGCCGGACGCCGCGAGCTCGGTGGCGTCGTCGACCAGGAGGACCAGCGGGCCGCCCTCGGCGGCCGGGTCGACCGCGAAGAACGGCTGGCCGGCGGCGCCGGTGGCGTCGTAGCCGGACTGGTGAGCAGCGTTGACCGTGTCGGCCAGCTGCTGGGCGATGGCCGTGATCTGGTCGCGGAGCCCGGGCAGCGTGGTGCCGAGCAGGTCGACGGCGCCGCCGATCTCGCCGCGCAGGTTGCCGACCGCGGTGGCCGTGCCGCCGGGCGGGGTCACGGCGAGGGCCAGGGGCTGGCCGTCGGACGTGCCGTCGGGGTTGATGCCGGCGGTGACGGCGAGCGTGCCCGCCTTGCTGCCGGACACCAGCGCGACGCCGCCGACGGTGATGTCGAGGCCACCCTTGCCGTTCTCGGTGGCGGTGCCACCGGTCAGCTCGGCGAGCCGCATCGCCATGAGGTCGCGCTTGTCGAGCAGGCTCGACGGGTCGTTGCCGCCGAGCTTCGCCGCGGCGATCGCCTCGTTGGCCGCGGCGAGGTCGGCCGCGAGCGTGTTGGTCTCGCCCAGGTCGGCGAGCAGCGACATGCGCTGGTCGGCCTCCTCCGACTCGACGTTGCGCCGCTGGGCGGCGACCGCGTCGACGAGCGTCCGCGACGTCGAGATGACGGTCGCGCGCACCGCGGGGGAGTCGGGGCTGTTGCCGAGGTCGTGCCAGGCGTCGCGCACGTCCGCCAGGGCCTTCGAGATGCCGTCGCCGGCGGGCTCGCCCAGGGAGGCCTCCACCCGGGCCAGAGCGGCCGCACGGGTGTCGAGGAAGGACTGGGCGCCGTGCTCGCGCCGGGCCCTCGAGTCCAGGAGCGGGTCCACGAGACGGTCGACCGAGCCGATCCGGACGCCCTCGCCCTGGCCGTCGTACCGGCTCCACATCGCGGGCTGCGCGGGCGCGCCGACTGCCTCGCCCACCACGCGGCGCCGTGCGTAGCCATCCGTGGAGACGTTGGCGATGTTGCCGCTGGCGACCTCCATCACCGACTGGTGGTAGCGCAGGGCGCTGGCCGCGGTGCCGATGGAGCCGAAGGTCCCGCTCATGTCACAGGCTCCGGTCCACGAGGCTCGCGCGGAGCGGCTCGGCAGTGGCGCTGCCGTCGGCGGCGTACCCGTCGACGGAGTCGCTCATCGACATCAGCGTCTCGCGCGCGGAGCGGTAGCCGGCGGAGATGAGGTGCCGGTTGGAGTCGGCGAGCGTGCCGATGTCGTTGGTGAGGCTCACGAAGGCCTCACGGTGCTCGGTGAGGATGGTCGTCCACGGCTCGCCCGCGGCCTCGGCCAGGGAGGCCAGGCTCGGGTTGGAGCTCATGCCCGATGCGGCGGCGGCCTCGTCGGCAGCGACGGCGCGCAGCATCTCCGTCTCGCGGATCGTGGTGAGCAGGGCGTCGATGTCGCGCGTCGCGTGCGCCAGCCACCGGCTGCGGCCGCTGGCCAGGACCAGCTGCTCGACCTCGAGCCGGTAGTGGAGCTCCTCGAGCAGCTCGCGCTCGCGCCACAGGACCAGGGAGAGCTTCTCCATGGCTGCAGTGCGGATGTCGTCGGTGAGGTTCACGAACGTCCCCATCGGCGCGACCTCGCCGGACCTGAGGGATTGACTGGACCAGTGCTCGGGCGGTGGCGCGGCCGGGACTACCCGACGGACGACGGGTGGGGTGGCGCGGCCATGGCCCGATCGGGCCATCGGTCCTCGGGACCACGGTCCCCGATCCACGTCCCTGTGGATCAGCAACCCCGATTCGGTAACAACTCGCCCACAAAACATTCAACTATCAACCCGTGCTCAGCAACGCGACCCTCACTTCCCCCACTGCTTCCCCAGCGGCGACCCCCTCGACCGACGAGCTCGTCACCGCCCACATCCCCCTCGTCGGACACCTGGTCCGCGAGGTCCTGGCCCGGGTCCCGGGCCACGTGGACCGGGACGACCTGACCTCGGCCGGCCTCACCGCGCTCGTCCAGGCGGCGCAGGGCTTCGACGCCGAGCGCGGCGTGCCGTTCGCCCGCTACGCCTCGACCCGCATCCGCGGCGCCCTGCTCGACGAGCTGCGCGGCGTCGACTGGGCCTCGCGCTCGGTCCGCCGGACGGCGCGCGACCTCGACGAGACCCGCACCCGGCTGACCCACAGCCTGGGCCGGGTGCCGACCGACGCCGAGCTGGCCGCCGCCCAGGGCATCCCCGTCGAGCAGGTGCTCGCCAACCGCGAGGACCTCGCCCGCGCCCAGGTGCTGTCGCTCGAGGCTGACGACGCCCGCGGCTCGTACGCCGCCGAGCTGCCGTCCGGTGGCCCGACGCCCGAGCAGGCGGCCGAGCACAGCGAGCTGCTGACCTACCTCTCCGAGGCGGTCGCCGAGCTGCCCGAGCGGCTGCGCCGCGTCGTCGAGGGCTACTTCCTGGCCGAGCAGCCGATGGCCGAGCTCGCGGCCGAGCTCGGCGTCACCGAGTCCCGCATCTCCCAGCTGCGCGCCGAGGCCATGGTGCTGCTGCGGGACGCGCTCAACTCCCAGCTGGACCCCACTCTGGTCAAGGCCCACGAGCGCCCGGACGGCGTCGCCGCCCGCCGCCGCGAGGCGTACTTCGCTGCCGTGGCCGAGCGCCACGCCGCGGCGTCCGCACGGCCGTTCGTGCCCCGCGTGGCCACCAGCGCCTGACCGTCCGATCCGGCCGCCGACAACTTCTGCCCGAAAACCTCAGGTGGACCCCGCGTCTGCCGAACACGATCTCGACGGAGTCCACGGACGGACTCCAGCAGTGATCCCAGGAACCACGGAAGGAATCCATCATGGGTCTTCGCATCAACCAGAACATCGACGCCGTCAACTCGTACCGCAACCTGTCGGTCACGCAGGGCCAGATGTCCAAGTCGCTCGAGAAGCTGTCCTCGGGCTTCCGGATCAACCGGGCTGCCGACGACGCGGCCGGCCTGGCCATCTCCGAGGGCCTGCGCTCGCAGGTCGGTGGTCTCAAGGTGGGCGCGCGCAACGCCCAGGACGGCGTCAGCCTCGTCCAGACCGCTGAAGGTGCCCTCACCGAGGTCCACTCCATGCTGCAGCGGATGAACGACCTCTCGGTGCAGTACAACTCCGGCACGCAGAACACCGACTCGAAGACGGCCCTCAAGGCCGAGTTCGACCAGCTCTCGACCGAGATCGGCCGCATCCAGACCAACACGAAGTTCAACGGCGCCGACCTCTTCAGCGGCACCGGGGTCGCCGGCGTGGGCGACAAGACCTTCCAGGTCGGCTACTCCAGCACGGACACGATCAAGGTCGCCGGTGACAGCGCCCTGAAGAAGTTCTACACCGCTGGCGCGACGGCCGCCGACCCGGGCACCGTCGGGGGTCAGGTCCTGAACATCGCATCGGCCACGGCGTCGGACGACGTGCAGAAGGCGATCACCGCCGTCTCCAAGCAGCGTGCGGAGCTCGGTGCGACGCAGAACCGTTTCGAGCACACCATCAACAACATCAACGTCGCGGTCGAGAACCTCTCGGCCTCGGAGTCGCGGATCCGTGACACCGACATGGCCCAGGAGATGATGAGCTTCACCCGCTCGCAGATCCTCTCCCAGGCCGGCACGGCGATGCTGGCGCAGGCCAACCAGGCCTCGCAGGGTGTCCTGTCCCTCCTCCGCTGAGCACGGCTGAGGAACTGCACACCCACCGGACGCCGGGTGGGTCGCGGTCACCGCGACCCACCCGGAACCAGTCCGGGACGAACAGCCCCATGGTGGGGACGACCTAGGAGGGAGGGACCCCGATGGCCACGGCCAGCATCAGTGGACTCGGCAGCGGGCTCGACACCGCGTCGATCATCGAGCAGTTCATGCAGCTCGAGGCGGCGTCCCAGAACCGGTTGCGGTCGCGCCAGACCACGGAGAAGTCCGTGCTGTCGGCCCTGCAGTCCCTCAACACGAAGGTCGCAGCCCTCGCCACACGCGCGGGCGACCTGCTCAAGCCCGCGGCGTTCAACGCGGTCACCGCCACCAGCTCCGAGGCGAAGGTCGCGGTCAGCGCCACCACCTCGGCGGCACCCGGGTCCTTCTCGGTCCGGGTCGACCAGACCGCGGCCAGCCACCGGCTGGAGCACGCCACGGCCGTCGGCACCACGACGGCCGGCACCGTCCCCACCACGGTCCGCCTGGACCGCCTGGACGGGACCACACCGGTCGCACTCGCCACCGACGGCACCCTCGGGGGCCTGGTGGCCGCCATCAACGACCCGGCGAACGCCACCGGCCTGCGGGCCACGGCGGTGAAGGTGGGCACCGACCAGTTCCGGCTGGTCGTGGAGTCCGCAACCACGGGGGCTGCGGGCGACTTCACGCTCACCGACGCGACCGACGGCTCGGCTCTCCTCGGGGGCGCGACCGTCCGTCAGGGCCGGGACGCGCGGGTGACCATCGGCGACTCGATCGTCGCCACCTCCACGTCCAACACCTTCGCCGACCTCGTGCCCGGGGTGACGGTCACGCTCGCGGCCGGCGCCACGACCGGCACCACGTCGGACGTGGTCCTGGCTCGTGACCCGGCGGCCACGACCACCGCAGTCAAGGGCCTCGTGGACGCCATGAACTCCCTGCTCGCCGACATCGACACCCAGACGAAGACGAGCTCGACCGCGAAGGGGGTCCTGGCCGGCGACGCCGGGGTCCGCAGCGTGCGCGAGTCGCTGCTCGCGAGCGTCTTCCCCGGTGACGGCACCAGCCTGGCCGACCTGGGCATCCAGACCGACCGCTACGGCAAGCTGGTGCTCGACGAGGCCGCCTTCAAGAAGGCGTACGACTCGGACCCGACCGCCGTGCAGGCCCGGCTCACCGCCACCGACACGGGCTTCGTCGCGCGCGTCAAGGCTGCCGCCGACGTCGCGAGCAACCGCGAGACGGGCACCCTCACCACCGCCATCACCGGTAGCAACGCTGCGATCTCGCGCCTCGACGACAACATCGCGGACTGGGACCTCCGGCTGGAGCTGCGACGGACCGCGCTCACCCGGCAGTTCACCGCCCTCGAGACGGCGCTCAACCAGATGAACAGCCAGTCCTCCTGGCTGGCCGGACAACTCTCCTCACTCTCGACGGGAAGCTAAGGACAGCACCCTCATGACCTACACCTCGCACTTCTCCAGCCCCTACGGGTCGTCGTCGGCGTCCTCCACGCCCCTCGCCTACCTGCAGTCCTCGGTCGAGACCGCCAGTCCGAGCAAGCTGCTCGTGATGCTCTACGAGCGCCTCGTGCTCGACTGCCGTCGTGCGGTCGCCGCCCAGGAGGCCGGCGACCACGCGGTCGCCCACAACAACCTGCTGCACGCCCAGGACATCGTCGTGGAGCTGCAGTCGTCGCTCCGCCCGGGTGTCTGGGACGGCAGCGAGGGCCTCAACAGCATCTACACCCACCTGATGGTGCAGCTCGTGCAGGCCAACGTGAAGCGCGACGTCACCATCACCTCGCACTGCCTCGACCTGGTCGTCGGGCTGGCGGACGCGTGGCGGGAGGCGGCCGCCGAGGCCGCCCGCCCCACGGACACCGCCCGGTCCGCATGACGGCCCCGGAGCAGGTGCACGCAGCCGACGAGCTCGTCGCCGCGTGGGAGGAGGCCCTCGACGTCCTCGAGCGCGACGCCCGCGCGGCCGCCGAGCTGGTGAAGGACCCGCGCCACGACGGTGCCGCGCTGACCCCGTGGACCCCGCCGACGCCAGCCGGCCCGGTGCCCGGCGTCCTCGTCGACCGGGTGCGGGAGCTGCTGCGGCTCCAGGCCGCCGTGCGCGTCGACCTGGACCGCGCCCTGGACGACACCCGCACCAGCCTCACCGGACTCCACCGCACGACCACGTCGGCGCGCCCCGGCGCAGCGGCGTACGTCGACGTCTCGGCCTGACGCACGACCTGCCCAGCGCGCGCCGCCCGCCCGGGTGGTGCGGGCATGGCCCGACCGGGTGGTGCCCGTCCGGGACCTAGGTCCCGAACGGCCCTGAGGGGTCAAGAACTCCTCATCAAATCCTCAACAGGACGGCAACAGCGCCGATCCGACCCAGTGAGCACGGAACGCTCACCCCCTTCGCCGATGGACCGGCACCCGCAACTCCCGCAGGAGTACTCGTGTCCCTCGGCATGCCCGACGCCGTCACCTCGGTGCTGGCGACCGCCCTCGACGGGCTGGCGAACCGGCAGAACGTGATCGCCGACAACATCGCCAACGTCGACACCCCGAACTTCCGGGCGACCAGCGTCGACTTCGAGTCCTCGCTCGCTGCCGCCCTCCAGCGCGGCGAGATGTCCGCCTCCGGGGTCGCCCCCGTCGAGCGTCCGAGCAACGCCCCGGTCGGGGAGAACGGCAACAACGTCGACCTGCGCCAGGAGTCGCTGTCGGCGGTGCAGACCCAGTTCCAGTACCAGATGATGACGCGCGCGGTCTCGGACCGCTTCGCGCTCGTCACGACCGCGGCGGGTGCCTTCTGATGGGCGCCTTCGACATGCTGCGCATCGCCAACAGCAGCCTGGGCATGCACCAGACCTGGCTCGACTCGCTCGCGCACAACATCGCCAACGCGAACACGGTCCGCGCGACGAGCGAGGACGCGTTCCAGCAGCAGATGGTCGTCGCCAACGCCCGCCCCGACGGCGGTGTCGACGTCGGCGGCATCGAGCTCGGCGACGCGGAGGGCGTGCTCGAGTACGCCCCCGACCACCCGCTCGCGGACGCCGAGGGCTACGTGCGCGCCCCGGCGATGGACATGTCGGTCCAGATGACCTCGCTCGTGCAGGCGCAGCGCGGCTTCCAGGCCTCGGTCCAGGTCACCAAGACCGCCCAGGACTCCTACACCGCGGCACTCCAGATCGGACAGGGCTGATGAGCATCGGCGGCATCGAGGCCATCAGCGGCTTCACCCCCCTCGCTGCGCCCGCAGTGCAGGCGCCGGCGGCACCCGCGACGCAGGGCGCGGACTTCGGCAGCCTGGTGCTCGACGGCATCGAGCGGCTCGAGGGCATCCAGGACTCCGCCGACACGCTCGCCGTGCGCGCGGCGTCCGGCACCCTGCCCAACATCCACGACTACACGCTCGCGGCCGCTGAGGCGGAGACCGCCACCAAGCTGACCGTCGCCGTGCGCAACAAGGCCATCGAGGCATTCAGCGAGATCATGAGGATGCAGGTCGGATGAGGCCCGGGATCACCCAGGCGATGGAGCGCCTCCGCCGCTCCTTCGCCCTCTTCAGCCCCGGCCAGAAGGTCGTCGCCGTCGTCGGGACGGGCGCCCTGCTGCTGGCCGCGTTCATGGTCTTCCGCTGGGCGTCGGCGCCGTCGTACTCCCCGCTCTACACGAACCTGTCCGCCGAGGACGCGTCCGCCGTGGTCGAGCAGCTCGACGCCGACGGCACGCCGTACGAGATCGGCGGAGGAGGCGGGACCATCTCCGTCCCGCGCGACCAGGTGTACTCCACGCGCATCGCGCTGAGCGGTGAGGGCATCCCCTCCGGCAGCGGCGACAGCGGCTACTCCCTGCTCGACGGCCAGGACATCTCGACCTCGCAGTTCAAGGAGCAGACCGACTTCAAGCGGGCCATGGAGGGCGAGCTCGCCTCGACCATCGAGGCGATCGACGGCGTGGACACCGCCGTCGTCCACCTCGCCCTGCCTCCCAAGCAGGTCTTCGCCGAGGAGCAGGACCCGGCCACGGCGTCCGTCCTCGTCGACACCAGCGGCGGCTCCACGCTCGGTCCGGACCAGGTGCAGGCGGTGGTCAACCTCGTCGCCTCCAGCATCGACGGCCTCGACCCCGCCAAGGTCACGGTCGCCGACTCCGCCGGCCGCGTCCTCTCCGAGAACGACGACTCCGGCAGCGGGATGAGCAGCAGCCGCAACCGCCAGGTCGAGGACTACCAGGACCAGCTCGGCTCCAAGGCGCAGGCGATGCTCGACCGCATCTACGGTCCCGGCAAGTCCTCGGTCCAGGTCACGGCCGTGCTCGACTTCGACAAGGTCGTCCGCGAGACCACCACCTACGGCAAGCGCAAGGCGCCCGTCCTGGCCGAGTCCGAGCAGAGCGAGACCTACTCCGGCGGCGCCGGCGCGGGCTCGCCCGGCGGCGTGGTCGGCCCCGACGCCCAGCTCGAGACCGGCGCCACTGGCGGCGACGGCAGCTACGGCAACACCTCGACCGTCCGTGAGAACGGGGTCGACAAGGTCGTCGAGCAGTCGGAGAACGCCCCCGGCTCGGTCGAGTCCCTGCACGCCGCAGTGGTCGTCGACACCAACTCCGAGGTGACGGTCGACATCACCGAGATCAACGACCTGGTCGCCTCCGCGATCGGCCTCAACCCGGACCGTGGCGACACCATTGAGACCTCCTCGGTCCCCTTCGACACCTCCGTCGCCGACGCCGACGCGGCAGCCCTCGCCGCAGCCCAGGCGGCCGACGCCGCGGCCGCCCGCAACACCTGGATCCGCAACGGCGCCCTCGGTGGGCTCGTGCTGTTGCTCGTGGGGCTGGCCTGGCGCCGCTCGCGCAAGCACGCCAAGGCACGCGAGGACGCGACGACGTACGTCGTGGAGCAGCTCCGGATGGAGCAGGCCGAGCGGACCGCGCTGCAGGTGCAGCGCGACGAGGCCGCCACCGCCCTGGCGCTGGCGCCCGCGGACGGCAACGGGACGGACGAGATGTACGACGAGCTGGTCGCCCTGGTGGAGCGCCAGCCTGACGAGGTCGCCTCGCTGCTGCGCGGCTGGCTGGTGGAGCGCGCCTGATGTCCGTGATGACCGGGCTGGGAGCCCGCAAGGCCGCGATCGTGCTGGTCCGCCTCGGCAAGGAGCGCGCCGCGAGCGTGCTCGAGCACATGAGCGAGGAGGAGATCGAGGCGATCTCCGCCGAGGTCGCCACCCTCGCCGGTGTCGAGCCGGGCGAGGCGAACCAGGTGATCACCGAGTTCGGCAGCATGCTCGCCGCGCGCGAGCACATGCTGCAGGGCGGCATGGACCTCGCCCGCGACCTCCTCCAGCGTGCGCTCGGCGACGACCGCGCCGAGGAGGCCATGCAGCGCCTCACCGCGATGGCGATCCAGCTGCCGTTCCAGTTCCTCCAGCGGGCCGACCCGGCCCAGCTGCGCTCCTTCATCCACGAGGAGCACCCGCAGGTCATCGCGCTGGTGCTCGCGCACATGTCGGCCGAGAAGGCCTCGCTGGTGCTGTCCGGGCTGTCCCCGGAGCTCCAGGCCGAGGTCGCGCACCGCATCGCGGTGATGGGCCGCGCCAACCCCGACACCGTGCGGATCGTGGAGTCGGTGCTGGAGCGCCGGCTGTCCTCGGTGCTGCAGCCCACCGACTCCTCGCGGGTCGGCGGCGTGGGACCCCTCGTCAACATCATCAACCGCGCCGACCGCTCGACCGAGCGCCAGATCGTCGAGGGCCTGGAGTCCCTCGACTCCGGCCTCGCCGAGGAGGTCCGCAGCCGGATGTTCATGTTCGAGGACATCGTCCAGCTCTCCGACAGGGACGTGCAGCAGGTGCTGCGCCAGGTCGACACCGGCGAGCTCGCCCTCGCGCTCAAGGGCGTCTCCACGGACGTGCGCGACAAGATCACCGGCAACCTGTCGGAGCGTGCCGCGGAGAACGTGCTCGAGGAGATCGAGATCCTCGGCCCCGTCCGCCTCACCCAGGTCGAGGAGGCCCAGCAGTCGGTCATCCGCACCATCCGCAGCCTCGAGGAGCGCGGCGAGATCGTCGTGCGCCGGGGAGGTGAAGATGAGTTCGTCGACTGAGGTCCGCCCGCTCGTGCCCACCGGCCTGCGGCTGCCCGACCTGCGCACCGTCGAGGACACCCACGACACCGCCCGCGCCCAGGGGTACGCCGTCGGCTGGGCGCAGGGACGCCGCGAGGCCGAGGCCGCGGTCCGCGCCGAGGTCGACGACCTGACGCGCGCCACCGCTGCCCGCGAGGCCCAGCGCGACGCCGACCTGGCTGCGGCGCTGACCGCCCTGCACGCGGCCGCGGACGCTGCCCACGAGCTCCTCGCCGCTGCCTGCCGCCGCGTCGACGAGCAGGCCGGCGCCCTCGCGCTCGAGCTCACCCGCACCCTCGTCGGAGCGGTCGAGCCGGACCCGGCCCACCTGCTCGACCGGGTCCTGGGCCTGCTGCCCGAGCACCCGGTCGCGTCGGTGCGCCTGCACCCGGAGGTCGCGGCTGTCGCCGGCGACCTCACCGACCACGGGATCCGCGTCGTCGCGGACCCGTCGCTCGGGCTGGCCGATGCTGTCGCGCAGGCCGACGACCACGTCGTCGACCTCCGTGTCGACGTGGCCCTCAGCCGACTCGGCGAGGTGCTCGCATGACCCTGCTGACCGCCGACGTGCGCGCCCGCGCTCTCGACGCCGTCTCCCCGCTGCGCCTCGGCCAGGTCGCCGAGCTGCTCGGCCTCCAGGTCCGTGTCACCGGCCTCGCGGCCGCCGTGGGCGACCTCGTCGCCGTCGAGGGCACCACCCGGGTGCTGGCCGAGGTCGCCGCCAGCGGCCCTGCCGGGCTCACCTGCCTCCCGCTCGGTGACACCACCGGCCTGCGGGCGGGCGACGTCGTACGCCACACGGGTGGTCCGCTGCGGATCCCCGTGGGAGACGCGCTGCGCGGCCGCGTGCTCGACGGCCTCGGCCGACCGATCGACGGCGGTCCGCCGCTGGACCAGCTCCCGCTGGTCGGCGTCGGCCACGCCGCTCCCGCGGCGCTCAGCCGTCCGCGCATCGACCACCAGCTCGGGCTCGGCGTGCGCGCCCTCGACGCCCTCACCCCCTGCGGCCGCGGCCAGCGCATCGGCATCATGGCCGGCTCCGGCGTCGGCAAGTCCAGCCTGCTCTCCATGGTCGCGCGCGGCACCGACGCCGAGGTGTCGGTGATCGCGCTGGTCGGGGAGCGCGGGCGCGAGGTCCGCGAGTTCATCGAGAACGACCTCGGCCCCGAGGGCCTGGCCCGCTCGGTCGTCGTCGTCGCCACGTCCGACGCCCCGCCGGTCGAGCGGCTCCGCGCCGCCGGCGTGGCCACCCGGATCGCGGAGTTCTTCCGCGACAGCGGGAAGCACGTCGTGCTGATGATGGACAGCCTCACCCGCGTCGCCATGGCGCAGCGCGAGATCGGCCTGTCCGCCGGCGAGCCCCCGGCCACCCGTGGCTACCCGCCGAGCGTCTTCACCCTGCTCCCGCAGCTGCTCGAGCGCGCCGGCACGTCGGCGACCGGCAGCATCACCGGCCTCTACACGGTCCTGGTCGAGGGCGACGACATGCAGGACCCCATCGGCGACACCGCTCGCTCGATCCTCGACGGGCACGTCGTGCTCTCCCGCCGCCTGGCCACCGCCGGGCACTTCCCGTCCATCGACGTCCTCGAGTCGATCTCGCGCGTCACCAGCGCCGTCACCGACACCGACCAGCGCGCCGACGCCACGCGCCTGCGCCGCCTGCTCGCCGCCCACCGCTCGGTGCGCGAGCTCGTCGAGATCGGGGCGTACGTCGCCGGCGCCGACCCCGACGCCGACGTCGCCATCGCCCGGATGCCCGCGATCAACGACTTCCTCCGCCAGGACATGGACGACAGCACCTCCGTCGCCGACACCTGGCACGCCCTCAAGGAGCTGGTGGCCTGATGGCCCGCACACCCGACCACGACCCCGACGCCGGCATGCGTGCCGTCGCGCGGGTGCGCGGCGTCCGCGAGCAGGACAGCCGGCTCGGCCTGACCCGCGCCGCGGCCGACGAGCGCGAGGCCCGCCGGCGGCTCGACGCCGTGGGCGCCCGCCTCGCCACCGCGACCGACCCGGAGGCGATCGACCCCGCCGGCTTCGCCACCGCCCGCGTCGTCGCCGCCGCGCTCGCCACCGAGCTCACCGCCTCCGAGGCCGCGCTCGCGTCGGCGACCACCGTCACCACCGTGGCGCGCGAGCACTGGCAGCGTGACAAGACGCGGCTCTCGGCCGTCGAGCTCCTGCTCGAGCGGCGGGCCGAGGAGCGTCGTGCCGAGCGCGCCCGCCGCGAGCGGGTCGAGGTCGACGACCTCGTCGCGGTCCGCTGGCTGCGGTCCCGGCAGGAGGTGTCCGCATGAGCATCACCGACGTCACCGCGCGGATCTCGCAGATCCAGGCCCAGCTCGCGCTGCTGCCGGGCTCGTCCTCCTTCTCCTCCTCGGCCGTCGGCGCGACCGGCTTCACCGACGTCCTCTCGCGCACCAGCGCGACCGCCGGCACCACCGTCACCGGTGGCACCGGCGCGGTGACCGGCGACCAGGTCGTGGCCAAGGCCAAGGAGATGCTCGGCCTGCCCTACGTCTGGGGTGGCACCGACCCCCAGCGGGGCGTCGACTGCTCCGGGCTGGTGCAGTCGGCCTACTCGTCCCTCGGCATCGAGCTGCCGCGTCTCTCCGCCGACCAGGCTCGTGCGGGCCGGCCCGTCGCCAGCATGAGCGACGCACGCCCCGGCGACCTCATCGCGTGGGACAACTCCAGCCGCAACAACGGCGCCGACCACATCGCCATCTACGTCGGCAACGGCCAGATGATCGAGGCGCCCCGCCCCGGCGGCAAGGTGCAGCTCGTCCCGGTGACGACCCCGCCCGACTACATCCGCCGGGTGCTGCCCGACGCGGCCACGAGCTCCACCGTCTCGGCGTCCACCGTCGCGTCGGCACGGACGGTGCCCCCCGGCACGCCGTACGCCGACCTGTTCCAGCAGGCCGCGTCCGCCCACGGCCTCGACCCGGCCCTCCTGGCCGCCGTCGCGCGCCAGGAGTCGGGCTTCGACCCGCAGGCGGTGAGCCCGGCCGGCGCGCAGGGCCTGATGCAGCTGATGCCCGGCACCGCCCAGGGCCTCGGCGTCACCAACCCCTTCGACCCCGCGCAGGCCATCGGCGGCGCCGCCCAGCTGCTCGACGACCTGATGGGCCGCTTCGGCTCGACCGAGCTCGCGCTGGCGGCGTACAACGCCGGTCCTGGTGCGGTGCTGCGCTATGACGGCATCCCGCCCTACCCCGAGACGCAGGCCTACGTGAAGTCGATCATGTCCCGGCTGGAGGTAGCCGCATGAGCATCACCCCGATCGCCCCGGCGATCCCCACCCCGGTCGTGGACGCCCTGCCCGGCGACCCCGGCCCGGCGGCCCAGGGCTTCGCGGCCCTCGTGGCGAGCCTGCTGGCCGGCACGCCGGTCCCGGGTACGCCGCTCGCGGGCGCCGTCGGCACCGCTCCGGTCGACGTACCGGCCGAGCCAGTCCAGGACGCCGAGGCGACCGACGAGCCGGCCGCGGACGACGCCACCGCCGACGCCGCCGGTGAGGTCGTCGCCGACCCCGCTGCCCTGGCGATCGGTGTCCTGCCGCTCCCGACCGGCTGGCAGCCACCGGTGGCGCAGGTCGTCGCCGACGGGGCAGCCGCTCCGCAGGCGGGCACGCCGGTCGAGGTCGGCGCGCCGGCTCCAGCTGCGGGTGCTGCTGCACCCACCGGCACGGCGGCCGACGCAGCGCAGGCCGCGACCCCGGCACCGACGTTCGACAGCGGATCGACGCCCCAGGCCGCGATCGCGCCCACGACCAGCCCGGCCCCCGAGCCCGCGCAGCAGCCGACCTCCCCGACGCAGGCCGCCCCCGCCGCCGTACCGGCCCCGGCGGCTGCGACGAGCACGCTCGCCGCGCCGGCAGGTGCGCCCGAGGGTCCTCGCCCGGCCACGCCGGCCGCGCAGCTCGCGCCCGAGGTGACCCGCCTGGTGTCCCGGGGCAACGGCGTCCACCGCCTCACCATGCGGCTCCAGCCGGAGGCGCTGGGCGAGGTGCGGGTGACGCTGACGATGCGCGACGGCGCCGTCCAGGTGCAGCTCACGGGCGGTGACGACGCGGCCCGAGCGCTCGCCGAGGGCGCCCCCGAGCTGCGCCGGGTGCTCGAGATGGCAGGTGCGACCGAGGCGCGGGTCGTGGTGCGCGACCTCGCCGGACAGCCCGCCGGCCCGACCGGCACGTCCCTCGGGACCCAGACCGGCACGCAGGCCGGCACCACCGACTCGTCGTACGCCGGCACCGGCGGCGACTCCCCGTCCACGGGCGGGGACGCAGGACAGCAGGACCAGCACGCACGGACGCGTGGTGGAGCAGGAGCCAGGGACGGCCTCACCGACGGAGCGACCGTGCTCCGTCCAGACCCGGTCACCGCTGCCCGTCAGGGCATCGACCTGACCATGTGAGGAGGGATCGTGACGATCTCCGCGAACGAGGCGGTGACCAGCGCGACCACCGCGTTCCCGACGGGGGCGGCGACCACGTCGGCGACCTCGGAGGACAAGCAGATGTTCCTGGAGCTGATGGTGGCCCAGCTCCGCTACCAGGACCCGCTCAACCCGGCCGACTCCGGTGAGTTCCTGGCCCAGTCGGCGCAGTTCACCGCCCTGGAGAAGATGCAGGACGTCTCCGACCGCGTCGGTGCGCTGCTGGGCTCCCAGATGGCGTTCGGCGCCGGCGCGATGGTCGGCCAGCAGGTGTCGTGGATCGACACCGACGGCACCACCACGCACAGCGGCACCATCTCCGGCGTCACCTTCGGCGCCGAGGGACCCGTCTTCGACATCGACGGCACCCAGGTGCCGCTCGCGCAGCTCCTCTCCGTCGGCACGACCACCGCGCCGACCCCCACGCCTTCTCCCACTCCCGCGGCCTGACGCCGTCCCCGAAAGGAAACCTCCATGCTCCGCTCGCTCTTCTCCGGCATCAGCGGCCTCCGGGCCAACCAGACGATGCTCGACGTCACCGGCAACAACATCGCCAACGCCAACACGGTCGGCTTCAAGGCGACCACCACCGTCTTCCAGGACACCCTCAGCCAGGTCATGCGGGGCGCCGGCGCCGCGGGCACCACCAACGGCGGCACCAACCCGATCCAGGTCGGCCTCGGCGTGCAGGTCGCCGCCACCCGCGGCAACTTCAACCAGGGCTCGGCCCAGGTCACCGGCTCCGCCACCGACCTGATGATCCAGGGCGACGGCATGTTCGTCCTCGGCTCCGGCGCCGACCGCGTCTACACCCGCGCCGGTGCCTTCACCTGGGACGAGTCCGGCAACCTGGTCTCCTCCAGCGGCAAGAAGGTCCAGGGCTTCGCCCCCGGCGACCCCGGCGGCGCGCTGGTCGACATCAGCCTCGACTCCCTGTCGGCCACCCTGCCCGCCGGCGTGGAGATGACGTCGTACTCCATCGGCAGCGACGGCGTCCTGCGCGGCACCTTCTCCGACGACGTGCAGCGTGACATCGCGATCGTCGCGGTCGCCGACTTCACCAACCCCGCCGGCCTCGAGCGGGTCGGCGAGACCGCGTTCCGCGCCAGCGCCAACTCCGGCGCCCCCGAGCTCGGCGTCGCCGGCCAGGGCAGCCGCGGCGACCTCATGGGCGGCACCCTCGAGATGTCCAACGTCGACCTGTCCGCCGAGTTCACCAACCTGATCCTCGCCCAGCGCGGCTTCCAGGCCAGCTCGCGCGTGATCACCACCTCGGACCAGGTGCTCGAGGAGCTCGTCAACATCAAGCGCTGAGTCGTCCGCCGCTGCCGACGGTGGCGGCGCACGACATCAGACGCGCGAAGGTGGCGGCGTACGACATCAGCTCCTGCCGGATCGATGTCGTCCGCCGCCACCCTCGGCGCCGAGCACGACGCGCCGCACGACATCGCCGGTTCCCCTCAGGTGGGGAACCCGGCGGCCGATGAAGAACATCGAGGCCCACGGACGGGCTTCGCGATCACGCACAGGGATGGTGCACCGACATGATTCTGCTGACCCGACTCTCAGGTTCCGCGTTCGTCCTGAACGCCGACCTGATCGAGCGCCTCGACAGCACCCCGGACACGGTGGTGACGCTCGTCGACGGCAAGAAGTACGTCGTCGCCGAGGGCCTGCTGCAGGTCATCGACCAGGTGCGCGCCTGGCGCGGCAGCATCATCGCCGCCGGCGCGATGCCCGAGGTCGCCCCGCAGACGCTCGCCCAGCGGGCCCACCTGGCCGCGGTGACGACCCACCCGACCGCGGAGGAGGAGGGCTGATGGACCCGGCAACCCTGATCGGGGTCCTCGTCGGCCTCGTCATCATCGTCGTCTCCAACATGCTGGAGGGCGGCAACCCGATGAGCCTGCTCCTCCTGCCGCCGATGCTGCTGGTCTTCGGCACCACCCTGATGGTGACCATGGCCGGCGGCACGATCCCCGACGCCAAGAACGCGCTCGCCTCGCTCAAGACCGCCTTCACCGGCAAGGTGCGCCCGGCGGGCGAGGTCGTGCCCATGGTGGTCGCGCTGGCCGAGAAGGCCCGGCGCGAGGGGCTGCTCGCCCTCGAGGACGAGCTGAAGAAGGTCGACGACCCGTTCCTCGTCAAGGGCGTCACGCTCGCCATCGACGGCACCGACCCCGACGAGGTGCGCGAGATCCTCGAGGCCGAGGTGCACGCCACCAAGGCGCACGGCAAGCACTCGGCCAAGTTCTTCGCCGACGCCGGCGCCTACGCCCCCACCATCGGCATCGTCGGCACGGTCATGGGTCTCGTGCACGTCCTGGAGAACCTCGCCCAGCCCGAGGAGCTCGGCCACCTCATCGCCGCCGCCTTCATCGCGACCCTGTGGGGCGTGATGTCGGCCAACGTGATCTGGCTGCCGATCGGCAACCGCCTCAAGCGGCTCACCGAGCTCGAGGCCGCCCGCATGGAGCTCGTCATCGAGGGCGTCGCGGCGATCCAGGCCGGCTCCAACCCCCGCGTGATCGCGCAGAAGCTGTCGTCCCTGCTCCCCGCCGGCGAGCAGCCGTCCGACGCCAAGGCCGCCTGACATGAGCTCGGGAGGACGGCGCGGGCGCAAGGAGGAGCCCGAGGAGCACGAGAACCACGAGCGCTGGCTGGTGACGTACGCCGACATGGTGACGCTGCTGATGGTGCTGTTCATCGTCATGTTCGCGATGAGCTCGGTCGACCAGAAGAAGTTCAACGCGCTCAAGGACGGCCTCGCCGCCGGCTTCGGCGACTCCACGTCGGTGATGACCGGCTCGGAGTCGATCATGGAGGCGCCCGGCGTCGCCGCTGTCCAGCCGGTGAAGCCCGACAACTTCATGGCGGCCGCCCCGGCCGCGCAGCGCGCCCAGCAGGCGCTGGCGCGCCAGGACGAGGAGTACACCGAGGCCCAGGCCGAGGTGGCGCGCCTCGACGCGCTCGGCGAGCGGCTGGCCGACGCGCTGCGCAAGGCCGGGCTGAACGGTGACGTGACGCGCCGCGTGGACGACCGGGGCCTGGTGCTCAGCCTGACCTCGCGCCACGTCGTCTTCGAGCCCGACCGGGCCGAGCTGAGCCGGCGCGGCCAGCGGGTGCTCGAGGCGATCGGGCCGGTGCTGCGCGGCGCCACCGAGGACCTGCGGATCGACGGCCACACCAACCAGGTGCCGGTCAAGCCGCGCTTCTTCGCCACCGACTGGGACCTCTCCTCCGCCCGCGCGGTCACCGTGCTGCGCTACCTCCAGGAGGTCGGCCGGATCCCCGGTGAGCGGCTCAGCGCCGCGGCCTTCGGGCACGAGGTGCCGCTGGTCGACCCGCGGAAGCCGGGCTCGCAGGAGATCAACAAGCGGGTGGACATCGTCGTCCTCTCGCAGCTGCCGGCAGGCTCACGCGAGCTGCTGGACGACGTCGCCGCCGCACGCAGCGGGGGCAGCCACGACTCGACCGAGGGAGGATCCTCATGACCACCGCCACCCTGGACCGTCCCGCCGCGGCGGGCGCCGACGCGCCCGAGCCCACCGGGGGCAAGAAGAAGAAGCTGATCGCGATCGCACTGGTGCTCGTCGTCGGCGCGGCCGCCGCCTGGTGGTTCCTGCTGCGGCCCAGCGGCCCCGCCGAGCCCGAGCCCGGCGAGGTGATGACCATGGAGCCGATCCAGATCAACCTCGCGGACGGCCACTACCTCCGCGTCGGCATCGCCCTCCAGCTCTCCGCCGACGCCCACGAGGCGGACGGGAGCAAGGCGCTCGACGCGACGATCGACCTGTTCAGCGGCGTCGACCAGGCCGAGCTGACCAAGGCCGGCCAGCGCAAGGAGCTCAAGCACCAGCTCGAGGAGAAGCTGCACGAGGACTACCACGGCGACGTGCTGGAGGTGTACTTCACCGAGTTCGTCACCCAGTAGCAGGGCGGCGGACGCACGAGTCCGCCCCGAATCCCTCAGGTCCCGGTCCGGAAGGCCGATACCTGACTTCGTGACCGCCCTGCAGACCCCCCGCGGACCCGCGCACCCCGGTGCCCGGGCACGTCGGCGTGCCCGCAACGGCGCCGAGCCGACGAAGTACGACTTCCGCCGGCCGATCCAGCTCTCCCGCGAGCACACCCGCCTGCTCCAGGTCAGCTTCGACGGGTTCGCGCGTCAGATGGCGACGGTCTTCACCACCGCGCTGCGCACCGTGTGCACGGCGCAGCTGCGCGGCGTCGTGCAGCAGACCTACGCCGAGCACGTCGACACCCTCGACCCCATGACGTACGCCGTCAAGGTGAGCACGGAGCCGCTGCCCGGCCTCGCCCTGCTCGACCTCCCGCTGCCCGTCGTGATGGGCGCCATCGACCAGATGCTCGGCGGTCCCGGCTCCGACAACCAGCCGCAGCGGCCCCTCACCGACATCGAGAGTGCCGTCGTGCGCGGCGTGATCACGCGCCTGATGGGCGAGCTGGCCTACAGCGTCGCCAGCGTCGTCGAGGTCACGCCGACCGTCGTCGGCATCGAGTACAACCCGCAGCTGGCCCAGGCGGCCGCTCCGGGCGACGCGGTGGTCGTGGCGAGCTTCGACCTCACGATCAAGGAGCGGACCTACCCGGTCACGTTCTGCATGCCCTTCGCCGGGCTGCACCCGGTCCTGGCCAAGGCGGCTGCCCCGGCGGTGGTGTCGGAGCACGAGCGCCTGCAGCGCAGCCGCTCCGCCGAGCTCGTGGACCGCCGCTTCCAGGACGTTCCCGTCGACGCGGTCGTCCGGTTCCGTCCCACCCGCCTCGGCCCCGACGCCCTCACCAACCTCGCCGTCGGTGACGTGCTGCGCCTCGCGCACCGCGCCACCGACCCCCTCGACGTCGTGGTCGGCGAGGCCACCTTCGCCCAGGCCACGGCCGGCAGCCACGGCGCCCGGCTGGCCGCCCTGGTCGTCGGCACCGCCAGCGCCAGCACCAAGGAGAACGCATGACCACCACGCCCGACCTGACCCTCGCCGACCTCCACGCGAGCGTCGTCACCGCCGCCGCGGCGGCCGCCGAGGTGCTGCCCGCCGCGAGCGCCCTCGAGGCCGGCACCCCGGTGCCGGGCGACGACTGGGCGAGCACCGGCCTGGCCGGTGCCGTGGTCGCCGAGCTGCACCTGCCCGGTGCGCCGCGCATCGCCGTGCTGGTCGGCTCCGACCTGGTCGAGGCGCTCGCCGCGAGCCCGCTCGGCGGCCTCGACCTGGCCGCCGCCACCCAGCCCGCGCTCGAGGCTGCCGCGACCGCCCTCGGCACCGGCTGCGGTGCTGCCCGTGAGGTCGCACTCGACCTCGTCGGCGCGGACCTCGGCACCCCGTTCACCGCCGTGCCGCTCCTCGGCGCGGGCCTCACCGCCGGCGCCCTCCTCTTCTCCGACGCCGCCGCGACCGCCTCCGCATCGGTGCAGGCCACCGTGGCGCCGCAGCCCACCGTCCCGGCCCCGGCCCGCCTGCCCCAGCGCGGCATCGAGATGCTGCACGGCGTCGACATGGAGGTGACGGTCGAGCTCGGCCGTACGACCATGACGGTGCGCGACCTGCTGGCGCTGTCCCCCGGCGAGGTGCTCGAGCTCGACCGCGCCGCCGGCAGCCCGGCCGACCTGCTGGTCAACGGCCGGCTGATCGCCCGCGGCGAGGTCGTCGTGGTCGACGAGGACTTCGGCCTGCGCGTCACCGAGATCATCGACGAGAGCACAGCAGGCTGACGTGCTCGAGCTCACCGTGCGACTGATCGCCTCCCTGGCGGTCGTCGTGGGACTCATGCTGCTCCTGGCCCGCGTGGTCGGGAAGCGGTACGGCGCCCGCGCCGGCGCCCCCGTGCAGGTGGTCCACCGCCAGCCCCTCTCCCGCAGCGCGTCCGTCGCCGTCATCACCGTCGGCAGCCGGGTGCTGGTCGTGGGCACCACCGACCACCAGGTCAGCCTGCTCACCGAGCTCGACCCCGAGGAGCTGGTCGAGGACCTCGACCTGGCCGCCGACCTCGCCGAGGAGACCGACGCCCCGGAGGACGCGGCGCCCGCCGCCCTCGCGGCCCGCGGACGTACGTCCGGCGCCGGCGCGCTGACCGGCTCCGTCCTCTCCCCGCAGACCTGGCGCCAGGCCATCGCAGCCGCGACGGGCAAGACGTCGTGACCGCGCGCTCTCGGGTCGCGCGCCACCTCGCCGCACTGCTCGCCGCCCTCGTCGCGGGTGCTGCCCTGCTCCTCGGCCTCACCGCCACCCCGGCCGCCGCCGCTCCCGCCGCGGGCGTGCACGCCGACGTCTCGACGGTGCTGCCGATGGCGCCCGACGGCCCGCGCGCCCCGAAGGGGCCGAAGGCCCCGAACGGTGACAGCTCGGTGACCATCGACCTCGGCGGGATGACCAAGAAGCCCAGCACGCCGGTCACCGTCATCATCGCGCTGTCGCTGCTCTCCCTGCTGCCCGCGATCCTGCTGACCTGCACCAGCTTCACCAAGGTGCTCGTGGTGCTCGGCCTGACCCGCAACGCGCTCGGGCTGCAGCAGATCCCGCCCAACCAGGTGCTCGCCGGGCTGGCGCTCTTCCTGTCGCTGTTCATCATGGCGCCGGTGCTGAGCCAGATGAACGACGAGGGCATCCAGCCCTACCTCGACGGCGACAAGACCGCCTCGATGGCCTACGACGACGGCGTCGAGCCGCTGCGCGACTTCATGCTCGACCAGACCGGCGACGACGAGCTGCGACTGCTCACCAACGTCGCGGGCCGTGACCTGCCGGAGAACCGCGACGAGGTGTCGATGGCGACGCTGGTGCCGTCGTTCGTGCTGAGCGAGCTCAAGCAGGCCTTCATCATCGGCTTCATCATCTTCATCCCCTTCCTCGTGATCGACATCGTGATCAGCGGCGCCCTCATGGCGCTCGGCATGATGATGATGCCGCCGGTGATGGTGTCGCTGCCCTTCAAGCTGCTGCTCTTCGTCCTCGTCGACGGGTGGGGGTTGGTCATCACCTCCGTCGTCTCGAGCTACCAGTAGCCAGGAACTCGTGCCATGACCGACACCACCGTCATCAACATCGCCCTCCAGACCATGGTGGTCGCGCTGAAGCTCTCGGCGCCGATCCTGGTGACCTCGCTGGTCATCGGCTTCACGATCTCGCTCTTCCAGTCGATGACCCAGATCCAGGAGTTCACGCTCGCCTTCGTGCCCAAGCTCGTCGGTGTCGGCGTCGCGCTCCTCGTCTCCGGCGGCTGGATGCTCCAGACGCTCGTCGACTTCACCCAGGACCTCTTCGCGCTGATCCCCTCGTTGCTGGGCTGACCCCGTGACCCTGACTGTGGCCGGCGAGCCGCTGCTGGCCTACCTGCTGGCGTCGCTGCGCATCATCGCGTGGCTCGCGCTCGTGCCGCCCTTCGCCGGGCGCTCGGTCCCGACGGTCGCGAAGGTGGTGCTGTCCCTCGGGCTGGCGTTCGCCGTCGTACCGTCCGTGGACGGCGGCAGCATCCCCACCGGTACGGGTGAGCTGCTGGTCACCGCCCTCACGCAGGTCGTGGTGGGCTCGGCGCTCGGCCTGGTGACGTACATCCTGCTGGCCGCCATCGCGACGGCCGGCTCGCTCATCGACACCTTCGGCGGCTTCCAGCTCGCCCAGGGCTTCGACCCGCTGTCGATGAACATGAACACCGTCTTCGGCAAGCTCCACCAGATGCTCGCGGTGATGATCCTCTTCGCCACCGGCGGGCACCTGCTGGTCCTCGGCGGCCTGCTGAAGACCTTCACCGTGCTGCCGCTGGGCGAGGCGCCGCGCCTCGACGGCGCCTCCCACGTGCTGATCACCGCCTTCGGGATGTTCTTCGTGACCGCTGTCCAGATCGCGCTGCCGCTCGTCGCGGTGCTGTTCGTCGCCGACCTCGGGCTGGCGCTGCTCACCAAGGTCGCCCCGCACCTCAACGCGATCAACGTGATGTTCCCGGCCAAGATCGGGCTGACCCTCCTGCTCCTCGGCCTGTCCTTCCCGGTGCTGCCCGAGGCCGTGACGCGGCTGGTCGAGCTCGCCAACGAGGCCCAGTTCACGCTCGTGGGCGGGGGGTGAGACCCGGTGTCGGAGGAGAAGACCGAGAAGCCCACAGCCAAGAAGCGCAAGGAGTCGCGCAAGGAGGGCCAGGTCCCGCGCACGCAGGAGCTCGGCGGCTGGGCGACGCTGCTGATCGTCGGGATGATCCTGCCGACCCTGCTGGGTCGTGAGCTGACCGCCCTCGCGGAGCTGATGCGGGACTGCTTCAGCCTCCGCGGCCACGTCGAGCTCTCCGACGCGATGACGCTGCTGGGCCGCGGCGCCCGCCACGTGATGGTCACCCTCGTCACCCTCGGCACCGCGGTCATGATCGTCGGCGTGGGCGCCGCCCTGGCGCAGGGCGGCTTCTTCCTCGCCACCAAGAGCGTCAAGCCGTCGCTGAAGAAGCTCGACCCGATCCAGGGCTTCAAGCGCGTCTTCGGAACCCAGGCGCTGTGGGAGGGGGCCAAGATGCTCCTGAAGAGCTCCGTGGTCGGCTTCGTGGCGTACGGCGCGGTGTCGGCGCTGATGCCGCTCATCGGCGGCCTGGTGCCGATCTCCGCGGTCCTCGAGGTCGTCCGCGACGAGGTGCTGTCGCTGATCCGGAGCGTCGCGGTGGCGGGCCTGGTCATGGCGGTCGCGGACTACGCGATCGTGCGGCGCCGGATGGGCAAGAAGACCCGGATGAGCAAGCACGAAGTCAAGCAGGAGTCCAAGCAGACCGAGGGCGACCCGCTGCTCAAGGGCGCGATCCGCTCGCGCCAGCTCGCGGCCTCGCGCAACCGGATGATGGCCGACGTGCCGACCGCCGACGTCGTGCTGGTCAACCCGACCCACGTCGCCGTCGCCCTGACGTACGACGCCGAGCGCGGCGCGCCCCGCGTGGTGGCCCGCGGTGCCGGCGTGGTCGCCCAGCGGATCCGCGAGCAGGCGGCCGAGCACGGCGTGCCGCTCGTCCGGGACATCCCGCTCGCCCGGGCGCTGCACCGCTCGACCGTCGTCGGGCAGGAGATCCCCCCGGAGCTGTACGCCGCCGTGGCGCAGGTCCTCGCGTTCGTCATCTCCCGCCGCACGGCCGGCGCCCGCGGCGGCGAGCACCACAGCCCGCGCCAGGCCGCCGACCTGCCGTCGGTCCCGCTCGCGGGGCGGCGACGTCCGAGCAGGCCCGCCGGTGCGAACTCCTCAGGAGTGGTCCCCACCGGCCGATGAGGGCTGTGGTGCCAGGACGGCGCCACCCCCGTGCCACGGAAGGCGCGCCCCCAGGCGACCCCTCCCGAAAGGCACCTCGTGGCCCCCAAGCGACTGCTCCAGCTGGGCGTACCAGCCGGCATCGTGATGATCGTCGTCATGCTCGTGGTGCCGCTGCCCGCGGTCGTGCTCGACATGCTCATCGCGCTGAACATCACCAGCGCGCTGCTGGTGCTGCTGGTCGCGATGTTCGTGCACAAGCCGCTGGAGTTCGCGGCGTTCCCCGCCGTCGTGCTCGTGCTGACGCTCTTCCGGCTGGCGCTCAACGTGAGCGCCACCCGCCTCGTGCTGCTCGACGGCTACGCCGGCAAGGTGATCGACACCTTCGGCCACTTCGTCGTCGGCGGCTCGCTGATCGTCGGCCTCATCGTCTTCGCGATCCTGCTGATCATCCAGTTCGTCGTCATCACCAAGGGTGCCGAGCGTGTCGCCGAGGTCGGCGCGCGCTTCACCCTCGACGCGATGCCCGGCAAGCAGATGGCCATCGACGCCGACCTCAACTCCGGGCTCATCGACGAGGACGAGGCCCGCCGTCGCCGCCACGAGGTGCACGCCGAGGCGGACTTCTACGGCGCGATGGACGGTGCGTCGAAGTTCGTGAAGGGTGACGCGATCGCGGCCATCGTCATCACGATGGTCAACCTGCTCGGCGGCTTCGCGGTCGGCATGGCGCAGCGCGGCATGTCGTTCGGCGACGCCATCACGACCTACAGCCTGCTGTCGGTCGGTGACGGACTGGTCTCCCAGATCCCCGCCCTGCTGCTCTCGACCGCGACCGGCCTCATCGTCACCCGCAACACCGGTGACTCCGACATGGGCTCCGACATCCTGCGCCAGCTCACCACCAACAAGCTGCCGCTCCAGATCGCCGGCTTCGGCGCCCTCTTCATCTGCCTGATCCCCGGCCTGCCGAAGCTGCCCTTCGTCACCGCCGGCGGCATCATGCTGCTCGCCTCCAGCCGGGTCCCGAAGCCGGACCCCGAGGCGCCCGACGACCTCGCCGAGCAGGCGCTGGCCGCTCCGCCGGACACCCCCGAGCTGCTCGCCGCGGAGATCCAGGTGGACCCGCTCGGCCTCGAGCTCTCGCCCGACATCATCGACCTGGTCGACACGGCCAGCGGCGGCGACCTCCTCGACCGGGTCAAGGCGCTGCGCCGCAAGATCGCCGGCGAGCTCGGCATCATCGTGCCGCCGGTCCGCACCCGCGACAGCATTGACCTGCCCTCCGGCACGTACGCCATCCGGCTCTTCGGCATCGAGGTCGCCCGCGGCGAGGCGCCCCGCGGCACGGTGCTGGCGATCGGCGACAACCTCGGCGCGATGCCCGGCCAGCCGACGCGCGAGCCGGTCTTCGGGCTCGAGGCGTCGTGGATCCCCGCCGAGCTGCGCGTCCAGGCCGAGCTGAGCGGCGCGACCGTGGTGGACCGGGCCTCGGTCATCACCACCCACCTCGCGGAGGTGGTCGGCCAGCACGCGGCGCGGCTGCTCGGCCGCGAGGACGTCAAGACCCTCACCGAGCTCATCCGCCGCAGCCACCCCGTCGTGGTCGAGGAGCTCACGCCCGCGCAGCTCAGCCTGGGCGAGGTCCAGCGGGTCCTGCAGGGGCTGCTGGTGGAGGGCGTCGCCGTGCGCGACCTGGTCCGCATCTTCGAGGCGCTCTCGCTCAAGGCGCAGACCACCAAGGACCCCGACTCCCTCGTGGAGGCGGCCCGCGCCGCGCTCGGCCCCGCCATCGTGGCGCCGCACCTCCTCGACGGCGTGGTCCACGTGATGAGCTTCGACCCACTGCTCGAGCAGCGGATGCTGGAGGCCGTGCGGCCCGGCGAGCACGGCGCCGTCGTGGCGCTCGACCCGCTCGTCGGCCAGAGCGTGCTGGGTGAGCTCTCCGACCTCCGCACCGCCGCGGAGGAGCAGGGCCTGCGCCCCGTCGTCGTGTGCGCACCGCAGCTGCGGGCCGCCGTACGCCGGATGGTGGCGCCCGCGCTCCAGACGACCGCGGTGCTGTCCTACACCGAGCTCGTCGGCGCGACGCAGGTCCGGTCGGTCGGCACCGTCTCCGGTGACCGCCTGGCGGTGATGGCATGAAGCCGGTCTCCGGGGCGATGCTCCTCGTCGCCGCCGTGCTCACGTCGCCGGCGCTGGCGGGTGCCGTCATGGGGGCGGTGCCCGTCGACGTGGCGCTCGGGCGCTACCTCGTCGTCGCCGGCGTGTGCTGGGTGCTGCTCACCGTGGCCTCGGAGTGGCTGTGGTCCGAGCCGAAGACGCCGGCCACCGCCGAGGCTCCCGTGGCGAGCAGCGACGGCGCGCCCGACGCGTCCTAGTCCTTCCGGGTCGACGCGTCGCGTGGCCCTCAACGTTTCCGGTGCCCCGTGCGTCAACAGTGGGCAGGTGCAACGGTGGGGAACCACGGACGGAGGACACGGGTGGACGACGCGACGAGGGCCGACTTCGCCGACTTCGTCGCGCTCCAGGCGCGACCGCTGCTGGGCTACGCCTACGCGTTGACGGCAGATCCGCACGACGCGTGGGACCTCACCCAGGAGACGCTGGCGCGGATGGGTGAGCGGTGGGGACGGACGTCGTACGACACCCCCGTCGCCTACGCCAGGACCGTGATGGTCCGGCTCAACATCGACCGCGTCCGGCGGCTGCGTCGCGAGCTGCCCCGCTCGGCGGCCGCGCCCGAGGTGGCCGCGGTCGCCGAGGACCTCGACGGCATGGAGCCGTGGCTGGTCGAGGCGCTGGCGACGCTCTCGCCGCGCCAGCGCACGGCCCTGGCCCTCCGCCACGTGGAGGACCTCGATGTCCGGGCCATCGCCGAGCGGATGGGCTGCTCCGAGGGCACGGTCAAGAGCCAGCTCTCCCGGGGCACCGAGCGCCTGCGTGAGCACGCCCGCGAGCGCGGGCTGCTGACCACACGAGAGGGATGACCCGATGACCGAGGAACAGATCAGGGACGGCTACGAGCGGCTCGACTCCGCGCTCCACGCGCCGCAGGACGCGTTCGACCGGGTCGAGAAGCGCATGCGGGCTCGTCGCCGGCACCGGCGCGTCGGCGTCGGGGTCGGGACCGCGGTCGTGGTGGCGGCGGTCGGGGGCTACGTCGCGGTGTCATCGGGCGGCTCGGGCGACGGCCGCGAGGGCGTCGTCGCGGTCGACACGCCACCGCCGTACTCCCTGGTGATGACGCGGCCGGACGGCTCGAGCTACGCCTTCGAGGACGTCACGGTGACGTGTGACGGCGGTAGCCGCCTCGTTCTCACCAGCCCCCTGCGACTGGACGGCGAGCGCCTGCTCCAGCCGTTCGTCCTCGTGGAGGCCGACGTCGCCGCCCTCGACCGACCGCGCACGTTCACGCTGCCGATCGAGTCCGCCGACGGCTCCTCGGACTCGCTCCCGCTGACGGTCTTCGTCGGCGACACGGAGGGGGCGCCCGACGGCAACGAGGTGGTCAGCTCCGCGGGCAGCACGGGCACGGTGCGGGTCACACAGGCGTCGTGCGACCCGACCCCCGTCCTGCACCTCGAGGTCGACGCCACCCTGGCGAGCGAGGAGCAGACCGAGGACGGGCAGGTCAAGCAGTCGCTGGAGCTCGCGGGCTACGTGCGCTGACCCGGCCTCAGCCCTGCGCCGCCGCCGAGGTGTCGCAGCAGACGACGCCGGTGTTGCCGTCCTGGTCGGCGATCACGGTGAGGCCGGGCGCCTCGCTGTCGTCGACGACGGTCCCACCCGCGGCGACGGCTGCGGCGACCCGCTGCTCGACCACCTCGGGCGCGACGTAGACCTCGACGTGGAGCTTCTGCGGGCGGGTGGTGTCGCCGTCGTCGAACCAGAGGTTGGGCACCCGCACGGTGGCGTCGCGGACCTCGTCGCCCGGCGACCCGCGGCCCTGGGACTCGGCCTCGCCGGTGAGCAGGGCTGCCCACACCGGCGCGACCGTCGCGGACCGGGCGGTGTCGAGGCCGAGCTCGACCTCGGAGACCGACGCAGGGTCCGGGGTCAGCCCGAGGTCGGCGGCGTCCTCGGTGATCCGGCGGGCGAGGTCGACGTCCTGCTGCGTCACCCACTCGACGACGTGCTCGGTGCCGTCGTCGGCGCGGTAGATCGCGTCGGCGGTGACGAGCTCGAGGTCGACGTGACCGGCGCCGATCACCACGCGCGGGTGGTGGCCGAGGCCGTCGCCCGCCTCACCCACGGCGGCGACGAAGCGCGCGGCCGTGGCGAAGTCGTCCACCAGGTAGCGGGCGTGCAGACCTTGGGCCAGCTTGCGCCAGTCGGTCAGTCCGGCCTCGGCGATCTGGGCGCTGCGCAGCATGTCCATGCCTGGCGACCCTAGCCCTCGAGCGGCACCCGCCACTGGAGCACGGTGCCGGGGTCGGCGCCCTGCACGTCGAGGTCGCCACCGAGCGCCGTCGCCCGCGCGCGGAGGTTGCGGAGCCCGCTGCCGGGCAGCTCCGTGCCCGTCATGCCGCGACCGTCGTCGGTGACCCACAGGCTGAACCAGCCGCCGTCCACGGCCACGTCGATCTCGACGCGGCCGGCGCCGGCGTGGCGCGCGCAGTTGGAGAGTGCCTCGCGCAGCACCACCGTCGCCTGGTCGGCCAGCGCCTGGCCGACGAGGGAGTCGACCGGCCCCCACGACCGCACGACGGGCACGAAGCCCAGCACCGACTCGTACTCCTTGGCCAGGGCCAGCACGTCGCTGCGCAGCGACGCCGGGCGACCGCGCTCGAGCTCGAAGACAGTGCCGCGGATGTCGCGGATCGAGTCGCCGATCTCGCGGACCGCCTCGTCGCCGTGGCCGCCCGAGTCGTCCCCGCTGCGGATGCCGGCGCGCAGCTTGAGCGCGGTGGCGTACAGCCGCTGGATGACGCCGTCGTGCAGGTCGCGCGCGATCCGGTCGCGGTCGGCGGCGAGCACCGCGTGCTGCCGCTCCTGCTGAAGGACCGCGTGGTCGAGGACCAGGGAGGAGTGGCGGACGAAGGAGCCGAGCAGCTCGCGGTCGTCGGGGGAGGGGCCCGGGTGGGGGTGCTCGAGGAGCAGCACCACGACGCCGGCGAAGGAGTGCTCGGGGTTCAGCGGGATGCCCCACACCGTGAGGTCGGCCAGCCGGACCAGGAACTCGTGCCCGTCGTGCTGGGCGGTCCGCACGTGGTCGGTCACCTCGGCCATGGTGCGGCCCAGCAGCTCGTCGGTGACGCCCGCGCCGGCGGAGACGTCGATCCGGTCGGAGGTCACCGCCACGACGACGGCCGTGCGGGCGGCGGCGATGCTCAGCGCCCCCTCGGCGACCCGGGTCAGCGGCTCCTCGATGAGGTAGGGCGGGTGCACCGACCGGTCGACGGCGGCGGCGAGCTCGAGCGCCTCGCGACGCCGCTCGCTGAGGCGGTAGCTGAGCGCGTTGCGCACCGCCACGCCCGTCACCCGGCCGAGGACGGCGACGCCCTCGACGTCGTCGTCGTCGAAGAAGCCGTCCGGCGGAGCGAGGAGGAGCAGGTCGGCGTAGAGGCGCTTGCCCACCACGACCGGCACCCGCAGCACCTCGCGGCCCGTGGCGGGGTCGGACAGCCGCGCCAGGTCCTGCTCCGGGCGGGCGCCCGGCTCGCCCTTCAGGCCCGAGCTGCCCAGCCGGTCGCGGAGCTCACCGGCCTCGTCCTCCCCGAGCCCGCGGACCAGCGTCAGCCGCGTCGGGACGCGTCGCCCCTCGGAGTCGTCCGCGGCGGGCTCGTCGACGACGGCGAGCACGAGGCCCTGCGCGCGCGTCTTCTCGGCGCCGACGGCCGCCGACCGTGCCAGCACGGTGTCGACGTCGAGCACGGAGACGACGTCGAGCAGGTCCGAGCGTCCCATCGCCCCGTCTCCCGAAAAGACCATTGCGTCATTGAACCAGCCGTCGGATCCCCGGTCCGACGGACCCGGATTTTCCTCGCGCCCGCGGGTCCGTGGCCCCACAATGACGCCGTGACCACTCAGGCCGCGGCCCGCTCGGCGTTCGACGAGCCCGTCGACGCACCTCCCGCCCGGTGGATCGGCGCGCTGGTGCTGCTCAACCTCGGCGTGATGGCCGGCTGGTTCGGGCCGATCCAGGTGCTGCTCGCCCAGCAGGCCGAGCGGATCGCCGCCGCGGAGCCCGGCGGGATGAGCAAGGAGCTGCTGCTCGCCGTCGTGCTCTTCACCGGCGCGACCGTCTCGATGTTCGCCAACCCGGTGTGGGGCGCCTTCTCGGACCGTACGACGTCCCGGCTGGGGCGGCGGGTGCCGTGGGTCCTCGGTGGTGTCGTCCTCGGCGCCGCGTCGCTGCTGCTGCTCTCGGTGGCCGAGGGCGCGGTGCTGATGGTGGTGGCCTGGAGCCTGGTGCAGCTCGCGCTCAACGCGGCCTGGGCCGGCGCCGTCGCCGCGGTGCCCGACCAGGTGCCGGTCGAGCGCCGCGGCCTGATCGGCGGGCTCGTCGCCATCGCCGGCACGGTCGGCGTGCTCGTCGGGATCAAGATCGCCGAGGTCACCGGCTCGATCGCGCAGGGCTACCTGGTGACCGCGCTCGTGATGCTCGCCCTGTCGGTGCCCTACCTCCTCGGCTCACGCGACGTACCCCTGCCGGCCGACCACGTGCTCGAGCCGCTGGACTGGAAGAAGCTCGTGCGGTCGCTGTGGGTCTCGCCCCGCGAGCACCCCGACTTCGCGTGGGCCTGGCTCACCCGGCTGCTGGTCAACCTCGGCAACTGGATCGCGCTCAACTACCTCTACTACTTCCTCACCGACGGCCTCGGCTACGGCGACGACGACGCCACCGCCAAGCTCGGCCTCCTCGTGCTCATCTACGGTGTCGCGACCGTCGCCACCACCGTCGTCGTCGGCCACTGGAGCGACCGGGTCGGCAGGCGCAAGGTCTTCGTGATCTGGTCCGGGGTCCTCATCGGCGCCAGCTCGCTGATCCTCGGGCTCTGGCAGGCATGGCCCGGAGCGCTGCTCGCCGCGGTCGTCCTCGGCGCCGGCTTCGGCGTCTACCAGGCCGTCGACTTCGCGCTCATCACCCAGGTGCTCCCGGGCGCCGTCGACCGCGCCAAGGACCTCGGCGTCATCAACATCGCCGCCGCCCTCCCGCAGGTCCTCGCCCCCGCGATCGCCGGCCTCATCCTCGTCGTCGTACGCGAGCTCGGCGGCTCGGTCGCCACCCACGGCGACGGCTGGTCGCTCGGCTACGGCGTCGTGTACGTCGTCGGCTTCGCCCTCTGCGTCCTCGGCTCGGTCTTCGTCACGAGGATCCGCTCGGTCCGCTGACCGCCCGGGCGGGTGTGTCGTACGCCGGCGCGGGGGTGGGCGGTGGTGGAGGGGCATTCGTGCCGGTGGAATCCCCCTGGACCACCGCTGGCTGATGTGTCGTACGCCGACACGCGGGTGGGCGGTGGCCCACCTACGTTCCGAGCCCGGCGAATGTAGGTGGAGCACCGCTGGCGGGTGTGTCGTACGCCGACGCGCGGGTGGGCGGTGGCGGACCTACGTTCCGAGGCGGGCGAATGTAGGTGGAGCACCGCTGGCGGGTGTGTCGTACGCCCACGCGGGTGGGCGGTGGTGGAGGGGCATTTCCTGCGCGCGGATTCCTCCTCGGTCACCGCTGGCGGGTGTGTCGTACGCCGACACGCTGGTGGGCGGTGGTCGAGGGGCAATTCGTGCCCTCGGAATCCCCCTGGACCACCGCTCACCCGGGGGCTCGGTCAGTTGCGGCTGATGGTGATCGCCAGGCCGAGGAGGTGCTGGAGGCGGGCGAGCTCGGAGTCGAGGAACTCGGGGCCGCCGCGACGGCCCATCAGGACCACCTCGTCGTCGAAGGGGGCGGCGCACTCGACGTAGACGTCGTCGCCGGGGAGGCGGGTCGGTGCGGGCACCGAGGTGAGGGTGAAGTCGGGCGGCGCGGCGTCGGTGGCGTGGACGACCTCGGCGGCGCCGTCGGAGCCGGCACGGACCCGGGCCGCCCAGTCGACGCGGAAGGCGACGGGCAGCAGGTCGATCAGCCGGTCACGGGCTGTGGAGGGGTCCTCGGTGAGCGCCTCGACGACCTCGAGGTCGAGGAACAGGTTGCCGCCGGCGGCGTAGCGGTTGATCCACAGCACGGTCACCCCGTCGAGCACGCTGCACGCGGAGACCACGGAGTCGGGCATCGTGCCGGGAGCCATCTCGAGGAGCACGTCGTCGACCGCGAAGCCGTCGCGCTTCTCGACGATCTCGATCGCGTCGATGTCACCACCGGCCTCACCGATCGCAGCCGCCACACGACCCAGCGACCCCGGGACATCGGGGAGCTCGACGCGCATCAGGAACGGCATGCCACGAGGCTATCCGGAGTCTGTGTCGCTGGCGTTTCAGCCGCGCTTCCGTGGGACGCGCCGCTCACGGCGCGCCGGCGAGGCGTACGGCGAGCCCGCTCGCGCGTTGCGCCCGACGACCGATCGCCGCCCGGATCGACGCCTCGGAGCCGACCACCCGCACGCGGGTCCGCGCACGGGTGACGGCGGTGTAGAAGAGCTCGCGCGAGAGCAGCCGCGAGTCGGCGTCGGGCAGCAGCACCGTGACGACGTCGGCCTGCGAGCCCTGCGACTTGTGGATCGTCATCGCGTGCATCGTCTCCACGTCGCCGAGTCGCGAGGGGGCGAGGTCGCGCGGCCCGTCGCTGGCCGCGATCACCGCCCGCGGGCCCTCCGGCGTCAGCACGACCACGCCGCTGTCGCCGTTGTAGACGCCGAGCTGGTGGTCGTTGGCGGTGACCAGCAGCGGGCGACCGACGTAGGCGCGCTCGTAGAGCGGGTCGCCGGTCTCGGCAGTGAGCCAGTGCTCGATGCGGCGGTTCCAGTGGCGTACGCCGTAGGGGCCGTCGCGGTGGGCGCACAGCAGTCGGTGGTGGTCGAGCGCCGCGAGCGCGCCGGTGACGTCGCCACGCTCGGCGGCGTCCCGGACGGCGAGGGCCGCGGCCAGCGCGGTGGTGCGGATGCGCGGGGCGGGGTCGGGCTCGTCGACCCACTCGACCGCCTCGTGGCCCGCGGCGAGCACGGCCAGGGCCGTGTCGGCGTCGCCGGTGCGCAGCGCCTCTGCCAGGGAGCGGATGTGCTCGCCGAAGCGGTGCGTCGTGCGGAGCCCGGCGACGGGGGAGTCGGGACGGTCCTGGAAGCCGCGGACCACGTCGCTCAGCACGGCGCCGGCCTCGACCGACGAGAGCTGGTGCGGGTCGCCCACCAGCACCAGCCGGGCGTCGGGGCGCACCGCCTCGAGCAGCCGGGCCATCTGGGTGAGCGAGACCATGGACGACTCGTCGACCAAGACGACGTCGTGCGGCAGCCGGTTGCCACGGTGGTGGCGGAAGCGGGTGGAGTTGCCCGGGTCGGGCCGCAACAGCCGGTGCAGGGTCGAGGCGGTGACTCCGGCGAGGCGCACGCGGTCCGGCTCGTCGAAGGCCTCGGCCTCCTGGTGCACCGCCTGCTGGAGCCGCGCCGCGGCCTTGCCGGTCGGAGCGGCGAGCGCGATCCGCAGGCCGCTGGGGTGCTGGTCGAGCAGCCCGACCAGCAGCGACGCGACGGCCGTTGTCTTGCCGGTGCCGGGGCCGCCGGTCAGCACGGTCGTCCACTGGCGTGCTGCGGAGAGGCACGCCGCGACCTGCTCGTCGTACGTCGACTCCGGCCGCGCCCGCTGCATCGCGGCCACCACCCGGTCGAGCGAGCCCTGCATGAGCGCGGGGTCGTGGTCGGGTGCGGTGGACGCGCGGGACAGCAGGTCGTCGACGACCTGGGTCTCCTGCTCGTGGTAGCGGTCGAGGTAGAGGAGGTCGTTGTCCCAGCGCACGAGGCCGGCCGCCACGAGCGGGCTCCCGGCCACGGCCTCGGCCCAGCCGGTGGCCGAGGGCCAGGGCAGGTCGGGCGGGTCGGCGACGGTCGCGAGGTCGAGGGCGACCGAGCCGCCTCGCACCGCGCGCACGGCGAGCGCGACGGCCAGCAGGACCTGCTCGTCGGACTCACGCCCCAGCCGGCCGAGGGCCGATGCGACGTGGACGTCGGCGCTGGTCAGCACGCCGGCGACGTTGAACTGCGCCAGCAGCCCGGTCGCCCCGAGAGCCAGGCGGGCGTCGGTCGCGTCGACCGGCTCGAAGAGGTCAGTCATTGGGGGCCCCGTCGAGGAGGTCGGACAGCGCGGTCACGAGCGCGACCGGCGGCTGCCACGAGAACACCCCGCACGGCCGGCCGTCGACGCTCGGCGTCTCCGGGCCGCACATCCCGCGGAGGTAGAGGTACAGCACGCCGCCGAGGTGCTCCGCCGGGTCGTAGCCGGCCAGCCGCCACCGCAGGTAGCGGTGCAGGACCACGGTGTAGAGCAGCGCCTGGAGCGGGTAGTCGGAGTGCCCCATCGCCTCGTCGAGGACGGCGGGCCGGTAGTCCCAGGCGGTCGCGGGTGCCGCGCGGTCGCCGAGCCAGTTGGTCTTGTAGTCGATGGTCAGGAAGCGGGTGCGACCCCCGACGGGCACCCGGACGACCACGTCGATCGACCCGGTGAGGTAGCCGAGGAGCCGCTGCCCGGCCAGCGCCGGGTCACCCTCCAGAGTCTCCGCGAACGCCAACAGCGGGTCGCCGGCCGGCAGGTGCGCGCGCAGCAGCGGCCCGAGGTCGCCGAGCAGCACCTGTGCCGCGTCGTGGGCAGCGAGGTCACCACCCGCCAGGGGCACCTCGAAGTCGAGCTCGCGCAGCCGGTCGGGCACGTGGACGTCGCGCAGGGTGAGGCCACCGGCGAGCGGCCCGAGCGGGGAGTCGCAGACCGCGACGAGCGCGTCGGCGAGCGCCTCGGCGTCGACCTCGACCGCCCACCATGCCCGGTGCTCCTCGATCTGCGTGAGCAGCTCGGCGCGCAGGTCGGGCGCGGCCGGGTCGGCGTGCTCGAGCACCTCGTGGACGAGTGACCCGAACTCCGCGCCCACCGGCAGGTCGGCCATCGGCGAGGCCACGGCCGTCAGCGCGAGGTCGGCCTCCGGGGCGGGCGCCTCGTCGGGGAGGTCCTCCAGGTCCGCCTCGTCGAGGTCGGGGACGTCGTCGGGCTCGGAGAGGACCCGGTCGGGTGCCCCCGCGTGCGGTGCCCCGGCCGCGGCCAGTGCGGAGTACGACGTCCGGCGCCAGGCGGTGTCGACGTCGCGGTCGAACGACCGCACCGACAGCGGCGGCAGCGGCCTGTCGATCGGGCTCGCGTCGACGGTGCCGGGGGTGGCGAGCTCGGGCTGGGGACCACCGGCGCCCTTCCAGCGGCCGAGGATCTCCACGACCTCGTCGTCGCCGAGCACGGGCTGCTCGTCGTTGACGGCCGTGTGCCCGGGCGCGCGGCCGAAGAGCATCCGGTGGAGGGGTGCGCTGGCGGTGTTGTTGGCGGTCGGGCAGTACCACGCCACCACCTGGGACTGGGCCCGCGTCAGTGCGACGTAGAGCAGGCGCAGTGACTCCCCGGCGTCCTCGTGGCGGCTCCGGGTGACCGCCGCGTCGCGCCACCGGCTGGGCCCGCCGACGTCGCGGCAGCGCTCGCCGTCGGCGTCGTGGAAGAGGGGGACGTCGTCGTCGCGGACCCACCGGTCCCACAGGGTGGGGAGGTAGACGATGGGGTACTCGAGGCCCTTGCTGCCGTGGATCGTCACCAGCTGCACGGCCGCCGCGTCGGAATCGAGGCGCCGGGTCCGCTCGGAGGCGACCTCGAGCTTGTCGTCGGCGACCTGCGTGCGCAGCCACCCCAGCAGCCCGACGACACCGAAGCGCTCGCTGACGGTCACCTTGTGCAGCGCCTCGCCGATGTGGCGCAGGTCGGTCAGTGTGCGCTCGCCCCCGACCCGGCCGAGCACGCGGGCAGTCAACCCGTCGAGGACCGCGCACTCCAGCACGGCAGCGACCCCGCGAGCCGCGAACACGTCGGCGAGCCGGCGTACGTGCTCGCTGAGGGCGTCGGTCGGGTCGGGGTCGGCCTGGAGCTCCGCGGCGGTGCGTCCGAAGAAGTCGGTCAGGGCCGCGGCCCGCACCCGGTCGGCCCGGTGCGGCTGCTCGAGCGCCTCCAGCAGGGTCAGCCACTGGGTGGCCGCCGCGGTTTTGAACACCGACCCGCCCGCGTTGAGCACGGCAGGTACGCCGACGGCGGCGAGCGCCTCCTGCGCGGCGAGCAGGTCGGCCCGGCGGGCGGCGAGCACCGCGACGTCCTTCGGCTCGACCGGCCGCTGCCCGCCCTCGGCCTCGACGGTCGCGCCGCTGGTGAGCAGCCGCTTGACGTCGGCGGCCAGGTCGGTGAGCACGTGCGCGCGCCAGTCGCCGATGCGCGGTCGCGTGCGGCCGAGCTCTTGGTGGCGCACCACCCGCAGCCGGAACGGCGGCCCGGCTCCCTCGAGCCGGGAGGTCGGGTGGTGGGCGGTGACCGGGTGCACGGGGATCCGCTCGTCGCCGAGGGCGGCGCCCTCGATCAGCACGTGGAGCGAGTCGAGCAGGGGCTGGTCGGCACGCCAGTTGACGCCCAGCGTCTGCCGCGTCGTGGCCTGCTCGGCGGCGTCGAGGTAGGTCACGATGTCGCCACCCCGGAAGGCGTAGATGGCCTGCTTGGGGTCGCCGATCAGCACCAGCGTGGAGACGCCGTGGAAGGCACGCTCGAAGACCTGCCACTGCACCGGGTCGGTGTCCTGGAACTCGTCGATCAGCGCGACCTTCCAGCGGTTGCGCATCCGCGCCCGGGCGGGCGAGTCCTCCGGACCGAGGGCGTCGGCGAGCTGGCCGAGCAGGTCGTCGTAGGACAGGACGCCGAGGCGGCGCTTGCGCCGGTCGATCTCGTCGAGCACCTGGCACGCGAAGCGCACCCGCGCCGCAGCCCGGCCGTCGGGGTCCTCCGCGAGCGCCTCCTGCGGGGCGACCCGCGCGCGCGGGTCGTCGACGACCGCCCGGGCGATCGCCAGCGCCTCCTCCCGGCTCCACGGCGCCTGCTCCTGGCGGGCGAAGAGGTGGAGGTAGGTGTCGTCGGTGACCTCGGTGGTGAGCTGCTCGAGGTCCTCCACCAGCACGGCCCCGGTGTCGGTGTCGCCGGCGACGCCCAGGCTGCGCAGCACCAGCTGGCAGAACTGGTGGATCGTCGCGATCGTGGCCGCGTCGAACGACGTCAGCGCGCGGGTCAGCCGTCCGAGCCGGAGTGCCCGCTCCGACTCGTCGGCGTCGAGCAGCCAGTCGTGGAGGCGGTTGGCCGGGTCGGCCGTCGCCGGGTCGGCGAGCACGGCGGCGGCGTCGTCGAGCTGGCGGCGCACCCGGTCGCGCAGCTCCTGGCTGGCCGCCCGGGTGAACGTGACGACCAGCATCTCCTCGAGCGTCGCGACGCCCTCCACGAGGTAGCGAGTCACGAGCGCGGCGATGGTCCACGTCTTGCCGGTGCCGGCGCTGGCCTCGAGCAGAGTGGTGCCGGTCGGGAGGTCGCCGCAGATGTCGAAGGTCTCGAGGGTGTCGGGGGTGGGCGGCTGCGTCATGTCAGATCCCCCGCACCAGCTCGTGGGACAGCAGCGGCGACCAGACCTTGAGCGCGTAGTGGCCGAGCCGGTGGGGCGCCGGGCCGCCCTCGGCCGCCTCGTCGGGGAGCAGCGGCACCGCGAGCAGGTCGTACGCCGCGGCCTCGCCCCACGCGCGGACGTGCCACTGGTCGCCGTCCTCCTTGGGGAAGCCGGAGTCGTTGAACCGCGGCGTCACCCACTCGCCGCGCGCCTTGCCGTCGGGGTCGGCCTGGCTGCCTCCGCCCGAGCGCTCGCCGATCGCGAACTCCTCGGCGAAGGCCAGGCTGGTCTTGATCGGCAGCGGCAGTGGCTCGCACTGGCCGCGCTCCATGACCGCGACCAGCGTGCGCAGGTGCGTGCGCGCGTCGTCGTCGGACATCGGGGAGACCAGCGCCCGGCGCCCGGAGCGGCCCCAGCGCCCGATCGTGTGCGCGGTCCAGTTCTCGTCGGGGTGACCAGCCGACAGCGCGAGCGCGTCGAGCCAGGCGGCGAGCCGGTGCTTGGCGCCGAGGCTGGAGTAGCTCACCGCGACGAGGAAGTTGCCGAAGACGTTGCTGACCGTGCCGGTGAGCCGCCGGTCGCCGAGGTCGATGTCGACGTCGAGCGTGCGTGGGGTGCCCTGGCGCAGCGGTGTCGCCGCCTCCACCAGGGGGCGCACGCGCGTGACGATCTCGGTGAGCATGGCGCCGCCGAGGTCCTCGGGCGGCAGCAGCCCGCGCAGCTGCTCGGCGAGCATCGCGGCCTGCGGGTCGCCACCGGCGAGCACGTCGTGGACGAGCCGGTCGCCCACCTGCCACTTCTCGAGGCCGTCGAGCGTGATCGGGATGGCGTCCTTGGTCTCGTCGACGTCGTAGGGGGTGGTGACCCGGAGCCGCTGTCGCAGGAAGCTGCGGACCGGGTGGGCGAAGAAGTCCTGGAGGTCGCTCAGCGACACCTCCTCCGAGGCGGCGGGCGCCGCGAGCGGGCCGGGCACCAGCGCCGGTGGGGCGGGGTGCGGGGCACGCGCCGCCTGCGCCCCGGCGAGTGCCGTGCGGTCGAAGGAGAAGGGACGCTCCACCGCCCGGACCAGCGCACCGGAGGTCAGGTTGGCCTCGTCGAAGGGCTGGAGGGGGTGCTGGAAGACGACGTCGTCGCGCACGGGCGCGCTGCTGGTGCGGTCGAGGGCGTCGAGCAGCTCGCCGAGCGGGACCGCGGGCGGTTTGTCGTCGTTGGTGTGCTCGCCGCGACCGGCGTAGGTGATCACCAGCGTCTCGGTCGCTGCGCCGATGGCGTCGAGGAGGAGCTGGCGGTCCTCGGAGCGGATGTCGCGCTCGCCGGTGAGCGGACGCCGGGCGAGCACGTCGTCGCCGTCGACGGACTCCAGCCGCGGGAAGACGCCGTCGTCGAGCCCGACCAGGCACACCACCCGGTGCGGCACCGAGCGCATCGGCACCATCGTGCAGACCGTCAGCGTGCCGGTGCGGAAGTTGCTGCGCGTCGGCCGGCCGCGCAGACGGTGCCGCAGCAGCGCTCGTAGGTCGGCGTGGCGCAGGCGCGTCTCGTGGTCACCGACGCCGGCCGAGATCCGCGCCAGCTCGCGGTCGAACTGCGCCACCCGCCAGGCGTCCTCGGCGCCGCTGGCGGTGAGGCCGTGCACGGCTGCGCCGAGGGCCGTCGTCCAGTCCGCGACCGAGGAGGCGTCGGCGGCGGCCCGCACGAAGGTGTGCAGCCGGTCGACCATCTCCACGAAGCTGCCGACGAGCTCGAGGTGGCCGTCGCCGACGTCGTCGAGCGGCAGCGTGGTGCGCACGACCCGGTGCCCGTCGCCGGACATCGCCGCGCCGAGCAGCACCCGCTGCAGCCCGGCCAGCCAGGTGTTGGCGTCGAGGTCGAGCCCGAAGGCGCCGCGGTGGTCGCGGTCGTAGCCCCAGCGGATCGCGGCCTGGTCGACCCAGCGGGCCATCCGCTCGAGGTGGTCGTCGGTGAAGCCGAAGCGGGCCCGCACCGGCTCGGTCGCCGCGAGGTCGAGCACCGACGTGGCGGTCATCCGCCCGGCGGCGAGCTCGACGAGGTCGGCCGCGACGCCGAGCAGCGGGTTGGTGGCGCCCGGCGACCGGTCGGCGAGCCGGACCCGCAGCCGGTGGGCCGGGTGGCCGGCGTCCTCGTGGGCGACGTCGGCCAGGCCGAAGCCCGCCGAGATCAGCGGTGCGTAGGTCTCGATGTCGGGACACATCACGAGGATGTCGCGCGGCTCGAGGCTCGGGTCGTCCTGGAGCAGGCCGACGAGCACCTCGCGGAGGACGTCGACCTGCCGGGCCGTGCCGTGGCAGGCGTGCACCTGGACCGACAGGTCGCGCGGCGCCCGCACGCGCGCGGCCAGGGCGGAAGGGTCGGGGGCACAGTTGGCGCGGAGGTCGGCCTGGAGCCAGCCGAGGAGCGTCGTCGGGTCGGCCTGCTCCGCCGGCGCCTGGTCGGCCGCGACCTCGCCCAGCGTGCGGCGCAGCTCGCGGGCGTCGCGCCCGAGCGAGGCGAGCAGCGGGTGCTCGACCAGGTCGGCCGAGTCGTCGACGGCGCGGGCGACCGGGCCCTCGGCGGCGGTCGGCGCCAGCGCGGTCCAGAGCGCGGGCGAGGGCTGCGGCAGCCAGAGGTGGACGTCGCGGTGCTCGCCCAGGGCACGCAGCAGCTCGACCTCGGTGACGGGCAGCCGCGTGTGGCCGAACAGCGAGAGCCGACCGGGGAGGTCGAGGCCGTCCCCGCCCTCGCGGAGCCGCTCGAGCGTGCGGGCGTGGCGCACGTCGGGGCCCGGGGGGGGGACCCCGGCGACGAGCCCACACCCCACCCACGCCGGGCCCAGCCAGGCGGGGTGGAGACGGGTCCACCCGCCCCCGGGGTGCGCGCCCCCCCCCCACCCTCCGCGGCCGACACGACATTCCCCTTGG
>NZ_JAYSFM010000001.1:367101-669779 GCF_041913365.1 Nocardioides sp.
GCCCGACCCCGCCCTGCCGGCCCCGGAGGGGGGCGGGGGGGGGCCGCGCGGGGGGCCGTGTGCGGTCCCCCTCTTGGAGCGTCCGACGCCACTGCTCGGCCTGCCAGCGCAGGTCGGGGTCGAGCGGCTGCCCGGCGCCGTCGGTGTCCGCGCCCGACCGCCAGTCGCGGACGAGCTGCGGGCGCTGGACGGCGTACGAGGCGAACAGCCCGGCGAGGCGCCGGGCGACGGCGTAGCGGCGGGCGCTCCGCTCGTCGGTCGGGTCGCCGTGGCCGAGGTGGCGGCTGAGGTCCTCGAAGCCGGGCTCGTCGAGGCACTCGTCGACGACGGCCAGGAGGGGCCACGCCAGCCGGTCGGGGCTCCACGGGTCCTCCGCGTCGCGGTCGAGCAGCAGGGACACGAGCGAGTGGGGCGTCACGAAGTCGACGCCGGCGCACACGCCGTCACCACCGCGCGGACCGACGCCGAGGCGGTGCGAGAGCCGCTGGGTCAGCCAGCGCTCGACGCCGCGTGCCGGGACGACCACGACCTCGCGGGCGAAGGGGTCGGCGAGCGGGGTGACCAGCAGCTCGGACAGGCCGTCGGCGAGCGCGTCGGTCCGCTCGGCGGTGTGGAGGTGCAGGGTCACGGGCGCCACCCTATGAGCGGCCACCGACGATGCCGGCGAACCCCGATCACCGAAGGGCGGAAGGAGGCACCCTCCGGTGACCAGCAGGGGTCAGGAGCGGTGCTCGATCTCCTCGGCGCGGGCGGCGTCCATCCGCCAGATCACGATGCACCCGACGATGGCGACCACGATCGCCACGGAGCTGATGAGGATCACGCTGACCATGGGATCTCCTGGGGTGGTGGACCAATAGTTCTACAACCCTGTATAAGTTACTTCGACACAAATGGCAAGGGCTGTACGCGGCCAACCAGGAGGAGCAACCACGTGGGGGCAGGGGTGAGCGAGGGGTTCAGCATCGGCGTGCTCGCGTCCCGGACCGGGCTGACGCCCGCCGTGCTGCGGACGTGGGAGCACCGGTTCGGCTTCCCCGCGGGCGAGCGCTCGCCTGCGGGCCACCGCCGCTTCACCGAGGCCGACGTGCGCCGGGTCCGCGAGGTGCTGGAGGTCCGCGACACCGGCGTCCCGCTCCAGCTCGCCATCGACTCCGTCGCCCGCCGCGGCGACGGGGGGCCTGCCGAGTCGGTGCACGCCGTCCTCGTGCGCGAGTTCCCCGGGCTCCGGCCGCAGCGCCTTGGCCGGCCCGCCCTCGTCGCGGCGTCGTACGCCGTCGAGGACGAGTCGCTCGCGCGGGCCGACCGCCCGGTGGTCCTCGGCGCCTTCCAGAGCGGCTACCACTTCGGCCATGCCCGTCACCGGTGGGACGAGCTGGCCCGGACCGCGTCGTGGTGCGCCGTGGTCGCCGAGTTCGACGACGACCTGCCGGCCGACCCGGCCGGGCGGCCGGCGCGCTGTCAGCTCCCGGACGGCTCGCCCCTGCGGCGGGAGTGGGTCGTGGTGAGCATCAGCGCCGGCTTCGCCGCGGTGGTGTCCGCGTGGGAGGTGCCGAGCCGTCCCGGGGAGGAGCCCGCCTTCGAGGCGGTCATCAGCACCGACCGCCCCGTCGCGCTCGCCGCAGCCCGGGTCATCACGGCGACCGCCCGGTCGGCGGGAGCCCGCCCGCCGGCACACGTCCGGGAGCTGCTCGACGAGGTCACGCCCCGCGCAGCCTCCGCTGCCGGCGACGCCGACCGGGTGTGGTTACGGGCGCTGGCTCACCTCGACCTGCCGCGCTGAGGCGCAGCTCAGCCGTCCTCGCGGTCGCGGGACAGCGGCCGGCGCGGACCGTGCGCAGCCACCGCGCTCCCGGTCCAGTCGATCGCGCACTGGCCGGCGTCCACGACCCAGGACCCGCGGTGCAGGCGGCGTACGAGCGCGGCGATCGCCCACGGTCCCATGTCGCGCTTGCGGTCGTAGCCGAGCATCGATCCCGGTCCGCCGCGACCGACGACGAGCTCGGTGACGACGAGGCCGCGGTCGCCCTCCGGCCGTGCTCGTACGTCGATGACGCGTCCGTCGCGAGCGCCCTCGTAGGTCACCGGCGCCCCGAGCAGCCCCGTCAGCCTGGCCCGCCCGGGGTCGAGGGCCGGAGCGGGCGGGGCAGCACCGGCGCGGCGGGTGCGCAGCCGCACGCCGCTGTCGAGCCGGTCGACGAGGGCGAGGTCGATCCGGTCCGGGACGTGCTGACCGGGCCGCTGCGGGGCGGAGGCGACCCACAGCTCGTGGGCCCGCCGCGAGATCCGGGGGAGGAGCGCGTTGGCGCCGAGCAGCAGGCCCGAGACCACGAGGGCGCCGTCGTCGAAGCGGCTGAGCTCGACGTCGTCGACCTTGCCCACCAGGGCGCCCTCGGCGTCCGCCACCTGGCGGTCGAGGAGGTGCAGGGCGAGGTCGAGCTCGCCGCCGAGCCGCCCGCCGGGCATGGCCGTGCTCACTGTCCCATCCCCGTCACGACCATCAGCGGGATCGCGGCCACCGCCGCGACCACGATGAGCACGAGGTAGACCGTCCCGAGCGTGTTGGCGACCCGGCCGTTGACGTGCTCCCCGACGTAGTCGGGGTCGTTGGCGATGACGAGGATCGGGAAGTAGGTCAGGGGCAGCGCGACCGCGGAGAACACCACCGACGCCTCGGTCACCGCAATCGGGTCGATCCCGGAGAGCAGCACCGCCGCGGCCGCCAGGGTGCACAGCACCAGCACCACGTGGAAGGCGACCGCGGCCTGCGGCCGGACGTACTTGCCCCACTGCTCGCCGACGTACTGCGCGAGGGAGTAGCCGACCGAGAGGCCGGTCTCGCACGCGGCGCCGAAGGTCGCGGCCACGAAGCCGAGGACGGCGACCGCGACGCCGATCTTGCCCAGCGCCTCCGCCACCGGCAGGGCGGTCTCGCCGAGGGTGTCGACCATGATCCCGTGCGGCTGCAGCACGACCGCGGCGCAGCCGGCGATCGCGAGCGACAGCAGCCCGCCCAGCGGGAAGCCGATGAAGACGTTGGCGCGCATCGTGGCGAGGTCCTTCGAGGTCCACCGCTCCTCGACGCCGCCGGAGGAGAAGAAGAAGACCTCGTAGGGCGTCATCGCCGCGCCGAAGAGCGCGACGGCGTAGTAGGCCCAGGTCGTCCAGTCCTCGTCGGCCGGCTTGTCGGCGGTGAGGGCCTGGTGGGTCAGCGCGCCCCAGTCCGGACCGAGCTGCCAGAGCGCCACGGCGAACACGATGAGCGCGAGCCCGAGCAGGCCGAGCACGTTCTCGATGGCGCTGAACTTCGCCCGCCAGAGCAGCAGCCACACCGCGAGCGCGACGAACGGCACCACGAGGAGGTAGTTGACCGAGCTGACGAGCTGCAGTGACAGCGCGACCCCGCCGATCTCGGCGATGAAGGTCAGGAAGGTGACGCCCATCGAGCCGACCAGGTTGAGCAGCCCCACCCGGGGGCCGAGGCGCTCGCGGACGAGGTCGAAGGTCGCGCGACCGCTCACCGCCGCCACCCGGCCCGACATCTCCGCGAACAGGCAGATCCCGACGACGCCGATGACCACGGCCGGGGCGATCGACCAGCCGAACCGGGCGCCGACCTGGGCGTTGGTGACGAGGTCCCCGATGTCGACGAAGCCGCCGATGGCGGTGAGGATGCCGAGCGCGACGGCGAAGAGGCGCTTCACCGCAGGTCCTCCCGCGCCGCGTCGAGCTCGTCGGACAGGTCGAGCAGCCGGCCGCGCAGGTCGGCGTACGCCGCGTCGTCGCCGGCGGTCAGCGCGATGCGGGCCTGCCGCACCTGGTCTGACGCCTCCGTGAGCAGGTCGCCGAGCCGACGGTCCGTCCCGGCCTCACCGGCCGGCGGCTGCTGGGTGGTCAGGCTCTCCTCGGCCGTCGCCAGCGACTCCTCGGCCTCCACCGCGGCGATGCGGGCGGCCCGTCCGGGGAGGCGGTCGTGGGCCTGCAGGTCGAGCACCAGCGCCACCGACTCGACCTCGCTGACGGTGTCCTCGAGCGCCTGGTCGGCGGTGGTGCGCCAGTCGCCGGGCGACGGCTCGGTCGGTGCGCATCCTGCGAGCGCCAGGACTGCGGCGCTGCTCGCCACGACGACCCGCAGCATGGCGTCTCCTCCTCCGGTGCGATGGCGCGAGAAACGGCCGGTCCCGTCGTGCGTGACGACGGGCCCGGCCGTTGGTCCCCCGAACTGCTCTGGCGGTCAGCCCTTGAAGGCGTCCTTGACCTTCTCGCCGGCCTGCTTGAGGTTGGCGCCCATCTGGTCGCCCTTGCCCTCGGCCTCGAGCTGCTCGTCGTCGGTGGCCTTGCCCGTGGCCTCCTTGGCCTTGCCCTTGAGCTCGTCGCCCTTGTTGTCCATCTTGTCGTCCAGACCCATGTCGGTTCCCCTCTTCTCGGTGGATCGGTCAGTGGTTGCGCAGCGCGTCGATCAGCTCGTCCTTCGACATGGACGAGCGGCCCTCGATGTCGAGCTCGGCCGCGCGCTCGCGCAGCTCCTCGACGGTGCGGTCCTCGTAGTCCTGCGCCTCGCCGCCGCGGTGGCCCACCTTCGAGCGACCCTCTGCGGCGGACGCGTTGGCGATGCGGGCGGCCTTCTCCTTGCTCGCGCCGTCGTCGCGCAGCGCCTCGTAGACCTCGGCGTCCTTGACGGACGGTCCCGGGTCCTTCCGCTTCTCAGCCATGACGACCACCGTGCCACCGCGCCGTGCCGGGCGGTTCACCCGTGAGGGCGTGTGTGGCCCGAAGCGTCGCGCGTAGCGTCCGGAGGATGCCCGAGAGACACCCCGACGAGGCGCGCGAGGAGACCGAGGACGAGCGGGCCGACCGCAACTGGAACGAGCTGCTGCAGGAGCTCCGGGTCAGCCAGACCGGCGTGCAGCTGCTCGCCGGCTTCCTCGTCACGCTGCCGTTCCAGGAGCGGTTCGAGGACCTCGACGCCTTCCAGCGTGCCTGGTACGTCGGCCTGCTGGCGCTGGCGTTGAGCACCGTGGGCGTGATGCTGTCGCCGGTCGCGATCCACCGCCGGGTGTTCCAGGACGGCGCCAAGCCCGAGCTCGTCCGGGCCGGGCACCGGCTCACCATGGTCGCGCTGGCGCTGATCGGCGTGCTGCTCGGCGGCATCGCCTTCCTGGTGGTCGACATGGTCTACGACCGCGCGGCCGCAGCCGGCGGCGCGGTGGTGTCGGTCGTCGTCCTCGCCGGCCTCCTCGTGGTCCTGCCGTCCCGGGTCGCCCCGGAGTAGGACCCCGGTGCGGCAGACTCCGAGGGGTGGAGCTGCGACCGGTGGGGCTGCTGGTCCTCGTCGGCGTGCTCGCGCTGGCCGGCTGCACCGAGCCCCCGGACCCGCCTGAGGACTCCCCTGAGGACCCAAGGACCGTCGCGGTCGAGTGGACCGAGCAGTCGCTCCCTGCCCCCGCCGGCGCGCCCGGACGCTCGGTCGTGCGGGACGCGGTGCAGTGCGGCGACGGCTGGTGGGTCGTCGGCGCGGTGTTGCTCGACCACCCGAGCGAGACCCGCGACACCCGCCCCGCCGCGTGGTTCTCGCCCGACCGCACGACCTGGACCTCCGTCGGCGTCGACACCACGACGTACTGGGGACGACGCGCGATCCTCAACTCCGTGGCCTGCTCGCGCGACCGGGTCGCGGTGGTCGGCGCCCGGTCCGGCGGCGCGCACGGCAACCCGCGGGTCACGACCTTCCGCGAGGACGGCGACGGCCTCGTCGACGTGCCCGCCCTCTTCATCCAGTACGGCGGCGTGACCGCGACGAACGTCGGCCCCATCGCCGGTGGCTCGACGGGCTGGCTGATCACCGGCAACCGCACCTCGGGGCCGGGCGTGTGGTTCACCGACGACCCGCGGGAGTTCACCCGGGTCGAGCAGGAACCCGGCCTGACCGACGACGGCGACCTGGAGTCGCTGGCCCAGGGTGCCGGCTGGTCCGGCGAGGAGTGGGTGCTCGTCGGGGCCGGCGCGCGCACCGGCCGCCACCTCGACCAGGACCCGCTCGCGTGGACCTCGCCCGACGGCCTGACGTGGACGCCCGAGGAGATGCCGGCGGCGGACGGCGTGCAGGACGTGCACCGGGTCGTCGCGCTCGGCGACGGACGGGTCCTCGCGGTGGGGCGCAGCGAGGGCGGGTTCGCCGCCTGGGTGCGCGACGACGACGGCTGGAGCGACCCGATCCCGTTCGGTGCGATCGCGGACTCGTGGCGCGGCGCGCCCTACGTCGCGTCGCTGGCGCGCACGCGCCTCGGTGTCCTGGCCACCGTCAGCACCGGCGACCACTACCAGCTCTGGCAGACCGGGGAGGGTCGCGACTGGCGTCAGGTCGGCGTACCGCTGGAGCCGCAGACCGCCGGCGACCACTCGCTGGTGGCGGCGGCCGGCAAGGACCTGCTGCTGGTGGGCGACGCCGGGGACGGCGGCCACGTGTGGAGCGGTGCCCTCTCCCCGATCGGGTAGGCCCGACCAGACCAGTGGTCCAGTGCCGCGTGGGTCTTCCACGCGGGAGTGTCCGCCACTTCGGTAACAAACCGGTCACGGCTGCGATCCGGTATGGACGTGACCACCATCACTCCATATGTTGTCCCGAACAACATATGCGCGTAGGCGTGGCGATCAGCCGTGGCCCGACGTGCGATCGAAATCGCTAGGAGGCGGTTCGTGTGAAGCGGAAGCACAGTTTGGTCCTCGTCCCCCTGCTCGGCGCCGCCATGGCACTGACCGCGTGCGGCAGTGACGACAGCGGGTCCGGCGGGGACAGCGGCAGCGACAGCGGCAGCGGGGACACCGCCGGCAAGATCGGCGTGATCCTGCCCGACACCGAGTCCTCGGTGCGCTGGGAGAGCGCGGACCGCCCGGCCCTCGAGGCCGCCTTCGAGGAGGCCGGCGTGGAGTACGACATCCAGAACGCCGAGGGCGACGCGGAGAAGATGACGCAGATCGCCGACACGATGATCGGCAACGGCGTCACGGTCCTCGCGATCGTCAACCTCGACTCCGAGTCCGGTGCGGCCATCCAGGAGAAGGCCAAGTCGCAGGGCGTCGCGACCATCGACTACGACCGCCTCACCCTCGGTGGCTCGGCCGAGTACTACGTCTCCTTCGACAACACCGTCGTCGGCGAGCTGCAGGGCCAGGGCCTCGCGGACTGCCTCGGCGACAAGAAGGCCAACATCGTCTACCTCAACGGCTCGCCCACCGACAACAACGCGACGCTGTTCGCCGAGGGCGCGCACAGCGTGCTCGACGGGATGAGCAACTACACCGTCGTCGGCGAGCAGGCGGTCCCGGACTGGGACAACGAGGAGGCGGCCACGATCTTCCAGCAGCTCTACACCGCGGCTGACGGCAAGGTCGACGGCGTGCTCGCGGCCAACGACGGTCTCGGCGGTGCCGCGATCAGCATCCTCGAGGGCAACGGCCAGGCCGGCAAGGTCCCGGTCACCGGCCAGGACGCCACGGTCGAGGGCCTGCAGAACGTGCTCGCCGGCACCCAGTGCATGACGGTCTACAAGTCCGCCACGCAGGAGGCCGGTGCGCTGGCCGAGGCCGCGATCGCGCTGGTCAACAACGAGGAGGCCGAGACCACCGGCACCACGGTGGACTCGTCCGACGACAGCGAGGTCCCCTCGATCCTGCTCACCCCGCAGTCCATCACCAAGGACAACGTGGGTGACGTGATCGACGACGGTGGCCAGAAGGCCGAGGACGTGTGCGCCGGCAAGTTCGCCGACCTGTGCGCCGAGGCCGGCATCTCCTGATCCTGATCGGGGAAGCCTGACCCCACGGAACGCGACGCCCGGGCCGGAAGCACCCGGCCCGGGCGTCGTACCCGTCCTCTCGCACAACAAATTCTGCTGATCGGAAGTGGGACCCATGGTTCAACCGCTGCTCGAGCTGCGCGGCGTCAACAAGAGCTTCGGCGTGGTGCACGTCCTCCACGACGTGGACTTCGCCGTCTACCCCGGACAGGTCACCGCCCTCGTGGGCGACAACGGCGCCGGCAAGTCGACGCTCGTCAAGATCATCGCCGGCATCTACGGCCGCGACAGCGGTGACTTCTTCTTCGAGGGCAACAAGGTCGAGGTGCACGGCCCGCGCGACGTGGCCGCCCTCGGCGTCGAGATCGTCTACCAGGACCTCGCGCTCTGCGACAACCTCGACATCGTCCAGAACATGTTCCTCGGCCGCGAGGAGACCAAGGGCCTCGGCCTCGACGAGGTCACCATGGAGTCCCGCGCCCGCGAGACCCTCTCGTCCCTCTCGGTGCGCACCGTAAAGTCGGTGCGCCAGAGCGTCGCCAGCCTCTCCGGCGGCCAGCGCCAGACCGTGGCGATCGCCAAGGCCGTGCTCTGGAACTCCAAGGTCGTCCTCCTCGACGAGCCGACCGCCGCCCTCGGCGTCGCGCAGACACGCCAGGTGCTCGACCTCGTACGCCGGCTCGCCGACCACGGCCTCGGCGTCGTGCTGATCTCCCACAACATGGGCGACGTCTTCGAGGTGGCCGACCGGATCACCGCGCTCTACCTCGGCCGGGTGGCCGCCGACGTCCCCGCGAAGGACGTCTCCCACAGCCAGGTCGTCGAGCTGATCACCGCCGGACGCTCCGGGGACCTCGGGATCTCCGAGAACCTCGCGAACGCATCGGCCTGAAGGAGACTGACATGTCCGTCGACAACGACACCCAGTCCGCTCCCGCGGCCCAGCCGTCCAGCGGCTTCGACAACGACAACCGCCAGGCCGCCTCGATCGGCGACTCGGCGCGCGACTACCTCAACCGCCTGCGTGGCGGCGACATGGGCTCGCTGCCCGCCATCCTCGGCCTGATCTTCCTGTTCATCGTCTTCACCGCGCTGCACGACCGGTTCCTGACGACGTACAACATGGCCAACCTGGTCGTGCAGGCCGGCTCCATCTGCGTGATGGCGATGGGCATCGTCTTCGTCCTGCTGCTGGGCGAGATCGACCTGTCCGCCGGCGTGGCCGGTGGCGCCGCCGCCACGATCATCGCGCTGATGATGATCGACCACGACTGGCCGTGGTGGGCGGCGACCCTCGCCGGCATCGCGGTCGGCGCCCTCATCGGGTTGGCCATCGGCGCGTTGGTCTCCTACCTCGGCATCCCGTCCTTCGTCGTCACGCTCGCCTTCTTCCTCGCGCTGCAGGCCGTGCCGCTGAAGCTCATCGGTGCCGGCGGCTCGCTGCGCTTCAACGACGAGGTGCTGCGCGGGTTGTCGATCAAGAACGTCCCGGTCACCGCCGGCTGGATCGCCGCAGTGCTGATCGTGGCCGCCTTCGCCGCGGTGTCGCTCTGGAACTACCGCACGCTGTCGGCCAAGGGCCTGGTCCACAAGCCGCTCGGCCTGGTCGTCATCCAGATCGTCGTGCTCGGTGGGATCGTCCTCGGCGTCACGGCCCTGCTCAGCGCCAACCGCGCGCCCAACCCCAACCTGTTCAACATCAGCGGCATCCCGTGGGTGCTGCCGGTGGTCGTCGCCCTGCTGCTGTTCTGGACCTTCGTCCTGACCCGCACGCGGTTCGGCCGGCACCTCTACGCCGTCGGCGGCAACGCCGAGGCCGCCCGACGCGCCGGCATCAACGTGCAGCGCATCCGGATCGCGGCCTTCATGATCTGCTCCTCGATGGCGGCGATCAGCGGCCTGCTGCTGGCGTCGTACGTCGGCAAGGTCTCGCCCGGCTCGGGTGGCGGCAACGTGCTGCTCTACGCCGTCGGCGCCGCGGTCATCGGCGGCACCAGCCTCTTCGGTGGTCGCGGTCGGGCGATCGACGCGGTGATCGGCGGCCTGGTGATCGCGACGATCCCCAACGGCCTCGGCCTGCTCAACCAGGCGAGCTACATCAACTTCCTCGTCACCGGCGGCGTCCTGCTGCTGGCCGCGAGCGTGGATGCCATCTCGCGTCGTCGTCGTTCCTCGGCCGGCGTCTAGGGCGACGAGCATGAGCCCGCAGCGGCGCGCGGGCCTCGGGACCAACCAGGAGGCCGTCCGGCGCCACAACCTCGGCACGTTGCTGCGGCACGTGCACGGCGCCGGCCAGATCTCCCGCGCCGAGCTGACCAGCCTGATGGGGCTCAACCGCAGCACCATCGCGGGGCTGGTCGGCGAGCTGGAGTCGCTCGGGATCTCCGAGCGGGCCACGCCCGTGGGTGGGCCCCGGCAAGGAGCCGGGCGCCCGTCCGCCGGCGTGCGGATCGCGGCCGAGGGGCCCTTCGTGATCGCGGTCGACCTCGGGGTCGACCGGGCCGTGGTGGCCCGGGTCGGGCTGGGCGGCCGGGTGCTGGAGCGGGCCCAGGCGCCGGTGCACAGCGACGGCGAGGCCTGGCAGGTCGGTGCTGCGGTCGCGGCGCTGATCCGCCGGGTGGTCGAGGACGCGCCGCCCGCGGCGCCGCTGGTCGGCATCGGCATCAGCGTCCCCGGCCTGGTGCGCCGCAGCGACGGGTTGATCCGGCTGGCGCCCAACCTGGAGTGGCACGACGTCTCCTTCGGCGGCATCGTGCTCGCCGCGCTCGGGCTCGACATCCCGGTGTCGCTGGCCAACGACGCCGACCTCGGCGCGCTCGCCGAGCACATCCGCGGCGCCGGTGTGGGCGTGGACGACCTGATCTACGTCTCGGGCAACGTCGGTGTCGGTGCCGGCGTGATCACCGGCGGGGTGCGGCTCGAGGGCGCCGGGGGCTACGCCGGCGAGGTCGGCCACCTGCGCTTCAACCCCCAGGGGCGGCCGTGTCACTGCGGCAACCGCGGCTGCTGGGAGACCGAGGTCGGCGGCCACGCGATCGCCGAGGCGATCAGCTGCCCGCCCGACAAGGTCGCCCAGCTCGACGAGGTGCTGGAGGGCTACACCAGGCCGACGCCGGAGCTGCGGGCCACCGGCACTGCGCTCGGCCACGGCCTGGCGAGCATCGTCAACACCTTCAATCCGCGGCTCATCGTGCTCGGCGGCTACTTCCGCACGCTCTACCCGCTCGTGCGCGCCGAGGTGAACGCCGGCCTCGCCGACCGGGCGCTGCCCGCGCCGCTGGAGTCGGTCACCCTCGTCCTGCCGGGACTGGACTCCGACTCACCGCTGCTGGGTGCGGCCGAGATCGCCCTCGAGCCCCTCTTCGTCGACCCGGTCGCGGCGCTGGGGTCCGCGCTGGTCGACGTCGGCTCACGCCTCGCGGTCTGAGGTCCGGACCGCCGGCTCTCCGAGGTCGAGCTCGCCGGCGAAGACCGGGCCGAGCGACTGCTCGGCCGCGCCGAGCGCGGCCGCCTGGATGCCGAGCGTGCTCAGCCGCAGCTCCGGCCGCACCTGGGCCGCGGACGCCAACCGCTCGTCGAGCGTGCGGCGGGCCGGCTCGAGCACCAGGTCCCCCAGCGGCACGAAGTAGCCACCGAGCACCACGACGCCGGGGTCGAGCACGCTGCTGAGCATCGCGAGGCCCAGCCCGAGGTCGCGGCCGACCCGCTCGAGCCCTTCGCGGACGGCCGGGTCGTCGGCTGCGCGCGAGGCCACCGCCTCTGCGGTGAGCAGCGGGGTGTCCAGCTCGGGCATCCCGACCGCGGCCAGCATCGCGTGCAGGCCGACCGACGCCTCCCAGCACCCGCGGCGCCCGCAGCCGCACAGGGCGGCGGAGTCGCCGACCGGCATGTGGCCGACCTCGCCCGCGAAGCCGGAGGCGCCGCGCACGAGCTCGCCGTCCTGCACGATGCCCGCACCGATGCCGACGGTGCCGGTGAGGTAGAGCGCGTGGGCCACCCCGACCGCGGCGCCGTGGTGCGACTCGGCGTACGCCGCGCAGTTGGCGTCGTTGCTCACCTGCACGCCGCCCGGCACGAGCTCGCCGAGCGCGGCCGCCAGGCCGTCGCCCTCGATCGCGAGGTTGGGCGCCCACGCCACCGTCCGGTTGTCACCACGGACCAGTGCCGGCACGGCGAGCGTCGTGCCGACGACGGTCTGCCCCTCGCCGGCGTGCGCCGTGACGGCGTCGCGGGCGAGGTCGGTGAGGGCACCGTCGCCGGCCGGCCGGCTCTCGCTGAAGAGCGCCTGCCCGGCCAGGTCGAGCACCACGGCGGAGACGTAGTCGACGTTGAGCTCCAGGCCGAGCGACACGAAGCGGTCGGCGCGCAGCACGACCGGCCGGCCCGGGCGTCCGCGGACGCCCGGGCGCGAGCCTTTCTCGGTGACCGCGCCGGCTGCCTCGAGGTCGGCGACGATCACGCTGATCGTGGCCTTGGCCAGGCCGGTCTGCTTGGCCAGCTCCGCCCGGGTCGACGGACCCTCCTGACGGAGGGCCCGCAGGACGACGGCGGTGTTCTGCCGACGCAGGCCCTCGGTGCCGGTGGTCGGGCGCGCCTGGCTGGTCACGGGATCGGTCGGAGCTGTGGTCAGCGGACGCCGTAGAGGTGCTCGAGCGCCAGCTGGTCGAGGTGCTCGGTCGCTGCACCGAGGGCGGCGAGCGCCTCGGGGTCCGGCAGCTGCCACTCGAGGAGCTGCTGCCAGCCCTCGCCGTCGCCGAGCGTCGGCTGGGCCAGCTCCGGGAGCCGCGCCGCCTCGAGCGCGGCCTGCACCTCCGGGTCGGCGCGGAACGCCTTCACCTTCTCGCGGAGGATGAGGTAGTTGCGCATGTTCGCCGCGGCGCTGACCCACACGCCGTCCTCGTCCTCGATGCGGGCGGGCTTGTAGTCGAAGTGGACCGGGCCGTCGTACCCACCGGCGAGGAGGGTGTCGACCACCCAGAACGCGCCGCGGACGTTGCCGGCGCCGAAGCGGAGGTCCTGGTCGTACTTCGGTCCGTTCTGGCCGTTGAGGTCGATGTGGAAGAGCTTGCCCTGCCACAGCGCCTGCGCGTAGCCGGCGGCGGCGTTCATGCCGGCCATCTCCTCGTGCCCGATCTCGGGGTTCACGCCGACGAGCTCGGGGCGCTCGAGCTGGTTGATGAAGGCCAGCGCGTGCCCGATGGTCGGGAGCAGGATGTCGCCGCGCGGCTCGTTGGGCTTGGGCTCGATGGCGAAGCGGAGGTCATAGCCCTGGTCCACGACGTACTCGCCGAGGACGTCGAAGGCCTCCTTCATCCGGTCGAGCGCGATGCGGGTGTCCTGCGAGGCGCCGTACTCGGCACCCTCGCGGCCGCCCCACGCGACGTAGACCTTGGCACCGAGCTCGGCGGCCAGGTCGATGTTGCGCATCACCTTGCGGATCGCGAAGCGGCGGATGTCGCGGTTGTTGTTGGTGAAGCCGCCCGCCTTGAAGACCGGGTGGCTGAAGAGGTTCGTGGTCGCGGTGGTGACCACGAGGCCGGTGTCGGCGAGGCCCTTCCTGAAGCGGTCGATGATCTGGTCGCGGGTGGCGTCGTCGCTGCCGAACGGGATCACGTCGTCGTCGTGGAAGTTCACGCCGTAGGCGCCGAGCTCGGCGAGCTTCTCGAGGGAGTGGACGGTGTCCATCGGCGGCCTGGTCGCGCTGCCGAACGGGTCGACGCCCTGCCAGCCGACGGTCCAGAGACCGAAGGAGAACTTGTCCTCGGGGGTGGGGGTGGGGATGTCGGTGCTCATGGCGATGCCTTCCTTACGGGGTCCAGGTGTCGGTGCGGTCGCGGAGGCCCGCGTAGGCCTCGCGCACGTGGGGGGTGGGGTCGGCCTCGAGGACCGTCGTCTGCGGGGCCGGCCACTGCGGGGGCTCGCTCGTGCCGGCGAGGGCCCACGCCGCCTGCCGGGCCGCGCCCAAGGCGACGTACTCCGACGGGGGCGGCAGGGTGACGGGCGCGCCGAGGACCGCCGGGGCGAGCTCGCGCAGGGCCGCGCTGCGCGTCGCACCGCCGACCATGAGCAGGCGCCGGGGCTGCTCGCCGGTGGCCGCCACGAGCCGGTCGACGGCATCGGCGAGCGAGCAGAGCAGTGCCTCGTACGCCGCTCGCGCGAGGTCCGCACGGGTGGTGGCGGGGGTGAGCCCGGTCCAGGTGCCGACGGCGTCGGGGCGGTTGGGGCTGCGCTCGCCGCCGTAGTAGGGGGAGAGGGTGACGCCGCCGGCCCCGGGCGCAGACTGGAGGGCCAGCGCGGCCAGCTCGTCGTGGTCGACGCCGAGCCAGCGGGCCTGGAGGTCGAGGATGCCGGCGGCGTTCATCGTGGTGACCATCGGCAGGAAGCCGCCGCTGGCGTCGGCGAAGCCGGTCACCACGCCGGTGCCGTCTGCGACCGCCGTCGTGCTGACCGCCGAGGCGACGCCCGAGGTGCCGACCGAGACGAGGACGTCGCCGGGCTGGAGCGCCATGCCGAGGGCGGCACCCATGTTGTCGCCGGTGCCGCCGGCGAGCAGTGCGCCGGTCGCGGTCCGGCCGGCCGCGGTGCCGGGGGCGACGATGCGGGGGAGGTCCGCGTCGTGGCCGAGGGCCAGCTCGAGGAGGTCGTGGCGCCACGCGCCCTCGCGGGTCGCGAAGTAGCCCGTGCCGGAGGCGTCGCCCCGGTCGGTGAAGGGCTCGGTGCCGGGCTCCGCCAGGTGGTGCGAGACGTGGTCGTGGGGCAGCCGCACGCTCGCCACCCGCGCGGCCCGCTCGGGCTCGTGGTCGCGCAGCCAGCGCAGCTTGGCCGAGGTGAACGACGCGACCAGGACGCTGCCGACCGCGTCGGCGCAGGCCTGCGGGCCGCCCATCTCCTCGATCAGGTCGCGGGCCGCCCCGGCCGACCGGGTGTCGTTCCACAGCAGCGCGTCGCGGACCGGCGCGCCGCTGTCGTCGAGCGCCACCATGCCGTGCTGCTGGCCGCCGACCGAGACCGCGTCGGCGCGCTCGAGGAGGCCCTCGGTCACTGCGTCGACGGCGTCGAGCCAGGCCGTCGGGTCGACCTCGGTGCCGGGCGGGTGGGGTGCGGTGCGCTCGTCGACCACGGTCCCGTCGGCGGCATCCACCAGCAGCGCCTTGGTCGACTGGGTGGAGGAGTCGATGCCGAGCACGAGAGCCACGTCACAATTAAGTACGAGACTCGAACTAAAGTCAAGGTGGTCTGGTCGGCCAGCGACCCGTCATACGGAGGCGCACGCATGAGGTCGGGTCCGGATGACGGACCGGCGCCGCCACCCTGGGCTGGTCGAGCGGAACCCTCGCCGGATTGGGCCCGGCAAACCTAATGACTTAAGGTTCTACCCACATCGATCAAGGAGGTAGCCGTGCCTCGCGCCGGACTGACCAGCGACCGCGTGACGCGGGCCGCCGCCGACCTCGCCGACGAGGTCGGCCTGGACGCGGTCACGCTCACCGCGCTGGCGGCGTCCTTCGGCGTCGCGGTGCCGAGCCTCTACACGCATGTCCGCAACCCCGCCGACGTACGCACCCGCGTCGCGCTGCTCGCGCTGGAGGAGACCGCTGATCTCGCCGCCGAGGCGCTGGCCGGCGTGAGCGGCCGCGACGCGCTGGCCGCGCTGGGCCGGGTGTGGCGGACCTACGCCCGTCGCCACCCCGGCCGCTACGCCGCCACCCGGCTCCCGCTCGACTCCGACACGGCCCTCCGCAGCGCCGGTCCGCGCCACGCCGAGCTCACCCGGGCCGTGCTCCGGGGCTACCGGCTCGACGCCTCGGACGAGACTCACGCCGTGCGCCTGCTCGGCGCGACGTTCCACGGCTATGCCGCGCTCGACGCCGCCGGTGCGTTCGGCCACGGCACCGCTGTCCCGACCTCCGACGAGACCTGGGAGCGCGTGCTCGACGGCCTCGACACCCTCATCCGATCCTGGGAGACTTCATGACCGACCTTCGCGCGCTCGTCCGTGGCGCCCTCGAGCTCGAGCGCACCGACCGCGGCCTGCTGCCCCGCCGGCTGCCGGCCTGGGCGCGGGCGCAGACCGACGACCCGCAGCTCCACCTCGTCGAGGCCCAGCCCGCCGGCGTACGGCTGGCGCTGCGGACCACCGCGACCCGGCTCGAGCTCGACGTGCTGCCCACCAAGCGGGTGTACGCCGGTGCTCCCGCACGCCCGGACGGCACCTACGACGTGCTGGTCGACGGCGATCTCGTCGAGCGGCTGACCGCGCCCGGCGGCAACGTGCTGCTGGTCGACATGATGACCGGCGCCAACACCTTCGAGCCCGGTGATCCGACCACGCTCGTGATCGGGCTGCCGGCCGGCGAGAAGGACGTCGAGGTCTGGCTGCCCCACGACGAGCAGACCGAGGTCGTCGACCTGCGGGCCGACGCCCCGGTCGCGCCGCTCCCGGGCGCCAGGCTGCGCTGGGTGCACCACGGCAGCTCGATCAGCCACGGGTCCGTGGCGACGTACCCCACCGAGACCTGGCCCGTCGTCGCCGCCCGCCTGGCGGGCCTCGACCTGGTCAACCTCGGCCTGGGCGGGAGTGCGCTGCTCGACCCGTTCGTCGCGCGCACCATCCGGGACACCCCGGCCGACCTGATCAGCCTCAAGCTCGGCATCAACGTCGTCAACCAGGACCTGTTGCGCCGCCGTGCGCTGGGTCCGGCCGTGCACGGCTACCTCGACACCATCCGCGACGGCCACCCGGAGACGCCGATCCGCCTGGTCTCGCCGATCTTCTGCGGGATGCACGAGTCCGTGCCGGGGCCGACAGGCGTCGACATGTCGGGGATGGCCGATGGCCGGGTCGCGTTCGTCGCCGAGGGCGACCCCGCGGCGGTCGCGCGCGGCGCGGTCAGCCTCGAGGTCGTCCGCGAGGTGCTCGCCGAGGTCGTCGAGCGTCGCGACGACCCGCACCTGACGTACGTCGACGGGCTCGCGCTCTACGGCCCCGCCGACGCCGAGCGGCTGCCGCTGCCCGACAACCTCCACCCCGACTCCGCCACCCACCGCCTCATCGGCGAGCGGTTCGCCGCGCTGGGCGACTGGTAGGGAACGCGACCGTCAGCGCGAAGAGGATCCGGTGAATTCGAGTCGGATGGACTCCTCGTCGCGCAGCACGACCAACGGAGCGCTGGACGGCGACCAGTCCTCGGGCACCAAGAAGTAGCGGCCGCCGGTGCGCTGCAGCAGGTGGAGACCGGTGTAGCGGAACCGGAAGCCCGCATCCTCCCCGGGCAGTACCTCCGTCGTGACACCCGGAACGTCGATCTGGAGGTCGCGCTGGGAGTAGATGGCGACGAGGGGATAGCTGTTGCTGGACGCGAGGACCAGCTCGGCCTTCCCTCGGCCGACCACCTCGGCGAAGTTGGCCACCTCCCAGAAGAGAGCGGCCGTGACCAGGACGCCGACCAGCACGCCGCGCAGGTTTCCCACCCAGGGAGGCCGGGCGTCGTGCTCCTGGCCGTCCGCGTCGTCGGCGACAGCACGCACGCGTACGCCGTACTCGGTGAGGAGGAAGCCGACGGCGAGTGACAGGGGGATCACCAGCTCGCGCCATCGAGGTCCGAGCAGGCCGAGCACCAGGCCGATGCACGGAACTGCCCACCACGCTGTCCATGCCAGCACGTTCCCGGCACGTCGTACGCCGCGACGACGCGTCTCGTCGTCGAGCTGGCCGAGCAGGAGACCGTGGAGCACCACCCACAGCAGCAGCACGGCTGACCCGACGATCAGAGGGACGAAGAGGGCAGAGAGGCTGCGCAGGACGTAGTCGCGCGTCGACATCGCGAAGATGCTCTCGTCGACTCCCATGGCTCTGGACTGCTCGGCCGACAGCGCCCAGCCGAAGTAGAAGAGAAGAGCGGTCGCGACGGTGACCGGGGGGCCGACGACGGCCAGCGCACGCAGCGCACCACTGATCGGGACGCCGTCGGGGTCGGTGTCCGTCGCCTGGGCGGGATGCCTTCCGCCCGAGGACGCCAGCCGGCGGGCGGGAAACCCAGTGGCTGGGCTGACTCGTGGCCGGCGCATGGAGGCTACTCGTAGGTGAAGGTGCCCAGGTCGATCTGGGAACCGTCGTCGTACTTCAGGACGACCGGGACGGTGGGCGCGGTGCCGGGGGGTTGTTCAGGCGCTAGCTGTGACACGGACTCGCTGCGGTTGCTGGACAGCCCGAACGCCTCCGTCCCGAACCAGAGCTCGCCGCTGTAGTGCATCCACGGCGCGTTCGACCAGCTGAGGGTCACGACCGTCTCAGGGGTGCCCGAGCGCGGTGTCAGCGTGAAGTCGGTCGGCCTGCAGGCATAGCCCGGTGCGGACCCTCCCAGGACGATGTTGGGAAGGGAGTCGGGCGCCGGAGAGCTGCCCATGATCGACTGCATCGTCTCCCGCACGGCCGCAATCGTGCACCCGCTGCCGGCGAAGTCGCGGCCCCCGCCGAACCAGCCCTCGGTAGCTCGACGCCAGAGGTCGATGTCCGACTGGCGCAGAGCGGCGCACGCGAGTGCAGCGGACTCGTAGAAGGAGGCTTCGTTGCCCTGCATATTCTCGATGCGCGCCTCGTCGATCGCCCGCACACAATCACCTTGGAGTCGGGCGTAGACACGCATGGGAGCGACCGGGGTGTCTGGCGACGAGGGCCCGAAGGGGATCCACGACAGGCTGCGTGGTGCCGTTGTCGTGGGAGTGCTGGTCGGGCTGGACGACGACGTCGGTGTCCGTGTGGGTGTGCTGCTGGGCGACTTGGTCGGACTCTTGGTCGGACTCTTGGTCGGGCTCTCGGACGGGCTGGTGGTCGGGCTCTCGCTCGGACTCGCGGTCGGGTCCGTCGACGGCGGGGTGGTGGGCGACTTCGCCGGGTCGGGCGTGCTCGTGCCGGAGGGACGGGTCGTGCCTGAGGGCGACCCAGAAGGCGATGTCGGATCGGTGGTCGACGCAGATGGCGTCGTGGTCGAGCTGTGGCTTGCCGTGGGTTCGCTCGTCGACGGGTCAGTGGCCCGGGCCACGGGCTGGTCCGGGTCCGTCGGATCGCCGCATGTGGACGCGGCGAGCACGACCGAGGCGGCCAGTGCCGTGACCACGAAGTCCCTGGCCGTCCAGTCCCGACGCCGTCTCGTGATCCTGCTTCGCGAGCCTTCGATCTCCCCCATGACGTGCCCCTCCCGCTGCGGCGCAACCTCCCGACGTTGCGCCTCCGCACCCATCAGGATGCACCCGCAGCGGTGTCACCGCATCCGTAATTTCGCTGCCGTTCGCCGGTCCAACCGGCGGGCTCAGTCCTTCAGCGTGCCCGCGATCGCCTGCTCCAGCAGGTCGACACCGAGGTGGAGCTCGTCCTCGGCGATGGTCAGGGGCGGGGCCATCCGGATCACGCCGCCGAGCCCGGGCAGCTGCACGATGTTGATGTGCAGGCCGAGGTCGAGCGCAGCCGCGGTGACCGCACGGCCGAGCTCGTCGGCGGGGGTCTTCGACTCCTTGTCGGTGACCAGCTCGACGCCCTGCAGCAGGCCGCGACCGCGGACGTCGCCGACCACGTCGTAGCGGTCGCGGAGGTCGAGCAGCCGCTCGCCCAGCACCTTCCCCAGGATGCGGGCGCGATCCGCGAGCCCGTCGCGCTCGACGACGTCGAGCACGGTCAGGGCCACGGCCGCGGCGAGCGGGTCGGACGAGTGGGTGGTGAAGAAGAGGTGGCCGCGCTCGTGGCATCGCTCCTCGATCTCCGCGCTGGTGACCACGACCGCGACCGGGAGGCCGGCGCCGAGGGTCTTGGAGAGCGTGATGATGTCGGGCACGACGCCGTCGCGCTCCACGGCGTACATCGTGCCGGTGCGGCCGAGGCCGGTCTGCGCCTCGTCGACGACGAGCAGCATGCCGCGCTCGCGGCAGCGCTCGTGCAGTCGCGCGAGGTAGCCCTCCGGCAGCTCGAGGATGCCGCCGGAGGACAGGATCGGTTCGACCAGGCAGGCGGCGAGGCTGCCGGAGGACTGCCGGTCGAGGGTCGCGAAGCCGTAGTCGAGCTCGGTCTCCCAGTCGTGGCTGCCGTCGGGGTGGCGGAAGGGTGAGCGGTACGCGTCGGGCGCGGGCAGCGTGAGGTTGCCGACCGGCGGCGGCCCGTAGCCGTGGCGTCCGGCGGAGAAGGTCGCCCCGGCCGCCCCGGTGGTCATGCCGTGCCACGAGCGGTCGAGGGCGACCACCTCGTAGCGACCGGTCGACAGCTTGGCCATCTTGATCGCCGCCTCGTTGGCCTCGCCGCCGGTGCTCAGCAGCTGCATCCGGCTCAGCGGCGGGGGCAGGCTGGTCGCGAGCCGGCGGGCGAGCTCGACGACCGGACGGCTGAGCATCCCGGAGTAGAGGTGGTCGAGCGTCGCGATCGACTCCGTCACCGTCCGCACGACCTCGGGGTGGGAGTGGCCCAGCACGGCGCTCATCTGGCCGGAGGTGAAGTCGAGGATCGCGCGACCCTGCTCGTCGTACACGTAGGAGCCGGCGGCGCGGTCGATGATGCGCGGCGTGAACCCACCTCCGTAGCGGATGAGGTGCTGCTCGGCGTCGCGCCAGAAGGTGTCGTCGCTCATGGGGTCTCCCTGCCGTCGGTGCGTGTGCACACCTTCGCAAGAGGCGGGGTCCGCGTCGAGCGATCCGCTCGCACCGTTCTTGACGCCGACCTCACCGGCGGGCGGTCCGGGGAGCCGGGGGGCTGGTGGCCGACACCAGCTCCGCCATCGAGGTGGCGATGCCGTCGGCGAGCACCTGCAGGTCGGGTGCGGTGTCGTAGTCGCCGGTGATCCCGAAGGTGAGGGTGTCGCGGTAGGAGAAGATCGCCACCCCGATCCGGACGCGGTCGGCGATGGGGACGTACGGCAACATCTGCAACGCCTCACGGCCCAGGGCGTACAACGCGGTGCGTGGTCCGGGGACGTTGGTGGTCACCGTGGCGACGTGGCGCTGCGGGAGCCGCAGCCCCGCGCGGATGCCCCACGAGACCGGCGCGAAGGGCGCCAGCCCGGCAGCGGACGTGACGCTGCCGCCGGCCTCGGGCTCGTGGTGCTCCCGCAGGCCGCGGATCCGCTCGCGCACCGCGTGCAGTCGCTCGACAGGGTCGGCCAGGTCGACCGGCAGGTAGGGCAGCATCAGCGACACGCGGTTGTCGGGGATCGTCTCCGAGCCGGGCTCGCGCGTCGAGACGGGGACCAGGGAGCGAATGGTGTGCGCGTCGGGCTCCTCACCGCGTGACAGCAGCAGCTGCCGGAAGCCTCCGCTCACCACCGCCAGCGCGATGTCGTTCACGGTGACGTCGCAACGCTGCCGCACGGCCCGCACGTCCTCGAAGGAGACCTCCGTCCACGTGTACCGACGGCTCCCCTCCAGAGGACCCGTCAGGGATGTGGCCCGCACCGGGCGCAGGGCCGAGGCCATGGTGAGCAGCCCGCTCACCGTCTCGGACGTGGTGCGCGCGAGCCGTCGTGGCGCGGCGAGGGCGCCGACGACCGTGCGGGCAGTGGCCACCGGCGTCGCCGCCAGCTCCCAGGCCGCCCGCGCCGTCACGGCCACGGTCGACGGAGCGGCCGCGGGCGTCCAGGTATCGGGCTCGGCCGGCCGTGGTGTCGGTGTCGGGTCGAGCACCAACCGGTAGAGGTCGGTCCCGGACACACCGTCGACGAGGCTGTGGTGCAGCTTGGACAGCACCGCCCATCGCCCGCCCGGCAGGCCCTCGCAGAACCAGTACTCCCACAACGGTCGGTCACGATTCATCCGCCGCGACATCACCCGGCTCATCAGGCGCCCGATCTCCTCCGGTCCGCCCGGCGCCGGCAGGGCGGTGTTGCGGACGTGCCAGCGGAGGTCGAAGTCGGGGTCGTCGACCCACGCCGGCGCGGCCAGTCCGAACGGGGCGAGGCGCAGCTTCTGGCGGTAGCGCGGGACCAGGGGCAGGCGGCCGGCCACCATCTCGAGGAACTCCTCGAAGGCGGGCGCCGGACCCTCGAAGATGCACAGCGAGCCGATGGCGAGCGACGCCCGCGGGTCGACGTCCTCGGCTCCGAGGAAGGCTTCGGACAGGGGAGTCAGACGGTCCATGGCGTTCTCCTGGTGCGATCGGCGGCGCTCCTCCAGTCTCGGAGCGCCACCGCCCCGCGGGCCAGCGCCGTTCGACCACGGTCCACGGGCCGATCGACCCCTAGAGTCGGGCCATGGCTCGCTACGGCGCTCAGTTCGGCCCCGACTTCACCTTCCTGGGCGTGCCCCGGTGCGACCTCGACGACGCGTCGACGTACGCCGATGCGGACGTGGTCGTCGTCGGTGCGCCGTTCGACGGCGGCACGTCGCACCGGCCGGGCACCCGCTTCGGCCCGCAGGCCATCCGGATGACCGACTACCTGCCCCATGACGGCTCGCGGCCCTCGCTCGCGCTGCGCACCGACGCGCTGCAGGACCTCAAGGTCCTCGACGCCGGCGACGTCGAGCTGCCTCCGGGCGACATCGAGACCACCCTGGGCCGGCTCGAGGCCGCGGTGGAGAAGGTGGCGCGCGCCGGCGCCATCCCCGTCGTGCTCGGCGGCGACCACTCCATCGCCTACCCGGACGCCAAGGGCGTGGCCAACGTGCTCGGCCACGGGCGGGTGTCGATGATCCACTTCGACGCCCACGCCGACACCGGCGACATCGAGTTCGGCTCGCTGTGGGGCCACGGCCAGCCGATGCGGCGGCTGATCGAGTCGGGCGCGCTGCGCGGCGACCGGTTCCTCCAGGTCGGCCTGCGCGGCTACTGGCCCGGACCCGAGACGCTCGACTGGATGGCCGCCGAGAACATGCGGTCCTACGAGATGACCGAGATCGTCCACCGGGGTCTGTCCGAGTGCCTGACCGAGGCGTTCGGCATCGCCACCGACGAGTGCGAGGGCGTCTTCCTCTCCGTCGACATCGACGTGTGCGACCCCGGGCACGCGCCGGGGACCGGCACGCCGGAGCCCGGCGGCCTCTCCGCCCGCGAGCTCCTCGACTCCGTACGCCGGATCTGCCTCGAGCTGCCCGTCGTCGGGATCGACGTGGTCGAGGTCAGCCCGCCCTACGACCACGCCGACATCACCGCGGCGCTCGCCAACCGGGTCGTCCTCGAGGCCCTCTCCGCGATCGCCCGCAAGCGCCGCGATGAGCGCGACGGCACCACCTGGGACCCCGCCCGGCCGCTGCTCGACCGCTAGGCCCGGAGCAGCACCTGCACGTAGGTGCGGGCCACCGCCTCGGCGTCGACCGCCACCACGACGTCGACCCGCTGCCCGTCCGGGACCTCGGTGAGGTGTCCGCCCGCGAGGCCGACCAGGCGGGGCTCGACCGTGAAGAGCTCGGGGTGGGTGAGGAGGACCAGAGCGCCCGCGTCACCGATCAGGTGCGACCTCCGCACCGCCAGCAGGTCCCCTGCGAGCCGGGCGGCCGGCCGGTCCGAGGCGCGGAGCCGGTCGACGTCGGCCGGCGCCACCGAGACCTGCTCGAAGACGTCGACGACGTAGAGCGTCGTCGGCCGGCCCGAGGCCAGGACCCGGGCGGTGGCGGCCGGGTCGTGCCCGGCGTTCAGCTCGGGCGGTTCCTCGACCACCAGCTCGCCACCGACCAGGACGACGTCGGTGGACGAGGCCGCCAGGGTCGGCAGGTTCGTCATCGGCGCCAGTCCGACGAGCGTGAAGGGCCCGTCGACATCCAGTGCTGAGAGGTCGAGGACCGGGGAGTCGTCGGGCCAGGGCACCGCCACTCCGCCGAGCCCGTCGGTCCCGTGGTTCGTCGGGCCGGCCCGCGGGCCCGTCCCGGCAGTGGTCGTTGCCGCGCCGGTGGCGACGGGGACGTCGGCCGCGCCCGCGACGGCCAGCACCGCCCTCGAGTTCCGGGCGGCCACCTCCACCGGCACGTTGCCCGCGACGGTGCTCACCCCGCGCAGGTCGAGCAACGGGCTGGCGACGGCGTACAGCAGCGCGAGGGCGTCGTCGATCCCGGTGTCGACGTCCAGCACGACCCTCGTCGGGCGCATCACCCGCTCACCGTACGGCCTCTGCTCCCCGCGGATCCGCCACCAGCGGAGCACCCTGTGGTGCGGCTCCGACACGGGTCACGCTGGCGGCATGACCATGAACACCACATCGGAGCGCATCGAGGACGAGCTGGTCCGCCGCCTCATGCACCAACGCATCATCGTGCTGGGCGAGGAGCTGCGGGAGGGCAACGGCAACCGGCTGATGCACCAGCTGCTGCTCCTCTCCGCCGAGGACCCCCGCGCCGACATCAGCCTCTGGATCAACTCGCCCGGCGGCTCGGTCTCCTCGATGCTCGCGATCCACGACGTGATGCAGCTGATCCCGAACGACGTGAGCACGCTCGCGATGGGCATGGCCGCCAGTGCCGGCCAGTTCCTGCTCTCCGCCGGCACACCGGGCAAGAGGTACGCCCTCCCGCACGCACGCGTCCTGCTGCACCAGGGCTCGGCCGGCATCGGCGGCACGGCCGTCGACATCGAGATCCAGGCCGACGACCTGCGCCACACCCGCGACACCGTCCTCGGCCTCATCGCCGGTCACACGGGCCAGGACCGCGACACCGTCGAGCGGGACTCGCGGCGCGACCGGTGGTTCAGCGCCGAGCAGGCGCTCGACTACGGCTTCGTCGACGAGGTCATCACCAGCGTCGACCACGTCACGCCCGGGCGCGCGCGCTCCGTCGGGCTGGCAGGTGTGCGATGAGCACCTACACGATCCCGTACGTCGTCCAGCAGACGCCGCGGGGCGAGCGGACCCTCGACCTCTACTCCCGGCTGCTGTCCGAGCGGATCGTCTACCTCGGCACCGAGATCGACGACGGCGTCGCCAACGCGGTCATCGCGCAGCTCCTGCACCTCTCGTCGGAGAACCCCGAGCTCCCGATCAGCCTCTACATCAACTCACCCGGCGGCTCGATCGACGCGATGCTGGCGATCTACGACGCCATGCAGTTCGTCCGCCCCGACGTCGAGACCGTGTGCGTCGGCCAGGCGACGTGGACCGCGGCGGTCCTGCTGGCCGGCGGCGCGCCCGGCAAGCGGGCGATCCTGCCGCACGGCCGGGTGGTGCTCCACCAGCCGGCGACGCAGGGCCGCGGCACCGTCCCGGACCTCATCCTCGAGGCCGACGAGGTCGCGCGTGTCCGCCTGGTCCTCGAGGAGATCCTCGCGCAGCACACCGGACGTACGCCCGAGCAGATCCGCCAGGACACCGACCGCACGCTGGTGCTCCCCGGCACGGCCGCGGTCGACTACGGCATCGTCGACACGGTCTTCCGGGAGCAGGGACCGGCGATCGCCTGACTCAGGCGGCGAGGGCGAGCGCCTTGGGACGCGACGCGCGGGAGGCGAGCTCGCGCACGTCCAGCTCGAGTGCCCCGGCGATCGCCTGGAGCATCTCCGACGACGGGTCCTTGAGCCCCCGCTCGACCTCGGAGAGGTACTGCATCGAGACCCCGGCCCGATGCGCGACGTCGAGGAGCCGCTCACCGCGCTCCTTGCGCTCGCGGTGCAGCTCACGGCCGACGAGCTCGCGCCACAGCGGCTCGGGTGCCTCGACTGGATGGTCCGCTGCCCGCTCGGGGAACCTCACGATCTCGCCCATGCTCCGACGGTAGCCAGCCGGGCGCCGGCCGGCCTACGCGTTCCGCTCACAGCAGAACGAGTCAGAGGCCGAGCCCCAGCAGGCCGAGCGGCTCGGTCATCTCGGTCTCCTCGTAGGCGAAGTGCGACTCGAGGTCGTGGCGCAGCTCCGCGACGGCGTCGATGAGCTCGGGCACACGCGACGGATCAGAGTGCACCGAGACGGCGAGATCGTCGACCCGCTCGAGGTGCTCGTGGACGACGAGGTGCTCCTCGGCGAGCCGCGTCGCGACCGGTGCGTACGCCGTCAGGGTGGCCACGGCCGGGAACATGCTCTGGTCCTCGATCGTGTGGTGCATGGTCAGGAACCGGCAGACCTGGCGGCACAGGCCGGACACCTGCTGCGCGGACAGGTCCGGACCGAGGCGGTGCAGGCTCTCTCGTACGTCGGCCACGTCGCCCTCGCCGTCCCGGAGCGCCACGGCTGCCCGGGTGAGCTCTGCCAGCTGCCCGCGGAAGTGGTCGTGGACCATCCGGAGGTGGTCGCCGGCCATCCGCTGGCGCGGCGTCAGCTCCACGGACCCGGCGACGCGCGGACGCGTGAGTCGTCGATCGGCGGCACGGCGCCGAGCCTACGGCGGTGAGTCGAGGGCGGCGCGCGGGTTTGGCGTACCTCGCTCGCGGGCACCACAGCAGTCAGACACCCGAGCCGACGGACGGAGCAACCATGCAGGTCACACCGGAGGACTTGTGCGGCCTCGCCGACACCTGCCTGGCCGAGTCCCGCGAGCTCAACACCGGCTGGAGCGGCCAGGCGGCTGCGCTGCAGGTCGACTCGGGAGCGGCCGGCAACTCGTCCGGTGGGCCCGGCTTCGTCGCCGCGCACACCTCGACGCTGGACGCCGGGGACGTCGCCATCGGGCGGCTCGCGGCCGTGCTCGAGGCCGACATGGACGACCTCTACACCTGTGCGTTCGACATCTCCGCCCAGGACGAGGAGGCGGCCCGCGTCAGTCGCGCCACCGCTGCCGAGGTCACCGACAACCCGTTGCTCCGCGTGATCCTGGGGGTGAAGTGATGGGACAGGGGATCTGGGAGCTCGCCGAGCAGGCCGCCGACCTCGAGACGGCGGCCAACGGCTGGGACGACGTGGCCGGTGCGTTGACCGGCTCCGGCGACACCGTCAACGCCAAGGCCGGTGCGGTGATGGCGGCAGGCTGGGAGGGCAGGACGGCCGAGTCGTTCGACTCCCACCGACGCCAGCTGGTCGCCTCGCTGGACACGGCCGGCGACGTGGCGCGCGCCGTGGCGGAGGTCCTGCGTGACGGTGCGGGCGTGGTCCGCATCGCCCAGGCCCACCTGGACAACTCGTGGGCCTCGGTGTCCGGCATCCGCCACATCGGCTTCGGCAGCTGGGTGCAGTTCTTCCCCGAGGACGAGGCCGAGGAGGAGCGCATCCGGCGCGCCGAGGCCGACGCCCAGGACATCCGGTCCGACGTCGACGCGCAGCTGGCCCGGGGCTCGGCGTCGCTCCAGGCCCTCCGGGCGCAGTGGGACGACATCGCCTCCACCTGGGAGAGCGTCGCCGACGGCAGCGCCGACGGCTTCGACGTGCCCGAGGAGAGCAGCGAGCCCGGGATCATCCACAACGGTGACCAGACGATCGTCAACACCGGCGACGGCGACGACACCGTCACGGTGTGGACCAACCCCGACACGGGCGTGACCTTCGTGATCGTCAACGGCGTGCCCTACCGCGTGCCTCCGGGCCAGGAGGTCGTGGTCCGCACGGGCGACGGCAACGACACGATCACCGTCCAGAGCAGCGACGACGTACGCGTCACGGTGGCGGGCGGCGAGGACGACGACGTCGTGCGCGACCGCTCCGACGGCGACAACACCCACGTGGGTGGCGACGGACGCGACAGCATCGACGCCGGTGGGGGCGACAACTACGTCTCCGGCGGTGCCGACCGTGACTACCTCGACGGCCAGGGCGGCGACGACGACGTCTACGGCGGCCACGGCGACGACACGGCCTACGGCGGCGACGGTGACGACACGGTCTCCGGTGGCGAGGGCAAGGACTACCTCGAGGGCGCCGAGGGCGCCGACTCGGTCATCGGCGGCGACGGTGACGACACGGTCTCGGGTGGCCGCGGCGACGACACGCTCGTCGGCGGCGCCGGCAACGACGTCCACTACGCCGGTCGCGGCGACGACACGACCTACGGCGGCTCCGGGAGCGACACGTCGTACGCCGAGGACGGCGACACCGACGCCGACGACGTCGAGACGCAGACCACGGTCAACATCCAGCTCGACGACCTCTCCGACTTCATCAAGATCGAGGGGTCGCCCGAGTTCGTGGCCCGGGTGCGGGCCGACCTCGACCTGCTCGCCGCGTCGCCCACCGGGCAGCAGATGCTCGCGGCGCTCCAGGACGAGCACGACAACTCCGGCTTCCTCGGCATCAACCGTGACACGGTGACGATCCGGGAGCTCACCGAGGACAACAACTACGCCCACGGCGACGGGACGATCGAGTACAACCCGCACCGCCAGGGCGGCGGCGAGGGCCGCCCGCCCATCGCCGGGCTCTACCACGAGATGGCGCACATCTACGACTTCTTCAGCGAGAACTTCGACGACACCGACTACAACGGTGACGACGTGGTGGACCACGGGGTCAACCAGGGTGAGCGGACGGCCGTCGGGCTGACCGTCGACCACGACCACGACCCGAGCACGCCGGAGATCGTCGACCCCGACCACCCGGTGGAGCTCACCGAGAACGGGTTGCGTGATGAGATCGGCTGGGAAGACCGTGAGAGCTACAACTGAGCCACCGACCGAGGGAGCAGGATGAGGATGCGCGCCGGTGCGCTCGTGATCGGCCTGGCCGCGGCGCTCGCCGCGTGCAGCGCACCGACCGGCTCCACGGGGCCGGACGACGCGGGTGAGCCCAGTGGCCCCTCGACGGCGACCCCGACCGTCGAGGCGCCCGACGTCGACTTCACCGCCACCCTCACCCCGGGCGGCGACGAGCTGGTGGTCGAGTGGTCCCTGCGCAACCGGTCCGCCGACGAGGTGCTCGTCACCAACCGCGTGCCCGACAGCTACGGACGACTCTCCGACCGACCCGACACGGCCTACGTCGTGGCAGCGTCCGACGGCGGCACCGAGATCGCCAAGCGCGTCTTCCCCGTCTCGTCCGACGCCGGAGGCGACGGGCTCCCGTGGATCGGGGTGACGCCCCTTCCTCCCGGCGAGACCCTCGAGGAGACGCTGCGCGTGCCGCTGCCGTTGGCGGCGTACGCGCCGCCGACCGTCGACGCCGGCGAGGTGCCGGCCTCCGGCCCCGTCGTCTTCTGCGTCGGCGTCCTCGTCGGCCGGGACCCGAGCTGGGGCTTCCACGACGTCGACGGGGTCACGACGGTCAACCACGGCCGCTCAGGTGCCGGGCAGGTCACGTTCTGCTCGGACCCGGTCGAGGTGGGTTGACCGGCCGCTGCGCGGGCGGAATGCAGGAACGGCCCCGGCTCGATGCCGGGGCCGTTCGATCTGCGCGCCTGGTCCCGCTCGCTGGCGCTCGCGAGCAGGCGCTTGCTCGCCGTCAACGAGAAGAACCCCACCGGGGTGAAGCGTTCCGGTGGGGTTCTTCTCGCTGAGACTCGCTGCGCGCCTGTAGGGATTCGAACCCCAAACCTTCTGATCCGTAGTCAGATGCTCTATCCGTTGAGCTACAGGCGCATGTCGTTCGCACCAGTGGCGCGAGGACCTGACGAGGATAGCCGACACCACGTGGGCGGGTGAAATCAGGGAGCACCCGGGACCTTCGGGCGTCCCGGCGCACTCGGGACTTCCGGCCCGGTGGGAGCGCCCGAGGTGTGCCCTATGGTGCAGGCACCAGACCGTAGGAGGCGGGGGTCCCGCCGCACGAGGAGGCAGCGCGATGGCAGATCTCGAGGCAGTCCTGGACGAAGCCGGGCTGACGAACCCCCGGGTCCGTGAGTTCGTGAAGGAGTACGCCGAGCTCACCGGCGCCGAGCACGTCGAGGTGGTCAACGCCTCCGACGACGCCCGGCTCCTGGAGGAGGCCGTGGCAGCCGGGGAGCTGCAGCGGGCGGGCGAGGGTCGCTACTACTCGCGCAGCTACTACAAGGACACCGCCCGCTCGGAGGAGCGCACCATCGTCGCCACCAACGACGAGAAGGACCGCGGCGTCTACAACAACTGGCGCCCGGCCTCGGAGATGAAGCCGATGCTGCACGACCGGATGCGCGGCGCGTCCGAGGGCAAGACGATGTACGTCATCCCCTACCTGATGTCGCCCCCCGGCAACGAGCTCGCCCCATGGGCCGCCGGCGTCGAGCTCACCGACACCCGCACCGTCGTGCTCCACATGATCCGGATGTCGCGCGTGGGCGTGCAGTTCGTCAACGACCTCGAGGACCCGGACTCCTTCGTCCGCGCCGTCCACGTGACCGGCGACCTGGAGAACCTCGGGCAGGGCACCCCCGACGACCAGCGCTACTTCGTGACCGTCGCCGACGAGCGCACCATCTTGCACTTCGGGTCGTCGTACGGCGGCAACGCGCTGCTGGGCAAGATCGCCCACGGCCTGCGGCAGGGGGCGTACGACGGGTGGGCGAGCAGGAAGTTCCTCGCCGAGCAGTACATGCTCATCGGCATCCACGACAAGGAGACGGGGCAGACCTACCACGTCTGCGGCGGCTTCCCGAGCGCCTCCGGCAAGACCAACCTGGCGATGATGGCCGCCCCCGACGCGCTCGGCGAGCGCTACCACGTCTCCTTCTACGGCGACGACATCGCATGGCTGTGGGTCGACGAGGAGACCGGCCGGCTGATGGGGATGAACCCCGAGTACGGCGTCTTCGGCGTCGCCAAGGACACCAACGAGAAGACCAACCCCAACGCGCTCCACTCGATCAACGAGGGATCCCAGGCGATCTTCACCAACGTCGCCTACAACCCGACCACGGGTGAGGTGTGGTGGGAGGGCAAGACCCCCAAGCCGCCGACCGACGTGAAGGGATGGCTCGACTGGACCGGTGCACCGCTCGCGGACCGCAAGCCCGACGACAGCGCCAACTGGGCCCACCCCAACAGCCGCTTCACCACGACGCTGGCCAACGTGCCCAACATCGCCCCCGACTACGACAACGCCGCGGGCGTGCCGATCGACGCGATCATCTTCGGCGGCCGCACCCGCGACCGTGAGCCGCTGATCCGCGCGATCACCGACCTGGCCGAGGGCGTGTACGACGGCCTGACGCTGGGCGCCGAGGCAACCTTCGCCGCCGAGGGCGTCGAAGGCCAGCTGCGCTACGACCCGATGTCCAACCGGCCGTTCATGGCCTACGGCGAGGGCGACTACGCCCGCCACTACCTCGACGTGGTGGGAGCGGCGAAGGAGCAGCCGATCTTCGCGCACGTCAACTGGTTCCAGAAGGACCCGGAGGACGGCCACTTCCTGTGGCCCGGCTACCGCGACAACCTCCGCCCGCTGCTCTGGCTCCTCCAGCTCAAGAACGGCGAGGTCAGCGGCCGCCGCACGGCCGTGGGCATCCTGCCGACCGAGGAGGAGCTCGACCTCGACGGCGTGGACATCGCACCCGAGGACCTCGAGCGCATCCTCACCATCGACAAGGAGCGTTGGCAGCAGGAGATGGGCTTCCGCGACGAGCACCTCTCCCAGTTCGAGCGGATGCCCGAGGAGATCTGGGAGGCCCACCGCCGCGTCGCGGCCGACCTGGAGAACGAGCAGTAACGCACCGGCGTCGCACCCGACTGGTCTAGTCTGGTCGGGTGCGACGACCCGCCTCGGAGACCCGCGCTGCGGGGGCGTCGTACGCCGACCTGCGGCGGGGTTCGCCCCGCCTGGCGCTGCCGTTCGCGTTGGTGGCGCTCCTGGCCCTGGTGACCGTCGCCCTCCCGCCCTACGAGCGACCGTGGTGGGTGACGGTCCTGGCTGCGATCAGCCTGGTCCCCGTCGCCGTCGTCTTCTTCCTCGCCCAGCGGCGCTCCGAGCGGTCGTGGCTCGATCCCCTCGCCGCCTACCTGCTCTTCCCCTTCGCGGCCCTCGTCCACGACGCCGCGGGAGCCGGCACCGGCGGGTCGTCGTCGGGGATGACCGTCATCCTCGTGCTCCCGATCCTCTGGCTCGCGATCACCGGGACACCCCCGCAGCTGTGGGTGGCCAGCGCCTTGGCGATCCTCACCTTCGCCATCCCGATCGTCGTCGTCGGCGAGCCGAGCTACCCCTTCGGCGACTGGCGCCGCGCGGTGGTGTGGGCGGCGATCGCGCTGGTGCTCGCCCCCGTCCTGCAACGCATCGTCCGCGACCTCGAGCGGCAGACGCGCCGGGCCCGCGTGGCCAACGAGCGGGTCGAGCGCCTCTTCGACGACGCCCCCCACGGGGTCGCGCTCCTCGACCTCGAGGGACAGATCATCCGGGTCAACGTCTCCATGGCGGTCCTCGTGGGTCTCGACCCCCCGGAGATGGTGGGCCACCAGCTCAGCGCCTTCGAGACGCCCGGCGAGACCCAGATCGAGGACCACGTCAGCCGGGTCGTGGCGCGGCCCGGAGACACCTTCGAGACCGAGTGCAGCTTCCGCGACTCCGGTGGCAACGACGTCAGCGTGGCGCTCAGCAGCATCGTCGTCGGCGACCGCGGCATGGGCGAGGTCGTGATGGTCAACGTCGTCGACATCTCCGACCGCCGCCGCTACCTCGACCGGCTCTCCCACCTCGCCGACCACGACGTCCTCACCGGGCTGGCCAACCGGCGACGCTTCGAGACCGAGCTGCACCGCCACCTCGACCGCTGCGGCCGCATCGGGGCCACGGGCGCGCTCCTCCTGCTCGACCTCGACAACTTCAAGCAGGTCAACGACACGCTGGGCCACAACGCCGGCGACCAGCTGCTGATCACCATCGCCGGCCTGCTGCGGCGCTCGATCCGCAGCTCGGACCTGGTGGCCCGGCTCGGCGGCGACGAGTTCGCCGTCCTGCTCACCGACGGCGACCAGGCCGCCGCCGAGCGGGTCGCCCGACTCGTGGTCGACCGGATCCGTGACCACGCCGCCACGCTCGACGGCGTGGCCCGGCGCGTGACGGCGAGCGTCGGGGCCGTCACCTTCCGGGCCGCCTCCGAGCACGCCGCCGACATCCTGGCGCTGGCCGACATGACGATGTACGACGCCAAGGAGGCCGGCCGCAACCAGGTCGCCGTGCTCCCAGAGGGCGACGAGCGCGGCCCGCGCACCGCCGCCCGGCTGCACTGGCAGAGCCGGATCGAGGGAGCCCTGGAGAACGACCGCTTCGAGCTCCACCTCCAGCCGATCATGAACATCGCGACCGGGCGGATCAGCTCCGCCGAGGTGCTGCTGCGGCTGCGCGACGAGGACGAGCTGGTGCCGCCCTCGCGCTTCGTCTACATCGCCGAGCGCGTGGGCCTGATGCCCCAGGTGGACGCCTGGGTGGTCGACAAGAGCATGGAGATGCTGGCGCGGATCCGGGCGGAGCACGACCCGGAGTTCGAGCTCGAGGTCAACCTCTCGGGCCACTCCATCGGCAACCCCGAGATCGAGCAGGCGATCGTCACCTCGCTGGCCACCCACGGCGTCGACCCGGCGGCCCTCATCCTGGAGATCACCGAGACGGCGGCCGTGGCCGACGTCGCCATGGCGCGCGACTTCGCCGCCCGGATGACCGACCTCGGGTGCGCGTTCGCCCTCGACGACTTCGGTGCCGGCTTCGGCTCCTTCTACTACCTCAAGCACCTCTTCTTCGACTACGTCAAGATCGACGGGGAGTTCGTCGCCCACGTCCCGGACTCGCCGGTGGACCGCACGATCATGCGCTCGATCGTCGGCATCGCCCGCGACCTCGGCAAGCGGACGGTCGCCGAGTTCGTCTCGGAGCCGGAGATCCTCGAGGTGTGTCGTGAGGAGGGCGTCGACTTCGCGCAGGGCTACCTGATCGGCAAGCCTGTGCCCTACGACGAGTTCGTGCGCGAGTTCTTGCCATCCGTGGTCGAGGCGGCGCCGAAGGACTGAGCGGGCGAGGCGTGCTCGCCCACTGGTGGACAAGGAGACTCGGGACGGATGCAGTGGCTGCAACGCTCGGTGGGACTGGCCATCATCGGCTCGGCGGCGCTGGGGGCGACCGCTCTGTGGGTCGCCGTCGCCTCCGGTGACCCCGAGGCCGGCCGGGCACCGTCCGAGGGCGTGCTCTTCGGCATCTGGAAGGTCTTCTACGACACCGAGATGCCCGCGCCCCGGATCCTCCTGGCCGCGGTCGGCGTCGCCTTCCTGCTGGCCGCCGGTGTCGCCGGGATCGAGCGGCGGCTCCTCACGCGGGCCCGAAGGAGCGAGGACAGCGGCCGGATGCCGCTCGCGCCCAAGCTGGTGATGTCCGAGACCCGCGGCGTGTACGCCGGTCCGGTGACGATCACCGTGCTCATCCCGGCCCACAACGAGGAGGGCTGTATCGCCGAGACCCTCCGGTCACTTCTGTCGCAGTCGATGCCCCCGGCCCGCATCGTGGTCGTGGCCGACAACTGCACCGACGGCACCGTCCGGCTGGCCCGTGAGGCCGGGGTCGACGTCTTCGAGACGGTGGACAACACGCACAAGAAGGCCGGCGGCCTCAACCAGGCGCTGGCCGAGGTCCTCCCGGGCCAGGGCGACAACGACTGCGTGATGATCATGGACGCCGACACCACCCTCGACGACGGCTTCCTCGAGGGCGCGGCCAACCGGCTCACCTGGGACCGCGCGCTGATGGCCGTCGGCGGCCTGTTCTACGGCGAGGACGGCTTCGGGCTCATCGGTCAGTTCCAGCGCAACGAGTACACCCGCTACCAGCGTGACCTGCGGCGCCGGCGTGGCCGCGTCTTCGTGCTCACCGGCACCGCCTCGGTCTTCCGGCCGCGGGCGCTGCGCGCCGTGGCCGAGGAGCGCGGCAAGATCCTCCCCGGCGTGCCGGGCGACGTCTACGACACGGTCGCGCTGACCGAGGACAACGAGCTGACCATCGCGCTGAAGACCCTCGGCGCCCTGATGATCTCGCCGAGCGAGTGCACCGTGGTGACCGAGGTGATGCCCAACTGGCGCGGCCTCTGGGCCCAGCGGCTGCGCTGGCAGCGCGGCGCCCTGGAGAACCTCGGCGCGTACGGCCTTCGCCCGCAGACCTTCCGCTACTGGATGCAGCAGCTCGGCATCGGCTACGGCGTGATCGCGCTCGGGGCCTACCTCTCGCTGATCATCCTGATGGTCCTGGCCACCTCGAACTGGGTGTGGTTCCCGTTCTGGATCGGCATCGGCCTCGTCTTCACCCTCGAGCGGGTGGTGACGGTCTGGCGCGGCGGCTGGAAGGCCCGGCTCCTGGGGCTCTCACTCTTCCCGGAGCTCTTCTACGCGATGTTCCTCAACGTGGTCTACCTCAAGGGCATCTGGGACCTCTCGCTGGCCAAGCAGGCCGACTGGAAGCACGTCGTCCAGGGCGACTCCGGCGCCAAGGTGGGGAGCTGACATGTCCCTGGCACCCGCCGTCGTCCCGATGGGCGTCCTGCTCCCCGACAGCATCCTGAAGAACCAGTTCATCGCCGTGCTGGCGGCCTTCGTCGCGATCAACACGATCGTCTACGTCGCGCTCGCGGTGGCCAAGATCCTCCCGAAGTTCTACCTCCGCGACTGGCTCGCGTCCCGCAACCGGCGCGCCGAGACCCGCAGCATCCACCCGGACGCAGCCGTCGGCGGACCCGCCGGAGGCTCCCTGGGCGAGCGCCTGGCCCAGCCGCACCGGCGTACGCGGGAGTAGCGAGAGCCAGGTCACAGGTCTGTGATCGATCCAATATGTGCGTGCATTCACAAGGGCTAGCGTCCCCGCAAGTCGCCGACAACGAGGCCGCGCGAACCAGACGCTCCGCACGCTGAAGGAAACGCTCATGACCGCAACGATCGACACCCAGACGACACCTCCCACCACGCATCAGGGCATCCTGGCCTGGGTCACCGAGGTCGCCGAGCTCACCCAGCCCGACTCGATCCACTGGTGCTCAGGGTCCGACGAGGAGTGGGCGCAGCTGACCGCCTCCCTCGAGGCCACCGGCACCTTCACGCGCCTCGACCCCGAGGTCATGCCCAACTCGTTCCACGCGGCCTCCGACCCCACGGACGTCGCCCGCGTCGAGGACCGCACCTACATCTGCTCGGTCGACGAGCGCGACGCCGGACCCACCAACAACTGGATGGCGCCGGAGAAGATGAAGGAGCTCATGCGCGGGCTCTACGCCGGCTGCATGCGCGGACGCACGATGTACGTCATCCCGTTCGTGATGGGCCACGTCGACGCCGAGAAGCCGATGTTCGGCATCGAGCTCACCGACTCGGCGTACGTCACCGTCTCCATGCGCGTGATGGCCCGCATGGGCACCGAGGTCCTCACCCGCATCGAGGAGCTCGAGGCCGCCGGCGAGGACCCGCAGTGGGTGCCCGCCCTCCACTCCGTCGGCATGCCGCTCGAGCCGGGCCAGGCCGACGTCGCGTGGCCGTGCAACGACACCAAGTACATCGTCCAGTTCCCCGAGGAGCGGATGATCTGGAGCTTCGGCTCGGGCTACGGCGGCAACGCCCTGCTCGGCAAGAAGTGCTACGCGCTGCGCATCGCCTCGGTCATGGCGCGCGACGAGGGCTGGCTCGCCGAGCACATGCTCATCCTCAAGCTGACCTCCCCCCAGGGCGTCACCAAGTACGTCGCCGCGGCCTTCCCGAGCGCGTGCGGCAAGACCAACCTGGCGATGCTCAAGCCGACCATCCCGGGCTGGAAGGTCGAGGCCATCGGCGACGACATCGCGTGGATGCGCGTCGGCGAGGACGGCCGCCTGTGGGCCGTGAACCCCGAGTTCGGCTTCTTCGGCGTCGCGCCCGGCACCAACGAGCACACCAACCCGCACGCCATGGAGACCATCCGCAAGGGCAACTCGGTCTTCACCAACGTCGCCCTCACCGAGGACGGCAACGTGTGGTGGGAGGGCCTGGAGAACCCGCCGGCCCGCGCCACGAGCTGGAAGGGCGAGCCGTGGACGCCGGACAGCGACGAGCTGTCCAGCCACGCCAACAGCCGCTACTGCACCCCGATCAAGCAGTGCTCGATCCTCGCCGACGAGTACGACGACCCGCGCGGCGTGCCGATCGACGCGATCCTCTTCGGCGGCCGCCGCAAGACGACCATCCCGCTGGTGGCCGAGGCGCGCGACTGGAACCACGGCACCTTCATGGGCGCCACGCTGTCCTCCGAGACCACCGCCGCCGCCGTCGGCGCCGTCGGTGTGGTGCGCCGCGACCCGATGGCGATGCTGCCGTTCATCGGCTACAACGCCGGCGACTACTTCGGCCACTGGGTCAACGTCGGCAAGGACAACGACGCCGCCAAGCTGCCGAAGATCTTCTACGTCAACTGGTTCCGCCGCGGCGACGACGGTGACTTCCTGTGGCCGGGCTTCGGCGAGAACAGCCGCGTGCTGAAGTGGGTCATCGAGCGCATCGACGGTCAGGCCGCCGCGGTCGAGACCCCGATCGGCCACGTCCCGGCCCCGGGCTCGCTCGACGTCGACGGCCTGGGCCTCACCGAGGAGCAGCTCACGCAGGCCCTCGCGGTCGACGTCGAGGAGTGGAAGGCCGAGATCCCGCAGATCGAGGAGTGGTTCGAGAAGTTCGGCGACGACCTGCCGGCCGTCCTCTGGAGCGAGCTCGACACCCTCAAGGCGCGTCTCGGCGCCTGACCGGCCGCACAGCCGCCGCCGACCCGTCCCCGGACCACCCGGGGGCGGGTCGGGCCCATTTCGTCCGGGGGCCGTTGGGGGCGGTGTGGCACGATCCTCCCACCGGGATCGGGGAACTGGGAGGTGAGTCATGCCCTTGGGCCAGCACGAGCGCAACGTGTTCGAGGAACACGCCACGCCTCTCTACGAGGAGATCGTGACCTCCGGGGGTGTGAGCGCCGCCGACGAGCGCATCGTCAAGGGCGGCGACCTGCACGAGGCCTTCGGCATCCTCGTGGAGGTCGGGCTCGTGGTGAAGACCGAGGACGGCACCAGCTGGCACGCGGTGGACCCCGCAGCCGTGCAGGCGCAGGTGGTGGCCCCGCTGGGCCAGCAGGGTGCCGAGCTCATCGCGGAGTCGGCGCACTGGGCGCAGGCCTTCAGTGCGCTCTCGCAGGCGTGGCGTCGCTCGCCGAGCGCTGTCGGCGGCCCCTTCGCCGAGATCCGCGGCATCGCCACGATCGGCACCTTCCTCACCTCGCTGGTCGGCGACGCGCAGGAGGAGGTGCTCACCGCGCAGCCGCAGTACCGCCGCGGGATCAAGCAGCTCAACGAGTCCGTCGCCCACGAGATCGCCGCCCTCAAGCGCGGCGTCACGATCCGCACGCTCTACCAGCACGCGGCACGTCGCGGCGCCGACACCCGCAAGTACGTCGCCGCGGTGACCGCGGCCGGCGCCGAGGTGCGCACGCTGGACGAGTTCTTCAACCGCCTGATCGTGGTCGACCGGCGCACGGCCATCATCCCCAGCCACGAGGGCACGGACGCGGCCATGGTGATCAGCGACCGCTCGCTCGTCAGCTACCTGGTCGACATGTTCGAGCGCCACTGGGAGCGCGCCCGCCCGTTCACCAGCAGCGAGACCTCCCTCATGCGTGACATCGCCACCGAGCAGCGCGCCATGACGATCCGCATGCTCCTGGAGGGTCGCGCCGACCCGGCCGGCGCCAAGCGCCTCGGCGTCAGCCCGCGGACGTACGCCGGCTACGTCGCAGACCTGAAGAACGAGTTCGAGGTGGAGACGCGCTTCCAGCTCGGCTACGAGATGGGCAAGCGGGGCATCTCCGGCCGCGAGACCGACGAGACGGGCGCCGCGACCTAGCAGTCGAGCCCGGGAAAAGGTCGAGGGCAGCAACCGGAGGTTGCTGCCCTCGAGAGCTGAAGCTGGCCTGTGGGGGAGGCCTTCGGACCAGGACTCGTGGGGGGTTGAGAGGGTCCGTGCCTCAGCTCTTCACTGCGTGCCCATCATGGCACGCTGCGTCCTCAGTGAGGTGCCTTGGTCTTGCCCCACGTGATGTCGAGAGCACTGGCTGGCGCGGCGATGCCCGCTCCGGCGATTCCGAGCCCGAGCACGGCCACGAGGGCAGCGGCGGCGATGCGGCGTACAGGGGTCATGAATTCTTCACCTCGATGATCGTCACAGGGGATGACCTCCTCATTCTCCCCCAGGCAGTACTGACGCGTAACTCGGATCAGACTGCAGGTCTGTGCATTGCAGGTTCTTGCAGAAGTCGGCCCAGGATGCGTTTCGGCCCCCTTCCTGGCGGAAGGGGGCCGATGGCGCGGAGGCGGAGGGATTTGAACCCTCGATGGGGTTTTAGCCCCAAACCCGCTTAGCAGGCGGGCGCCATAGACCGGACTAGGCGACGCCTCCATGCCCGACCAGCGCCGGGCGCACAGAAGGTTACAAGGCCGACGCCGCTCGCGCCGAATCAGGTCACAACTTGCGGAGCCCGTGCCCCTGCTGGAGGTGCGCCTGGACGTCGCGGACGAACGCCTCGCGGTCCACGGCGAGCATCTCGACCGGGATCGTGGTGGTGCGGCCGTCGCGCAGTCGCAGCACGACGACGGGGGAGTCGGCGACGGTCGTGGTGACCGCGTCCTCGACGTCCTTCCAGCGGCCCGACGCCGCGCCGACGCCGCGGACCCACTGCACGCGGTAGCCCTCGGGGGTGAGCCGGGCGATCCACCCCTTCTCCCGCCACAGCCACCAGGCCCAGCCCAGGACGAGCGCGGTGAGGACCACGGGCACCAGCAGGAAGACCGTGTGCAGGTCGATCACCGCGATGGCGAGCGTGCACAGGAGGATCAGCACCGCGACCGCCACCAGCACCAGCCCCAGCAGGCGCGCGGCGACCGCTGGCGCGAGGCGGTAGACGGTGGCGTTCTCGTTCGTCACGCACCGATTTTCCCACGCAGCCCCCGCGCCCGCCGCGCCCGGGTCGCGCCCGTGCAGCGTTGGGTAGAGTCCCGCGGTGTGCGGCGCGCAGCGTCGGACGAGGAGGGGTGCCGGAGCGGCCGATCGGAACCGCCTTGAAAGCGGTCGTAGGGAGACCTACCGCGGGTTCGAATCCCGCCCCCTCTGCTCAATCTTCACGGATAGGCTCGCGGGCGTGACCTGGTTCTCCTCCGCCGACGACGCGACCGCCCGGCTGCGTGCGACCGGCTACCTGACCGACGACGCGACGGCGCTGACGGCGTACCTCGCGGGTGCGCTGGAGAAGCCGCTGCTGGTCGAGGGGCCGGCGGGTGTCGGCAAGACGGAGCTGGCCAAGGCGGTCGCCCGGGCGACGGGTGCGGAGCTGGTGCGGCTGCAGTGCTACGAGGGCCTCGACGAGGCGCGGGCGCTCTACGAGTGGAACTACAAGAAGCAGCTGCTGCGCATCCAGGCGTCCCAGAGCGACGCGAGCTGGAGCGAGACCCACGACGACATCTTCACCGAGGAGTTCCTGCTCACCCGGCCGCTGCTGAGCGCCATCCGTCGCGACGAGCCGACGGTGCTGCTCGTCGACGAGGTCGACAAGACCGACGTCGAGGTGGAGGGGCTGCTGCTGGAGGTGCTGAGCGACTTCCAGGTGACGATCCCCGAGCTCGGCACGGTGACCGCGACGCGGCGCCCGTTCGTGGTGCTGACGTCCAACGCCAGCCGCGAGCTGTCCGAGGCGGTCAAGCGCCGCTGCCTGTTCCTGCACCTCGACTACCCCGACGCCGACCGCGAGCGCGCGATCGTGACGAGCCAGGTCCCCGGCCTGGACGACAAGGTCGCTGCGCAGCTCGTCGACGTCGTCGTACGCCTGCGCGAGCTCGAGCTGAAGAAGGCGCCCTCGATCGCGGAGTCGGTCGACTGGGCGCGCACCCTCGTGGCCCTCCAGATCGGCGACCTCGACGAGGCCACCGTCGCGCGCACGCTCGGCGTCGTGCTCAAGCACGCCTCCGACCAGCAGCGGGCGATCAAGGAGCTGAAGCTGGCCGTGGGATGAGCGTCCGATGAGCCTGCTCGACACCCACATCGGCTTCGTGGAGGCACTGCGCTCCGCGGGCCTCTCGGTGTCGCTGGCGGAGGGCCTCGACGCGATCAGCGCACTGGAGAAGGTGCGGTGGCACGACCGCGAGACCGTGCGGGCGGCGTACGCCGCGACGCTCGTGAAGCGGCAGCCGCAGCGGGTCACCTTCGACGCGGTCTTCGACATCTACTACCCGCGGTTGATCGGAGGTGGCGTCGCCGGTGAGGACACCGTCCCGACGCAGGGCGTGCGCGACTCGGGGCTCGAGCTCGAGCGCTTCCGCGAGGCGCTGGCCGAGGCGCTCGCCGCCGGTGACCAGCAGGCATTGCAGGACCTTGCAGTCGAGGCGGTGGCGCGGTTCGGCGCGATGCCCGGGCGCGGGCCGGGGCTGTCGAGCTGGTCGGCGTACACCTCGCTCCAGCGCGTGTCCCCGTCCGAGCTGATGGACCGCCTCGTGCAGGGGCTGCTCGCCGAGGGCCTCGACGACCAGCAGGCGCAGCGCGCGGCCGGCCGCCGGATCGGCGACTTCACCCGGATGGTCGAGGGCGACGCGCGGCGCCGCATCGCGGAGGAGAAGGGGCCCGAGCACGTCGTAGACGTGACCGTGCGGCCCACCATCGACCGGCTCGACTTCACCGCCGCCCGGCGCAGCGACCTCGACGAGATGCGGCGCGAGATCTATCCCTTGGCCCGGCGCCTGGCGGCCAGGCTCACCAAGGAGCAGCACGCGCGGCGGCGCGGCCCCCTCGACGTACGCCGCACGGTGCGCGCGTCGATCGCCACGGGCGGGGTGCCGCTGACCACGATCCACAAGCCCAAGCGGCCGCACCGCACCGACCTCGTCGTGCTCTGCGACGTGAGCGGGTCGGTGGCCAACTTCGCGCAGTTCACCCTGCTCCTGGTGTACGCGCTGCGCGAGGCGTTCAGCGGCGTGCGGGCATTCACGTTCGTCGACGACGTGGTCGAGGTCAGCGACCGGTTCCAGCCCGGCGCGGACGTGGTCGAGGTGATGGAGGGCCTGGCGGCGAGCATCTCGCACGCCGCACTGTGGGGCCGGACCAACTACGGGCGGGCGCTGACCCGATTCGCCGAGGACCACGGCGACGCGATCGGTCCGAAGTCATCGCTGCTCGTCCTGGGCGACGCGCGGTCCAACTACAGCGACCTCGCCCTGCCCGTGCTCGCCGACCTGGCCGGCCGGGCCCGCCACGCCTGGTGGCTCAACCCCGAGCACCCGCGCCACTGGGGCACGGGCGACAGCGCCGCCGACAAGTACGGCGAGGTCGTGCCGATGACCGAGTGCCGCAACCTCGCCCAGCTGGGCGAGTTCGTGCATGGAATTGTCTAGCCGGCGAGGAAGCCGAGGTCCTGGAGGCGGGTGATCTCCGCCCGGACCTCCGGGTGCTCGGCGCTGTCGGCGGCGCGGGCGCCCTCGACGTACACGCTGGTGCCCTCGCCGTCGCGGCCGTCGAAGACGACCGTGAGCCGGTTGGGGATCGAGGCGTTGATCAGCGAGCCGAGCAGGGCGACGGGGTCGGAGCGGTCCTCCAGCGACAGGACGCGAGTCTCGCCGGGGATCCGCGGCACCTGCGCCGACGGTGCTCCTGCGGTGACGACCTGGTCGACGACGAAGCGCGTCGAGCTCGCGGTGGCGGCGATCTCGGCCGCGATGGCGCCGCCGGCGGCGGAACCGACGAGCATGACGCGGGCGTCGTCCTCGGTGACGGCCTTCTCGATGGCCCGGACGACCTTGCTCGCGGACGTCGTCGGGTCGGCGCCGACGAGCCTGAGCCGGCCGTTCTCGGGACCGAGGTTGCCGGGGAGGTAGGCGATGTATCGGCCGGCGCCGACGCGCTGGACGCTGATCCTGCGGTCCTCGGCGAGCAGGTTGGCCATCAGCTCCTCGAGCGAGCGGGGCGCATGTCCCTCACCGGTGTCGGCCTCGGCCTCGGGGTGCTCGACCTCGACGAACGATCCCGCGGAGTCGCGGAAGGCCGCCACGGCGTCGGTCGGGAACGGCTCGACGCCGATGGCACGCAGCCCGCCACGCGCGGCGTGCGCTCCCTGGTCGGTGGCCAGCACGCCGGCGGTGAGCAGCGAGCGCATGTGCAGGCCGTCGAGCAGCCCACCGCCCCCGGAGAGGTGGTCCATCAGCTCGGGGTTGTTCTCGGCGAGCTCGTTGAGGTAGGCCGTGACGCCGTCGCGGTCCATCGCGTCGGTCTCGATGAGGCCGGCGCTGACGATCGCGCCGCCGAGCGCCACCTCGGGCGCGAGGTAGCCGATGGCGCGCCCGGCGATCGAGCCGAGCGTCTTGTAGGCGGCCTGCTGGAGCTCGTCGATCCAGCGGTAGGTCAGCACGGTTGCTCGTACGACGAGCGCGTCGGCGTCGAGCTCGACCGAGCGGGTCAGCAGGCCGTTCTTGCCCGTGGTGGCGGCCCGGATGTCCTCCTCGGCCTGGCCCCAGGTGGCCCGGGACAGCTCGCCGGAGTCGGCGACGTCGTCGTCGGAGAGGATCTCCGACCCGAGGCGGGCGCGGGTGCGCATCTCGTTGCCGGAGGAGTCGAAGAGGTCGGCCAGCGCCAGCATCTGGTCGTACTTGTCCGCGGTGACCGACGCCGAGGAGGCCTCGGGGGTCTCGTCGCCGTGGGTGCGGGGGATCTCGAGGTCGCTCATGTCGGGGTCCCTGCGGCGTTGTCGGACGGAGGAGCGTAGCGGGGGAGGGCGAGAACGTCGTGGGGTGGCTTCATGTCGTGGTCACCTGGGCCAGTACGGGGGCGAGCTCGGTCGCCAGGTCGTCGGGGTCGACGCGGCCCACGGCGACGCGGGCGCCGTCGTCGTGGCGCGGGGTCAGCGAGTGCCAGCCGTCGCGCAGCAGCACCCACGACACCACGCCCACAGCGGTCGTGGCGCGCTCGGCCACCTCGGCGGCGAGGATGCGGAGGCGGCCCCGGCTCTCGGTGTGGACGGCGGAGACGGAGGCGGCGGCCTCGGCGGCGCCGAGCGGCTCCCCGTCGGCGAGCACGTCGCCGTCGGCCTGACCGATCAGCACGGGGACGAGGTCGGAGCGCCCGGAGCGCAAGGCCTCGCCGATCGCGTCGGCGAGCGCGTAGGGGACGTCGAGGTGGGCGGGCACGTGGGAGGTGCCGAGCGGCACGTCCTCGGGGACCGCGGTGACCCGCGCGAGCTCGACGGTCCACTGGTCGGCGGGGAACCACGCGAGCTCGAAGACGATGCCGTCGCACGTCGACAGGCTCGCGACTGCGCCGCCGCTGTGGCGGTGCCAGGCCTTCACCTGGGTGTCACCGGCGGCGACGTCGATGTCGAGGGCGAGCCGCGGCGTGGCGAGCAGCCCCACGGCCCCGACGATGCCGGGGTCGGCGCCCTCGTCGGTGAGCAGGCCTCGTCGACGCAGGGTGTCGTGCGGGTCGTGCAGCGTGCCGATCGCGTCGGTGTAGGCGGAGTCCTCCACTGAGCCGCGGCTCTGGCCGAGCCGACCGGAGAGCGAGCCGGCGCCGGTCGCGGGCGCGTCGCCGGTGGCGAGGTCGAACGGCAGGGGCGCCCCGCCCGCGAGCTCGGCGACGAGGCGCAGCTCGGGCAGGGTCAGGGCGAGGCGGCGGGCCATCCCGTCGAGGAAGCTCGCCGGGGGAGTGGGCGGGGTGGTCAGGTCGATGGTCACCATGTCAGAGCCCCGGCAGGTCGACGGTCAGCCAGTCCTTGTGACCGGCGGGGGGAGGGTCGAACGCCAGCAGCGGCGCGTCGGTCGCGTCGGGCTGGCCGTCCTCGGCCTCGCTCGCTCGCGTGCGGGCGTCCTCGACGAGGGTGGTGGCCTTGTGGGAGCGCACCTCGATGGCCTCCTTGAGGGAGTCGACCTCGGTGAGGTGCTTGGCCAGCGACTCGGCGGCGGTCTCGTGCTGGGCGGCGGCGGCCCGGAGGTGGCTCGCGCGCTCCTTGATCCGCTCGCGCATCGCGTCGGCGGCCTTGCCGTGCCACGGCACGGCCTCGGCCTGGGAGACGAGTCGTGCGGCGAGGGCCCGGATGTCGCCGCTCTGCTCGCGCAGCTGGGCGACGCGCTTGCGGCCCGCGGCGGTGTCGCCGTACATCGATCACTCCCTCTCGTCGGCGGACGCCTACCCGTGGCGAGGGCCGTCCAAACGTGCTCCGACGAACGATTCTGGCACTACGGCACCGATAGGATCGCGCCACGACCAGCCCCGTCTCCAAGCCCGATGGCACGAGGTGTGCATGACATTCGACGTCCACCAGCTCGACGCGTTCGTGCTGGTCGGCGCGGTCGTGACGTTGGCGGCGATCCTGGCGGTCCGGGTCTCGGCGGGAGCCGGCCTCCCTTCGCTGCTGATCTACCTCTTCATCGGAGTGCTGCTCGGCGAGGGTGGCCCGTTCGCGATCCCGTTCGACGACGCCCAGCTGGCCCACGCGCTCGGCTTCGGTGCGCTCGCGATCATCCTGGCCGAAGGTGGTCTGACGACCGACTGGCGGCAGATGAGGTCGAGCATCCGCCTCGGGATCTCGTTGGCCACCCTGGGGGTCGCAGTGTCGGTGGCCGTGGTGGCGGTCGGCACCCACTACCTCCTGGGCCTGCCGTGGGAGCTGGCTGTCCTGCTGGGTGCGGTGTGCTCGCCGACCGACGCGGCCGCGGTGTTCTCGGTGCTGCGCGTCGTGCCGCTGCCCAAGCGCCTGACCGGTGCCCTGGAGGCCGAGTCCGGACTCAACGACGCGCCGACGGTCGTCCTCGTCGGCATCATCTCGACTGGTGCCGTCGGCGAGGCCGGCCTGTTCGAGGTCGCCGGCACGATCGTCTTCGAGCTGGTGGCCGGCGGCCTCATCGGCGCCGCCTGCGGCTTCGCCGGCGCGTGGCTGATGCGGCGCGTCGCCCTGCCGTCCTCGGGCCTGTACCCGCTCGCGGTCATGTGCCTCGCCTTCCTGGCGTACGGCGCCGCGGCCGCGGTGCACGCGTCCGGCTTCGCCGCGATCTACGTCGCCGCGCTGATCCTCGGCAACAGCGAGCTCCCGCACCGTGTCGCCACCCGGTCCTTCGCCGAGGGCGTCGCGTGGCTGGCACAGATCGGGCTGTTCGTGATGCTCGGCCTGCTGCTCTCGCCGGGCCGCATCGACCTCGACACCGTGGTGGACGCGCTCGTGACCGGCCTGGTGCTGACGTTCGTGGCACGCCCCCTCTCGGTCCTCGTCAGCACCGTCGTGCAGCGCATGGGTGCCCGCGACATGGTCTTCATCTCCTGGGCCGGCCTGCGCGGCGCGGTGCCCATCGTCCTCGCCACCATCCCGCTCGCCGGGGGCGTCGAGGGCGCCGACCACCTCTTCGACATCGTCTTCGTGATGGTCGTGGTCTACACGCTGCTCACCGGACCGACCCTGCCGTGGGTGGCGCGGCTGCTCGGGGTGGCGCTGCGCTCCGAGCCGCGCGGCCTCGACGTGGAGGCCGCCCCGCTGGAGCGGGTCGCGGCCGACCTCCTCCAGGTGACGATCGCACCGAGGTCGAAGATGCACGGGGTCGAGGTGGGGGAGCTGCGGCTGCCGCAGGGCGCGTCGGTCTCGCTGGTGATCCGGGCGGGAGACGTGCTCGTGCCCGAGCGGCGTACGGTCCTGCGCGCGGGCGACGACCTCGTGGTGGTCACGCCGCGCAAGCTGCGTGAGGCCACCGAGACCCGGCTGCGCCAGGTGTCGGAGAACGGCCGCCTCGCCCAGTGGCTCGGGGACCCGTCGCGGCGCGAGCGCGACTGAACCGGCCGGCCTACTCCGAGCCGGTCGCCTTGCAGATGCTGGCGTCGGACTCGGCCACGACGGACTCGACCTGCTTCTTGCGCAGGGAGGTGAACTTCTCCCCGACCACGACGACGACACCGACCCCGAGGGGGTCGCCGGGCACGACCTCGGCTCCCTTGAACTGCCTCTGGACGAGCTGCACCGCGGGGTTGGTGGGGTCGAAGCTCCAGATCTGGGTGGTCGCGGCGGGCTGCGGCGAGTCGCCGACCTCGCCGGCGACGAAGCCGCGCTCCTCGAGCTGGGCGCTCGTCGCCCCCGCCAGGCCGCTGCGTCCGCTGCCGTTGAAGACGCTCACCACGACCTGGTCGCGGCGCACCTCGCTGCCGGCGGCGACCGGCGCGTTCTCGCAGATCGGCACCGGCTCGTCCTCGGGGAACGGCTCGGTGAAGGCCGACCAGCCCCAGAGACTGGCGGCGACGACGAGCAGGGCCAGGAAGCCGAGGGTCAGCGCGGAGCGCAGGGCCCCGCTCATGCGTCGCCGGCCTGGTGGACGCGCGCGTGCAGCACGCTGCGCTGCTGGAGGGCGGCGCGCAGCGCGCGGTGCAGGCCGTCCTCGAGGTAGAGGTCGCCGCGCCACTGCACGACGTGCGCGAAGAGGTCGCCGTAGAACGTGGAGTCCTCGTCGAGCAGGGCGTCGAGCTGCAGCGTGTCCTTGGTGGTCACCAGCTCGTCGAGCCGCACCTGGCGTGGGGGCAGGTCGGCCCACTCGCGCGAGGTCAGTCCGTGGTCGGGGTAGGGCCGGCCGACGCCCACCCGCTTGAAGATCACGCTGGGATCATAACGACGCCCTCGTCGGCACCCGCTCCGCTGACTAGGCTCGCCCGCATGACCGACTCCCCAGAGACGACCCCCGAGCCGGCAGCACCGGCGGACCCGATCTCCGCGGCGGTCGCGCCGGGCTACCAGTTCGAGGGTCCGGCCCTCGAGCTCGGCGGGCTGATGCTCGATGCCGACGACCTCAGCGACGTCCACATCAAGATCCCGCTCGGCATGCTCAACCGGCACGGCCTGGTCGCCGGTGCGACGGGCACCGGCAAGACCAAGACGCTGCAGCTGCTGGCCGAGCAGCTCAGCGCCAACGGCGTACCCGTCTTCGCGGCCGACATCAAGGGCGACCTGTCCGGCCTGAGCGTCCCCGGTGAGGCGAGCGACAAGCTGACCGCCCGCACCGCGAGCGTCGGCCAGCAGTGGACTGCGACCGGCTTCCCCACGGAGTTCTACGCGATCGGCGGCCAGGGCATCGGCGTGCCCGTCCGCGTGACGATGACGGCGTTCGGCCCGACCCTGCTCGCCAAGGTGCTCGGCCTCAACGAGACCCAGGAGTCCTCGCTCGGCCTGGTCTTCTACTACTGCGACAAGCAGGGGCTGCCGCTGCTCGACCTCGCCGACCTCCGCGCGGTGCTGCAGTACCTCACCGGCGACGAGGCCGGGAAGGCCGAGCTCAAGCAGATCGGCGGGCTCTCGCCGCAGACGGCCGGGGTGATCCTGCGCGAGCTGATCTCCTTCGAGGCCCAGGGTGCGGACGTGTTCTTCGGCGAGCCGGAGTTCGAGACCAAGGACTTCCTGCGCCTCACCGACGACGGGCGCGGGGTGATCAGCCTGCTCGAGCTGCCCAACCTGCAGGACCGCCCGGCGCTCTTCTCGACCTTCCTCATGTGGCTGCTCGCGGACCTCTTCCACGACCTGCCCGAGGAGGGCGACCTCGACAAGCCCAAGCTGGTGTTCTTCTTCGACGAGGCGCACCTGCTCTTCAACGACGCCTCCGACGCGTTCCTCGACCAGATCGCCCAGACCGTGCGGCTGATCCGCTCCAAGGGGGTCGGCGTCTTCTTCGTGACGCAGTCCCCGACCGACGTGCCCGACGAGGTGCTCGCGCAGCTCGGCTCGCGCGTCCAGCACCAGCTCCGCGCGCACACGCCCAACGACGCCAAGGCGCTCAAGGCGACCGTGAACACCTACCCCAACAGCGCGTACGACGACCTGGGCGAGGTCATCACGTCGCTGGGGATCGGCGAGGCCGTGGTCACCGTGATGAACGAGCGCGGTGCCCCGACCCCGGTGGCGTGGACGCGCCTCCGCGCGCCGGAGTCGCTGATGGACGCCGCCGAGACCTCGGCGATGGAGGCCACCGTCAAGGCCTCGCCGCTGACGACGAAGTACGCCGAGTCGATCGACCGCGAGTCCGCCCGCGAGCTGCTGGCCAAAAAGCTCGAGGAGGGCGCGCGGAAGGCGGCCGAGGACGCCCGGGTCAAGGAGATGGCCCGCGAGCAGAAGAACGAGCGCGTCACCAAGAAGGCGGAGAAGGAGGAGGACTCCATGGTCGAGACCGTGGTGAAGTCCTCCGCCTTCAAGGACTTCATGCGCACCGCCGCCCGCGAGATCGCCCGGGGGATGTTCAACAGCGGGAGAAGGTAAGGCGGTCGCTCGGATCGCCCCAAGCGCCTCAGCTCCGGCGCCGAGCACGCGCGAGCGGAGCGAGCGCCATCTACATCGTGGGGTCCATCCAGGCCAGCTGGGCGGTCTGGGTGCCGCCGTCGCGGGTGACGACGCGGGCGCGGCCGGCGGGGGCGGGCTGGGGGCGGAGGTTGCCGATGAGCACGCCCTCGTCGCGCGGGCCGGAGAGCATCACGCCGGGCATGGCGAGGTCGCGCAGCGACTGGATGACCGGCTCGTAGAGCGCGCGCGATGCACCACCCGTACGCCGTGCGACCACGATGTGGAGGCCGACGTCACGCGCCTGCGCCATCAGCGGCTGCAGCGAGGAGACGGGCGAGGACTGCTGCGTGGCGACGAGGTCGTAGTCGTCGACCACCACGAAGACCTCGGCGCCCGTCCACCACGACCGGCTGCGGAGCTGGTCGGGGGTGACGTCGGGCCCGGGGATGCGTCCCTCGAGGTAGGTCGCGATGTCCTTCAGTGTCGGGGTGGCCTGCGTCGCGGAGGTGAGGTAGTTGAGCAGGTACTCGTCGGGCACCTCGCCGAGCAGCGAGCGCCGGTAGTCGACGAGGACGATCTGCGCCTCCTTCGGGGTGCGGGTGCGCATGATCTCGTGGACGTACGCCCGCAGCAACGCGCTCTTGCCCGACTGCCCGTCGCCGAAGACGAGCATGTGCGGCTCGGCGTCGACGTCGAGGCCGATCGGGGCGAGCTCCTTCTCGTTGATGCCGAGCAGGATCCGCTTCTCCGGCAGCTGCCGTCGGACGGCGTCCTCGCGGATCGCATCGAGGGTGACCAGCTCCGGGAGCAGGCGGAGCTTGGGTCCCTGCGGGCCCTTCCACGCCGCGGCCATCCGGTCGATGAGGTCGTCGACGCCGTCGCCGAGGGTGTCGGGGTTGCCGTCGCCGTCGATGCGCGGCAGCGCACCGAGGAAGTGCAGCTTGGACGGCACCAGGCCGCGACCGGGCCGGCCGACCGGCACCAGCGCGGCGACCTTGCGGTCGACCTCGGAGTCGAGCGGGTCGCCGAGGCGCAGCTCGAGCTTGGACCCGAAGACGTCGCGCATCGCCGCGCGGAAGTCGGCCCACCGGGTCGACGCGGTGACGATGTGGAGGCCGAAGGTCAGGCCGCGCGCGGCGAGCTGCTGGATCTCCATCTCGAGGTCGTCGAACTCCGCGCGCAGCGTGCTCCAGCCGTCGATGACCAGGAACACGTCGCCCCAGCCGTCGTCGGCGCGGCCCTGGGCGCGACGCGAGCGGTAGGTCTCGATCGAGTCGATGCCGTTCTCGCGGAAGTAGGCCTCCCGGCGGTCGACGATGCCCTCGACCTCCGCCATCACGCGGCGTACCACGTCGGGCTCGGAGCGCGTCGCGACACCCGAGACGTGCGGCAGCCGGGTCATCGGGGCGAACGCGCCGCCACCGAAGTCGAGGACGAAGAACTGCGACTCCAGCGGAGTCGTCACCAGCGCCATGCTGGTCACGATGCTGCGCAGGAGCGTGCTCTTGCCCGAGCGCGGGCCACCGACGACGGCCACGTGGCCGGCCGCGCCGGTGAGGTTCAGCGTCATCGTGTCGCGGCGCTGCTCGCGCGGCCGGTCGACGGTGCCGAGCGGGATGACCAGGCCGGGCACGTTGCGCCACTGCGGCGAGGTGAGACCGAGGTCGGGGCTCTCGACCAGGTCGGGCATGAGCTCGTCGAGCGTGTCCGGCACGTCGAGCGGCGGCAGCCAGACCTGGTGCGCCTCCGGGCCCTTGCCGATCATCCGCTGCACGGCGATGTCGAGCAGCGACGGCTGCTCGCCCTGCTGCTGGGGCTGCGGCGTGGCGACCTCGGCGTTCTCCTCGGTGAGCGTGTCGAGCGCCTGCACCTCGGAGATGGTGAACGGCAGGATCCCGCGGATCGCCCCGCCCTCGTCGCGGGTGACGCGGGTGCGGCTCGACGGGGGCCCGGAGACGTACGCCGCCTTGAAGCGCAGCAGCGTGGACTGGTCGGGCTTGAGGTAGCCCAGGCCGGGGACGGCGGGCAGCTCGTAGGCGTCCGGCACGCCGAGCACCGCGCGCGACTCACCGGCGGAGAAGGTGCGGAGGCCGACCCGGTAGGAGAGGTGCGACTCCAGGCCGCGCAGGCGTCCCTCCTCCAGGCGCTGCGAGGCGAGCAGCAGGTGCAGGCCGAGCGAGCGGCCGAGGCGGCCGATGGCGACGAACAGGTCGATGAACTCGGGCTTGGCCGAGAGCATCTCGGAGAACTCGTCGACGACGATGAACAGCGACGGCATCGGCTCGAGCGGCTCGCCGTTGGCGCGGGCCTTCTCGTAGTCGCGGACCGAGGCGTAGTTGCCGGCGTCGCGCAGCAGCTCCTGGCGGCGGGTCATCTCGCCGGACAGGGCGTCCTGCATGCGGTCGACGAGGGTGAGCTCGTTGGCGAGGTTGGTGATCACGGCCGAGACGTGCGGCATGCCGGCCATCCCGGCGAACGTCGCACCACCCTTGAAGTCGACCAGCACGAGGTTGAGCTGCTCGGAGGAGTGCGTCATCACCAGGCCGAGCACGAGGGTCCGCAGGAACTCCGACTTGCCCGAGCCGGTCGCGCCGATCACCAGGCCGTGCGGGCCCATGCCCTGCTGGGCGGACTCCTTGATGTCGAGGTGGATCAGGCCGCCGGAGTCGCCGATGCCGATCGGCACGCGCAGCCGGTCGCGCGCCGGTCGTGGACGCCAGGCGGTCGCCGGGTCGTAGGCGAAGATGTCGCCGAGGCCCAGCAGGTCCATGTGGTCGGGCGTGGTCGAGGTGATGTCGACCGTGCCGCCGGCCGACGACGCCTCCGCGCTCGCCGTCTTCAGCGGCGCGATGCGACGGGCGTACGCCTCCGCGGTGGCGATGTCGCACTGGTCGGCGAGCGCCTTCACGGGCTCGCCGCGCAGCCGCAGGGCACGGACGGGGCGCTTGCCGAGCTCGTCGGGGCCGTCGACGAACTCCAGCCGCAGGCGGGTCGAGTCCTCGAGCTCGTCCCAGCGGGCGGGCAGGTCGAGCAGCGTCACGCCGTGGAGGCCGTCGGGCGGCACGATGTGGTTGCCGGGCGGCAGGTGGCCGCCGTCGATGACGAGCAGGATGTGCGGCGTCGCGGCTCGCTCGTCGGCGCCGAAGCGGGGACGGTCGCTGAGGTCGGGCGGCAGCAGGTTGCCCAGGTCGTCGAGCGAGGTGGCGACCATCCGCATCGGGCCGACGGCGTCGGCCTCGCGGACGCTCTGTGCGTGGGGCAGCCACTTCACCCAGTCCCAGTGCGTGAGGTTCTGCTCCGAGCTCAGCACCGCCACGATCAGCTGGTCGGGGTTCTGGAAGGCCGTGGCCGAGCAGATCATCGCCCGCGCGGTGGAGCGGACCTCCTCGGCGTCGCCGCACAGCTCGATCCGGTCGAAGGCGCGCAGGTCGATCGACGCCGGCAGGTTGGGCTGGAGCCGGTGCACGACGAGCAGCCGGTGCAGCGCCGACGCCGCGGCCGGGTCGACCTGGTCGACCGGCGCGCTCTCCGGCGGCACCAGCTCGAGCGACAGCGGCTGCGAGCACAGGCCGTAGCGCACGTGCAGGAAGTTGTCGTCGGTGCCGGTGTGCTCCCACAACCGGGTGCGGTCCTCGGCGAGCGCGGGGAGTGCGGCGGGCTCGGGGTGGTGCCAGTTGAGCGCGCGACGCTGCTGGTCGGCGGCCTCGCGGGCGACCTTGCGGATGTTGCCGAGGTAGCGGAGGTACTCGGTGCGCGAGCCGGTGACCTGCTGCGCGCGCTGCTTCCGCTGCCGGTCGATCTGCACCACGATGAAGCCGAGCGTGGCGAAGAGGAACATGCCGGCCGCGAGGAAGCTGCGGCCCTTGTTCGCGCCGCCCATCGTGGCCACGAGCACGATCGAGCCGAGGCTGCCGAGCATCGGGATGGCGTTCATCAGCACGCCGCCGGCGCCCTCGCCCTCCTGGAGCTCCGGGGGTGGCTGGAGGACGATCTGCCCGCCCGGCATCTCGGGTTCGTCGAGCCTCTGCCCGCCCCGCAGTGTCGTGCTCACGCATCCCCCGTTGCCTCGCCCGATGAAGTCGCGACGATGATAGGTGCGCCTCCCGCGCAGCCGCACCTGCGACTACCCTCCAGCGGAGAAGCGCCCGCCCGATGCACGCGAAGGGGGAATCCGTGTCGGACGTCGCGATGCCCAGCCCCGCTGGCGCGACCATCGCCGTGAGCGTGCACGGCCCCGCCGGCGTGCTCGACCTCGTCGTGCCCACCGGCGCCACGTCGGTCGACGTCGCCCGGGAGTACGCCAAGCAGGCCGCGGAGGCGGGCGAGGCCGCCGCCATCCCACTGCTGCAGACCGCGCTCGGTGAGCGGCTCAACGCGGCCGTCTCCCTCGGTGAGGCCGGGATCCAGGCCGGCGACGTGCTGGTCGCGACCGCCGGCGTGCACCGACCCCGCAAGCAGACCCTGCGCGAGGCGGCCAAGAACGCCCCCGAGAGCCCCGCCCTCGCCTCGATGATCGCCACGATCGCCGCGCTCGCCGCCGTGCTCGCCGGGTGGTACGCCGGTCGCGCCGGGGAGGACGTGGTCCGCACCGTCACCGTCGGGGTGCTGCTCGCCTGCTCGCTCGTCGGGGTCCTCCCCATCGGCCGGCACACCCGACAGCGGGCCGCCGCCGCCCCGGCGTTCGCGGCTGCCGCCGCGTTCGCCGCCCTCTACGAGCCGGGCGTGCACCTGCTCCCGGCGATCCTCGGCGCCGCCGCGATCGCGGCAGCGGTCGTCGCGGGCATCGGTCGCGCGCTGTCCGTGGGCACCGACGAGGTGAGCACCGTGTGGATCGTCAGCGGCCTCACCGTCTTCGCCTGCTGCGCGCTCACCGCGCTGCTGGGCTGGGACGCCCGCATCACCTGGACGCTGCTGGTCTTCCTCTCGATGATGGCGGCCCGCTTCGCTCCGTCGCTCGCCGTCGACGTGCCCGACGAGGCGCTGCTCGACCTCGACCGCCTCGCGGTGACGGCCTGGTCGGCGCGCGACAGCCACCGCGGCGGTCGGCGTGGCCGGATCGTGGTGGCGGCCGATGCGATGGAGCGGCTCGTCCACCGCGCCTCCCGGCTCGTCACCGGGGCCGCCGTCGCGATCCTGGTGACGGTGGTCGTCGCCAGCCCGCTGCTGCTGCACGCCGCGCACATCGACCTCGACCGGATCGGGGCGCGCTGCCTGGTCCTCTTCGCCGGCTGCTCGCTGCTCCTCGCGGCCCGGTCCTACCGCCACGCGGCAGCGCGGGTCCTGCTCCGGCTCGCCGGGCTGGGCGCGCTCGCGGCCCTCGCCGTGCACCTCGTGGTCGGCCCGGGTGCGGGCCACCTCGACACCTTCTTCTACGTCGCCGTCGGCCTCGGGGTCGTCGCGCTGGCCGCGGCCGTCGCCACCGGGCGGGGCTGGCGCTCGGTGTGGTGGTCCCGCCGCGCCGAGGTCGCGGAGTCCTTCTGCGGAAGCTTCGCCTTCGCCGCGGCGGTCGTCGCAGCGGGTGTCTTCCGCAGGCTGTGGGAAATGACGTCGTGAGGTTTAGCCCCGAATCGCTCGGGTAGATGCCTCGTCAGCACGGGGGGTCGGGACGTCTCCCCGAGCACCGGATCACCACCCAGCACCAACACACCAAGTAACTCGGTCGGTTCGGCCGCCGAGGGAGAAGGATCGACATGAGCGACATGTACGGCCAGACAGAGAAGGCCCTCTCCAAGGGCGCTGACTTCGTCGACCAGGCCCGCGGCGACGTCAAGAACAAGTGCGGCGTCCTGTCCGGCAACATCCAGACGATGATGGGTGGATGGGGCGGCCAGGGTGCCACCGCGTTCAACAACCTGATGATCGCCTGGGACCAGAAGCAGGAGACCATCCTCAAGGCCCTCGACCAGCTCTCCGCGTCGATGAAGGAGACCGAGCGCGACAACGTCTCCACCGACGAGAGCCAGTCCGCCGCCCACGTCAACCTGCAGGGCCGTCTCGGCTGACCGGCCGACACAGACTTCGAGATCTAGGAGATCGCCATGACTTTCGACGGAATCAAGGTCCAGCACGGCCACCTCGACGCCGGTGCCGCCGACGTGATGAAGGCCGCCAAGGACATCGAGGCCCGCCTCGACCAGCTCGAGAACGAGCTCAACCCCCTCAAGTCGGACTGGAACGGTAACGCCAAGATGGCCTACGACCAGGCCAAGGCCAAGTGGGACCAGGCGATGACCGAGATGACCCTGCTGCTCCAGCAGGCCAGCCAGGGCGTCGACTCGTCCAACGCCGAGTACCGGGCTGCCGACGCTCGCGGTGCCAACCGCTTCTGAGCGCCGCGCCGGCTCTTCGAGGCCGGTCGTCCCTCCGGGACGGCCGGCCTCGGCCATGTCCGGGGGAGTCCGTCATCTAGGCTGCCCCCCGTCCACGCACGTCCAGGACTTTCAGGGGGAACGCCAATGAGTCAGGGGTCCTCGGTCGCCTCGGGCCTGGTCCGCGTGACCATCGCCTCGGGGTCGCGTCGCGTCGACCTGGTGCTGCCGGGCTCGATCCCGGTCGCCGAGCTGGTGCCCGAGCTCGCCCGCTCCGTGGGCCTGCTCGACGCCTCGACGGTCTACGGCGGCTACCGCCTGGTGACCCAGGAGGGTCGGGTCTTGGCCAACGACGCCGGGCTCACCATGCAGGGCATCGAGGACGGCGGCCTGCTCACCGTCACCGCGGGTGTCGACGACCCCGCCCCCCGCGTGTACGACGACGTGGTCGAGGCGATGGCCGACGTCGTGGAGAACGAGCTGAAGCCGTGGGAGCCCGCGGCCGGGCGGCGTACGGCACTGGGCGCGGGCAGCATCCTGCTCGGCCTGGGCGCGCTCGCGCTGCTGCTCCAGGGCGAGAGCGTCCTGGGCGGGGTGGCCGCCGCGGTGATCGCGGGCCTGCTGGTCGTCGGCGGCATCGTGCTCGCCCGGGCCCAGCGCGAGCCCGAGGCGGGGGTGGCCGTCTCGTTGCTCGCTGCGCTCTACGCCGCGGTCGCCGGCCTGCTGCTCGCCCCGGGCGACCTCCCCGAGTGGGGCTGGCCGCTCGACGACGCCTTCTTCACCGACCCCCTCCTCTTCGCCGGCCTCGGCGTGCTCGCCGCCGGCCTCGTCGCCGTGGTCGGCCTGCAGGACGGCCGCCCGCTGGTGATCCCGGCGATCGTCGTCGGTGCGGTCCTGGTGGCCAGCTCGGTGCTGATCCGCGTGGCCTCGCTCGAGCCGGGCGTCGTCTTCACCGTGCTGATGACCCTGGTGGTGCTGGCCGGCAGCATCTTCCCGTGGATGGCGCTCGGCGTCACCGGCACGAAGGTCGACCAGCTCTACTCCCTGCACGACATCACCGCCGACCCCGAGGACATCGACCCCGACGAGGTGGCCGACGACGCCCGGGTCGGCCACGAGATCCTGCTGGCCGTGTCGGCGACCGTCGGCACCCTGCTCGTCCTCTTCGCCCCGTTCGCGGTGGACCGGGGTGTCTTCGGCACGGTCCTCGCCGCGGTCTGCTGCCTCGCGGTCATGTTCCGCACCCGCCAGTACCGCACCGGTGCCGAGGTGCTGGCCGGCCTGACCTCCGGCATCCTCGGCCTGGTCTCCGTGGCCGTCTCGATGCTCCTGATCCACGACGGCTGGCGGGCCGGCGCGGCGATCGGCCTGGCCGGCGTCGGCGCCGTGCTCCTCGCGCTGACCCTCGTGCCTGCCTCGGCCTCCGTCCGGCGCGGCCGGATGGGCGACATCGTCGAGACGGTCACCCTGATCGCGCTGCTGCCGCTGATGGTGCTCGCGGCGGGCTTCGTCTCCGCGGTGGCGGGCTGATCGATGGCCACCAAGAAGGACCTCGTCGAGGCCCACGCGTTCAGCCGGCGCCGCCTGGTGACGGCGTTCGTGTCGGGCGCGCCCGGTGGCCGCGAGGTCGAGCCGGTGCGTCCGGGCCGCGTGCTGATCGGCGGCATCGCCCTGTCGGTGCTGCTGCTCGCGGGCGCGGCCATCGCCGGCTTCCTCCTCGGGCGGCCCCCCGCCCAGTGGCTGGAGACCGGCAGCTTCGTGATCTCCAAGGACACCGGTGAGCAGTACGTCGTGCTCCGCGGCGGGGACGACCCGCTGCTCCAGCGGGTGCCCAACTACGTCTCGGCCCAGCTGCTCCTCGGCAAGCCCGACCTGACCCCCTTCACCGTCCGCGACAAGTACATCCGGACCGTCCAGCTCGGCGAGGACCTCGGCATCGAGGGCGCGCCCGCCGGGCTGCCGTCCGCCGACGAGCTGGTCGACGACGGCTGGACTGCGTGCACGGGCAGCGACGTCGGCATCAAGCTGGCGGTCCAGAAGCGACCGAGCGTCGAGGACCTCGTCGGGTCGGCGTTCCTGGTCTCCAGCGGCGGGGAGCAGTGGCTGATCGCGACGGCACCGCCGGTGGGCAGCCAGCAGGGCAGCGCCTTCCGCCTCCCGATGCCGGCCGACGCGACCGCGGCCTCGACGCTCGGCAACAAGCTCGGCTTCGGCGCCACGCCCGTCGAGGTCGACGAGGAGTGGCTCAACCTCTTCCAGCTCGGCGCACCGCTCGAGGCCGACTCCTACGGCATCGACGACGAGGGGCAGCCGGTGCCCTACGCCGACACCCGTGCCGACCTGTCCCGCTTCCGGGTGGGCGACCTGCTGCAGTCGAGCGCCGGCACCTACTACCTGCTCGGCGACGAGAAGCCGCAGCGGCTCAGCGACTTCGCCGGGCTGGTCTATGACGTCGTAGGCACCCCGGTCACCCAGGTCGACGACGACCTGTTCGCCGACTTCGGCGACCCGACCTATCCCGCCGAGTGGCCGTCCGCCGTCCCGGCCGCGCTTCCCGGTGGGGCGATGTGCGCCGTGCTGCACCCCGCTGCCGACGGCGACGCCGCGGTGAGCCTGGCGACCAACCCGACGGGCGCCGCCGACCCGTCCGAGACCGACCCCGGGCGGCACGACGTCGACGTCGAGCCGAGCGCCGGCGCCTACGTCATGTCGGGCTCGGGTGAGGCGGCCGACGAGGGCACCCGCTACGTCGTCGACACCAAGGGCGAGAAGTACCTTCTGGTCGGCCCGCAGGTGCCCGGCTACATCGGCTACGCCGACGTCGAGCCGCCGCTGGTGCCGAGCGCCTGGCTGGAGTTCTTCCAGTCAGGAGTGCCGCTGTCCACCAACGCCGCACGCCGGGTGCCGGCGGACGCGCCACCGCCCGAGTCGGAAGCGGACGCCGGGTGATGTCCCACCGGCAGGGCTCGCCCCGGGTCCGTACGACGCTCGCGGCGGGTCTCCTCGCGGCCGCCGTCGTCCCGGTGTGGGCGGGTCCGGCCGCGGCCGACCACGACGCCCCCTGCTCGGTGGGCGAGGTCCCCGGGTCGGAGCAGCTGGCCGACACCCACGAGAAGGACAACGCCGCCTTCGACCGGATGCACGTCGAGCAGGCGCAGGAGCTCGCGACCGGCAAGGGGGTGAAGGTCGCGGTCATCGACAGCGGCGTGTGGTCGGTCGAGGGCATCGACCGGGTCGGCCTCGCCGCCGTCGCCGGCGCGGCCCCCAACGAGCTGCTCTCCGGCCACGGCACGATCGTCGCCGGCCTGATCGCCGGTCCGCACGGCGTCGCGCCCGACGCGCAGATCTACGACGTGAAGGTCTTCGACGCCGACGGCGCCGACACCTCGCAGGGTCAGAAGCCGCTCACCTCGGCCGGGATCGTCGCCGGCATCCAGGCCGTCATCGACGCCTATCCACGCGAGAGGTTCGACGTCGTCAACATCTCGCTCGCCGTGACCAGCCCCGACCCGGCGCTGGAGGCCGCGGTCGCCCGGCTGGTGGAGCTCCCCCTCGTGGTCGTCGCGGCGGCGGGCAACCGCGAGGAGGGCGAGGACGACGGGTTCGAGGGCACGCCCGGCAGCGACGCCGACGTCTTCCCCGCCGACTACCCGGGCGTCGTCGCGGTGAGCGCCACCCCGCCGGGCAACGACGACCCCAGCGCCGCCGTCGTACCCAACATGGACACCGACGTGGCGGCACCCACCCTGGGCGCGATCTCCGCCAACGCGACCGGCCAGGTCTGCGTGGTGGGCGAGGTCGCCACGTCGTGGGCCGCCGCCGAGGTCAGCGGGCTGTTCGCGCTGCTGCGCGAGCGCTTCCCGCGCGAGACCCCGCAGCAGCTGGTCGCCCGGCTGCAGGCCACCACGGAGGGTGCGGGCGCGGGTCCCGACGGCCAGGTCGACAACCCCTGGACCGGCGCGGGCGTGGTGCAGGCGCACGACGCCCTCACCCGCCAGGTGGAGGTCGGCCGCAAGGGCAAGGTCGAGACCACCGTCGCCGAGACCCACGCCGACTCGCAGGCGCCACCCCCGCCCGAGCAGGTCGACCTGTTCGGCACGCCGCGCGCGATGCTCCTGTGGTCGGGACTGGTCGCGGGGTCGCTGCTCGCGCTGGCGTTCATGCTCCGCCCGCTCCTGCGGCGTTCGTGACGTCCGATCCGCGCCTTGCGACGTTGGCCCCTCGACCGCGAAGCGGACATGATGGAATCGACCCATGACTGACACCTCGGACGAGCCGGTCGCCGTCATCCTGGCCGGCGGCCAGGGGTCACGACTGTGGCCGATCAGCCGGGACCGTCGTCCCAAGCAGTTCCAGCCGGTGGTGGGCGGTCGTCCGCTGCTGACCGGCACGATCGAGCGGCTCACCGAGATCGTCGACCCGTCGCGGATCCACGTCTCGACCCGCGCCCGCTTCGCCGACGCCGCCCGCGCGACGCTGGGCCCGGTCCCGGCGGAGAACCTGATCCTCGAGGAGGACCCGGCGGGGCCGGCGACCGCCTTCGCGCTGGGCATCGCCACGCTCGCCCACAAGTACGGCAACGCGCCGGCGCTGATCGCGCCGTCCGACCACCTCATCACCGAGGACGAGGCGTTCAACCAGGCCTCCCGCGACATGCTCGCCCAGCTCGCCACCAGCCCGGAGTCGATGGTGGTGCTCGGTGCCGAGCCCACCGGCTTCGACGGCAGCCTCGGCTACATCCACACCAAGGGCGAGGGCGGACCCGTCGAGGTGATCACCAGCTTCTTCGAGAAGCCCGACCCGGCGACCATCGACGAGCTCGGCGACGACGGATCCCTCTACTGGAACACCGCCTGCTACGGCGTACGCGTCCAGCAGGCGTGCGACGCCTACCGGGCCGCGATGCCGATCGTCTTCGACGCGATCCAGCGCTTCACCGCCGACCGTCCCGACGTGAGCGGCTACCGCGGTGCCGCGATCGGCGGCCACGAGCTCTACCCGCTCCTCGCCGCGGGGATGGAGTGCCTGGTCGTCCCGCGCCACCTCGGCTGGAGCGACATCGGCACCTGGAAGCGGCTCGAGCAGGTCCTCGCCGAGGACGACCAGGGCGCCATCGGCCCCGCCCTCCAGCTCGAGAGCGACGACGTGCTGGTCGCCAGCATGGACGGGCGGCCGGTCGTGACGCTCGGTGCCACCGGCCTGGTGGTGGTCGCCCACGAGGACGCGGTCTACGTCCTGGACAAGAAGAAGGCGCTGGACCCCGGCACCCTCGCGCACCTCCGCTCGCTGCTCGCGGCGAGCACGCGAGAAGATCTCCTCTGAACCCCCGAACCACCTGCACATCGAAGGAACCCATGTCCCACGAGAACAGCCAGCACATCGTCGTCGTCGGGACCAAGCCCGACATCATCAAGCAGGCGCCGATCTACCACGAGCTCCGCGACCGGGGTCACGACGTGGTGCTGTGCCACACCGGCCAGCACTACGACCACAACCTCTCGCAGTCGATGCTCGACGAGTTCGGCGTGCGCGAGGACATCAACCTCGAGGTGCGCGGCGGCGTCAACGACCTGGTCTCCGGCATCACGGCCAAGCTCGCGCTCTACCTGCGCGGCTTCGCCGAGCGCGGCGGCTTCCCGATCACCTACGTCCACGGTGACACCACCACCGCGATGGCGGGCTCGCTGGCGACCTTCGGCGAGCGGCAGGCGCTGGTTCACGTCGAGGCCGGCCTGCGCACGCTGTCGCCGAAGCCCGAGGTGCTCCGCGGCTGGATCGAGCAGGGCGCCGACCTGGACTGGGCGTCGTTCCGCGAGCAGTCCATCGACCGCGGCAGCTGGTCCAAGGGCAGCCGCGAGCCCTCGCCGGAGCAGTTCAACACCCGCGTCGCCGACGCCGGCTCCGACTTCCACGCCGCCCCGGTCGAGCTCAACCGCGAGTTCCTGATCGACGAGGGCTTCGCGCCCGCGGCCATCGACGTCGTCGGCAACTCGGTCGTCGACGCGCTTGAGCAGGCGATCGCCGGCAGCGACAAGAACCAGGTGCTCGAGAAGTTCCCGCAGATGGGCGACGGGTCCTTCCTGCGCTTCTGCGTCCACCGCCGCGAGAACACCACCAACCGCGACCGCTTCAACCTGCTGATGGACGCCATGGAGGCGCTGCTCGAGCAGGGCCACCACATCCTGTTCATCCGCCTGCTCGGCACCGAGTCGGCCATCGACAACTTCGGGCGCCGCCAGTGGCTGGAGGACCTCGAGGCCCGCTACGGCGACGCGCTGATCTCGACGCCGGTGTGGGACAGCTACCTCGACGTCGTCGCGGCGATGTCGATGTGCGCGGTCATCGTGACCGACTCGGGCAGCATCGTGGAGGAGGCCAACGTCCTCGAGGTGCCGTGCGTGACGCTGCGCTTCGGCTCCGACCGGTCGGAGACCTTCCTGGCCGGGAGCAACTTCCTCGCCCCGCCGGTCGACAAGGCCCTGATGACCGCGGTCATCCACAACGTCTACGAGCACCGCAAGGAGCTCGCGTGGGACCGGGTCTATCCCGAGAAGGCGTCCGCGATGCTCGTCGATGCCGTCGAGCGCCGCCTCGACGAGGGCAGCTTGCTGATCTCCGAGGAGTGGCGCTACGGGCTCAAGGCCCAGCTGCGCTGACCGGCGTACGCACTCCGGACACGACGAAGGCCCGCACCAGCAGGTGCGGGCCAACGCGCGTGGCGGAGGTAGGGGGATTCGAACCCCCGAGGGCTGTTAACCCAACCCGCTTTCCAAGCGAGCGCCATAGGCCACTAGGCGATACCTCCGCGGAGGAGAGTACCTGTCGGCTCCGTGGCCGGTGAAATCGCCCGGACGGGGTCGGTGCGGGGCCCGGTTTTGGGCCGCCGATCACGGCTCACCTAGACTCCTCCGCAACCCCCCACGCGGCGTCACCTCGCCCAATCCCCCAGGGCCGGAAGGCAGCAAGGGTCAGTGAGCTCTGACGGGTGCGTGGGGGGCCTCTGCATCTCCGGGTCCCCCGGTGGTCCCGGCCGGTGTGCAGTGTGGGTGGCCCCGGTTAGGGTTCACGCGTGGAGTCACCGCTCGCGCTCTATCGCCGCTACCGGCCCGAGACGTTCGCCGAGGTCATCGGCCAGGATCACGTCACGGAGCCGCTGCGGGCTGCGCTCGCGGCCAACCGCGTCAACCACGCGTACCTCTTCTCCGGCCCGCGCGGCTGCGGCAAGACGACCTCGGCCCGGATCCTGGCCCGCGCGCTCAACTGCGCGCAGGCGCCGACCTCCGACCCGTGCGGCGAGTGCGACAGCTGTCGCGACCTCGCCCGCGGCGGGCCTGGCTCGATCGACGTCATCGAGATCGACGCGGCCTCCCACGGAGGCGTCGACGACGCACGTGACCTGCGGGAGAAGGCGTTCTTCGCCCCGGTGCGCGACCGCTACAAGGTCTACATCATCGACGAGGCCCACATGGTCACCACGCAGGGCTTCAACGCCCTGCTCAAGCTGGTCGAGGAGCCGCCGCCCCACCTGCGGTTCATCTTCGCCACGACCGAGCCCGACAAGGTGCTGCCGACGATCCGCTCGCGCACCCACCACTACCCGTTCCGCCTGATCCCGCCGCGCCTGCTCAGCGACTACCTCTCCCAGCTCGCCGCCGAGGAGGGCGTCGCGATCGAGTCGGCCGCGCTGCCGCTCGTCGTGCGCGCGGGCGCGGGGTCGGCCCGCGACACGCTCTCGGTCCTCGACCAGCTGCTCGGTGGCGCCGGCGCCGAGGGCGTCACCCACAAGCTGGCCACCGACCTGCTCGGCTTCACGCCCGACTCGCTCCTCGACGAGGTGGTCGAGGCGTTCGCCTCGGGTGACGGTGGCGCCGTCTTCTCCGTCGTGGACAAGGTCGTCGAGACCGGCCAGGACCCCCGCCGCTTCACCGAGGACCTCCTCCGCCGCCTGCGCGACCTCGTGATCGTCACCGCGGTCCCCGATGCCCCGGCCACCGGCCTGATCGACGTCTCCGAGGACGCCGGCGAGCGGCTCGTCGCCCAGGCCGCCCGCTTCGGCGCCATCGAGCTGAGCCGGGCCGCCGACATCGTCGCCGCGGGCCTGACCGAGATGCGCGGTGCGACCGCGCCGCGGCTGCTGCTCGAGCTGCTCTGCGCCCGGGTCCTGCTGCCCGGCGCCGACCACACCTCCGACGGCGTGATGGCCCGGCTCGAGCGGCTCGAGCGCCGGCTCGACGTCACGGGCATGCCGACCGGTGCCGCGGCCGCACGCGCTGCGGCCGCGCCGCTTGCTGCCCCGCCTGCCGTTGCGCCCGCCGCTGCTCCCGCGCAAGCGGCGGCCCCGGCGGCCGAGTCCCCCGGGCCGGCTGCACCTCCGGCCGCACAGGAGGCGCCTGCCCGCGCCGACGAGCCCGCCCCGCCGCCACCCGTGCCGTCGGGCGAGCCCGCGCGCGCGGACGGCCCGCCGCCCCCGCCGCCGATGCCCACGGCCGCCCCCGCCCCGGTCGCCGAGCCCGCCCCGGTCGCCGCGGAGGCACCGGTGGCCTCCGAGCAGCCCGTCGCCGAGCAGCCTGCCGGCCCACGAGGCGGCCTCAGCCTCGTCGACGTACGCCGCCTGTGGCCCGACATCCTCGAGCAGACCAAGAACCGTCGCCGGCTGGCGTGGATGGTGCTGTCCCAGCACGCCCACGTCGTCGACGTCGACGGCACCCGCCTGACGGTCGGCTTCGCCAACTCCGGGGCCCGCGACTCCTTCGTCAACGGTGGCTGCGACGAGATCCTGCGCCAGGCCGCGATCGACGTCGTCGGGATGGACTGGCGCGTCGAGTCGATCGTGGATCCGAGCGGAGCGGCCGCGGCGCAGCCGGTGGTCCAGAAGTCCGCGACGGAGTCGCCAGACGCCCCGCCCCCGGCCCAGGACGCCCCCGAGGCGCCCCCGGCCTGGGTCACCGGTGACGCCGCGCAGCAGCCGGCCCCGCCGCCGGCGGAGCCGCCGCCCCCTGTGTCGGCCGCGCCCGCCCGCGAGGCACTGGAGGCGGCCCGCGCCGGTGGTGGCACCCCTGAGTCGTCCGAGCCGGCGCGCTCGGCCGACGACGACGTCGACCCCGACGACCCCGACGCCGAGTCGGCGGCCCTCGACACCGAGTCCCTCCTCAGCCAGACGCTCGGCGCCCGGCTGATCGAGGAGATCAAGCACGACTGACCCCCGCCGGTCCGCCCGGCTCCCTCCACCCCACCTCTCACGCGGGAGACCCCGATGACCCAGAACCCCTTCGACGCCCTCGGTGGCGGCGGCTTCGACATGAACGCCCTGCTCCAGCAGGCCCAGCAGATGCAGCAGCAGCTCGAGGAGGCGCAGGCCAACCTCGCCAAGCAGACCGTCGAGGGCACCGTCGCCGGCGGCGCGGTGACCGTCACCGCCAACGGCGTGGGCGAGCTCGTCGGCGTCTCGATCAAGGCCGGGGAGTTCGACGGCAGCGACCCCGACGACCTCTCCGACCTGTCCGACCTGATCGTCGCCGCCTACCGCGACGCCCGCGCCAAGTCCGAGGCGCTCGCCGGCGACCAGCTCGGCCCGCTGACCGACGGCCTCGGCGGTGGCGGGGCGGGCGGCGGGCTCGGCTTCCCCGGCCTGGGCTGAGGGGCTTCGTTGTACGAAGGAGTCGTCCAGGACCTGATCGACGAGCTGGGCCGCCTGCCCGGCGTCGGTCCCAAGAGCGCCCAGCGCATCGCGTTCCACCTGCTGCAGGCCGAGCCCGCCGACGTACGCCGTCTCGCCGACGTGCTGATCGAGGTCAAGGCCAAGGTGAAGTTCTGCTCGACCTGCTTCAACGTCAGCGAGGACGAGCAGTGCCGGATCTGCCGTGACGAGCGGCGCGACCCGACCGTGCTCTGCGTGGTCGAGGAGTACAAGGACGTCGTCGCGATCGAGCGCACCCGCGAGTTCCGCGGGCGCTACCACGTCCTCGGCGGCGCGATCTCGCCGATCGACGGCATCGGTCCCGACCAGCTCCACGTCAAGGAGCTCATGCCGCGCCTGGCCGACGGAGCGGTCACCGAGGTCATCCTCGCCACCGACCCCAACCTCGAGGGCGAGGCCACTGCGACGTACCTCACCCGTCTGCTCTCGCCGATGGGGTTGCGCGTGACCCGCCTGGCGAGTGGACTGCCGGTGGGCGGAGACCTGGAGTACGCCGACGAGGTGACGCTCGGACGAGCGTTCGCCGGAAGGAGATCAGCCGAATGACCGACGTCGACGAGACGAGGTTCGGCGAGCAGATCGCCGACTCCGTGGAGAGCTTCCTGCTCGCCCTGCGCGCGATCGCACGCGAGGGCAACGGTGCCCAAGCGGTCTCGCTGCTGTTGCTCGAGATCAGCCAGGTGCTCCTGGCCGGCGCCCGGCTGGGCGCCCAGAACGACTTCACCCCGCGCGAGGAGTACCAGCCCGACGTGGGGCCGGAGGCCGACATCGACGAGCTGCGGCTGCGCCTGGCCGAGATGCTCGGCGGCGTCGACGCCTACACCTTCGTCTTCGACCCCTACGTCCCCGAGGTGGTCGAGAGCCGGCTCTCCGACGACATGGCCTCGATCGCCATCGACCTCGAGAACGGCCTGCGCCACTTCCGCGCCGGCGACGTCGACGAGGCGCTGTGGTGGTGGCAGTTCTCCTACGTCAACAACTGGGGCAACCTCGCCGGCGCCGCGCTCAACGCGCTGCTGACCGTCGTCGCGCACGACCGCTTCGACACCGACTTCGAGGCCGACGCGGAGGCCCTGGCCGTCGCGGATGAGATGCTCGAGAGCGCACCGGGCACCCAGCCGTAGAATCGACTGCGTCCGCCGTCGACGGCGCCGGTGGGCCCCGTAGCAGCCAACCGATCTCCGAGGGACCAACCGTGGGCATTGTCGTGCAGAAGTACGGCGGCTCCTCGCTCGCCGACGCCGACGCCATCAAGCGCGTCGCGCGGCGCATCGTGGACATCAAGAAGTCCGGGCACGACGTGGTCGTCGCCGTGTCCGCCATGGGCGACACCACCGACGACCTGTACGACCTGGCCAACGGCGTCTCGCCGCTCCCGCCCGCCCGCGAGATGGACATGCTCCTGACCGCCGGTGAGCGGATCTCGATGGCGCTCGTCGCGATGGCGATCAACGACCTCGGCTACACGGCGCGGTCCTTCACCGGGTCGCAGGCCGGCGTGATCACCGACTCGGTGCACGGCAAGGCCAAGATCATCGACATCACGCCCGGCCGCATCACCCAGGCCATCGGCGAGGGCCACATCGTCATCGTCGCGGGCTTCCAGGGTGTCTCCGCCGACACCAAGGAGATCACCACCCTGGGGCGCGGCGGCACCGACACGACCGCCGTCGCGCTGGCCGCGGCGCTGGAGGCCGACGTCTGCGAGATCTACACCGACGTCGACGGCGTCTTCACCGCCGACCCGCGCATCGTCCCGAGCGCCCAGAAGCTGAGCAAGGTCTCCTACGAGGAGATGCTCGAGCTCGCCGCCTGCGGCGCCAAGATCCTGCACCTGCGCTGCGTGGAGTACGGCCGCCGCTACGGCATCCCGATCCACGTCCGTTCGTCGTTCAGCCAGCTTCAAGGCACGTGGGTCGTCGACGACCCGCGCGCCGAAGGTCCCGAGGGAGACACCATGGAACAGCCGATCATCGCCGGGGTCGCCCACGACCGCAGCGAGGCCAAGATCACCGTCGTCGGCGTGCCCGACAAGGTGGGTGAGGCGGCCCGCATCTTCGAGGCGCTGGCCGACGCCCAGATCAACCTCGACATGATCGTGCAGAACATCTCGGCCGCGGCCACGAGCCTCACCGACATCTCCTTCACGCTCCCGCGCACCGACGGCCAGACGGCGATGACCGCGCTGGCGCGGATCCAGGGCGAGGTCGGCTACGACAAGCTGCTCTACGACGACAAGATCGGCAAGGTCTCGCTGATCGGCGCCGGCATGCGCTCGCACCCGGGCATCACCTCGAAGTTCTTCGGCGCCCTGGCCTCGGCCGGCGTCAACATCGGGATGATCTCCACCTCCGAGATCCGGATCTCGGTCGTCGTCGACGAGAACGCCGTGGACGACGCCGTGCGCGCCACCCACTCGGCGTTCGACCTCGACGCCGACGAGGTCGAGGCCGTGGTCTACGGAGGCACCGGACGATGAGCGGTCAGATCACGCCCGTGAACATCGGGATCGTCGGTGCCACCGGGCAGGTCGGCGTCGCGATGCGGCAGATCCTGCTCGAGCGCGGTTTCCCGGCCGACCAGGTCCGCTTCTTCGCCTCCTCGCGCTCCGCGGGCACGGTGCTGCCGTTCGGTGACCGCGAGATCACCGTCGAGGACGCCGAGACCGCCGACCCGACCGGGCTCGACATCGCGCTGTTCTCCGCCGGTGCCACCACCTCGCGGGCGCTCGTGCCGAAGTTCGTCGAGGCCGGCGTGATCGTCGTCGACAACTCCTCGGCCTACCGCAAGGACCCCGACATCCCGCTCGTCGTCTCCGAGGTCAACCCCGACGCGATGGCCGCGGTGATCGAGGCCGGGCGCGGCATCATCGCCAACCCCAACTGCACGACGATGGCGGCGATGCCGGTCCTCAAGCCGCTCCACGACGCGGCCGGGCTGACCCGCCTCATCGTGTCGACCTACCAGGCCGTCTCCGGCTCCGGCGTCGCCGGCGTCGACGAGCTCGCCCACGGCGTGGCCGAGGCGGGCGACAAGGCGCGCGAGCTGGCGTACGACGGCTCCGCGATCGCGTTCCCGGAGCCGGTCAAGTACGTCGAGCCGATCGCCTACAACGTGCTTCCGATGGCCGGCTCCGTCGTCGACGACGGGCTCAACGAGACCGATGAGGAGCAGAAGCTCCGCAACGAGTCGCGCAAGATCCTCGGCATCCCCGACCTGCTCGTCTCCGGCATCTGCGTGCGCGTCCCGGTCTTCACCGGCCACTCGCTCGCCGTCAACGCCGAGTTCGAGCGGCCGATGACGCCCGCGCAGGCGCGCGAGATCCTCGGCTCCGCCGAGGGCGTGGAGCTCGACGAGGTGCCGACCCCCCTCAAGGCGGCCGGCAAGGACCCGTCGTACGTCGGCCGGCTGCGCCAGGACCCGGGCGTGCCCGACGACCGCGGGCTCGCGCTGTTCATCAGCAACGACAACCTCCGCAAGGGCGCGGCCCTCAACACCGTGCAGATCGCGGAGCTGATCGCCGCCGCGCGCTGATCTCCAGCCTCTTCAGCGAGAGCCTGACAACCCCGTCAGCGCACGTCGTGCGGCTCGGGGACCTCGGCGTCCTCGCCGACGACCGATGTGGTGACCCACCACGAGAGGCCGTAGCCGACCACGGCAACGACGGGCACGACGACGGCCGCCCACGGCTCGTCGAGGCTCTCGAGCAGGAAGAGCATCACGAGCACGGCCAGGACGCCCACGGCCAGGATGCTCGTCGAGCCGGCGTCGGCGACCCCGAAGAACTTCAGCAGCTGGGCGCCGACCCAAGCGAGGAGCACGAGGCCCGCGAGCAGGATGGGCAGGCCGGCAGCGCCCCCGCACGCCGTGGTGCCGCGTACGGCGTCGCAGCCGGCGCCGGCGAGCCACGCGAACCCCACCGCCAGCACACCGACGAGGAGGCCGGTGAGCAGGGCTGCTGGAAGGCCGGTGACCGGGGGAGCGGTGCGCGCCCGGCGCCGCCCGACCTCCTCCGCCTCCGGCTCGTCGGTCGGCTCGGGCTCCGGGATCACCGGGGTGGGCTCGGGCTCCGGGATCACCGGGGTGGGCTCGGGCTCGGGGATCACCGGGGTGGGCTCGGGCTCAGCGGGCTCGGGCACCACCGGCTCCGGGCTGGCCTCCGGCTCGGGCGCGACGTCCTCCGGTGCCCGCTTGCGGCGCCGCAGCGAGAAGGAGGGCATCTCCAGCGAGGGTCCGTCGTCCGGCGTGTCGGCCATGACGGCAGGGTGCCACATCGCCAGAGCCTGGCGGGTACGACGAAGGGCCGGACCACTCCCGTGGATCCGGCCCTCACGTCATCTGTCGGGCTGACAGGATTTGAACCTGCGGCCTCCTCGTCCCGAACGAGGCGCGCTACCAAGCTGCGCCACAGCCCGCCGCCCGCGGCGGAGAATCCGTCCGGGCAACGCGGGCGAGCATACCGGAGCGGTCAGGCCGCCCCGAAATCGCCCCGGCACCGTGGACTCAGGCCCGCGGCCTGCGCGAGAACGTCAGGTGGACGACGCCGGTCGGGGAGGACGTCGACTCGACGTGGAAGCCCTCCTCCATGCCCTCGAGCCCGTCCCACAGGCAGGTGCCGTGGCCGAGCACGATCGGCACCACCACGAGGTGGAGGTGGTCCACGAGCCCGGCGGCGACGAAGTCGCGCACCGTGGTCGCACCCCCGCCGATGCGGACGTCGAGGTCACCTGCCGCCTCCTGCGCGATGGCCAGTGCCTGCTCCGGGCTGGTGCTGAGGAAGTGGAACGTCGTGCCGCCCTCCATCTCCAGCGGCTCGCGCGGGCGGTGGGTGAGGACGTACGTCGGGGTGTGGAACGGCGGGTCCTCGCCCCACCAGCCGCGCCACTCGGGGTCGTCCTGCCAGCCGGGCGGGCCGAACTTGTTGGCGCCCATGATCTCCGCGCCGAAGCCGACGTCCCACCGCGCGGCGAACACCGCGTCGACGCCCGTCGGTGCGCCGTCGGCCCAGGTGGCGAACATCCACTCGTGCAGCCTCTGCCCGGCGTGCCCGAAGGGCGACTCGAGCGACTGGGGCGCGCCGGCGGCGAAGCCGTCGAGGGAGACGGAGAAGTTGGTGACCCGGACGAGCGGCACGAAGACCTCGATTCAGCGGGGTGTCAGATGGAGGGGACGAGCGTCAGCAGCGTCGCCTCGGGCCGACAGGCCACCCGGAAGCGGACGTAGGGGTTCGTGCCCAGCCCGGCGGAGACGTGCAGCCAGGCCGAGCCGTCGTCGCCCGGCGCGGACGCCGCCGGGTGGCGGTGCAGGCCGCGGGCACGCTCGGGCTCGAGGTCGCAGTTGGTGGTCAGCGCCCGCCCGCCCGGCAGGCACACCTGCCCGCCGTGCGTGTGGCCGGCGATGATCGCGTCGTAGCCGTCGGCGGCGAACTGGTCGAGGACCCGGAGGTACGGCGCGTGGCTGACCGCGAGCCGCAGGTCGGCCGCCGGGTCGGCCGGGCCGGCGACGCGGTCGAGGTCGTCGTACCCGAGGTGCGGGTCGTCGACGCCGGCGAACGCGATGGAGGTGCCGCCCACCGTGACCGACCCGAGGCCGTTGGTCAGGTCGACCCACCCGGCCTCGTCGAAGCGGTCCTTGAGCTCGGGCCACGGCAGCTGCGGCACGGAGGTGTTGCGCTTGCCGGTGTCGGGAAGCAGGTAGGCGAACGGGTTGCGGAAGCCGGGAGCGTAGTAGTCGTTCGAGCCGAGGACGTAGACACCCGGCACGTCGAGCAGCCCGCCCAGCGCGTCGGCGACGACGGGTACAGACCGCATGTGGGCGAGGTTGTCACCGGTGTTGACGACCAGGTCGGGCTCGAGCGCGGCGAGGCCGCGCAGCCACTCCTGCTTGGCGCGCTGGTCGGGCGCCATGTGGATGTCGCTGAGGTGCAGCACCTTCAGCGGCGCGTGGCCGACGGGCAGCAGCGGCACGGTCACGCGGCGCAGGGTGTACTGGCGGGCCTCCCACGCGGCGTACGACGCCAACCCGGCGCCGGCGACCGCGCCGAGCGCCACGGTGCGGCGCAGGAGCGGGACGAAAGGCATTCGCCAAGGCTGCCACAATGGGCCGCATGAGTGCTCTGAAGGACCGTCTCCGCGCCGACCTCACCACCGCCATCAAGGCGCGTGACGAGCTGCGCTCCTCGACGCTGCGGATGGTGCTGACCGCCATCACCAACGCCGAGGTCGCCGGCAAGGAGGCCCGCGAGCTCTCCGACGACGACATCATCGGCGTGCTGTCCACCGAGGCCAAGCGCCGCCGCGAGGCCGCCGTCGCCTTCGAGGAGGGCGGCCGCGCCGAGATGGCGGCCAAGGAGGCCGCCGAGGGCGTGGTCATCGCCGAGTACCTCCCCGCCCAGCTGAGCGAGGCGGAGATCGCCGACCTCGTCTCGGCCGCCATCGCCCAGACCGGCGCCGCCGAGGAGGGCATGCGCGCCATGGGCAAGGTGATGGGCGTGGTGACGCCCCAGGTCAAGGGTCGTGCCGACGGCGGTGCCGTCGCCGCGGAGGTACGCCGCCAGCTCGGCTGAGCCGGCCGAGGGTCAGCCGCGGCCCCTGCCGCCGCGGCCCTTCCCCTTGCCCTTGCCGCCGTTCTTGGGGGGCGGGACGTAGCCGGTCGAGGTGTAGAGGGTGACCGTGTCGCCGCTGCTCAGCGACGCGCCGCCCGAGGGCGAGGTGTAGGCGACGAGCCCGGCGCCGACCTCGGAGTTCACCTGACCACCGTCGGCGACGGTGAAGCCGGCCGCCTCCAGCTGCTGGGTGGCCGCCTCGACCGACTGACCCGCGACGTCGGGCACGGGGACCAGCACGCCCGCGATCTCGTCGCCGGGCGGGGTCTGGAAGTCCTCGTAGGGAAGCTTCGCCGAGACGGCCGACATCGCGTCGCCCCAGATCGGGCCGGCCACGGTCGAGCCGAACGCGCTGCTGATGTAGCTGCCACCCACGGACTGGCCGTTGAGGGTGACCCACTCGCCGAACTCGTTGGCCCCCGCGACCATGGCCGCGGTCGCGAGCTTGGGGGTGTAGCCGACGAACCACACGGCCATGTTGCTGTTGTTGGTGCCGGTCTTGCCGGCCGACGGCTTGTCGATCGCGAGACCGGCGCCGAAGCCGTCACCCTCCATGACGCCGCGGAGGATCGAGTTCACGGCGTCGGCGGTGGCGCCCGGCATGACCTGCTCGCACTGGCTGCTGAACTCCTTGAGCGGCTGGCCCGAGGAGTCGAGAACCTGGGTGACCGGACGCGGGTCGCAGTGCAGGCCGCGTGCGGCGAAGGTGGCGTACGCCTGGGCCATGGTGAGCGGGTCGGCGTCGGAGACACCGAGGATCCACGAGGGCACCTGCTGGGCCTTGGGCACCTTGACGCCCATGTCGGCGGCGAGCTGGAGCGGCTCGCACATGCCGGTCCGGGTCTCCAGCTGGGCGAAGAACGTGTTCACCGAGTTCTGGGTGCCGGAGTAGAGGTCGTAGGTGCCCGCTCCGGTGGAGTTCTCCGGGTCCCAGCCCTTCTGGTCACCGGCGTAGGGGCCGTCGCAGGTCTCGAAGTCCCAGTCGTCGAAGTGCATCGTCTGCGGCGAGGGGATGCTCGTGCTCAGCGGGATGCCCTGGTTGATGGCCGCGGCGAGGACGAAGAGCTTGAAGGTCGAGCCGGCCTGGAAGCCGTTGGCGTCGCCGTAGGCCTTGGGAACGGTGTAGTTGAGGTAGGTCTCGCCGCCCTTCTTGTCCTTGCCCATCGGGCGTGACTGGGCCAGCGCGCGTACGTCACCGGTGCCGGGCTCGATCATCGCCAGGCCGCCGATGGCCTGGTCGGTCTGGTAGACGTGCGACTTGACCGACTCGTCGGCGGCCTTCTGCATGTCGAGGTCGATCGTGGTGTTGATCGTCAGGCCCCCGTTGTTGAGCGTGCGGCGGCGCTCCTTGGGCGTGTCGCCCAGCACCGGGTCCTTGAGCAGCCAGTTGACGACGTAGTCGCAGAAGAACGGTGCGCGCGACTGCTGGCAGCCGTTGGGCGCGGTCTCGATCTTCAGGGTCTTGGCGATCGGCTTCTTCTTCAGCCGCTCGGCCTTCTTCTCGGTCAGCACGCCGAGCTGGGCGAGCCGGTCGAGCACCACGTTGCGGCGGCTCTCGGCGCGCTCGGGGTTGTCGATCGGGTCGTAGCCGACCGGGTTCTTCACCAGGCCGGCCAGCGTGGCCGACTCCAGCAGGTTGAGGTCCTTGGCGTTCTTGGAGAAGAAGTGCCGCGCGGCCGACTGGACGCCGAAGGCGCCGTCGCCGAAGTAGGCGATGTTCAGGTAGCGCTCGAGGATCCAGTCCTTGGTGTGGTTCTTCTCGAAGGCGATGGCGTAGCGGAGCTCGCGGATCTTGCGCGCGTAGGTCTCCTCGGTCGCCGCCGCCTTCTCCTCCTCGGTCTCCGCCTGGTAGAGCAGCGTCTGCTTCACCATCTGCTGGGTGATCGACGAGCCACCCTGCACGGCGCCGCCGTTGGCCTGGTTGGTGATGAACGCGCGGAGCGTGCCCTTGAGGTCCAGGGCGCCGTGGTCGTAGAAGCGGTAGTCCTCGATCGCGACGATCGCCTTCACCATGGGCCGGGAGATCGACTTGAGCGGGACGTTGATCCGGTTCTGGTCGTAGAGGGAGGCGATGAGGTTGCCGTTGACGTCGTAGATGCGCGTCTTCTGCGAGAGGTCCTTGGCCTCGAGCGACTCGGGGAGGTTGACCATCCCCTTGCTGACGTCCTTCGCGGCCACGCCGACCAGGCCCGCGAACGGGATGGCGAGGCACGCGGTGAGGACACCCATCACGACCGCGACAGCGCCCATCACCGCGAGGTGGGAGGCGATGCGACCGGCGTCGGGGCGTCCGTGGGGGCGCTCGGGGCGGGAAGACATGCCCCCCAGAGTACGTGGGCGGGGCCATACCACCTGAATTCCAGGCGCGCAGACACCTAGTCACATTGGACTATGCGATTTGAGCCACCTGGCCCTGACGCCGCCCTGGGCGATTCGTTTACTTTTCAGGTCGAGTCAGGGATGGCCGCTATGGGGGCGGCCGGCCGGCTCGCACAAAGATCGTGGGGAATGACAATGTGGGTCGAGGACTGGGCAGCACGCGCCGCATGCAAGGGCGACACGCCTGACGCTCTCTTCGTGCGAGGCGCGGAGCAGAACAAGGCGAAGCAGGTCTGCGCCGGGTGCCCCGTGCGCACCGAGTGCCTGGCCGAGGCGCTGGACAACCAGATCGAATGGGGTGTCTGGGGCGGGATGACCGAGCGCGAGCGCCGTGCGCTGCTCCGCCGCCGTCCGGGCTCCTCGTGGCGCACCATCCTCGAGACCGCCCGCACCAAGGTCGAGTCGCCCACCGTCAACGCCTGAGCACCGATCGCTCGACTCCCCTGTTGGAGCGATCAGTGCGGCTCGGCGAGGCTCTCGCCGATCTGGCGTAGCCCGTCGAGGTCGTGGACGTCGCCGGCCATCGCCGGCACGACCGCGGTCGGCACGCTGGGGTGCGAGGCGGCGAACCGCTCGCGCAGGTGCTCCTCGCGCTCGATGATCCGGACGCGGTCGGCGTGCAGCCGCAGCAGGCCGGCGGTGAGTGACGAGGAGTCGCTCGACTGCAACCGGTCGGCGGCGGTGATCGCCTCCTCGGCCGAGAGCTCGGTGCGTGCCGACGGGCTGACCCGGTTGACGACCAGGCCGGCCAGCGGCATGTCGTCGTCGGTGAGCCGGTCCACGAAGTACGCCGCCTCGCGCAGCGCGTCGGGCTCGGGAGCGGCGATGACGAGGAACGCCGTGCCGTCGGCCTGGAGCAGCGCGAACGTCTGGTCGGCGCGCTGGCGGAAGCCGCCGAAGAGGGTGTCGAAGGCCGCGACGAAGGTCTGCATGTCGCGCAGCACCTGGGCCCCGAGGACCTTGGTCAGCGCGTTGGTGACCACCGAGAGGCCGGCGGTCATCAGCTTGGCCGGGCCGCGGGCCGGCGCGAGCAGCAGCCGGATGAAGCGCCCGTCGAGGAAGCTGGAGAGCCGCTCCGGCGCGTCGAGGAAGTCCAGCGCCGACCGCGAAGGCGGCGTGTCGACCACGATCAGGTCGTAGCTGTCGTCCTGGCGGGCCTGCCGGTGCAGCTGGCCCAGCTTCTCCATCGCCATGTACTCCTGGGTGCCGGCGAAGGAGCTCGACAGCGCGACGTAGAACGGGTTGTCCAGGATCTGCTTGGCCTTCTCCGGGCTGGCCTGGCTCTCGACCACCTCGTCGAAGGTGCGCTTCATGTCGAGCATCATCGCGTCGAGCGAGCCGCCCGAGGCGGGGTCGACGTCGGGCACCGGTCGCGGGGTGTTGTCGAGCTGCTCGATGCCCATCGACTGCGCCAGCCGCCGGGCCGGGTCGATGGTGAGGACCACGACCTTGCGGCCGCGCTCGGCGGCGCGCAGCGCGAGCGCGGCGGACGTGGTGGTCTTGCCGACGCCGCCCGAGCCGCAGCACACGATGATCTCGGTGTGCGGGTCGTCGAGCAGCGCGTCGACGTCGAGCAGGGGAGCGGTCGTCACGCCATGCCCTGCTTCCTGAGCAGCTGGGCGAGCTCGAGGAGCGCACCCAGGTCGATGCCGCCGGCCAGCCGGGGCAGCTCGTAGGTCGGCAAGCCCTCCTCGACGACGAGCGCGCGCTGCTCGTCCTCGAGCTGCCGGCGTACGGCGTGGTCGCGGGCCTCGTCGACCAGCGACGTCACCAGGTCGGGGTCGACGTCGACCTTGGCGCGGGCCAGGTCGGAGGCGACGGCCGTGGGGTCGACGCGGTCCTCGCGCACCTGGGCGAGGGCGCTCGCGCTGAGGTCCTGCGGACGGACCAGGTTGACCACGATCCCGCCGACCGGCAGCCCGGCGGCGTGCAGCTCGGCGATGCCGTCGTGGGTCTCCTGGACCGGCATCTCCTCGAGGATCGTCACGAGGTGGACGGCCGTGCGGTCCGAGCGCAGCAGCTCCATGACCTTGTCGGCCTGGCTCTTGATCGGCCCGACCTTGGCCAGGCCGGCGAGCTCGGAGTTGACCCCGAGGAACTGGCAGATCCGGCCGGTGGGGGGCGCGTCGAGCACCACGGCGTCGTACGTGATCTGGTCCTTGTGCCGGCCGCCGCGCGGGCGCTGCACGGCCTCGTAGACCTTGCCGGTGAGCAGCACGTCGCGCACGCCGGGCGCGATGGTGGTCGCGAAGTCGATGACGCCGAAGCGGTCCAGCGCCTTCCCGGCGCGACCGAGCTTGTAGTACATCGCGAGGTACTCCAGCAGGGCCGACTCCGGGTCGATGTGCAGCGCGTGGACCTGGCCGGCGCGGCCGTCCTCGTCGGGGGCACCCTTGGTGATGCGGCGCTCCTGGTAGGGGAGCGGGTCGGTGTCGAACATCCGGGCGATGCCCTGGCGCCCCTCGACCTCGCACAGCAGGACGTTGCGACCGGTCGTCGCCAGCCCCATCGCCAGCGCCGCCGCGACGGTCGACTTCCCGGTCCCGCCCTTGCCGGTGACCACGTGCAGCCGCACGCGGGGCCAGTCGACCGGCCGATCGGTAGGAGCGGTCACACCGCGAGGATAGCGAGGGCCGCCAGCCACACCTCGACGTACGAACTGTGGCTCCGGCCCACACAGTGGCGTCGCTCACACGGCCGCTAGGGTGCCGGGCATGGACAAAGTGGTCACCTCGGCGGCTGAAGCGGTCGCCGACATCCCGGACGGCGCGACCATCGCCGTCGGCGGTTTCGGACTGTGCGGCATCCCCTCGGTCCTCATCGAGGCGATCCTCGAGGCGGGCACCACCGACCTCGAAGCGGTCTCCAACAACTGCGGCGTCGACGAGTGGGGGCTGGGCCGCCTGCTCTTCCAGAAGCGGCTGCGGCGGATGATCTCCTCCTACGTCGGGGAGAACAAGGAGTTCGCCCGGCAGTACCTCTCGGGCGAGCTCGAGGTCGAGCTGACCCCGCAGGGCACGCTGGCCGAGCGGATGCGCGCCGGTGGTTCGGGGATCCCCGGCTTCTACACCGCCACGGGCGTCGGCACGCAGGTCGCCGAGGGCGGCCTGCCCTGGAAGTACGACGCCGAGGGCAACGTCATCGTGTCCTCGCCGCCGAAGGAGACCAAGGTCTTCTCCACCGCCGAAGGCGACAAGGAGTACGTCCTCGAGGAGGCCATCGTGGCCGACTTCGGGCTGGTGCGGGCCTGGAAGGGCGACCGCCACGGCAACCTCGTGTTCCGCCAGTCGGCGCGCAACTTCAACCCGCTCGCCGCGATGTGCGGCCGGGTCACCATCGCCGAGGTGGAGCACCTCGTCGAGCCGGGCGAGCTCGACCCGGCCGAGGTCCACACCCCGGGCGTCTACGTGCAGCGGGTCGTGGAGCTCACCCCCGAGCAGGCGGCGGACAAGAAGATCGAGAAGGTCACGACGAGGCCGCGTCCGACGGACGCCGCGCCCGCGGACGACGCCGCGACCCACGGACTGGGAGGCTGACATGGCATGGAGTCGTGAGGAGATGGCCGCGCGTGCGGCGAGCGAGCTCAAGGACGGGTCCTACGTCAACCTCGGCATCGGGCTGCCGACGCTGGTGCCGAATTACGTCGCCGACGACGTCGAGCTGGTGCTGCAGTCGGAGAACGGCATCCTCGGCGTCGGGGCGTACCCCTTCGAGGGCGAGGAGGACCCCGACCTGATCAACGCGGGCAAGGAGACGGTGACGCTGCGCAAGGGCGCGTCGTTCTTCGACTCCGCCCAGTCGTTCGGGATGATCCGCGGCGGCAAGATCGACGCCGCGATCCTCGGCGCCATGCAGGTCTCCGCCGTGGGTGACATCGCGAACTGGATGATCCCCGGCAAGATGGTCAAGGGCATGGGCGGCGCGATGGACCTGGTCCACGGCGCCAAGCGGGTGATCGTGCTGATGGAGCACGTCGCCAAGGACGGGTCGCTGAAGATCCTCGACGAGTGCGACCTGCCCTACACGGGCAAGCGTGTGGTGCAGCGGATCATCACCGACCTCGCGGTGATCGACGTGATCGACCCCGCGACCGGCGAGGTCGCCCCGTCGGGCACCCTCGGTGACCGGGCGCTCAGGCTCGTCGAGGTCGCCCCCGGCGTCACCGAGGACGAGGTCCGGGAGAAGACCCAGCCCGAGCTCGTCTGAACCACTCCTCGAGCTCCTCGAGCGTCTCGGGGTCGAGGGCGCCCTCCGGGTCCGCCACGATCTCGCGCTGGAGGTGCTCGCGCGCCGCGTCGTACAGCGGTGGGGTGAGGGCGTACGGCAGGTTGCGGACGTACCAGCGCCGGAAGACGTGCGCGCCCAGCGCCTGCAAGAGCTGAGCGATGATCCCCGGGCGGCCGCGACGGACCCAGAAGCCGACGGCCTGGCCGAGCACCCAGGCGACACCCAGCGCCAGGCCCATGACGAACAGCGTCGAGGCGATCTCGTCGCCGGCGAAGTTGTCGGTGAGAGTGAAGAAGTTCCCGTAGTAGACCGGGATCAGCACGTCCACCTGCTGCTTGAACGGCTCGACCTGGTCGGCCACCTCGGCGAGCTGCCGGATCGAGTCGAGGTCGGGTCGCGCGTCGTAGGCGTTGCCGATGTGCCCGATCGCCTCGCGGACGTTGGCGAAGGTGCCGCTGATCCCGTCGAACGCGAGCACGTCGCGCGCGGCGCCCACCTCGTCGTACGTCGTCTCGATGCTGCTGAGCGTCCGCATGCTCTCGTCGGCCGTGCGCTGGAGCTCCGCCTGGGGGAGCGTGTGCTCGTTGAGGTAGGTGACGGCGGCCTGGATCTCCTCGCGATGGTCGATGACGTACTTCGCCTCGTGGTACTTGTCCGCCAGGTTGGGCACGGCCCGGACGGCGTCGCCGACCTTGCCCCCCACCGTCTCGGCATCGCTCAGCGCGACGCTGAGTGCCGCGCCCGCGCCGTACGCCTTGACCAGCGCCTCGAGCGCCGAGCCGAGCACGAGCCGGCCGAGCTCGAGCCTCCTCCGGACGGTGGCGAGGTCTGGGCGCGGCATGGGGTCCCCTCGTTCGGTGAGCTCGGTGGACCAGTGTGCGTCGAGGCACGGGGTTGAGGAACCGCTCCGCGCCGGGGGTTCACCCGCAGGGGTGGCAGGACGCTCCTGTCGACGTCATGACGTCATGGGTTCTGGCGGTTCGAACCGATGATTCTCATGACGTCCCGCGAGATCCCCCCACGTACGGGGGTCCGCTCAGCCGCCGGCGGCGTTCGACCAGGCGGGCAGCTGCTGGAGGGTCCAGCGGTTGCCGTCGGGGTCGACGAGCTGGATGAAGCGACCCCAGGGCTGGTCGTCGATCCCGCTCACGTCGATGCCGCGGGCGACCAGGTCGGCGTGGGTCGCGTCGGCGTCGGCGACGACCGCCTGGAGGTTGTCGAGGGACCCCGGAGCCATCTCGGTGAGCCCGCGGCCGATCGCAATCGAGCAGGCGGAGCCCGGTGGCGTCAGCTGCACGAAGCGGATCTCCTCGCTCACGGTCTGGTCGTGATCGGCGTGGAAGCCGACCTTCTCGTAGAACGCCTTGGCCCGGTCGACGTCCGTCACGGGCACCATCACCAGCTCGAGCTTCATGTCCATGGCTCGACGGTAGATCCGGATGAGGTCACCGGGTGTCCGCAATGCGCAGGTAGTCCAGTGGCAGATGGTCGCTCCAGAGCCCGATCGACGACCGTTCGCCACTGGACTACATGGCGGGCGGGTCCGGGGTCGCTGTCTCCCGATGTGCTATGTCTAGTAACTCACTAGACATCATGCGGAAAGGCATCGCCCATGGAGTTCCTCTGGTACATCCCCAACCAGGTCGAGCCCGGCCACCGGTTGGACGACACGGTCGAGGGGCACAACAGCCTCGGCCGGCTGACGGCGCTCGCGCGGCTCACCGAGGAGCACGGGTGGGGCGGCGCGCTGGTCGGCACCGGCTGGAAGCGCCCGGACACGTTCACCGTCTCCACCGCCCTCGCGGCGGGCACGACGACGTTCAACCCGCTGATCGCCATCCGGCCGGGCTACTGGCGGCCCTCGCACTTCGCCTCGGCGGCGGCGACGCTCGACCAGCTCAGCGGCGGCCGGGTCAAGGTCAACATCGTGTCCGGCCCCGACCACCAGGCGCAGTACGGCGATGACGAGGGCGACCAGGCGCAGCGCTACGCCCGGACGCGGGAGTTCATGCGGCTGGTGCGGCGCTACTGGACCGAGGACGACATCACCTTCGACGGCGAGCACTACCGCGCCGAGGGTGCCACGCTCGCGCACAAGCCGGTCGCCCGCCCCGGCCGGCCGCACCCGCAGCTCTACTTCGGCGGTGCGTCCGAGGCGGCCCAGCGCACGGCCGCGGCCGAGGCCGACGTGCAGCTCTTCTGGGGCGAGCCGCTCGACGGCGTGGCCGCCCGCATCGACCACCTCAGGCAGCTGAGCGCCGAGCTCGACCGCGACCTCCCGCCGCTGGAGTTCGGCCTGCGCATCACGACCCTGGTGCGCGACACCACCGAGGAGGCGTGGGCCGACGCCGAGGCCCGTGTCGCCGAGATGGCCGCCGGCCGGGACGAGTGGTTCGTCGACCCGGCCCGCCGCGTCGCCGTCGGCCAGCAGCGCCTGCTCGACCTGGCCGAGCAGGGCGACGTCCTCGACGACTGCCTCTACACCGCACCCGGCAAGTACGGCGGCGGCGGCGCCGGCACGACCTGGCTGGTCGGCTCGCCCGACGACGTGGCCAAGGCCCTGCGCCGCTACGCCGACCTCGGGATCACCCACTTCGTCCTGAGCGACACGCCGTACGAGCGCGAGATCGTCCGCGTCGGCGACTCGCTGCTGCCCCTGCTCCGCACGGCCTGACGGCATCACGCTGCGGGTGCAAGGGAACTCGTCGCACCCAAAAGTGTTGTTTGTCGACCTAGTTACATTACTTTGAACGTTCCACCCCGAGAAGGAGTTGTTCCGATGGCACGAGGGCCCCGCCCCCACAAGCACCGCCCCCGCCTAGTCCGCGCGGCACTGCTGGCCACGATCGGCCTGGTCGCGATGACCGGATGCGGCGCCGACGATGCCGGACCCAGGCTCGAGCTGACCGCCGCCCTGCCCGACACGCCCGCCGACGGCACGACGCTCCGCGTCGGGGACCCCGCCACCCAGGTGGCGCTGGAGACCTCCGGGCTGATCGACGAGCTCGACATCGACGTCGAGTGGGCCAACATCAGCGGCGGCCCCAAGACACTGGAGGCGTTCCGCGCCGACGCGATCGACATCGGGTCGGTCGCCGACATCCCGCCGCTCTTCGCGCACTGGACCGGCACCGACGTCCGCATCGTCGCCGCCCGCGAGACCGTCGACCCCGAGGACCACCCGACGTACGAGCTCGGCGTCGCGCCCGGCGTCGACGTCACCACGATCGAGGACCTCGAGGGCAAGAAGATCGCCTACAGCCCCGGGCAGGCCCAGGGCGCGCTGGTGCTCAACGTGCTCCGCGAGGCCGGCTTGACCCAGGACGACGTCGAGTTCGTGGAGATGCAGAGCGTCGACGACGCCTTCTCCGTCGCGCTCGCCGGCAAGCAGGTCGACGTCGCGCCGCTCGGTCAGAGCCTGGCCAAGACCTACCTCGCGAAGTACGAGCGTGACGGTGCGACCACCATCAAGCCCGGCGTGCGCGACGACGCCTGGACGCTCTACGCCCCCACCACCGTGCTCGAGGACGCCGACAAGGCCGCCGCGATCAAGGAGTACGTCGGCGTGTGGGCCGAGGCGCAGCAGTGGATCTCCGAGCACCCCGACGAGTTCGCCCGGGCCTACTACGTCGACCACGAGGGCCTGACCCCTGAGGACGCGGCGTACGTCGTCAAGGCGCTCGGGCAGTTCACCGTGCCGACCAGCTGGGACGAGTTCATCGCCCGCCACCAGGAGACGGTCGACACCCTCGTCGAGGCGCAGGACCAGGAGCCGCTCGACGTGGAGACCATCTACGACCGCCGCTTCGAGAAGGCCATCGCCGCGGCTGTGAAGGGATCATCATGACGACGCTGACCGCACCGGCCCGTCGGGTGACGACGGCCGAGGACGTCCGCCCGGTACGCCGGCGGCTCGGCCCCGGCGCACCGATCCGCTTCGGCGGCCTGATCGGCATCGGCGTGCTGCTCCTCGTGTGGATCGTCGGCTCGGCCACCGGGCTGATCGACGAGCGCAACCTGAGCGCACCGTGGACCGTCGTCACGACGGCCGAGACGCTGGTCGAGAACGGTCGCCTGCAGGAGAGCCTGCTCACCTCGGGTGTCCGCGCCGCCCTCGGGCTCGGCCTCGGCGTCGCCGTCGGCACGGTCCTGGCGCTCATCTCGGGCCTCTCCCGGATCGGCGAGACCCTCATCGACGGCCCGGTCCAGGTGAAGCGCTCGATCCCGACCCTCGCGCTGATCCCGCTGCTGCTGCTGTGGTTCGGCATCGGGGAGCCGTTCAAGATCCTCACCATCGCCCTCGCGGTGTTCGTGCCGATCTACATCCACACCCACAACGGCCTGCGCACCATCGAGGGCCGGTACGCCGAGCTGGCGGAGACCCTGGGCGTGACCCGCGGCGAGTTCATCCGCCACGTGGTGCTGCCCGGCGCGATGCCCGGCTTCCTGCTGGGCATGCGCTTCGCGGTGACCTCCTCGCTGCTCGCGCTGGTCGTCGTGGAGGTCATCAACTCCACGAGCGGCATCGGCCACATGATCACGCTGGCCTCGAACTACGGGCAGACGGACGTGATCGTCGTCGGCCTGGTCGTCTACGCGCTGCTCGGTGTCTCCGCCGACGCGGCGGTCCGGCTCATCGAGAGGAAGGCACTGTCATGGCGTCGTACGCTGGCGAGCTGACCGCGGCGGTCCAGGTCACCGACCTGCACCGCAGCTTCAACGAGGCGGGCGGCGTGCTCAACGGCCTCGACCTCGAGATCGCGCCCGGGGAGTTCGTGGCTCTCCTCGGTCGCAGCGGGTCGGGCAAGAGCACCCTGCTCCGGGCCCTGGCGGGGCTGGACCGCGGCGTCGCGGGCACCGGTCGGATCACCGTGCCCGACAAGGTCTCCGTGGTCTTCCAGGACTCCCGGCTGCTGCCGTGGAAGCGCCTGCTCGACAACGTGACCTTCGGGCTGCGGTCCTCCGACGCCGCCGAGCGCGGCTCGCAGGCGCTCGCCGAGGTCGGCCTCGGCGGTCGCGAGAAGGCGTGGCCGCACGAGCTGTCCGGAGGTGAGCAGCAGCGCGCCTCGCTGGCCCGCTCGCTCGTCCGCGACCCGCAGCTGCTGCTGGCGGACGAGCCGTTCGGCGCCCTCGACGCGCTGACCCGGATCCGGATGCACACCCTGCTGCGCAAGCTCTGCGAGGTGCACCAGCCGGCGGTGCTGCTGGTGACGCACGACGTCGACGAGGCGATCGTGCTGGCCGATCGTGTGATCGTGCTCGACGACGGTGTCGTACGCCATGACGCGCACATCGACCTCGGCACCCGCCGCTCGCAGGCCGACCCGGCGTTCGCCCGGCTGCGCAGCCGGCTGCTCTCCGAGCTCGGCGTCGAGGACGACCACGACGAGGTGCCCGGGCGCCACAGCGGCGCGCGCCTCGACGAGCGGGCCGCCTCGTGACGGGCGAGCCGACGCGGCAGCTGCGGCTGAACGCGTTCCTGATGAGCACCGGCCACCACGAGGCGTCGTGGCGGCTCGAGGAGAGCGACCCGAGGAGCAACACCGACGTCGCCCACTTCGTCCGCCTCGCGCAGACCGCCGAGCGCGGGCTGATGGACTCGGTGTTCTTCGCCGACTCCCCGGCCCTCTTCGGCGAGGTGGGCCGGCGGCCGGCCGGGACCCTCGAGCCGACGGTGCTGCTCACCGCGATGGGGGCCGCGACGTCGCACATCGGGCTGATCGCGACCGCGTCGACGTCGTACAACGATCCGTTCAACCTGGCCCGCCGCTTCGCCTCGCTCGACCACGTCAGCGGCGGCCGGGCCGGCTGGAACATCGTCACCACCGCCACGCTGGAGGCAGCCCGCAACTTCGGGCTCGACGAGCTGCCGGCGCACGCCGACCGCTACCGCCGGGCGCGCGAGTTCGTCGAGGTCGCCACCAGGCTGTGGGACAGCTGGGAGGACGACGCGGTCCTGGCCGACAAGGAGGCGGGGCGCTGGGGCGACACCGACAAGGTGCACCCGATCGAGCACGTGGGCCAGCACTTCCGGGTCCACGGCGCGCTCAACCTGCCCCGCTCGCCGCAGGGACGCCCCGTGCTGGTGCAGGCCGGGTCGTCGGAGGACGGCCGGGACTTCGCCGCGCAGTACGCCGAGGCGATCTTCACCGCTCAGCAGACCCTCGAGGACGCCCAGGAGTTCTACGCCGACATCAAGGCGCGGGCTGCGACGTTCGGCCGTGACCCGCAGCGGCTGCTGGTGCTGCCGGGCATCGTGCCGGCCATCGGGTCCACCGAGGCCGAGGCCCGCGCTCTGGAGGCGGAGCTCGACCGGCTGATCCTCCCCGAGTACGCCCGGCGCCAGCTCGCCCGCACCCTGCGAGTGGCGCCCGAGCGGCTGCAGCTCGACGAGCAGCTGCCCGACGACCTGCCGGCCGAGGACCAGATCGAGGGCGCGAAGTCGCGCTACACGCTGATCGTCACCCTCGCCCGCCGCGAGGGGCTGACGGTGCGCGAGCTGATCGGCCGCCTCGGTGGCGGGCGCGGCCACCGCACCTTCTCCGGCACGCCCGAGCAGGTCGCCGACGCCATCGAGCACTGGTTCACCAGCGGTGCGGCCGACGGCTTCAACGTGATGCCGCCCGCCCTGCCGTCCGGCCTCGAGGCGTTCGTCGACCACGTCGTACCGATCCTGCAGCGCCGCGGGTTGTTCCGCACGGAGTACACAGGAAGCACGCTCCGCGAGCACTACGGCCTCGACCGCCCCGCCAGCCAGTACGCCACCTCATTGGAGGAGAAGACCGCATGAGTCACTTCGAGCACTACCGCCCCCTCGGCCGCACCGGCGTCCAGGTCAGCCCGCTGACCCTCGGCGCGATGATGTTCGGCGCCTGGGGCAACCCCGACCACGACGAGTCGATCGCGATCATCCACCGCGCCCTCGACGCCGGCATCAACGTCATCGACACCGCCGACGTCTACGCCCGCGGCGAGTCCGAGGAGATCGTCGGCAAGGCGCTGCAGGCCCGCTCGGGCAGCCGCGACGACGTGTTCCTCGCGACCAAGTTCCACGGCAGCATGCACGACGAGGACCCCAACCAGGCCGGCAACTCCCGCCGCTGGATCATCCGCGAGGTCGAGGCCTCGCTGCGCCGGCTGCAGGTCGACCACATCGACCTCTACCAGGTCCACCGCCCGCGTCCCGAGGTCGACATCGACGAGACACTCGGCGCGTTGACCGACCTCGTGCGCCAGGGCAAGATCCGCTACATCGGCACCTCGACGTTCCTGCCCTCGCAGGTCGTCGAGGCGCAGTGGGTGGCGGAGAAGCGCCAGCGCGAGCGCCCGGCCACCGAGCAGCCGCCGTACTCGATCCTCGCCCGCGAGGTGGAGCGCGACATCCTGCCGACCGCGCAGAAGTACGGCCTCGGCGTGCTGCCGTGGAGCCCGCTCGCCGGGGGCTGGCTGTCGGGCCGCTACCGCCGCGGCGAGGAGCCTGCCGTGACGTCGAGCCGGCTGCAGCGCCAGCCCGCGCGGCACGACCCGAACAGCCCCGACAACAAGGTCAAGCTCGAGGCGGTCCACCAGCTGCAGGAGCTCGCCGACGAGGCCGGCCTCTCGCTGATCCACCTCGCGCTCGGCTTCGTGCTCGCCCACCCGGCGGTGTCGTCGGCCATCATCGGCCCGCGCACGCTGGAGCAGCTCGAGTCGCAGCTCGGCGTCGAGAAGGTGATCCTGCCGCCCGACGTGCTCGACCGGATCGACGAGATCGTGCCGCCCGGCACGACGCTCAACGAGGCCGACCGCGGCTACGCGCCGCCGGCCCTGGTGGAGGCGCGCCTACGCCGCCGCTGAGGTGCGCGAGGCGGCCAGCACGCCGACGACCGCGATGGCGACCGCGAGCAGGTAGACCACCGGGAACGGGTCGGCGCCGGCGCGCTCCGCAGCGGCGTACGCGATGCCGCTCACCGACAGCGCGAGCGCGGCGCCCAGCGAGTCGGCGACGGTGAGCGCGGAGGAGTTGAAGCCGCGGTCCTCGTCGGTCGCCGAGGCCAGCATGGACACGCCGGTGCGGGGGTAGGCGAAGCCCATGCCGATGCTGGCGAAGACGTACGCCGCGATCGGGGCCGCGGCGGGCACGGCCGTGTCGTTGCTGCGCAGCCAGACGACGAGCGCGATCGCCGCGACCCCGACGAGCACCACCGTCGTGCCGAGCCGGAACGCCGTGCCGTGCGAGACGCGCTCGCCGAGGCGGGACGACGCCTGGCTGGACGAGGCCCACACCACGCCGACCAGCGTGAGCGCGATGCCGGCCTGCCCCGGCGAGAGGTCCCACCGCTCCTGCAGGACGTAGACGATGTAGGCCTCGGCGCAGAAGAACGACGCCGCCAGCAGCCCCCGGGTCGCGATGACCGACGGCAAGCCGCGCCCGCCGGTCAGCGTCCCGGCCGGGAGCAGCGGTCGAAGCCCGACGACGACGAGCGCGAAGGCGACGGCCGCGGCGACCAGGGTCAGCCCGGTCCCGGAGCCGAGGAGCTCGAGGACGAGCACCGCGGCCGCGGCCAGCACGGCCCACCCCAGGCGCGTCCACGTGGCGGCGCCCGGCTGCACGGGCACCGGCTGCCTGCGCGCCGTCGGGGTGACCAGCGCGGCCGCGACCGCGACCAGGACGACGATGCCGAGGAACACCCAGCGCCAGCCGAGCGTGGCCGCGACGAGTGCTGCTACGCCGGGGCCGAAGAGGGCGGGCAGCACCCATGCTGCGGCGAAGGCCGCGAAGATCGCGGCCTGGAGCCGCGCGGGGTAGACGAGTCCCACGAGCACGTACGCCACGACGGTCAGCAACCCGCCGCCCAGCCCCTGCACGATGCGACCCAGGACGAAGACCTCCATCGCCGAGGCCGTCCCGCAGACGAGGAGCCCGGCCGAGAACGTCACGAGGGAGGCGACCAGCGGCTGCAACGGCCCGCGCCGGTCGGCCCACATGCCGGCAGCGACCATGCCGACCACCCCGCTCGCGAACGGTGCGGCGAAGGACAGCGCGTAGTAGTCGAAGCCGTCGAGGCTCCGGGCCACCGTGGGCATGACGGTGGTGACGGCCATCGACTCGAAGGCGGCGAAGGCGATGAGGGAGAAGAGCCCGATCGTGGTGGCGGCGTAGGCCGGGGACAGGATCCGCTCGCGCGGCTCGCGGGTCGTGCTGGTGGTCACCGGGCGACGGTAGGACCTCAGGTGCACGTGAGGTCAAACGAGTAGTCCTTCGGAATAACCCGCCGCTCGCAGGCGCTGGGCAGACAGTGACCGCCCTCTCCGTGCTCGACCTCGTGCCCGTCCGCAGCGACCAGACCACCGGCGACGCGATCGCCGCCTCGCGGGCCCTCGCCCGGGTCGCCGACGAGCTCGGCTACCGCCGCTACTGGGTCGCCGAGCACCACAACATGCCGGCCGTCGCGGCGACGAACCCGCCGGTCCTGATCGCGATGCTCGCCGCGGCGACGTCCCGGATCAGGGTGGGCTCGGGCGGCGTCATGCTGCCCAACCACGCGCCGCTGGTCGTAGCCGAGCAGTTCGCCCTGCTCGAGGCGGCCTTCCCGGGCCGGATCGACCTCGGCATCGGGCGCGCGCCCGGCACCGACCCGCTCACGCGCTACGTCCTGCGCGGCGGCAGCGCCGAGTCGGCGGACGAGGCCGTCACCAAGTTCCCCGACTACGTCGAGGACATCCGCACGCTGATGACCAGCGACGGCGTCGAGCTGCAGATCGGCCCGCGGCGCCAGCCGTTGCGGGCGACCCCCTCGGCCCGCTCGGTCGCCGACATCTGGCTGCTCGGCTCCTCGGACTACTCCGCCCGGCTGGCGGCCGAGAAGGGCCTGCCCTACGTCTTCGCGCACCACTTCTCGGGCGAGGGGACCGGCGTCGCGCTGGACCTCTACCGGTCGTCGTACCGGCCCTCACCGGAGTACCCGGAGCCGCGCACCTTCCTCACCGTCAACGCCGTCGTCGCGGAGACCGAGGAGGAGGCGCGCCGCCAGGCGCTGCCCAACGTCCAGCAGATGATCGCCCTGCGGACCGGCGCCCCGCTGCACCCGCAGCGCCTCGTCGAGGAGGCCGAGGCGGTCGAGATGACGCCGGACCAGACCTCTTTCGGCACCGCCATGTCCGGGCGCTGGGTGGTCGGCGACGCCGAGCAGGCGCGCAAGCAGCTCCAGGACCTGGCGGCGACGTACGACGTCGACGAGGTGATGGTCCACCCCGTCGCCGGCGCCCACGCGGGCACCGACGTCCAGGCCTCGCCGAACCGGGAGACGACGCTGCGCCTGCTCGCGGACTAGTGGCGTTCCTCCAGGCCGACGGCCTTGCGGAGCTTGTCGACCGCCTCCTGGAGGTCGGGGTCGTCCGCGGCGCGTGAGTCCATCAGCGCGGCGAGGGCCTCGGCCAGGACGTTGAGCTTCTCCTGGGCGGCCTCCTCGGAGCGGCGACCGGCGTTCTCGAGGAGCACGAGCAGGAGCAGCGACAGGATCGCGGACCCGGTGTGCAGCGCCAGCTCCCACTTGGTCGTGGTCTTCCAGAGCGGGTAGCTCACCGCCCAGGCGACGAGGGCCACCAGGATCACGGCGAAGAACGGCGCCCGGCTGACCCTCTCGTTGACCGCGTCGACGAACCGCTCGAAGGGCCCGCGGTCCTCGGCACGCTCTCGTGACTCGCTGGCATCGTTGTGCTCCATGACGGGAGGCTAGTGCCCCGGGGACGTCAGTCGTCGCGCCCCAGGCCCGCGTCGCGCGCCCGGATGATCACCTCGGCGCGGTCCGTGGCCTGCAGCTTGGCCAGGATGCTGGTGATGTTGTTGCGGATCGTCTTCGGCGACAGGAACAGCTGCTGGGCGATCTGGCCGTTGTTGCGGCCGGCCGCGATGAGGTCGAGCACCTCGGTCTCGCGCTCGGTGAGCTCGGGGAAGGGCCGCTCCGGCCGGGAGGCCGGTGCGAGCACCTCGGCGATCCGGGCGGCCAACGACGCGCCGAAGACGACCCCGCCGCCGTGCACGGTGGACACGGCCCGGACGATCTCGTCCTGCTCGGCGCCCTTGCGGAGGTAGCCCCGCGCGCCGGCCCTCAGTGCCGAGAGCACGGTCCCGTCGTCCTCGCCCATCGTCAGCACGAGCACGCCGGTGCCCGGGTGCGCGGCGACGACCGCGCGGGTGGCGTCGATGCCGTTCATCACCGGCATCTGCACGTCCATGATCACCACGTCGGGCCGGTGCTGCTCGGCCAGCGCGACCGCCTCGGCGCCGTCCGCGGCGCGGGCCACGACCTCGATGCCCGGCATCGGGTCGAGCAGCGAGGCCAGGCCGTCGCGGTAGACCGGGTGGTCGTCGGCGATCAGCAACCGGATCGGCTCGGTCACGGGGTGCTCCTCTCGGGCGCGGTCCCGCGACCGTACGGCAGGACGGCGTGGACGGTGGTGCCACCGGTGTCCGGGCAGACCACCTCGCAGCGACCGCCGAGCTCCTCGGCGCGCTCGCGCAGCGACAGCAGGCCGACCCCGGCCGTGACATCGGCACCGATGCCCCGGCCGTCGTCGGCGACGGTCACGTCCAGTCCCGACGCGCCCGCCTCGAGGCGTACGTCGACCCGCTCGGCGCCGGCGTGCTTCACCACGTTGGTGAGGGCCTCGGCGACGATGCGGTAGGCCGCCACCTCGACCGCGGCCGGCAACCCGGTGGTGCCCACGGCGGACACCGTCACGTCGACCTCGGAGCGCACTCGGTCGGCCTGCTGACGGACGGCCGCCTCGAGGCCGAGGTCGTCGAGGGCCGGCGGGCGCAGGTCGTGCACCAGGCGGCGTACGTCGTCGAGCGCGTCGCTGACCTCCGTGCGGGCCAGGCCCACGAGCTCGCGGGCGCGCTCGGGGTCGGTGTCGACGGCGTTGCCGGCGGCCTGGAGCCTGAGCGCCACGCCCCCGAGCGCCGGGCCGAGCCCGTCGTGGAGGTCGCGGCGGATCCGGCGGCGGTCGTCCTCGCGGCCGAGCACCAGGCGCTCGCGGCTCTCCTGCAGCTCGGTGGCCAGCAGCCGGGCGCGGATCGCGACCGCGGCCTGGCGGACCAGGTCGACCAGGAGGCCCTGGTCGCGGTGGGACAGCATCGAGCGGAAGCCCTGCACGGGAAGGGCCAGCCGACCCACCCGCTCGCCCTGGTAGGCGATGTCGATCTCCTGCACCTCCGCGGGCGCCCGTCCGTGCGACGCGGACAGCAGGCCGCCGCCCGGGGTGACCACCTCGACCCGGACGTGTCCGACCTTGAAGGTCTCGGCGACCGCGCCGGCCAGCGCCGGCAGCTGCTCGTCGATGGTGCCGGTCGTCTCGAGCCGTGCGGCGAGACCGGTCACCGCGCCGTACCGGTCGGCCCGCCGGCCCAGCAGGAGGCGGCGTACGAGCCCGCCGAGCCAGGTGCGCAGCGGCCCGTAGACGACGACCGCGAGCACCAGCACGACCACGGTCGCGCCGCGCTCGTCGAGCCGGTCGCCCAGGAGTGCGGTGCCGGCGGCCAGGAACAGCACGTCGACGGCCACCACGGCGGCTGCGATCGCGGCCGTGGTCAGGGTCCACGCGACCAGGGCGTCGACGTCGCCGAGCCCCGGGCGCAGCAGCCCGATCGTCACCGACACGGCGAGGGCCGCGACGGCGAGGTCGAGGAGGATCGTGGTGACGAGGCCGCCGACCGAGATCGTGGCGCCCGCCGCGACCATCAGCACGCAGATGATGCCGGCCCACAGGAGCCAGCGGAGCTGGGTGCGCTCGGGCGCCGCGGCGCTGCGGTGGCGCACCCACACGAGGGCCAGCGCGCCGACGATCGATCCGAGGGTCAGCACCTGACCGCCGCGGAGCATCGCCTCGGCCGTGGCGTCCGACCACGGGACGCGGACCAGCTCGGTGGAGCCGACCGGTTCACCCGCGGCGAACACGACCGAGTCGGGCGCCAGCAGCAGCATGACCGGCAGGGCCACGGCGGCGCCGAGGACGGCCCACGCCGCCCGCCGCGCCCGGCCGGGCACGAGCGTGCCGGTGGGGTAGAGCAGCAGGAGCGCCACCAGCCCGGAGAGCAGGAAGGCCCCGACGCGGGCGACGAACCAGAAGGCGAAGTCGGTGCCGGGCAGGTCGTGGGCGAGGCTGTAGGCCACCCAGCCGTACAGCGCGCCGTCGAGCGTCCAGGCCACCGCCACGACGCCGAGCAGCCGGCCGACCGTGTCACCCGGACGCGCCGCCAGGACGACGACGGAGGCGACGGCGAGGAGCAGGCCCGGCAGCGCGGTGGACGTGGCCGCCTCGGTGGTCGCGGTGGCCCGCTCGGCGTCGGTGGTGGCGAGGTCGAGCCACAGCGAGGTCGCGACCGCGGTGAGCGATGCCAGCGCCACGACGACGGGCTCGAGGAGTCTGCTCACGCGAGCAGTATCACTGCGCGGGCGTCCCGCCGTCCCGGGACCGAGGTCCCTGTCTCGGGGGACACCGCCGCGGGACGGACGGGGGACCGCTCTCCCTGACGCGCGGGGCGCCGGGACCGCGAACGTTCTGGGTGTGCCGCAGATCGCGGCCCGACACCCACGCAACGACAGGAGTCACGACCGTGACGATCCAGCACTCACCCGCTCCCGCCCGCTCCGACGTCGCGACAGCGGCCCCGGAGGGGACGAGCTCCCGCCACCCGTACGCCGTCCACGGCGCGGTCCTCACCGCCGGTGCCCTCGCCTGGGCCGCGACGATGGCCGTGGTCGGCATCGACCCCGTGGGCCACGCCGACGAGCTGGCCTACTCGATCGCGTCCGGCCTGTTCCAGGTCGGGCTGCTGTTCCTGGTGCGCACGCTCTGGCGGACCCGGGCCCTCGGTGGGGGCCGGGTCGCGCGCTTCGTGCTGCGGGCGGAGGCCGTCGCCATCGGCCTCGCCATCGGCTCCACGGCGAGCGACGGGCTCGGCCTGACCGACTTCGACAAGGTCCAGTACGTCGTGCTCGACGCCTTCTGGCCGCTGTCGATGCTCGGCATGTTCCTCATCGGCATCCGGATCGCGATCGCCGGCCGCTGGAAGGGTCTCTCGCGCGTCTGGCCGATGGTGGCCGAGAGCTGGGCCGTCGTCGTGATCCCGACCCTGGGCATCTTCGGCGACACCGCCGCCCACGTCGTGGCGGTCGTCCACCTCGTCGTGGGCTACGCCGTCCTGGGCCTGCTCGTCAGCCGGAAGACCGACTGACCGGGCACCCACCGGACCGACGCCCCGGACCTCTGCCCTGCGGAGGTCCGGCGCGTCTGCTCCGTCCTCAGTCGAGCGCGAGCCCGGCGGCCGGGGTGACCCGTGCTGCCTTGCGAGCGGGTACGACGCAGGCGCCGAGGCCCGCGAGCGCCGCGACCACCGCCACGCCGGCCACCTGCAGCACCGGCACCGTCAGCCCTACCTCGTCGACCACGGTGCCGATCAGCACCTCGACGCCGACCCAGGCGAAGACCAGGCCGAGCGCGGTGCCGAGCACCGTCGCGACGCCCGACAGCAGCAGGCCCTCGGCCGCCATCGCCCGGCGCAGCTGCGTCCGGGTCAGACCCATCGCCCGGAGCAGGGCGTTCTCCCGGCCGCGCTCCAGCACGGACAGCCCGAGGGTGTTGGCGATGCCGACGAGCGCGATGACGATCGCGATCCCGAGCAGGCCGACCACGGCCCCGGTCATCACGTCGACCTGGAGATTCACCCACGCCCGGTTGTTGTAGCCGCCGACGAGGCCCGCGCCCGACGCCCCGGCCAGCGCGGCCAGGTCGCCGCGCAGGTCCTCGGCGTCGGCGCCGTCGGCGGCCCGCACCCACACGGCCGTCGGCTGCGGCGAGCCGTCGAGCTCCGTCAGCGTCGCGCCGGACACCAGACCCGCCCGGCCCCAGCCGGACGAGGGTTCGACGACCATCGCGTGATCGCGACCACCCACGGTCACGGTCACCTCGCGGTCGTCCCACACCCGGTCGCGGAGCGCGCGCGGGAGCTCCTCGACGACGTCGTACGGCAGCACCAGCACGTCGTCCGCAGGAGCCAGGTCGTCGGGTCCGCGCACGACACCGGCCCGGCCGTCGACGCCGACCAGCGGCACCTCGACCCGGCCGATGCTGGCGGCGGTCCCGTCGAGCGTGACCGCGTCGGCGACGCCGTCGACCGCGCCGACGCGCTCGGCCAGGTCCGCCGCCAGCGGGGTGTCGACCGCGGTGATCGTCGCGTCCAGGGGGTACTCCTCGTCCATCTCCCGGTCGAGCTCCGTGCGCGTCGAGGCCAGCCCCGTGAGCACGGCGGTGGTGAGGGTGACGCCGACGAGCAGCGACGCGGCGGTGGTCGCCGTACGCCGTGGGTTGCGCACCGCGTTGCCGGTCGCGAGCTGCCGCACCGGACCCCGGCCGGCGACCCGGCCGACCAGCCTGATGAGGGCGGGCACGAGGACCGGGCCGAGCAGCAGCACGCCGATGAAGGCCGCGCCGCCGCCGACGAGCATGACCGGCACGGTGTGCGAGACGACCGAGACGACGAGCAGGAAGCTGCCGCCGGCCAGGAACAGCCCGGCCAGCGCCAGCCGCCAGCGACCGGCCGCGGACCGTACGTCGACCCCCGTGTCGGGCCGCAGCGCCGCCAGCGGTGCGACCTTCGTCGCGTTCCGGGTCGGGAGCCAGGCCGCGAGCATGGTCACGACCAGGCCGATGACGAAGGCGCCACCCGTCCACATCGGGTCGAGCGAGGCGCTGCCCATGTCGGCGTACCAGTGCCGGACGAGCGCGACCAGGGCGTAGCCCAGCACGGCGCCCACGGCGATGCCGAGGGCCGAGGCGGCGACGCCGAGCGCCAGCGCCTCGAGGCGCACGGCCCGGCGCAGCTGGCGGCGGGTGACGCCGACGCAGCGCAGCAGCGCGAAGTCGCGCATCCGCTGGGCGAAGAGGATCGCGAAGGTGTTGGCGATGACCATGACGCCGACGAAGAGGGCGATGAAGACGAAGACCAGCGCCATGATCGCGAGCACGTCGACCCCTCGGGAGATCTCGGCCTGGCGGTCGGCGACCCAGTCCGCGGCACGCTCGACGGTGGCACCCGGGGCGACCTGGGTGGCGAGCTCGGGGCTGCCGCCCCACGCCACGGCGTCGACCCACAGCGTGCCGCGGAACCGGTCGAGCACCTCCCACGGCACGTAGAGCGCGGCCCCCATCGCGGCCGGGCTGTCGACCAGTCCGACGACCTCGACGTCGGTGGCCGCCCCGCCGGTGCCGATCCGGAGCACGTCGCCGATCGCGACGTCGTTGCTCTTCGCGGCGTTGACGTCCGCCACCGCCTCGCCCGGTGCAGTCGGGAAGCGGCCGTCCTCGAGGTCCTGCCACTGCTGGACGGGGTCGAGCGAGACCTCGGAGACGTCCGCCGAGGGCGCGAGCTGGACGCCGTCGCGGGTGACCGGCTCCATCGCGTAGCCCAGCGTGAGCGCAGGGAACCCCTCCTCGGCGGCGGTGTCCATGAGGCGGGCGGCGACCTTCGCGTCGTCGACCGTGACCACGTGGTCGACGTGCGCGACGGGCGCGCCGACGTCGGCGGTCAGGCCCTCGCGGGTCGCGCCGGTGAGCATGCCGGTGACCACGACGAACGCGACTCCGATCACCACCGCGAGCGCGGCGGCGACGTACCTGCGCGTGTGGTGGCGCAGCGAGGCGAGCAGCACGCCGCGCATCAGGCGTTCCGCCCGCGGAGCGCGGCGACGAGCTCGTCCTGGCCCGGGTCGGTGAGGTGCGCGCTGACGGCGCCGTCGTGGATCACCACCACGTCGTCGGCGTACGACGCCGCGTCGAGCTCGTGGGTCACCATCACCACGGTCATGCCGAGCTCGCGGACCGACCGGCGCAGGTGGCCGAGCACCTCGGCGCTTGCCTCGCTGTCGAGGTTGCCGGTCGGCTCGTCGGCGAACACGATGTCGGGCTGCGTGACCAGCGCGCGGGCGATGGCGACGCGCTGCTGCTGGCCACCGGAGAGCTCGCTGGGCAGGTGGCCGAGGCGGTCGGCGAGGCCGAGGACGCCGACGACCTGGTCGTAGCGCTCGCGGTCGACGGGACGGCCCGCGAGCTCGAGCGGGAGCAGGATGTTCTGCCCGGCGGTCAGCATCGGGAGCAGGTTGAAGGCCTGGAAGACGAAGCCGATGTGCTCGCGGCGGAAGAGGGTGAGCGCGGTGTCGTCGAGCCCGGCGAGGTCGCGACCGGCGACGGTCACCGTGCCGGCGGTGGCCACGTCGAGGCCGGCGAGGCAGTGCATGAGCGTGGACTTGCCGGAGCCGCTCGGGCCCATGATCGCGGTGAACCGCCCGGCGGGCAGGTCGAGGTCGATGCCCCGCAGCGCGTGGACGGCGCTGTCGCCGTCGCCGTAGGTGCGGGTCAGGCCGCGGGCGCTGGCGGCTGTCGTCTGGTCGGTGAGTGTCGTCGTCATGGGGACAACGCTCACCGTCCGCGGCCCTGCGATCGTCGGCCTCCGGGACGGACCGCAGGTCGGTCCGCGGGCGGACCCGGCGGGCCGGCGTACGACCTGGGGAGGACTCAGGGGGTGACGAGGCCGGACTCGTAGCCGAGGACGACCAGCTGGACGCGGTCGCGGGAGCCGGTCTTGGCGAGGATCCGGCCGACGTGCGTCTTGACCGTGGTCTCCGCGACCACGAGGTCGGTGGCGATCTCGGTGTTGGTGAGGCCGCGGGCGATGAGGGTCAGCACCTCGACCTCCCGCTCGGTGAGCAGCGCGAGCCGGTCGTCCGCGGCCGCGGGCACGGCCGGGTCGGGCAGCGCGGCGAAGTGGTCGAGCAGCCGGCGGGTGGTGCTCGGCGCGACGACCGCGTCGCCGGCCTGGACGGCCCGGATCGCGCCGAGCAGGTCGGGCGGTGCGGCGTCCTTGAGCAGGAAGGCCGACGCGCCGGCGCGGATCGCGGCGAAGGCGTACTCGTCGAGGTCGAAGGTGGTCAGCACGATGACCCGCGGTGGGGTGGGCCCGGCGAGCAGGCGGCGGGTGGTCTCGACGCCGTCGAGCCGCGGCATCCGGACGTCCATCAGCACGACGTCGGCGGCGGTGACCGCGAGCTGCGACAGCGCCTCGCCGCCGTCGCCGGCCTCGCCGACGACGACCATGTCGTCCTGGCTGTCGACCAGCATCCGGAAGCCGGCCCGCACCATCTGCTGGTCGTCGACGAGGAAGACGCGGATGGGGCTCACAGCGGCAGCCTCGCAGACACCGCGAAGCCGCCACCGGTGGCCGGTCCGGCCTCCAGCGTGCCACCGTGCACGGCGGCTCGCTCCCGCATCCCGACCAGGCCCAGGCCGTGGCCGTCGGAGGGCGCGGCCGCCCCGCGCCCGTCGTCGCGCACGTCCACCTCGACCTCGCGGTCGACCGCGACGCGCACCTGGACGGTGGCGGCCGGACCGGCGTGCTTGCGCACGTTGGTCAGCGCCTCCTGCACGATGCGGTACGCCGCCAGCCCGACGCCGTCCGGCACGTCGACCGGCGCCGCGGGGAGGTCGGCCTCGACCCGGGTGCCCGCCGCGCGTGCCTCGTCCACCAGGTGGCGTACGTCGTCGAGCCCGGGCTGCGGCGCGACCCCGGTGTCGCCGTCGCGGAGCAGCCCCAGCAGCCGGCGCATCTCGGTGAGCGCCTCGCGTCCGGTCGAGGCGATCGTCTCGAGGGTGCCGACCGCGACGTCGGGGTCCTTGGCCGCGGCGTAGCGGGCGCCGTCGGCCTGGATCACGATCACCGACAGGCCGTGGGCGACGACGTCGTGCATCTCCCGGGCGATCCGCGACCGCTCGTCGCGGGCGGCGAGCTCGACCTCGCGCTCGGCCATCCGCTCGGCCTGCTCGGCGCGCGCGACCAGCGAGGCGACGTACTTCTCGCGCTCCTGCGCGGCGAAGCCCAGCGCCCAGGCCGCGGTGACGATGGCGCTGATCGTGACGGCGTAGGGCGTCAGGTTGCCGGCGGTGAGCTCGCCCGCGCCGAAGCCGAGCATCCAGCGCACGGCCGCGACCAGCGCGCCGGCGTAGCCGACGAGCAGCCCGACGATGCCCTGCCAGCGCGGCGACCAGCGGGCGAGGGAGTAGAGCGCGACCGGGAACGCCAGCTGCCCGACGGTGGGCTCGTCCACGACGACGGCCTGCGCGGCGCTGAGCGCGGCGACGGCCAGGAAGACCGGCCACGCGTGGCGGCGACGCCACAGCAGCGGCAGCAGCTCGAGGACCGAGAACACCGTCGAGGGGAGCTGCCCCGCCACCACGTGGCCCATGACGAGCAGCAGCAGGCCGGCGACCAGCAGGCGGTCGAACCACCGCCGTCCGCGGGGGCCGAGTCGCCAGGGGTGCCGGTCCATGGTGCGGACGATAGACGGCCGCGTGCGGTCGCGCGTCCGCCCACGGGAGGACCCCCGTCCGCCCCGAGTAGGGTGCGACGCATGACCAAGTGGGAATACCAGGTGGCGCCGATTCCGCTCCACAACGAAGCGCTCATGCTCAACAACTTCGGCCAGGACGGGTGGGAGCTGGTCACCATCCAGACCAACGCCCAGGGTGGTCTGATCGCCTTCCTCAAGCGTCCCGCGCAGGGGGCCTGACATGGGTGCCGAGGCGCGCCTGGCCGAGCTGGGCATCACCGTCCCCGAGGTCTCCCCGCCGGTCGCGGCCTACCAGCCGACGGCCCGCTCCGGCAACCTGGTCTTCACCGCCGGCCAGCTGCCGGCCCGCGACGGCGAGATGATCGCCGTCGGCAAGGTCGGCGGCGAGGTCACCGATGAGCAGGGCTACGAGTGCGCCCGCCAGTGCGCCCTCAACGCGCTCGCCGCGGTCAAGGCCGAGATCGGCTCCCTCGACGACGTGAAGCGGGTCGTGAAGGCCGTCGTCTTCGTCGCCTCGACCCCCGACTTCACCGGCCAGCCCAAGGTCGCCAACGGCGCCTCCGAGCTGCTCGGCGAGGTGTTCGGCGACGCCGGCAAGCACGCCCGCTCCGCCGTCGGCGTCTCGGTGCTGCCGCTCGACGTGCCCGTCGAGGTCGAGATCATCGTCGAGGTCTGAGCGTGGAGCGACTCCCGCTCCCCGACGCGCTCGTCGCCCAGGCCCGGTCGTACGCCGAGGGCGGCGCCACGCCGGCCGAGCCGCGCGACGCGGCGACGGTCGTGCTGCTGCGCCCGGGTGCCACCGGCTCGGAGGTCTACCTGCTGCGCCGGCAGACGTCGATGGCGTTCGCCGGCGGGATGTGCGTGTTCCCCGGCGGCGGCGTGGACCCGCGCGACTTCGATGACGAGCTGGTGGACCGAAGCCTGTGGGCCGGACCCTCGCCCGCGGAGTGGGCGTCGCGGCTCGGCTGCGCCGAGCCCGAGGCGCGCGCGCTGGTGTGCGCCGCGGTCCGCGAGACCTTCGAGGAGTCGTCCGTGCTGCTGGCCGGGCCGAGCGCCGACGAGGTCGTCGCCGACACCACCGGCGACGACTGGGAGGCCGACCGGGTCGCGCTGGAGACGCGCGAGATCTCGCTGACCGAGTTCCTCGAGAAGCGCGCCCTCGTGCTGCGCACCGACCTGCTGGGCGCCTGGGCGGGCTGGCTGACGCCGGTCTTCGAGCCGCGGCGCTACCGCACGTGGTTCTTCGTCGCACGGCTGCCGGAGGGCCAGGTCACCCGCGACGTCTCCTCCGAGTCGTCCTCGGTCGCCTGGCTCGGTGCGCAGGAGGCCGTCGAGCAGGTCGAGCAGCAGCAGATCTTCATGCTGCCCCCGACCTGGCTGACCTGCCTCGACGTCGCGCAGCACGCCGACCCCGACGCCGTGCTCGCCGAGGCACAGGGCCGGACCGTGGAGATGTTCATGCCCGAGGTGGTGGCCGACGGCGACGAGTTCATCCTCTCCACGCCACCGCACTACGCCGCCCTGATGGCCGCGCGATGAGCTGGTCCGGTGGATCCTTCGGCTCGACCGGGCAGTGCGTGCTGGCGCCCAACGCCGACGTCATGACCCTCGACGGCACCAACACCTGGGTGCTGCGCGACCCCGACTCGTCGCGGTCCGTCGTCGTCGACCCGGGGCCGTCGATCGCCGCGCACCTCGACGCGATCGACACCGCTGCCGGCGACGTGGCCGTGGTGCTGCTGACCCACCACCACGCCGACCACAGCGAGGCCGCCCGGGAGTACGCCGAGCGGCACGGGTGCGGCGTACGTGCCCTGGACCCGGCGTACCGGCTGGGCTCCGAGGGCCTCGGCGAGGGCGACGTGGTGGCCGTGGGCGGCCTCGAGGTGCACGTCGTGGCGACGCCCGGCCACACGTCCGACTCGCTGTCCTTCGTGGTGCCGCAGGACCGCGCGGTGCTCACCGGCGACACCGTGCTGGGACGCGGCACCACCGTCGTGGCGCACCCCGACGGCCAGCTCGGTGCCTACCTCGCCTCCCTCCAGCGGCTCCACGCGCTGTGCGGCGAGCAGGGGATCACCAGCGTCTGGCCCGGCCACGGGCCGGTGATCGACGACGCGCTCGGCGCCCTCGACTTCTACCTCGCGCACCGTCAGCAGCGGCTCGAGCAGGTGCGGCAGGCGCTGCGCGACCTGCATGCGATCGAGCGCGAGGGCGGCTCGTTCCCGCACGAGACGCTGCCGCGCGCGATCGTCGAGATCGTGTACGCCGACGTCGACCCGGTGCTGTGGGGCGCGGCCGAGCTCTCGGTGCGCGCCCAGCTGGCCTACCTCACCGAGGGCTGACCTCGACCAGGCCGTGCTGACCGCGCTCGGCGTCGACCATCACGTGGTTGACGAAGGGGTAGCGCCCCGGCTCGTCGAAGGTCAGCTCGGCGAAGCCACCCTGCGCCGGGAGGAGGGGCAGCACCTGGGCGCCCCCGCGGGTGCCGCGACGGAGCGTCCACGCACCCTCGCTCCACGTGCTGTCGAGCTGCTCGCCGACGACGTGGAAGGCGATCGGCCGGTTTGGCCCGGCGTCGAGGACCCACACCCGCACGCTCTCCCCGACCCGGGCGCGCAGCGGCGCCGTGTCGTACTGGAAGGCGCGCCCGTTGAACGCCACGAGGTCGGGCCGTTCGGCGGCGACGGCGGTGTCGTCCACCTCGTCGGCGCCCTCTCGGGAGGTGTCGTCGCCGAGGAACGTCTCCGAGCCGACCATCACCCATTCGTGGTCGACCGGCGCGAGGCCCGGCGGGTCGATGACGACCGCGCCGCTGAGCCCGGCCGCGATGTGGCTGCTCATCGGCATCGTCGAGCAGTGGTACATCCAGATCCCGGCCCGCCGAGCCGTGAACCGGTAGACCAGCGTCCCGCCGGGTGGGATCGCGCGCATCACCCCGTCCGGCGCGCGCTCGCCGGCGTGGAAGTCGATGGAGTGCGTCATCGAGGCGGCGTTGTGCACGGTCACCACGAACCGGTCGCCGACGCGCCCGCGCAACACCGGCCCCGGCGCCCGGCCGTTGAAGGTCCACCGCTCCTGCCAGACTCCCGGCGCGACCTCGAGAACGGTCTCGTCGATGGTCATGTGGACGCGGTGCACGCTGCCCTGCGACGGCGGGAGCAAGGCGTCGTACGCCGGTGAGGTGGCCGCGGCGTCGTGGTCGGATCCGTGCGCCATGTGGGTGTGCTCGCTGGCGGGAGCCGTCTCCGCGGAGCCGGCGCGGATGGTGAGCACCATGCCCATCCGCCGGTGGCCGACGACCGAGCACCATCCCTCGGTGGACGTGCCGACCACGCCGGCGTCGAGGGTCGCGCTGTCGCCGGGCGCGAGCCGCGGGGTGTGCGTGCCGTCGGGCAGCACGAGGTCATGAGTGTCCTCGTCGTCGGTGTTCACCAGCTCCACCACGAGCCGGTTCCCGGCCGGGACGTCGATCGTCGCGGGGTGGAAGGCCATGTCGCGGGCCTCGACGCGGACCGTGGTCGTCTCCCCGGTCGGGGTCACTCCCGCCGCGAGGTCGGAGGAGGCCGCGGGCACGGCGAGCACCCCGGCCACCGCGACCACCAGGGCGAGCGCGCTCGTCGCCGCGCCGAGCTGGCCGAGCGACCAGGGGGCGCGCTCGGGCGTCTCGACAGGTTCGCCGGCGACCAACGCCCGCCGGGCAGCCACGGCGGCACGGATGCCGCGCAGCATCAGTGGGACGAAGGCGGCGAAGGCCACCAGCACGAGCGACGACGCGACGACCCGGACCGCGGAGGGCACGGGCAGCAGGCACACGAGCAGGCCGCCGTTGACGAGCGTGAGGCGCGCGACGGCGCCCTTCTCCAGCCAGCGCTGCCCGGCGCGAACGACACTCGGCCCCCCGCCAAGCACACTCGGTACGAGGTGGCTCAGCGCGCCGCTGAGGAGCTGCAGGCCGAAGCCGGCGGCGACGACCGCTGAGATCCGGCCGGAGAGGTCGCCGAGGTCGCCGACCCCGCGGGTCGCGACCGTGATCGCGGCGGCGACGAGGCCCCCGGTCAGCCAGAGCAGCGCCAGGCCGACCGAGGCCGGGCCGAGCTCGCGCGGCGGACGGCGCAGCACGGGCGCCACGAGGGCCCGACCCCACCAGCCCAGCGCAGCCAACCACAGGGCGAGCCCGGCGGCGGTGCCGATCGACAGGCCGGCGAGCGCCGTGGCATCGATGACGAGCAGCGCGGTCACGAAGGCCGGGAGGGACTGGCGGGCCAGCCGCTCGGCCCGGTCGTCCATCCGGGTCCGGAGCATCGTCGGCCAGAGCGTGACCAGGGTGCCGGTCACGGTGAGACCGAGCCAGCCGAGTGCCATGGTCGCGACGTGGGCCGCGAGCAGCCGGCCGTGCCACGGGTCGGCCGGCTGCCGGGCGAGGAGTACGCCGAAGGTCGCGCCGATCGGCAGGCACGCCGCGGCGGCGACGTAGAACCGGACGGTCACACGGAAGCGGCCGGGCAGCGCACGGCGCAGGCGCCGTACGAGCTGGACGGCGTGCCACGTGACCGCCGTGCTCACGGTGACCGCACCGGCGAGGGTCAGCGGCCACCAGGTGCTGGGAACGCCGACCACGACCATCGTCGTGCCGGCGAGCAGGAGCAGCAGCCGCCGCGACTGGACCCGGCGGTCGTCGATCGTCGGCGGCGACTTGAGGATCGTCGCGGCGAAATGCGTGCTCCACACCATCGCAGAGTGCGTAAGCGCGCCCAGCAGGACGAGGTGGGTGAGCAGCCACACGGCGTCGGGAACCCACGGATGCGTCACTGCGACGAGCACCGCCAGGACCAGCCACAGCACCCCCGGACGGTCGCGCAGCCCCCATGAGCCGCGCGCCTGTTGCGGTCGTCCGGACGGTGCCGTCAGGCTGCGCGGGTCAGGAGCAGGCGCCACGCCTCGGGTCCTTCGGCGAGGTAGGTGACCTCGATCGCGCCGTTCTCCTCGCGATCGATCTCGGCGAGCAGCGGCAGCGGGTTGTGCGGCGCGACCAGCACCATCGACGAACCCGGGCGGACCCGGGACAGCGCTCCCAGGATGGCTCCGTGGCGCAGCGCGTGGGGGATCACGCGCGCATCCAGCTCGGGGTGGGCCGCGTCGTGCTCGCCGCACGCGCAGGCATGGTCCTTCTCGATCAGGGGCAGGTCAGGAGTCATGGTGGCATGGTCACCCGGTGCCGAACGGTGGAAATAGAGGCGAAGGTCCCGGCTGCGTCCGCAGCCGACCCCCTTGCGTGCCGGTCCGGTTGGCGCTGGAGTGGTGGCATGGCATCTCCTCACCAGGCCGTCGTGGTCCTCTCCCGCGCGATCGACCAGGCGGGCGACGTGCTCGCCTCGATCCACCCCGACGAGTGGGACCAGCCGACGCCGTGCGGCGACTGGTCCGTGCGCCAGCTCGCCAGGCACCTCGCGGTCGCACCCGAGCACTTCCTCCAGCAGGCCCGCGGTGAGGAGGTCGACTGGGTCGCCGAGCCCGACGTGGCCGACGGCCAGTGGGCGGGCTACTTCCGCAACCACGGCGACGACCTCCTGCATCACTGGCACGACCAGCCCGACGACCAGGCCGCGCAGGCCGACTGGCAGAGCGCCGAGCTCGGCGTCCACACGTGGGACCTGGTCCGCGCGCTCGGCCGCCCGCAGCGCCTCGACGACGAGGTCGCCGAGCGCGGCCTCGCCTTCATGCAGCAGGGCCTGACGTCCGACAACCGGGGCGACGCCTTCGGCCCCGAGGTGGAGGTCGGCGCCGACGCGTCGGCGTACGACCGGCTCGCCGCCTTCGCCGGCCGCGACCCGCGCTAGCCGTCCGGCGGTAGTCCAGTGACAGATGGCTGTCGCGCCCGGGTAGTCCAGTGGCAGATGGCTGTCTGACAGGGTGATCGACAGCCATCTCTCACTGGACTACCCCAGCATGCGGCGCCAGAGCCAGCGCAGCGCCATCAGTACGGCGATCGCGGCGGCGACGCCGAGGCCGATGAGCCACGAGATGTCGCGCTCGTCCGCCGGAGCGTCCGCGCTGAAGTCGTGCGTGAGCTCCTGGTCGGGGTCGCCGGTGAGGTCGGGGATCAGGTCGACGGCGAAGCTGGTCGCCTCGGGTGGGAGGCGCGGGAGGAACTCGCGGTAGGTCCACGCGGACTCCGGCTGGTCGGGCGAGGTGAACACGGCCAGACGGGGCCGCTCGACGACGTCGCTCGGCGGTGGGTCGATGATCGCGACCACGTGGTCCTCGTCGGCCCAGCCGATCGGGGTCACCACGGCGCCGTCGGGGTGGAGGTCGGCCGGCAGGGCGCGGTCGACCGGGATGCCTGTCATCCGGCCGCTGCCACGCTCGGGGACCTGCTCGAAGGGCGCCGCGGCGACCTCGCCGTCGGAGGGCAGGGCGACGATGTCGCGGCTCGGTGACGGGATACCGCGTGCGCCGTAGCGACCGTGGAAGTCGTACTCCTCGGACGAGCCGGGCACGTCGATCAACGCCGCGCGCGGCGCGCCATCGTCGCTTCGCCCCTGCCACAGCAGGTGGGCGGAGTCGGGCCACCAGGAGAGCGCGGTGACCTTCCCGCCGGCGCCCTGGTTGAACGCCCACTCGGTCACCTCGCCGGTCCGCAGGTCGGCGAGGGAGATCCGATCCGGGTCGATGCTGCCGCGTGACCACCACGCGACCCGGTAGCCGTCCGGTGAGAGGGCGACGATGTCGGCGACGACGCCGAACCGGTGGTACGTCCCGTCCTCGGCGTCGACCAGCAGGAGGCCGTTGGCGAGCGCGACCGAGGCCCGGCCGATGGCGTAGTCCGTCTCGAACTCGGCCCCGAAGTCGGCCTCGCGCAGGTCGACCCGGCTCGGGAGCGCGCCGCGCGGCGTCTCGGCGGGCTGCGGCGCGTCGCGGTCCGGCGCGAAGGCGACAGCGCCGACCCCCACGACGAGCGCGACGACGGCGACCGCGGCAGCGACGCGCCCGGCACGGGCCCGACGACGCGCGCGGCGGCCGCGGTCCCACGCGGACGGGTCGGGGGAGAAGGTCTGGGTGCGGGCGAGGGCGTCGAGCTCCTCGCGCAGGTCGGTGCTCATGTGTCGGCTCCCACCAGGTCGGCGAGCTCGGGGGCGAGGTCGCGCAGCCGGCGCAGGGCGTCGCGCGACATGGACTTCACCGCACCGCTGGAGATGCCCAGCGCGGAAGCCGTCTGGACCTCGGTCAGGTCCTCGAAGTAGCGCAGCACCAGCACGGTCCGCTGGCGCGGGGTGAGCCGGCGCAGGGCCTGCTCCAGGGTGAGCCGCAGCGTCGGGTCGCTCGCCGCCACCGGGGCGTCGTACGACTCCAGCGGGGTCTCGGCGAAGCGCCGGCGCCGCCACCAGGAGATGTTCTGGTGGTACATCGTGCGCCGGACGTAGGCCTCGGGCGAGGTCTCGATCCGCTCCCAGTGCTTGGCGGCCTGCACGAGCGCCGCCTGCACCAGGTCCTCGGCGAGGTGGTGGTCACCCGTCAGGAGGTACGCCGTGCGCGCGAGCGCCGGCCCGCGCGCGTGGACGAACTCGTCGAACCCGGATCGATCGGTCATCGAGTCCCTCCCCCGAAACAACGCTGTACCACGTCAGACGCACGGAGGCGCCCCGGCGGGGGTCAGGTGGCGCGAGAAAGTCTCAGCGGGCGCGGCGGGAGAGGCGCTCGAGGTCCATGATCACCACGGAGCGGGGCTCCAGGCGCAGCCAGCCGCGGGAGGCGAAGTCGGCGAGCGCCTTGTTGACCGTCTCGCGGGAGGCGCCGACCAGCTGGGCGAGCTCCTCCTGGGTGAGGTCGTGGTGGACGTGGACGCCGTCGTCGGCGGTGCGGCCGAAGCGGTCGGCCAGGTCGAGCAGCGCCTTGGCGACACGGCCCGGGACGTCGGAGAAGACCAGGTCGGCCACCACGTCGTTGGACTTGCGCAGCCGGGACGCGAGCTGGGAGAGCAGGCCGCGGGCGACCTGCGGGCGGCCCTCGAGCCAGCGGAGCAGGTCGTCGTGCGACAGGGAGGCGAAGGTGGCGTCGGTGACCGCGGTGACGGTGGCCGAGCGCGGGCCCGGGTCGAAGAGGGAGAGCTCACCGAACATCTGGCCGGGACCCATGATCGCGAGGAGGTTCTCCCGGCCGTCGGCGGCGGACCGGCCGAGCTTCACCTTGCCCTCGGTCACGATGTAGAGCTTGTCGCCGGAGTCGCCCTCGTGGAAGAGGACGTCGCCGCGGCGCAGGGTGGTCTCGGCCATCGATCCGCCCAGGGCGGTCGCCGCCTCGTCGTCCAGCGAGCTGAACAGCGGTGCCTGACGAAGCACGTCGGTGTCCACGTCAATCCTCCAGATAGGTGCGTCCCGTGCCATGCCCTCGGGATCGGGCACGATCCTAGCCGTGGTCTGCCTCACAAGCGGCAATGTCCTCACCCGTGAGTTGTCGGAGCCGGACCGTAGGCTGAGCGGGTGGCCGTGCAGACCGAGATCCCCAAGCCCGACACGACCCTCGTCCGGCGGGCGCGCCGGATGGACCGGATCCTCGCCGAGACCTACCCCGACGCCGCGGCCGAACTCGACTTCACCAACCCGTTCGAGTGCCTGGTCGTGACCGTGATCTCCGCGCAGACGACCGACCGCCGGGTCAACGCCGCCAGCCCGGCGCTCTTCGCCGCCTATCCCACGCCCGAGGCGATGGCCGCGGCGCCGCGCGAGCACATGGAGCAGCTGCTCGGCCCGCTCGGCTTCTTCCGGCAGAAGACCGACTCCCTGCTCAAGCTGAGCCAGGCCCTCGTCGACACCTTCGACGGCGAGGTGCCCGCCCGCCTCGAGGACCTGGTGACGCTCCCCGGCGTCGGCCGCAAGACCGCCAACGTCGTGCTGGGCAACGCCTTCGGCAAACCCGGCATCACCGTCGACACCCACTTCGGCCGCTTGGTCCGCCGCTTCGGCTGGACCGAGGAGACCGACCCGGTCAAGGTCGAGCACGCCGTCGGCGCGCTCTTCCCCAAGCGCGACTGGACGATGCTGTCCCACCACGTCATCTGGCACGGTCGCCGCCGCTGCCACGCCAAGAAGCCGGCCTGCGGCGCCTGCCCGCTCGCGAAGCTCTGCCCCTCCTACGGCACCGGCCCGACCGACCCGATCGAGGCGGAGAAGCTGGTCACCACCCAGGGGCCCGCATGAGGCGGGCCCTCGCTGCACTGCTCCTCGCCGGCACGCTGAGCGCCTGCGCGCCGGGCGGCGGCAATCCCATCGACGTACGCCCCCCGGACGTGGACGTCGACACCCCGGCACTGCGTGAGGTCAAGGCCCGCATCGGCATGGAGGACTGCGCCCCCGGCGACGGGGAGCCGGTGGAGGGCGGCCTGCCCGAGGTGACGCTGCCGTGCCTGGGCGGCGGGCCCGACGTCGAGCTCTCCGCGCTCCGCGGGCCGATGGTGATCAACCTCTGGCAGGCCGGCTGCGTGCCGTGCCGCGAGGAGATGCCCGCGCTGGAGTCCTTCCACCAGCAGCACGCCGACCGGGTGCGGGTGCTCGGCATCGACTTCAACGACGTCCACCCGGGCCGGGCCCTGGAGCTCGCCGAGGACACGGGCGCGACCTACCCCTCGATCGCCGACCCGGGCGGCGAGCTGATGACCGAGCGCGCCTTCGCCCTCGCCCGCCGCGGGATCCCCGTGTTCCTCTTCCTCGACGCCGACGGGTTGGTCGCCGGCCAGGCCGCGGGCGGCGTCGACTCCGCCGCCGAGGTCGAGGACCTCGTCGCCGAGCACCTCGGGATCACTCTGTGAGCACCCTGCCGGGCTGGCTCGCGCCCGTCGTCGAGGCCGCCGAGTCGATCACGGTCCACGAGCTGACCCGCTTCATGCCCCCGAAGGACGCCGAGGCCAGGCGCGGCGCGGTGCTGATGGTCTTCGCCGACCGCGCGGACGACCCGTCCGCGCCCGACGACCTCGCGCACCGCGGCGAGCTGCTGCTCACCGAGCGGGCGCACCACATGCGCTCCCACCCCGGCCAGGTGTCCTTCCCCGGCGGCTCGCTCGACGAGGGCGAGACCCCGACGGAGGCCGCGCTGCGCGAGGCCTACGAGGAGATCGGTCTCGAGCCCGCCGAGGTCGAGGTGTTCGGCGAGCTGCCCGAGCTGTGGCTGCCGCCGAGCAACTTCGCGGTGACGCCGGTCCTCGGCTACTGGAAGGACCCCGGCGAGGTCAGGATCGCCAGCCCCGACGAGGTGCACGAGATCCACCACGTCGCGATCGCCGAGCTGCTCGACCCCGAGCACCGCGTCAACGTGCGCCACCCCAGCGGCTGGGTGGGCCCGGGCTTCCTGATCGGCCCCGACAAGGACGTCATCCTGTGGGGCTTCACCGCCGGCATCGTCGCCCGGCTCTTCGACTACCTCGGCTGGGCGCAGGACTGGGACCGGGCGCGGGTGCGTGACCTCCCGGACCACATGCTGCAAGGTGTGCCCAGGGGAACCGACCTGGCACCCAACACCAAGCTCGAGGAGTAGCACCATGAACGTCCTCGACTGGTGCCTGCTGGCGCTGGTGGGCATCTATGCCCTCTCCGGCTACTGGCAGGGCTTCATCACCGGGGCGTTCGCCACCGCGGGCCTGCTGATCGGCGGCCTCCTCGGCATCTGGGCCGCGCCGACCGCCCTCGGCGACGCCGCGCCCTCGCTGTGGGTCTCGCTCGGCGCGCTCTTCATCGTGATCGTCTCCGCCTCGGTCGGGCAGGCGCTCTTCCAGTACGCCGGTTCCCGGATCCGCGACCGCATCACCTGGCAGCCGATCCGCGCCGTCGACGCGATCGGCGGGTCCGCGTTGAGCGCGGTCGCGGTGCTGCTCGTCGCCTGGGCGCTCGGCGTCGCGGTGTCCGGCACCCGGATCGGCGCGATCACGCCGCTGGTGCGCGACTCCACCGTGCTCGCGAAGGTCGACCAGACGCTCCCGGCCGATGCCGGCAAGGTGCTCCAGACCTTCAACAACGTCGTCGGCACGACGTTCTTCCCGCGCTACCTCGAGCCGTTCGCGCCGGAGCGCATCGTCGCGGTGGAGCCCGGCGACAAGCGGATGCTCACCGACCCCGACGTGGTCGCCGCGCAGTCCAGCGTGGTCAAGGTGCGCGGCGCCAACGGCTGCGGCAGCGGCGTCGAGGGCACGGCCTTCTTCTTCGCACCGGGCCGGCTGATGACCAACGCCCACGTCGTCGCCGGCGTCACCCGGCCCGAGGTGGAGGTCGGCGGCTCGTCGGTCGTCGCCTCGGTCGTGCTCTACGACCCCGACCTCGACATCGCGGTGCTCTCGACCCCCGACCCCGGCGTCCCGCACCTGGCCTTCGACACCGAGGCCCAGCCCGACGACAACGTCGCCGTCGTCGGCTACCCCGAGGACGGACCGTACGACGTCCAGGCCGGCCGGATCCGCTCCCAGCAGCGGCTGCGCTCGCCCGACATCTACGGGGAGGGCACCGTGATCCGGCAGGTCTACTCGCTGCGCGGCCTGATCCGTCCCGGCAACTCGGGCGGTCCGATCCTCACCTCGGGCGGCGACGTCGCCGGCATGGTCTTCGCGGCCTCGGTCAGCGACCGCGACACCGGCTACGCGCTGACCGCGGCCCAGGTCGCCGAGTCCGCCGCCCAAGGCCTCACGAACCAGTCACCGGTCGACACCGGCACCTGCGTGCGCTAGGGGCGGCCCTTGAGGGCCTGCGGGATCTGCTTGCCCTGCTCGATCGCGCGCTCGGGCGCCTTGACCTGCTTGACCTGCTTGATGCCGATGAAGGCGAGCAGCGCGGCGATCAGGACGTAGAGCGCGAAGACGATGAGGAAGGCCCAGTGCAGGCCGAGGCCGGCCCAGTGGATGAAGTAGGCGATCGAGACCGAGAGCATGATGATCGCGAGCAGGCCGAGGAAGGCGGCTCCGGCAAAGAGCCCGATGCCGACACCGCCGTGCTTGATGCTGACGGTCAGCTCGCTCTTGGCGAGCTGGATCTCCTTGGAGATGAGCGAGGAGATGTCGCGCTGCGCGTCCATGACGAGCTTGCCGAGCGTCGGATCAGTGTCCTTGACCGGTTCGTTTGCCATGCGCAGCAGTCCTTTGTCGTACGTCGTCGGCTGACGGCTGCGACCCTACCAACGCGACCCTCTACACTTGGCCCTCAGGTGAGCCGGGAAGTCTGGTCGGCCCGCGGCGCGCAGCCGCGGTGATCGTTACCCCGACCACCCCGGAAGGATGCGTCCCCGCATGGCCTCACGCTCCGGCAACCCCCACGACGACCCGAGCACCTCCGACGACCTCTGGGAGAACGGGCCGGTCTACCTCGCCAGCAACAAGCCGCTGGCCCGTCTGGTGGCGCGCCCGGTGCGCGAGTTCCTGCGCGTGGAGTCGGCCGGCTCGGTGCTGCTGCTCGCCGCCGCCGCGCTCGCGCTGGTGTGGGCCAACAGCCCGTGGGCGTCGGCGTACGACTCGTTCTGGCACACGCACCTGGTGCTCGACGTAGGCCCGCTGCACCTCGACGAGTCGCTGCAGCACTGGGTCAACGACGCCCTGATGGTGATCTTCTTCTTCGTGGTCGGCCTGGAGATCAAGTACGAGCTGGTCAACGGCGACCTGCGCGACCCCAGGACCGCCGCCCTGCCGATCGTCGCCGCGGTCGGCGGGATGCTCGTCCCCGCCGGCCTCTACCTGGCGCTCAACCCGCCGGGCAGCGACGGCGGCTCCGGCTGGGGCATCCCGATGGCCACCGACATAGCCTTCGCCGTCGGCGTGCTGGGCATCCTCGGACGCCGGATTCCCTCCGCGGCGCGGCTCTTCCTGCTGACCCTGGCGATCGTCGACGACATCGGCGCGATCCTGGTGATCGCGGTGTTCTACACCGACGACCTGTCACTGGGCTGGCTCGCGCTCGCCCTCGCGCTGCTGGCCGCGATGGTCGTGGCGCGGATGCTGCGGATCTGGACGATCGTCGTCTACGCCGTCCTCGGTGTCGGCGTGTGGTTCGCGCTGCTGGAGTCGGGGGTGCACGCGACCCTGGCGGGCGTCGCGATCGGCCTGCTCGCCCCGGCGGGCCCGCTGCTGCGCGAGGAGGTCGCGCGCGAGCACGCCCGGCAGGCGCTGCGCGACAACGTCCTCGACCCCGACGAGCTGGCCCGGCTGCGGTTCCTGCTCAAGGAGTCGGTCTCGGTGGTGGAGCGCCTGCAGAGCTCCCTGCACCCGGTCTCGGCGTACGTCGTGCTGCCGGTCTTCGCGCTCGCCAACGCCGGGGTCGAGCTCGGCGGCGTCGGCGACGTGCTCACCGAGCCGGTGGGGCTCGGCATCGTGCTGGGCCTGGTGCTCGGCAAGCCCGTGGGCATCCTCGTGGCCTCGGCGATCGCCGTACGCCTGGGGCTCGGGCGGCTGCCCGAGGACACCACGTGGCCGATGCTGCTCGGCCTCGGCGCTGTCGGCGGCATCGGCTTCACCGTGTCGATCTTCATCGCCGGGCTGTCCTTCCCCGGCTCGGACCTGCTGACGGAGGAGGCCAAGGTGGCGATCCTCCTGGCCTCCCTGATCGCCGCGGTCGTCGGCGTCGTACTCCTCCTCGCCGTCACCCGGGCGCGGGTCAGTCCTCCGCCGGGGCCGAGGTCTCCTTCGACTTGATCAGGTCCATGACCGTGGAGTCGGCGAGGGTGGTCACGTCGCCGACCTCGCGGTGCTCGGCGACGTCCTTGAGCAGGCGGCGCATGATCTTGCCGGAGCGGGTCTTGGGCAGCTCGGGCACCACCATGATCTGGCGCGGCTTGGCGATCGCCCCGATCTCCTTGGCCACGTGCTTGCGCAGCTCCTCGACGATGTCCTCGCCGCCGTCGCCCGCGGAGTCACGGAGGATGACGAAGGCGCAGACCGCCTGGCCGGTGGTCTCGTCGGCGGCACCGACCACGGCCGCCTCGGCGACCTTGGGGTGGGAGACGAGCGCGGACTCGATCTCGGTGGTGGAGAGGCGGTGGCCCGACACGTTCATCACGTCGTCGACGCGGCCGAGCAGCCAGATGTCGCCGTCGTCGTCGAGCTTGGCACCGTCACCGGCGAAGTAGAGGCCCTGCCAGCGCGACCAGTAGGTCTCCTTGAACCGCTCGTCGTCGCCCCACAGCGTGCGGAGCATGGCCGGCCACGGCTCCTTGAGCACCAGGTAGCCGCCGTTGCCGTTGCCGACCGAGTGTGCCTCGTCGTCGACCACGTCGGCGGCGATGCCGGGCAGTGCCTTCATCGCCGAGCCGGGCTTGCCGGCGGTGACGCCGGGCAGCGGGCTGATCATGATCTGGCCGGTCTCGGTCTGCCACCAGGTGTCGACGATGGGGCAGCGGTCGCCGCCGATGACCTCGCGGTACCAGACGTAGGCCTCGGGGTTGATCGGCTCGCCGACCGACCCGAGCAGCCGCAGCGACGACATGTCGTAGCCGTCGGGGATCTCACGGCCCTGCTTCATGAAGGTCCGGATCGCGGTGGGGGCGGTGTAGAAGATCGTCACCTTGTAGTCCTGCACGATCTGCCACCAGCGGCCCTTCTCGGGCGTGCCCTCGTACATCACCTGCGTCGCGCCGTTGGCGAGCGGGCCGTAGACCATGTAGCTGTGGCCGGTCACCCAGCCGACGTCGGCGGTGCACCAGTAGACGTCGGTCTCGGGCTTGAGGTCGAAGACCTCCCAGTGCGTGAACGACGTGCCGGTGAGGTAGCCGCCCGTCGTGTGCAGGATGCCCTTCGGCTTGCCCGTCGTGCCGGACGTGTACATGACGTAGAGCGGGTGCTCGGAGTCGTGCATCTCGGGCTCGTGGTCGGCCGAGGCGCCGTCGACGGCGTCGTGCCACCACACGTCGCGGCCCTCGTGCCAGTCGACGTCCTGGCCGGTGCGGCGCACGACGAGCACGTTGCGGACGAGGTCGCCGGTCTTCTCCACGGCCTCGTCGACGGCCGGCTTGAGCGCGCTGGCGGCGCCGCGGCGGTAGCCACCGTCGGAGGTGATGACGACGTGGGCCTCGCAGTCGGTGATGCGCGAGGCGAGGGCGTCGGCGGAGAAGCCGCCGAAGACGACTGTGTGCGGGGCGCCGAGGCGGGCGCAGGCGAGCATCGCGACGACGACCTCGGGGATCATCGGCATGTAGATCGCGACGCGGTCGCCCTTCTTCACGCCGAGCCCGGTCAGCGCGTTGGCGGCCCTCGAGACCTCGTCCTTGAGCTGGGAGTACGTGATGTCGCGGGTGTCGTCCTCGGGCTCACCGACCCAGTGGAGGGCGACCTTGTCGCCGTTGCCGGCCGCGACGTGGCGGTCCACGCAGTTGACCGAGGCGTTCAGGGTGCCGCCGACGAACCACTTGGCGAACGGCGGGTTCGACCAGTCCAGGACCTGGTCCCACTTCTGGCCCCACTCGAGGCGGTCGGCCGCCGCGGCCCAGAAGGCCTCGCGGTCCTCGTCGGCCCGGGCGTACGCCTCCTCCTTGACGTTGGCGTCGGCGGCCAGGTCGGCGGGAGGCTCGAAGCGCCGGTCCTCGTGCATCAGGTTCGACAGGGTCTGCTCGGACAACGTTCTTCTCCTCGTGCGGGGACGCGGACGGGGTGTGGGGTGCGGGGTGAGGCGACCCCCTCGCCGAACCTACTCCGGCTCGGCGAAGGGGTCACCGGTGGTGGTGGGTGTGCTGGGCTAGTGCTGAACGGCCTGCTCGGCGCCCGCCCCGGTGAGGGCACGGACCTCGAGCTCGGTGTAGCGCTCCTCGGCCGCCGGCTCCTTGGACGTGATGGTGCCGAGGTAGCCGAGCAGGAAGCCGAGCGGGATCGACACGATGCCGGGGTTCTCCAGCGGGAACCACGAGATGTCGATGTCGGCCGGCAGCAGGGACAGGTTCTTGCCCGTCGGGTCGAGGCCCTTGCCGGAGACGACCGGGCTGAAGATCACCAGGCCGACGGCGGAGATGAGACCGCCGTAGATGCTCCAGAGCGCACCGCGGGTGTTGAAGCGGCGCCAGAACATGTTGTAGATGATCGCCGGCAGGTTGGCCGAGGCCGCGACCGCGAAGGCCAGCGCGACCAGGAACGCGATGTTGAGCTTCTGCGCCGGGATCGCCAGCAGGATCGCGACCAGGCCGATGACGCCCGCGGCGATCCGGGACACCCGGATCTCCTCGGCCTCGGAGGCCTTGCCGTCCTTGAACACCGAGTTGTAGAGGTCGTGCGCGACCGACACCGACGACGTCAGGGTCAGGCCCGCGACCACCGCGAGGATGGTGGCGAACGCGACCGCGGCGATCAGCGCCAGCAGCACGGCGCCTCCGGTCGAGCCCGGTCCACCTCCGACGGCCTCGGCCAGCAGCGGCGAGGCCAGGTTGCCGCCCGACGCGGCCACCTCGGCGTACGAGTCCTTGTCGAGCAGGGCCGCGGCACCGAAGCCGAGGACCAGCGTGAACAGGTAGAACGCACCGATCAGGCCGATCGCCCAGAGCACCGACTTGCGTGCGTCGCGCGAGGTCGGGGTCGTGTAGAAGCGGATCAGGATGTGTGGCAGGCCGGCCGTGCCGAGCACGAGGGCGATGCCGAGGGAGATGAAGTCGATCTTCGACGTGGTGGACACGCCGTACTTCAGTCCGGGCTCGAGGAACGCCTGGCCCTTGCCGCTGTTGGCGGCGGCCGTGCCGAGCAGGTCGGACAGGTTGAAGCCGAACTTCGCGAGCACCAGCACGACGATGAGCGCGGAGCCCGCCATCAGCAGCACGGCCTTGACGATCTGCACCCAGGTCGTGCCCTTCATGCCGCCGACGGTGACGTAGAAGATCATCAGCGCGCCGACGAAGAAGATCGTCAGGTTCTTGACGCCGTCGCTGGTGACGCCGAGGAGCAGCGCGACGAGCGCGCCGGCGCCGACCATCTGGGCGAGCAGGTAGAAGATGGAGACGACCACCGTGGAGGTCGCCGCCGCGGTGCGCACCGGCTTCTGCCTCATCCGGTAGGCGAGCTGGTCGGCCATCGTGTAGCGGCCGGAGTTGCGGAGCACCTCGGCGACGAGGAGCAGCGCGACCAGCCAGGCGACCAGGAAGCCGATCGAGTAGAGGAAGCCGTCGTAGCCGGACAGCGCGATGGCGCCGGAGATGCCGAGGAACGACGCCGCCGACATGTAGTCGCCGCCGATGGCGAGACCGTTCTGGAAGCCGGAGAAGCTGCGGCCCCCGGCGTAGTGGTCGGCCGCGCCGGAGGAGTTCCGGCTGGCCCAGATGGTGATGCCGACGGTCAGGGCGACGACCCCGAGGAAGAGGGCGGTGGTGAGGATCTGGTGGCCTTCCATGTCAGCGACCTCCGTTGTCGGCACGACCGTCGAGCGTGCGGTGGTAGTCCTCGGTCAGCTGGCGGGCCAGCGGGTCGAGGTTGGCGTTGGAGTAGCGGCTGTAGAGCCACGCGATGAGGAACGTGGTGGCGAACTGCAGGAGCCCGAAGACGAGGGCGACGTTGATGTTGCCGACGACCTTCGCGCTCATGAAGTCGTGGGCGAACATGGACATGAGCACGTAGAGCGCGTACCAGAGCAGGAACGCGGCGCTGGCCGGGATGATGAACTTGCGGTAGCGAGAGCGGAGCTCTGCGAACTCCGGGCGGGCCGACAGCTCGTCGTAGACGGGGTCGTGCCGCGCGGCCTGGTCGTGGGCTTCCTGTGTCACGACGGGTCCTTCCGAGCGGGGGTCACCGGAGTGTGACCGCCGTCACCGTGACACCGGTCACGCGCCGCGGGGGAGGGGGCGACCGCGACGGGTCGGTCGGTGGGACCGGCCGCGCGCCCAGCGGTCGGTTGGGCACGACGAGCGGTCGCCGGTGCCGATCGGGCATAACTCGCGGAGATCTGATGGTCCAGACCGCGCGGACCGACCTAGAGTGACGCCATGATCCACGGGGCGCACCGCTCGGCGGCCGACCTCTGTGCGCTCGAGCCCGGCACGCACCTGTGCGCCCTCGAGCGCGGCGAGCTGCAGCTGGACCGGGTCGCGGCGACCTTCGTGGGCCACGGCCTTGCCGCCGGTGACCAGCTGCTCTACGTCTCTTCGGTCGAGCAGGCCGACGCCCTCGTCGCCGCGCTCCCCGAGCACGTGCACCCGGGCCACGCCCTCGCCACCGGCCAGCTGCGCCTCATCTCGTTCGAGGAGGCCTACGGCACCGGCCGGCCCGACGACCTCGCCACGGTCGCTGCCGGCTTCCGGGCCGCCGCCGCCCAGTCCCGCAAGGACGGCTTCGCCCACCTGCGCGTCGCGGCGCGGATGGACGAGCTGGCCGCCCTCCTCGGCGCGGACGAGGACGTGGTGGCGTGGGAGCGCATGTCGACCGGTCTGCAGCGCGAGATCCAGGTCAGCTCCGTGTGCCTCTACGACGCGAGCCGGATCGACCCCAGGCAGGCGGCCTCGATCGCGCGGGAGCACGACGGCCAGGCGCCGGAGATCGACGTCCCCCCGATCGGCACCTTCCTCGCCACCGACGAGCCCTGGGGCCTGCGGGTCAGCGGCGAGGTCGACGTCTCCAACCGCGACCTGCTCCAGCGGATGGTCCTCTCGCGGGCGGCGGTCACCCCGCGGCTGCGCCTCGACCTCGGCGACGTGACCTTCGCCGACGCCGGCACCGTGGCCCGGCTCCACGCGGTGGCGGCGGAGCTGCCCGACAGCGGCTGGCTGCTGCTCGACCGCGTCCCGTCCGTGGTGCGCCGGATCCTCGACGTCACCGGGATCAGGCACGAGCGGCTGAGGGTGCAGCCATGAGCGCCCCGGCCACGCACGCCACGATGTTCTACGACGGCCCCCGGCAGTACGCCGCCGAGGCTGGGAGCTTCCTCCGCAGCGGGCTCGAGCAGGGGCACCGCGGCCTGGTGATGGCGCCCCCCGACCGCGTGGAGCTGCTGCGCTGCGAGCTCGGCCGCGACGCGGAGGAGGTCACCTTCGTCGACGACTCGGTCGCCTACGCCCCGCAGTGGAACGCCTACCGCGTGCTGCTCGACTTCGCCGCCGAGGCGCCGGACGTGCGCTCGCGCGTGATCGCCGAGCAGTCCCTCGCCTGCCGCGTCCCCGCCGAGCAGGTCGACTACCGCCGGCTGGAGGCGGCCGTCAACGTGGTGTTCGCGGACAGCCCGGTCGACCTGCTGTGCCCCTACGACGCCGGCGCGCTCCCGGCGCACCTGCTCGACATCGCCCACGAGACGCACGACACCGTCCGCGCCGGCGGCGTGGCCGTCTCCAACGGCAGCTTCGGCGACCCGCTGGCGCTGCTCGACGACCTGTCGGCCGCCGTGCACCCGCCGTCCGGTGCGACCACCCTCGACTGCACGTCGCCGGCCGACCTCGCGCTCGCGCGACGGCTCGTCCGCAGCGGCGGTGAGGAGGCCGGCCTCGGGCCGGACGCGGTGCACGACATGGCACTCGCCGTGAGCGAGGTGCTGGCCAACGCGATGCTGCACGGCCGCCCGCCCTCGCTCCTCCACGTCTACGACGAGGACGGCACCTGGGTGTGCCACGTCCAGGACTCCGGCAGCGAGCCGGTGGACCCGCTCACCGGGCTCCTCCCGCCCGCGCAGCCGTCCGACCACGGCTACGGGCTGTGGATCGCACGGCAGCTGTGTGCCGCGGTCGACGTCGGGCACGACCCGACGGGCACGCACGTGCGGCTCCACGCGCGCACGCCGTAGCTGCCTCGTGAGGCCGTGAGGAAGATGTGACGGTCCCGCCACCGCAGCGGCAGGGTGTCCGATACACGCGCTGACGACCATCGTCGGCATGAGCACGCAGACCGCCCCCCGACGCACCCGCCGCTGGATCGACGACTGGCGCTCGGAGGACCCCGACTTCTGGGCGTCGACCGGCCGCACGGTGGCCCGCCGCAACCTGGTGTGGTCGATCTTCGCCGAGCACGTCGGCTTCTCCGTGTGGCTGATCTGGAGCGTCTCGTCCGCGTTCCTGCTGGCCCAGGGGTTCGCGTTCACCCCCCAGCAGCTCTTCCTGCTGGTCGCCCTGCCCAACCTCGTCGGCTCCCTGCTCCGGTTGCCCTACACCTTCGCGGTGCCGCGCTTCGGCGGCCGCAACTGGACGATCGTGAGCGCCGCGATGCTCCTCGTCCCGACGCTGCTCTTCGCGTACGCCGTCCAGGACCCGTCGACGCCCTACTGGGTGTTCTGCCTGATCGCGGCGACGGCCGGCGTGGGCGGCGGCAACTTCGCCTCGTCGATGGCCAACATCAACTTCTTCTACCCCTCGGCCGAGAAGGGTGCGGCGCTCGGGCTCAACGCGGCCGGCGGCAACCTCGGCGTCTCGCTCATCCAGCTGCTGCTCCCGGTGATCGTCGGCGGTGCCGGCGTCTTCGGCCTGGTCAAGGCGTCCGGAAGCGGGATCCACCTCGAGCGGGCGGCGTACGTCTATGCGGGCCTGGCGCTGCTCGCCACCGCCGCGGCCTGGCTGCGGATGGACAACCTCACCACCGTCACGTCCTCGCCGCGTGAGCAGCTGCAGGTCGTGCGGCAGAAGCAGACGTGGCTGCTCTCGGTGCTCTACATCGGCACCTTCGGCTCGTTCATCGGCTACTCCGCCGCGATGCCGCTGCTGATCAAGCTCAACTTCTGGGTGCCCGAGCCGGCACCGCTGGGCACCGGCATCTACTTCGCCTTCTACGCCTTCCTCGGTGCGGGCGTGGGCTCGCTGACGCGTCCCTTCGGCGGCTGGCTGGCCGACCGGCTGGGTGGGGCGCGGGTGACGCTCGGTGCCTTCGCCGCGATGGTCGTCTTCACCCTCGGCGTGCTGTGGACCGTCAGCCGGCTGACGCCCAACCCGGGAGCCGACCCGGCCGTCGCCACCGCCAACGCCGGGTGGTTCCCGCTGTTCCTCGGCTTCTTCCTCTGCATCTTCGCCGCCACCGGCATCGGCAACGGGTCGGTCTACAAGATGATCCCCGCGCTCTGGAAGGCCGAGGCCGAGCGCTCGACGGTGCCGGGCACGACGGCGCGCGCCGCCGCGCTCACCACCGCCACCCGCCAGTCGTCCTCCGCGCTCGGCGTGATCGGTGCCGTCGGTGCCGTGGGTGGCTTCCTGGTCCCGCTGGCCTTCGCCGCCCCGTGGGTGTCCGACCCGCTGGCAGCCACCCGCGCCGCCTTCACCGTCTTCACCGCCTACTACCTCGGCTGCGCGGTCCTGACCTGGGCGCTCTACCTGCGCCGCCCCGTCCGTGCCCACGGGCTGGCCGCCGCGGAGATCTGATGACCCAGGCCCAGACCGAGACCCACTGCCCCTACTGCTCGCTGCAGTGCGGGATGCGGCTGGCCGGACGTCGCACTCCCGAGGTGCAGCCGTGGGAGGAGTTCCCGGTCAACCAGGGCGCGCTCTGCCGCAAGGGCTGGTCGGCCGCCGGCCTCTACGGCTCGCGCGAGCGGCTCACCTCGCCGCTGGTGCGCGACCGGGCGACGGGGGAGTGGTCGGCGGTCTCCTGGGACGACGCCCTCGACCGGGTCGCCGACGGGATCCGCGCGGCCCAGGCGCGTGGCGGTCCGGACGCGGTCGCGGTGTTCGGCGGCGGTGGGCTCACCAACGAGAAGGCGTACTCGCTCGGCAAGCTCGCCCGCGCCGCGCTCGGCACCTCGCAGATCGACTACAACGGCCGCTGGTGCATGTCGTCGGCCGCGTCGGCGGGGATCCGCGCCTTCGGCGTCGACCGCGGACTGCCCTTCCCGCTGGCCGACGTGGAGGAGGCTGACGTGCTGGTGCTGGTCGGCTCCAACCTCGCCGAGACCATGCCGCCCGCCGCGCGCCATCTCGACCGGCTGCGGGAGCGGGGCGGCCGCGTCGTCGTGATCGACCCGCGGCGTACGCCGACCGCGGACCGCGCCGACCTGCACCTGCAGCCCGTGCCGGGCACCGACCTGGCGCTGGCGCTCGGGCTGCTGCACCTGCTGGTCGCCGCGGGTGCGGTCGACGAGGACTACCTCGCCACCCGGACGACCGGCTGGCCGCAGGTCCGGGACTCGGTCGCCTCGTGGTGGCCAGAGCGCGTCGAGCGGGTCACCGGGGTCGAGGCACACGAGCTGCGGGAGCTGGCGGCCTGGCTGGCCGGGTCGCCGCGCGTCATGGTGCTCACCGCGCGCGGTGCCGAGCAGCACTCCACCGGCTCGGACACCGTGCTCGCCTGGATCAACATCGCGCTCGCGCTCGGGATGGTCGGGCGGCGGGGCGCCGGCTACGGCTGCCTGACCGGCCAGGGCAACGGGCAGGGCGGGCGCGAGCACGGGCAGAAGGCGGACCAGCTGCCCGGTTACCGCCGCATCGACGATTCGGCGGCAAGGGCGCACGTGGCCGGCGTGTGGGGGGTCGAGCCCGACTCGCTGCCGGGGCCGGGGCGGTCGGCGTACGAGCTGCTCGACGCGCTCGGCACCGAGGGCGGTCCCTCGGCGATGCTCGTCCTCGGGTCGAACATCGTCGTCAGCGCGCCGCGCGCCACCCACGTCACCGAGCGCCTGGAGGCGCTCGACCTGCTGGTGGTGTGCGACGTGGTGATGTCGGAGACTGCGGCGCTCGCCGACGTCGTGCTGCCGGTGACGCAGTGGGCCGAGGAGACCGGGACGATGACCAACCTCGAGGGCCGTGTCGTGCTGCGCCAGCGCGCGATCACGCCGCCCCGCGGGGTGCGGTCCGACCTCGACGTCATCGCCGGGCTCGCGTCCCGCCTCTCCGACGTCGCCTTCTCGACCGACCCGGAGGAGGTCTTCGCCGAGCTCGGCCGGGCCTCGGCCGGTGGCGCGGCCGACTACTCGGAGATCACCTACGACCGGATCCGCGCGGAGGGCGGCGTCTTCTGGGGCGGTGAGCGGCTCTTCGCGGAGTCCTTCGCCCACCCGGACGGCCGGGCCCGGATGCTCGTGGTCGAGCACCGCGGCGCCGCCGAGCAGCCGTGCGCGGACTACCCCGTGCACCTGACGACCGGGCGGGTGCTCGCGCAGTACCAGTCCGGCGCCCAGACCCGCCGGGTCCGCGCACTGCCCGACGACGGACCCTTCGTCGAGGTGCACCCGCTGCTGGCCGGTCGCCTCGGGGTCGCGTCGGGCGAGCCCCTCCGGGTGTCGACGCGGCGCGGCAGCATGACCGCGCCGGCCCGGGTCGTCACCACCATCCGCCCCGACACGGTCTTCGTCCCCTTCCACTGGGTCGGCGTCAACCGGCTGACCAACGACGCCCTTGACCCCGCCTCCCGGATGCCGGAGTTCAAGGTCTGCGCGGCACAGGTCGCTCATGCCTGAGCGCGTCGTGGTGGTCGGCGGCGGCATGGCCGCGGTGCGCCTGGCTGCGCAGCTCGTCGGCGCCGACGTCGCGCTGACGATCCTCGCCGACGAGGCGCACGCCCCCTACAACCGCATCCTGCTGTCGGCCGTCCTGGAGGGCACGCACCCCGCTTCGGCGCTGACCCTGCGGTCGCCGGAGTGGTACACCGACCACGGCATCGACCTGCGCCTCGGGGCGCGGGTCCTCGAGATCGACCGCGAGGCGCGCGAGGTCGTGCTGGTGGATGGGGAACGGATCGCATGGGACCGGCTCGTCCTGGCCTGCGGATCGATCCCCACGCTGCCGCCGATCCGCGGCCTGGTCCGCCGCGACGGCACCCTCGACCCACGGGTCCACCCGTTCCGCAGCCTCGACGACTGCCGCCGGCTCGACGAGTCCCTCGGCCACGCCCGGCGTGCCGTCGTCGTGGGTGGCGGCCTCCTCGGCCTCCAGGTCGCCCGGGCGCTGGCTGTCCGGGGACTGCTCACCGAGGTCGTCGAGGGAGCCGACCACCTGCTGCACTCCCACCTCGGGCGCCCCGCCGGCCGGGTCCTCGCACGCGACCTGCGCCGCCTCGGCACCGAGGTCTACACCGGCGCGCGCGCCGTGCGGCTGACCGAGGCGGGCCTCGTGCTCGACAACGGCGCCGTGCTGCCGACGGACCTCGTCGTGCTCACCGCGGGTGGCCGGCCGTCGACCGCCCTCGCCCGCCGCGCGGGGCTGATGGTGGGGCGCGGGGTCGTCGTCGACGGCTCGCTGGCCAGCGTCACCGACGACCGGGTCCACGCCATCGGCGACTGCGCGGAGCACCGGCGTCGCACGACCGGCTTCGTGCCACCGGCCTGGGACCAGGCCGAGGTGCTCGCCCGCGTGCTGCGCGGGGAGGAGGCGACGTACGACGGCAGCCGCAGCGTCGCCCGCCTCCGGGCCACCGGCCTCGACGTCGCCGTCCTCGGCGACCCGCGCACGGCCGAGGGGGAGGTGGTCGAGGTGACCAACCCGATCAGCGGGTCGCACCGGCGCCTCGTCGTGCACGGAGGACGGATCGTCGCGGCCGAGCTGGTCGGCGACCTGTCCCGCGTCGGCCTGCTCACCCAGCTCTACGACCGCGGCACGATCCTCGGCCCCGATGAGCCCGGTCAGCTGCTGCTCCCCGAGCCCGCCGACGCACCCGCACCGCTGCCCGACGAGGCCGAGGTGTGCGCGTGCGCGGGCGTGTCGGCCGGCGAGATCCGGGCCTGCGGCTCCGTGGCCGAGTGCGTCGACCGGACCCGCGCGACCACCGGCTGCGGCGGCTGCGCCCACGTCGTACGACGACTCGTGGAGGAGCGCAGCGCGAAGCCGGTCGCTGTCGGCTGACCCGGTTGCGCGCGGGGGCCTCAGGTCGAGACGCTGTCGGCCGATGGGAGGCGGCAGAAGGAGGTCGAGATGCAGCTGCACGCGGTGGTCGTCCCGCCGGCTGCCAACGCACTGGCGGCGCTCGAGGCGGCCCAGGAGCTCGCCCCGCCGCCCGTGGTCGTGGACGAGCCGAAGCCGGGTCTGCTCGACCGGCTGCGTGGCCGGCGCGAGCCCGAGCCGGTCGAGGAGGCGCCGGTGGTCACCCTGGTGCCGGAGCCGCCCGAGGCCGTCCGCGTGCGGCTGGCCAAGTTCGGCAACGTGACCACGAACGATGCCGGAGCCCTCGCCGCAGCGCTCGAGGCCGAGGCCGGCGCCTGGCGGGTGCCCGTGGTCTACGTCGCAGCGCTCGCGGTCGGCGCGGAGCACCCCTTCGAGGTCACGGCCAGGCTCGAGGGCGACGTCGACAGCCTGCGCGACCTCTACCGCAACGTCAACGAGGTCGCCCAGTCCGAGCGCTTCTTCCTCGACCGGCGCGGCTTCCGCAGCGAGATGGTGCTCGGCACGCTCCGCGTGGACGACGGGTCGCCGCCTCCGCTGGCCGGGGTCGAGGTCCCGTTCCGGGGCGCGTACTGGTCGCCGTCCCACGTCTCGCTCCTCCGTGCGTCCTATGGTGCCGGCGGGACGACGTTCGCGGAGTACGCGCGGATCGACCTGGCGGACGGCGCCGAGGAACCGGTCGCCCTCGGCTGACCGCGGGCCCTACGGTGAGCCATGGCCCGCCACCTGCCGCTGCCCCCGCCGAGACCCGTGGTGCACCCGCTGCGCACGTCGGACCCCGCCCGCAGCACGGTCCACCGGCTGTCCCACCACCGGATGCGGGTCACCATCGACCACGAGCCGCTCGCCGGTGTCACACCGGCGATGCTGCTCTGGTGGTTCCGCCACATCGGTGACTCCCTCACCTACGCGGGCCAGCAGATGTCCGGCTACCTCGCCTGGCACCCGCTCGACCACATCCGGTGGGAGCTCGCCCGGCCGGCGCCCGGCGGTGGCGCCGGGGAGGGGGCGCGCTACCGCATCGTCGAGGCCTTCGGTCGACGCGACGACTTCTACGTCGACTCGGTCGAGCGGGTGGAGAAGCTGGACGAGACCGGCATCCGGCTGGTGCGCCGGATCGCGGGGATCCAGGTCTTCCAGCTCGAGCACACCTGGTCGGCCGGTCGTGAGGGCACCCACTACGTCAGCGTGATGGACCTCGGCTCCGGGTCGCCCCTGATGGCGCCGGTCAACCGCCACCTGACCTCTCGCGTCTTCCCGGAGGCCATGGCGCGGGCGTGGGTGGTGCACAACGTCGAGGAGGTCGGCGTCCTCGAGCACCTGCTACCCGGCCTCGTGCCGGCCGAGGGCGGCTAGACCGCGATGGCCACCAGCGCGACCGCGGGCAGCACCGACGACGCGAGGGTGCCGCGGACGCTGCCGCCGCGCGGCAGCCAGAAGCCGAGGAGGTCGGCGACGCCCATGAAGAGCGACGCCAGCAGCATGTAGACGCAGCAGACCACGACCACCGTCGTGCCCGTGTCGGCGTCACCGCGGTTGACCATCCAGAGCCCGACGAGCGTGCCGACCCCGGCGAGCGCGTTGCGGGCCCCGATGCAGAACGACCACAGGTGGACGTTGGCAATGCCGTGCGGCTCGATCCCGAGGAAGCGCTGCACCCACGGACGGTCGATGAGGAACGCCTCGAACGGGAAGACCGCGATCAGGACGACGGCGGACAGGCCGGCGGCGAGCTGGGCGAGGGTGTCCACGACCTCACCTCCCCGGCCTGGCCTCGACCAGCGAGATGGTCGAGACCGTCGGCACGACCCGGGTCATCCGGAAGCCCGAGCGGTCGAGGAGCGTGGCCATCTCGCGCTCGGTCCGCTCGCGGCCGCCGACGAAGACGAGCATGTCGAGGTCGAGTGTCTTGGCGAAGTGCGGCTCTTTGCCCGGGGGCACGACGCTCTCCATGAGCAGCAGCGTCGCGGTGCCGGGCATGTGCCGCCGGAGGGTGGCGAGGATCGCGGACGCCTGCTCGTCGTCGAAGTCGTGCACCACCCGCCGCAGCACGTAGAGGTCCCCGTCGTCGGGCGCCGTCTCCAGGAACGACCCGGGCTCGAGGCGGCACCGCGCGAGGACCCCGGCCTCGCGCAGGTGCGCCTCGGCTCCCTCGATGACGGACGCGCGCTCGAGCAGCACGCCCTTGGCCGCCGGCGCCGCCTCCAGCATGCGCGCGAGCAGGTGGCCGTGCCCGCCGCCGACGTCGACGATCGTGGCGAACGGCGTGAAGTCGTAGGCCGCCTCGACGGTCGGCCAGTCCAGGTCGGACAGCCGGGTCATCGCGTCGTTGAACGTCGCCGCGAAGTCGGCGTCGCGGTCGACGTGCTCCCACATCGGCACGCCCAGCGCGGCCTCCGCGCCGGGGCTGCCGGTCGTCACCGCGTCGGGCAGCCGCCCCCAGACCGCCTGGTAGGCCGGGTCGCCGACCATCAGCACGACCGGCCGCATCGAGTCCTCCGTGTCCGAGCGCAGGGTCGCGCCCAGCGGGGTGAGCGAGAAGCGGCCGTGGTCGTCCTCGCGGAGCAGGCCGGTCGCCGCGGCCGCGCGGAGCAGCCGGTACGTCGCGTCGGGGTTGGTGCCGAGCTCGCCGGCCACCTCGGCAGCCGGGCGGGCCCGGGGCGCGAGCACGTCGGCGATCCCGAGCCGTGCGACGGCGTACGTGATGTGGGTCGCCATGAACCCCGACGCCAGCTCGAGGACGCCGACCTCGGGCGGCACCATCCGGCGCGTCAGCGACTGGAGCGCGGTCCGGACGCTGGTCGCGGCACGGACCACGCGGACGGGTGGGATCTTCGCCATGGTGTGCCCCTATGATGGTCAGGAATGCTGACCATATTGGTCAGTGAGGCTGACCAATGTCAAGGGGTGCGATGGACCTCGCCACGCTCATGTTCGTCTCCTACCGTGCGATGGACGAGCGCGTCATGGCCGCCATGCGCGCGGCGGGCTACGACGTCACTGCAGCGCAGTCGCGCCTCGCCCAGCGGATCGACGACGAGGGGTGCCGGCTGACCGACCTGGCCGAGCGCGCGCAGGTCACCAAGCAGACCGCGAGCCTGCTCGTCGCGGCCCTCGAGGAGCAGGGACTGGTCGAACGCGTCCCCGACCCGGCCGACGGGCGCGCCCGGCTGATCCGCTTCACCGAGCGCGGCCGCGCCGCGGCCCAGGAGGCGATGCACGTCGTGATCGGCGTGGAGCAGGAGTGGGCGGACCACCTCGGACCCCGGCTCACCGGACAGCTGCGCGCCGCGCTGACGAAGCTGCGCGAGGTGACCGACCCCTACGCCTGAGCGAGGATCGGTCCATGACCGATGTCCACCTCGATGTCCACGAGCTCCGGATCACCCTCACCGTCGACGACTTCGACGCCGCCGTACGCCTCTACCGCGATGCGCTCGGCCTGCCCGAGGTGGCCGACTGGAGCAGCGAGCAGGGCCGGGTGCTGCTGCTCGACGCGGGCCGGGCCACGCTCGAGCTCTTCGACGAGGCGCAGGCCGCGATGGTCGACGACCTCGAGGTCGGCCGCCGGGTGTCGGGGAAGGTGCGGTTCGCGCTCCAGGTGCCCGACGCGGACGCCGCCGCGGCGTCGCTCGTCGGTGCCGGGGCCACGCCCGTCGCGGACGCCGTCGACACCCCGTGGGGCGACCGCAACGCCCGCGTCGCCGCTCCGGACGGGATGCAGCTGACGCTGTTCAGCCTCGGTCCGGAGGCGTCCTGATCATCCACATCGTCGGGTCCGGGAGCGGCGTGAAGCCGAAGCCGGTGTAGACCTCGTGGGCGTCCCGGGTCGCCAGGAGCGTCCGCCGGACGCCGAGCGCGTCGAGGCGCTCCGCGGCGGCCGCCACGAGGCGCGTGCCGAGGCCCTTCCCGCGGTGGTCGCGGTCGACGTACACGTCGCAGAGCCAGGCGAAGTTCGCGCGGTCGGTGACGACGCGGGCGTACGCCACCTGCCTCCCGTCGCGCGCGAACGCGCCGAAGTTCAGCGAGTGCTCGGCCGCGGTCCCGACGGCCTCGCGGGAGCGGCCCATCGACCAGTATGCGTCGGTGCTGAGCCACCGGTGGACCAGGTCGAGGTCCATGTCGGCGAGGTCGGTGCGGATCTGGTGGTCGTCGCTCATGCCGAGGATCCTCGCTTGGTCGGGTGCGGCTTGCGCAGGGTGTCGGGCAGCAGCTGGGCGCCGGGGCCGCGGGAGGCGGCCCAGTCGCCGGCGTTGGAGAAGGCGCACGACCGCAGGCTCAGGCACCCGCAGCCGATGCAGCTGTCGAGGCCGCCCTTGAGCCGCTCCAGGGCGGCGATCTGCTCGTCGAGCCGCCGCCGCCAGTGCTGGGAGATGCGGTGCCAGTCCGCCTTGGTCGGCGTGCGGTTGCCGGGCAGCCGCGCCAGCTCGTCGCGGATCTCCTCGATGGTGAGGCCGACGTTGGCCGCGGCCCGGATGAAGGCGAGCCGACGGAGCACGTTGCGCTCGAAACGGCGCTGGCCACCGCCGGATCGGTGCGCCTCGATCAGGCCCTCGGCCTCGTAGTAGCGGATCGCCGACGCTGCGAAGCCACTCCGCCGCGAGATCTCGCCCATCGGCAGCAGATCACGTGAATCCATGCACACCCCTTGAACTCAAGTTCACTTGAACTTGAACCATGATGTCATGACATCGAAAAGGACGACACGGGTGGCGCTGGTCACCGGAGGATCTGCTGGGCTGGGCCGCGCCCTGGCCCGGGCGCTGGCGGCCGACGGGTGGGACGTGGTGACCGACGGGCGGAGCGCGGAGAAGTTCAAGGAGGCCGACCTGCCGGCGGGGGTGGCCGTCGTGGTGGGTGACCTCACCGACGCGGAGCACCGGGACCGGCTCGTGGCCGAGGTCGCCGGGCGCGGCCGCCTCGACCTGCTGGTCCACAACGCCAGCACGCTGGGGCCGCTGCCGATGCGCCCGCTCGCCGAGGTCGACATCCCCGACCTGGCGCACGTGTGGCGCACCAACGTCGGCGGGCCGCTGGTGCTCACCTCGGCCCTGCTGCCCTGGCTCCGCGAAGCCAGCGGCGTGCTCCTCTCGATCAGCTCCGACGCCGCGGTGAACCACTACGAGACCTGGGGCCTCTACGGCGCCAGCAAGGCCGCGCTCGACCACGTCACGCTGACGTACGCCGCCGAGTCCGGGCTCACCGGCTACGCCGTCGACCCGGGCGACATGCGCACGGCGATGCACCAGGACGCGTTCCCCGGCGAGGACATCTCGGACCGGCCCCTCCCGGAGAGCGTCGTACCGCGGCTGCTCGGCCTCCTGGCCGACCGCCCTGCCTCGGGCCGCTACCGGGCGGAGGACCTCGGATGACGACCCTCGACGAGACGCCACGCACCCACTTCGCCGCGTCGACCTTCGCGCCGCAGCCCGCCGAGGAGCGCGGGGTGGCGCGCGACGAGGTGCGGCTGCTGGTCGGCACGCCCGACGGCATCGACCACGTCCGCTTCCGTGACCTGCCGGACCACCTGCACCCCGGCGACGTGCTGGTGGTGAACACCTCGGCCACGGTCAACGGCGAGGTCGACGCGACGGTCGACGGCGGGCCGGTCGTGCTGCACGTCGCCCACCACCTCGAGGACGGCGACCGGGTGGTCGAGCTCCGGACGGCGCCGGACGCCGCCCGCGCGGTCCTCGACGCCGCTGTGGGGACCGTCGTGGTCGTGGGAGACGTCCGCCTGGTGCTGCGCGAGCCGTGGCCGGGGGCTCCGTCATCCCCGACCGGGCAGGGGAACCGTCTCTGGCGGGCCTCGGTCAGGGGCGACCTGGACCGCCAGCTGGACTGGAACGGGCGGCCGATCGCCTACGGCTACCTCGACCACCGCTACCCGCTGTCGGCCTACCAGACCGTCTTCGGCACCCGGCCGGGCAGCGCGGAGATGGCGTCCGCGGGACGGCCGTTCACCCATGCCCTCGTCACCCACCTGGTGACGGCGGGCATCCACTTCGCGCCGGTCACGCTGCACACCGGCGTCTCCTCGCAGGAGGCCGGCGAGGCGCCGGGGCCGGAGTGGTTCGAGGTGCCGCCGACCAGCGCGCGGGTCATCAACGGCGCACGCGAGAGCGGCGGTCGCGTCATCGCGGTCGGCACCACCGCCACCCGCGCGGTCGAGTCGACCGTGCGGGGCCGGCACGTGGTCGCCGGCCGCGGCTGGACCGACCGGGTGATCACGCCAGGCGACCCGCCGCACGTGGTCGACGGCCTCATCACCGGCTGGCACGACCCGATGGCCTCGCACCTCCTCCTCGTCGAGGCGGTCGCCGGTCGCGGCCTGACGCAGGCGGCGTACGACGCGGCTGTCGCGGAGGGCTACCTCTGGCACGAGTTCGGCGACTCGGCACTGCTGCTGCGGCGCTGACCGCGCGCCTAGACTCCCGTCATGCCGGGTCTCCAGCAGTCCGTCACCATCGCCGCCCCGCCCGAGCGCGTCTGGGAGGTGCTCGTCGACCTCGAGCGCTGGCCCGAGCGGATCCCGACGGTGGACTCGGTCGAGCGGCTCGACACCGGCCCGCTCGCCGTCGGCTCGCGCACCCGGCTGCGCCAGCCCAAGCTGCCGGAGGCGGTGTGGACGGTCACCGAGCTCCACGAGGGCCGCTCGTTCACGTGGGCCTCGACGTCACCGGGTGTGGCGATCGCCGCCAGCCACGTCGTCGAGCCCCACGCCGACGGCAGCCGGCTGACGCTCGCCATCGACATCACCGGACTGCTCGCCCCGGTCGGGTGGCTGATGACCAAGAAGCTCTCCCAGCAGTACGTCACCACCGAGGCGGCGTCGATGAAGGCGGCCGCCGAGGGCTGAGGAGCGCGCTCCGCGAAATGTCCTTGGGGGTGGACGACGAAGCGGCGCCGTGCGGCAGTCTCTGCCCGTGAGCACGTCGACCGACCACCGCACGACCGCGCGCGTCCTCGCGACGGTGTGGGCCGCCCTCGTGCTGGGCGTCCTCGCCCTCGGCTGGCTGATCACGCATCCGCTCGAGACGACCGTGGACCCGTGGGACGACCGCGTCGAGCGCAGCATCGCGGCCGAGCGCACCGCCGACCTCGACGTCGCGGCCGCGATCGGCAGCGGCGTCGCGGACACGATCGTCGGCGTCGGGCTGGCCGTGGTGGTCGCCGGCCTGGCTGCCTGGCGGCTGCGCTCGTGGCGCCCGGTCGTCTACTTCGCCACGCTGGTCGGCGGCTACCTCGCCCTCTACGCCATCGTCACCCACCTGGTCACGCGCGACCGGCCGCCAGTCGAGATCCTCGACCCCGGCCTGATCCCCGACCACAGCTTCCCCTCGGGCCATGTGGCCACCTCGATCGTGGTCTACGGCGGTATCGCGCTCTGGGTCGCCGCCGCCGCGCCGCGCTGGCGCCGGTGGACGTGGCCGCTCTTCCTCCTCCCGCTCGTCGTCGCCCCCTCCCGCCTCTACCAGGGCGCGCACCACCCGACCGACGTGCTCACCAGCTTCGTCTTCGCGAGCATCTGGCTCGTCGTGGTCTCGCGGGTCCTGCTGCCCCGCGACGCGGAGCCTCAGAAGTCGGAGGTGCCCCGCATCGAGCGGGGTCTCCCGTCGGGGTCGTAGAGCAGCCGGTAGGCCCGCTTCGCCCACGCCGTCGTACGACGTGGGAGCACGGGGGGCTCGTGGAGGCCGATGCGGCTGCCGGGTGCCCCGAGCCGTGAGGTCCACAGGGCCATCGGGTCGTCGGCGTACGCCAGCCGCTCGTCGTCGTCCGGAAGACCGAGGTGCTCGGCCCAGAGCTGCGTCCGCAGCCGACCCGGCAGCTCGCCGTCGGGGTCGACGATCGCGCAGGTCAGCTCGGAGTCGTGGGTCCACGAGCGGAGGTTGAGGTTGTCGGAGCCGATGGTCATCCACTCGTCGTCGACGATGCACACCTTGGCGTGGACGTAGATCGGCGTGCCCGCGTCGTTCTCGAGGTCGAACATCGCGAACCTCTCACCGCCCGCCTCGCGCAGGCGCTCCCACGCGACCCGCTGCCCGTAGTGGGCCGGCGGGCCGCCGAACCTGCCCTCGTCCTCGCTGAAGCGCGGGACGACCGCGATGACCTGCAGCTCGGGCTCGCGGCGCAGCGCGTCGGACAGCGTCGTGGCCACCACGTCGGACCAGAAGTACTGGTCCTCGACATAGACCATCCGGCGAGCGCGCTGGAAGGCCCGGGAGTAGGCCCGGGCGATCGACCGCTCGCCGTCGGGCGCGAAGGGGTAGCGCGGGCGCTTCGAGGGGTAGGTGCGCAGGACCTGCACCTGGTGCCGACCGGCCTCCGGTGGCGGGTCCCACCGCTCCGGCAGCTGCTCGGGGTGGCGCGGCATCCGCACGACCCGGTGCGCGACCGCGCGGTAGGGGTTGCGGTGGTCGAGCGGCGTGCGGTCGTCCCACCGCTCGGTGAAGGTGTCGAGGACGTGCGCGACCGCCGGGCCACGGATCTCCGCCATCGCGTCGTGCCACGGCGGGGCGTCGCCGTACCTGTCGTCGAGCGGAGCCGCCTGCGGGTCGCCGCCGTGCTCCGCGTCGTCGCGGCGGCTGTAGCAGAGGTCGATGCCGCCGACGAAGGCCACGTCCTCCTCGGGACGGCCCTTGCGGCGCACGACGAAGAGCTTCTGGTGGTGCGAGCCGCCCCACTTGACCCGTTCGTCGAGCAGCGCCTCGCCGCCGCACTCGTTGATGATCCGGCCGAGGTGGCCGTTCTCCTCGCCGTTGAGCTGACCGGGGTGCGAGCGCCACATGAGGGCGCGCACCTCGACGTCGCGCGCGGCCGCCTGCCGGAGCAGCTCCGCGACCGTGGGGCCGTCCTCGGTCAACCGCTCGTCGGAGTCGCCCCGCCAGTCGGTGAAGTAGATGCGGTCGCCCGCCTCCGTGGCCTCGACGAGCTCGACGAGCCGGGCGAAGTAGCCGGCGCCGTGCACGCGGGGGACCACCAGGTTGCCGGAGGTCCACGGACGCTCCGACTCGGGCAGGAACCACTCGCTCACGTCCTCAGTGTGAGGTCGTGCCGCCCAGTTTTCACAGCCGAAACATTCGCCCGACGGCCGGGAAACATCGCGTTCCTACCGTCCTCGGCATGAGCAAGCGCCAGCGGATCGTCGTCGTCGGGCACGGCATGGTGGGCCACCGGTTCGCCCAGGCCGCCGTCGAGCGCGGCCTCACCGAGACCCACGACGTGCTCGTCATCGGCGAGGAGCCCCGCGCGGCGTACGACCGGGTGGCGCTGACCAGCTGGTTCGGCCACGACGCGGCCGGCGACGGCGAGGGCGCGCTCACGCTGCTGCCCGGCGGGGAGTACGACGACCCGCGGGTGCGCCTGGTCCTCGACAGCGTCGTGACCGAGGTCGACCGCGCCGGGCGCACCGTCACGGTGGTCTCGCCGCCGGCCGCGGTCGGTGACCCCCTCGCCCACCCGGGCGCCGTCACCGTCCACGAGTACGACGTCCTCGTGCTCGCCACCGGAGCCGCACCGTTCGTCCCGCCGGTCGAGGGCCGCGGCAAGGCCGGGTGCTTCGTCTACCGCACCATCGAGGACCTCCAGGCGATCAAGGCCGCCAGCGCGACGGCGACGAGCGGGATCGTGATCGGCGGCGGTCTCCTCGGGCTCGAGGCGGCGAACGCCCTCGTGCAGCTCGGCCTGGAGACGCACGTCGTGGAGATGGCGCCACGGCTGATGCCCGTGCAGCTCGACGCCGCCGCGGGCACCACGCTGGTCCGCCACATCGAGCGGCTCGGCGTGACCGCCCACACCGGTGTCCTCACCGAGGCCATCGTGGGGGACGACGACGCCGTCGCGGGCCTGCGGATGCGGCAGGCGGGCACCGAGGAGGGCGCGCCCACGACGACCGTCGAGGCACAGGTCGTGGTGTTCTCCGCTGGCATCCGGCCGCGCGACGCCCTGGCCCGCGAGTGCGACCTCGACGTCGCCGAGCGCGGTGGCGTACTGGTGGACGAGCAGTGCCGGACGAGCGACCCCGCGATCTTCGCGATCGGCGAGTGCGCGGCGCCCGGCGGGAGGATGTACGGCCTGGTCGCGCCGGGCTACGCGATGGCCGAGGTCGTCGTCGACGCGCTGCTCGACGGGCCGGGCACCTTCACCGGCGCCGACATGTCGACCAAGCTCAAGCTCCTCGGCGTCGACGTGGCCAGCTTCGGCGACGCCTTCGCCACGACCGCAGACTCCCTCGAGCTCGTCTACTCCGACGCCGTCGCCGGCGTCTACAAGAAGCTCGTGGTGAGCGAGGACGGCACCCGGCTGCTCGGAGGCATCCTCGTGGGCGACGCGTCGGCGTACGGCGTGCTCCGGCCGATGGTGAGCAGCGGGCTGGCACTGCCCGACAACCCCGAGCAGCTGATCCTGCCGGCGAGCAGCGGCGTCCAGCTGGGGATGCCCGACGAGGCGCAGGTCTGCTCGTGCAACGACGTGACGAAGGCCGACATCCTCCACGCGGTGGCCGAGCAGGGGTGCGAGGACGTCGCCGCGGTCAAGCAGTGCACGCGGGCCGGCAGCACCTGCGGCTCCTGCGTGCCGACGGTGAAGAACCTCATCGAGGAGCACTTCGCCAGCGTCGGCAAGGTCGTCGACAAGGGCCTGTGCGAGCACTTCCGGCTCACCCGGCAGGAGCTCTTCGACGTGGTCGCCGTCCACGGCTACCGCCGCTTCGACGACATCGTCGAGGCGCACGGCACGGGTCGCGGCTGCGACGTCTGCAAGCCGGCGATCGCCAGCATCCTGGCCAGCCAGACCAGCACCCACATCCTCGAGCGCGAGACGGCCGAGCTCCAGGACACCAACGACGCCTACCTCGCCAACATCCAGCGCAACGGCACCTACTCCGTCGTCCCGCGCATCCCCGGCGGCGAGATCACCCCGGAGAAGCTGATCGTGATCGGCGAGGTGGCACGCGACTTCGACCTCTACACCAAGATCACCGGCGGCCAGCGCATCGACCTCTTCGGCGCCCGGATGGAGCAGCTGCCGGCCATCTGGCGGCGGCTCGTCGACGCCGGCTTCGAGTCCGGCCACGCCTACGGCAAGTCGCTGCGGACCGTGAAGTCGTGCGTCGGCTCGACCTGGTGCCGCTACGGCGTCCAGGACTCGGTTGGCCTCGCCATCGCCCTCGAGCTGCGCTACCGCGGCCTCCGCAGCCCGCACAAGCTCAAGGGCGGGGTCAGCGGCTGCGCCCGCGAGTGCGCCGAGGCGCGCGGCAAGGACTTCGGCGTCATCGCGACGGAGAAGGGGTGGAACCTCTACGTCGGCGGCAACGGCGGCGCGAACCCCGCCCACGCCCGGCTCCTCGCCGGCGACCTCGACACCGCGACGCTGGTGTCGTACCTCGACCGCTTCCTCATGTACTACGTCCGCACCGCCGACCGGCTCCAGCGCACGTCGACCTGGGTCGAGCAGCTCGACGGCGGGCTCGACCGGGTGCGCGAGGTCGTCGTCGACGACGCGCTCGGGCTCGGCGCCGAGCTGGAGGCCGAGATGGCACGCCACGTCGGTGGGTACGCCGACGAGTGGCGCGCGACGCTGGAGGACCCGGAGAAGCTGGCGCGGTTCGTGTCGTTCGTCAACGCCCCGGACACGCCCGACCCGAGCATCGCCTTCACCACCGAGCGCGACCAGATCCAGCCCATCGCGCCGGCCCTGATCCCGGTGGGGGCGCCGGCATGACCGACCTCGCAGTCGCCCGGATGACGGCCGTGTGCACCGTCGACGCGATCCCGCTGGAGGGCGGCGTCGCGGCTCTCGTCGACGGACGGGCGGTCGCGGTGTTCCGGACCCACGACGGCGCCGTCCACGCGATCGGCAACGTCGACCCCTTCAGCAGCGCCTCGGTGCTGTCGCGCGGCATCGTCGGCAGCCGCGGGGACGTGCCGGTGGTGAGCTCGCCGATGTACAAGCAGGCCTTCGACCTCCGCACCGGACGCTGCCTCGACGACGACGGCGTCTCCGTGCCGGCGTACGACGTGACGGTGGTCGATGGTGTCGTCCACGTCGGGGAGGCCACGTGACGGCGCTCCCTCTCGACGGCTTCCGGATCGGGGTCACCGCTGCTCGCAAGGCCGAGGAGCAGGTGGCCCTGCTGGAGCGTCGTGGGGCGAAGGTCGAGTGGGCGGCGGCGCTGTCGCTGGAGCCCAACCACGTCGACCTCACCGAGCTGCTGACCGCGACGAAGGAGGTGCTCACCGGGCCGGTGGACTTCTTCCTCGCGACCACCGGGGTCGGCATGAAGACCTGGCTGGAGGCCGCACGCGAGGCGGGCCTCTACGACGACCTGGTCGCCACGCTCGACGGCGCCGAGATCCTCGCCCGCGGGCCGAAGAGCGTCGGCGTGCTGCGCCGCCACGGCCTGCGCGAGCTGTGGGCGCCGGAGTCGGAGTGCTTCGAGGACGTGCTCGCGCACCTGCGCGGCCGCGACCTGAGCGGCAAGCGGATCGTGGTGCAGGAGCACGGGCAGTCGCTGTCGATGGCCGCGCACGCGCTGCGCCGGCAGGGCGCCTCCGTGGTCACGGTGCCGATCTACCGGGTCGCGTCGGCCGACGACCCGGAGCCGATGTTCCACATGATCGACCTGATCGCCGACCGGGAGCTCGACGCGGTCACCTTCACCTCCGCGCCCGCCGTGGGCGCCCTGATGGAGGCGGCCTTCTCGGTCGGGCGGCGCGACGACCTCATCTCGGCGTTCCAGTCCGACGTGATCGCCTCCTGCGTCGGTCCGGTCACCGCGGCCGCCTTCGAGATGTGGGGCGTGCCCACGATCTTCCCCGAGCGCTCGCGCCTGGCCGGGATGGTCAAGCAGCTGGAGGCCGAGCTGCCGACCCGCCGCGACGGCGTCGGCGTACGCCTCGCGGACGGGCGGACGCTCATCGTGCACGCAGACTCGCTGATCCTCGACGGCGTGCCGGTCGAGCTGTCCCCGGCGCCCGCGTCGGTGCTGATGGCGCTGCTGGTCAACCCCGGCTTCGTGGTCTCGCGGCGCGCCTTGCTCGCCGCGCTGCCCAGCGGCCAGGCCGGCTCGGAGCACGCGGTCGAGATGGCGGTCGCGCGGCTGCGTGCCGCGATCGGCACCAAGGCCGTGCTGACCGTGGTGAAGCGGGGCTACCGGCTGGCTGTCACTGTGGAGGCATGACCTCCCCGATCGTCGTCGTGACCGGAGCCAACGGCCTCGTCGGCAGCCACGTGGTGGCCGCCCTGAGCGAGCGCGGAGCGACGGTGCGTGCCGTCGTACGCCGCCTCGGTGCGGCGCCCGACCTGCCCGGGGTCGAGGAGCACGTCGGCGACTTCGCCGACCCGGCCTTCGCGGGCTCGGTCGTCGCCGGGGCTGACGCGCTGGTGACGACCGTGCACCCGCTTGGCGGCGACGGCGAGGCCCAGCGTCGCGTCGGCCTGGACGGGACGCTCGTCGTCGCGTCGGCCGCGGTCGAGGCCGGGGTGCCCCTGCTCGTCCATGTCTCGACGGCCGCCGTCTACGACCGCAGCCCCTCCGCTGGCGACGTCTCCGAGGAATCCGCGCTGGTGGGTGACGACGCCGGCGACTACGCCGTCATCAAGCGCGACGTCGACGCCGCGCTGGCCCGCCTGCAAGGCACGACCCGGGTGCTGCTGCGCCCGCCCGCGATCCTCGGGCCGGGGGCGTCGTCGGTCTGGAACTCCGTCGTCCCCGCGGGGATCCGCGACTCCGAGCAGCAGCGCCACGCCCAGCCCGACAAGACTTTCGCCTGGGTGCACGTCACCGACCTGGCTGTCCTGGCCGCCGACGTCGCGACCGGCGCGATCGCTGTCTCGTCGGACGTCTCGTCCGGCCCGGTCTCCGGCGACTGCACCCCCGTCAACGTCGCCAGCGGCCCGGCCACCCAGCGCGACTACGTCGGCACCGTCACCCGCGCCCTCGGCGTCGACCCCGTCTGGGACGACGGCGACGCCTGGACCGGCCAGATCGTCGCCGACCGGGCTCGGGGTTGGGGCTGGGCGCCGAAGGTCAGCCTCGCCGACGCGTTCGCCGAGCTCGAGGCGGGCGTGCGGGAGCTGTAGGGCCGCTGGCAGGGCGGATCCGGCTCGTCGCGCGGCGTGTCGTGAATGCCGCATGGCGTGTCGGGAGACGACGCGCTCCGGATGGGCCCCGCAAACTGGGTGGTCCTGGGAGCGAGGGCTGCCTACGGTGCTGGCATGGCCGCCCGACTGGAGTCATTGACCATCCTGTCCGCCGAGCCCGAGCGACTGGCGTCCTTCTGGGGCGAGCTCCTCGGCCAAGGTACGGAGGACCTGCCGTTCGCCCTGGTCGTCGAGCAGGGCGACGTGCCGCGGGTCGGGCTGAACCAGATCCACCTCCACCTGACCAGCAACGCGGCACGCCAGGAGGACACGGTGGCTCGGGCGCTCGAGCTGGGGGCGACCCACCTCGACGTCGGGCAGCTGCCCGAGGAGGACCACGTCGTCCTGGCCGACCCCGACGGCAACGAGTTCTGCGTGATCGAGGCCGGCAACGGCTGGCTCGCCGGCACCGGCTTCCTCGGGGAGCTGGCGGCCGACGGGACACGGGAGGTCGGGGTCTTCTGGAGCGAGGCGCTCGGCTGGCCGCTGGTCCATGACGAGGCCGGCGAGACCGCGATCCAACCGCCGAGCGGAGGCGTCAAGATCGCCTGGGGTGGGCCGCCGCTCAACCCGCGCCACGACCGCAACCGGATGCACTTCGTGCTCGAGGCCGACGACCTCGACGCCGAGTTCGAGCGGCTGGTCGGGCTGGGCGCGACGCTCGTGGCGAGGCACGCAGGTGAGGTCGAGATGGCCGACCCCGACGGCAACGAGTTCCGCATCCGTTAGAGCCAGCGGCGCACCCGGCGGCGGTAGGCGTCGTACGGCTCCCCGAAGCGGGCGTGGAGGAAGCGCTCCTCGGGCAGGATCGCGCCCCAGAGCACGAGCAGCACGGCGGCGGGGAAGAGCACGAGCCCCCAGAAGGTCGGGCCGAGCAGCGCGATGGCGAGGTAGAGCGCGAGCAGGCCGACGTAGAGCGGGTTGCGCGAGAGCCGGTAGGGGCCCGACTCGATCATCGCCCTCGTGGAGTCGCCCGGCAGCAGCCCGGTCTCGTGGCGGGCGAAGAGCAAGAGCGACCAGCCGTTCCAGACCACGAAGAAGGCAGCCAGCGCCCAGCCGATGGGCACGCGCCAGCCGCCGGGCTCGACCGGGTCACCCCACCACGCCGTCGCCAGGGCACCGGCCACGAGCGGTGCGCCGATCGCGACAGGCGGCCAGAGCCGGAAGCTGACGGTGTCGGCGGCCACGTCTCACCGCGTGCGGAAGGTCCAGGTGGCTCGCTGGATGCCCGGCTTCTGCGGGTCCTGGTCCAGCGCGTTGCCGAAGACGTCGCGGACCTTCGACGTGACGACGACCCGGTACGTCGTGCCCGGCAGCAGGCGCTGCTTCGGGACCAGGGTGAGGCGCCTGCGCGCGGCGTCGTACGTCAGGCGCGTGGGCACCCGCCCGGACCTTCCGGCCCGTTGGAGGCGGACGCTCGCCTTGGTCAGGGTGGCGGGCCGGACCCTGGTGGAGAAGGTGACCTTGATCCGCGTACCGCGGCTGACGCGGGTGGCGCCGGCGCTGGGGGCGGACCCGTGGACGGCCGGTGCCTGGGTGCCGGGCGGCGGTGTGGGGGTCGGCGTGGGGGGAGTCGGCGTGGGCACCGGGTCGGCGGGGTCCTGCCACAGCGGGGTCACCCAGTAGGTGGAGCTGCGGAAGCCGTTCGACGGGAAGACGCAGGACGCCACGTCGTAGCAGTGCACGCCGTTGGGGCTGGTGGCGGTCGAGCGGAGGGCGGTGACGGGTCCGCGCGTCGCCTGCTGCTGGAAGAAGTCGTACTGGAAGGCGTACTTGGTCGCCGGGGTGTAGTAGGACGCGATGTAGGTCTGCCCGGGCGAGATCGCGACGGGCTGCGCGAAGACCAGGTCCTGCCAGCCCTTCTTCGAGGTCTCCTGGAACGTCCCGGTCGCGAGGCGGTTGCCCTGGCCGTCCCACAGGGTGCCGGTCACGGTGGCCGGGTCGGTGCGGTAGACCCGGATCCCGACGACCGAGAGGTCGCGCGAGGTCCGGAACCGGGTGCCGAGCTCGACGCCGTTGCGCGAGTCGTTGGCCGTGCAGAAGCCGTGGTCGTCGAGCCGCCAGCGGCCGCAGTCCTTGGCGGTGAGACCGGCCTCGAAGCCGGTGTCCCAGAGCCCCGTCGGCGCCTTCGCGCGTGGTGTCGGGGTCGGCGCTGCCGTCGAGGGCAGCACCGCCAGGCTCGCCAGCACCAGCCCGGCCAGCGTCGAGACCGCTGTCCTGCTCCTCATGTCCCCGCCCCCACGTCGCCCTGCACAACCCCCACCGAAGAACGTACCGCCTCACCCCCAAGGGTGAAGGGCGAACCGCTCAACCGCGCTCGAGCTCGACGGCCTCCGGAGTGTGCAGACGGACCATGAACCGGCCCGCGTGAGCGGGGACGGAGGCCCTCGTGAGGCGCGAGACCACGATCATGGTGGCCAGGGAAGCTGGTACAGACCAGGCCGCCGGCTGGCCCAGCAACGCCGACGTCCAGCCCGCCGACGGCGCGGCGCCCAGGGTCCACGCGACCGCCGCACCCGAGCCGAGGCCGCCGACCAGCAGGCCCGCGACCGCGCCCGCGGGCGTCAGCCCCCGCCACCAGATGCCGAGCATCAGCAGCGGCGCGAACGTCGATGCCGTCACCGCGAAGGCCAGGCCGACGGTCCGCGCAACAGCGACGTCCTGCGCCGGCAGCGAGGCCAGCAGCGGGACGACAACGGCGATGGCGGCGGCGACCCGGAAGGCGGCGACCCCGCCGAGGCGGTAGCGGCCCCAGCGCCGGCCGGTGACGTCCTGCGACAGCACGCCCGCCACCGCGATGGTCAGCCCGGAGCTCGTCGACAGGAACGCGGCGAACGCGCCGGCAGTGACCAGGCCCGTCAGCACCGACCCCACCGCCCCGGGGACCATCAGGTTCGGCAGCTCGAGGACGAGCACGTCGGACCGTCCGTCGACCAGCTCGGTGGCGTAGATCCGGCCGAGGGCGGCGTACACCGGTGGCAGGACGTAGAAGATGCCGAGCAGCACGAGCACGGCGAGGGTGGTGCGGCGGGCGGCCCGACCGTCGGGGTTGGTGTAGAAGCGCACGACCACGTGGGGCAGCCCCATCGTGCCGAGGAACGTCGCGATGATGAGGGAGTACGTCGTGTAGAGCCCGATGCCGCCGCCGGGCGAGGCCAGCGGCACCGACCACGACTGCGGCGCCGCGCCTGCCGGGTCGGCCGCGCCGTCACCGGCCCAGACCGCGAGCAGCACGAAGACCGGGACGAGCAGCGCCGTGAGCTTGAGCCAGAACTGGAAGGCCTGCACGAAGGTGATCGAGCGCATCCCGCCGGGGCTCACCGACGCCAGCACCACCAGCGCGACGACCAGCGACCCCGCCCACGTCGGGGCGTCGATGGTGGCTCGCAGCGTCACTCCGGCGCCCTGGAACTGCGGCAGCAGGTAGAGCCAGCCGATGCCGACCACCAGCACCGAGCAGAGCTTGCGGACCCCGCGCGAGCCGAGGCGGGCCTCGGCGAAGTCGGGCAGCGTGTAGGCGCCCGAGCGCCGCAGCGGGGCGGCGACCAGGACGAGCAGGACGAGGTAGCCGGCGGTCCAGCCGACCGGGTACCACAGCATCTCCGCGCCGAACGTCAGCAGCAGCCCGGCGACGCCGAGGAACGACGCCGCGGAGAGGTACTCCCCGCCGATCGCGCTCGCGTTGAGCCGCGGCCGGACGGTCCGCGAGGCGACGAAGAAGTCGCTCGTGGTGCGCGAGATCCGCAGGCCCCAGGTGCCGATCGCGAGCGTGGCCAGCGAGACCAGGACGACCGCGACGACGCCCGGCACCACGCTGGTGGTCACGGACCCTCCTCCGGGCGGACCGTGCCGACGAGGTCGGCGAAGTCGCGCTCGTTGGCCTCGGACCGGCGGATGTAGAACCACCCGAGCAGCACCAGCCACGGGTAGGTCAGCAGCCCGAGGAGCAACCACGCCAGCGGCATCGGCCCGACCCGCACCCCACCGAGCTCCGGGAAGAGGTGAAAGAGCAGGGGCAGCAGACCGAACGTCAGCGCGAGCGCGACCAGCACGCGCATCGCGAGCAGCAGCTGCTCGCGCAGCAGGGAGCGCATGAACACCTCGCCGAGGGCCGTCTCGGCGTCGATCTCCCGCGTCCCCGTGGACCGTACGCCGTCCGCCCGGCGCCGCGGCGGCCCGGTGACTCTCACCCGGGGCGGCGGCTGCTCGGTCACGTGCTCGCCCTCACGCGTCGCGCTTCGTGAGCACCGACCGCAGCTCGCGCGTGTGGCGCCGCGAGACCGGCAGCTCGGTGCCGCCGATGACCACGCTGACCCGGCCGCCCTCGCTGCGGACCTCCTCGACGTGCGGGAGCGCGACGAGGACCGAGCGGTGGATCCGCACGAAGCCGGCCGGCGCCCACTGCTCGGCCAGCGAGCTGAGCGGGGTGCGGACCAGGTGCGAGCCCTCGGCGGTGTGGAGCCGCGCGTAGTCGCCCTGCGCCTCGACGTGGGTGATCTCCGAGCGGTTGATGAACCGGGTGACCCCGCCGCGCTCCACCGGGATCTGCACGTCGCCGGACGGCGCCGGGCCGCCGGCCTCGACGACGCGGCGTACGGCCTCGGCGAGGCGCTCCTCGCGCACCGGCTTGAGGACGTAGTCGACTGCCCGCAGCTCGAAGGCCGCGACCGCGTGCTCCTCGTGCGCGGTCACGAACACCACGGGTGGCGGCTGCTTGAAGCGCGAGAGCACCTGCGCGAGGTCGAGCCCGGTGAGGCCGGGCATCTGGATGTCCAGGAAGACCGCGTCGACCTCCTCGGCCTGGAGCACCCGCAGCGCCTCGGTCGCGGAGTCGCTGCCCATCACCTCGCCGATGCGCGGGTCGCGGCCGAGCAGGAAGGTGAGCTCGTCGAGCGCAGGACGCTCGTCGTCGATGACGAGGACTCTCAAGCCGGTCATACCTGTACTCCCGGGGCGAACTTCGGCACCCGCACGATCACCTTGGTGCCGGCGCCGGGCGCGGTCTCGACCACCAGACCGTAGTCGTCGCCGTAGGCGTTGCGCAGCCGCGCGTCCACGTTGCCCAGGCCGACCGAGTCCATCGACGCGTCGCCGGCGAGCGCGCGGCGTACCCGCTCGGGGTCCTCGCCGGTGCCGTCGTCCTCGACCTCCAGCACGCACTCCTGGTCGAGGTCGCGCGCGGTGATGGAGAGCCGGCCGACCCCGTCCTCCTTGTCGGCGCTGGCCTCGAGCCCGTGGCGTACGGCGTTCTCGACGAGCGGCTGGATGCACAGGAACGGCACCGCCACGGGCAGCACCTCCGGGGCGATCTGCAGCGTCACGTGCAGCCGCTCCCCGAAGCGCGCCTGCTCGAGGAGGAGGTAGCGCTCGACGGAGCGGAGCTCCTCGGCGAGGGTCGTGTACTCGCCGTGGCGGCGGAAGGAGTAGCGGGTGAAGTCGGCGAACTCGAGCAGCAGCTCGCGCGCCCGGTCGGGGTCGGTGCGCACGAAGCTGGCGATCGCGCCGAGCGAGTTGTAGATGAAGTGGGGGCTGATCTGCGCCCGCAGCGCCCGGACCTCCGCCTCCATCAGGCGGGTGCGCGAGGCGTCGAGCTCGGCGAGCTCGAGCTGGCCGCTGACCCACGACGCCACCTCGTCGGCCGCCCGGACGAGGCCGCCGGTCGTGTGCGGCGCGCCCACCACGAGGGCGCCGACGAGCCGGTCGTCGACGACGAGGGGGCTCACGATCGCCTGCCGGACCTGGCAGCCGCCGTCGTCGCAGACCAGCGTCCGCTCGTCGACGATCATCGTCCGCCCGGTCTCCGCGACCTGGCCGATGGTGGCCGCGAGCTGGCTGCGGTGGTGGCCGCCGAGGCCGTCCCACGCCAGCAGCCCGCTGGTGTCACCGAGCCCGGCGGCCGGGGTGCCGAGCAGCGCGCGCAGGTGGCGTACGGACCGCTCGGCGCTCGACGAGGTCAGTCCCTCCCGCAGCGCCGGGCTCGCCAGCGAGGCGTTGTGCAGCGCGCGGAAGGCGGCGCGGTCGGCCTCGCCGCCCAGGGACGTACGCCGCCACCGCCATGCCATGGCGAGACAGTAGCCGCGATCAGCGCTCGCAGCGGCGCTCGACCTCGGCGGTGCAGCGGTCTAGGCCCTGGCCGCCGTCGGCCTTGTCGCGGCCGCCGCGGCCCTCGAGGCGATCGTTGCCGCCCTGGCCGCGCAGCCGGTCAGGTCCCTGTCCACCGCGGAGCCGGTCCCGGTCGGGCCCGCCGTCCATCGTGGTGCGCGTGGTGCAGTCGAACGAGTAGGAGGTCGACGCGAAGAACCTCTGGGCGACGTTGCGCAGCGTGTCGCGGCCGTGGCCGCCCCGGAGCGTCCCCTCGCAGCCGGCGAACGACAGGTCGTTGTCGGCGTTGCTGCCGACCAGGGTGACCTCGGGCGCGACGAGGAGGGCGTCCTCGATCCCGGAGACGCTCGCCACCTTCGCGCCGCCGATGGCCAGGCGCTGGTAGAAGCCGAGGTTCAGCTCGAGGGAGCCGGCAGAGGTCGCCGCCACCACCCGGTCGACGCCGCGGCCCAGGTCGATCCGGCTGCCCTCGGCCACGCTCGCGGGCTCGATCACCAGCAGGTCCTGGCCCCGGTCGGTGGCGATGTCCACCGTGGGGGCGCCGTCGGAGCGCACGGTGAGCGAGTCGTCCCCGCGCGTGCCGCGGTAGGTGAGCTTCCCCGATCCGGCGTCGACGGTGACGGCCTCGAAGCCGACGACGCGCGCGGTGCCCTGCGCCGAGGTGAGGGTGCCGAGCGCCTGGTCGAGGGTGACGTCGCTGTCGCCGATCGGGAGGCTCAACGGGTCGTCGCCGTCGCCCCCGGTGAGCACGGCGTCGCCGCCTGCGGCCGAGGTGCCGAGGTAGAACCGGTCATCGCCCGCGCCGACGTCGACGACGTCGTGGTTGGCGGTGCCCGACGACCCGGAGAAGACCGTGTCGTCGCCAGTGCCGGTCTCGACCCGGTCGGTGTCGACGTCCGAGCCCGGCTGCGCGTTGTAGTCGCGGGGGTCGGGGAAGTAGCCGGCGGAGACGAAGTCCGCGGCGCCTCCACCGGCGAACGTGTCCGCGCCGGCGCCGAGCTCGACCCGGCCGGAGTAGCCGCTCGTCAGCGACGAGGCGTCCACGAAGTCGTTGCCCTCGCCCGCGAGGACCTCCAGGAGGTGGGCTGCGGAGACGGGCTCGCTCACACAGATCAGGTCGTCGCCCCCCAGGGCGCTCACCACGGTGGAGGAACCGGTCACGATGACGTCGCGTCCCTCCGTGCCCACGACGAGCTGGCCGGTCCCCACGATGGTGGCCGCCTCGCCGCGGCAGGTCTCGCCCGCGGCGGTGGCGTTCGTGGTGGGTGCGAGCAGGGCCAGGCCGAGCAGCCCAGCAATGGTCAGTGTCGTCGTACGCATCTGTGTTCCCCCGTGTGTGTTGTGGTCGTCGTGGCCGGGTGTGCGCCGCTCAGCGCTCGCAGCGCTTCTCGCGCTCGGCGGAGCAGCGGTCGCGCCGCCCGTCGCCGCCGTCCGCCCGGTCGCGCCCGGCCCCGCCGCGCAGCACGTCGTTGCCGTTGGCGCCCTCGAGCAGGTCCTTGCCGGGACCGCCGATGAGCGTGTCGTCGCCGCTCTGGCCCTTGAGCTCGTCGGCGCCGGAGCCGCCGTCCAGCTTGTAACGCTCGCGGCAGCCGGGGGAGGTCTCGTACCAGTACTCGTAGCGGCGGCTGATGGTGTCGTCGCCGCCGCGGCCGCGCACGACGCCGCTGCACGCCGAGACGCCGATGTCGTTGCCGGCGCCGGTGCCCTTCACGTCGACCATGCGGGCGTGCACGTCGGCGTCCTCGAAGCCGCGCACGACGGCGTCGGTCGACGTCGTGGCGTCACGGGCGAGGAGCTGCTCGGCCCGCAGGTCGAGGAAGAGGTCGCGGTCGCGGTCGAGGACGTAGAGGTCGTCGCGGCCGGAGCCGGCGTCGACCACGGTGCCGTCGAGGAGCAGGGAGCTCGACGTGAAGTCGTCCGCGCCGCCGGCCAGGTCGGCGGTCACGACCGCGCTGGCGGCGTACAGGGTGAGGAAGTCGTCGGCCGCCGTGCCGGTGAACGCCAGGTCGATCGGGTCCTCGTGCGTCGGCCAGATGCTGAACGACTCCACCCCGGACCACGGGAGGGACGGGCTGCCGTCCTCGGTGAGCCGGCCGGTGACGTTGTCGACGGCGAGGTCGTGGGCGCCGGTGACGAAGGAGAGCGTGTCGGTGCCCGCCCCGCCGGAGACGGTGCCTCCGTCGGCGGTGGGGCCGTTCCAGCTCAGGTAGTCACCGCCGCTGCCGAGGTCGACCACGTCGGTGTTGGGCAGGCCCTCCTGGCCGCTGACGAAGCTGTCGCCACCCCCGCCGCCGAGGAGGACGTCGCGATCCGCGTCGAGGTGCGCGTAGTCGGCCGACCGCGTGCCGGCGTCGAGGTAGTCGCCGGCGCCGCCCCCGTAGAAGGTGTCCGCGCCGGTCCCCAGCGTCCCGCTCGCGGGCCAGTCGCGCGCGGCCGTCCCGTCGACCACGTCGTTGCCCGGCCCGGTGTCGATGTCGACAGGCCGCTCGGTCCCCCTGCCCTGGTCGGGGCCGGTGATGCAGACGAGGTCGTCACCGCCGAGGGTCGTCACGTCCTGGCTGCGGTTCGTGACGATGACGTCGCGGCCCTCGGTGCCGACGATGTTCTTGTTGGGCGTGCCGACGATGGTCGCGGCCTCGCCGCGGCAGGTCTCGCCGGCGGCGGTGGCGCTCGTGGCGGGCCCGAGCAGGGCCAGGCCGAGCAGGCCGGCAACGGTCAGTGTCGTCGTACGACGCATGGGGTCCCCCCGGACGGAGCAGTCAGCGGAAGTCGATGAGCAACATGTCGGTGTCGGTGCCGTCGCTCACGACCGGTCCTTCCTGTGACGGCTCGTCGGGCGAAGAAGTTGTCGGCCCGGAAGGATCGGACTCCGTGCGATCGACAACGACGGCGCGGTAGCAGCGGGTGACGTAGGGGATCTGCATCCCGTCCATGCCGCGGCCGTAGTCGTCGTAGAAGGCGAGCAGCTCGGCGAGGTGGCGCTCCCGCTCGTCGTCGTCCATCGCCGCAAAGCTCGACCGCGAGCGCGCCAGGTCGAGCACGGTCTCGCGGTTGACCTCCTGCCAGTGCTTGAAGGTCGTCTCCTCCACGAAGCCGAAGACGTCGCTGTGGACGAGGTGCTGGGAGGAGCTGGTGTTGGAGTCCTGCCGGCCCAGGATGTCGCCCATCCGGCGCACCCACGGGATCCGTTCGTCGCGGCTGTTCCACACCAACGCGACGTGGCCGCCGGGCTTGAGCACGCGGGCGATCTCGGCGAGGGCCACGTCGTGGTCGAACCAGTGGAAGGCCTGCGCCACGACCACCACGTCGACCGACCGGTCGTTGGCCGGGATCTCCTCCGCGGTCGCGACCTTGGCGCTCACCTCGGGCACCCGATCGCGCAGCACCTCGAGCATCGCCTCGTCCGGCTCGGTCGCGAAGACCGCGTGGCCCTGGTCGACGAGCTCGCGGGTCAGCTTGCCGGTGCCCGCCGCGAGCTCCAGGACGACTTTCGCCTCTCCTCCCGCGAGCCACGCCACCGCCTCCGCGGGGTACGACGGCCGGCCCCGGTCGTACGCCTCGGCGACGGGTCCGAAGGACCGGGCGCGGTCGACCGGGGCTGGGGCTGCGGGGAGTTCGTCGCTCATCGTGGACAGGCTACAAGCGCGAGCGTGCTGCCCTCAGCGGCGTGCCTCGCAGCGCGGCACCGTCTCGCCCTGGCAGGTGTCGCGTCCCGACCTGCCGTCGACGAAGTCCCTGCCGGGACCGCCGATGAGGCGGTCGGGGCCGTTCGAGCCGGTGAGCGTGTCCTTGCCCGGGCCACCCAGGAAGCGCACCCGGGGCTTGCGGGCGCAGTCGGCGCGGCCGAGGTCCGCGGTGGCGTCGAGGGCGGTGATCATGTCCTTCCCGCCGAGGCCGTGTGCGGTCGCGCGGCAGGCGAGGACGGCCAGGTCGTTGGCGCCGGGCGTGCCGAGGACCTCGACGTCCGGTGCGACGACGGTGGCGTCCTCGAAGCCGCGCGCGGCGATCGTGACCTCGCCCTTGCCCCGGCCCGTCGAGAGCCGGCCCTTGCGGAGGTCGAGGTCGACGTCGGACACGGTGGCCATGCCGAGGTCGAGGCGGTCGGTCCCGCGCCCGCCGTTGAGGGAGGCGTTGTCCTTGGTCTTCCCCAGGGAGACGATCCGCAGCTCGTCGTCCCCCGACCTGAAGGACGCCTGGAAGAGCGTCGAGCTCCGCAGGCCGTCGAAGAACAGCGAGTCGTGGCGCTGGCTGCCGCCGAAGCCGAAGCGGGTCAGCCCCGGGTGGGAGGTGACCGCGAACCGCGAGAAGCCCGACATGGGCTGCACCGGTGCCCGCGTCATGCCGAGGGTGCCGAGGTCGGCGTTGATGCTCACGCCCCACGCCTCCACCGGGTGCAGCCGGAGCATGCTGTCGTCCCCTCCGTCCAGCACTCCTGCGCCGGTCGCCACGCCGTACCACGACAGGTCGACCCAGCCCGCCCGCACCGCGTCCGGGTTGCCCTGCTGCGGCTGGCCCGAGACCACGACGTCCTCGCGCAGCCCGCGCCAGCCCGTGTCGATGGTGTCCCGCCCGGTGTCCAGGTGGGTGCCGGCCTGGACGGTCCCGGCGTGCACCACGTCCCGGGCCGGCGAGCCGATGTAGCTGTCGTCGCCCTCGCCCAGGACGCTCTCGCTCCCAGCGACGGCTGCGCCGGCGTCCACGCTGTCGTTGCCCGCGCCCGCGTCGACCACGGGTCGCGCCCAACCGGTCACGCACACGAGGTCGTCGCCCCCGAGCGCGAGGACGCGGGTCGCGCCCTCGGTGGCGATGACGTCCCGGCCCTCGGTGCCGGTCAGCGTGCCGGAGGCGTCACCGGGACCGCTGACGGTCACCGCCTGCCCCTGGCAGGTCGTGGGCGCGGCCGTGGCCGAGGTGGCCGGCAGCAGCGTCGCGCCGAGGAGGGCGCTGGCGAGGAGTGCGGTGGTGGAGCGGTGCATGGACGTGTTCCCCCGTCGTGGTGGTCGGCTGTGGCGCAGGTTACGGCGTGGGATGCCGCGACCGGCCGAAAGGTTGCCGCGACTACCGTCCTCCCCATGACCGACCCGCTCGCCTGGCTCACCGACCTCGAAGGGGTGCGCTCGGCCTACGCCGGCACCCGCGACGGGATCGACGTGATGCTGCGCGACCGGGGGCTGCGGCGTACGTCGCCGGAGCTGACCGCGGAGTCGCTGCTGCGCGGCGCCCACGCGAGCGCCGTGCTCGAGGGGTCGTCCTCCTCGCTGGAGCAGGTGCGGGCGGGGGAGGGCGACGAGATCGCCTCCGACGCGGTCCGGCTGTCGGCGTCGATGCTCGCCCTCGCCCCGTTGCTCAAGACCGCCCCGCTCCAGGCGATCGCCCGGCTGCACACCGTCGTCGCGTCCTCCGCCCTCCCCGCCGACGAGCTGGGCCGCCCGCGCGACGCGGCGTCCGCGGACCGGCTGCGCGGGGTGTCCGAGCTGCTGCTCTCCGGCACCGAGGCGCCAGCTCTCCTGGTGGCGGCGATCGCGCACGCCGACGTCGCGACCGCGGCACCGTTCGCCTCGCACAACGGGATCGTCGCCCGCGCGCTCGAGCGGCTGGTGCTGGTCTCGCGCGCTGTCGACGCCAAGTCGCTCGTCGTGCCCGAGGCCGGGCACCTCGCCCACCGGGCGGCGTACGAGTCCAACCTGCGCGGCTACTCCTCCGGCGGTCCCAGCGGGGTGCACTCGTGGGCGCTCTACGGCGCCGAGGCCTTCGCCGCGGGCGCCGAGGCCTCGCCGCTGCGCGGCTGACCCGCGCATGCGAGCGGCACCCGCTCACATGGATCGGGTGCCGCCGCTGACACGTGATGCCGTGGCTACCAAGCGTGCTCTTCTCAATCGCTGCCTCGGGCAGATCCCGAACGGTCAGCACCCCATCGGATGGGTGGATCGCCGCGTGGGTACCCGGTACACGTGCTGTCTCTTGAGTTGCTGCTTCAGTTCTAACCCGGCCCGCAGGGGTCTTCAAGGGTTGACTTTCCCCACCGCCGGTGGGTGCGCCGGGGATCGGGTCGGAACTGGCGCCGGAACCGGTCAGGCCTCGAGGCCGCGGCGCTTCCGGTTGGCCCAGATGACGCTCCCGGCGGCGACCGCGCCGCCGACCGCGAGGGCGGCCAGGGTCGGCTTGGCGGGCGGGACCGGGATGTGCCGGCGCAGCGCCACGGGGCGGACGAAGCTCAGCACCGGCCAGTCGTGGGTGACCGCGATGCGGCGCAGCTCCTTGTCGGGGTTGACCGCGAACGGGTGTCCGACGACCTCGAGCATGTGTACGTCGGTCACCGAGTCGCTGTAGGCGAAGGACTCGGCCAGGTCGTAGCCGACGGTCGCGGCGAGGTGCTCGATCGCGCGCGCCTTCTCCTCGGCGTAGGCGTAGTAGTCGATGTTGCCGGTGTACTTCCCGTCGACGATCTCCATCCGCGTCGCCACCACCCGGTCGGCACCGAGCATCTGGCCGATCGGCTCGACGACCTCGGCGCCGCTGGCGGAGACGATGACGATGTCGCGCCCGGCGGCCCGGTGCTCGTCCATCAGGGTGACGGCTTCGGCGTAGACCAGGGGCTCGACGATGCTGGTGATCGTCTCGGTGACGATGTCGCGCACCGTCGCCACGTCCCAGCCGGCGCACAGCTGCGACATGAAGGCGCGCATCTTGTCCATCTGGTCGTGGTCCGCGCCACCGGTGAAGAAGACGAACTGGGCGTACGCCGACCGCAGCATCGCGCGCCTGGAGATGAGCCCGCCCGCCTGGAACTCGCGGCTGAAGGCCAGCGTGCTCGACTTGGCGATGATCGTCTTGTCGAGGTCGAAGAAGGCCGCGGTGGGGCGAGGCATGCCGTCATGTTAGGTGCGTACGACGTCGCCCGCCGGGAGTCCGGTCAGCTGCAGGTGTCGTCGGCCGGCTCGCCGGAGAGCCGCTGGGCGGTCCATTCGTAGAGGTCCGCGACGAGAGGTGAGTCGGCGGCGACGACGCCGACGTGGTCGCGGTCGGGGTAGGTGCGGTAGTCGACCGGCCCTCCGCCGGATGCACAGCGCTGGTCGGCGTACTCCTGCTGTGCGGACGGGATGACCAGCTGGTCGGTCTCGCCCTGCGCGAGCAGGAGGGGTGCCGGGATCGGGCCGACGGGGACGTTCTCCTCGAGCCGCGCGCCGAGCGCGCCCGACGCGGGGTCGCCGTCGACGACCGAGGTGTCCTGCGTCAGGTGGACGCCGACGTTGAGCAGGGCGCCGAGGCCGGACAGGCACCTCGACGCCATCTCGCGCACCTGCACCTCGGCGGCGCCGCGGACGTAGGTGGAGAGCCGGACGTCGTCGTAGGTGCGGGCGTACCCCTCGAGCACGTAGGAGGCGAAGATGCTGCCGCCGGTGACCTCGTCGAGGTTGGCGATGAGGCCGGTCAGGTTGCTCGCGGGCGCCATCGCGGCGACGCCGACGACCCCGGCGTCGGGGGCGTAGTCGTCGGCCAGCGTGCCCGCCCAGAGGGCGGCGTGACCGCCCTGGGAGTGGCCCCACACCACCGCGTGGTCGTCGAGCTCGAGCCCCTCGACCTCGCGTGCGGCGCGGATCGAGTCGAGGACGGCGTGCCCGGCGGGCTCACCGACGAGGTAGGAGTGCGGACCCTCGGTGCCGAGACCGATGTAGTCGGTGGCGACGACGGCCCAGCCCTCGTCGACCGCCCGGTCGAGGGTGAACATCGCGCCGGCCTCGAAGGGGTCGGGCAGCAGCGACGGTGCGCACCCCTCGGCGACGCCGGTGGTGCCGTGCGCCCAGGCGACCAGGGGGAGCGGTCCCTCGGGGGCGTCCTCCGGCACGACCAGCAGGGCGCTCGCCACGGCGGGATCCTCGCCGAGGCCCGTCGTCGTGTAGAGCATGCGGTAGGCGGTTGCGCCCTCCGGGACCTCACGGTCGAACTCCGCGGTGCGCAGCAACGCCCCGGGCTCGGACGGGACGTCCGCGGGTGGCGTGTAGAACGCGTCGGGCACCGGCGTGCTGCGCGCGACGACGGAGCCGATGCCGGCCAGCGCCACCGCCACGGCGAGGGTGGCGACCGCGGTGACGAGGGAGATGCTGCGACGCCACCACGGTGCCGCACCGGTGACCGCGTCACCGCTGGTGCGGCCGCGCGCTCCCTGCCAGACCAGCTCGAGCCCGTACCACAGCAGCCGGATGCCGAGCACGACGGCGATCACGATGGACGCGAGGTCGGGCCAGGTGGCCGCGAGGACGCCGAGGATCACCAGCGCCGCTCCCCGGATCGCCGCCGTGATGCGCCCGGGGCCGCGCTCGCGGAGGGCGTGGAGGATCGCGACGGCCCCGTCGACGACCAGTGAGGCGGCGACCACCCAGACCACCACGACGACGGCGCTGCCCGGCCAGGCCAGCACGGTGACGGCCGCGAGCGCGTACGCCGCCGCGGGGAGCAGGTCGAGGGGCCGGCGCGGCCTCTCCACGTCGGTGAAGCTGCTGAGCGCCATGACCAGCAGGCCCAGCACGACCAGCACCAGGAGGAGGGTCAGGGACCGGAACGGGCGGAACAGCAGCGACCAGCCGACGACGACCGCCAGCAGCCCGACCACGAGCGACCGCACACGCCAACCAGCCATGGGTGCCCTCCCGGAAGCGCCTCCACCCCGGACCATCGTGGCTTCCCGGGCCAGCATCCGTCCACAGCCCGCGGCCTGACGGCCCTTTCCACAGGCAGCCGCGTCACGCACCCCGCGGGGTCGGTGCCTGCGACGAGGCTCGTCGGCATGCCCGTCCTCCTCGTCACCGCCTCCGCTCCCGTCCACGACGCCGTGGTGCCCCTGTGCGCAGCCGCCGGCGTCGGCGCCCAGGTCTGCCGGGACCCGGTGCTCGCCCTCGCCACCTGGGTGGAGGCCGACCTGGTCCTGGTGGGGGCCGACCTGGCGGCGGAGGTGGCGGCCCTATCGCCGGCGCGGAGGGAGGGCGTCCTCGTCGTCGGGCCGGCGCCCGCGGACGACGCGTTCCGGGCCGCCGTCGAGCTCGGTGCGCAGTCGGTCGTCGACCTCGGCACGGCGGCCGAGTGGCTCGTGGATGCGCTGGCTGACGTCGGGGAGCGCGCCTCGCCGGGCCGGGTGGTCGGGGTGGTCGGAGGAGCCGGTGGTGCCGGAGCCACGACGCTCGCCTGCGCCCTGGCGCAGTGGCACGCGGGGCGGGCGCCGACGCTGCTCGTCGACACCGACCCGCTCGGTCCCGGTCTCGACCGGCTGGTCGGGATGGAGGGCGAGCCTGGCGTGCGCTGGGAAGGCCTGGCCGAGACCGCGGGCCGGCTGGGTGCCCGGGCGCTGCGCGAGGGCGTGCCTCGCCGCGACCACCTCGGCGTCCTCTCCTGGTCCGGCGTGCGGCGGCGGCTCGACCTGCCGACCGTGCGCCGGATCCTGCCCTCGGCCGTCCGCGGCCACGACCTCGTCGTCCTCGACCTCGCCCGCCACGGCGGGTCGCTCACCGAGCTGGTCGACCGCTGCGACGACCTCCTCGTCGTCACCCCGGCCACCGTTCCCGGGCTCGCCGCGACGGCCCGCCTCGTCGAGGAGCTCGGCCGCGACGGCAGGGCGGAGCGCGCCGGGCTGGTGGTGCGCCCCGGCGGTCTCGGCGACGCCGACGCCGAGCGGGTCACCGGCCTGCCCGTCGTCGCGGCGCTGCCCGACCAGCGTGGGCTGGCCGCGTCGGTCGACCGGGGACTCGGCCCGCTCGCCGGGCGAGGTCCGCTCGCGAGGGCCGCGCGCGACCTCCTCGGGGACGCGGCATGAGCACTCCGGTGCCGGCGGCGGTCCTCGACGACGTACGCCGCCGGCTCGCCGGCGCCGCCGGTGACCTGACCCCGCACCGGGTGGCCGAGGCGCTGCGGGCTTCGGGGTCGCCGGTGGGCGACGCGACGGTGCTGGCCGTCCACGACCTGCTGCGCCGCGACGTGCTCGGCGCCGGGCCGCTGGAGGAGCTGCTGCGGCTGCCCGACGTCACCGACGTGCTGGTCAACGGGCCTGAGGACGTCTGGATCGACCGTGGCCGCGGGCTCGAGCAGGCGTCGGTCTCCTTCCCCGACGACGCGGCGGTGCGCCGCCTGGCGCAGCGCCTCGCCGCCACGGCCGGCCGGCGGCTCGACGACGCGTCCCCGCACGCGGACGTACGCCTCCCCGACGGCACGCGGTTCCATGCGGTGCTCGCACCCGTCGCCCGGTCCGGGACGGTGATCTCGCTGCGCGTGCCGCGCGGTCGCGTCTGGACGCTGCCGGAGCTGGTGGCCGCCCACGCGCTCCCGCCCGAGGGCGCCAACCTGTTGGAGGAGGTCGTCGACGCGCGGTGCGCGTTCCTGGTGACCGGCGGCACCGGCACGGGGAAGACGTCGGTGCTCTCCGCGCTGCTGTCGCTGGTCGACCCGGGCGAGCGGATCGTGCTCGTGGAGGACGCCAGCGAGCTGCGGCCCGAGCACCCGCACGTCGTCGCGCTCGAGGGCAGGCCGGCCAACATCGAGGGTGCCGGGGCGATCTCGCTCCAGACCCTCGTGCGGCAGGCGCTGCGGATGCGCCCGGACCGGCTGGTGGTCGGGGAGGTGCGCGGAGGTGAGGTCGTCGACCTGATGGCCGCGCTCAACACCGGTCACGGCGGGGGCTGCGGGACGCTCCACGCCAACTCGGCGGCCGACGTGCCCGCCCGGGTCGAGGCACTGTCGTTGGCCGCCGGGCTGCCGCGGGCGGCGGCGCACAGCCAGCTCGCCGCCGCGCTCGACGTGGTGGTCCACCTCGGCAGGGGGCGGGAGGGCCGGCGCCGGGTCCTCGAGCTGGCCGTCCCTGTGCGCGGCGACGACGGACTGGTCTCGCTGCGTACGGCGGCCACCTTCGAGCCCGACCGGGTCGTCCGCGGCCCGGCCGCGGCGGCGCTCGCCCGGCGGCTGGACACGGTGGCGTGCTGAGCGCGTGGGTCGTCGCGCTCGCGGCCGGTGCACTGGCTGCGCTGGTGCTGCCGGCCGGCCCGCGCGGCCCGATCCCGGTCCGCGCGGGATCTCGCCGACCGGTGTGGTCGCCGCGGGGCCGGCGGCGCCGGCGAGCCGCGGACCAGGCGGCGGTGCTCGAGGTGTGCGACCTCCTGGCGGCCGAGCTCGCCTCCGGGCAGCCAGCCGGGACGGCGCTGGCGGTGGCGGGCGAGCGCTGGCCGCCCCTGATGCCGGTCGTGGAGGCCCACCACCTCGGCGCCGACGTGCCGCAGGCCCTGCGTGACGTGGCGGCGCAGCGGCCGGGGGCGGCCGACCTCCGCTGGGTCGCAGGTGCCTGGCAGGTGGCCCACCACACCGGGCGCGGGCTCGCCGCCGCCCTCGAGCGCACTGCGGCCGGGCTGCGGGCGAGGCGGCGGACCCGCCGCCTCGTCGACTCGGAGCTCGCCTCCGCCCGGGCCACCGCGCGACTGGTCGCCGGCCTGCCCCTGGCGGTCCTCCTGATGGGCTCGGGCGCCGGGTCGGACCCCTGGGGCTTCCTGCTGGGCACCCCGGTCGGCGTGGGGTGCCTGGTGGCCGGGCTCGCCCTGCTCGCGCTCGGTCTCTGGTGGATCGAGCGCCTGGCCGACCAGGCGGCCGCGCCGTGATGTGGCCGTCGGTGGCGTGCGCGTTCCTGGCAGTGCTGGCGTGGCTGCCGCCTGCCCGCCGGCAGGTCAGGCGGCCGACGGCCTCCCGCCCGCCGCTTCGCCTGCTCTGGGCCGCCGGCGCGGGGATAGGCGCGTGGCTCTTCGTCGGTGGCACGGGCGGACCCGTGGCGGGTGTGGCGGGGGCGGCAGGTGCGTGGTGGGTCCTCTCGCGCGTGGAGCCGCCCGACGTACGCCGCGACCGGCAGGAGGTGGAGCGGACGCTCCCGCACCTCATCGACCTCTTCGCCTCGACGCTGCGCGCCGGTGCCGAGCCGGTCGCCGGGCTGGCGCAGGTGTGCGCGGCCCTCCCGGGGCCGGCCGCCGACCGGCTGGCGACGGTGGTGGAGCACGCGCGCTGGGGCGCCACCGCGACCGAGGCGTGGGAGTCGGTGGGCGACGACGAGCAGCTGGCGCCCCTGGTGCGCGCGATGGTCCGTTCGCAGGCGTCGGGTGCCTCCGTCGTGGACCTCGTCGAGCGGTTCGCCGACGAGCTGGAGCGCGAGGGCCTCGCGCGGGCCGAGGACGCCGCACGGAAGGTCGGGGTCTCGGCGGCCGTGCCGCTCGGCGTCTGCCTCCTGCCGGCGTTCCTGCTCCTCGGCGTCGTGCCGACGGTCACCTCGCTCCTCGGCCGGGTCGCGCCGTGAAGTGTCCACAGGCGCCGCCGATCGGGGCCTGTCCACAGCGAGCGGGTCGACCAGGTGCGGCTCCGGGCCCCGGCCCGGAGGCTCGTGCCACGGCGGGTCTCATCGGGAGTCCCGCGCCACCCTCAGGAGGACGGATGACGACCACCCCACGCGACGAGCGCGGCATCACCACCGCGGAGTACGCCGTCGGCACCGCAGCGGGCGCCGGTTTCGCCGCTCTGCTCTACAAGCTGCTCACCGGCAGCTTCGGCGACCGACTGCTCGGCCGCCTCTTCGACCACGTCATGAGCCTGCTCGGCATCGGCTGATGCCGCCGCGCGAGCACCGGGAGCGGGGAGCGGCGACCGCCGAGCTGGCCCTCGGCATCCCGCTCCTGGTGGCGCTGACGGCCGGCCTGGTCTGGATGCTGGCCGTCGGTGCGGCGCAGGTCCGGGTCGTCGACGCCTCCCGCGAGGCCGCTCGCGCGGTGGCGCGCGGCGACGACGTCGCGGCTGCGGAGGCGGTGGCGCTGCGGATCGCCCCCGAGGGTGCCCGGGTGAGCGTGGCGGTCGGCGACGGGCAGGTCGTGGTCACCACCACCGCGCGGGTCCGCGGTCCCGGCGGCCTGCTGGCCTCGCTGCCAGGCGTCACCGTGTCCGACGAGGCGGTGGCGCTGGTGGAGGAGTCGTGAGCAGGCGGCCCGACGGCGGAGGCGCGACGGTGCTGGTGGTGGCGATGGCCGGGGTGCTGCTCCTCGTGACGGTCGGGCTGTCGGCGGCCGGCGGCCTGGTGACGGCCCAGCGCCGGGCCCAGGCGGCGGCCGACCTGGCCGCCCTCGCGGCGGCGACGAGCCCGAGCGCCGCGTGCGACGCAGCCGCCCGGATCGCCGCCGCCAACGAGGCCACGCTGGAGGGCTGCGGGGCCGTGGGTCGTGACGTCACGGTGGAGGTGAGCGTCGCGGGTCCGGCCGTGCCGTGGCGGAGGGTCCGGGTCACGGCGGAGGCGAGGGCCGGCCCGGGATGAGCGGGTGGGTCAGCTCCGGGTGTCGTCGTCGCCGTCGGCGCGGCGCTCGGCCTCGACCCGCTCGAGCTTCTGGTTCAGCTCCGTGAGCTCCTTGCGCTCACGGCGGTGGGCGAGGCTGCGCTTGGTGCCCCACTTGAGGATCGAGAAGCCCCACAGGATGGCCGCGCCCGCGGCGACGCCGACGAAGAACGACTCGAGCGTCGACACGGTGAACCCGAGCAGCTCACCGCCGTTGCCCGGCTCGCTGACGAACACGGCCGAGAGGATCGCGATGCCGCCGAGGATGATGAGACCGAGTCCGAGGATGACCATGGGCCGAATCTAGCCCCATCACGCAGTGCGTGGCGCTCCCGCGAGGAGCGCGTCCAGCAGCAGGATCGCGCCGGGCTTGTCGAGCGGGTTGTTCTGGTTGCCGCACTTGGGCGACTGGATGCACGAGGGGCAGCCGCTCACGCACTCGCAGCCGGCGATCGCCTCCCGGGTGGCCGTCAGCCAGTCGACGGCCGTCCGGTAGCCCCGCTCGGAGAAGCCGGCACCGCCCGGGTGACCGTCGTACACGAAGACGGTGAGCACCCCGGTGTCCGCGTGCCGGGCGGTCGAGACGCCGCCGATGTCCCAGCGGTCGCAGGTCGCGAAGAGGGGGAGGAGGCCGATCGAGCAGTGCTCCGCTGCGTGGGCGGCCCCGGGGACGTCGAGCGTCGCCAGGCCAGCCTCGGCGACCACGTCGTCGGGGACGGTCCACCACACGGCGGTCGTCCGCAGGGTGCGCTCGGGCAGGTCGAGCGGCTCCTCGGCGAGCACCTCGCCGCCCGGCTGGCGCCGCTTGAGGAAGGACACCACCTGGTGCGAGACGTCGACCTCGCCGAGCGCGAGCTCGCAACCGCCCCAGGACCGGCGCTCGCGCGTCGTGACGATGCTGATGTCGGTGACCTCGCGCGCCGTGGTGCTGTAGGCCGGGTCGTCGCGCCGCATCGTCGCCACGGAGTGCTCGAGGTCGAGCTCCTCGACGAGCCAGGTCTCGCCCTGGTGGACGTAGACCGCGCCGGGGTGGGCCTGGTTGTGCGCGCCGCCGGCGTCGACCGTGCCGACCACCCGCCCGGTGTCCGCCTCGATGAGCTGCACCGGCGACCCGCCGGCCGACCGGATGTCGGCCAGGTCGGCCGCGCGGCCGCGGTCGGTCCAGAACCAGCCCCGCGGCCGCCGGCGCAGCAGGCCGAGCTCGACGAGCTGGTCCACGACCTCGCGAGCGGTCGGCCCGAAGAGCGGCAGGTCTGCCTCGACCAGCGGCGACTCCTGCGCGGCTGCCGCCAGGTGCGGGCCCATCACGTGTGGGTTCGACGGGTCGAAGACGGAGGCCTCCACCGGGGCGCCGATCAGCATCTCGGGGTGCGTCACGAGGTAGGTGTCGAGCGGGTCGTCCTTGGCTACGAGGATGCCGAGCGCGTCCTCGGCCCCGCGGCCGGCGCGCCCCACCTGCTGCCAGAACGCCGCTCGGGTGCCCGGGAAGCCGGCGATCAGCACGGCGTCGAGCCCGCTGATGTCGATGCCGAGCTCCAGCGCGTTGGTGGCGGCCAGCCCGACCAGGTCGCCCCGGCGGAGGGCCGCCTCGAGGGCGCGCCGTTCCTCCGGCAGGTAGCCGCCGCGGTAGGCCGCCACCTTGTCCGGCAGCGACGGGTCCACCTCGGCCAGCAGCCCGGAGGCCGTGACGGCGACCTGCTCGGCGCCGCGCCGCGAGCGGATGAAGGCGAGCGTGCGCACGTCCTCGGCAACCAGGTCGGCGAGCAGGTCGGCCACCTCCGACGAGGCCGCCCGTCGGACGGGTGCGCCGTTCTCCCCGGCGTGCGAGGTGAACGGCGGCTCCCACAGGAGCAGCGAGACCTTCCCGCGCGGGGAGTCGTCGCGGGTGAGGGCGACGACGTCGAGGCCGGTCAGCCGGGAGGCGGTCACCTCGGGCTGGGCGACCGTCGCGGAGGCGAGCACGAAGGTCGGGTGGGCGCCGTACATCGCGCACACCCGGCGCAGCCGTCGCAGCACGTGGGAGACGTGGGCCCCGAAGACGCCGCGGTAGTGGTGGCACTCGTCGACGACGACGTACTGCAGCGACCCGAGGAAGCGGGACCACCGGTGGTGCGAGGGCAGCAGCGAGCGGTGGAGCATGTCGGGGTTGGTGAGGACGTACTCCCCGAAGTCGCGGGTCCAGTCGCGCTCCTCCCGCGAGCTGTCGCCGTCGTGCGCGGAGAGGCGTACGTCGAGCCCGAGCGAGGACAGCCCGGCCAGCTGGTCGTGCGCGAGCGCCTTGGTCGGGGCGAGGTAGAGCACCGAGGCCCCGCGCTCGCCCCGCAGGCCCCGGGCGGCGCGGATCGCCGACAGCGCCGGCACCTGGTAGGCCAGCGACTTGCCCGAGGCGGTCCCGGTCGCCACGATCACGTGGTCGCCGGCGTGCGCGGCGTCGGCCGCGACGACCTGGTGGCGCCACGGACGGGCTACACCGTGGGCGGCGAAGGCGGCACGCACGTCGCCCGGCACCCATGCGGGCCAGTCCTCGTGGACCGGCTCCCGGGCCGGCAGCACCTCGCGGTGCAGCAGCCTGTCCTCCCGCCCGGGGACGCCCGCCAGCCGGTCGACGAGGGCGTCGACCTGGGGCAGCACGCCGGGGCGGGAGGGACTCACCACTCGAGTCTGGCAAACGGGACCGACGGGGAGATGTTGGGGAGTCCTGCGCAACGGGTGGGACTCGTGGTTTGATACCACCCGGAATGAACTAGGGACGCACCCTGTGTCCCGCTGGCGTACTGTCCGAACTGATTTCGGGAACCGGGGAGCAGTCGTGGATCTCACCCTTGCCACACGCGAGGTGGATGGTCGCGCCATCGTGGCGGTCGGCGGCGAGATCGACGTCTACACCGCACCCAAGCTCCGTGACTGCATCACCGAGCTCGTCGGCGCCGGCACCTACGACATCATCATCGACCTCGAGGCCGTCGAGTTCCTCGACTCCACCGGCCTCGGCGTGCTGGTCGGCGGCCTGAAGAAGGTCCGCGCCCACGACGGCTCGCTCGACCTGGTCTGCACCCAGGAGCGGCTGCTCAAGATCTTCCGCATCACCGGCCTCGCCAAGGTGTTCGTGATCCACGACTCCGTCGGCCTCGCCCCCGGGGCCTGACGAGCGCGGCACTCCACCCCTCCGGATGCTTCCGGAGGGGTTTTCACGTTCCACTCGCGACGCCGCGTGTGGCGTGGGTCACCCAACACCCGTGATCCGGATCACGTCTGCGTAGACTCCGGCGCGTTCTGACTCATTCACAGGAGGACGCGCTAATGACGGGGATCTTGCCCGCTGTCGTGAAGCCGGAGCTCGAAGGTGGGAACCTGGTCCTGGTCGTCGTCGTCGCCCTGATCGCGCTCGGCGCGCTCGGGATGGCTGCGATGTTCCGGTCCCAGGTGATGGCCGCCGGCGAGGGCACCGACAACATGAGGACCATCGCCCAGGCCGTGCAGGAAGGCGCCAACGCCTACCTGACCCGGCAGTTCCGCACTCTCGGGATCTTCGCCGCGGTGGCGTTCGTGGTCCTGTTCGCACTGCCCGCCGACGACGTCACCGTCCGCATCGGCCGCTCGATCTTCTTCCTCGTCGGTGCCGGGTTCTCGGCCACCATCGGCTACCTCGGCATGAGCCTCGCCGTCCGCGCCAACCTGCGCGTCGCCGCAGCGGCCGAGACCGAGGGCCGCGACCCCGCCATGACCATCGGCTTCCGCACCGGCGCGTTCGTCGGCATGGCCACCGTCGGCCTGGGACTCCTCGGCGCGAGCCTCGTGGTGCTCCTGTTCAAGGACGAGGCCCCGCACGTGCTCGAGGGCTTCGGCTTCGGTGCCGCGCTGCTCGCCATGTTCATGCGTGTCGGCGGCGGCATCTTCACCAAGGCGGCCGACGTCGGCGCCGACCTGGTCGGCAAGGTCGAGAACAACATCCCCGAGGACGACCCGCGCAACGCCGCGACGATCGCGGACAACGTCGGCGACAACGTCGGCGACTGCGCCGGCATGGCCGCCGACCTCTTCGAGTCGTACGCCGTCACGCTGGTCGCGGCGCTGATCCTCGGCGCCGCCGCCTTCGGCGACAAGGGCCTGGTCTTCCCGCTGCTGATCCCGGCGATCGGCGCGCTGACCGCGGTGCTCGGTGTCTTCATCACCAAGCCGAGGGCCGGCGAGAACGGCCTGACCACGATCAACCGGGCGTTCTACATCTCCGCCGCCGTCGGCGCGGTCGCGTCGGTGATCCTGTCGTACATCTACCTCCCCGGCTCGTTCGCGGAGTTCGAGAACTTCACCGGCAGTGACATCGCGCAGGCGACCGGCGACCCGCGCCTGATCGCGAGCCTCGCCGTCGTCATCGGCATCGTGATGGCCGCGGGCATCCTGGCCCTCACCGGCTACTACACCGGCACCGAGTTCCGCCCCGTCAAGGACGTCGGCAAGACCTCGCTCACCGGCCCCGCGACCGTCATCCTGTCGGGCCTGAGCGTCGGCTTCGAGTCGGCGGTCTACACCACGCTGGTCATCGGCGCGGCGGTCTTCGGCGCCTTCCTGCTCGGCGGCGCGACCGTCACGGTCTCGCTCTTCGCCGTCGCGCTGGCCGGCTGCGGCCTGCTGACCACCGTCGGCGTGATCGTCGCGATGGACACCTTCGGCCCGGTCTCCGACAACGCCCAGGGCATCGCGGAGATGTCCGGCGACGTCAGCGAGCACGGCGCGCAGATCCTCACCGAGCTCGACGCCGTCGGCAACACCACCAAGGCGATCACCAAGGGCATCGCGATCGCGACGGCGGTGCTGGCCGCGACCGCGCTGTTCGGCTCGTACTCCACCTCGGTGGCGGAGGCGGTCCGGGACGCCGGCGTGCTCAGCGACGACGACGTCTCGGCGCTGAACTTCCTCGTCTACAACCCCGGCGTCCTGGTCGGCGTGCTCCTCGGTGCGGCGGTCGTGTTCCTCTTCTCGGGCCTGGCCATCAACGCCGTCGCCCGCGCCGCCGGCGCGGTCGTGTTCGAGGTGCGCCGCCAGTTCCGCGAGATCCCCGGGATCATGGAGGGCACCGGCCGTCCGGAGTACGGCAAGGTCGTCGACATCGTCACCCGTGACTCGCTCCGCGAGCTGATCACGCCGGGCATCCTGGCCGTGATGGCCCCGATCGCCGTCGGCTTCGGCCTCGGCGTCGCCGCGCTGGCGGGCTTCCTCGCCGGCGCGATCGGTGCTGGCACCCTGATGGCGGTCTTCCTGGCCAACGCGGGTGGCGCCTGGGACAACGCCAAGAAGCTCGTCGAGGACGGCCACCACGGTGGCAAGGGCTCGGAGGCCCACGCCGCGACGGTGATCGGCGACACGGTCGGCGACCCGTTCAAGGACACCGCCGGCCCGGCCATCAACCCGCTGATCAAGGTGATGAACCTCGTCTCGCTGCTGATCGCCAGCGCGGTGGTCTCGATGAGCGTCGGCGAGGACCAGAACGACGCCCTCCGCATCGCCATCGCCCTCGTCGCGGTCGCGATCATCGCGGTGGCCGTGGTGATCTCCAAGCGCCGCGAGGTGGCGATCGCCGACGACGGTGACAACGCCGGCTCGTCGTCGTTCCAGCCGCACACCGCCTGACCCAGGCGGCTCATCAGACGTCATGGCGGCTGGTCGCTCCGGCGACCGGTCGCCATGACGTCATTTCGGGGGCGGCGTCGCGCAAACCGTGTTCAAGGCCCGCCTGACATCCCTAGGCTCCGCGCATGGGGTTCGGGGGGCGGCTGACCGCGCTGCTGGTGACACTCGCTGCGACGGTTGCGGGGACGGCGGTGGTGGCGCTGCCGGAGGCGGTCGGTGCAGACCCGAGCGGCACCGCCACCGTGACCCTGCGGGTGCTCGACGCCGATGGCCGTGGTTCCCCCGGCACGGTGAAGCTGTGGCGCGAGGACGGCGACGGGTACGCGCAGGTCCCGGGGGCGGCTGTCACCACCGCCGGAGACGGCTGGGTCCGCATCTCGCAGGTCCCGCACGACGTCGAGCTCACCCTCTCCTCGGGGGCGCCCTCCTCGAGCGAAGGCGGCGACACCGCCTCGGTCGAGACGTTCCTGGGCGGGGAGCAGACCGCATACACCGCTGACTGGTTCTCCGTCCCTGGCAACGTCACGTTCCTCCGGCTCCCGTCCCTGAGGCGTCAGAGGGCCGTTGCTGTGTCCGGGACCGTGACGGACCTGCAGGGTCGGCCATGGTCAGCGCACGAGCGTGCCGTGGTGCGCTCGTGGGTTCGCACACCGGGTGGGCTCGTCCCCGGTCCCACCGCCGAGACGCAGCGGGGCGAGTCCGCGGGGTCGTTTCGGATGAACGGATTGTGGCCGGGCAGCGAGGTGACCGTCGGGGTGGTCCCGGACGGCGCCCCGGTGACCGGCCCGGCGTACCTGGGTGGCGCTTCGACCCTGGATGACGCGCGCTTCGTCACGACGCGCGAGAAGCGCACCGTCTCCGTGGGCCGCTTCGGCGCTCCGTTCGCCGCGACATGGGTCACGGGGCGGGCCGTCGACGACGACGGGCTGGCAGTCAGCGGGGCGGAGGTCACCCACGTCTACCTGGACTACACCTGGAGCCCCCGTGGCAGCGTGCAGGGCACGATCATCGCCGACACGGATGGCGACGGGCGTTTCGGCGTGCACGTCCTGCCCGGCGACACGGCGAAGTTCAGGGTCCGCTCACCCGAGTCCTACGACGAACACCCTTGGGTCGGCGGCGGCACGTCGTGGGAGACGGCCGGCGCCTACACCCCCGATGGCCGGGCCGAGATGACCGTCGACGACGTCGTCCTCCCTCGGGCCGGCGCGGTCCTTCGCGGTCGAGTGGTCGGCAAGGACGGTCGACCCGTGGTCGGCGCGTCCGTCTTCACCTCCGGTGCGACGTCGCAGCTGGACAGCTTCAGGGCGGACACCGACGATGCCGGCCTCTTCGAGCTGGTCGGAGTCCCGTTCGGCAGCGAGGTGAAGGTCTGGGTCAGCGACACGAACACCGGTCGCACGGGTTCGACCGATGCGGTCGTCGGCGAGGAGGCTCTGGTCACGCTGCCGGACATCGTGGCGCGGACAGAGCGGGCCGTCGTGACGGCCAGGGTCGTCAGCGACGACTCCATCCACGGCGTGGAGCTGTCACTGGTCGATCTCGACACGGGCAACCGGTGGGGTGTCCGCACGGTCTGGCACGGCCACGCCAGTGTGGCCGTCCCTCCGGGGCGCTACGGGGTGTACGGCAGCCGGCGTGCGCGGATCGACCACGACGACCGCGACTCGCGGGTCGACTGGTGGTGGGGTGGAGGCCGCCCTGACAGGGGGAGCCCGTTCGAGGTCGTCGTCACGGGCGGCGACGACCTGGACCTGGGTGAGCTCCGGATGGATCCTCCCACACTGCTGACCGGGCACGTCCGCGACTCCGCGGGGGTCGGGCTGGGCGGAGCCACCCTCACGCTCACCATGGGCAACGGATTCTCGGGAGTGCAGATTGTCAGGACGGATGACGACGGCGAGTACGCGGCCCTGATCCCGGACGGTGCCACCGTCGAGATCGCCGCGCAGCGCGAGCTGCCGACCGCGACCTACCCGACGGTGGTCCGCGGGACTCCGGGTGAACCGATCATGGTGCAGGGGGACCGGCAGGTGGAGGACGTTGTCCTCCGGCCGGTGTGGCAGCCCACGGTCGGCACGGTGGCCGGGATCCGGGACGAGGTGTGCCTCCAGAACAGGGCGAGCGAGCTGACCACGGGGCTGGGGCTGAGGATGACCTACGGCGCGCTCACCTGGTCGGGGTCGGTCGGCCAGGACTGGACCCGCCCCAGCCCTGCGGTGGCCGTGATCGCACCGCTGATGCTGCCCTCCACCGAGGAGTCGGAGGAGCTGGGACGCAGCATGTCGTGGGGTGAGGCCACGGACGGTTCTCTCTGCTTCCTCACCGTCACCCCGGACGTCACCCACCAGGTGTGGATCTCGGCGCCGGGAGACGACGGGCGCGTCACGGCCACGATCAACTACGACCACGTGCACGCTCCCGCCGACCGGTTCGGCCGGGAGCAGACGGTGGTAGCGGGCTGGAGCGACGGGCGGAAGTCCGTCGTGCTGCCGGGCGCGGGCCACGAGGGCGACTACGACGACGACGGCCGCTACGCCCTGATCAAGGGAAGCAGGGGCTCCGGACACCCCGGCCGGTACGTCTTCGACCACATCGGCTTTCAGGGAGGTGTGTCGGTCGAGAACGTCGAGCCACCGTCGATCAGCGGCACCGCGCGCCCCGGGGAGACCCTCCGCGTCGATCCGGGAAGCTGGACGGTCGACGGCGTTCCCTCCGACGCACTCGCCTTCACCTACACCTGGACCAACCGCAACGGCGAGACCAGTGGTCCCACGCGTCGGCTCGCATGGGAGGACGGCTCCACGACGATGGACGTCACCGTCGAGGCAGTGGTCCCGGGTCCCCGATTCCCGGCCGTGGCGCGCGCGACGGTCGAGGTCGAGGCCGCCACCGATCCCAACCCGGTCGACGTGACGACCAGCCACGGCACGACCTCCACCGGTCTGCCGATCGTGCTGATCGGCGAGACCCAGCTGATCGTCGTCCACGGCTGCGGCGGCGTGGCCCAGCCTACGTACACGCTCGACTACGCCTCTCCCTGGTCGTCCGACGTCAGCGGACCGATGACGCCGGGACCGGTCGACGAGAACGGGATCGGTGAGTACGCGATCACCATCGAGCACCTGTACGTCTCGGGCGTCGCCCGGATCCGGACCAACGTCCCCGAGTCCTGTGAGCCGGGATCAGCACTCGTGTCCGTCACCATCTACGTCGACCCGGCCGGCACGATCACCGACCAGTGGGGCGTCCCGGTCGACCATGCCACGGCCGCGCTGTTCAGGTCCGACACCGAGCAGGGCGACTACTCGGTGGTCCCCGACGGCTCGGACGTGATGTCGCCGAGCAACCAGGTCAACCCGATGACCGCCTACGACGGTGTGTTCCGCTGGGACGTAACACCCGGCTGGTACCAGGTCCGTGCGTCGGCGTCCGGGTGCGGCACGCGGTGGGGAGTGCCGATGGAGGTGCCACCGGCACGCATCTCGCTGCTGATCAAGATGCCGTGCACCTACCGCACGCCAGAGTTCGAGACGCACTACGCGGGCACGCGTGAGGTGGGCGGGACGGTGTCGGCGACGTTCGACACCGACGTGACCATCCCTGACGCGGTCGTCACGACGCAGTGGTACCGCGACGGCGTGCCGATCCCGGGAGCCACGGGATCGGAATACACGCTCGGCCCCTACGACGTCGGTCGCGAGGTCAAGCTCGAGCAACGCATCCAGCGTCGGGCGTACGTCCCCGACGACGGCCGGGGCCGGCCCGTCACGTTCGAGCCGGCCGTCGCGGAGGCGTACTGGTTCCTGCGCGGGGATCCGATCCCGCTCCCTGATCCCACGCCACCGCCCACGCCCACCCCGCCCGCCATCCCGACCCAGACGCCGACGGCCGCGCCGAGCTCCGCGCCGACCCCCGCGCCGTCGCCGGTCTCCTCGCGAACCGCTCTTCGGCTCGTCGGGAGCAACTCGGGTCGCGCCCGCGTGCGCGTCGTCGTCCGCGCGACGGGTGCGGAGCCGACCGGCGTGGTGCAGATCCGCGAGAGAGGCCGGGTCGTCGGCCGAGCGAGCCTGCGACCCGGCGACGGCGGCCGGGTCGTCGTACCCCTCGTCAGGCTACGCGTCCGCGGCGGTCACCGGATCGTGGCGACGTACCTGGGTTCGACGGCGGTGCTGCCCTCCACCTCGCCGCGAGTGCGGCTGCGGGCCTGACCTCAGCGCTCGCCGAAGTGCGGGCGGGTGAGCTCCTCGGTGAGCCCGCCGAGGGCGGTGTGGTCGTCCGTGTCGCCGGTGTGCGGGCCCTGCAGCCACTGGGCGAAGGACCAGATCTCCGACAGCCGCCACTCCAGGTCGAAGAGCCGCACCAGCCCGGGGTCGTGGTCGACGTCGCGCCCCTCGTGGACCAGCGTGGCCAGGTCGCGCTCGCGCGGGGCCAGCTTCAGCGACTCCCAGTCGACCAGCCAGGTGCGGCCGTCGGCCACCCACTGGTTGCGGACGTGCGGCTCCCCGTGGGTGACGACGTACGTCGCCGGGTCGGCGCGTGCGAGCAGCCGTGCGTGCTCCCGCGTCCAGGCGCCGACCCGCGCGAGGTGCGTCACCACCAGCTCGCGGGCCGCAGGCCCGAGCGGCTCGGACCAGGGGCGTTGGAGGAGGTCGCGCAGGTGGCCACCCAGCCCCGGGTCGATCTCGCTCGACCAGGCGGGAGCCGTCGGCGGTGGTGTCACGGCGTGCAGCCGCGAGAGCATCTCGGGGAGCTCGGCGACCGACTGCGCCGGACGAGCGCCCTCGAGCCACCGCGTCACGCTCGCGGTCCGGGGCCCGCACGGCACGGTGAAGCGACCGTCGTGGGAGGGGAGGGACGGCCACACGAAGTCGACGTCGAGCGCTGCCGCGGCGGCGTACGCCCCCTCGAGGCTCTCGGCGGTGTGCCGGGGCAGGTCAGGGTCGAGGGTGGCGAAGAGCGTCGGCTCACCGGCCACGTCGACCCGCCAGTGGTGGGCGCCCCACCCGACAGGGAGGTGCTCGACGTCATCGGCGCGCGGCTCCCAGCATCGGCGGACGACATCGAGCACGTCGTCGTCGGACACGTCGGGTGGCGGCTCCAGCACGGCGCCACCTCACACCGGCGGCGCCGCCTCCGGCAACCGGATTGCGAAGCACGCGCCTCCCTCGGGCGCGGCGCCGGCGGTGATCGTGCCGCCCATCCGCCGCACCAGCCCGGCGCCGAGGGCGAGGCCGAGGCCGTGGCCCCCGGTGGCCCGACGGCCGCGGTAGCGCTCGTGCAGCACGCCGGGCTCGAAGGCGACCGGGAGATCCTCCGGCGCCAGGCCGGGGCCCGAGTCGCGCACCTCGACCACGCCGCCAGCCCGCGCCGCCAGCACGATCGTCCCGCCGCGCGGCGTCACCCGGAGGGCGTTGTCCAGCAAGCCGTCGAGCACCTGCCGCAGCCGCGCCGGGTCGGCTCGTACGACGACGGGCGCGGCCTCGGCGACCACCGACACCCCGGCCGCGCGAGCCCGGGCCGACCACGCCTGGGCGGTCGTGGTGACGAGGTCGCCCGCATCGACGTCGGAGGGGGCGATCCGGAAGTCGTCGGCCTGGAGGCGGGCCAGTGCGAGGAGGTCGGCGACGTAGCCCTCGAGGCGCTCGGCCTCGCCGACGAGGGTCGCGCCGACCTCGCGGACGTCCTCGGGCGGGATGGTGCCGTCCGCCAGCCCCTCGGCGTAGCCGCGCACCGCGGTGAGCGGCGTGCGCAGCTCGTGGGAGACCGACAGGAGGAACCGGCGCTGCCGGTCCTCGCTGGTGCGCAGCGCGCCGTCGAGCTGGCCGAGGGCGACGGCCACGTCGGCGACCTCGGACGGCCCGGAGGTCGGCAGGGCGACGCCCCGCTCACCGGACGCGAGCCGACGGGCGGCGGCCGCGGCCTGGGTCAGCGGAGCGCCCAACCGTCGGGCGAGCCAGGCAGCCAGGCCGAGCGCCACCAGCGAGCCGAGGCCGAGCGCGAGGACGACGCGGCGGCGTACGGCACCGAGCGCCTCGTCGGCGCTGGACACGTCGGAGGCCAGGACGACGGCGCCGCCGCCGACGGAGGGCCGCGCCTCGACCAGCACGGGCACGCCGTCGAGCTCCCCGCTCGCGGACACCGACCGGCCGGCGCGCAGGTCGGCCAGCTCACCCTCGGTGAGGGCCGCGGCCGCGCCGGTCGCCCGGTCGGCCGTGACGATGCCGATGCTCAGCCCGGAGACCGCGGTGACGCGGTCGAGGCGCTCGAGGCGGTCGGCGACGAGGGTGAGCTGCGGGATGCGGGAGAGCAGCTCCACCTGGCGGGACAGGGGCGTGCGGACGGCGTCCTCGCGGGCGCCGGCGAGCAGCGGCGCCACGAGCAGGCCGGCGAGCAGCGCCGACACCGCGGCCACGGCCGCCATGGCGAGCGCGAGGCGGCCCGTCAGGCCGCCCGGCCTCACGTCCGGCTCCGGGCGCGGTAGCCCACGCCGCGCACGGTCTCGACCGGGCAGTGCTCGCCGAGCTTGGAGCGGAGCTGGGCGACGTGGACGTCGACGGTGCGGCTGGTGCCGTAGTCCGCCTGCCCCCACGCCCGCGAGAGCAGCTCGGCGCGGTCGAAGACCCGGCCGGGGGAGCCCATCAGCACCTCGAGGAGGTTGAACTCGGTGGTGGTGAGGTGGCAGGTCTCGCCGTCGACGGTCAGGGTCCGCGACCCCGGGTCGAGGACGACAGCGCCGTCGCGCACCGTCCGGGGTCCGGCGGGGGCGCTGCTGCGGCGCACCACGGTCCTCACGCGCGCCACCAGCTCGCGCGGAGAGAACGGCTTGGTGACGTAGTCGTCGGCGCCGAGCTCGAGCCCGAGCACCCGCTCGACCTCGTCGTCGCGCGCGGTCACGAACAGCACGGGCGTCCAGTCGCCGGCGTCGCGCATGGCACGGCAGACGTCGGTGCCCTCCCCGTCGGGCAGGCCGACGTCGAGCAGCACGACCGCGGGGCGGAGGCGGCGTACGGCCGCGAGCGCGCCGACCACGTCGGTCTCGAGGTGCACGCCGAAGCCGGCGGCGGTGAGGTAGCGGCGGACGAGGTCGCTGATCGCCGGCTCGTCCTCCACGACGAGCACGAGTCCACGCGGCTGGTCCACGCCACGAACGCTAGTGGCCGTAGCCCGGCGGGACAGGCGGACGACGACGTCCTTACGCAACTCGAACACAGCCCTGACACGGCCGCCACCCGCCGCGACCACCGTCGTGGTCAGGAGCCGGCACCACGGCCGGCCCACGAGAAGGAGACGGACATGCCACTGATCCAGACGGCCGGGCTCTTCACCGCCGGCCTCATCGCCACCACCTCGCTGGTCGCCGGAGTGACGTCGAACGGCACCGACGACGCCGCGACGGACATCCAGGACGTCCCGTGCGGCGCGCTGTGGTCCAGGCTGCCCGCGGACCTGCGCGACGACCTCGCCGCCGTCCGGGACCTGCCCGAGGGCGAGCGCATCGCCGCCCTCGAGCAGCTCCGGGAGGACGCCCTCGACGGCGACTACGGGGACCGGGTCCAGCAGCTCGCCGAGGGCCGGGACGAGCGGGTCCGTGCGGTCCGGCGGTTGCTTCCCGCCGACCTCAGGGTCGACCTGCGCGAGGCCCGCGACCTGACCGGGGACGAGCAGGTCGCGGCGCTCCGGGCGATCCGCGACGGCGCGCTCGGCGGCGACTACGGCGACCGGGTCCAGCAGGTCGCGGTGACCGTGCAGCAGCGCCTCGAGGCCTGCGAGACGCCCTGACCCTGCCGCAGGGGCGTCTGCGAGGCTGGTGCCATGCCCTCGGACACCGACGTCGCCGGCCCCCTGCGCGAGGCCCTGCTCGCGGCCGACTTCACCTACGACCGTGTCGCGGAGGCGATCGGCGAGGACGCCCACCGGGCGCTCGGTCGCAACGAGACCCTGCCCGCCCTGCGGCGTACGACGTCGGGCGGGCCCCTCGACACCCTCGTCCGCCTATTCCTGCTCCAGACCACCGTCGCGCGCAAGGAGGCGGACCGGGCCCTGCCCGGCCTGGTCGACCGGCTCTGCAACGCCGGCCTGCTCGAGCAGAGCGTCAGCGAGGTGGCGGCGCGCACCGACTGTCGCCCGTACGCCACCTCCGAGGCAGGCCAGGACCGTGACCTCTGGATCGTCTCCGACCTCACCCCGGGCCTCGACGGGTCGCCCGTCGCCGTCGGACCCGACCACGTGCTCGGCATCTCCAGCGCCTCGACGAGCCTGGCCCAGCTCACCATGCGCGAGCCGGTCGGCAGCGCGCTCGACCTCGGCACCGGCTGCGGCGTGCAGGCGCTCCACCTCGCCGGCCACGCCGGTCGGGTCGTCGCGACCGACGTGAACGCCCGCGCACTCTGGATGACCCGGCTCAACGCCGCACTCAACGAGGTGGACGTCGACGTCCGCGACGGCTCCTTCTTCGAGCCGGTCGCGGGGGAGCGCTTCGACCTGATCTCCACCAACCCGCCCTTCGTGATCTCGCCGGCGACCGGCGAGCGGCTCGTCTACCGCGACTCCGGCCTGCCCGGCGACCGCGTCGTCGAGCACATCGTCCGCACCGGACCCGACCACCTCGCCGACGGCGGCTGGCTCCAGGTGCTGGCCAACTGGGCGATCGTCGACGGGCAGCCGTGGGACCAGCGCCTCGGCTCGTGGCTGCGCGACGACTGCGACGCGCTGGTCGTCCAGCGCGAGACGCTCGACCCGGCGTCGTACGTCGAGCTGTGGCTCAAGGACAGCGGTCACCACGGCGGCCCGGAGTACGCCGCCCGCTACGACACCTGGCTGTCGTGGCTGGAGGAGACCGGGATCGAGGGTGTCGGCTTCGGCTGGATCAACGTGCGCCTCGGCGGCGCGGGCTCCCACCAGCTCCTCGAGTGGCCCTACGGCGTCGAGCAGCCGATCGGCCCGGCCATCCACGCGTGGGGCGACGCGGTCACCGACCTCCGGGGCCTCACGGACGACGACCTGCTGGCGATGACCCTGCGCGCCCGCGGGGACGTCCAGCAGGAAACCGTCGGGCGGCCGGGCGCCGAGGACCCGGAGGCCATCGTGCTGCGCCAGCAGCGCGGCTTCCGCCGGGCGCGCACCGCCGACACGATCGAGGCCGCGTTCGTCGGTGCCTGCGACGGCGACCTCACCGTCGGCCAGCTCCTCGGCGCGGTCGCGCAGCTCACCGAGCGTGACGCCGACACCCTCCGGACGACGTACCTCCCGGTCGTGCGCGAGCTGGTCGGGGAGGGCTTCCTCGAGCTCAGCTGACCTCATCGAGCCGCACCTGCTCCGCCAGCGCCTCGTCGCGCATGAGCACCAGGTCGGCGACGACCCCGGCCGACAGCAGCTCCGGACGCCCGGTGGCATAGAGGTCGGGGTGGTCGCGCGGCCACGGCCGTGGCGCGGTCCAGCCCACCCGGCGCAGGTGGCCGGCCACGGCGTTGCCGTGCGGGGTGAGCGAGGAGACCCCGAGGTGGGTGGCGACGGTCCCCTGGGTCACCGGTCCCGCCGGCCCGATCGCGGCGTTGGCCTTGCCGACCAGCCACACGACCCCGGCAGCGATGCGGTCGGGCGCGGTGCGCTCGGCCAGCCACGGCGCCCGGTCGCGCAGCAGGAGCAGGCAGCGGCGCAGCGGTGCCTCGAGGTCGGGCGTGAGCAGCGCGTCGCAGACGTCGCCGGCCAGCTCGTCGACGACCAGCCACGGCTCGTCGGCAACCGGGTCGAGCACGTCGCGCAGGAGCGGCACGCGCGGATCGGGCGCCAGGGCGACGAGCGCCTCGCGCCCGCCCACGATCCCGTCGAGCCACGCCAGCACCTGCGCGTGGCGCGGCGGAGGGGGAGGGCTGTGCACCACCTGCGGCCGTCGCTCGGCGTCGAGCTCGCGGGCCAGGCCCGCCCACCGCGTGTCGTGGTGGCTCTCGGTCCAGGCGTCGACGAGCCGGCCGTCGAGGAAGACCAGGTGGCTGACCCGGCCGTCCCCGGCGAGCAGGGTGGGCGGCGGGCCGAAGAGCGAGTAGTCGTCGTACATCGAGGGTGTCCTTCCGAAGGGCGTCACCTCACCTTCGGGGGGTCCTCCGACACGGGGACGGTGAGCCGGCCGGACCCTGTGGAGGAGTCGCGGACGGCCCCGGCTGTGGACGGAAAACGGCGCGGTCCAGACCGGGCGAGCCGCGTCCCGGGGTGGCCATCTGCGGATGTGGCGCTACCGTTGCGGCGCTGAGCAACATCTCGGCAGCGTCAAGAGGGAGCAGAGAAGAAGTGGCAAAGCTCGTCATCGTCGAGTCCCCGGCCAAGGCCCGCACCATCGGTGGGTACCTCGGCCAGGACTACGTCGTCGAGTCCTCGATCGGACACATCCGCGACCTGCCCAACAACGCGGCGGACACCCCGGCGAAGATCAAGGACAAGCCGTGGGGCCGCCTCGCGGTCGACGTCGACAACGGCTTCGAGCCCTACTACGTCGTGCCCCGCGACAAGAAGAGCCACATCGCCAAGCTGAAGAAGCTGGTGAAGGAGTCCGACGCCCTCTACCTCGCCACCGATGAGGACCGCGAGGGGGAGGCCATCGCCTGGCACCTCCTCGACGAGCTCAAGCCGCCGAAGGGCCTGCCGGTCCACCGGATGGTCTTCCACGAGATCACCAAGCCCGCGATCCTCGCCGCCGTCGACAACCCGCGCGAGATCAACGACGACCTCGTCGAGGCCCAGGAGGCGCGCCGCATCCTCGACCGCCTCTACGGCTACGAGGTCTCCCCGGTGCTGTGGAAGAAGGTCATGTCCGGCCTCTCCGCCGGCCGCGTGCAGTCCGTGGCGACCCGCTTGGTCGTCGACCGCGAGCGCGAGCGGATGAAGTTCAAGGTCGCCTCCTACTGGGACCTCGACGCCACCTTCGACGCCGGCACCGGCCACGACCCGCGGATGTTCCCCGCCAAGCTGCACAGCATCGACGAGGTCCGCGTCGCCCGGGGCTCCGACTTCGACAACACGGGCGTCCTGAAGGGCAAGGCCGACCGGGTCCACCTGAGCCGCGCCGACGCCGAGGCGCTGGCCACGGGCCTGAGCGAGACGTCGTACGCCGTGCGCTCGGTGGAGTCCAAGCCCTACCGCCGCTCGCCCTACCCGCCGTTCCGCACGACCACCCTCCAGCAGGAGGCGAGCCGCAAGCTCGGGATGAGCGCCAGCGTCACCATGTCGGTGGCCCAGCGCCTCTACGAGAACGGCTACATCACCTACATGCGTACGGACTCCACGACGCTGTCGGGTGCGGCGATCGGGGCCGCCCGCGACCAGGTGCGTGAGCTCTACGGCGCCGAGTACCTCCCGGACTCCCCGCGCACCTACGCCTCGAAGGTCAAGAACGCCCAGGAGGCGCACGAGGCGATCCGCCCGGCGGGCGACACGTTCCGCACGCCCGCCCAGACAGGCCTGTCCGGCGAGCAGTTCCGGCTCTACGAGCTGATCTGGATGCGCACCGTCGCCTCCCAGATGAAGGACGCGACGGGCAACTCGGTCACCATCCGCCTCGGCGGCGCCGCTGCCGACGGCCGCGACGTCGTCTTCAGCGCGAGCGGTCGCACCATCACCTTCCACGGCTTCCTCAAGGCCTACGTCGAGGACATCGACGACGCGTCCAAGCGCCGCGACGACGCCGAGACCCGCCTGCCCAACCTCACCGAGGGCGCGCCGGTCTCCGCCGCGACGCTCACCCCGGAGGGCCACGAGACCAAGCCGCCGGCCCGCTACACCGAGGCGACGCTGATCAAGGAGCTCGAGGACCGCGAGATCGGCCGCCCGTCGACCTACGCCTCGATCATCGGCACGATCCTCAACCGCGGCTACGTCTACAAGAAGGGCACCGCGCTGGTGCCGGCGTGGCTGGCGTTCTCGGTGACCCGGCTGCTGGAGGAGCACTTCCCACGGCAGGTGTCCTACGAGTTCACCGCCTCGATGGAGGACGTGCTCGACGAGATCGCCAACGGCCAGCGCGACCGCGCGACCGAGCTCGGCGAGTTCTACTACGGCTCCGGCGACGTGATCGGCCTCAAGACGCTGGTCACCGACCTGGGCGAGATCGACGCCAAGGAGATGGCGACCTTCGCCATCGGCACGCCCGACGACGGCATCAACCTCCGCGTGGGTCGCTACGGCCCGTACGTCGAGGGCCCGGGCGAGGGCGAGGCGGGAGCACCGGTCCGCGCCAACGTCCCCGACGACCTGCCGCCCGACGAGCTGACCGTGGCCAAGGCCAAGGAGCTGCTCGCCAACCCGGCCGGCGAGGAGCAGGTGATCGGCAACCACCCCGACACCGGCCTGCAGATCGTCGCCAAGAACGGCCGCTTCGGCCCCTACGTCACCGAGCTCCTGCCCGACGACGCACCGAAGAGCGCCAAGCCGCGCACCGGCTCGCTCTTCAAGTCGATGACCCTGGACACCGTCTCGCTCGAGCAGGCCGTCAAGCTGCTCGACCTGCCGCGGGTCGTCGGCGTCGACGAGGACGGCACCGAGATCACCGCCCAGAACGGCCGCTACGGGCCCTACCTCAAGAAGGGCACCGACTCGCGGAGCCTGACCTCCGAGGACCAGATCTTCGACATCACCCTCGACCAGGCCAAGGCGATCTACGCCCAGCCCAAGCAGCGCGGCCGTGGTGCGGCCACCCCGCCGCTCAAGGAGCTCGGCAACGACCCCGTCTCCGGCCAGCCGGTGATCGTCAAGGCGGGCCGCTTCGGCGAGTACGTCACCGACGGCGAGTACAACGCCACGCTCCGCAAGGACGACACCGTCGAGTCGATCACCCTCGAGCGCGCCGCCGAGCTGCTGGCCGAGCGTCGCGAGCGCGGCCCGGCGAAGAAGGCGGCCAAGAAGGGCGCGAAGAAGGCGCCCGCCAAGAAGACGGCTGCCAAGAAGACCGCGGCCAAGAAGACGACTGCCAAGAAGACGACAGCCAAGAAGACGACAGCCAAGAAGACGACGAAGAAGTCCTGACCCCGACGGTGGAGTCCTGAGCCCGGCCTAGCTGGCTGTAGGGGCTGTCAACTGCGTTGTGGCGCGCATTGGTGTGCTCCGGCGGCGGTGTCGTCGGAGTGAGTTCCGCGACGGGGTGAGGCTCAGTCGGCGACGGTCGCCGGGGCGCTCACGCTGACGTATGCGACCTCGAGTTGGGTCATCTGGCGTCGTTCGAGCTGCGGACGGGGGCGAAGGGCTGGGCGCCAAGCTAGTTGCGGCGTAACACCAGGGTGTCCGCCATAGCGGCAGCGGCGTCTGATCCAGCCCTTCGTCACTGACCAGCCTGCACCCGATCGCGTGGCGTGGAAAGGGGGGCCTCGCTCAGACCTCCCGCGTCCAGCGGGTCGGGTCGTAGGGGTGTTGGTCGCGGACCAGGGCGTAGGCGATCCGGTTGGCACGGTTTGCCAGTGCGCAGGCGATCACTCCGCCCTTCTTGCCGCGGGCCCGGAGCGCGGCGGCGTAGGTCTTGGCGGCCGGGTCGTTGAGCCACAATCCGACGCCGAGGTCGATCAGGGCACGCCGCAGCTCGACGCTGCCTTCCCGGCTGATGGCGCCGTCGCGGCGCTTGCCGGCGGACTCGTACTGCATCGGTGACAGGCCCGCTGCGCGGTAGATCTGCTTGGGTCCTGGCCACCGGACCGGGTCGCCGATCGCCGCGCCGTAGGCACTGGCCCGGATGGTCGCCCAGCCGGGCACGCTGGTCAGGACTATGAACGGCGTCTGGGGCAGCAACAAGCTCAGGTGGTCTTCGGCCTGCGCGGCCTGCTGGTCGAGCACGGTCAACATTCGCAGATCGTTGGCCACGATCTCGCGCGCGACGACTGCATCTCGGGTGGGCAGCGCGTCCCTCGCGGCAGCGACCACGCGGACAGCCACACGACGCTGGACGACCAGCCCACGGGTCGCGGCGAACCGGATGAACCGACTCTCGCCCAGCGATGCCAGGCGCGTTGGATCGGTGAAGTGCTCGGCCACGAGCCGGCCGACCTTGGTGCCCAGCACGTCGGGCAGCGCCAACGTCAACCCCGGGAACGCACGGTCGAGTTGGCCGAGCAGCTGGTTCTTCAACGCCGTCCTGGCCTCGATCCGCCGGGACCGGTGACCCACCCACGCGGCTAGCTCGACGAGCATCACCTCGCGTTCGGCGACCGGGCTGCCCCGACCCGCCAGCACCAACTCTGTGATCGCCTCCAGATCGATCGCGTCGGTCTTTACCCGACGCCTGCCCTGGACTCGTCGCTGCTCGGTGACATGGGCTGGATTGAGCTCCACCAGCACCCAGCCGGCCGGCCAGGACGACGTCATCATCAACGGCTGGTGGTAGTGACCGGCAGCCTCGATCCCGACCTTGACCGCGACATCGGCACGCACGAGCTCCTGGATCCGCGCGACCGTCGAGTCCAGACCGGCCCGTGTCATCGCAAAGTCGACCGGCCCGAACAGCCGGTGCCGCTTCTCGTCGGTGACCGAGCAGGCCACCGTGTTCTTCCCGACGTCGACGGCCACCACGACCATCGACGATGAGCAATCATGATCAGACACAACCCACCTCCGGAGGGCTCGCCAGGAGGAACCGGCGCGCCAACGCCAGATCCTCGAAGGAATCAGATGGATCCCTTCTGGCACCTCCGGAGGTGACTTGTGAAGGACTACCGACCTATATCAGCGGCTCACGGCTCCACGGTCGGCGCAGGCGTCCCGGCCTTGGCGTCCTTGAGCTCGAGGACGGCGCCGACGACCCAGGCGATGCCGCCAAATAGGGTCAGGTAGAGGCCGATCGCTGCGGCACCGTTCATGTCGAGCAGGCCGATCAGGGTGACCAGCCCGGAGAACACGAGCGAGGCGATCAGGCTCGCGCGCGCCGGCACCTTGACCTGCGGGAGCAGGCCGACCCGGATGGCGAGGGCGACCGCGCCGAGGATCGCCAGGATCAGCGTGAGCACGCCGTCGCCGCGGATGCCCGAGATGCCGATGCCGAAGATCGACACCCACGGCAGGAACGCCGCCAGCGCGACGACGACGATGGCGATGCCGGACACGCGCTGCGGCGTGGAGAAGCGGGAGAGGTCCATGCGCGCACGCTAGTGGTGAAGTGGTGTCTGGGTGGAGCATTCGGCCCGGACGGGGGCCGAATTCGTCAGCGCATCGCTGCGCCGATGGCGCTGGCCAGGAGGAACGCCCAGCCGCCGGTCAGCCGGCGGCTTCCCGGCCGCGGTGGCAGCAGCCCGGTCAGGCCGCCGAAGAGCAGGAACAGGGGTGCGCCGATCGGTGTCAGGAGGACGAACCAGGCCCATCCCCACCGGGTCGCGCGCCACGGCTCGATCGCGCCGATCAGGAGCAACGTGGCGCACACGGCGCCGAGACCGACGAACGCGAGCCAGCCGGGAGCCCGGAAGCCCAGGATCGTCGTCCAGGTGCCCCCGTAGTAGTCCCTCGTCGGGCCGGTGATCGTGACCTCGCGGCCGTTGGTGGTGAGCGCGTCGACGACATCGCCGACCACGACCTCGTCGGCCGGTCGCCGCACCTTGCGGGCCTGCCGTTCGCTGGACGCCTGCGTGACTGTGGTGACGTACGCGATGCCGTGCTCACGCCAGCGGACCGTGACGGGGCCGTAGCCGATGGAGTCCTCAGGCTGCTGCGCCGACATCAGCACCTCGGACACATCGCCGTCGCCGATGGCCTGCCGGAGGTCCGACACCTCGACCTCGCGCTCGCCGAGCAGTACGGCGCCGACGTACATCACCGCGAGCACGACGAGGAGCGACCACGCAGCGACGCGGTCCCACCGCCCCGCCGGCGGCGCCGGCTTCGCCGTACGCTCCACGACCTCCGTCGTCACCCGGTCCCCCTTCGACTGGTCGGATCCTAGACCTGTCCCACCCCGCCCGTAGGGTGTGCGCGTGAGCACAGGAGTCTTCTCGGAGCGCGGGCTCTTCGTCTGCTTCGAGGGCGGCGAGGGGGCCGGCAAGTCCACCCAGTCGCGCCTGCTGCACGACTGGCTGGTCGAGCGCGGCAGGACCGTCCTGCTCACCTTCGAGCCGGGAGACACCCCGGTCGGCAAGGAGCTGCGCCGGATCGTGCTCGACCCGGCGACCGGCGACCTCTCCGACCGCACAGAGGCCCTGCTCTACGCCGCCGACAAGGCCGAGCACGTCGACCACGTCGTGCTGCCCGCCCTCGACCGCGGCGAGGTGGTGATCACCGACCGCTACGTCGACTCGACCCTGGCCTACCAGGGCGCCGGCCGCACGCTCGACGTGTCCGAGGTCGAGGCCGTCGCCCGGTGGGCCACCGGCGACCTGCGCCCCCACCTGACCGTGGTGCTCGACCTGGAGCCGGAGGCCGGGCTGGGCCGCTTCGACGAGCGCGACCGCATCGAGGGGCAGTCGCTGGAGTTCCACCAGCGCGTGCGGCAGGGGTTCCTCGACCTCGCCGCCGCCGACCCCGACCACTATGTCGTCCTCGACGCGCGAGCGCCGATCGAGGAGATCGCCACCGCCATCCGCGATCGCGTCACGCCCCTCCTGGACGCCCGATGACGACGACCGCCCGCATGGTCTGGGACGACCTGGTCGGCCAGCAGCCCCTCATCGGCACCCTGCGCGAGGCGGCTGCGGGCCACGGCATGACCCACGCCTGGCTGTTCACCGGTCCGCCCGGGTCCGGCCGCTCCAACGTCGCGCGCGCCTTCGCTGCCGCGCTCCAGTGCGAGACGGGCACCGGCTGCGGCGCGTGCGAGGCCTGCCGGCTGGTGACGAGCGGGTCGCACCCCGACGTGACCGTCGTACGCTCCGAGACGACTGTGCTCTACGTCGACGACATGCGCGACCTCGTGCAGGCGTCGGCCAAGTTCCCGGCGATCGGGCGCTGGCAGATCATCCTCGTCGAGGACGCCGACCGCCTCGGCACGCCGGAGAACCCGCGCACGGGCAACGCGCTGCTCAAGGCGATCGAGGAGCCGACGCCCAAGACCGTCTGGCTGCTGTGCGCGCCGACCCGGGCGGACGTGCTGCCGACCATCGCGTCCCGGGCGCGCCACGTCACCCTGGCCACCCCGACCGCGCCCGAGGTCAGCGACTTCCTGGTGCGACAGGGCATCGACCCGACGATGGCCTCGTTCGCCGCCCGCGCCAGCCAGGGCCACATCGGCCGCGCCCGGGCGCTGTGCGTCGACGAGGACGCCCGCCGCCGCCGGCGCGAGGTCGTCTCGCTGCCGTCCCGGCTCACCTCGCTCGGCGCGGTGATGACGGCGGCCACCAACCTCGCCGAGATCGCCAAGGAGGAGACCGCAGCGATCACGGCCGACGCCGAGCGGCGCGAGCTCGAGGGGCTGCAGTCGATGTTCGGCAGCGAGCGCAAGGACACCACCAGCCGGGCTTACCGGTCGGCGCTGTCGGCGCTGGAGAAGCTGCAGAAGCAGAAGGCCCGCCGGCGCGTGCTCGACGTGATCGACCGCTGCCTGATGGACCTCGTCTCGGTCTACCGTGACGCCATCGCCGTCGCCGTCGAGGCCCCCGGCGAGCTGGTAAACGAGGAGCTGCGCGGTGACGTCGAGGTCGTCGCCCGCGCCGCGTCGCCCGAGCAGCTGCTGCGCATGATCGACGCGATCTTCACCGCCCGCGAGCAGATGCTGGAGTTCAACGTGCCGCCACAGCTGGCCCTGGAGTCGATGACCGTCGCGCTGCGGCTGCCGCAGGGCCGCGCGTGAGGCGGGCCCTCGCGCTGGTGGCGGTGCTCGCCCTGGCGCTGACGACCTTCGTCGCGGTCGGGCTGGCGCTCGGTGGTGACTCCGGCGACTCGCCGCGGGTACTGCCGACCCCGTCGCCCACGACGCCGCCGCCCGCCTCGGTGACCGAGGCGCCCGAGCCGGCCCTCGAGGACTACTACTCCCAGCGCATCGACTGGCAGCCGTGCGAGGGCAACGACGACCAGGACTGCGGCACGCTGACGGTGCCGATCGACTATGCCGACCCGCGGGGCGAGACGATCGACCTCGCGCTCCTGCGCGTCCCCGCCTCCGGGGCGCGGGTCGGCTCGATGGTGGTCAACCCGGGCGGCCCCGGCGCCCCCGGCACGTCGTACGCCGCCGCCGGCGGCCTCGTCTTCCGCAAGCCGCTCCTCCAGGCGTTCGACGTCGTCGGCTTCGACCCGCGCGGCACGGGTCGCTCCGCTCCGATCGACTGCCTGAGCGACGAGGAGATGGACGCCTACATCGCCGCCGACCCGACGCCCGACACGCCGGACGAAGTGGCCGACTACGAGGACACCGTGCTCGGCTTCGGGGCGGCCTGCAAGGCCAGCTCCGGGCCCCTGCTGGGGCACGTCACCACCATCGAGACCGCCCGCGACATGGACGTCCTCCGCTCCGCACTGGGCGAGGAGGCGCTGACCTACCTCGGCGCCTCCTACGGCACCAAGCTCGGCGCGACCTACGCCGAGCTCTTCCCGGAGCGGGTCGGCCGGTTCGTGCTCGACGGCGCCGTCGACGTCTCGCTCGACCTCGAGACGATGTCGCTCGACCAGGCGGCCGGCTTCGAGACCGCGCTGCGTGCCTACGTGCAGAACTGCCTCGACTCCACCGACAACTGCTTCCTCGGCGACTCGGTCGACGAGGGCCTGGCGAAGATCAGCGGGCTGCTCGAGTCCATCGAGGACGAGCCGCTGCCCGCGGGCGACCGCGAGCTGCAAGTCGGCAACGCCTTCTACGGGATCGTCGCGCCGCTCTACAACCGCGACTACTGGTTCCTGCTGAGCACCGCGCTCGCCTCGGCTCTCGATGGCAAGGGCTCGGCGCTGATGGAGCTCTCCGACCTCTACGCCTCGCGGGGCTCCGACGGCTCGTACGACAACAACTCGATGGAGGCGATCTACGCGATCAACTGCCTCGACGACCCCAGCTCCATCGGGTTCGACCAGGTGCCTTCACAGTTCGCGGCGTTCGAGGAGGCCTCGCCCACCTTCGGCAAGGTGTTCGCCTGGAGCCTCACCGGCTGCCGTGGCATCGAGGTGAGATCGTCGGAGGAGCCGCTCGAGATCCGCGGCGAGGGCGCCGCGCCGATCCTCGTCCTCGGCACCAGCCGTGACCCCGCGACGCCCATGAAGTGGGCCGAGGCGCTGGCCGCGCAGCTCGAGTCCGGCGTGCTCGTCGAGCGCGACGGCGACGGGCACACGGCGTACAACTCGGGCAACGAGTGCATCGACGCAGCCGTCGAGGACTACCTGGTCGAGGGCACCGTCCCCGACGACGGCACGACCTGCTGACCTCGGGACCTTCGGCCCTCCCGTCCCCGGCACCCGCTGCCTAGCGTGGTGGCATGACGACCGTGGCCGCCCGGTGCCCCCTGCGCCCGGGCGACTTCTGCACCCTGTGCGTGCCGGGGGCGACCGGGCCGCAGGACTGCCCGACGGTCGCGGAGGTGATGCGCGACCCAGACCTCCGCGACCGGCTCGCCGAGCTCCGCCGCGAGGCGGCGCTCAGCTCTCCAGCGCCGCGTCGAGGGTGATGTCGACGGCCGCGAGCGCCTTGCTGATCGGGCAGCCGGCCTTGGCCTTCTCGGCCGCGTCCTTGAACCCCGCCTCGTCGAGGCCCTCGACCTCGCCGCGCGCGGTGAGCTTGATGCGGGTCAGCTTGAAGCCACCGGCCTCCTTGTCCGGCCCCAGCGTCACGTCGGCGGTCACGTCGAGGGAGTGGACGGTGCCTCCGGCCTCGGTGACGAGGTTCGAGAGCGACATCGCGTAGCACGCGGAGTGCGCGCCGGCGATGAGCTCCTCGGGGCTCGTGGCGCCGTCGGCGTCGTCGGCCGCGCGCTTGGGGAAGCTCACGTCGTAGGTGCCGACCCCGGAGCTGGTGAGCTCGACCTGACCGGATCCGTCCTGGAGTCCGCCGGTCCATGCGGTGCGTGCGGAGCGAGTGGGCATCGTGCCTCCTGAGGTGAGGTGGTGCGGTCGCTCCCGACGCTAGCGGGTCCGTCCCGACCCGTGATTTCTGTCCGGGCCGCGGGGCTCCGTATACTCGCCCGCGGTCCGTCGAGCACGCTCGAGGACCACGCCGCCTTAGCTCAGTCGGTAGAGCGAATCACTCGTAATGATTAGGTCGTCGGTTCGATTCCGACAGGCGGCTCCGACGCCCCGGGGACCCGAGACCCCGGGGCGTCTTCCACGTCACAAGGTGGCGACGAGCCCGTCCACGCCACTGCGGAAGATCCGGATCACGTCGTCCGGGTCGGCCAGGCACCCGGCCGCCATCGCGCCGTCGCGCAGCATCACGAACAGCTCGGCCGAGCGCTCGGGGTCCGTCGCCGACGCGGCCTGCATCGCCGAGGTCACGAGCTCCATGAACCATCGCCGGTGCTCGAGGACCGCCGGGTGGGCGGGGTGCTCCTCGTCGGGGTACTCGGCCGCGGCGTTGAGGAACGCGCAGCCGCGGAAGCTGGGGTTCTGGATCTGCGCCTCGACCGCTGCCGCGACCTGGCGGATCGCGTCGACGCCTGAGGGCGCCTCCTCGAGCAGCGCGGTCAGGGACTCTCGCTCGGCCTGGCTGGCGGCCTGCAGGTAGGCCACGATCAGCCCGTCCTTGCTGCGGAAGTGGCGGTACAGCGTCGCGCGGGTCACCTGCGCCTCGTCGACGATCTCCTCGACGCCGACGGCGTGGATGCCCTTGAGGTAGAAGATCCGGCTCGCCGTCGCCAGCAGGCGGGTGCGCGCCTCGGACACACGCTCGGTGCCGTCGTCAGCCATGCCTTGAGTGTACGGGGAGACCGATCGTTCGCACCCGCGAGCGATAAGACAGAACGTTCGGTTGCATCTGGGAGCCAATCCGTGCAAGATGAGACCGATCGTTCTGTCTCGTTCCAAAGGAGCTCTTCATGACCACCGCCCATGCCGTCGCGCCGCAGACCAGTGCGTCGCGCCTCAGGCGCCTGTACCTCGCCCGCTTCGCCTTTGTACTCGTCTGGGCCGCAGCCTTCGCCGCCAGCGCGTCGCCGCTGGGGGCCGTGGGGTTCGCGCTCGCCGTCGCCTACCCCCTCGTCGACGTCGTGGCGCTGCTCGTCGACGCTCGCGAGGCGTCGGCGACCGGCCGTCCGACCCGTGTGCTCCACCTCAACGTCGCGTTCAGCCTCGCCGCGGCCGTCGCGCTCCTCGCCGTCGGCAAGGACGACGTCGCGGACATCCTCGTGGTCTGGGGTGTCTGGGCCATCGCCTCCGGTGCGACCCAGCTCGCCGTCGGGATCGCGCGCCGCGCCGAGCTCCGGGGCCAGGGCCCCATGATGGCCAGCGGCGCGATCTCCGTGCTCGCCGGCGCGTCCTTCGCGGCCACCGCCCAGGACGCCACCTCCGCGACCGGCATCGCCGGCTACGCCACGCTCGGGGGGATCTTCTTCCTCGTCGCCGCCCTTCGCCTGGGTCGCCGGTCGGCTGCCTCCGTCGAGGGTGGTCCGCGTGCCTGACCTGGTGGAGCGCACCGTCGACGTCGTCGTGATCGGCGCCGGCCCGGCGGGCGAGAACGTCGCCGACCGGGCCGTGCAGGGTGGCCTGACCGTGGCGATCGTCGAGCAGGAGCTCGTCGGCGGGGAGTGCTCGTACTGGGCGTGCATGCCGACCAAGGCACTGCTCCGCAGCGGATCGGCACTCCGGGCCGCCCGACAGGTCGCGGGCGCACGCGATGCGATCACCCGGAGCCTCGACGTCGCCGCCGTGCTGGCGCGACGTGATGCCTTCGCCTCCGAGTGGAAGGACGCGGGGCAGGTCGAGTGGCTCCGAGGTGCCGGAATCGAGCTCGTCCGTGGACGGGCGCGACTCGACGGCGCCCGCCGGGTCGAGGTCGTGTCGGACGACGGCACGCGCGCAACCCTGCTGACCGCGCGGCACGCGGTGGTCGTCGCGACCGGGACGTCCGCGCTGGTGCCACCGATCCGGGGACTTGCCGACGCGGCACCGTGGACGAGCCGAGAGGCTGCGTCCGTCACGACGGTCCCCGACACCCTCGCCATCATCGGCGGAGGCGTGGTCGCGACGGAGATGGCCCAGGTGTTCTCGAACCTCGGGTCGGCGGTCACCCTGCTGGCCCGTGACGGTGTGCTCCCGGCGGCCGAGCCCTTCGCCGGAGAGCGGGTCACGGCGTCGCTGGAGGCCGCGGGCGTCCGGGTCCACCTCGGTGACGAGGTCGTCGCGGCCCGCCGGGAGGACGGCCAGGTCGTCCTCACCACCGACGGCGACCTCGGCGAGGTGGTGGCCGACGAGGTGCTCGTCGCGGTCGGCCGGACCCCCAACACGCGCGACCTCGGGCTGCGCTCCGTCGGGCTCGAGGACGGCGGCTGGTTGAGGGTCGACGAGACGCTGCGGGTGCTCGACGCGAGCGGGGCCGTGCTCGACGACGGCTGGCTCTACGCCGTCGGGGACGTCAACGCGCGGGCCCTCGTCACCCACCAGGGCAAGTACCAGGCGCGCGCTGCCGGGGACGCGATCGTCGTACGCGCCTCGGGTGGCCTCGTCGACGACGAGCCCTGGGGGTGGCACGCCGCGACCGCCGACCATCGCGCCGTCCCGCAGGTGGTCTTCACCGACCCGGAGGTCGCCTCGGTCGGGCTGACGGCGGCGGCGGCCGAGGCCGCCGGGCACCGCATCCGGGTGGTGGACCACGACCTGGGTGCCGTGGCCGGCGCGGCCCTGCACGCCGACGGCTACGACGGCCACGCGCGCCTGGTCGTCGACGTGGACCGGGACGTCGTCCTCGGCGCCACCTTCGTCGGGCAGGACGTCGCCGAGCTGGTCCACGCTGCGACCCTCGCCGTCGTCTCGGAGATCCCGATCAGCCGGCTCTGGCACGTCGTGCCCGCCTTCCCCACTCTCAGCGAGGTGTGGCTGCGCCTCCTCGAGACCTACGGGCGGACGACGAGCCAGGTTTCCCTCACACCCTCCCGGGGTATGGCGTGATCCGACGCACCCACTGCGTCGCCCACACCGCCCAGGAGAGACCTTGTCGAAGTCCCGCATCGCAGCGTCGGTCGCCGTTGCCGCACTGTCCCTGTCCGTCGTCGCGCCCGCGGCCCAGGCGGTGGAGACCAGCCAGAGCCAGCCGAGCAACGCCAAGCCGGCAGCGGCCTCGCTGAAGGTCCTGAAGGCCAGGCTGCGCAAGGCCGTCGCGGCCAAGAAGAAGGCCGACGCCGCGGTCACGGCCGCGACGAAGAAGCTGCAGTCCGCCAAGGAGGCGGGCACGCCTGCCGTCTTCGCCTTCCAGGCCGCGACCGTCGCCCTCGACGAGGCCCGCGCCAGGCACACCCCGGCGAAGGCGGCGCTCGACAAGGCCCAGGCCCTCGTCAGCAACGAGAACGCCCTCTGGGCCGACCTCAACACGCGGATGACGGCCGCCCAGGCGGGCTACCAGCCCCTCCGTGAGGCGCGCGACGCCGCGCAGGCCAAGCGCACCGAGATGCAGAACGCCGTCCAGGCGTTGCGCGCCCAGCAGAGCACGGCCGCGACCAACCAGAACGAGGCAGCGGCCTACGCGTCGCAGCTGATGACGAACGACATCCCGCAGGTCCAGAACGCCTTCAACGCGGCGTGGGCCAACGAGCAGAACGCGTTCGCCTACAAGGAGGCCTGCCGCGAGGACTTCGCGCGGCGGAAGGCGCAGTGGGACGACACCCGCAAGAACCTCGGGTACTGGGAGGGGCTGCGCAACGGGACGTGGCGCCGGGTCCCGGGCCTCGACGAGGCGGAGGCCCTGCTCGACCGGGCCCAGGCCGAGTACAACCAGGCCAAGAATCAGCGGCTCGACATCGAGGGCCACCTGAACCAGCTCAACGCCCGGCTCGCCGAGGTGCAGGCCGACATCAACCGCTGGGCCGCGGTGTTCGCCGACCTGCAGCGCCAGATCGACGCCTACGCCCAGCCGCTCGCCGACCAGTCCGCGATCGTCGCCGCCGCGAACGCCGCGATGACGGCGTACTTCGACCAGCACATCCAGCCGCTCTACGACGAGGCCGAGCAGCTCGACAAGGACCTCAAGGCGGCCCGGGCGAACCTGCCGTCCCTCGTCGCCAACGAGAAGTCGCTCGCCGCGGCGCTCGCGCAGGCCACCGCCGCCCTGGCCGCGGCGACGCCTGCCCAGCAGTCCGCGCAGGGCGCGATCGACGCGGCGAGCCAGGTCCTCACCGGGGCGAGGGCCGACCTGGTCAAGGCCACGTCGAAGGTCCGGAAGCTGAAGAAGCAGGTCCGGAAGGCCAAGGGCCGCCGCTAGGACCTGAGGTCGGCCAGCGCCGCGTCGACCGCCGCCGGAGAGAGCACCGCGTCCAGCGCGAGCTGGGCGCAGCCGACCAGGCCGGCGCGCTCGCCGTGGGCGACCGGCACGACCTGCAGGTCGCGCCCGGCGAGCGCGGTGGTCGACGCGAAGAGTCCCTCGCGCAGGCCCGCTGAGAAGACGTCGAAGGCGCCCGCCATGTCGCCACCGACGGCGACCACGCGGGGGTTGGTGACGATCACGATCGCGGCGAGGGCCTCGCCGATGTGGCGGCCCGACTCGCGCACGACTGCCCGGGCCCGGCCGTTGCCCTGGACGGCCTGGGCGACGAGGTCGCGGACGTGCGAGTCCGCCAGCGCCCACCCACCGGCGACAGCCTCCAGGCACCCGACGTCGCCGCACCGGCACGGGAGCCCGGCTGCGGCGGCGACCTTGACGTGGCCGAGCTGGCCGGCGGCGCCGCGGTGCCCGCGCACGATCCGGCCGTCGGCCACCAGCCCGAGTCCGATGCCCGTCGACGCCTTGAGGACGAGGGCGTCGTCGCGCTCGGCCAGCGTCGTCGGCGCGACCCGCAGCTGTGACAGCGCCATGACGTTGCAGTCGGTGTCGAGGAAGACCGGGGCGGCGGTCACCTGGCGTACGAACGGCTCGAGGGGTACGCCGTCCCAGCCGGCGAGCGCGGGCGAGTCCACGCTCATCACCTGACCCGCGTCGACCACGCCGGCGAGGGACATGCCGACGCCGCGCACGTCGTCGGCGGTGCGGCCCAGGGAGGCCAGCATCTCGGCCAGGTGGCGGACCACGACGGGCATCACCACCTCGGGACCGGCGCCGACCTCCTGCTCGTGGCTGACGGACGCGAGCTCGGTGCCGTCGAGGTCGTGCACGGCCACCTGGGAGCGGCTGCGGCCGAGCGCGATGGCGAGCACGAGCCCGGCTCCGGCGTTGAGGACGAGCGTGCCGGCGGGGCGCCCGCCGGTGGCCGACTCCAGCTCGCCCTCCACCACGAGCCCCGCCTGCTCGAGGGTCGCGAGCCGGGCGCTGACCGCCGTACGGGACAGGCCGGTCACCCGGCCCAGCTCGCCACGCGTCGTGGCGCGGCCCGAGCGGATGAGGGCGAGGACGTCGCCCGCGCCGGGGGACGGGACGGGTGCGAGGGTCATGGTGCGGCGATTGTGTCATCCCGCGAGATAAGTACAAGAAAAACTGAAGTTACGTTGCGCAGCGACCTAACCGTCCGTAGCGTGCTGCCCCATGGTCCTTCCCTCGGTCGTGGAGCCCTGCGACTTCACCGTCTTCGGCGGCACCGGCGACCTCGCGCTCCGCAAGCTCCTGCCGGCCCTCTACCTCCGCGACCGCGACGGGCAGCTGCCCGAGGGCTTCCGGGTCATCGGGGTGTCCCGCGCGGAGGCCGACGACGAGGCCTACCGGGTGATGGTCCGCGACGCCCTCACCCAGCACGTCCGGCCGCAGGACCTCGACGAGGACGTGGTGGGGCGCCTGCTCGGGCGGCTGCACCACGTCACCCTCGACATCGAGGAGATCGGCGACTGGCACCTGCTGCACGCCCGGCTGAAGGAGGGGGCGCCGGGCGAGGACGTCATCCGGGTGTTCTACCTGGCCGTCGCGCCGGCGCTCTTCGGCGCGATCTGCCAGCACCTCGACGAGGTCGGCCTGGTCACCGAGCGCTCGCGCGTGGTCCTCGAGAAGCCGGTCGGCAGCGACCTGGCCAGCGCCCGCGCCATCAACGAGGCGGTCGGCCGGGTCTTCGACGAGTCGAGCATCTTCCGCATCGACCACTACCTCGGCAAGGAGAGCGTGCAGAACCTGCTGGTCACGCGCTTCGCCAACACCTTCCTCGAGCCGCTGTGGAACAGCCGCTGGGTCGACCACGTCCAGATCACCGCCGCCGAGACCATCGGCGTCGGGGAGCGCGGCGCGTACTACGACCGGTCCGGTGCGCTGCGCGACATGGTGCAGAACCACCTGCTCCAGCTGCTGTGCCTGGTGGCCATGGAGCCGCCGACGTACGTCGACCGGGAGACGGTCCGCGACGAGAAGCTCAAGGTGCTGCAGGCGCTGCGCCCGATGACGCCCGAGCTCGTCGACCGCGACGTCGTCGCCGGGCAGTACGGCGTCGGGCTCTGCGACGGCAGCCCCGCCCGGGCGTACGTCGACGAAGTGGACGGTCCGTCCGACACCGAGACGTTCGTCGCGCTGCGCACCGAGGTGCAGAACTGGCGCTGGGCCGGCGTCCCCTTCTACCTGCGGACCGGCAAGCGGATGCCCGAGCGGGTCTCGGAGATCGTCGTGGTCTTCAAGGAGCCGCCGCACGCGATGTTCCCCCACAGCGAGGGCCCGACCGAGCCGAACCGGCTGCACATCCGGGTGCAGCCCGACGAGGGCATGCAGCTCCACATGACGGCCAAGGAGCCCGGCCCGGGCGGCATCCGGCTGCGCCCGGTCTCGCTGGACCTCAGCTACGAGGGAGCCTTCGGCACTCGCTCGCCCGACGCCTACGAGCGGCTGCTCATGGATGTCGTCCGCGGCAACACGACCCTCTTCATGCGGCGCGACGAGGTGGAGGCCGCCTGGACCTGGGTGGCGCCGATCCTCGACCACTGGTCGCGCCCGACCCACCGACCCCGGCGCTACCCCGCCGGCACCGACGGACCCGCAGCCGCCACGACGCTCATCGAGCGCGACGGCCGATCCTGGCAGGAGACCGCATGACCACCATCGACCCGGTTGTCGCCGAGGTGACCGATCGCATCACCCGCCGCAGCTCAGCGACGCGGACGGCGTACCTCGAGCGCGTCGCCGCCGCGACGAGCACCGGCCCCGCCCGGGGTCGCCTGGCCTGCGCGAACCTCGCCCACGGCTTCGCGGCCGCGGAGGGCCCGGTGAAGGACGGGCTGAAGTCCGGCCGCAAGCCCAACGTGGCGATCGTGTCGTCGTACAACGACATGCTCTCGGCCCACCAGCCCTTCCGTGACGTGCCGGAGGCGCTGAAGAAGGCGATCGTCCGGTCCGGCGGCCTGGCCCAGTTCGCCGGCGGCGTGCCGGCGATGTGCGACGGCATCACCCAGGGTCGTGCGGGCATGGAGCTGTCGCTGTTCAGCCGCGACCTGATCGCGATGTCGACCGCGGTGGCGCTCTCGCACGACATGTTCGACGCGGCGATGATGCTCGGCGTCTGCGACAAGATCGTGCCCGGCCTGCTCATCGGCGCGCTGTCGTTCGGCCACCTGCCGACCGTCTTCGTGCCAGCCGGCCCGATGCCGTCCGGCCTGCCCAACGGTGAGAAGGCGCGCGTGCGCCAGCTCTACGCCGAGGGCAAGGTCGGTCGCGAGGAGCTGCTCGAGGCCGAGGCGGCGTCGTACCACTCGGCCGGCACCTGCACCTTCTACGGGACCGCCAACAGCAACCAGATGCTGATGGAGGTGATGGGGCTGCACCTGCCGGACGCGACGTTCGCCAACCCGGGCACCCCGCTGCGTGAGGCCCTGACGCGCGCCGCGGGGGAGCGGGCCGTCGCCATCACCGCAGCCGGCGGCGAGCCCACGCCGGTCGGCCACCTCGTCGACGAGAAGGCGATCGTCAACGCCTGCGTCGCGCTGCTGGCCACCGGCGGCTCGACCAACCACACGATGCACCTCGTCGCGATCGCCGCGGCCGCCGGCATCACGCTGACGTGGGACGACCTGTCGGACCTGTCCGCGGCGGTGCCGCTGCTGACCCGGATCTACCCCAACGGCTCGGCCGACATCAACCACTTCGTCGCCGCCGGTGGTACGCCGTTCCTCGTGCACACGCTGCTGAAGCACGGCTACCTCCACGACGACGTGCTCACCGTCTCCGGCCGCGGCCTGTGGCGCCACACGACTGAGGCCCGGCTCGACGGCGACCGCGTCACGTGGGAGGAGGGTCCCAAGGCCTCCCTCGACATGGCCGTCCTCCGCGGCGCCGACGACCCGTTCGCGCCCGACGGCGGGCTGCGGATGCTGTCGGGTCGGCTCGGCCGGGCCGTGGTGAAGACCTCGGCCGTGAAGCCGGAGCACCGCGTCGTCACCGCGCCCGCGCTGGTCTTCGACGACCAGGCCGACTTCCTCGCCGCCTTCGCCGAGGGCCGCCTCGACGGCCGCGACCTCGTCGCCGTCGTCCGCTACCAGGGTCCGGCGGCCAACGGGATGCCCGAGCTCCACAAGCTGATGCCCGCCCTCGGCGTGCTGCAGGACCGCGGCCAGCGCGTCGCGATCGTCACCGACGGCCGCATGTCCGGCGCGTCGGGCAAGGTCGCCGCGGCCATCCATGTCACCCCGGAGGCCGCGCTCGGCGGGCCGATCGCCCGCGTGCGTGACGGCGACCTGCTGACGGTCGACGCCGATGCCGGGCTCCTGGAGGTCGCCCTCTCCGACACCGACCTGGACCGCCGTGAGGCGACCGGTCGCGCCCCGCACGACGTCGAGTGGGCCGGCACCGGGCGCGAGCTGTTCTCCGGCTTCCGCGCCATCGTCGGCACCGCCGAGACGGGCGCCAGCGTCATCCGTCCCCTGCCCGCCCCCTCGGAGGAGGCCCCAGTTGCCCAGCACGTCTGAGTCCGTCCTCTCGCTCGCGCCGGTCGTCCCGGTCGTCGTCCTCGACGACGTCGCGCACGCCGTGCCGCTCGCCCGCGCCCTCGTGGCCGGCGGCCTGCCGGTCATCGAGCTGACGCTCCGCACACCGGTGGCGCTGGAGGCGCTGGCGGCGATCGCCTCCGAGGTCCCCGAGATCACCGTCGGCGCCGGCACCGTCCTCACGCCGCGCCACGTCGATCAGGCCGTCTCCGCCGGCGCCGAGTTCCTCGTCTCGCCCGGTGCGACCCCCGACCTGCTCCGCGCGATGGGCGCCTCGGGCGTCCCGTTCCTGCCCGGCACTGCCACCGTGTCGGAGGTGATGGCGGTCCTCGAGGCCGGCGTGACGGAGATGAAGTTCTTCCCCGCCGAGGCCTCGGGTGGTGCGGCGTACCTGAAGTCGATCGCCTCGCCGGTCCCGACGGCCCGGTTCTGCCCGACGGGCGGCATCACCGCGGCGACCGCGCCGTCGTACCTCGCACTGCCGAACGTCGGCTGCGTCGGCGGGTCGTGGCTGACCCCGGCGGACGCGCTCGCCGACAAGGACTGGGACCGCGTACGGCGGCTGGCGGCGGAGGCCGCGGCCCTGTGAGACTGCGGGGCATGGAGCACCGCACTCTCGGAAGGACCGGCCGCGAGGTCTCGGTCGTCGGCCTCGGCACCTGGCAGCTCGGCGCCGACTGGGGCGAGGTCAGCGAGGCGGACGCCCGCGCGGTCCTGGAGGCGTCGGCCGAGGCGGGCGTGACGTTCTACGACACCGCGGACGTCTACGGCGACGGACGCAGCGAGCAGATCGTGGGGGCCTTCGTGGCCGACCACCCGGACGCCGGCTTCACCGTCGCGACCAAGATGGGGCGCCGGCTCGACCAGGTGCCGTCCAACTACGTCGAGTCCAACTTCCGAGCGTGGCTCGACCGCTCGCGGCGCAACCTCGGGGTCGACACGATCGACCTCGTGCAGCTGCACTGCCCGCCCAGCGAGGTCATCGACGACGGCGCGACCTACGACGTGCTCGACGCGCTCGTCGACGAGGGCGTCATCGCGGCGTACGGCGTCAGCGTCGAGACGGCCGACCAGGCGCTGAGCGCGATCGCGCGGCCGCACGTCGCGAGCATCCAGATCATCCTCAACGCCTTCCGGATGAAGCCGCTCGACGCGGTCCTCCCGGCGGCCGTCGACGCCGGGGTCGGGATCATCGCGCGGGTGCCGCTGGCGTCGGGGCTGCTGTCGGGGAAGTACGACCTCGACACCACCTTCGCCGAGGACGACCACCGCACCTACAACCGCGACGGCAGCGCCTTCGACGTCGGCGAGACCTTCTCGGGCGTCGACTACGCGACGGGCGTGTCGGCGGCGCAGGAGTTCTCGGCGCTGGTGTCGTCGGCGTTGCCCGACGTGACGCCGGCGCAGGCCGCGCTCGCGTGGGTCGTCCAGCAGCCGGGGGTCACGACGGTCATCCCGGGCGCGCGGAACCCCGCGCAGGCGTCCGCGAACGCGGCGGCCGGCTCCGTCGGCGAGCTGCCTGCGGCCTTCCTCGAGGGCGTGCGCGACCTCTACGACCGGCAGATCCGCGAGCAGGTCCACGCCCGCTGGTGACGCCGTGAACCTCCACCGGTGGGTCGTCGCACTCGAGTCCGCATGGGACCGGGCCCGGCTCCGCCGCGCGGAGGCCCGGACGCCGGCGCACTTCCGGATCGAGCCCTACATCGGCCACGGTGGCCCCGCGGGCGTCGTCGTACGAGGTCGGGTGCTGGACAACCCGCTCGCCACCGAGGCGGTCGAGGGTGAGGGCGTCGGCGCGGCCGTGCGGCGTACCTTCACCAACTTCCTCACCAACGAGCTGCCGGGTGTCCCGCTCCGGGTGACTGTGGGCGCCGAGTCGGTCGACGCGGTCACCGACGACGAGGGCTACTTCCTCGTCCGGGTCCCGGCGGCGGCGCTCACGAGCCCGTGGACCATCGGGACCGTCTCGCTGGCCGGCGACTACCGCGGCGTGACCGCTGCGGACGCGCAGGTCGAGGTGCGCGTGCCCGCCTCCTCCGCCCGGTTCGGCGTCCTGTCCGACATCGACGACACGATCCTGGAGACCGGAGTGCAGAGGGTGCTGCGCATGGTCGTGCAGACCTTCGCCGGCTCGTCGCTCACCCGGACGCCTTTCCCCGGTGCGGTGGAGCTCTACCGGGACCTGGCCGCCGACGTGAACCCGGTCTTCTACGTCTCGTCGAGCCCGTGGAACCTCCACTCCTTCCTGCTCGCCTTCCTCCGCCACCGCGGCTTCCCGCTCGGTCCGGTGCTGCTCCGCGACCTGCTCGGCACCTCAGCCGGCCGCGAGCAGAAGCACGACCGCATCCGGGAGGTCCTCGAGCTGCATCCCGACCTGCCGTTCGTCCTCATCGGCGACTCCGGCGAGCACGACCCGCAGATCTACGCCGACATCGTGCGCGAGCACCCCGACCGGGTCCTCGCCGTCTACATCCGGGAGGTGCGGCTCGATCCCGGCGACGGGCGGGTGGAGAAGGTGTCGGACGTCTGGGACTCGACCGTCCCGTTCGTCCTCGCCGCCGACTCCGACGCCGTACGCCACCACGCGTCCGGCCTGGGACTCCTCGGGTGACGAAGAACACCCGCGCGGCGGCCAAGATGACCCGGACGCGTCATCCGGGATAGCCACCCTGGCGCGCCGCGTACGGGACCTTGTACCTGTTCTGCGCGCGACCCCTCACCCAGGCCCGTCCGCCGGCCGAATGCACGGGAGACACCTGCACCTGTTGTGACACCGGAGGACGCATGACCACGCTGACCGCACCGCCCGGGCCCCGGCTCGAGCGCCCTGACGACGCTCTCGCCGTCGCTCCCGCCGTTGCCCGCCCCGAGAGGCGCCGCGGACTGCTCGGCCGCTTCCGCGACCTGCGGACCGGACGCAAGCTGCTGGCCGGCTACGTGGTGCTCGTCGCCATGATGGCGATCGTGGGCACGATCGGCCTGCGCCAGCTCGGCGCCACAGAGGAGCGGATCGAGCGGTTGTACGACGACAGCTTCGTGGCCTCGCTCCTGCTCGCCGACGTACGCACGGACGAGGCGCTGGTCTCGGCGGTGCTCGAGGAGGCGATGGCAGAGGGCATGACGGACGAGCTCGAGGGCGAGCTCGACGCGCTCGCCTCGGACGTCAACGGCAAGTGGGACACCTACCTCGCCACCGACACGACCGGGCGCGAGGCGGTGATCGCCGAGTTCGAGGACACCCTCTCGCAGTTCCGCACGGTGCGCGACGACAAGGTGCTCACGCTCCTGGACGAGGGCGACCTCGCACGGGCGGCCGACGTCAAGCACGACGAGCTCGACCCGCTGCGCGACGAGCTCGCCGCCGACCTGGACGACGTCATCGACGTCGAGAAGTCGATCGCGGAGGACCTCATCGCGCAGTCGAAGGACGCCTACGCCTCCGCACGCGTGCTGATCCTCGGCCTCGTGCTGCTCGCGGCCGCCCTGGGCATCGCCCTGGCCGTGGGGATCGGACGCCTGGTGGCGCGACCGCTCGAGCGCACCGTGGGCGTGCTCGAGGAGGTCGCGGCCGGTCGCCTCGACCGTCGGCTGGAGGTGGAGTCCGCTGACGAGGTCGGCCGGATGGGACTCGCGCTGAACGCCGCCCTGGAACGGCTGTCGCAGACGATGGGTCAGATGGACCAGAACGCGCAGTCGCTGGCCACGGCGTCCGAGGAGCTGTCGGCGGTGTCGGGCCAGATGAGCGGCTCGGCATCGGAGTCCTCGTCGCAGGCGGGCCTGGTGTCGGCCGCGGCCGAGCAGGTCTCCCGCAACGTGCAGACCGTGGCGACGGGCACCGAGGAGATGTCGGCCTCGATCCGCGAGATCGCGGCGAACGCGAGCAGCGCGGCGTCGGTCGCGGCGCAGGCCGTGGTGGTCGCCGAGTCGACGAACGCGACGGTGGCCAAGCTGGGCGACTCCTCGGCCGAGGTCGGCAACGTGATCAAGGTGATCAACTCGATTGCCGAGCAGACCAACCTGCTCGCCCTCAACGCGACCATCGAGGCCGCCCGTGCCGGCGAGGCCGGCAAGGGCTTCGCCGTCGTCGCCAACGAGGTCAAGGAGCTCGCCCAGGAGACCGGCAAGGCGACCGGGGACATCGCTCGCCGGATCGAGGCGATCCAGGTCGACACCGAGGCCGCGGTCGCGGCGATCGGCGAGATCGCGGAGATCATCGGTCAGATCAACGACACCCAGGCCACCATCGCGTCCGCGGTGGAGGAGCAGACGGCGACCACGAACGAGATGAGCCGCAACGTCGCGGAGGCCGCGACCGGGTCGGCCGACATCGCCCAGAACGTGACGGGCGTGGCCCGCAGCGCCTCGGACACCCAGGCGGCCTCGAGCAGCACCAGCCAGGCTGCCGACGAGCTGGCCCGGATGGCAGCGGAGATGCGCACGCTGGTGGGTCAGTTCGAGTACTGAGGCACGGGAGTAGAGCTCGACGCCGTGGTCGATGGCTTGGCCACGGCGTCGAGCTGCTGTGCGGAGGTCAGGACGTCGGCCCCGCGGCGCGTCCTGGAAGGCATGCCCTCATCCGCTCATGCCGATGTTCGGATGTCCGTCGGTCCGCATCGCCAGCGCGCACGTGCGCAGGTGAGCGCGGTCGTCACGCGGGCAGCTGGGCAGAGGTCATGAGTTTTCGCGGTTCGAACCGGCAATTCTCACGACGTCATGGGAGGTGGTCGCTGGGGCGAGCGCTGACCATGACGTCCTCGGAGTCAGACGTCCGCTCATGCCGTGCGGTCGTGCGCGCGATCGCGGTATCCGTGACGCACTCTGTACGTCGCCACGACCACGATTAGCTTCCGACCACGCGTCAGGCCCAGGCGTATGACACGGCGGTCGTGAAGTAGAGCTCGACGCCGTCGTCGATGGCGTCTGTCATCGCGTGGGCCTCCTGCTGGGTGAGCCGTGTCGTGCCGGTGTGGTCGACGAGGAATGCCTGGCCGTGTGGGGTTTGCCAGAGGTGGCGGCCGGGTCCGACGACGCGGGTGGTGAGGCCGCCGTGGGTCTTGGTGCGGTGGTGGCGGCGGCGGAGGGGGCCGGAGTTGTGGGGGCCGGTCTGGCCGGGTGGTCCGGTGTCGTCGTAGGGGACGGCGTGGTCGTAGTCGACGCTGTCGCGGGTGGCGGTGCGGGGTGTGTAGGGGAAGCAGTCGCCGCCGGTCTGGGTCCAGACGTGGTCCTTGATGACCGCGGGGTGCTCGTAGGCGTCGACCCGGCGTCGCATCCGCAGGTCGAGGACGGGTGTGACGGTGATGTCGGCGTGGCCGAGGACCTCGGCCAGTTGGCGTACGTCGATGGGGCCGAGGCCCTCGATGCGGGCGACGCCGGTGCCGGTGCGGAGCGCGTCGTCGGTGAGGTGGACGAACAGGCGCCCGCGGCCGCGCATCTTGGCGAGTCGCCGGGCCGGCATCGTCGCGAGCTTGTCGATGGTGTCGGCGAGGTGGTCGGGCGCCCAGGCCGGCCGCCCCTCGGGCTCGTCGGTGTCGGTGTGCTCGGTCTGGTCGTTGTGCTCGGCGTCGGTGTGCTCGGCGTCGGTGTGGTCGGTGTCGGTGTGGTCGAGGAGCAGCTTGAGGAGGTCGGCGGGGCGGGCGAGCCAGCCCATCGCGATCGAGCGGAGCTCGTCGTGGTTGTGGTCGGCGCCCATGGTGGTGGCGAGGATGTCGGCGATGCGGTCGAGCATGGCGTCGAGCCAGGCGGCGTCGCCGGCGGTGACGCGGGCGATGAGGTGGCGGTAGCCGAGCTCGTCGGAGCGTGACAGTGACACGTAGCGCTGGTGGCGGGACCGCTCCTGTTCGGCGCGGTGGGTCTCGGGGTCGGCCTCGATGACCTTGGCCCGGGCGACCTCGAGCACGGTGGACGGTGCGTGCCCGGCGATGGCCTTCGCCACGGCCCGGTCGACCCTGACGACCTGGTCGGCGAGCAGCGCACGGGCGATGACAGCGACCTTGCGTGCCACCCAGGGCTCGCAGTCGCCGGCCTCGACGACCGCCCAGGTCGACGGCAGCCGGTGGACCAGGTCGAGCCCGTCGGCGATCAGCGCCCGGGTCGTGGCGGGGTGGGTCTCGCGTGCCATCGCGAGCTCGGGGATCGCGTGCTCGCGCACCGACGGGGTGCCGTCACCACCGGGGGTGGCCATCGGGTCGCGGTCATCGCGCGGGTGGCCGTGCAGGACCGCCCACTGGATCCCCAGCCTCAGCTCCTCGACCTCCGCCAGCCGACGCGCACGCAGGGCGTGTGTGGCCAGACCCAGCACGTGCGTCGCCGACGCCTCGTCCGCCGGCAAGGGCGGCTGAGGGAGGGAGTGGGCGATTGACATGCCTCATTCTATCGAACACATGTTCGAAGAACAAGGGCGAATTCAAGGGGGGAGAACTCGAGCGGTCTCGGGAGGACGGCGCACGGGTGATGCAACTGGGACCATGGCGGCAGAGGTCTCGTCCGAGGAGCCGCCCGTGATCGACATCCGGTTCTACCAAGCCGCAGTGGTCGTCATCCCGACCCTGCTCATCGCTGCAGGCTTCGCCAGCTCCGTGCTCGACCCCTCGACCCGACGGTCGGACGACGAGCGACGTCGCCTCATTGGCGGATGGGGGATCGTCCGGGGGATCTTCGCCCTGTGCTTCGTCATCGTCGCCGAGCTGCTGGGACTCGTCACCCTCGCCGCCGACGAGCCGGCGGTGTGGACGTTCGTCGTCATCCTGACTGCCATCACCTTCCTGGCCGCCAGCCTGGCGACGATGGCCATGTACCGACTGGTCGAACCCCTCCGAGGGACATGGCTCGAGGGCGTGGAGTGGCTGGTCATCTTCACGACATCCGTGTTCGCTGCGGCAGCCATCAGCGTCGCTCTCCTGAAGGGGTGAGCTCGCCCGGGCCCGTGGAGGCGTCGAGGTTCAGCCTCGCGCGCCCGCCACCTCGACATGAGGCCGGGAGGCCCAGAGCGCCCAGTCGGCACTGACCTCACTGGCAGCGCGCACCAGCTGGGGAAGGTGCTCGTCGACGAGCGTGTCGCGCGACGTCTCGGCAGCGTGGACCGTCACGCTCATCGCCGCGCGCACCTCCCCGTCTCCGTCACGGACGGGCACGGCGATGGACCGCACCCCCGGGGCGAGCTCCTCGTCGGCGAGGGCCCAGCCGCGGGCACGGACCTGGCTGAGCTCGTCCATCAGCTCGTCATGGGTCCGGCCGGCGTACGGCGGGAGGCCGGAGCGGCTGGGGATCTCCAGCACGGACCCGACCTCGCGCGGCGGCAGCGCGGCCAGCAGCACCTTGCCCTTCGACGTCTGCGCGGCCGGGAAGAGCGTCCCGATCTCGACCCGCAGCGCGATGATCTTGGGCACCGAGACCCGCGCGGTGTAGACGATGTCGGAGCCGTCGAGCTGGGCCAGCGACACCGACTCGTTGATGCGGCCGACGAGGTCCTCCATGTGGGGGCGGGCGACGTCCCACAGCCCCAGCGAGCCGACGTACGCCATGCCCAGGCCGATCACCCGCGGCGTGAGGGAGAAGGCGCCGTCGCGCACCCGCACGTAGCCGAGCTCCTCGAGGGTGAGCAGCAGCCGGCGGGCCGTCGGACGGGCGAGCCCGGCGGCCGTCGCCACCTCGGAGAGCGTCATCGTCGGCCGGTGCGGACCGAAGCCGGCCAGCACGTCGAGACCGCGAGCCAGCGACTCCACGAAGTCGGGCCCGCTGCCACGACCGGCCATGGGCTACCTCCCCGAGTTCGGCTCGCCGAAGACCGTACCGCGAGCGCCATGCGTGGTGTGCGAGCGGTAGTCGGTGTACTGGTACGGGTTGTCGAGCACCTTGTGGTCCTCGCCCGGCAGGTCCGGATTCATGCCCTGCTGCCAGACCTCCTCGCCCATCGCGGCGCGCAGGTGGTCGACGGTGTTCTCGACCTCGGTGCGCACCGACGCGAGGTCGGCGCCGACGAGCTTGTGGTCACGCTTCACGACACGGCCGTCCACGACGACGGTGTGAACGTCGCCGCGCTGGGCCTGGAAGGCCACGTGGCCGTAGGGGTTGAGCAGCGGGAACGACACAGGGGAGTCGTCGTTCTTGATGAGTACGACGTCCGCCTTGGCGCCCGCGGTGAGGCGACCGAGGTCGTCACGTCCGAGCGCGGCCGCGCCGCCGCGCGTGGCCCACTCGACGACCTGCTCTGCCCGCAGTGCGGAGTGCGTGACCGTGTCACCCGCGGCGTGCGCCTCGAGGTGCTCGCGCGAGCGGTCCGCGCCGAGGGTCGTGCGCATCGCGCTGAACAGGTCGCTGCTCCACCACACGGACGTGTCCATGGAGAGCGAGACCGGGATGCCGTGGCGGCGGACCTGCCAGGTGGGCGGGTAGCCCTGGCCGGCGCTCTGCTCGGACTCGGTGGAGACCGACACCGAGCCGCCGGTGGCGGCGATGCGGTGGTAGCTGTCGGTGGTCAGGGTCGCGGCGTGCACGTAGACCGTGTCGGGCTGCATGAAGCCGTGCTCGTGCATGAGCCGGATGCCGTCGTCGTTCGTCGCACCCCACACGCCGGCGTGGGTGGTGACCGGGAGGCCGAGGTCCTGGGCGAGCTCGAAGGCGGCCTTCTCCGGGAAGGCGGGGTCGCCGGTCACGTCGAAGGCGAGCTGGAAGCCGAGCATGTCGCCGTCGGACCCGCGGTGGCGCCCGAAGAAGGACCGGACTGCCGGATCGGCGGTCCACTCCCACGGCGCCGCCTGGATGTTGCCGTACGCCAGGACGTAGCGGCCCGGTGCCGACCGCAGAGCCTCGACCGCGGCCTCGGCGTGGTCGACGGTCTGGAGGCCGTGCGACCAGTCCACGGTCGTGGTGACGCCGGCCTCGAGGGCGTCCCAGGCCGAGAGCAGGTTGCCCGCCCGGATGTCCTCGGGCCGGAACTTGGCGCCGTGCTCGAGGTAGTACCAGACGAAGTACTGGGTGAGGGTCCAGTCGGCGCCGTAGGCCCGCATCGCGGTCTGCCACATGTGGCGGTGGGTGTCGACCATGCCCGGCATCACGATGCCCCCGGACGCGTCGACCACCTCGGCGCCGTCGGGGGCGGAGAGACCCGTCCCGACCTCGGCGACCCGGTCGTCGACGACGAGCACGTCGGCATCGGTGAGCACGGTGTGCTGGTCGTCCATGGTGAGCACGGTGCCGCCGGTGAAGAGCACCGGTCGACGGTCGGCCGTGGTGGGCATCGGTCCGCTCCTTCTCTCGGACGGATGTCCGTATGACGGTCGTCGTGATGCACGTCACTGTGCGCCGCCGTGGTCGCACGTGTCAAGAGTGGTCTTGACAGGCCGATGTGAGCGTGCTGACACTGGGCGACCGACCAACGGACAGGTGTCCGTGTCTGCGGAGGGAAGTGCACGTGGCCGACAGTCCGAAGCAGGGACCACTCGCGGGGCTGCTGGTGGCCGACCTGTCCCGGATCCTGGCCGGCCCCTACGCCACGATGCTGATGGGCGACCTCGGGGCCGAGGTGGTCAAGGTCGAGGGTCCGCAGGGCGACGACACCCGCACCTGGCAGCCGCCGGTGCGCGACGGCGTCTCGACGTACTTCCTCGGCGTCAACCGCAACAAGCGCTCGATCGCGCTGGACTTCAAGGACCCCGACGACCTCGCGGTCGCCCGCAAGCTGGTCGCCCGCGCCGACATCGTGCTGGAGAACTTCCGCCCGGGGGCGCTGGCGCGCTTCGGCCTCGACTACGCGAGCGTGTCGGAGGCGAACCCGGGCGTCGTCTACGCCTCGATCAGCGGGTTCGGCAGCGGCGAGCAGGGTGCGAAGCTGCCCGGCTACGACCTGATCGTCCAGGCCATCAGCGGCCTGATGAGCCTCACCGGCGACCCCGACGGCGAGCCCTACCGCGCCGGCATCTCGGTCTTCGACGTGCTGGCCGGGCTGCACGCGACGATCGGCGTCCTCGCCGCGCTCCAGGACCGGCAGCGCACCGGCCGGGGGCAGCAGGTCGAGGTCAACCTGCTCTCCTCCGCGCTGTCGGGGATGGTCAACCAGTCGAGTGCGTACGTCGCCGGCGGCACCGTGCCGTTCCGGATGGGCAACTCCCACCCCAGCCTGTTCCCCTACGAGCCGCTGCCGTGCGCCGACCGTGACCTCATCGTCACCGCCGGCAACAACGGGCAGTTCCGCAAGCTCGTCGAGGTCCTCGGCGTCCCCGAGCTCGCCGACGACCCGCGCTTCGCGCGCAACGAGGACCGCACGGCCAACCGCGACGAGCTGCGCCCGCTGCTCGTGGAGCGGCTCGGCACCCGCACGGCGCAGGAGTGGTTCGAGGACATCATCGGCGCGGGAGTGCCGTGCGGGCCGATCAACACCGTCGACGGAGGCGTCGCCTTCGCCGAGCAGATCGGCCTCGACCCGGTCGTCACGGTCGGCACCGGCGACGCGGCGTTGCCCGGCGTGCGGCACCCGATCCGCTTCTCCGACGCCGAGGCCCGCTACGACCTGCCACCGCCGGCGCTCGACGAGCACGGTGCCGAGATCCGTGCGTGGCTCGACGAGGAGATGACATGACCCCCGAGTACCCGACCTCCCTGGGCACGTCCACCGCCGACGAGATCCGGCTGCTCGGCCAGGACCTCACCGCCGACCTGATGGGTGAGGTCGGCTTCGGCGAGCTGGCCTTCTGGCTGGTCGCGATGCGCCGCCCGACTCCGCCCGAGACGCGGCTCTTCGAGGCGGTGCTGGTCGCGCTCGCCGACCACGGCTTCACCCCGACGGCGATCGCTGCGCGGCTGACGTACCTCTCCGCACCCGACTCCCTGCAGGGGGCGCTCGCCGCCGGCCTGCTCGGCGGCGGGTCCCGCTTCCTCGGCGTGACCGAGGACTGCGGCGGCTACCTCCACGACGTCGTCGTCGCCACGGAGGAGCTGCCCACCGACGACGAGGGCTACGACGCGCTCGCGCTCGACGCCGTACGCCGCACGAGGGAGGCCGGCCGCTACGTCCCGGGCCTGGGCCACCCGGTCCACAAGGAGCGCGACCCGCGGACGCCCGTGCTCATGCGCATCGCCGAGGAGGAGGGTCTGCTGGGCCCGCACCTGCGCCTCTTCGCCGCCATCGGACGAGTGCACCCCGAGGTGCTGGGCCGCACGCTGCCGCTCAACGGGGCCGGCGTCTGCGGCGCCGCGCTGGCCGACCTCGGCCTGCCCGTCGAGATGCTGCGCGGCTTCGCGCTCCTGGCGCGCGCTGCCGGGCTGCTCGGCCAGCTCGCCGAGGAGCGCCGTCGCCCGATCGGCATGGACGCCTACCTGAGCGTCGACCGCAACGCCGTCTACGTCGACCCCGAGAGCTGAGGAGCCGCCCCGCATGGCCGAGATCGTCGCCGTCATCGCCTCGACCCACCACCCGTTCTACTACCGCGCGAGCACCGCGGTCGGGGAGGATCGGCCGCCCTTCGCGGACGAGTGGGTCCGCAAGATCGAGGCCTTCCGCGAGACGCTGACCCGCGCGCGTCCCGACGTCCTGGTCATGGTCGGCAGCGACCACTTCCACCAGCTGTGGCTCGACAACATGCCGCAGTTCCTCGTCGGCAAGGCGCCCTTCTACGACGCCAACTGGTACAACGAGGAGCGCGAGTTCGGCCTGCCGCGGATGACGCTGGCCGGCCAGGAGGACCTCTCCGCCCACGTGCTCCGCGGCGGCCTCGACCTCGGCTTCGACCTCGCCTTCAGCAACGAGCTGCGCATCGACCACAGCATCACCTGCCCGATCATCACGCTGCGTCCGGAGGCGGACCTGCCGATCGTGCCGATCTACACCAACATCTTCGCGCCGCCGCTGCCGCAGCCCGGCCGGTTCGTCGCGCTCGGCAAGGCCATCCGTGAGCTCGTCGAGTCGTGGCCGTCGGACCAGCGCGTGGCGATCATCGGCACCGGGCACCTCTCGCTCGAGCTCGGTGGACCGCGGCAGTTCGGCGAGCACGGCCCCGACCCCGAGTTCGACCGCCGTGCGGTCGAGTGGATCGCGAACGGCGACATCGACGGCTGCTGCCGCGAGGTGACCCTCGACAGCCTCCACCTCCCCGGCAACGCCACGCACGGCTTCATGGACTTCATGCTGATGATGGGCGTGGCCGGCGAGGGCGCGAAGGCGGACCACGTCGACTCGCTCGACCTCTTCCACACGATGGAGGCCTACTTCACCTGGTACCCGAACGGGGCGCCCCAGATCGGAGCAGCACAGTGAGCAAGTACCTGCTCGACAAGTTCCTCTTCACCGTCGACCGCGACCCGGCGCTCGTCGAGCGCTACCGCGAGGACCCGCGCGGCACCGTCGAGTGGTGGGAGGCGGAGGAGGCCAACCGGATCCTCAACTGCATCTCCGACGAGCGCTCCACCTGGCTCGCCTTCGACGACGTCGAGCGCGAGGCGCTCGCGACGCAGGACCACGTGAAGCTCTTCGAGCTCGGCGCCCACCCGTTCCTCACGCTCACCCTCTTCATCGCGATGTTCGAGCGCGACCACGGCCCGCTGGAGTACCAGCTGGCCTACGGCGAGGCGATGAAGCACCTGACGCTGCCCTACCCCGACATCTCGACCTGATGCACGCCGCGGTCCTGCGCGCCCACGGGTCCGCACCGACGTACGCCGAGCACCCGGACCCGGTCGTCGGCGACTGCGTGCTCGTGCGCATCACTGCGGCGCCGGTCGTGCCGCTCGACCTGCTGTGCGCCAGCGGTACGTCGTACTTCGGGAGGCGCGCGCTGCCCTACGTCCCAGGTGTGCAGGGCGTCGGCGAGGTGGTGTCGGGCGGCGACCTGGCACCCGGGACCCGGGTCTTCGTGTCCACCTCGGCGGGGATGGCCGACGGCGACGGGGCGATGGCCGAGCTGTGCGTGGCGCCGGCGTCGGACGTCGTCGCAGTGGATCGGAGTGTCCACGACGTCGCCCTTGCTGCGCTCGGGCTCTCGGGCGTTGCTGCCTGGCAGGCCCTCGGCTGGCGCGCCGGGCTCCGGCCGGGCGAGAGCGTCGTCGTGCTCGGGGCCGGTGGCGCCGTCGGGCAGGCCGCGATCGGTGCGGCGCGTGCGCAGGGTGCCGGTCGTGTCGTCGCGGTGTGCCGAGCCGGCGACTCGGCCGCGCGCGCGGCGGCGCAGGGTCCGGATGCGGTGGTGGAGCTCGGCGACCCCGACCCCGGCGTGCTCGCCGAGGCGTTGCTCGAGGTGCTCCCGGCCCGAGCGGACGTGGTGGTCGACCCGGTCTTCGGGTGGGTGGCCGAGGCCGCGGTGCGGGCGATGGCTCCCGGTGGTCGTCTGGTCAACCTCGGCGGCTCCGCCTCCGACATCGCCACCGTCTCGTCCGCGGTCCTGCGGGGCAGCGGGATGTCGCTGCTCGGCTACACCAACAACGCGCTCAGCCCCGATCAGCGGGCGGAGGCGCTGACGGCGATCGCGGCGCTCGCCGCGGACGGACGGATCGGCGTCGCGCACGCGGCGCGACCGCTCGGCGAGGTCGAGGACGCGTGGCAGGTGCAGCAGGGCGGAGGGTCCGGCGTCCGCCAGGTCCTCGTGCCCGACAGGATGGGTCCGTGACCACAGACCGCGTGTTCGGCCAGCTGCCCGACGGACGTGACGTCCGCCTGCTCACCATCGGCGCCGAAACCGGACCGGTGGTCGAGGTGCTGACGCTCGGTGCGACGGTGCACCGGCTGCTCGTCACCGGCGGGGACGGCGTGCGCCGCAACGTCGTGCTCGGGCACCCCGACGTCGCGGAGCGGCTCGCCAGCAGCGACTACGTCGGCGGCACCATCGGGCGCTACGCCAACCGCATCGCCGGCGGTCGCTTCCCGCTCGCCGGCCGCGAGGTCGAGGTGCGGGCCCACGACCGCGGCAACAGCCTGCACGGCGGACCGGAGGGCTTTGACGTACGACTCTGGGACGTCGTCTCGCACACCGACGATGAGGTGGTGCTGACCCTGGTCAGCCCCGACGGCGACCAGGGCTTCCCCGGGACCGTCACGGCCACCGTCCGCTACTCGGTCGACGGCGACACCGTGCGGGTGGCGATGGAGGCGACCACCGACGCGACCACCGTGGTCAACCTCACCAACCATGCCTACGTCAACCTCGACGGCGAGGGCGCCGGCACGATCGACGACCACGAGCTGCTCGTGGAGGCCGACGAGTACACCCCGGTCGACGCCACCGGCATCCCGCCCGGTGGCCACGAGACGGTCGAGGGGACACCGTTCGACCTCCGCGTGCCGACGGCCCTCGGTCCTGTCCTCCGGACGGCCCACCCGCAGCTCGTCGACGCGCAGGGCATCGACCACAACTACGTCGTCCGCGGCTCGGGGCTGCGCCGGGCGGCGGTGCTCACGTCTCCGGCCACCCGGACCAGCGTCGAGCTGTGGACCGACCAGCCCGGCGTGCAGGTCTACACCGGCAACTTCCTCGACGGCACCCGCCGCTCCACCACGGGCGGCCTCTACCGGCAGGGCGACGGCATCGCGCTCGAGCCCCAGCTCTTCCCCGACTCGCCCCACCGGCCGGAGTGGCCATCGGCCGTCCTCGAGTCGGGCGAGACCTACTCCGCCACGCTGGAGTGGCGGTTCACCGAGGTCTGAGCCGGAGACCGGCCGCGCACACGGCGGCCGCGAGGACGACCGAGATGACCGGCTCGGCCGCCTGCAGCGCGTCGAACCCGACGGCCCCGGCGGCCTGGCCCACAGCCAGCGCGATGAACAGCAGCGACGTCCCGCGGCCGGCGCCGTCCGGCCACGCGCGGCGCGCCGCCAGGATCAGCACGCCCGACAGGCACATGTAGCCGGCGCCGAAGCACGCCATCGCGACGTACGTCGACCACGCGGGACCGAGGGTCAGGCCGAGGCCGAGGAGGAGGTTCGCCGTGACCACGGCGCCCACGGACACCGCCCAGGCGCCTCCGATGCCGCGGCGTTCCACCAGCCTGCCGGTGAGCGGTCCGAGCAATCCGCCGATCCCCAACGCGATCCAGAGCAGGCCGACCCGGTCGTCGCCCACGGCGCCTGTCCCGGTGGCGAGGAGCGGACCGTAGCTCCAGATGAGCGCCGAGCCGGCACCGACGACCAGCGCGGCGAGCGCTGGTCCCGCCAGCGCACGCGGGTCGTACGACGTCTCGGTGGCCGTGGTCGTGCCCGGCTCCACCCGCCGGACCAGCAGGACGAGGCCGAGCGACGCGCCGGCGTTGACCGCCGCCATCGCCCACCACGCGGCCGCGATCGAGGGTGTCGTCAGGGCCAGCAACCCGGCGACGACCACGCCGACGGCAGTGCCCGTGTTGACGAGGGACTGGGCGGTCGCCGCCCGGCTCGGACCGACGACCGCGTCGACGAGTCGGACCAGCGCGGGGGAGGCCAGTCCGGCGCCGGTCCCGCCGACGAACACCAGGACCACGAACCATGCCGCGGACGACGTGGTCGCCACGCCGAGACAGCCGAGGCCGGCAGTCGCGCCGGCGATCGCGACGCCCGTGCGCGGCCACCGGTCGGAGGTCCGCGACGCCACCGCCGCGGCCAGTGCGTACGCCACGAACTGGGCCGCCGCGGCCCAGCCGGCCACGGGTGCGAGGTCCGGTCGCTCGGCGCCGAGGCGCGGGGCGAAGAGGCCGACACCGAAGCGCGCCATGCCGTAGGTCGAGGCGATGAGCAGCGTGCCGAGCACGGCCACCGCGAGTCCGCGCGTGGCGGGCGGGGCTACCGTCGTCGACGAAACCATAACGACCGTTCTATCAGAACGCACGTTATGCTTCCAGTGTGGCCAGGGCCGAGACACGCGAGCGCATCCTCGACACCGCGGAGCGGTTGTTCTTCGCCGACGGCATCGGCGTGACGGGCGTGGATCGGGTGGCCGCCGAGGCGGGCGTGGCGATCGCGACGCTGTACCAGCACGTCGGCAGCAAGGACGGGTTGCTCGCCGCCGTGCTCGACCGCCGCCTCGCGGCGTGGACGACCCAGTGGGAGGCCTCGATCGAGGCGGCCACCTCGCCGCGCGCGCGGCTGCTGGCGTTGTTCGACGCGCTCGCGGAGTTCCGGCGGACCTCGGGCACCACCCAGTGGTGCGCCTTCCTCGCCACGGCGTCCGAACGCCCCTCGGGCGACCCGGACGATCCCGTCGAGCTCCTCGTCCTGGCGGACACCTCCGTCCTCGCCACCCGGCTGCGCGCGCTCGCGCGGGAGGCGGAGGTCGCGGACGTCGACGCAGTCGTCGACCAGCTGCTGGTGGTCTACAACGGGGCGCTGGCCAGCCTGCTGCGTGGCTCACCGGCGGACCCGGTCGCCCGGGCCCGGACCATCGCCGAGGCGATCGTCCCGTGACTCAGCGGTTCTCGAGGTAGTGCAGCACGGCCGTGACGCGCCGGTCGGCGTCGTCGGAGGGCGGCAGGTCGAGCTTGGCGAAGATCGAGCGGATGTGCTTGTGCACCGCACCGTCGGTCACCACCAGCTCCTGGGCGATGGCGGCGTTGCCGCGCCCCTCGGCCATCAGCGAGAGCACCTCGCGCTCGCGCGCGGTCAGTCGCGCCATCCGCGGGTCGGGCCGCGCGACGAGCTGGGCGACCACCTCGGGGTCGATCGCCGTGCCGCCCCTGGCCACGTGCTCCAGCGCCTGCACGAAGGTCTCGACCCGGCCGACCCGCTCCTTGAGCAGGTAGCCCAGGCCGGCGCTTCCCTGCGAGAGCAGGTCGGTGGCGAAGGCCCGCTCGACGTAGGCCGAGAGCACCAGCACCGGGAGGCCCGGGCGCCTGCGCCTGGCCTCCACGGCGGCGCGGACGCCCTCGTCGGTGTGCGTCGGCGGCATGCGAACGTCGACCACGGCGACGTCGGGCTCGTGCCGGTCGACCGCGGCCAGCAGCTGCTCGCCGTCGCCGACCGCGGCGACCACCTCGTGCCCCTCCGCGACCAGCACTGCGCCGATGCCCTCGCGCAGCAGCGCGTCGTCCTCCGCAATCACGATCCGCACGGGACCTCCACCCTCAGCTCGGTCGGGCCGCCCGCCGGGCTGACCAGCGTCCACTGTCCGTCCATCGCCTCGACCCGCTGGCGGATGCCGGCGAGCCCCGACCCGTCGCCCTCGTGCGCGCCGCCCGTGCCGTCGTCGGTCACGACGGCCTCGACGGTGTCGTCCGCGCGGCGGCGTACGACGACCGCGACGCGCCGCGCTCCGCTGTGCCGCGCGACGTTGGTCAGGGCCTCGGCGACCACGAAGTAGACGGTGGCCTCGACCGCGGCGGCGCAGCGCCCCGGCACGTCGACCTCGACCGAGCAGGGGACCGGGCTGGCGGCGGCGAGCCCGTGCAGCGCGCCCTCGAGGCCGCGGTCGGCCAGCACCGGCGGCAGGATGCTGCGCACGACCGCGCGCAGCTCCGCCAGGGCGAGCTCGGCCGCGTCCTGCGCCTGCCCGAGCAGGTGCTCGGTCTGCTGCGGGTTGCCGGCGAGGCTGCGTCGGGCGGCACCGATCATCACGGTCGCGGCGACGACCCGGTTCTGCGCGCCGTCGTGCAGCGACCGCTCGATCCTGCGGAGCTCGGCCGCGTGCGCGTCCAGCGCCGCCGCGCGGGTGCGGGTGAGCTCGGCGACCCGGAGCGTGAGGTCGCCCGGCACCTCGCCGAGCAGGGTCCGCGCGACCCGGAGCTGGCGTCGCGCGGCGACCGGTGCACCCCCGACCGTCAGCGCGGCCCACGCCAGGCCGAGCAGGACGACGGCGGGCACGCCCGACCAGTCGTGCACGACCCACAGCCCCAGCGACGGGCTGGCCCAGCCGTCGGGCAGCGACCACCACCACAGCGGGAAGGTCAGGTCGCGCACCGCGGACAGCGGCGCGAGCACGGCCAGGAAGCCGACGACGGTGCCGGCCAGGGCGTGGCGGGCCAGCCAGTGCAGCTCGGCACGGGTGGCCGGGTCTCGGAGCGCCTCGCGCAGCCGGTCGGGTCGCGCCGACGGCGGCAGCACCTCCTCGCCCCAGCGCCCGAGGCGTACGCGCTCGCGGTCGGCGAGGCCGTGCACGGCACCCAGCGTCGCCCGGGACGTGAACCAGCCGAGCGTCACCGACCACACGAGGACGGCCAGCGCGAGCAGCGCGGTGCCGAACCCGCCGAGCAGCTGCTCCAGCGAGCGGAGGGTGCGCCGGAGGGCGAGCGGGGCGGAGGGCACGTCTGCACGGTAGGGGCCGGACGCGCTCGTCCCAAGGGATCCTGCCCAGGAGTAGTGCCTGCTGTACCACCGTCTCGGCAGGCAGCGGGATCGAGAACGAGCAGGCGCGCGACCACGGTTGAGGAACATCCAGATCCCCCCACCGAGGAGACCTCATGTTCGACATCTCGCACCGCATCTCACGTCGTACGGCGGCCGCGCTCGCCGCCGTAGCCGTCGCGCTGTCCGTGACCACCAACGTCGTCGACGCGAAGGCCGAGCCGGCCGGCCCGCAGCAGCGGCTCGACCGGCTCGTGTCGCACACCGGATTCCCCGGCGTGATCGCCGCCGTGGGTGACGCCGACGGCGTCCGTACCTACACCGCCGGCACGGGCGACCTCGCGACGGGCGAGGCCGTGCCCGCGGACTCGCGGGTCCGCATCGCCAGCAACACCAAGATGTTCACCGCCACGGTCGTGCTGCAGCTCGTCGAGGAGGGGAAGGTCGACCTCGACGCGCGCGTCGAGCGCTACCTGCCCGGCGTCGTGCGCGGACCCGGCGGCGACGGACGACGCATCACCGTGCGCCAGCTGCTCCAGCAGACCAGTGGGCTGCCCGACTACGACTCCCTGGTCATCGAGGCCGGCGGGTCGATGAGCGCGGTCGCGCACACCTACTTCGAGCCGCACGACCTGCTCGAGGCCGCGCTCGCCGAGAGGCGTCACTTCGCCCCGGGCACGAAGTGGGAGTACTCCAACACCAACTACGTCCTCCTCGGCCTGCTGGTGCAGCGCGTCACCGAGCGTCCTGTGGGGGAGGAGATCGCCCGACGCATCATCACGCCGCTCGACCTGCGCGACACCTACTGGCCCCGGGTCGGCGAGCAGCGCATCCGCGGCAGCCACCCCCACGGCTACCTCGCCGAGGAGCCCGGGGCGCCCTGGGAGGACATCACCCGGATGGACCCGTCGCTCGGCTGGGCCGCCGGCCAGCTCGTGTCCACGCCCAAGGACCTCGGCGCCTTCATGACCGCACTGGTCGGCGGCGAGCTCCTCGAGCCCGGACTGCTGGCGGAGATGCGGGAGACCGTGCGCGCGCCGCACTTCGATGCCGAGCCCGGCTGGCGCTACGGCCTGGGCCTGGCGCGCACCGAGCTCGAGTGCGGTGGGGTCGGCTGGGGCCACGGCGGGGACATCCAGGGCTTCGAGACCCGCAACCTGGTGACCGACGACGGCCGCTGGGCCGTCGTCGCCGTCACCGCGCTGCCGACGAGCATGGACATGGTCGCCGACGTCAGCAACACCGTCGAGGACCTCGTCTGCGACCAGCCGTGACAGCGCTCAGAGCTCGCGGACGACTCGCGCGGGCGAGCCGACGGCCACCACGCCAGGAGGGAGGTCGCGGGTGACGACCGATCCGGCGCCGACCACCGTGTCGGCGCCGATCGTCACGCCCGGGCAGACGATCACGCCACCGCCGAGCCAGACGTTGTCGTCGATGACGATCGGCTCGGCCGCCTCCCACTTGTCGCGGCGCGGACCGGGCTCCAGCGGGTGCGTCGCCGTCAGCAGCTGGACGTTCGGTCCGATCTGGACGTCGTCCCCGATGGTGATCGTGGCGACGTCGAGCAGGATCACGCCCCAGTTGACGAACGTGCGGGCGCCGATCGTCGTCTGGTAGCCGTAGTCGCACTGGAGCGGGGGCCGGATCTCGCTTTCCGGGCCAAAGGCGCCGAGCAATTCCTCCAGCAGGGTGCGACGACCTGCGCCGTCGTTGGGGTCCATCGTGTTGATGCGGTGCGCCAGCCCCTGGGCGCGTCGCGACTCCTCCCCGAGCACGGGGTCGTCCGCGATGTAGAGCTCGCCCGCTAGCATCCGGTCGCGCATCGTCCGCTCAGTCATGGGACCAACGTGCCGATCGCGTGTCGCCGCCCGTTGCGCGGTGCGCAACGCTCTGCGAATAGCGCAACTTGGGTCTTGTTTCGTCCGGTCTCGGAGCCTCATCATCGAGGGTGCTGCCGACAACGGCGTCGGCGGTGGAGGGAACGCCATGACCATCAGCGTGTTCGACCTGTTCAAGGTGGGCATCGGCCCCTCCAGCTCGCACACGGTCGGACCGATGAAGGCGGCGTACCTCTTCTCCGACGGGCTGCGGTCCGACGGTCTGCTCGCCGACGTGGCGCGGGTGCACGTCGAGCTCTTCGGCTCGCTCGGCGCCACCGGCCACGGGCACGGCAGCGTGAAGGCCGTCGTCCTGGGGCTGGCCGGCGAGCAGCCGCACCTCGTCGACCCGGTCGCGGCCGACCCGATGGTGCAGACGGTCCTCGCCACGGGGTGCCTGCCGCTCGCGGGCGAGCAGCGCGTGCCGTTCACGGTCGACGACGTGGTGCTGCACCGGCGCAAGCGGCTGGAGTTCCACACCAACGGCATGGTGTTCCAGGCCTTCGACGCGAGTGGTGCCGAGCTGCGCCGGCGCGAGTACTACTCGGTGGGCGGCGGCTTCGTCCTCGACGAGGACGACCTCGGCAACCCCGTGATCGTCGCCGACGAGACGCCGGTGCCGCATCCGTTCACGACCGCCGACGAGCTGCTCGCCATCACGACCGCGACGGGGCTGCGGATCAGCGACGTGATGCTCGCGAACGAGACGGTCCGCCGGTCCGAGGCCGCGGTGCGCGCCGAGCTGCTCGCGATCTGGCAGGTGATGCGGGAGTGCGTCGACCGGGGCAGCCGGACGACGGGCGTGCTGCCGGGCGGGTTGAAGGTACGCCGCCGCGCGGCCGAGCTGAAGGCGAAGCTCGACGTCGAGTGGGCCTCCGGCGTCGCCGACCCGCTCGGGGCGATGGAGTGGGTGACCCTCTACGCGCTGGCGGTCAACGAGGAGAACGCCGCCGGTGGCCGGATCGTGACGGCGCCGACCAACGGCGCCGCCGGGATCGTGCCGGCCGTGGCGCTCTACTACCACCACTTCGTGCCCGGTGCCGACGACGACGGCATCGTCCGCTACCTGCTGACCGCCGCCGCGATCGGCCTGCTGTTCAAGGAGAACGCGTCGATCTCCGGCGCCGAGGTCGGCTGCCAGGGCGAGGTCGGCTCCGCCTGCTCGATGGCGGCCGGCGGCCTGGCCGAGATCCTCGGCGGCACGCCGCAGCAGGTGGAGAACGCCGCCGAGATCGGCATCGAGCACAACCTCGGCCTCACCTGCGATCCCGTGGGTGGGCTGGTGCAGATCCCCTGCATCGAGCGCAACGCCGTCGCCTCGATCAAGGCCATCACAGCGGCGCGGATGGCGGTGCGCGGCGACGGTTCCCACCACGTCTCCCTCGACAAGGCCATCAAGACCATGCGCGAGACGGGGCGCGACATGAAGGACAAGTACAAGGAGACCGCGCGCGGCGGCCTCGCCCTCAACGTCGTGGAGTGCTGACCAGCTCCCGGGCCGGGGCCTCGTCGGCGGCGGGAGTGGTCGCCACCCGCAGGCGGCGCTGCTGCGAGGTCATCAGCAGCACGGCGACCACCGTGGCGCCGACCGTCACGGAGAAGGCCGCGGTCGCGCCGGACGCGTCCGCGAGGCGGCCCGCGAGGCTGGAGCCGAGGGCGTACCCGAGACCGGTCGCACTGGCGAGCATCGTCATCGCCGCGCCGACGCGCGTCGGCGGCACCACGCGCTCGGCGAGGGAGAACACGGCGATCATGTACGGCGCCACCGCGAAGCCCAGCACGAGCACTGTCGCGGTCGTGCCGAGGAGCGTCTCGACCAGCAGCAGCGGCAGCGAGAAGGCGAGCAGCGCCCACGCCGCGACCAGGGCGCGGCGCTCGTGGCCGATCCGCTCGGGGACGTACGCCGTCGCCAGCCCGGCGAGAGCGCTGCCGACGCCGAGCGTGGCGTGCACGAAGCCGGCCAGCCCGGGGCTGCCGAGGTCGGTGGCCAGCACGGTCGCGCCGGTCTGGGTCGCCCCGAAGAGCGACCCGATGGTCACCTGCGCGACGGCCAGCACGACGAAGGCGGGCACGAGGAGCCGGCCGGTGGCCGCGACGTGGCGGCCCTCGTGGGCGAGCCGGGCCGAGGAGTCGAGCGCGAACGCCGAACCGAAGACCGCGAGCAGCGCGGCCGCGAGCAGCAGCGCGCCCGAGGGCGAGAAGACGGCGACGGAGAGCCCGACCAGGGCGGGGCCGATGGCGAAGGAAGCCTCGTCGGCCGCCCCCTCGTAGGAGAACGCCGCGTCGACGAGACGTCGCTGGTGCGGGCCGGTCGAGCGCGTCAGCGGACGCCACCGCACCCGCGCCAGCGGCCCGACCTGGGGGAGGGCGAGGCCGGTCGCGGCTGCGGTGAGCACCACGAGGGCGTCCGCGGCGTCGGCGTGCACCACGGCGACGAGCGTCGCCAGGCCGGCCGCGCCGAGCAGGGACTGGGCGAGCACGACGTGGCGCTGGCCGATCCGGTCGGCCAGCGTGCCGGCCATCGGCGCGCCCACGGCGTTTGCGACGGCGAGCGCGCCGGCGCTCAGGCCGCCGAGGCCGTAGCTGCCGCTGGCGGTGGCGACGAGGAGGAGGGTGCCGAGCTGGCTCATGGCGAGCGGCAGCCGGCCGATGAACGCCACGAGGACGTAGGTCGGTCCGGCCAGCTGCAGGAGTCGGCGGTAGGAGGCGAGAGGGCTCACGGGCGGGTCTTTCTGGGTGCGTCGGAACGACGCGCCGAACCCACCTCCAAGACGCGTGAAACCCTCTGCTGCCACCGATTCTAGGGAGGCGGCCGGCTCCGTGCGCAATCCGGGCGGGCCTGCTGGCGGGCATGGATCGTCGGTGGTAGGCGTTGGGGGAGAACTGTCTGTCGACGAAGGGCAACTCGATGCGTGCTGTGGTCTACACCGAGAGCGGCGACTCCTCCGTGCTGGAGGTGGTGGACCGTGACGTGCCGGAGCCCGGGCGCGACGAGGTGCGGGTGCGGGTCATCCGCGCCGGGGTGAACCCGACGGACTGGAAGTTCCGCGCGGGCGGCATGGGCGAGCTCGCCTTCCCCGAGATCGTGCCCGGCCAGGACGGCGCCGGCATCGTCGCCGCGGTCGGGGCCGGGGTCACCGACCTCGCGGTCGGCGACCGCGTGTGGACCATGCTCGCCCAGCACACCCGGCCGGGCGGCACGGCGCAGGAGCAGCTCGTGCTGCCGGTGGCCAACGTGACCGTGCTGCCCGACACGGCGTCGTACGACGTGGGCGCCTCGCTCGGCGTCCCGGCGATCACCGCGCACCGTGCACTGACCACGTCCGAGGACGGGCCCGACCGGCTCGCACCCGGTGCCCTCGCCGGGATGACGGTGCTCGTCGCGGGCGGCGCCGGCGCGGTCGGCAACGCGGCGATCCAGCTCGCCCGGTGGGCCGGCGCCACCGTGATCAGCACCGTGAGCGGCGACGAGAAGGCCGCGCTCGCCACGGCTGCTGGCGCGCACCACACGGTCAACTACCGCGAGGGCGACACCGTCGCGGCGGTCCGCGAGCTCGCGCCGGACGGGGTGGACCTCGTCGTCGAGGTCGCGCCCGCGCAGAACCTGCGCGCCGACGTCCAGGTGATCAAGCCGCGCGGCACGATCGCGATCTACGCCAACAACGGCGGCGACGAGGTCACCCTCAGCGTGCGCGAGACCTTCTCGACCAACGCCCGCTTCCAGTGGGTGCTGCTCTACACCGTCGGCCAGTCCGCGCTGCGGGCCGCGGCCGAGGACGTCACGGCGGCGGTCGCCGCAGGTGCCTTCGGCGTCGGTGAGGAGCACGGCCTGCCCCTCCACCACTACCCGCTCGAGCGGACGGCCGACGCCCATGCGGCGGTCGAGGACGGCGCCGTCGGCAAGGTCCTGCTCGACGTCGGGGAGGTCCGGGCGGAATGACCGGCGGCTGATCGGAGATCAGGTGTTGGCGCCCCGCGCGTCCACCCGCCACGTGCCGTCGGCGACCACGAGCTCGTCGGCGAGGTTGACCGCCGTGCACACGTGGTTGGGCACGACGCGGACGCGGGTCCCGCGAGGTGCGTCGAAGCCGGTGACGGTGGCGTGGTGCTCGGACAGGGCGGTGATGACGGCGTCCGGGTGGTCGAGGAGCCGTCCGTGACCGGTCGCCCACGACGACCGGTCGGCCCCGAGCACCTTGCTGCCGGCGTCGAGCACCACCCGGTCGGGGTAGCGGCCGACGACGGTGGCGACGACCGTCAGGGCGACCTGCTGCGGCGCGATGGTGCCCAGCTCCCACTGCTGGGCGTCGCCGAAGACGTACACGCCGGGGCGGACCTCGGTCAGCACCTCGGCGCGGGCGTAGGCGACGGACGGTGTCGAGCCACCGCTGACCGCTGCGCACGGGACGCCGCCTGCCTCCAGCGCGTCGCGGGCGGCGCCGAGCTCGCGTTGCTCGTCGGCAGCGGCGGACGCCCGTGAGTCAGGTGAGTAGGAGTGGCCGGGGAACGTGAACACGCCGTCGACCGCCACGTCCGCCTCGGCCGCGGCGGTCGCAATGGCGAGGACCTCGCCCACGGGCACGCCGCTTCGGTGGTGCCCGCTGTCGACCTCGATGCGGACCCGCAGCCCCGCGCCGGCGAGGGGCGCGAGCCGGCGTACGGAGTCCACGGAGTCGACGCCGACGGTCACGCCGGCTCGGTCGAGCAGCCTCCGCAGACGGCCGGTCCGCTCGTCGTCCATCCAGAGCGGATAGGCGACGAAGAGGTCGTCGCACACCTCGGCGAAGACCTCCGCCTCGGAGACCGTCGCGACGGTCAGGCCGACGGCTCCGGCCGCGAGCTGGAGCCTGGCCACCTGGAGCGACTTGTGGGTCTTGGCGTGAGGTCGCAGGGCGAGGCGCGCGGCATCGGCCGCCCGCTGCATCGCGTGGATGTTGTCCTCGAGGACGTCACGGTCGACCGCGACGTGGGGTGTCGGCCTGCTCACCCCGCCATGCTCCCAGCCGGGTGCGACGACGCCTCAGAACAGCTGTGGGACGAACGTCTGCTCGTGGAGCGGCGGCCGGACGTACGGCACGTTCCGCACCTCGGGGAGCGTGACGCGGGGCGGTGCGACGTCCTCGTAGTCGAACTGCGCGAGCAGGTGGCTGATGCAGTTGAGCCGCGAGGCGAGCTTGTCGTCGGACGGCACGACGTACCAGGGCGCCTGCTTGATGTCGGTGTACTGGAAGGTGGTGTCCTTGGCCATCGAGTAGCGGACGTAGAGCTCGCGCTCGGCGAGGTCCATGTCGGAGAGCTTCCAGCGCTTGAGGGGCTCGTTGTTGCGGGCCTCGAACCGGCGCTGCTGCTCCTCCGCGCTGACGGAGAACCAGTACTTCAGCACCACGGTCCCCGAGCGGACGAGCATCCGCTCGAACTCCGGGCAGCTGCGCAGGAACTCCTGGTGCTCGTCCGCGGTGCAGAAGCCCATCACCCACTCGACGTTCGAGCGGTTGTACCAGGAGCGGTCGAACAGGACCATCTCGCCGGCGGCGGGCAGGTGCTCGACGTAGCGCTGGAAGTACCACTGCGTGCGCTCGCGGTCGGTGGGCTTGGGCAGCGCGGCGATCCGCACGGTGCGTGGACTGGTGCGCTCGGTGATCCGCTTGATCACCCCGCCCTTGCCGGCCGACCCGCGGCCCTCGAAGAGCACCACGACCTTGAGGCCCTGCGACTGGATCCAGTACTGCAGCAGCACGAGCTGCTCCTGGAGGCGCTTCATCTCGGCCTCGTAGACCGACGTGCGCAGTCGTCCCTTGGCGGTGTAGCGCTCGTCCTTGCCGGTGTCGCCCATCTCGCCTCCTGCGGGGTGCTGGCCCGAGACTACGACTAGCCTGCGGCCGTGGCACAGGACGTGTTGGAGGAGCCGCCTCCGCGGCTGGCGGAGGAGTCCGTGCGCCGGCTCGTGGCCGACCACTGGGGCCTCCCGGCCGACGAGGTGCGGCCACTGTCGAGCGAGCGCGACCTCAACGTCCTGGTCGACGACCACGTCCTCAAGGTCTCCAACCCGGCCGAGTCGCGGGCGCTCGTGGAGATGGAGGTCGCGGCCATGGCGCACGTGACGGCCGTCGACCCGTCACTGGTCGTCCCACTCACCGCGAGCTGCCTCGACCGCGGCGCGATCGCCGAGATCGCCGACGACTCCGGCCGCGTGTGCCTGGCGCGCATGATCACGACGGTGCCCGGTTCCGAGCTGGAGGGGCAGGTGGTCACCGAGGCGCTCGCCGAGCAGGTCGGCGCCGCGACCGCGCGGCTCCAGGCGGCGCTGCGCGGCTTCTTCCACCCGGCCGCGGGCTCCCGCGACCTCGACTGGGACGTACGACGGCTGCCTGCCGTCGCGGCGCGGGCCGGCCTCGCCGCCGATGACCCGCTCGGTGCGGTCGTCGCGCGCGTCTCCGCGTCGCTCGCGCGGGTCACCGCGCTGCCCGGCGGGATCCACCACGCCGACCTCACGCTGACCAACGTGCTCGTCGAGGACGGTGCGGTCACGGGCCTCATCGACTTCGGCGACCTGCACCACACCGCCGACGTCGCCGACCTCGCCGTCACCCTCACCTCGGTCCTGCGCAACACCAGCGCGACCCAGGTCTGCTCGCTGTGGGAGCTGGCCGGCGCGACCCTGCGCGGCTACCAGCGGCTCCGCCCGCTCCTCCACGACGAGGTCGACGTCCTCGGGGAGCTGGTCCTGTCCCGGCTCGCGCTCAGCACGATCATCTCCCGCGCCCGGGCGGCCGCCCACCCCGACAACACGGCGTACATCAACCAGTACGACGACGCCAACGCCCGGACGACGGCCGAGCTCGCGCAGCTCACGCCCGCCGAGCTGGCCGGGCGGCTGCACCGTCTCGCCGGGACCAGGGTGGCTCCGCGGACCGACCTGGCGGAGCGGCGCGCTGCGGTCATGGGCGGCGGGGTCGCCCCGCTGTTCTACGCGCAGCCACTGGAGATCGTCAGCGGCGAGGGTGCCTGGTTGACCGACGCGTCCGGGCGGCGCTACCTCGACGCCTACAACAACGTCGCGGTAGTGGGCCACGCCGACCCGACCGTGACGCACCGCGTGAGCCGCCAGCTCGGCCGGCTCAACACCCACTCGCGATACCTCCACCCCGAGGTGGTCGAGCTCGCCGAGCGGCTGGTCGCCACGATGCCGCCCGGGCTGGACACCGTCCTCTTCACCACGTCGGGCACCGAGGCCAACGAGGTGGCCTGGCGGCTGGCGACCGAGTGGACCGGTGGGTCGGGCGCGCTGATCGTCGAGCACGGCTACCACGGCTCCACGAAGTGGATGGCCGACCTGAGCTCCAACGAGTGGCCACCGGGCCACCGGCCCGAGGCGGTCGGGACCTTCCGCGCGCCGATCGCGCCAGCGGACCTCTCCGCGGCCTCGACGAGCGACCAGGTGCGGGCCGCTGCGGGGGCGCTCGCGGACCGCGGGCACCGGCCCGCGCTGCTGCTGGCCGACTCCGGCTTCACCAGCGAGGGCGTGCACGACGCGCCGGTGTCGTACTTCGAGGGGCTGCGCGCGGGTGCGCACGCGGCGGGTGCGCTCTACCTCGCCGACGAGGTGCAGGTCGGCTACGGCCGCACCGGGCCGGCGATGTGGCGCTTCGCGCAGTCGGGCGTCGTGCCCGACCTCGTCACCGTCGGCAAGCCGATGGGGGCGGGTTACCCGATGGGCGCCGTCGTCGCACGTCGCGAGGTCGTCGATCGCCTCGCCGAGCGCTACGAGTACTTCTCGACCTTCGCCGCGACGCCGGCCGCGGCCGCCGCCGGCAACGCCGTGCTCGACGTGCTGCACGACTGGCGGCTCCCCGACAGGGCACTCGTGATCGGCGCGCACCTCCAGCAGCGCCTGCGCGACCTCGCTGCCTCGACCGGCCTGCTCGGGGAGGTGCGCGGGACCGGGCTGGTGGTCGGCGTCGACGTCCTCGGTGGACGGGAGGTGGCCCGCGCACTGCTCGAGTCCCTCGTCCGCGAGGGTGCGCTCGCCGGGCTGACCGGGCCCCGTGGCGACGTGCTCAAGGTGCGGCCGCCGCTCGTCTGGGACGAGACCCACGTCGACCACTTCGCTGGCTGTCTCGCGCGGGCGCTGCGCGAGGTCCGCGGCTAGCCTCGACGGCATGGCTCCCCGGATCGCGACCAACACCGACGTCGGGCTCGACGACCTGCTCGACTTCGTCCGCCCGCGCCACCGGATGGTGCTGATGACCCGGAAGGCCGACGGCTCGCCGCAGGCCTCGCCGGTGGCCGGCGGGGTCGACGACAGCGGTCGGATCGTCATCTCGAGCTATCCGCAGCGCGCCAAGACGAGGAACGCGCGTCGCAACCCGGAGGTCTCGGTGCTGGTGCTCTCCGACGACTGGGACGACGCGTGGGTGCAGGTCGACGGCACCTGCGAGGTGCTCGACGCGACCGAGGGTGACGAGGCGCTCGATGCGTTCGTGGAGTACTTCCGCACCATCGCCGGCGAGCACTCCGACTGGGAGGAGTACCGCCGCGCGATGGTGAGCCAGGGCAAGTCGCTGCTCCGCATCACGCCGACCCGATGGAGCACGATCTCGACCGGTGGCTTCCCGCCGGAGGCCGCGCCGGCCTGACGTCGTACGTCGTCAGCGCCGGGGCAGCGTCACGGTCGCGACCAGGCCGCCGTCGGTCCGCGGGGCCAGGTCGAGCCGGCCGTCGTGCGCGGTGGCGATCCGCTGCACGATGGCCAGGCCCAGGCCGACCCCGCCGTGGTCGTCGTGCACCCGCTCGGTGCCGCGCCGGAACGGCTCGGCGAGGGTCTCGACCACGTCGCTGGCGAGGTGGTCGCCGGTGTTCTCGATCCGCAGCACGACGCCGGCCGGCGCCTCACGCGTGGTGACCCACGCGGCGCCGTCGCAGGAGAGGTTGTGGACGATCGCGTTGTGCAGGAGGTTCGTGGTCAGCGTGAGCAGCAGGGCCCGCGACCCCGACGTGGTCGCCGCGTCCCCTCCCGTCGTGACCGTGACGCCGCGCTCCTCGGCCAGCGGCAGCAGCACCTCGGCGGCCTCCTCGGCGAGGAGCGACAGGTCGACGGGCTCGTGGACGAAGCTGCGCTGGTCGGCCCGGCTCAGCACGAGCAGCGCCTCGGTGAGGTCGATCGCACGGGTGTTGACCGTCCGCAGCCGGTCCACGAGCAGGTCGACGTCGGGGGTGGGGTCCTTGGCGGCCACGTCGAGCAGCGTCTGCGTGATGGCGAGCGGCGTACGCAGCTCGTGGGAGGCGTTGGCCGCGAAGCGCTGCTGCTCCGCGACGTGGCTCTCCAGGCGCTCGAGCATCCCGTCGAAGGCGTCGGCGAGCTCGCGGAACTCGTCGCTGCGGCCGGGCAGCCGGATCCGGTGGTCGAGCGCACCGCTGCCGGCTGCTCGGGTGGCGGCGGTGATCCGGTCGAGCGGCGCGAGCATCCGGCCCGCCAGCACCCAGCCACCCGCCAGCCCGACGACGAGGAGCAGGACCATCATCCACGCGGCCTTGGGCGCGAAGGCGTCCCAGAGGTCCGAGCGACCGGGCATGAACGTGCCACCGAACCCGCCGTCGGGCGCGCCCGCGCCGGAGGTCGAGCCCGCCTCGTCGGGGACGTAGCGCAGCAGGAAGACCCACACCACGGCCAGCAGTCCCGCGCCGGCCACCACCAGGAAGCCGGCGTAGCTCAGCGCCAGCCGGAGCCGGACGCTCGGACCGGGCGGCCTAGCCACGGGCGCCGTCCGGGACGTCGATGCGGTAGCCGACGCCCGGCACGGTGGCGATGACCCACGGCTCGCCGAGTCGCTTGCGCAGTGCCGACACGGTGATCCGCACGGCGTTGGTGAACGGGTCCGCGTGCTCGTCCCACGCCCGCTCGAGCAGCTCCTCCGCGCTGACCACGCCGCCCTCGGCGCCCACCAGCACCTCGAGCACGGCGAACTGCTTGCGGGTGAGCGCGACGTAGCGGCCGTCGCGGTGCACCTCGCGCCGGAACGGGTCGACGCGCAGGCCGGCGAGCTCACGCACCGGCGGACGGTGGTGCCCGCGCCGGCGGTCCAGGGCGCGGAGGCGGAGGACCAGCTCCTGCAGCTCGAACGGCTTGGTGAGGTAGTCGTCGGCGCCGAGCTCGAAGCCGGACGCCTTGTCGTCGAGCCGGTCGGCGGCGGTGAGCATCAGGATCGGCACGCCGGAGCCCGACGCGACGATGTGGGCCGCCACTTCGTCGCCGGACGGACCCGGGATGTCGCGGTCCAGCACCGCGATGTCGTACGCGTTGAGGCCGAGGAGCTCCAGCGCGGCGTCGCCGTCACCGGCGATGTCGGCCGCGATCGCCTCCAGTCGCAGGCCGTCGCGGATGGCGCCCGCCATGAGGGGCTCGTCCTCGACGATCAGCACGCGCATGCCCCCGATGGTAGGGAGCGCCGTGTGTCGTCGGCGTATCGAAATCTCCATACGCCCATGCAACGTCGCGCTTCCTTCACTGGTCGCATGTCACCAGCACGCCTCGTCGCCCTCGCTCTCGCCCTGCTCGCCGTCGGCTGCGCCGCGTCCCAGGAGCCGTCGGTCCTCGCGCTGGACCGCGTCGCGGGCTCGTCGGCTGCGTTGCGGGGCCAGCTCCCGGCCGGCACGACGGCGTACGACGACCTCCCGGGCGTGACACGGCTCGAGCGCCGGCTGCGCGACGAGCTCCGCGCCGCCACCACCGCCGCCGCGGCGGACGGGGTCCGGATCGAGGTCACCAGCGGCTGGCGGTCGAGGGCCTACCAGGCCCGGCTGTTCGACGAGGCGGTCGTCGAGCACGGCTCGGAGTCCGCGGCCGCGGCGTGGGTCGCACGTCCCGGGACGTCGGTGCACGAGGCCGGGGCGGCCGTCGACCTGGGCCCCCAGGCGGCCATCGACTGGCTCGTCGAGCACGGGGCCGACCACGGGCTCTGCCAGGTGTACGCCAACGAGCCCTGGCACTTCGAGCTCGACCCGGACGCCGAGGACGTCGGCTGCCCTGACCTCTATGCCGACCCGACCGACGACCCGCGCCTGCGGAACCAGTCGAGCGCGAGCCCGGCGACCTCGTCGGGGGCGTCGTCGGTGATGAAGTGGGCCGCGTTGTCGACGTAGGCGAGCTCGAAGCGGTCGGCGTGGCGCTCCGGGTTGCGGCAGAGGCGCTCGAGCAGCTCGGGGGTCGTCGGGTGGTCGCGACGGCCGAAGACGACGAGCGTCGGCACCGGGAGCCGCTTGCGTCGGTAGACGCCGCGGGCCATCCGCATCGCCTCAGGCAGCACCATGCGACGCACGAGCGGACGCACCGCGGCGTCGACCTCGGGCCGCGCGAACTGGGCGAGGTGCGCCTCGACGGTGGCCTCCGACATAGGGCGAGCGGCGTAGCGCGGGGAGAAGGTGGGCCGCAGCGAGGCGCCGGGCTGGTGCCAGACGAACGGCGGCAGGTGCTGGAAGGCCGGGGCGAGTCGCGGGCTGAAGGTGATGAACGCCGGCCACACCGACAGCTGCACCGCCGTGCGGACGCGGTCGGGGTGGTCGTACGTCAGCTGCATCGCCGTGATCACGCCCATGTCGTGCGAGACGACGTGGGCCCGCTCGATGTCGAGCGCGTCGAGGAGCGCGAGGACGTCGCGGAGCCGGGTCTCGCGCTCGATCCGCGGGTCGTCGGCGACCGTCCAGCCGGCCCCGCGCAGGTCGGGGCACAGCACGCGGAAGCCGCCCGCGGCGACCAGCGGGGCGACCTCGTGCCACTGCCACCAGTGCTCGGGGAAGCCGTGCAGCATCAGGACGGGCTCGCCCTCGCCGATGCTCGCGAGGTGGGTCCGGAGTCCTGGCGTCTCGACGACGGCGTGCTCGAACCCGGGTGCATCGGGCAGTGGCGGCGACCAGGCCGTCGTGGGTGCGGTCATGGCGACCTCCCGTGACGTGGGAACTACATCTATAGTAGATCCGGTCGCGCGGGATGTCGACGGATGGCTCAGCCCTTCAGGCGGTTGAGCACCGTGGTCATGTCGTCCTCGGTGTCGCTGCCGATCTTCTCGAAGACGATCTTCATGATCGGGTCGGCGATCTTCGCCGCGCCCGAGAGCTCGATGACGGCCTCGTAGGTGATCCGGCTGCCCGCGCCGTCGGGGTTGGGCACGACGGTGATGGTGTCGGTGGAGGTCGCCGTGTCGTTGCGGCCGACCAGGACGATCGTGTCGTCGGTGAGCTGCTCGAGGGTGTAGTCGAGCTCGGTGCTCACCCCGGCGATCTTGGACGTGTTGTGCCACCGCGAGCCGACCTGGACAGGACCGGAGTCGATGCGGGTGCAGGACTCGGTGCCGGGGTCCCAGTCCTCGGCGTTGCTGAAGTCCTTGAGGTAGTCGATCACCAGGTCGGGAGCGGGGCGGACGTCGAACGTGCGGCTCACTGTCGTCATGTCCTCGACAGTAGGCACGCGGGTGCGGCGCGCAGATCGCCCGAAGGGGTGCTCCGGCTCAGCCGGACGCAGCGGCGTAGGCCTCCGTCAGCTGCGCCTCGGCCGCGGTGAGGTAGCGCCCGAGGGCCGCCGCGGCCGTCTCGCCGTCGCCCGACTCGAGCAGGTCGAGGATCCGCCGGTTGTCGGCGAGGTAGGGCTCGTGGAAGGTCTGCGGAGCAGCCATCACGTGGAAGACCAGCCGGAGCTCGGCCAGCACGTGGCGCATCGCCTCCTCGACGCGCGGGCTGCCGGCCAGCGCGGCGAGGGACTGGTGGAAGCGCATGTTGGCCGTGCCGACGTCGACCCAGCGCCCGTCGGCCGCGGCCGCCTCGCCCTCCTCCACCGCGCGGCGTACGTCGTCGAGGGCGACGCCGGGCGGACACGTGCGCAGCACGCCGCCCTCCACGAGCCGGCGGAAGCGGTAGAGGTCGTGGACGTCGTCGACGGTGAGCCGCCGGACGAAGACCCCGCGGTTGAACTCGTGGACCAGCAGTCGCTCGTGGGCCAGCAGCCGGAAGGCCTCGCGCAGCGTGTTGCGCGAGACGCCCAGTGCGGCGCCGATGTCCTCCTCGGAGAGCCGGGTGCCGGGCGGCAGGCGGCCCTCGGTGACGTGGGAGCGGAGGATCTCTGCCACCCGGCCGGCAGTGCTGGCGCGCCCGAGGCCCGCCCGCTCCGCGGACAGCTCCTGGACCCATGCGCTCGTCGTCACGGTCGCAGTCTAGGAGATGGGGGGATTGACAGATTGTTGAACAATCCTGCACGGTGGTGTGACGGGGCTCACCACACGGACAGGAAGACCGATGGACCAGCAGGTTGACGAGCAGACGTCAGGCACAGCCGCCCGAGCCGGGAAGGGTGCCCTCGTCGGCGCCATGTTCCTCATGGCAACGAGCGCGATCGGGCCCGGCTTCATCACCCAGACGACGGTCTTCACCGACCAGCTCGGGGCGGCGTTCGCGTTCGCGATCCTGGTCTCGATCCTGGTGGACATCGCCGTCCAGCTGAACGTGTGGCGGGTCATCGGCATCGCCGGCATGCACGCCCAGGACCTCGCCAACAGGGTCGCGCCCGGTGCGGGCTACGTGCTCGCGGCCCTGGTCGTGCTCGGCGGCCTGGTCTTCAACATCGGCAACATCGGCGGCACCGCCCTCGGCATGAACGCGATGTTCGGGATGGACGTCAAGCTCGGCGGGGCGATCTCGGCGGTCATCGCGATCGCCGTCTTCCTGAGCCGCCGCGCGGGTGTGGCGATGGACCGCATCGTCGTCGTGCTCGGCGTGGTGATGATCGGGATGGTGCTCTACACCGCCTTCGTCTCCGACCCGCCGGTCGGCCAGGCGCTGAAGCAGAGCGTGCTGCCCGACGAGATCGACTTCCTCATCATCACCACGCTGATCGGCGGCACCGTCGGCGGCTACATCACCTACGCCGGCGCCCACCGCCTCGTCGACTCCGGCATCACCGGCGCCGACCAGGTCGCGCAGATCAGCCGCGGCAGCGTCACCGGCATCCTGGTCACGGGCGTCATGCGGGTGCTGCTCTTCCTCGCGGTGCTCGGCGTGGTCGCCGGCGGCGCCGCGCTGGCGGCCGACAACCCGCCTGCCTCGGCCTTCCAGCACGCGCTCGGCGACGCCGGCGTCCGGGTCTTCGGTGTCATCCTCTGGGCCGCGAGCATCACCTCGGTCATCGGTGCGTCGTACACGTCCGTGTCGTTCCTGAGCGGGCTGCTCAAGGGCGACCAGCGCCGCCGCAACTACGCGGTCGTCGCCTTCATCGTCGTCTGCGCGGGCCTGTTCCTGGCCCTCGGCAAGGCCCCGGTCACGCTGCTGGTCCTGGCCGGCGCGCTCAACGGCCTGATCCTCCCCGTCGGCCTCGCCGTGATCCTCTGGGTCGCCGCCCGCCGCACCCACGACCTGCTCGGCGGCTACCGCTACCCGCGCTGGCTGCTCGCGGTCGGCGTCGCGGTCTGGCTCCTCACGCTCTACCTCGGCTGGGAGTCGCTCGGCGGCATCGCCGACCTGTGGGCCTGACGATGGGAGCACCAGTGATCGACCTCAACTCCGACCTCGGCGAGGGCTTCGGCCGGTGGAGCCTCGGTGACGACGACGCGCTGCTCGACGTGGTGTCGAGCGCCAACGTCGCGTGCGGCTTCCACGCCGGCGACCCGACCGTGCTCCGCCACGTGTGCGAGCGGGCGGCGGAGCGCGGCGTGGCGATCGGGGCGCAGGTCGGCTACCGCGACCTGGCCGGCTTCGGGCGCCGCTTCATCGACGTCGCTCCCGCGGAGCTCACCAACGACGTGCTCTACCAGATCGGCGCGCTCGAGGCGTTCGCCCGCGTCGCGGGCACCCGGGTGCGCTACGTCAAGCCGCACGGTGCGCTCTACAACACGATCGTCCACCACGAGGCGCAGGCCGCCGCGGTCGTCGACGCCGTACGCCGCTACGACCCGGCGCTGCCCGTCCTCGGGCTGCCCGGCTCGCGGTTCCTCGCGCTCGCCGAGGAAGCCGGCCTGACGACGGTCGCCGAGGCGTTCGCCGATCGCGGCTACACACCCGAGGGCACGCTCGTGCCGCGCACCGAGGACGGTGCCGTGCTGCACGACGCCGACGAGGTCGCGGAGCGGTGCCTGCGGATGGCCACCCGCGGCGAGGTCGAGGCGGTCGACGGCAGCGTGGTCGACGTACGTCCCGCCTCGCTGTGCGTCCACGGCGACAGCCCGGGCGCCGTGGCGATGGCGGTCCGGGTGCGCGAGGCCCTGGAGCAGGCGGGCGTGGAGATCTCGTCGTTCGCGGGCGGCACCGCCTGATGCGGGTCCTGCCCTGCGCCGACTCCGGCCTCCTCGTCGAGCTGGCCGACCTCGACGAGGTGCTGGCGCTCTACGCCGAGCTGGTGGACGAGCCGCCGGCCGGCGTCGTCGACCTCGTCCCGGCGGCGCGCACACTCCTGCTGCGCCTCGACCCGGCGGGGGCCGACGCGACCGAGATCGAGCGGGCGGTGCGCGCGGCCCGGCCGACGCGCGGCGCGCGCCCCGACGTCGGGCAGGTCGAGGTCCCGGTCGTCTACGACGGTGCCGACCTGGAGGAGGTCGGCGAGCTGACCGGGCTCGGCGAGCGCGGCGTGGTCGAGGCCCACACCGGCCAGGAATGGACGGTCGCCTTCGGTGGCTTCGCCCCCGGCTTCGGCTACCTCGTGGGCAGCGACGAGCGGCTCCACGTGCCGCGCCGCAGCACGCCGCGCACCAAGGTCCCGGCCGGTGCCGTCGGGCTGGCGGGGGAGTTCGCGGGCGTCTACCCCCGCGAGTCGCCGGGCGGCTGGCAGCTGCTGGGTCACACGCCGGTGAAGACGTGGGACCTCGACCGCGACCCGCCCGCCCTGCTGCTCCCCGGTGTCCGGGTCCGCTTCGTGGAGGCGACGTGACCGCCCGCGCGCTGGACGTGGTGGCCACCGGTCCGCTCGCCACCGTCCAGGACCTCGGGCGGCCCGGCCTGGCGGCGCTCGGGGTCGGCCGTTCCGGCGCGGCCGACACCGACTCGATGGCGCTGGCCAACCGCCTCGTCGGCAACGCGCCCGGCACCAGCTGCGTCGAGGTGACCTTCGGGGGGCTCGAGGTCCGTGCCCACGGCGGCCTCACCGTCGCCCTGGCCGGAGCGCCCTGCCCGATGGCCGTCGACGGGCGCGAGGTCGCGCCGTACGCCGTCGTCTGGGTGCCGGACGGCGCCACCCTGCGGCTCGGCACGCCGACCTCCGGCCTGCGCAGCTACCTCGCCGTGCGCGGCGGCATCGACGTGACCCCCGTCCTCGACTCCCGGTCGACCGACACGCTCTCGGGCGTCGGGCCGCCGCCGCTCGAGCCCGGCCGCCGGCTGCGCGTGGGCCGCGCCCGCCGTCCCTTGCCCGGGGTGGACCTCGCGCCCGTGCGGGTCCCGGACAGCGGGGACGTGTGGCTCCGCGTCGCCCGCGGGCCCCGCGACGACTGGTTCACCGAGGCGGCGTACGACGCCCTGCTCGGGTCGCCCTACGAGGTCACCGCGGAGAGCAACCGGGTCGGGATGCGCCTGGCCGGGCCGGCGCTGGAGCGGGCCCGCGACGACGAGCTGCCGAGCGAGGGCATGGTGCCCGGCGCCCTCCAGGTCCCGCCGTCGGGGCAGCCGACGCTCTTCCTGGCCGACCACCCGGTGACCGGCGGCTATCCCGTCATCGCCGTCGTGGTCCGTGCCGACCTCGGACTCGCCGCCCAGGCCCGCCCGGGGCAACACATCCGATTCCGCACCAGCGCGAGGTGACCGAGATGCCGACCGAGATGCCGACCGACGACCCGTCCACCCTCGCGCCCACCGAGGCGCGGGCCCGCTTCCGCTCGGGGCTGCGGGTGCCGACCGCCGGCTGGTCGGCCGGCTGGACGCAGGCGAACCTCATCGCGGTGCCCCGCGACGTGGCGTACGACGTGCTGCTGTTCGCCCAGCGCAACCCCAAGCCGTGCCCGGTGCTCGACGTGACCGAGCCCGGTGCCACGAGTAGCCCGCTGTTCTCGGGCGACCTGCGCACCGACCTGCCGGGCTACACCGTCTACGAGCACGGCGAGCTCGTCGCCGAGGTCGACGACGTCACCGACCTCTGGCGTGACGACCTGGTCGCCTTCCTGGTGGGGTGCAGCTTCACCTTCGAGGCCGCCCTCCTCGAGGCGGGCGTGCCCGTGCGGCACGTCGAGGCCGGGAGCAACGTCCCGATGTACCGCACCTCCTTGGAGTGCCGCCCCGCCGGATCGCTCTCCGGGCCGCTGGTCGTCTCGATGCGCCCGGTGCCGGCGGACCAGGTCGCGACCGCGGTGCGGGTCACCTCCCGCTACCCGTCCGTGCACGGCGCGCCGGTCCACGTGGGCGACCCGCGGGCGCTCGGCATCACCGACCTCGACGCCCCCGACTTCGGCGAGCCGGTGGAGGTCCGGCCCGGTGAGGTCCCGGTGTTCTGGGCGTGCGGGGTGACGCCGCAGGCCGCCGTGATGCGGTCGCGGCCCGCGTTCGCGATCGGCCACGCGCCCGGCCACATGGCGATCACCGACGCGCGCGACAGCGACTACCTGGTGCCCTGACCCCTTTCCGCCGTCAGGAGTCGAAGCCCAGCCCGGCCCGGTCGAGGGTCCGCAGGAACAGGTTGCGCCGGCCCTGCCGGTGGTCGGCGCGGTCGAGCGACCAGCGGGTGAGGTTGATGCCGACCGTGGCGAGCGGCTCGGGTGGGAACGGCAGCGGCCGCTCGCGCACCATCCGCAGCTCCGTGAGCTCGGTCCGCTCGCCGGCCAGCAGGTCGAGCAGCACCTCGGCGGCGAAGCGCGTCGCGCCGACGCCGAGCCCGGTGAAGCCGGCCGCGTGCGCGACCCGGCCGCCGTGGGTGAGGCCGTAGAACGCGGTGAACTGGGTGCACGTGTCGATCGCTCCCGCCCAGCGGTGGCTGAAGCGGACGTCCTCCAGCTGCGGGAAGGTCGCGAGGAAGTGGGACGCCAGGCGGGCGTGGCTCTCCGGCCGGTCCTCGTGCCGGGCCCGCACCTTGCCGCCGGCGGGGTAGATGGCGTCGTACCCGCCCCAGAGGATGCGGTCGTCCGCGGTCAGCCGGGAGTAGTGGAACTGGTTGGCGAGGTCGCCGAGGCCCTGGCGGCCCGCCCAGCCGATCGAGGCGAGCTGCTCGGACGTGAGCGGCTCGGTCATCAGCACGTAGTCGTAGACCGGCACGGTCATCAGCCGGTTGCGGCGCAGCAGGGACGGGAACACGTTGGTCGCGAGGACCACGTGGGCGGAGGTGACCACGGCCCGGTCGGTGTGCACCTCGACCGACCCGGAGGACGCACGCCGCAGCTCCGTGACCGCGCAGTGCTCGTGCACCTCGACGCCGAGCTCCACCGCGACCCGGGCGAGCTCGAGGGCGAGCCGGGCCGGGTGGACCAGCGCGTTCTGGTCGGGCTCGAGGACGCCCGCGAGGAAGAGCGGGCTGTCGATCTCGGCACGAACGGCGGCACCGTCGAGGAAGTGGTCCTCGGCGCGCAGCTCCTCGACCTGGTGCTCCTCGACGGCGACGCCGAGTGCCCCGGTCCGCTCCCACTCGCAGGCCAGGCCCAGGTCGCGGACGTCGGCCTCGAAGGCGTCGAGGTTCTCGCGGCCGAGGCGGTCGAGGACGTCGTACTCGTCGGGCCAGCGGTTGCGACCGTTGTCCTCGCCGTGCGTGATCGAGGCCTCGCAGAAGCCGCCGTTGCGCCCCGACGCCGCCCACCCGATGGTGCGCGCCTCGAGGAGGACGACGCGGGTCGCTGGGTCGCGGCGCTTGGCGTGGACCGCCGCCCACAGGCCGAGGTAGCCGCCGCCGACCACGGTGAGGTCCGCCGTCGCGGACGAGGTCAGCTCGGGGTGGCGTGCCTCGGCGCCCGCGTCCTCCAGCCAGAAGACGGCCTGCCGGCTGCCGGCGAGAGCGCGCTCCACGACACGGGGGTCGGGCGCGTGCCGCTCGTAGGCGGTCTGGTGGGCGGCCACGTCGGGCAGTGTGTCAGCCGGCTGCCGCGGTGAGGGCGGCGTCGAGGACGGCCAGGCCCTCGCGGACCTCGTCGTCGGTGGTGGTGAGCGGCGGCACGACGTGGATCCGGTTGTAGTTGGAGAACGGCAGCAGGCCACGCTCCTGGCAGCCCTTGACCACCGCCGCCATCTCCGGGCTGGAGCCGCCGTAGGGCGCGAGGGGCTCCCGGGTCGTCCGGTCGCTGACCAGCTCGACGGCCCAGAAGGCGCCGGTGCCGCGGACCTCGCCGATCCACCGGTGCTTCTCCGCGAGGGCCTGGAGCCCGGGGCCGATCACCTCGGCACCGAGCCGGTCGGCCCGGCCCACGACGTCCTCGTCCTCCATCGTGCGGATGGTCGCGACCGCCGCAGCGCAGGCGAGCGGGTGGCCGGAGTAGGTGAGGCCGCCGGGGTAGGTGCGGTGCGCGAACGTCGCGTGGATCGCGTCGCTGATGGCGACGCCGCCGAGCGGGACGTAGCCCGAGTTCACGCCCTTGGCGAAGGTCAGGAGGTCAGGCGTGACCGCCCCGTGCTCGACGGCGAACCAGCGACCGGCGCGCCCGAAGCCCGACATCACCTCGTCGGCGATCATCACGATCCCGTTGCGGTCGCAGATCTCGCGCACGCCGGCGAGGTAGCCGGGCGGCGGGACCATGATCCCGGCCGTGCCGGGGATCGCCTCGAGCACGATCGCCGCGACGGTCGTCGGTCCCTCCAGGGCCACCACCTGCTCGAGGTGCTCGAGGGCGCGCTGGCACTCCTCGGCCTCGGTCGTGGCGTGGAAGGCGCTGCGGTAGAGGAACGGCCCGAAGAAGTGGACGGTGCCGGCCGAGCCGTGGTCGCTGGCCCAGCGGCGCGGGTCGCCGGTCATGTTGACCGCGAGGTGCGTGCCGCCGTGGTAGCTGCGGTAGGTCGTCAGCACCTTGTGGCGACCGGTGTGCAGCCGCGCCATGCGTACGGCGTGCTCGTTGGCGTCGGCGCCGCCGTTGGTGAAGAAGACGTGGTCGAGGTCGCCGGGGGTGTGGCTCGCAATGAGGCGCGCTGCCTCCGACCGGGTGCCGTTGGCGAAGGCCGGCGCGACCGTCGCGAGGTGCCCGGCCTGCTCCTGGATCGCCGCGACGATGCGCGGGTGCTGGTGCCCGAGGTTGGTGAAGACCAGCTGGGAGCTGAAGTCGAGGTAGCGCCTGCCGGCGCCGTCCCAGACCTGGCTGCCCTCCGCTCGGGTGATCACCATCGGGCTGATCTCGGCCTGAGCCGACCAGGAGTGGAAGACGTGGGCGCGGTCGAGCTCGTAGGCGCGCTCGGCGTCGTAGGTGCTGGCCAGGTCGCTGGTCGTGGAGAGGACGTCAGTCATTGCGCGGGAACCCCAGCTCGAGGCCGCCCTCGGGGCGGTTGGCCGGGTCGATCCACCGGGTGGTGACGACCTTGCCGCGGGTGAAGAAGTGGACGCCCTCGGTGCCGTGGGCGTGGGTGTCGCCGAAGAGCGAGCGCTTCCACCCGCCGAAGGAGTAGTAGGCGACGGGCACCGGGACGGGCACGTTGACGCCGATCATCCCGACGGTCACGTCGGCCTCGAAGCGGCGGGCCGCGCCGCCGTCGTTGGTGAAGACCGCGGTGCCGTTGCCGTACTGGTTGGCGTTGACCAGGGCGACCGCCTCGTCGTAGGAGCCGACCCGCACGACCGACAGGACCGGGCCGAAGATCTCCTCGGTGTAGATGTCCATCTCGGGCGTGACGTCGTCGAAGAGCGTCGGGCCGAGCCAGAAGCCGTCCGCGCCGCCGCGGGCCGCGACGTCCCGGCCGTCGACGACGACCTTGGCCCCGGCTGCCTCGCCGGAGTCGATGAAGGAGCTGACCCGGTCGCGGTGCGCCTTCGTGACCAGGGGCCCCATGTCCGCCTCCTTGCCCTCGCCGGTGGCGGACCTGCCGCCGTCTCCGATCAGGAGGGTGCGGGTGCGGTCCGCGATCCGGGCGACCAGCTCGTCGCCGATCGGGTCGACGGCGACGAGCACGCTGATCGCCATGCAGCGCTCGCCGGCGCTGCCGTAGCCGGCGTTGACGGCCGAGTCCGCCGCCAGGTCGAGGTCGGCGTCGGGCAGCACGACCATGTGGTTCTTCGCGCCGCCGAGGGCCTGGACGCGCTTGCCGTGCCGGCTCGCGGTCTCGTAGACGTACTCCGCGATCGGGGTCGAGCCGACGAAGCTGATCGCCTGCACGTCGGGGCTGGTGAGCAGCGCGTCGACCGCCGTCTTGTCGCCGTGGAGGACGTTGAAGACGCCGTCCGGCAGCCCGGCCTCCCGCCACAGCGCGGCCAGCCAGTTGGCGGCGCTCGGGTCCTTCTCGCTCGGCTTCAGCACCACGGCGTTGCCCGCCGCGATCGCGATGGGGAAGAACCACATCGGCACCATCGCGGGGAAGTTGAAGGGGCTGATGATGCCCACCACGCCCAGCGGCACCCGCTTGGAGTGCACGTCGACCCCGGTCGACGCCTCCTCGCTGTGGCCGCCCTTGAGCAGGTGCGAGATGCCGCACGCGAACTCCACGACCTCCAGGCCGCGGGCGATCTCGCCCATCGCGTCGGAGTGCACCTTGCCGTGCTCGGACGTGATGATCGCGGCGAGCTCCTCCTTGCGGCTGTTGAGCAGCTCGCGGAACGAGAAGAGCACCTGAGTACGCCGCGCCAGCGACGTGGTGCCCCACGTGCGGGCGGCGCGCGCGGCGGAGGCGATGACGTGGGCCGCGTCGGCCTCGCTCGCGAGGGCGACCCGTCCGGTCACCTCGCCCGTGGCGGGGTTGGTCACGTCGGCCCAGCCGGTGGGTGAGCCCGTCAGCGTGGCGCCGTCTGCCCAGTGCGCGATGTCCGTCGTCATGGCGCCCATCCTGCTCGTCGTACGGCGTCCGGGCGGGTGTCGGATCGTAGGCTTTGGACGCTGCGTTCGGACACTTCGTCACCCACGCGCCGCGTAGGCTGCGGGCGTGGCCGAGGTGACGCCGGGCGTGACGCTCCAGGAGGCCCTCGCGCTGCCCACCTTCCACCGGGCCGCGCCCACGGTCGTCGCCGGCGCCTCGGCGACCGATCGGCCGATCCGCTGGGTGCACGCCACCGAGCGGCCGGACGTGCGCGAGCTGCTGCGCCCCGGCGACCTGGTGCTCACGATGGGCACCGGCCTGCCGGCCGACGACGACGCAGCCGGCCTGACCGCCTTCGTCGACGAGCTGGTCGACGTGGGCAGTGCGGGCGTGGTCGTCGAGCTCGGCCGCCGGTGGAGCACGACGCTGCCCGACGCCCTGGTCGCGGCCTGCGAGCGGCACGCGCTGCCGCTGGTCGTGCTGGCGCGGGAGACGCGCTTCGCCGCGCTGGCGCAGGAGATCGGCGAGCGCGTCGTCGACCACCAGCTCGCCGAGCTGCGCGAGGCGCAGCGGGTGCACGAGACCTTCACCGAGCTGAGCTTCACCCAGGCCGGGCCGGTCGAGATCCTGCAGGCCGTGCAGCGTCTCTCCGGCGGGCCCGTCGTGGTGGAGAACGCCCAGCACCGTCCGCTCGACTACTTCGCCGGGCCCGACGACACCAGCGGCTTCCTCGACGGCTGGCCCGCGCGCTCACGGCGGGTCGAGGTCGCCGGTCGCACCGGGTGGGACGCCGCCAACGGGTGGCTCGTGACCCGGCTCGGCACCACCGAGCAGGCGTGGGGTCGCCTGGTGATCGGCTCCGCCACGGCGCCGTCGCAGCGGCTGGTCGCGGTCGCCGAGCGGGCGGCCGCCGCGCTCGCGCTCCACCGGCTGCACGACCGCGACCGCGGCACCCTGATGCGCCGGACCCACCTCGAGCTGCTGACCGGGCTGACCGAGAGCCCCGACGCCGAGGAGGTGCTGCGGCGCTGCGAGCTGGCCGGCTTCCCGGTCCGGCGCCGGCGGTTCGTCGGCCTCGTGGTCCGCCCCCGCATCGGCACGACGACCCCGGCCGACCTCGACGAGGTCGCGGCCGCGGTGGTCCGCGCCGCCCACGGACTCCGCGTCCCGGCGCTCGTCTGCGAGGTCGAGCGCGACCTGCGGGTGCTCGTGTCCGCGGCTCCCTCGGGCGACGCCGGCGACCTCGTCGACCGGTTGGCCGCGCGGGTGCTGCCGCACCACGACGTGGTGGTGGCCGCGGGGCGCATGGTCGACGACCGGTCCGGGATCGCACGGTCGGTGACCGAGGCCGGCCAGGTCGCCGACGCGGCCCCACCGACCCGCCGCGAGCACGACCCCGACGTGCACCGTCTCGCCGACCTCCACCTCCGCGGCCTGCTCGCGCTGCTCGGCGAGGACGAGCGGGTGCGGCTCTTCGTCGACCGCGAGCTGGCGCCGCTCAAGCAGCACGACCGCGCCGACGGCTCGCGCACCGAGCTGCTGGCCGCCCTGCGCGCACTGCTGCTCCACCCGTCGAGCAAGACCGACGCCGCGGCCAGCCTGCACCTCTCCCGCGCCGCGTTCTACGACCGGCTGGCCCGGATCCAGGCCGTCCTGGGCGCCGACCTCGACGACCCCGACGTACGTGTCTCGCTCCACGTGGCGCTGGTCGCGGACGAGCTGTCCGGCGAACTGTCCGGGCCGGGCGCCAAGTGACGACAGATCGTCGGCCCGCTCCGTCGGGACAGTTGGGACGATGAGCAGATGTTCCGCGTGCTCGACGTCGCCGCCGCTGTGCCCACCACCCCGTTGGACCCCGCGACCATCGTCCACGGCGCGCCCGAGGCGGGCTCGCGTGCGCTCGCCGCGGTCGCGGGCGTCGAGGTCGGAGTCTGGGAGATGAGCCCCGGCGCCGCCACCGACGTGGAGGTCGACGAGGTCTTCGTCGTCCTGTCCGGGTCGGCCACCGTCAGCTTCGAGGACGGCGAGCGCGTCGACCTCGGACCCGGCACGGTCGTCCGTCTCCGGGCCGGCGAGCACACCACCTGGGTCGTCCACGAGACCCTCCGCAAGATCTACGTCGCCTGACCATTTCAGGAGGAGCAGCGATGACCGACACGATCCGCAACTTCATCGACGGCGAGACCGTCGAGTCCGCCACGACGGAGTTCATCGACCTCGTCGACCCGACCACCGGGGAGCTCGACGGCCGCTCGCCGGTGTCGACCGCCGACGAGGTCGACCTGGCGTACGCCGCGGCATCGAGGGCCGCCGAGACGTGGAAGCGGCTCACCCCGGGCCGTCGTCAGGGCCTCCTCCTCGACCTCGCGAGCGCGATCGCCGAGCGCCGGGACGAGATCAGCGAGGTGCAGGCCCGCGACACCGGCCAGCCGATCCGCTACATCGCCAGCGAGGAGGTCGACCAGGGCGTCGACCAGCTCCGCTTCTTCGCCGGCGCGGCGCGCCTGCTGGAGGGCAAGTCGGCGGGGGAGTACCTCGAGGGGCACACCTCGAGCATCCGTCGGGAGCCGATCGGGGTCGTCGGCCAGGTGACGCCGTGGAACTACCCCTTCGCGATGGCGATCTGGAAGGTCGCGCCCGCGCTGGCGGCCGGCAACACGCTCGTCCTCAAGCCCAGCGACACCACCCCGCGCTCGACGGTGCTGCTCGCGGAGATCGCCGGGGAGGTCCTGCCGGCGGGCGTGCTCAACGTGGTCAACGGAGACGCCACCACCGGGCGCCACCTCGTCGAGCACCCGACGCCCGGCCTGGTCGCGATCACAGGCTCGGTCCGGGCCGGCATCGAGGTCGCGACCTCGGCCGCGAAGCACCTCAAGCGCGCCCACCTCGAGCTCGGCGGCAAGGCGCCGGTCGTGGTCGCGCCGGACGCCGACCTGCCGCGCGCCGCGGAGCTGATCGCGGCCGCGGCCTACTTCAACGCCGGCCAGGACTGCACGGCCGCCACCCGCGTGATCGTGCACCGCAGCGTCCACGACCAGCTCGTCGAGCTGCTCGTCAAGGAGGCCGACGGCACCCGGCCCGGCCCGCCGTCCGACGCCGAGGCCGACTACGGCCCGCTCAACAACGCGACCCACCTCGCCAAGGTCGAGGCGTTCCTCGCCGACCTCCCGGGCCACGCCGCCGTCCGCACCGGCGGCGCCCGCCACGGCGACACGGGCTTCTTCTTCGCGCCCACGGTCGTCACCGGCGTACGCCAGGACGACCGGATCGTGCAGGAGGAGGTCTTCGGCCCCGTGCTCACCGTGCAGTCGTACGACGACGAGGCCGAGGCGGTGCGGATGGCCAACGGCGTCCCCTACGGCCTCGCCGGCAGCGTCTGGACGCGCGACCACGGCACCGCGGACCGGCTCACCCGCGAGCTCGACTTCGGGTGCGTCTGGGTCAACACCCACATCCCCTTCGTGTCGGAGATGCCCCACGGCGGCTTCGGGGCCTCGGGCTACGGCAAGGACCTGTCGGGCTACGGCTTCGACGACTACACCCGCATCAAGCACGTGATGACCGCGCACTACTGACATCCTTGCGGCGTGCCGTCCCCCCGTCGCCTCGTCCAGCTGGTCCTCGGGTGCGTGGTGCTGGGCGTCGGGGTGGCGATGCTGCTCACCGCCGACCTGGGCTCCGACGGCTACTCGACGATGGTCAACGGCATCGCGCTCGCGTCGGGGATGAGCTTCCTGCTGGCCAACACCCTGGTCAGCATCGCCTTCCTCGTCCTGGCCGCGGCCCGCAAGGTCTTCCCGGGCATCGGCACGGTGGTGCAGATCGTGGTGGTGGGCGTGACGGTCGACTTCCTCCTCGGCGCGTGGGACGTCCCCGGCGGCTGGCCCGCGCGCATCGCCCTGCTGGTGCTCGCCTTCCCCGTGCTGGCGGTCGGCATCGCCACCTACCTCGGCAGCCACACCGGCGCCGGGCCCGCCGAGGCCGCGGCGCTGGCGTACGACCCGCCGCTGCCGTTCCGGTGGAGCTACAGCGTGGTGCAGGGTGGCGGCGCGCTGCTCGGCTGGCTGCTGGGGGCGACCGTCGGGGTCGGCACGCTCGCCGTGATCGTCGCCCTCGGGCCGTGCGTCGACCTCGCCAGCCGGCTGCTCCGCCTCGACGTGCACCAGGGACGTACGACGTGAGCGACGCCCCGACGACCTTCGACGCCGTCGCGTGGCCGGTGACCACCGACCGCCTCTCGATCCGCCCGGCGACCCCGGACGACGTCGAGGCGACCTGGGCCTTCCGCCGGCGCGACGACGTCGGGCAGTGGATGAGCCACGGGCCGGCGACGCTGGACGTCTACCGCGAGCGGTTCCTGCGGCCGCACCGGCTGGCCACGACACTCGTGGTCGAGCGGGACGGCGACGTGATCGGCGACCTGATGCTGCGCGTCGAGGACGCCTGGGCGCAGGCCGAGGTCCTCGGGGACGCGGCGGGCGTGCAGGCCGAGCTCGGCTGGGCCTTCCACCCCGACCACGGCGGCCGCGGCCACGCGACGGAGGCGGTGCGTGCGCTGCTGCGGATCGCGTTCGACGACCTCGGGCTGCGCCGGGTCACGGCCACCTGCTTCGCCGACAACGAGGCGTCCTGGCGGCTGATGGAGCGCGTCGGCATGCGACGGGAGGTCCACGCCGTGCGCGAGGCGCTGCACCGCAGTCACGGCTGGGTCGACGCCTACGGCTACGCCCTGCTGGCCGACGAGCACGCCGACGTCGGCCGCCGGGGGTGAAGAGCCCGCCCTCCGGGGTGGAGCCTGAGAGCCCCCCGAGGGGCAGCATCGACCTCGTGACAGAAGTCCTCTCCGGCATCGACACGGTCGTCGTCGACCTCGACGGCACGCTCGTCGACTCCAACTACGTCCACGTCCTCGCCTGGCGGGAAGCCTTTCGTGACGTCGGCCTCGACGTCGCCTCGCACCGGATCCACCGGGTGATCGGCGTCGGCGGCGACCAGCTCGTCGAGCGGGTCGCGGGCGAGGCGGTCGAGCGCAACGTCGGAGACGAGGTACGCCGCCGCCACCAGGTGCACCTCACCGAGCGGGTCGGGCTGGTCTCGGCCACCGACGGTGCCGGCGACCTGATCCAGCTGCTGCGCGACCGCGGGGTGCGGGTGGTGCTCGCCTCCTCGTCGGAGCGCGAGGTCACCGACCGCTTCCTCGACCTCGTCGAGGGCGCCTCGGGGATGCTCACCGCCTCGATCACGGGCGACGACGTGTCGCGGTCCAAGCCGCACCCCGACCTGATCGAGGTCGCCCTTGAGGAGGTCGAGGCCGGCAAGGCGGTCGTCGTCGGCGACACCGTGTGGGACGTGGAGGCCGCCACGGCCGCGCGCGTGCCGTGCATCGCCCTGCTCACCGGCGGCATCCCCGAGCGCGACCTCCGGGAGGCCGGCGCCGTCATGGTCTTCGAGACGCCGCGCGACCTGGCCGAGACCCTCCGCGACGCGTGATTCGCCCCGTCGGGTGTGGTGCCGGCACCGCGAGGCTTGCCAGCATCGAGAGCCAGGCCGTGACCGAGCTTTCGGGGGTGCGATCCGGATGGAGCTGTTGCCGCAGAGCCGCGAGGCGCTCGACGAGTACCTGACGCCCGCGGGCGACGACCTCGAGGACCAGCTGAGCGTGATCGAGAGCTGGGCCGTGAAGACCGTCCCGGAGTGCGTCGCGATGAGCGTGACGCTGCTCGAGGAGGACCTGACCTTCACCTTCGTCAGACGGACCGCCGACGGCGTGGACGTCGTGGTGCCCGTGGGCACCTCGCCGCAGCCGGCCGCGGGGTGGCACGCGCTCGACGAGGACGGGTGGGCGGCCCTCGCCCGCCAGCAGGCGGCAGCCGGGATCGCCAGCACCGTCTCGCTGCCGGTGGTGCACCGGGACCGCGTCGTGCTGGGCATCGACCTCTACGCCTGCACGCCCCACGCCTTCGACGACCGGCTCGAGGACCTCGCGCGGTCGCTGGGAGCCTGGCGGGACGGCGCGGTCACCAATGCTGACCTGGCCTTCGAGAGCCGTCGGCGCGCGGAGGAGGCGCCGCAGCGGCTGAAGGAACGACGCACCGTCGAGGTGGCGGTCGGGCTGCTCGCCGCACGCCAGGGACTGGACGTCGAGTCGGCGCGCGCGATGCTCCACTCCTGCGCCCACCAGGCCGGCATCGAGGACGTGCAGGCCGCCCTGGTGCTGCTCGCGATCCCCGACCACTGAGACTCCTCGACGACTCCTCGGCGGATCCGGCGCATATGCCACCCCTGGCGGGGTACCGGAGCCCATGCACCGACCTCCTCCCACCGTCCTCCCGACCCGGGCCCTCCTCGTGGGCGTCAGGGAGGAGAGCGAGCTCGTCCTCCACGGCCTGCGGAGCATGCTCGCCCCGCACGCCGCCGCGGTCACGCTCGTCGGTCTGCGTCCCGACCAGCCGGCGCCACCGTGCGACCTCACCCTCTTCGAGCCCGCCGCCCCCCACCGGGCGCCCGGCCAGCCGCTCCGCGTCCCCGGGCGGATGGTGGCCTACAGCTGGGACTGCTCGCCCGGCGCGGTCTCGACGGCGATGTCGCGCGGTGCCGCCGGTTTCGTGAGCAAGTGGGCTCCGGCCCACCGCATGGTCCGCGACCTGCTGCAGATCGCCGACGGGCGTGTGGTCATCGACGCCTGGACCGGCCGCAAGGTGCCGCAGGCCGCCGGCGAGGAGCGGTGGCCGCTCACGCAGCGCGAGACCGAGGTCCTGGCCTTCATCGCTGCCGGTCGCTCCAACCAGGAGATCGTCGACGAGACCCTGCTGAGCATCAACTCGGTGAAGTCCTACATCCGCAGCGCCTACTCCAAGATCGGCGTCACGTCCCGTTCCCAGGCGGTCCTCTGGGCCGTGCGGCACGGCCTCCTGCTCTCCACCGAGGCCGACGACGACGGGCTGCGCCTGGTCGAGCAGCCGCACGCGCAGTCCGCGCGGCCGGCCTGACAGCAGGGCTGTCCCGCCTGTCACCAGCCCGCTGTCACCATGGTGGGCATGGCGCGCACGACCGCCCCGAGCCGGGGCACGGACACCTGGCGTGACGCCGCGCTGGTGACCGGCGCGTTCGTCGTGCTGCTGTGGGTCCTGGAGATCTTCGACAGCGCGACGGGGCACCCGCTCGACGCGTACGGCGTGCAGCCGCGCAGCGAGGACGGACTCGTCGGCGTGCTCGTGGCGCCGATGCTGCACTTCGGCTTCGACCACCTGATCAGCAACACCGTCCCGGTCGCGGTGCTGGGGTTCCTCGCGCTCGTCACCGGCATCGCGCGCGGCCTGCTGGCCACCGCGATCATCTGGGTCGTCGGCGGGGTGGGCGTCTGGCTCTTCGCCGGCGCCCAGACCACCCACGCCGGCGCCTCGGTCCTGGTCTTCGGCTGGATCGTCTACCTGGTCGTCCGGGGCTTCCTCACCGGTCGCCGGTCCGAGATCCTCATCGGCGTCGCGGTGTTCCTCCTCTACAGCGGAGCGCTGCTCGGCGTGCTGCCCGGCCAGCCGGGCGTGTCCTGGCAGGGCCACCTCTTCGGGGCGATCGGCGGTGCCATCGCCGCCCGGACGACCAGCCGGCGCCGACCCACGTCGTACGCCCTCTGACCCACACCACCCCACTGCAGGAGACACCATGCGCAGCGTCGGACACGACACCTTCGGAGCACCCGACCAAGTCCTCACCGAGCGAGAGGTGGACACGCCCGTCGCCGGTCCCGGCCAGGTGCTCATGCGCACGCTGCTCTCGCCGATCCACAACCACGACCTCGTCACGGTCACCGGCAACTACGGCGTGAAGCCGGCGCTGCCGGCCGTCGGCGGCACCGAGGCCGTCGGCATCGTCGAGGCTGTCGGCGAGGGGACCGACGAGGCGCTCGTCGGCCGCCGGGTCGCGGTGGCCGGCTCGCCGGGCACCTGGGCCGAGCACTTCGTCGCCCCGGCGGGCGCGATCGTCCCCGTCCCCGACGCGATGACCGACGAGGCCGCCGCACAGCTCATCTCGATGCCGTTCAGCGCCATCAGCCTCGTCGAGTTCCTCGGCGCGGCCCCCGGCGACTGGATCGTGCAGACCGCCGCCAACGGTGCCGTCGGCAAGATCGTCGCCGTGCTGGCGAGGTCGCGCGGCCTCCACGTCGTCAACCTCGTACGCCGCGAGGCCGCCGTCGCCGAGCTCGCCGGGCTCGGCATCGACCACGTGATCGCCACCGAGTCGGCCGACTGGGTCGCGCAGGCCCGGGCGCTCATCGGCGAGGGCGGCGCCCGAGCGGCCGTGGACTCGGTCGGCGGCGACGTCGCCAACGGGCTGGCCGAGCTCCTCGGCGAGGACGGCCTGCTCGTCACCTTCGGTGCCGCGAGCAACCAGCCGCTGGTGATCAGCAGCGGCCCGGTCATCTTCAAGCAGCTGACGGTCAAGGGCTTCTGGGGTGCCAAGGTCAGCCGGGCCACCTCCGCCGAGGACCGCGCCCGGATGTTCGGCGAGCTGATCGGACTGGTGCTCGACGGCAGCCTCGCGCTGACCTCGGGGGGCACCTTCGGCCTCGACCAGCCGGCGGACGCGGTCGCCGCGTCGCAGACGCCCGGTCGCACCGGGAAGATCATGTTCCGCCCCTGAGCCGTGGGCTCAGTCGGTGGCCACCAGCCGCAGCACCCGGGCGGTCTCCGGCGCCAGCACCGGGAGCGAGACCCCCGCCGCGGCGAGGACCCGACCGGGCAGTGCGCGGTCGCCCGATGCAGCCCACCACGGCGTGAGGCCCATGTCGTGCTGGTCGGCCGTGGCGGTCACGTCGGCCAGCCGGTAGGTCCGGTCGGGGTCGAGGCCGGTCAGTCGCAGCGGTGCCGGGTGCTGGGTCGCGGGTGCGGCGACGGTCGCCACGACGTACCACGCCTCCGAGCGGTCGGCGGCGACGAGCCCGGTGACCATCACCGCGGGGTCGGCGTGGTCGGGGTGCACGAGCGTGCCGGTGCCGATGAGCGGGCGGACCTGCTTGTGCAGGTCGATCCAGCGGCCGAGCGCGTCGAGCGTCATCTCGTCGAGGGCGGTGACGTCCCACTCCACGCCGAAGGAGAAGAGGAGCGCCGTGGCCGCGCGGTAGCCGAGGCGGTGGGAGCGGCCGGTGGTGTGCGCGACGGGGCCGCCGACGTGCGAGCCGATCAGCTCCGGCGGCACGAGCAGCGACGTCCACCGCTGGATGGTCTGGCGCTCGAGCGGGTCGATGGTGTCGCTGGCCCAGATCCGGTCGGTGTGCTCGAGGATCGCGGCGTCCACCCGGGCGCCTCCCGACGAGCACGACTCGATCTCCAGCTCCGGGTGGGCCGCACGCAGCTCGTCGAGCAGCCGGTGCAGCGCGAGGGTCTGGCCGTGGACCGCCGGCCGTCGCGCGTGGACGGCGTCGGTGAGGTCACGGTTGTGGTCCCACTTGAGGTAGGCGATGTCGTACTCGTCGAGCAGGGCCAGCAGCGCGTCGCGCACTGCGGCGTACGCCGCCTCGTCCTGCAGGTCGAGCACCTGCTGGTCGCGCCACGACGCCGGTGCGTCGGCGTGCCCGCCCAGCACCCGCTCGGGGTGGCGGCGCGCCACCTCGGAGTCGAGGCTGACCATCTCCGGCTCGACCCAGAGCCCGAACTGCATGCCGAGGCCGCGGACGTGGTCGACGAGCGGGTGCAGGCCGCCGGGCCAGACGGCCGGGTCGACGGTCCAGTCGCCGAGTCCCGCGGTCGCCGCGCGACGCCCGAGGAACCACCCGTCGTCGAGGACGAAGCGCTCGACGCCGGCGGCGGCTGCCACGTCGGCCAGGTGGGTGAGCCGGTCGAGGTCGTGGTCGAAGTAGACCGCCTCCCAGGTGTTGGCCACGACGGGGCGCTCGGTCCGCGCGCGGGGCGTGCGGGCCCGCAGGTGGTCGTGCAGCCGGTGGCTCATCGGGTCGAGGCCCGCGCCGGACCACGACCCGAGCAGCCACGGTCCGACGTAGGTCTCGCCGGGCTCGAGTGACACCTCGCCCGGTGCCAGCAGCTCGCCGCCGCCGAGCAGGCACTCGCCCTCGGGCGTGCGCTCGGCGTACGTCGTGTGGTCGCCGCTCCACGCGGTGTGGACTCCCCAGACCTCGCCGTGGGAGAAGCCGAAGCCGGGCGTGCCCGCGACCATCAGCAGTGTCGCGTCGTGGCCGGTGCGCCCGTGCCGCCCGTCGCGGCGGTGCGTGCCCTGCACCCAGGGGTGGCGCTGCGGGGACCGCTCCTTGCTCCAGCGGCCGGTCAGGTCGAGCAGCTCGGTCGCGTGGGCGCCGACCGGCAGCGCGGACCGTACGCCGGTGAGGTGGAGGACGCCGTCGCGGGTGTTGGTGACCGAGCTGCGCACGCGCACCAGCCCGGCGGCGCTGAGCAGCAGCCGGACCTCGACCGACCACCCCGCCTCCTCGTCGGCGCCGGTCAGGCGGAGGCCGGCGCCGGCGTCGTCGTCCTCCCGGTCGCAGGTCCAGGTGGACAGCCGGGGGAGGGCGGCGGTCGTGTCGCCACCGACGCGGTGCCCCTCCAGCGCCGGCGTGCCGCTGAAGCCCCGGGTCGACTCGGGGACCAGCCCGGTGGTGCGCGGGCGGTCGTAGGCGGAGTGCGAGACGCCGGGTCGACGGGCGGCGACGAGCTCTGCCAACGCCTCCGGGCCAGGGTCGCCGAGGTCGGCGCCCCAGTGCACCAGGACGGGCACCCCGTCGTCGTCGGGTGCGACCACGACGCTCACGCCGTGCCGGCCCAGGTGGACCGGCGCGAAGGCGGCAGCCGTCATGCGTTCACCAGGACCAGCTCGTCGACGTGGTCGGACAGGATCCCGCTGGCCTGGGCCGACAGGCCGGCGTCGGTGACCAGCACCGACGCCTCGGACAGCGACGCCATGCTGCTGAGGCCGACCACGCCCCACTTGCTCGAGTCGGCACAGACGATGAGGCGGCGCGAGCGCTCGATCATCGCGCGGTTGGTCTCCGACTCCAGCAGGTTGGGGGTGCTGAAGCCGGCCCGGACGTCCATGCCGTGCACCCCCATGAAGAAGGCGTCGACGTGGAGGCTGCGCAGCGACGAGACGGCCACCGGCCCGACGAGCGCGTCCGACGGGGTCCGGAGGCCACCGGTGAGGAGCACCGACGTGGTGCTGTCGCCGTTGCGGTGCAGCACGTCGGCGACCCACACCGAGTTGGTCACGACCGTGAGGTTGGGGATCTTCGCCAGGTGCTCGGTCAGGGCGTGCGTGGTCGTGCCGGCCGAGACCGCGATGGCCATCCCGGCGTGCACGAACTCGGCTGCGCGGGCGGCGATCGCCTCCTTCTCCCGCAGCCGCTGCACCGACTTCGCGGCGAAGCCGGGCTCCGACGACGAGGGCTCCGCGACGGCGAGGGCACCTCCGTGCACCTTCTCCAGCAGGCCCTCGCGGTGCAGCGAGACCAGGTCGCGGCGGACGGTCATGTCCGAGACGCCCAGCAGCTCCACCAGGTCGGTCACGCGCACGGTGCCTCCCCGGCTCAGCTCGGCGAGGATCAGGCTCCGCCGCTGCGCCGCGAGCATCAGGCCTCCCGCACCACGGCCACGCGGCCCGCGGGGACGACCAGGTCGCCGTCGACGTCTTGTCCGCCGACCAGGTCGGTGCCGCGCACCGGCACCGTCGCGTCGCTGTCGCCGTGGTTGATGACGAACAGCCACGAGGCGTTGTCGCCCACCCGGCGGGTGACCTCGACGTCAGGCCCTGCGCCCGGAAGCCGCTCCACGCCGGACTCGGCGACGAGCTGCTCGACCAGCCGGTCGGTGCCCTCCGGCGAGAGCCGGGTGGCGACGTACCAGGCCGCGCCGGACCCGACCTCGCGGCGGGTGACGGCCGGCAGTCCGCGCGCCGGGCCGTCGGCGTACGTCGCGACCGCGGTGGCGCCGGCCAGCTCGAGGTCCTCCGACCACGTGTCGGCGTCGAGGCCGGCGTCGGCAAGGCCTTCCACGCGCACCGTCTCCCCGGACCGGAGCGGCAGGAACTCCGTGCTGCGCACGCCGAGCAGGTCGCGGAAGGCGCCGGGGTAGCCGCCGAGGCGGACGTGGTCGTGCGGGTCGACGATGCCGCTGAAGTAGGTGACCACCACCGTGGCGCCGCGCTCGGCGGCCGCCGCCACGGCCGCGGCGCCCTCGTCGGTGACGAGGTAGAGCGTCGGGACGACCACCAGGTCGTACGACGACAGGTCGGCGCTCGGGTGCACCACGTCCACGCCGACGCCGAGCACCGTGAGCGCCCGGTGGAAGTCCTCGGCGCGGTCGCGGTAGCGCACGTCGATGCTGGGGTGCGAGTCGAGCTCGCAGCTCCACCAGGCCTCCCAGTCGAACAGGATCGCCGCCTGGTTGCGGGGCGCGCTGCCGGCGACCTCCTCGATGGCGTCGAGGATCCCGGAGAGCTCGCAGACCTCGCGCCACAGGCGGGTGTCGGTGCCGGCGTGCGGCATCAGGCCGGAGTGGAACTTCTCAGCGCCCGCCCGCGACGCGCGCCACTGGAAGAACAGCACCGCGTCGGCGCCGCGGGCGACGTGGGCCAGGCTGGAGCGGGCCATCTCGCCGGGCCGCTTGGCGATGTTGCGGGGCTGCCAGTTCACCGCGCTGGTGGAGTGCTCCATCAGCAGCCACGGCCGGCCGCCGGCGGTGCCGCGGGTGAGGTCGGCGCTGAACGCCAGCTCGTGGTGGGAGTGGGGGTCCTCGGCCAGCAGGTAGTGGTCGTTGGAGACCACGTCGAGCTCGCGCCCCCAGCGCAGGTAGTCCATCGCGACGGTGTTGCGCATGACCATGAAGTTGGTGGTCACCGGCACCCCGGGCGACACCGCGCGCAGCACGTCGCGCTCGGCGACGAAGTTGTCGAGGAGCTGGTCGGAGGAGAAGCGCATGAAGTCGAGCTGCTGCGTGGGGTTGGCCCACGCCGGAGCCACGCGCGGCGGGAGCACCTGCTCGAAGTCGCCGTAGCGCTGGGACCAGAAGGCCGTGCCCCACGCGTGGTTGAGCCGGTCCACGTCGTCGTCGTAGCGCCGGCGCAGCCAGTCGCGGAACGCCGCCGCGCTGACGTCGCAGTAGCACCGGGCGTTGTGGCAGCCGAGCTCGTTGGAGACGTGCCAGAGCGCGAGCGCCGGGTGGTCGGCGTAGCGCTCGCCCATCGTGCGGCACAGGGTCAGCGCGTGCTCGCGGAAGACCGGGGAGCTGGGGCAGTAGCCCTGGCGCGCGCCGGGCCACAGCGTCCGGCCGTCCTGGGTGACCGGGAGGATCTCGGGGTGGCGCTGGGTGAGCCACGGCGGCGGCGACGCGGTCGCGGTGGCCAGGTCGACCCGGATCCCCGCGGCGTGCAGGTCGTCCATCTGCTCGTCGAGCCACCCGAAGTCCCAGCGGTCGGGCTCGGGCTGCAGGAAGGCCCAGGAGAAGACGCCCAGGGTGACCAGGTCGACCCCGGCCTCGCCCATCGCGCGGCGGTCCTCCTCCTGGACCTCCCGGGGCCACTGCTCGGGGTTGTAGTCGCCCCCGAAGGCGAGCACGGGCAGTGGAGTCGGCATGCCAGAACTGTGACGAGCATCGCACCACAAGTCAACGGAACGACGGTGACTTTGTTTGGAATTTGTCCACTTTGCGCCCGGATATCGACATCTGAGGGTTGACGGGGGTGTGTCAACGGTCACATGCTGTCGTTCCCTGTTTGATTCTGTGTCTTGGAGGCTCCCGTGTCCCGACCTCGTCCCACCGGTGCCCTCGGCGGCACCTCCGTGCCCCGGTCCGCCCTCGTGACCATGGCCGCCACGCGCCGCACGATCCTCCGCGGCGCCGCACTCTCCGGCCTTGCGGTCGGCGGTGCCAGCCTGCTCGCCGCCTGCGGCGGCGACTCCGGCGGCGGCGCCGCCTCCGGCACCGTCAAGTTCGGCATCAACGAGGTCGAGGCCGTCGGCGCGGCGTACGACCGGCTCACGGCGATCGGCGCGGCCTACGAGAAGGAGTCGGGCACGAAGGTCGCCATCAACTCGGTCGACCACAACACCTTCCAGGAGAGCATCAACACCTACCTCCAGGGCACCCCGGACGACGTCTTCACCTGGTTCGCCGGCTTCCGGATGGCGCAGTTCGCCGAGAACGGCCTGATCTCCGACGTGAGCGACGTGTGGCCGATCGACGGCCTCAACGACTCCTTCAAGCAGGCGTCCACCGCGGCCGACGGGAAGCAGTACTTCGTGCCGATCAGCTACTACCCGTGGGCGGTCTTCTACCGGAAGTCCGTCTTCGAGAAGAACGGCTGGGAGGCCCCCGCCACTAACGACGACTTCATGGCGCTGATGGACGACATGCAGGGCAAGGGCATCACCCCGTTCGCCTTCGGCGACAAGGACGGGTGGCCCGCGATGGGCACCTTCGACATCCTCAACATGCGCCTCAACGGCTTCGACTTCCACATGAGCCTGATGGCCGGCAACGAGGCGTGGGACGGCGACGAGGTCAAGCTGGTCTTCGACACGTGGCGCCAGCTGCTGCCCTACCACCAGGAGGACCCGCTCGGTCGCACCTGGCAGGAGGCGGCGACCTCGATGGGCAAGGGCGAGTGCGGCATGTACCTCCTCGGCACCTTCGTCGTGGACGCGCTCGGCGAGAACGGCGAGGACCTGGACTTCTTCACCTTCCCCGAGCTCGACTCCTCCATCGGCTCCGACGCCCTCGACGCCCCGATCGACGGCTTCTGCGTGGCGGCCGCGGGCAAGAACCAGGAGGGCGGCAAGGAGATGATCAAGTGGCTCGGCAGCGCCGCCGCCGCCGACGCGGGCAACAACGCCGCCGACGCGCCGTTCATCGCCGCCAACGAGGGCGCGAGCCTCTCGACCTACAGCGACCTGCAGAAGAAGTCCGCCGAGGTCGTGGGCGCCGCCGCCAACATCGCCCAGTTCATGGACCGCGACACCAACGCCGACTTCGCGAGCACCGTGATGATCCCCTCGATCCAGGAGTTCCTGAAGAACCCCGACGACATCGACGGGGTCACCGCCAGCATCCAGGAGCAGGCCGCCTCGATCTTCGGCTGAGCCATGGCACACATCGACGAGGCACAGCAGACCACGAAGGCTGCGGCGCCTGCCCCCGGCCGGGAGAAGCGGCTGCCCGCCCGCGACCGCCTCACCGTGATCGTGATGGTCACGGTGCCGCTGCTGCTGGTCGTCGTGCTGGTGTGGCTGCCCGCCCTGGGTTCGGTGGCGCTGTCCTTCGGCAAGTGGAACGGCTTCGGCGACCTCGACACCATCGAGTGGGTCGGCTTCCAGAACTACAAGGACATCGCCACCATCTACCCACCGTTCTGGCCGGCGATCCAGCACAACCTCATCTGGCTGGGCTTCCTGTTCCTGTTCCCGACGGTGCTGGGCATCCTGCTCGCGGTCGTGCTCGACCGCGAGATGCGCGGCAGCCGGTTCTACCAGACCGCCTTCTACATGCCGGTCGTGCTGTCGCTGGCCCTCATCGGCTTCATCTGGCAGCTCTTCTACTCCCGCGACCAGGGCCTGATCAACGACGTCTTCGGCACGCAGGTGGACTGGTACGGCGACCCCGACATCAACCTGTGGGCGGTCCTCGTCGCGACGGCCTGGCGGCACACCGGCTACATCATGCTCATCTACCTCGCCGGCCTGAAGGGCGTCGACGCGAGCCTGCGGGAGGCCGCCGCGGTCGACGGGGCGAACGAGGTGAAGACCTTCTTCCACGTGATCTTCCCGGTGATGCGGCCGATCAACCTGGTCGTGGTCGTCATCGTGGTCATCGAGTCGCTGCGTGCGTTCGACCTCGTGTGGGTGATCAACAAGGGTCGCAACGGCCTCGAGGTCATCGGTGCCCTGGTCGCGCAGAACGTCGTCGGCGAGGCGACGCGGTACGGCTTCGGGTCGGCGCTGGCGGTGATCATGATGCTGATCTCGTCGGTCTTCATCACCCTCTACCTGCGCACCGTGTTCCGAGAGGAGCGTCGAGGATGACCTACGAGACGCCCGTCGCGACCACACCACCGGTCGTCGCCCCCGCTGCCCCCACCCAGGGTGTCGCCCTGGGCCGCCGACGCGGGGTCATCGCCACCGTCGTGATGGCCCTGCTGGCCCTGTTGTGGCTGTTCCCGCTGGTGTGGGCACTGGTCAACTCCTTCCGCGAGTACGACTACACCCAGGTCCACGGCTACCTCTCCTTCGGCGGCTGGACGACCTCGAACTACGAGCAGGCGTGGTCCCAGGCGGACTTCGGCCTGCACATGAAGAACTCGCTGCTCGTCACCGTGCCGGCCGTGCTGCTCACCCTGTGGCTGTCCTCGATGGTCGCCTTCGTGCTCGCCCGGTTCAGCTACCGCTTCAACCTGACCCTGCTCGGGGTCTTCCTCGCAGCCAACCTGCTCCCCCCGCAGGCGCTGCTCATCCCGGTCTTCAGGATGTTCCGCGAGATCCCGCTGCCCTACTTCCTCAGCGACTCGGGCTCGATGCTCAACAGCTTCTGGGCGCTGATCCTGGTCAACACGGCGTTCCAGATGGGCTTCTGCACCTTCGTGCTCAGCAACTACATGAAGACCCTGCCCTACGAGATCTACGAGTCCGCCGAGCTCGACGGCGCGAGCGTGTGGCGGCAGTACTGGCAGCTCACGATGCCGCTCGTACGCCCCGCGCTGGCGGCGCTGGCCACCCTCCAGGTGACGTGGATCTACAACGAGTTCTTCTGGGCGATCGTGCTGATCCAGCAGGGCGACAAGCTGCCGGTGACCTCAGCCCTCAACAACCTGCGCGGCGAGTTCTTCACCGACACCAACCTCGTGGCGGCGGGCTCGATCATCGTCGCGCTCCCCGTGCTGGTGGTGTTCTTCGCGCTCCAGAAGCAGTTCGTCTCCGGCCTGACGTTGGGCTCCACCAAGGGGTAGGTGGGCCCCCGCCCTTCCCCTCGCCACGCCGCTGGTTGAGCAGGGCGCCCTGGCGCCCGTGTCGAAACCGAGGCCCGGCGGTGGCCTTGGTTTCGACACGCTCGCTGCGCTCGCTGCTCAACCGGCGTTGTTCGCCCGGTGTTGCGAGCATCACGTACTGGCCGGTAACAAAAGCGGGACGCGGCGCTCACCCCGCTCCTAGCCTGCTCGCATGCGCGCTCTCGTCCTCGCCCTGGCCCTGCTCGTCCCCGCCCTCTCCGCCTGCTCCGGCGGCTCCGACGGCGAGCCCGCGGGCGGCAGCGCGGAGAACGTCGCCCAGCAGGAGGACGAGGCGACCGCCGCGTGGCGGGCGGCCGTCGAGGACGAGTTGGGCGCGGACACCTTCGACTTCGCGGCGATCCAGGCCAACGCGGCCGTCGACTGCCAGCGCACCGACGCCGGTGCGTGGAGCGTGCACCTGGCGCTGAGCGGCGACACCGCCACCTCGGCCCTGACCCGGATCGGCCTCGAGCACGCGTGCAGCGAGGTCGTGCCCGCCTTCGACAAGGGGGTCGCCACGGTCGAGCAGGCGGCGGACCCGCTCGACCTCGTGTGCGGCCCCGGCGTGGACCTCTCCTCGGAGGACGCGCTCAAGGCCGACCTGGTCTGCGCCAACCGCTGACCTACGACCCGGCGCCCCGCTTGCGCAGCGGCCGCGTCGCCGGTCCCTCGAGCACCTCGCCGTCCGGGGCGAAGCGCGACCCGTGGAGCGGGCAGTCCCACGTCTCCTCGGCGTCGTTCCACCGGAGCAGCCCGCCCAGGTGGGTGCACACCCCGATGACCCCGCAGTCGTACGCAGTGGGCGACGCGCCGACGCCGGGCAGGCGCTCGAGCGCGGCCTGCGCGGCCCGGGTGACCGCGGCCGTCCCGACGCCGAGGTTGGCGCGCGCGACCTCGGCGGCGCCGGACGGGCGCACCCCGCGACCCGCGAGGACGGCGGCCCACGACGGGACGTCGCCGAGGAGGTCGGCGGAGATGGTGCGCGCGGCGGCGACGGCGTTGGCCATGCCCCACTTCTCGTAGCCGGTGGCGACGTGGATGCGTCCGTCGCCGCCGGGGAGGCGGCCCACGAACGGCACCCCGTCGAAGCTGCTGTAGTCCTGCGCCGACCACCGGTGGGTCTCGACCGCGTCCGGGAACCACTGCGCGGTCCACTGTCGCAGCTCCTCGACGTGCGCCGCCTCCGAGCGGGTGCGGCCGACCACGTGGCCGCTGCCGCCGACCACCAGGTGGCCACCGGGCGCGTCGCGCACCGACCGGGAGTCCGACCCCGCGGAGAGGTACATGCCGTCGAGGGCTCCGTCCCACGTGAGGGCGAGCGCGTAGGACCGCTGGGGCTCGACCCTGGCGAAGTGGAGCCCGCGGTCGAGGATCGAGGCCCCGGTCGCCACGACCACGTGGCCGGCCCGCAGCTCGCGGCCGTCCTCGAGGGTGACCACGGGCTCGCCCGACTTCGAGACGGAGCGCACGCGCGTGCCCTGGGTGATCGTGCCGCCGTGCCGGCGCACCTCGGCGACCAGCGCCGTGAGCACGTCCATCGCGTCGATCTGCGCCTGGTCCTCGAGCACCGTCGCCCCGACGTGCGGGAACGGCACGTCCAGCCGGTCGAGCCACCGGACCTCGAGGCCCAGCGACGCGGCGGCCCGGTGCTCCTCCTGCACGCGGGAGCGCTGGGAGTCCGCAGCGGCGTACGTCACAGCGCGGCGGCGCTGGAGGGGCACCCCGTGGTCGTCGCAGAAGCGGAGCAGCCACTCCATCCCCTCGCGGTTGGCCTCGACGTAGGCGCGGCCCACCTCGGCCGTCTGGTGCCGCAGGATCCGCGAGAGGTGCGTGCCCTGCAGCAACGACACCTTGCCGGTGGTGTTGCCGGTGGTGACGGCGCCCACCGTCCGGGCCTCGACGACAGCGACGTCCTGGCCGGCCCTGGCCAGCAGGAGGGCGGTGGTGAGACCCGTCAGCCCGGCGCCGACCACGAGGACGTCGGAGGTGCGGTCCGGCAGCGGGTTGTCGGTGACGGGCGCGGCGCCGTCGAGCCAGAGCGAGGTCACTCGACGGGGTCGCCGCCGAGGTCCACCTCGGGGTTCGGGGCCGGGTCGTTGACCGGGTCGGTGTCGGGCCGGGTCTGCGGGTCCGCCTGCGGATCCGCTCCGGGCTCGGGGGTCTGGCCGGGGGTGGGTGTGCTCGTCATCTGCGTCCGGTACCCCGGTCGGGCCGTTTCAGTCGCGCACATGGTCGCCCTCGGGCGGGGTACGGGTGCGGATGCCTGATCTCTCCTGCCTCGTGCTCACGTGCACCCTCAAGCGCACCCCCGCCGAGTCCAGCTCCGACCTGCTCGGCTCGCAGGTCCTCGCCGCGTTCGAGGAGCTCGGCGTCGCCGGGGTGATGGAGCGGGTGGTGGACCACGACGTCCGCTTCGGCGTGAGCACCGACGAGGGCGACGGGGACGCCTGGCCGTCGTTGCGCGAGAAGGTGCTCGCCGCCGACGTCCTGGTGCTCGTCACCCCGATCTGGATGGGCCAGCCGTCGTCGGTCTGCAAGATGGTCCTCGAGCGGCTCGACGCCGAGATATCCGAGACCGACGACGAGGGCCGACCGCTGGTCTTCGGCAAGGTCGCCGCGATCGGCGTCGTCGGCAACGAGGACGGTGCCCACCACGTGACCGCCGAGCTCGCCCAGGCCCTGACCGACGTCGGCTTCACGATCCCGGCCCAGGCGGCGACGTACTGGGTGGGGGAGGCGATGCAGGCCGTGGACTACAAGGACCTGGACACCACCCCGGAGAAGACGGCCGGCACCACCGAGGTGCTGGCGCGCAACGCGACCCACCTCGCGGGTCTCCTCGCCCGCTCGCCCTACCCGGCGGGCTGACGCCCCACGCCCCGCCGGGTGTGGCGAAGGTGAGGACGGAGGCGCACCATCGTGTCTTCGCCCGCGCACCGACCGAAGGACGCCATGGAGCTGCTGCCGCAGAGCAGGGAGGCGTTGGACGAGTACGTCACGACGGCGGTCGACGACGTCGAGGTGCTCCTCCGGGTGATCGAGGGGTGGGCGGTCCGCACCGTGCCCGAGTGCGTCGCGCTCAGCGTCACGCTCCTCGACGAGGACCTGACCTTCACCCTGGTCGACGAGGCCGCCGACGTGGCATCAGCGAGCCCGCGCACCGACGGCACGGACCGTCGAGACGGTGACCCGTACGCGCTCGACGAGGACGGTTGGGCGGAGATGGCCCGGGAGCGGGCGTTCACGGGGATCCTCAGCACGGTGTCGTTGCCGGTCGTCGAGCACGGGCGGGCGGTGCTGACCATCGACCTGTACGCCTCGACCGCGCATGCCTTCCACGACCGGATCGACGGCCTGGTGGACGCCCTCGGGGGCTGGCAGGCCGGCGCGGTGACCAACGCCGACCTCGGGTTCGAGACGCTCCGCCGGGCGGAGGCGGCTCCCGAACGCCTGCGTGAGCAACGGATGCTGGACGTCGCCGTCGGCGTGGTCGCGGCCCGGCTCGGCCTCACCACGCGGGACGCCGACGAGCTCGTCCGGCACGCGGCCGAGCGCGCAGGGGTCACCGCGGTCCAGGCGGCCATGGTGGCCCAGGCCCTGCTCGCCTGAGCGGGCCCGCGCCACCCCCAACGCATGCGGTCCCCGGCGCGGGGTACGAGCAGCCATGGAGACCGCGTCGTGACCCGCTTCGGCTACTTCCTCTCCTGCGAGGAGTACACCCCCGAGCAGCTGCTGGACCAGGCCAGGCGGGCCGAGGAGGCGGGCTTCGACGCCCTCTGGATCAGCGACCACTTCCACCCGTGGACCGACGCACAGGGCCAGTCGCCCTTCGTCTGGTCGATGATCGGGGCGATCTCGCAGGTGTGCGACCTGCCCGTCACGACCGCGGTCACCTGCCCGACCGTCCGGACGCACCCGGCTGTGGTCGCGCAGGCCGCCGCGACGGCCGCCGTGCTGCTCGGCGAGGGCCGCTTCGTCCTCGGCGTCGGCAGCGGCGAGGCGCTCAACGAGCACGTCCTGGGCGACGTCTGGCCGCACACCGAGCGGCGCCTGGAGATGCTGGAGGAGGCGGTGGACGTGATCCGCCGGCTCTGGGAGGGCGAGGTCGTCTCCCACGAGGGCACGCACTACCGCGTCGACACCGCGCGGATCTACACCCGTCCCGACACCCCGCCCCCGATCTACATAAGCGCCTTCGGGCCCAAGGCGCTCGACCTCGCCTGCCGCATCGCCGACGGCTTCATCACCACCAAGCCGGACGCCGAGTCGGTGGCCACCTTCCGCGAGGCCAGAGGCGTCGACGCACCGACCCAGGCCGGCTTCAAGGTCGCGTGGGGGCCGACGCGCGACGAGGCGATCGACGCGGCGTACGCGCTGTGGCCCAACTCCGGCGTGCCCGGCGAGCTGAGCCAGGTGCTGCCCAGCCCGCAGCACTTCGAGCAGGCCGCCGAGCTGGTGACACGGGAGGCGTTCGCCGAGAAGGGCGCGTTCGGTCCGGACGTGGCCGAGCACGTCGAGGCCTATGTCCCGTTCGTCGACGCCGGCTTCGACGAGGTGTACGTCGCCAACATGGGGCCGCACTACGCGGACCTGCTGGCGGCCTACGGGTCCGACGTGCTGCCCGAGCTGCGGAGCAGGTCCTAGCTGCCGGCGCCGTCGTCGTACTCGGGGTCGCCCTCGACGTCGGCGGGCGTCGCCTCGTGCCCCTCGCGCCCGTCGCGGGTGCGTCGCAGCTCCTTCATCTCCGCCTCGAAGACGTGGCGCCTGCCGCCCATCAGCTCGTCCAGCGCGCGCTGGTGCAGGCCCTTGGCCCGGGCGTAGAACCCGTCGTCGAACTCGTCGACCATCTGGAACGACCACATGCCCGGCAGCGGGTTCGCGCCCAGCGCGTCGCGGTCGAGGGCGTCGGCGAGGTCGGTGTGCCCGGCGTCGCGGACCATGGTGGTCGCCTCCTCCAGGGTGCTCTCCGCGCTGCCCATGAGTCGGTGGAAGGCGTAGAGGTGGCCGCGGGCGTCCTCGATGTGGTCGAGGGCGGCCGACAGCTTGCCGACGGCCTCGACGGTCGCGTCCGTGACGCCCTCCGGACGCCGGTGCTCGGGGGTGGGGTGCTCGTTCATGCCGGGAGCCTCACACGGTGCCCGAGCGGTCCACCACGCTCCAACGGGCGGGCTGCTCAGGCGGGCGGTGCCGGGGCCTGGTCCGGGATCCCGCGCTCGGCGACGATCTCGGAGGCGAGGTCGCGCATCTTGCGGTTGTCCTGCGACGCGAGCCGGCGGAGCACGTTGAACGCGGTGTCCTCGTCGAGCCCGTACCTCTCCATCACCATCCCCAGCGCCTGGCCGATGACCGTCCGGGACTCGAGCGCCGTGGCGAGCTGCTCGTCGCGGATCGAGCGGGCCAGCGCGACCGCACACATCGCCGCGATCGTCTGGCCGTGCAGCACGTCCTCCTCGGAGAAGGCGTTGGGCGCGGTCGAGTAGACGTTGAGCGCCCCCCACGAGTCGTGCCGCCGCGTGAACAGCCGGAAGCTCAGGCTCGACCGGATGCCCAGCTCGCTCACCATGGCCCGACCCCACTCGGGCCAGCGCGAGTCCGTGGCGAGGTCCTCCACGAGGACCGTCGGGTGGTGGCGGATCGCGTCACGGCAGGGCCCCTGCCCGAGCTCGTACTGCGCCTCGTCGAGCTCGCGCAGCTTCTCGTTGGTCGCGGCCGGGGTGCGGATGCCGTCGCGCCCGACCAGGGAGACGCCGACGAACTCGCAGTGCTCGAAGAACTCGGGCACGACGCCCACCATCGTCTCGAGGGTGTGCGGCGGGTCCGCCTGGGCGTGGAGCTCGCGCACGGCATCGGCGAGCTGGCGCTCGAAGACTTCGCGGCTCATCGGCCTCCCGACCTCTCCTCGGTCACGGAGCGAAAGGCAGACGCTGGGGCATCCGGCAGTGCGAGCCGCAAGGGGAAACTTCCGTTCCTCTCCACGGTCCCACCGGTGTGTGCGATGGGCAAGTCGCGCCGCACGCATGGACGAGGCGGCGACGGGGCACTTCGTGGCATGAGCACACCGACCGCCCAGGAGGTCTCCGAGTGAAGGCAGTGACGTGGCAGGGCAGGCAGGACATGCAGGTGGTGGAGGTCCCGGACCCCGTCATCGAGGAGCCGACCGATGTCGTCGTCGAGATCACCTCGACCGGCCTGTGCGGCTCCGACCTGCACCTCTACGACCCGCTGACCCCGTTCATGACGGCCGGGGACGTCGTCGGCCACGAGCCCATGGGCATCGTGCGCGAGGTCGGCTCCGCCGTGCAGACGCTGCAGGCCGGTGACCGGGTGGTGGTGCCGTTCAACATCAGCTGCGGGTCCTGCTGGATGTGCGACCGCGGCCTGTTCAGCCAGTGCGAGACCACCCAGAACCGCGACACCGGCACCGGCGCCAGCCTGTTCGGCTACAGCAAGCTCTACGGCCAGGTGCCCGGTGGCCAGGCCGAGCTGCTCCGCGTCCCCTTCGGTGACACGCTCCCGATCAAGGTGCCGCACGGCTCGCCCGACGACCGCTTCCTCTTCCTCTCCGACGTCCTGCCCACGGCGTGGCAGGCCGTGGAGTACGCCGACGTGGAGGACGGCGGCACGCTGCTGGTCATCGGCGCCGGACCCATCGGCGACATGGCGACCAGGATCGGCCTGCACCGCGGGTTGAAGGTGATCACCGTCGACTCGGTCCGCGAGCGCCTGGCCCGGGTCCACGGGCGCGGCGCCGAGACGATCGACCACAGCGAGCTGGACGGCATCGGCGACCGCGTCCGCGAGCTGACGGACGGGCGCGGCGCCGACGCCGTGATCGACGCGGTCGGCATGGAGGCCCACGGCTCGCCCGTCGCGGAGACCGGCCAGAAGGCGCTGGCCCTCCTGCCGAAGAAGGTGCAGGAGCAGGTCATGCTCAAGGCCGGCTCCGACCGGCTCGCCGCACTGCTGAGCGCCATCGACGCCGTGCGTCGGGGCGGCACCATCAGCATCTCGGGCGTCTACGGCGCCCCCACTGACCCGCTCCCGATGTTCCAGCTGTTCGACAAGCAGGTGCAGATCCGGATGGGGCAGGCCAACGTGCGGCGCTGGAGCGACGACATCCTGGCGTTGCTCGACCAGGAGGACGACGTCCTCGGCGTCGAGTCCTTCGCCACCCACCACCTGCCCCTCGACGACGCCCCGGAGGCCTACCGGAAGTTCCGCGACAAGGAGGACGGCATGGTGAAGGTGGTGTTCACGCCGTGAGGATGCCCAAGCCGCGCGGCGGCCTGAGCGAGTGGACGGTCGCGCGGCTCGGCGCGACCGCGCTGGACGACACCCTCGGTCCGGCGCCGGCCGCCGACTCGCGGGAGGACGCTGCCGTCGCGCTGTGGACCCTCCACGAGCTGTCCTACCGCGGCTTCGAGGACGCCACCGAGCACGGCGAGTGGGACCCGGAGGTGCTGCTCGTGCGCCACCGGCTCGAGACCGAGCTGGAGGAGCGGCTGCGGGCGCGGTGGCCGGGTGCCGACCCCGACCCCGCCGACGTACCCGCCGCGCTGGAGGCGCTCGTCGCCGAGGACGACGGGCCCTCGCTCGCCGACCACGTGCGCCGCCACGCGACCCACGACCAGGTCCTCGAGCTGCTGCGGCAGCGCTCGATCTACCACCTCAAGGAGTCCGACCCGGTCGCCTGGGTCGTGCCCCGCCTCCCGGTCCGCGCCAAGGCCGCGCTCATGGAGCTGCAGTACGACGAGTACGGCGACGGCGACCCCAACCGGCTGCACCACCACCTCTTCGCCCGCGGCCTCGTGGCCGTGGGCCTGCGCTCGGAGTACGGCGCCTACGTCGACGACGCGCTCACCGAGACCCTCGAGCTGAACAACGCCCTGTCGCTCCTCGGGCTGCACCGCCGGCTGCGCGGTGCCGCCGTGGGACACCTCGCCGCCTTCGAGATGACCAGCTCGCTGCCCTCGCGCAAGATGGTGCAGGGCCTCGGACGGCTCGGCCTCGACGGAGCGATGTCCGCCTACTACGACGAGCACGTGGAGGCCGACGCCATCCACGAGCACCTCGCCGCCGAGGACATCTGCGGCACCCTCGCCGAGGACGAGCCCGACCAGGCCGCCGAGATCCTCTTCGGCGCGTGGACCTGCCTCGACCTCGAGGCACGGTTCGCCACGGCGCTGCTCGGGCAGTGGGAGGCGGGCCGATGAGCGAGGACCGCGAGTTCGCGCACCCCGACATCGTCATCCAGCCGCACGGCCCGATGCTCGTGCGCGGGGCCGGGACGATCCGCGACGAGTCGGGCACCGTGCACCCGGTCGAGCGGCCCGTCGTCGCGCTCTGCCGCTGCGACAAGTCCAGCCGGCTGCCGTGGTGCGACGGGACGCACAAGGTGATCCCGCGCCCGTAGGCCCAGCTCAGGTCAGGTGCGGTCGAACCGCGCGAGGACGCCGCGCTCCTCCTCGCGGACCTCGGTCACGGTCAGCCGGCCCTCGGTGAGGGCCGGCTCCGCCTTCAGCAGGTCGACCTGCGCGGTGGTGCCGAGCTGGAGGACGGCCGAGCCGCCGGGCGCCAGGTGTCGGTCGATGACGGCCAGGCAGGCGCGGGCCACGTCGAGCCCGTCCGACCCGCCGTCGATCGCGGTCAGCGGGTCCTCCGGGTAGCGGCCGGTCTCGGCGGCCGGCACCCACGGGGGGTCCGCGATCACGACGGGGAAGAGCTCGTCGTCGCCGAGCGCGGACTCGAGCCGACCCTCGCGGACCTCGACGCGGTCCGCGATGCCGGCCGCGACGGCGTTGGCACGCGCGAAGTCGCAGGCGACGCTGCTCGCGTCGACGCACACCAGGGGGCGCGCGGAGACGAGCACGGCGAGCAGGCCGATGTGGCCGGCCCCCGAGCAGAGCTCGAGCACAGGCCCGGGAGGCGCCGTGGTCATCAGCTCGGCAGCCCACGACGACTGGGCGGCGGTCCACTCGCGGGGCCGCAGCACCCGCTCGTCGAATGCGATGGTCAGCGGGCCGAAGGACATGCGGTCGGTCATGCGCGGCCTCGCAGCCGACGGGTGCGGTGCGCCCAGATCGCGGCGCGGGCGGCGTTGGCGCCGGCCGCGCCGTGCACGCCGCCGCCGGGGTGCGCGGAGGACGACGCCAGGAACAGGCCGGGTAGGCCGGTCGCGGCCCGCCCGCGCATCGCGGGGACGGGTCGGAAGACCAGCTCCTGGTGGAGCTGGGACGTGCCGCCGTTGATCGCCCCGCCGACCAGGTTGGCGTTGCGCGCCTCGAGCTCGTGCGGACCCATCACCCGGCGCGCGGCGACCAGGTCGCCGAAACCCGGCGCACGCGCCTCGATGCGGGCCTGCATGCGGTCCGCGAACCGCTCGAGGTCGTCGTGGTCCCAGCGGCCCGTGACCTCCTCGCCGGCGTCGCGGCGGGTCATCCCGGGCTGCGGGACGTGCGTGTAGGCCCAGAACGACTCGGTCCCGGCGGGGGACCGGGACGGGTCGCTGGTGGTCATCTGGCCGGTGAGCAGGAACGGCCGGTCGGGCACGACACCGGAGGAGACCTGGGCGAGCGTCTCGGTCATCTCCTCCACCGAGTCGGCCACGTGCACCGTGCCGGGGACCGCGTCCGGACGCCCGGTCCAGGGGATCGGCCCCGAGAGCGCCCAGTCGACCTTCACCGTGCCCGGGTCGAGCTCGAAGTCCCGCATGCCACGGACCAGTCGCGCGGGCAGGTGCTCGGCGGGGACCAGGCCCCCGAACAGCCGCGAGGCGATGACGTCGGCGAGCACCGCGCCGGCGTCGTACGACTCGCCGTCACGGGTCTGCACACCCACCGCACGACCGCCGCGCACGACGACGCGGGTGACCTCCTGCCCGGTCACCACCTCTCCGCCGCGGCTCCTCAACCGCGTCACGAGCGCGTCGGTGAGGGACTGGGCCCCGCCCCGCGGCACGGGGAAGCCTACGGTCTGGGCGAGCATCGTCATCAGGACGCCGAAGACGCCCGAGCCGGGGGACGACAGGGGGAAGTCGGCGTGGCCGGCGTTGCCGGCGAGCAGGAGTGCCCCGCCGGGGCCTCCGAACAGCTCGCGGCCGACCGAGGCGACCGGCGTGGCCAGCCGGCGCACGGTGTCGAGGCCGCCGGAGCGGGCGAGCGCCGGCAGCAGGCGGGCGCCCGCGCGCACGGGCGGGAACGGCGACGTCAGCCCGTCGACCAGCGAGTCGCCGATCCGGTCCCACGTGCGGCAGAGGTCGAGCCACGCCTCACCGTCGCCCGGGTGTTGCGCCTCCAGGCCGGCTGCGGTCCGGTCGCGGTCGCGATGGAGCAGCGCCCACTGGCCGTCGCCGAAGGGGTTGCCGAGCACCGCGGGTGCGTGCTCCCAGGCCAGCCCGTGGTCCTCGAGCCGGAGCGAGGTGATGGCGCGGGATGCGTGGGCCAGCGGGTAGAACGCGCTGAACGTGTCGTGCACGAAGTCGGGGTGCAGCTCGCGGTCGCTGCGGACCGCGCCGCCGACGGTCTGCTGCGCCTCCAGCACCAGCACGCTCCAGCCCGCGTCGAGCAGCACGTTGGCGGCCACCAGCCCGTTGGGTCCCGCCCCGACCACGACGGCGTCGACGCGACGGCTCACTGCGTCCGGCCCTCCACGACGTAGGCGAGGCGCTGCAGGGTCTCGGCGTTGCGGAGGTTGAGCTGGACGTCGCGCAGCGGCTTGGGCACCAGCACGCCCGGTCCCGCCGTCGCGTCCTCCTTGATGGTGACGAGCGTCGAGCCTCCAGTCTCCTGGAGGGTGAGCTCGACCGTGGCCTCGCCCGCCGGCCAGCCGCGCGCCTGCAGCACGAGCCTCCGGCCGGGTTCGACCTCGAGCACCTCGGTGGTGTCGTCGATGAGCAGCGGCCAGGTGCCGACGCTGTGGTGCAGCCGCGAGCCCACGGCCGGCCAGTCGTCGTCGACCTCGCGCATCCGCGAGGCGCCCACCACGAAGAGGGGGTAGAGCCAGCCGTCGGCCAGCACCGACCAGACCTGGTCGGGCGTCGCCGCGATCGGGCGGCTGCGGGTGCTCATGCGTCGGTCTCTCCCCGGGTCTCGGTCACGGTGCCGTCGTACCCCCGTGCGTCGCCCACCATGCACGGAGGACCGCTGAGGGCACCGGCCGGATCACTCGGGCAGGCCGCCCGTCTCGAGGACGTGCTCGGCGACCCGGCCGATCTTGGTGCGCCGGTTGCGCGCGGCGCCGCGCAGCCGGTTGAAGGCCAGGACGGCGTCGATGCCCTCCTTGGCCATCAGGTAGCCCACGCCCCGCTCGATGAGCACGCGGTAGTCGAGGGCGTACTGCAGCTGCCGCGCGAGCTCTCCGGCGGTGTGGGCCTGCAGGGCGGCGGCGAGGGTCGTGGCGATGACCTCGGCGTAGCGGCCCAGGGCGGCGATCTCGCTGTCGTCCCAGTCGTGCGGGTGCTCCTGGTAGACGTCGAGGGTGCCGACCGGCACACCGCCGATGCGCACCGGGACGCCGAGCACCGCGTGCACCGGCTGGTCGGCGAGCCGGCTGGCCAGGACCGGCCAGCGCTCGGCCTCGGCGGTGATGTCGCGCGAGGTGACGACGCGGTCCTTGACGAACGCCTCCGTGCACGGGCCCTCGCCGGCCTCCGCCTCGGTGGTCTCCAGGATGCGGCCGGGACCGTCGCTGGCGGCGACGTAGGCGAGCACGTCCTGCTCGTCGGCGATCAGCAGCCCGGCGCCGCCGACGTCGAAGAGGTCGACGCACGCCGTCACGACCTGCTCCAGGGCCGTGATCACGCTGCCGTCGTCCACGGGTGTCTGGGTCAGCTTGCGGATGCTCTCGGCGAGGGCGGCGTCGTCGATGTTCACGGTGCCAGATCATCCCCTGCGTCCGGTCCGGGGGGCCAGCCCGACGCGGGCAGGTGTGTCACGAGCGTCTCCAGCAGCGCCTGGTCGTCGCCGTCCGTCGAGCCGTCGTGGACGGCGACGAGCACCCGCGCGACGGTGCGGACCTTGGTGTTGCTGTCCTGTGAGATGCGCAGCAGGCTGCGCCACGCCTGCTCGGTGCTGCAGTCGTAACGTGCCGAGAGCAGGCCGATGGCCATGCCGATGGCACGCTGTGACTGCACCGCCTCCTGCAGCTGTGCGATCTCCTCGCGGAGCGCGGGGTCAGGCGTGTCGACGGGCTCCCACGGCCCGCCCGGAGATAGAGGTGTCCCAGACATCGTCACCTTTCAATGACGTCGGTCCGCGGACACAGGGCGGAGCTCGGTTGATCAGCCTGAGAAGTCTACAAGAGAGGACCGACACGTCGCCCCCGCGCTCTTCCGCGACGGCTGGGTTAGGGTCGGAGGGACTCGAGCCACGCGGTCACCCTGCTCTCCTCCTGGAGGCGACTGTGCACACGTCACGCCCGACGCGCGGCGCCCCCGAGGCGTACGACTTCGAGGGCGAGGGTGACGTCGCACGCGCCTGGCTCGACACGACCTACGGCACCAGCTTCCGCCTGAGCGGCCGACTCGGCACCGTGCGCCACCACCGCGAGGACCACGGAGCCATCGCCTTCGACCACCTCAAGATCGACGCGCGGTTCACCATCGACTCCGACCCGATGCCCGTGCTGGTGGTGGTCGACCTGCTCCGCGGGAGCTCTGAGTACACCCGCGGTCTGGTCACCGACCGCATCCACGACGGGGACTCGGTCGTGGTCTCCGGCTGGGACATGCCGTTCACCGGCAGCAGCGAGTCCCTCGAGGTCCGGGACACCTCCTTCACGGCCGAGGCGCTCACGAGCGCGGTGGAGGACGTCGTGCCGGACTACCCCTGGGAGCACGTCACCTTCACCAGCTACGTGCCGCACTCGCGCGCTGCCGGCGCCCGGTGGAGAGCCACGGTCGACCACCTCAGCGCCGCCTTCCCGGGCGAGGAGGCGCCCCTGGCGCGGTCCGCCGCGTCACGCCTCCTGGGCCACACCCTGCTGCACACCTTCCCCAACAACGTCGTCGGCGACCCTTCCGCCGAGCCTCGTGGCGTGGACTCCAGTGACGCCACCACCGCGACGCTCCGGAAGGCGGCCGGCTTCATCGACGAGCACGCCCACGAGGACCTCTCGGTGGCCGCCCTCGCGCGAGCGTGCGGGGTGACACCCCGCGCCCTTCAGTACGCATTCCGGCGCCACCTCGGCTGCACGCCGATGGCCTACCTGCGCCGGGTGCGGCTCGACCTGGTCCGGCAGGCGCTCCGGGACGGCACGGCTCTCACCGTCAGCGACGCGGCCGCGCGGTACGGATTCTTCAACCCCGGACGGTTCGCGGCCGGTTACCGACAGGTGTTCGACGAGCGACCGACTGACACGCTGCACCGGTCCCACTCCTGACCTTTCCTGTCACCCGTCCCCCACTGGTCACACGGTGCTTCGCATTGCGGCTGTCGTGGTGGTCTAGCCCATGCCACAGTCGGGGTATCGCCTTGCTGGAGACCACGGCAGCGCATCCTGCTTTCGAAGGGAGCGAACCGTGGTCCGAGCAGCGATCCTCTCCGAGCACCCCGTGTCCGCCACCGCAGACAGCGCCGAGCGCCATGCGCCGGTCGACGTCCTGATCGAGGACAACATCCCCCTGGCTCGGTCGATGGCGGCGCGCTACCGCAACCGCGGCATCGACCTCGACGACCTCGAGCAGGTCGCCCTGCTGGGCCTGACCAAGGCAGCCCAGCGCTTCGACCCCGACGCCGGCCACGACTTCCTGTCGTACGCCGTCCCGACGATCCGCGGCGAGCTGCGCCGCCACTTCCGCGACGCCGGATGGATGGTCCGCCCACCCCGCCGGGTGCAGGACCTCCAGGCCCGCATCGCAGGTGCCCAGCGCGAGCTGGAGGCCGAGCTGGGTCGCTCGCCCCGACCGAGCGAGGTCGCCGCACGCCTCGAGGTGGAGCTCACCGATGTCATCGAGGCCCTGTCGGCCGACGGCTGCTTCACGCCCACCTCGCTCGACGGCGCCGTCGGTGACGGCTCGTCCACGCTGGGCGACCTGATCGGCACCGAGGACCGGGCCATCGAGTCGGCAGAGGCGCGGGTCGTGCTCGACCCCGTCGTCCGGCTGCTGTCCGACCGCGACCGCCGCATCGTGCGACTCCGCTTCTTCGACGAGTGCACGCAGCAGGAGATCGCCGAGGACATCGGCCTCACGCAGGCCCAGGTCTCCCGGGTCCTCACACGCATCCTCGGTGACCTGCGCGACCAGCTGGGGGAGCCGCAGCCCGCCGCCTGACCGGCGACAGGCGATCGGGCATGCTGGCCGCATGCGCTTCACCGAGCACGAGCTGACCGTCGCCGTCACGGCCGCTGCGAAGACCGCAGCGGCCGGACGGGTGCGTCGTCGCGCCAAGGACGACGACGTCTGGGAGGCGATGAGCAAGATCGACCGCTACCACCTGCTGGAGGCGGTCGGCAGCCAGGTGCTCCCGGTCATGCTCGCCCTTCCCGACATCGAGGTGCCCGCGGGCACCCGGCCCACCTTCACCGAGGAGCAGGTCACCACGGCGGTCGAGGCGACCCTGGCCGAGGCCGAGGTGGGACGGCTGCGGCGCAAGGTCGCCGTGGCCGCGCGCGTCACGCTCGTGCGTACGGCCCTCGCGCAGCTGCCGGTGCGGCAGGACCCGGACGCGCTGATCGTTCCCGACCACCTCTGAGCGGGTCCCTGAGGAACCTGAGGACCGCCCTCAGGTTCGGTGCGTACGGTCGAACGCGATGACTCACACGATCCGCACCCACCGGCCTGCCCGGACCACCCTCGGCGCCCTCGCGGTGGCCGCCCTCCTCACCCTCAGCGCCTGCGGCGGCAGCGGGGACCACGACGCCAAGGCGTCCAGCGACTCCTCGGCGTCGGCGGACCCCTCGTCCGACCCCTCCGGCGATGCCGGCTCCGACGCCGCCGCCGAGCCCGACCTCGACGGCATCCCCGACGTCGTCGCGGAGGTCAACGGCGAGGACGTCACCAAGGACGAGTTCGTCCCGATCTACGAGGTGACCTTCCAGCAGGCTGCCGCGCAGGCCCAGATGGGCGGCGAGGCCCCCGACGAGGACGCGCTGAAGAAGCAGACGCTCGACGACCTCGTCGACACCGAGCTCCTCGCGCAGGAGGCCGAGTCCCGCGGCATCTCCGTCAGCGACAACGACGTCGACGCCGAGCTGGAGGCGCTGGCGAAGCAGAACCAGATGGGCTCGGCGGACGAGCTGCTGGCGGCCGTGGAGAAGCAGGGCATGACCGAGGAGCAGGCGCGCTCGCAGGTCGAGACGCAGGTCATGGTCGAGCAGCTCGCGGACGACGAGGACGGCCCGATCCGGCCCACCGAGAAGGAGCTCCGCGCGCTCTACGCCCAGGCCAAGCAGCAGCAGGCCCAGTCCGGCCAGGAGGGGCAGCAGGTCCCACCCTTCGCCCAGGTCCGCGACCAGCTCGAGGAGCAGGCCAGGACCGAGCAGGTCGGCAAGGTCGCGCAGTCCCTCATCGACGACCTGCGCAAGGACGCCGACATCACGATCAACCTCTGAGTGCACCACCTCGCGTCGAGGGGCGACAGCCGTTTGTGCGCTTGTTCCCTTCGTGTGCCGGAGCGAGGCACTAAAGTTCACCTCGTGTGTCAGATCCGTGTCGTCGTGGACCCGGTCCTCGGGCGGCAGGCACGGTCCGGAGCCTGCGCGTGAGGCCGGGGACGCTCGCGCTCCCGTGGACGCTCGGGTTCGCGGTCGCCTACGCCCTGCTCGCGGTCGCGGCACGCCTGACCGTCGTCGACGGGCAGACCGTCAGCCTGATCTGGCCGGGCGCCGGTGTGGCGATGCTCTGGCTGCTCGCCGAGTCGCCGCGCCACCAGCTGCGCGTGCTGGTGCCGCTCACGGTGATCCACGCGACCATCTCCTGGCTGACCGACGCGCCCGGCGCGATCGTCGTCCTCGGAGCGCTCTCGCTCGCGTTCCAGACCTGGCTGACGGTCGCGCTGCTGCGGCGCTGGTGCCCGAGCCTGCTCGGTGCGGGGGGTGCGGAGAGCTTCCGCTCGCCCAGGACGCTGGCCAGGGTCTGCGGCGCCGCGGCGATCGGGAGCGTGGCCGGGGCGATTGTCGGCTCCGGAGGCGTGCTGATGTCGGGTGCGGGCTGGGACGCCTGGGTGCCCCAGGCGTGGTTCGCCCGGCACTTCACCGGCATCCTGGTCGTCGGCTGCGTGGGGCACCTGGCCTGGGAGTGGCACACGCAGCACCTGCCGCCTCGGGCTCGTGGCGGTTCCCGGCTCGAGCTGGCCCTGCTGTGGGTCGTCTCGCTGGCCGTCCTGGTCGCGATCTTCTTCCAGCCCCTCCCTCTCGTGTTCCTCGTCGTCTCCCTGTGCGTGTGGTCGGCGGCCCGCTTCCCGACATACCTCGCCGCGCTGCACGCGCTCTCGCTCGGCATGGGCGGCCTGGTGCTCACGCTCGTCGGGGTCGGCCCCTACGCCGACCTCGGCAGCCCACTGGAGCAGGCCCTGCTCCCACAGGTGTTCCTGGTCGCGGTGCTGCTGACCGGGCTCGGTGTCGGGACGTTGAGCGACCGCATCGACGAGCTCGTCGCTCGCACGGCGCGTGCCCAGGAGCGGGCGGCTGAGCAGGCCGCACTGCTCGCGGAGATGACCGAGAGCATGGACGAGGGACTGGTCGTCGTCGACGGCGACGGCGGCATCGAGCGCAGCAACGGCGCCAGCCGCCGCCTCGCGCACCGCGTGCTCCCCGGGGCGCCCGACGACGTGGCGCTGGCGGCCCTGGTCGACCGGGTGGTCAACCCGGCCACGGAGAACACGGGGGTGCTCCGGGCCGAGCTCGGTGTCGGCGACGTCCAGGTGCCGCTGGACTCCGGTGAGGAGATCGTCCTCGCCGTGTCGCGGGCCGTGCTGCCCGCGCGGCGGGGCGAGGAGGACCGCTCGGCGGTGCTGCTCGTGCTCCGCGAGGTGACCGAGCACCGCAAGGGCCTGCGCCCGCTGGTCAGCTTCGCCTCGACCGCCGCGCACGACCTGCGGGGTCCCCTCACCGCGATCCGCTCGTGGCTGGGCCTGGCCGCCGAGGACCTCGACGCCGACAGCGACACCCTGGTCGCGCTCCAGCGTGCCGAGCGGGCCTCGGGCCAGATGGCCCAGCTGATCGACGACCTGCTGGCCCACGCCCTGGCCGAGGCCGGCGACCTGGTGGCCGAGGATGTCCCGCTGACCGGCGCCGACGGCGTGCTGACGCTGGCCGGTGAGCTGCTCGGCCCGGACGACGTGCTCGAGGTGCCCGGCCGGCTGCCTGCCGTGCGCGCCGACCGGCTCGCCGTGCGCCAGCTCTTCGCCAACCTCGTGGACAACGCCGTGAAGTACGCCCGACCCGGCGTGCCGGCGCGCATCGCGGTGACCGCCCACCGTCAGGGGTCGCGTGTCGTCATCGACATCCGCGACAACGGCGTCGGTGTCGACGAGCACGAGCGCACGCTGATCTTCCAGCGGTTCCACCGCAGCGACACCGTCCGTGCCGGCTTCCGCGGGACCGGGATGGGGTTGTCGATCTGCCAGACCATCGTGCACCGGCACGGGGGCTCGATCGAGTGCCTGGCCGCCGAGCCCGGCCCGGGCTCGGTCTTCCGCTTCGACCTGCCCGCGTCCGAGGACGACCTCGGCGACGTGGTGCCACTCCGCGACGCGCCGCGCGCGGCGCGGGCGTCGGCGTAGCCGAGGCCTCGGCTCAGACGTTCCTGCGGTACTGGCCGCCGACCTCGAAGAAGGCCTCGGTGACCTGCTGGAGCGAGCAGACGCGGGCGGCGTCCATCAGCACCGCGAAGACGTTCTCGCCCGACACCGCGGCGTCCTTGAGCCGGGCGAGGGCCTCCTGGGCCTCGGCGCCGTGCTCGGCCTGGAAGGCGCGGACCCGGGTGAGCTGGGACTCCTTCTCGGCCTCGGTGGCGCGGGCCAGCTCGATCTCCTGGGGCTGCGCGTCGGCCGCCGACTCCTTGACGAAGGTGTTCACGCCGATGATCGGCAGCGAGCCGTCGTGCTTGCGGTGCTCGTAGAGCATCGACTCGTCCTGGATCCGGCCGCGCTGGTAGCCGGTCTCCATCGCGCCCAGCACGCCGCCGCGCTCGTTGATCGCGTCGAACTCGGCGAGGACGGCGGCCTCCACCAGGTCGGTCAGGTCGTCGATGACGAAGGAGCCCTGGAGCGGGTTCTCGTTCATCGCCAGGCCCCACTCGCGGTTGATGATCAGCTGGATCGCCAGCGCGCGGCGTACGGACTCCTCCGTCGGGGTCGTGACCGCCTCGTCGTAGGCGTTGGTGTGGAGGCTGTTGGCGTTGTCGTAGATCGCGATGAGCGCCTGCAGCGTGGTGCGGATGTCGTTGAAGTCCATCTCCTGCGCGTGCAGCGACCGCCCGCTCGTCTGGACGTGGTACTTCAGCTTCTGCGACCGCTCGGAGGCGCCGTACTTCTCCTTCATCGTCACCGCCCAGATGCGGCGGGCGACGCGGCCGAGCACGGAGTACTCGGGGTCCATGCCGTTGGAGAAGAAGAACGACAGGTTGGGCGCGAAGTCGTCGATCTTCATGCCCCGCGCGAGGTAGGCCTCGACGTAGGTGAAGCCGTTGGCGAGGGTGAACGCGAGCTGGCTGATGGGGTTCGCCCCGGCCTCAGCGATGTGGTAGCCGGAGATCGACACGGAGTAGAAGTTGCGGACCTGCTGCTGGATGAACCACTCCTGGATGTCGGCCATCATGCGGAGGCTGAACTCGGTGGAGAACAGGCAGGTGTTCTGGCCCTGGTCCTCCTTGAGGATGTCGGCCTGCACCGTGCCGCGCACGTTGGCGAGGGCGTACGCCGCGAGGGTCGCGCGCTCCTCCTCGCTGGGCTCGCGGCCCTCCTTGTCGCGGAACGCGTCGACCTGCTGGTCGATGGCGGTGTTGAGGAAGAACGCCAGCACCGTCGGGGCCGGACCGTTGATCGTCATGCTGACGCTCGTCGTCGGCGCGACGAGGTCGAAGCCGTCGTAGAGCGCCTTCATGTCGTCGAGCGTCGCGACGGAGACGCCCGACGTGCCGACCTTGCCGTAGACGTCGGGGCGCGGGTCGGGGTCGCGGCCGTAGAGTGTCACCGAGTCGAACGCCGTCGACAGGCGGGTGGCGTCGTTGCCGTGGGAGAGGATCTTGAAGCGGCGGTTGGTGCGCGCCGGGTCGCCCTCGCCGGCGAACATGCGCGCCGGGTCCTCGTTGTCGCGCTTGAACGGGAAGACGCCCGCGGTGAAGGGGAAGTAGCCCGGCAGGTTCTCGTTGCGCCAGAAGCGCACCAGCTCGCCGTGGTCGGTGAAGCGGGGGAGCGAGACGCGCGGGATCTTGTTGCCGCTCAGCGACTGCCTGGTCAGCTTGGTGTGGATCTCCTTGTCGCGCACCACGACGACCTGCTCGTCGCCGGAGTAGGACTCCACGACGGCCGGCCACGCCGCGAGCTGGTCGGCGACCTCGTGCGGGACGTCCTTGCGCGCCTGCTCGAGCAGCCCGGCGACGTCGGCGCTCCCGTCCAGCTCGGCCGCCACGGCCTCGATCCGCTGCAGCCGCTGCGCAGCCGCGACGAGCGTCTCGGTCTGCGCGTGGTAGCCGCGGACGGTCTCGGTGATCTCGCTGAGGTAGCGGACCCGGTCGGCGGGCACGACCTGGCGGATGCCCGACGAGTGGCGTACGTCGACGTGGGGCAGCGTGCCGTCGTGCACCTCGAGCCCGGCGGCAGCGAGCTCGTCACGGAGGTGCTGGTAGAGCGCGGTCACGCCGTCGTCGTTGAAGGTCGCGGCGCTGGTGCCGAAGACCGGCATGTCGTGCGGCTGCTTGCCGAAGGCCTCGCGGTTGCGGACCAGCTGGCGGCCGACGTCGCGCAGCGCGTCCTTGGCGCCGCGGCGCTCGAACTTGTTGATCGCGACGGTGTCGGCGAAGTCGAGCATGTCGATCTTCTCCAGCTGCGACGCGGCGCCGAACTCCGGCGTCATCACGTAGAGCGAGTGGTCGACCAGCGGCACGATGCCGGCGTCGCCCTGGCCGATGCCCGGCGTCTCGACGATCACCAGGTCGTGACCGGCGGCCTTCATCACCTCGATCACGTCGGCGAGGTGCTCGGGCACCTCGTGCGCGCCGCGGGTCGCGAGCGAGCGGAAGAACACCCGGTCGCCGTCGAGAGCGTTGGCACGGATCCGGTCGCCGAGCAGCGCGCCCCCGCCCTTGCGCCGGGTCGGGTCGACCGCGATCACGGCGATCCGGAGCTTGTCCTGCTGGTCGGTGCGGAAGCGGCGCACGACCTCGTCTGTCAGCGACGACTTGCCCGAGCCGCCGGTGCCGGTGATGCCGAGCACGGGAACGACGCGGCGCTTGGCCGCCGTACGGATCTCGGCGAGCATCGCCTCGTCGAGGCGGCCCTCCTCGGCGCCGGTGATCGCGCGGGCGACGGCGAACCGGTCGCCGCTCAGGACCTGCTCGACGGTGACTGCCCGGTCGGCCCAGAGGTCGATGTCGCAGTCGGCGACGACCGAGCTGATCATCCCGACGAGGCCCATCTTCTGGCCGTCCTCGGGGGAGAAGATGGTGACGCCGGACTCCCGCAGCCGGGCGATCTCGGACGGCACGATGACCCCGCCGCCACCGCCGACGACCCTTACGTGACCGGCGCCGGCCGCGCGCAGCGACTCCACGAGGTACTCGAAGTACTCCACGTGCCCGCCCTGGTAGGACGACACCGCGACACCCTGGACGTCCTCCTCCAGCGCCGCGTCGACGACCTCCTGCACGGACCGGTTGTGGCCGAGGTGGATGACCTCGCACCCCTGGCTCATGAAGATCCGCCGCATGATGTTGATGGACGCGTCGTGGCCGTCGAACAGCGCGGACGCCGTCACCAGGCGGATGGGGTTCGTGGGGGTGTGCAGGTCGGCCATGTCGCGATAGTAGGACATCCAACTAATTACTCGCGAGTCACGATCGTCGGCCCGGGCCGGGGTAGTTAGGGACGCTCTGGGAGGGAAAATGGCGTGACCGCCTACCAGAACGTCCCTAACTACCCCGCCGCAGGAGTTGTCAGTCGAGGTCGCCGAGGCCGGTCCGGAGCGCGGTGAGCCGGTCGGTCAGGGCTCGTACGTCGCCCGCGGGCAGGCCCGGGGCCTCGAAGACCTCGCGGTTGAGGGCCGACGTCGCCTCGTCGACGGCGTCCCGGCCGGCCTCGGTGAGCACCGCCAGCACGACCCGCTTGTCCTCGTCGCCGCGCTCGCGCTCGACGTAGCCCTGCGCGACGAGCCGGTCGACCGCGCTGGTGACGCTGGTGGGGTGCACCTGCAGCAGCGACCCGAGCCGCGACATCGGCATCGCGGCCTCCCGCGCGAAGGACAGCAGCCGCAGCACCTCGTAGCGGGCGAAGGTCAGCCCGCGCGGGCGGAGGACCGCGTCGATCCGCTCCATCAGCAGCTGCTGCGCGCGCACCACCGAGGTCACCATCGCCATGCCGTCGGCGGCGTCGGGCCAGCCGTGGGCGACCCACTGCCGGTGGGCCTCGCCGATCGGGTCGCGGGTCATGGCTGGAGGTTAGCCAGCAGCGCGTGCGCCTCGACCATCGCCGGGCCGTACCAGGTCAGCAGCCGGCCCGGGACCAGCCGCGTCGGGGTGGTGAACGCCTCCGGTCCGTCGTCGGCGGTGAAGACGTACGGCTCGTCCGGCAGCAGTACGACGTCCGCGCCGGCGCCGTCGACCTCGTCCGGGGTGACGGTCGGATAGCGCCCGTCGCGGCCGGACAGCACGTTGGCCAGCCCGGCCCGGCGGAGCAGGTCGTCGGTGTAGGTCGCGGACCCGACCACCATCCACGGGTCGCGCCAGATCGGCACGGCCACCGAGAGCCGCCGTGCGACGGGCTCGGACCACAGTGCGCGCGCCGACACCAGCCAGTGCGGGTCGGCGACGCCGAGTGCCTCCGACAGGAGCCGCGACATCGAGGCGAGGGCCTGGTCGACGGTCTCGATCCGGGTCACCCAGACGGGGACGCCGGCGTCGCGCAGGCGGCGTACGTCGAGCTCGCGGTTCTCCTCCATGTTGGCCACCACGAGGTCGGGTGCCAGCCCGCGGATCGCGGCCAGGTCGGGGTTCTTCGTGCCCCGCACGCGCGCCACGTCGAGGTCGGCCGGGTGCGTGCACCAGTCGGTGGCGCCGACCAGGAGCGCGGGCGCGGTCGCGACGATCGCCTCGGTGAGCGAGGGCACCAGCGAGACCACGCGGCTCGCAGGCTCGCGCAGTGGGACGTCGGCACCCAGGTCGTCGATCGCCATGCAGCGACCCTAGGCGCGCGTCCGGCGGACCAGTCCACCTGAGGGGGTTTGGTGGCACGGTGGGACCTCGTGGTGAGGTATCCCGCATGAGCACGCACGCCGGTCCCGTGGGCCTGCCGATCGACGGCAGGGAGCGGGCGACACGCGAGGGGTGGACCTTCCCGGTCCGCAGCCCGGCGACCGGCGACCCGCTCTGGGACCTCCCCGACGCCGGGCAAGAGGACGCGCAGGACGCGGTCGAGGCCGCGTGGCGGGCCGTGCACGCGACCGGGTGGAGCACCGACAGCCCGATGCGCCTCAAGGCGTTGCTCGGCTTCCGCGAGGCGCTGGTCGCGGAGTCCGACCGGCTGGTCGGGCTGATGGCCACCGAGACGGGCGTCCCCGTCGCGCTGCGGGCCGAGCACGTCGACGACCCCGTCGCAGCGCTGCGCCGCGGCCCCGGTCGTGCCGCGCCGCGGGTCACCACGGTCATCACCCCGGCGACGTCGCCGCTCGCGGTCGCGCTGGACGAGATCGGCCGCGCGGTGGTCACCGGGGGCGCGGTCGTGCTCAAGCCCGCGCCCGAGGCGGCACGGGTCGCGATCGAGGTCGGCCGCATCGCCCTGGACTTCCTGCCCCGCGGGGTGCTCAACGTCGTCGCCACCCGCGACGTCGACGTGGCGATCGCGCTCACCGTCGACCGTCGCGTCGACGAGGTCGCCTTCACCGGCTCCGAGGTGGTGGCCGAGCGGGTGCGCGACGCAGCGACCCGCGCCCGCAAGCGGGTCCGCGTCGACACCGGCCGACCGGTGAGCATCCGCGCCCGTAACGACTCCGACCTCGAGTCGGTCGTCGCCGCGGCCGCCACTGCCGTCGCCACCAACGCCGGGCAGGCCTGCCGGCTCACCACCAGCGTGGTCGTCCCGGCCTACCGCTACATGGACGCACGGACCGCAGCCATCCGCGCGATGGACTCCGTGGTCGTCGGCGACCCGCACGACCCGGAGACCCGCTGCGGCCCGCTCCGCTCGGCGGTCGCGCGGGACCGGGTGCTGCGCTACGTCGCCCTGGCGGAGTCGGAGGGCGCCGACGTCGCCCGTGGCGGCCGGGCGCTCGACCGCCCCGGCTGGTGGGTCCCGCCGACCGTCGTCGGCGGGGTGGACCGGGACTCCCGCCTGGTGACAGAGGAGCTCCTCGGCCCGGTGCTGATGATCGTGACGCGGGCCTGACTCACTCCTCCTCGAGGTGCGGGTCGGCGAGGAGGTACTGGGTGAGCTTGCCCTGGTGCTCGCGGTCGTGGTGGCGCACCGGCTCGGGGACCATCCGTCCCTCCGCGGCGTCCCAGAAGTGGTCGACCCGCCGGGCGACGGACCGGGCGAGGTGGCCCACGACACCCTGGTGGGGGATCCACGGGTGCGGCCGCGTCGGGGACGCCAGCTCGGCGTGGTGCAGGCGCGTGCCGAGGTCCTCGTGGTCGCCGTCGGCGCGTGCTGCCTCCTCGTCGAGCAGGGCCTCGGCGAGCCGGCGCTCGAGGGCGCACACCGCGGTGAACTCGCGGTGCACCTCCTCCCAGATCGAGGGCCAGGGACGCGCGACGGCGTAGGTCGAGCCGTAGAGCTTGGCCTTCACCTGCGCCAGCGCCTCCTCGTAGACCCGGCTGGTGGCGAGGAACTCGTGGGCGAGGTCGTGCCCGCCGGGCAGGTGGGTGACGAGGGGCGCGATCGCGTCGACCATCGCGGCGTTGTGCCGGCTGGCCGCGGCGAGGAACGTGTCGATCGCCGTGTAGTGGTCGCGGGGGTGGCGCACGTCCGGCCGCGCGCTGCTGGCCAGGGACAGGCGGTGCCCGAGGTCGTGGTGGATGCTGTCGAGGTCGTGCGCGAGCGTGATCACGGCGATCATCTCCTTCGGGCTGCCGTGTCCCTCCAGTCTCGCTCGCCCCGCCGCCAGCGCAAGACCTACTGGACGGTCGTTCCGGGGCGTGCCATCGGCACGTGCAGGATCCCGTCCTCGTCGAACTCCGGGCCGGTCACCTCGAAGCCGTGCCCGCGGTAGAAGTCGGTCATCCCGGTCTGGACGTCGAGGTGGACCTCGCGGTCCCCGCACTCCTGCAGCCCCCGGTCCATCAGCCGGTGGGCGAGGCCACGGCCCCGGGCCTGCGAGGCGACCACGACGCGCCCGATGCGGGCGCGCTCGCCGTCGTCGAGGACGCGCAGGCACCCGACGAGGAGCCCGTACTCGAGCAGCAGCACGTGGCGCGTCGCCTTCTCGAGGTCGCGCCCGTCGAGGTCGGGGTAGGGGCACTCCTGCTCGACCACGAAGACCTGCTGGCGCAGCCGCCACAGGTCGTACGCCAGTCGCAGCGGCAGGTCGTCGAAGGCCACGCACCGCACCTCGATCCCGGCGCTCATTGCACGAACTCCACGACCTGGGCGAACGCCCGGCGCGCCTCGGGCACGAACGGCAGCAGCCCGTAGACGTGGATCAGGTCGGGCTCCTCGACCGCGGTGAGGTCCCAGCCCGCCTCGGCCGCCCGCTGGACCAGCAGCCGGCAGCCCGGGTGGAGGAGGTCGCGCGTGCCGTAGAGCACCAGCGCCCGCGGCAGGCCGGCCAGCTCGCCGAGGGCGGGGGAGACCTCGGGGCGGCCGAGGTCCTGCGCCGCGCCCGCCCACCAGGTGGCGTACGCCTGGAGCTTGCCGAAGAACAGCCACGGGTCGATCGCGTCGGCGGCCTGCGTCTCCGCCAGGGTCGAGGTGGTGAGGTCGACCCAGGGCGCGTGCAGCACCAGGTGGGTGGCCGGGGTGAGCCCGCGGTCGCGCACCGACTCGGCCACCGCCAGAGCGAGGCCGCCGCCGGCGGAGTCGCCGGCCAGCACGATCCCGCCCTCCTCGTCGGCCCAGCGGGCGGCGTCCTCGACGAGCGCGTCGTGCGAGTCCTTCCAGGTGTGCTCGGGCGCGAGCGGGTAGTCCGGCATCACGACCCGTGCGCCGATCGCGTCGGCCAGGCGGGTGGCGTAGCGGACGTGGAAGGCGTCGATCGGCGCCATGTAGCCGCCCCCGTGGACGTAGTAGAGGGTGCGCCGCGGCCGCCGGCCGCGCGGGGTGAGGACGTGGCAGGGGAAGCCGATGTCGACGACCGAGGCGTCCCACCTCCGGGCGAAACGGGGCGTCGCCCGGGTGGGGAGGGTGCGGTCGAGGGTGCGGTGCCACGCCTCGACGCGGGCGCGCTCGGCGGGCTCGGTGTCGAGGTCGCGGGACTTGCGGAGCTTCGGGACGAGGGTGGCCAGCAGGTCGTGGCGGCGGCTCGGCATGGGCCGCAGCCTAGGGCTCCGCCCACTTGGGTAGGCTGAGGGACGAAGACAGGGGAGCACGTGCAGGCGTGCTGAGAGTGCGGACCAGCCGCAGACCCTCCGAACCTGATCCGGTTAGCACCGGCGATAGGGAGTCACAGATGCACCGACGTGTCCGCGCTGCACTCACCACCGCGGCGGCCGCCGTCACCCTGGCGGGCTGCAGCCTCGCCGGCGGCGGCTCCGGCGAGACCGCGTCCGAGCCGACCAGCCCGAGCGGCGCCACTGGCGAGCCCGGCGGCACCGTGTTGCTGGCGACGCACGAGTCGTTCCACCTGCCGAAGAAGCTCGTCAAGGCGTTCGAGGCCGAGACCGGCTACACGCTCGAGGTCCGCGCCGCGGGTGACGCCGGCACGCTGGCCACCAAGCTCAGCCTGACCGCGGACAACCCGATCGCCGACGCCGCCTTCGGCATCGACAACACCTTCGCGTCCCGTCCGCTGGGCGAGGGTGCCTTCGCCGACGTCACGCCCGCGACGCAGCCGCCCGCGGAGTACGCCCTGCCCGACGGTGGCGACCAGCTCGTCCCGGTCGACTCCGCGAGCGTCTGCGTCAACGTCGACACGGCGTGGTTCGACGCGGAGGGCCTCGAGCCGCCGCAGACGCTCGAGGACCTCGCCGACGCGCAGTACCGCGACCTCTTCGTCACCCCCGGCGCCTCGACCAGCAGCCCCGGCATGGCCTTCTTCCTCGCCACCGTCGCCGCGTTCGGCGACGACTGGGAGTCCTACTGGACCGACCTGCTGGGCAACGGCGCGAAGGTCGTCGACGGCTGGGAGGACGCCTACTACGGCGACTTCACCGCCGGCTCCGACACCGGCACCCGCCCCATCGTGGTGTCGTACGACTCCTCGCCGGCGTTCACGGTCTCCGGCGGCAAGAGCACCACGGCCGCCCTGCTCGACACGTGCTTCCGCCAGGTGGAGTACGCCGGCGTGCTCGCCGGTGCCGACAACCCGGACGGCGCCGCGGCGCTGGTCGACTGGCTGCTCAGCGACGAGGTGCAGAGCGCGCTGCCGGAGGCGATGTACGTCTTCCCCGTGATGCCGGGCGCGACGATCCCCGACGACTGGGCGACCTACGCCGAGCAGCCGGGCGACCCCTTCACCGTCGACCCCGCCGAGATCGCCGCGAACCGCGAGCAGTGGCTCACCGAGTGGACGGACGTCATCTCGCGTTGAGCCCGTTGGTTTCGACACGCTCGTTCCTCGCTGCTCAACCGACGGGAGGCCGCCGGTTGAGCAGGGACGAAGTCCCGTGTCGAAACCAAGGTCTCTGATCATGAGGCGCATCCTCGCCCTCCTGCTCCTGGCCGCCGGGCCGGTGCTGGTGCTCGGCGTGCTGTTCGTCCTGCCGGTGACCGGCATGGTGTCCGAGGGCTTCGTGGTCGACGGCCGGTTCGCGCCCGGCGAGGTGCTCGAGGTGCTGGCCCGACCGCGGGTGCACCGGGTCGCCTGGTTCACGGTGTGGTCCTCCGGCGTCGCGACCCTGCTCGCGGTCGTCCTCGGCCTCCCGGCGGCGTACGCCCTGCACCGCTTGGCGCTGCCGGGCCGGGCAGCGGTCCGGGCGGCGATGCTGGTGCCGTTCGTGCTGCCGACCGTCGTGGTCGGCGTGGCGTTCCGCCAGCTGCTCGGGGAGGGCGGCCCGCTCGGCTTCTGGGGGCTCGACGGCACGCCCGTGGCGATCGTGTGCGGGCTGGTCTTCTTCAACGTCGCGGTGGTGATCCGCACGGTCGGCGTCGCGTGGGAGTCCCTCGACCCTCGACCAGGCCAGGCCGCCGCCGCGCTCGGCGCCTCGCCGTGGCAGGTGCTGCGGACCGTCACCCTGCCCGCGCTCCGGCCGGCGATCGTCGGCGCCGCGAGCGTGGTCTTCCTCTTCTGCGCGACGGCGTTCGGCATCGTCCTGACCCTCGGCGGGGTGCGGCACGCGACGGTCGAGACGGAGATCTACCTGCTGACCACGACGATCTTCGACCTCCAGGCCGCCGCCGCCCTCTCGGTGCTTCAGATCGTCGTCGTGGTGGGCCTGCTCGCCCTGGCGGCACGGCTGCGCGCGGTGCCCGACCCGACGGCCCAGCGGACCGTCACCCCGCCCCGCGCCGTACGACGGGGCGACGTGCCGGTGGTCGTCGCGACGGTGCTGGTGCTGGCCGCGATGCTGCTGCCGATCCTGACCTTCGTGCTCGGCTCGCTGTCGGTCGGCGACGGCTGGGGACTGGCCAACTACCGCGCACTGACGACGGCCGGCGACGGCCAGGCGCTGCTGGTGCCGGTGACCAGCGCCCTGGCCACGAGCCTGCGGACCGCGGTCGACGCGACGTGGATGGCGCTGCTCCTGGGCGTCGCGGTCGCGACGATCGTGACCCGCCGGTCGCACTCGGTCGCGGAGCGGCGGCTGCGCTCGACGCTCGACGGCTTCTTCATGCTGCCGCTCGGGGTGAGCGCGGTGACGCTGGGCTTCGGCTTCCTGATCACCCTCGACCAGCCGCCGCTCGACCTGCGCGACTCACCGCTCCTGGTCCCGATGGCACAGGCCCTCGTCGCGCTGCCCCTGGTGGTGCGCACGCTGACGCCGGTGCTCGGCGGCATCGACGACCGGCAGCGCCAGGCGGCCGCGTCGCTCGGCGCCTCGCCCCTGCGCACGCTCCTCACCGTCGACCTGCCGGTCGCGTGGAAGCCGATGCTCGCCGCCAGCGGGTTCGCCTTCGCGGCGTCGCTGGGGGAGTTCGGGGCGACGTCCTTCCTCGCCCGTGACGACAGCCCGACGCTGCCGGTCGTGATCTTCCGGCTGATCGGCCACCCCGGTGAGATGAACTACGGCATGGCGCTCGCCGCCTCCGTCGTGCTCGCGCTCGCGACGGCCGTGGTGATGCTCGCGGTCGAGCGGCTGCGCGTGCCCGGTGTGGGAGCGTTCTGATGGTGCTGCAGCTCGACGACGTCACGGTTCGTTACGGCGACACGGTCGCGGTCGACGACGTGTCGCTCGAGCTCGCCTCCGGCCAGGTGCTCGCGGTGCTCGGCCCCTCGGGCTGCGGCAAGTCGACCCTGCTGCGCGCGGTCGCCGGGCTGGAGCCGCTCTCCGGCGGCGCGATCGCGTGGGACGGCGCCGACCTGACCGGCGTACCCACCCACAAGCGCGGGTTCGCGCTGATGTTCCAGGACGGCCAGCTCTTCGCCCACTTGAGCGTCGCGCGCAACGTGGCGTACGCCCTGCGGCTGCGGCGGGTGCCGTCCGCGCAGGTCGCGTCGCGGGTGCGCGAGCTGCTCGAGCTCGTCGGCCTGTCCGGCTACGACGACCGGCTTCCCGCGACGCTGTCGGGAGGCGAGCGGCAGCGGGTCGCGCTGGCCCGCGCGCTGGCCGTGGAGCCGCGGCTGATCCTGCTCGACGAGCCGCTGTCCGCCCTCGACGCGACGCTCCGCGAGCGGCTCGCGACCGACCTGCGGTCGATCCTGCACGCGGCCGGGACGACGGCGCTGCTGGTGACGCACGACCACGAGGAGGCCTTCGCGCTGGCCGACCGGCTCGCGGTGATGCGCGACGGCCGGGTCGTGCAGGCCGGCGCGATCGACGAGGTGTGGCGCGAGCCGGTGGACGAGGAGACCGCGTTGTTCCTCGGCTACGCGCGCGTGGTGCGCGACGAGGCGGCCGCCCGGGTCCTGTCCGACGCCGGCCTTCCCACCGCCCCGGCCGTCGCCCTGCGCCGCTCCGCGCTGGTGGTGGACCCGTCCGGTGATCTCGTCGCCCGCGTGGAGTCGTCCCGGGTGACGCCCGAGCAGGTACGCCTCGTGGTCGAGGCCGCGGGCATCGGCACCCTCGATGCCGTGGCGCCCCTCGGCAGCCGCGTGGCACCCGGCGACGACGTCGCCCTGCGGGTCGATGTGACACGTCTCGCGGTCCTGCCGATCACGGCCGGCCCTTGACCCGTCCCTACACTGACCAGCGTGTATCGACCGGCCTACGCCCTCCTCGTCGGAGTCGCCGCCCTGATGGGCGCCCTCGCGGTGACGGCCGCGCTCGTGCTCGACAGGCCGCTGGTGGACCCCGAGGGCTTCCTCGGCCCGTCGTGGCTGCGCCTGCCGCTGCTGGTGCTCGGCGCCTTCCTGCTCGACCTGCTGCCCCGGACGCTGTGGTACTCCAGGCTCAAGCCGGCACTGATGCCCGAGATCGTCCGCGAGCGGATCCGCACGCACTGGGACCGCGAGCGCATCGTCCTCGTCGTCCTCGGCCTGGTGTCCTTCTACATCACCTACGTCTGCTACCGAAACCTCAAGTCGTTCCTCCCCTTCATCATGGGCGAGGACAAGTACGACCGTGAGCTGCACCTCATCGACCGGGCGCTGATGTTCGGCCACGAGCCGGCGACGATCCTGCACACGATCTTCGGCACCGGGATCCTGGCCCACTTCCTCTCCACCATCTACCTGTGGTTCCTGCCCCTCGTGCCGCTCGCGCTGGCCGCGTGGCTGGTGTGGTCGCGCAACATCACCTTCGGCTACTGGTTCGCCACCTCGCAGTGCCTCGCCTGGGCGCTGGGCACCGCGTCGTACTACGCGCTCCCGACCCTCGGCCCCGGCTTCGCCTACAGCTACCTCTACGCCGACCTGCCCAACACCGGCTCCAGCGAGCTGATGGAAGCCTTGTTCTACGGGCGAAAAGGCGTGATCCGCGACGGCGCGGAGGGAGCGGTGCAATCGGTGGCGGGGTTCGCGTCCCTGCACGTCGCGATCACCCTGCTCGTCGCGCTGATGGTGCAGTACACGCTGCGCAACAAGATCGTCCAGATCGTCTTCTGGGCCAACTTCGCCATCACGGTCGTGGCCACCCTCTACTTCGGCTGGCACTACATCGCCGACGACTTCGCCGGCGTGGTGATCGCCCTCTTCTCGTTCTGGCTCGGCGGGCTCGCCAGCGGGCAGAAGTTCGACAGACACGGGCTGGCGTCCCACCCGACCTCGACCACCGCCCAGGTCCCCGTCGACGCCGACTGACCGACGTACGACGCTGACCGGGCGCTTCGTTCCCGTCAGGGACGCTGACCGGGCACTTCGTTCCCGTCCGGGACGCTGACCGGGCACTTCGTTCCCGTCCGGGACGCTGACCTCTCCCCCTTCGTTTCCCTGCGTCCGCGCAGGACGGGGATGAACCGCCCGGTCGGCGCTGCGGACGGGGATGAACCGCCCGGTCGGTGCTGCGGACGGGGATGAACCGCCCGGTCGGCGAGGACCTGCGAACTACACCGATGTAGTTTGCAAGCCGACACGCCGGTCGAAGGTGAAAAAGTTGAGAAAAGTGTTCCTCGTGTGACGAAAGTTGTCTAGCGTGGCTCGCGTTGCCCGTGCGGTGGGGAAGCCGCACGGGCCCCGAGACCACAAGGGGAACCCCCGTGCCCTTCGCTCCATCGCAGGACCCGACCGCTGCGCCGCGTCGTACGACGTCGCGCTGGGCGAGCGCCCTCGTGCTCGCTGCCGGACTGGCGATGGGCGCACTGGGCAGCGGGCACCCGGCGGCGTTCGCCGACGGTGCGGGCTCCGACGGCACCACCATCCCGTCGGAGGCCGACATCGCGGCGGCGCAGGACCGGGCGGCCGCCAAGGGCCGTGACGTGGCGGCCGTGAAGGCCGACCTGATCCGCGCGAACCTGGCGCTGGAGAGCGCCGGCGACACCGCCGCCCAGGCGGCCGAGGCCTACAACGGTGCCCGGTGGCGGGCGGAGCAGGCGCGCATCGAGGCCACCGACGCCGAGGAGACCGCGACGGCCGCCCGCGAGGACGTCGAGGCGCAGCGCGAGCTCTACGCCGACACGGTGGTCCGCTCGTACGAGGAGGCCTCACAGGTCCAGGGCCTTGCCGCGGTCGTCGAGGCCGACGGGATCGAGTCGATGATCGACCGCACGGTCACCATGGGCAACACCTCCGACGCCCTCGACCACCAGTACGACGCCTTCATCGCCGCGTCCGCGGTCGCCGACGTCACCGCCGCCACCGCCGCGCAGGCCTCCGACCGCGCCGCCGCCGCCGAGACCGAGGCGGAGGAGGCCCGGGACGTCGCCGCAGCCGCCGAGGCCAGCGCCGGCGCACAGGCCGAGGCCATCGCGGCCACCAAGTCCGAGCTGATCGCCGAGCTGGCGGACCTGCAGGGCATCAGCGTGCGACTGGCCGAGAAGCGCCAGCAGGCGCTCGAACAGGCTGCCGCCGAGGCGGCCGCGGCCGCTGCCCAGGCCGAGGCCGAGGCGCAGGCCCAGGCAGAGGCAGAGGCCGAGGCGCAGGCCCAGGCGGAAGCCGAGGCGCAGGCCACGCCCACCCCGACGCCGACCAGCAAGCCGACGCCCACTCCGACGATGCCGACAGCCACGCCGACCTCGACGCCGACAACCACCCCGACGCCCACCCCGACGCCCACCCCGACGGCCACTCCGACGGCCACTCCGACCGTCACTCCGACGACACCCCCCACCCCGACGCCGGATCCGGTCCCGACGCCGACCGGTGACCCCGCGGCGGCCATCGCGTTCGCGCAGAGCCAGATCGGCAAGCCCTACCGCTACGGCGCCGCCGGGCCGGACGCCTGGGACTGCTCCGGCCTCACCTCGGCCGCGTGGGCCCGCGGCGGGAAGTCGCTGCCCCACTACTCGGTCGCGCAGTACACCCAGTCGACCCGCATCTCGGCCAGCGAGCTGGCGCCCGGCGACCTGGTCTTCTGGGGGTCCTCGAGCAACCCGGCCTCGATCTACCACGTCGCGATCTACGTCGGCGGTGGCCAGATCATCCACGCCCCGCGCACCGGGCGGGACGTCAGCCAGGAGTCGATGTACTACTGGCGGGCCCCCAACTTCTTCGCCCGCCCGTGAGCGGACCGGTCCCTCAGCGCACCTTGCGCGCGAAGCGAGCGGCCAGCTCGCCGGGGTCCATTCCGCCGTCGAGGACCAGGCGGGTCGGCCAGGCGGAGGTGTCGATGTCGGAGAGCTCCTCGAAGACGGCGAGGTCCTTGGCGTAGAGCTCGGCGAGCCGGGTCACGTCGTCGGCCGTCGGCGCGGTGCCCGGGACGGTGTCGGCGCCGGCGTGCCAGTTGCGCAGCGGCGGCACCCTCTCGAAGCGCGGCAGCTCGAGGAAGTCGGTGGTCCGGTCGATCGTCGCCTCGAAGTCGGCGAGCATCGAGCGCAGCTCGAGCAGCAGCCACTGGTGGCGGGGGAAGAGCTCGAAGCCGCGCTGCAGCTGCTCGCCGTAGAACCCGCGGGCCAGGCCGGTCATGTGCCGCCACCGCATCATGCGCACCTCGGCGGGGTCGGGCACCTCGTCAGGCAGCGACGTGTGCGGCCACTCGGTGAGGAAGTCCGGCCAGTCCGGCCACGCCAGGTTGCGCGAGCGGAGCATCACCCAGTGGGAGAACAGCCGCTCCAGCGGGTCGCGGAAGACCGCGATCAGCGGCATCGAGGCGTCGTACGCCCGCAGCCGCTCGAGCGCGTGCGGCCAGTAGAGGTACGTCGGCGACGCGTCGCCGACGAGCCGGTGGATCGGCGCGCGCCGGGGCGCGGAGTAGTCGCGGGGATAGTCGGGCGCGGACCAGTCGACGGTCTCGTCGTCGAAGTAGTGCCGCTCCTTGTCGGGCGGCTGGCAGACGAGCCGGTGCTGGTTCAGCGTCACCGCGAGGGTGGACGTGCCGCCCTTCTGCACGCCGACCACGGCGTAGTTGTAGGCCATCACCCCCAGGGGCGTGGCATCTGACACGTTCATCGCGGTGAACCTACCCGTCGGACTAGTTTGAGAGCCATGGCCACCGACCAGGTCCCGCCCGTCGCGGACGAGATGCCCACCGTGGAGCCCGAGGCCGCGACCGTCGCGGTGCACGACGACGCGGTCCATGCCGACGACACCGGCTACCGCCAGCCGGAGGTCGACGTCGACGCCCTCCGCGTCCTGCTCGACGGCCGCTACCGGGAGGTCCGCGACCTCGTCCGCACCAACCTCGCCGAGCACGCGCAGATCCTGCTCGACGAGGAGGAGATGAGCCGCGCCGACTTCCGCGAGCGGGTCAAGGAGGTCGTCGTGATGATGGCCGAGACCGGCCAGACGGGCATGGGCTTCCCCACCGAGTACGGCGGTGGCGGCGACATCGGCGCCTCGATCGCGGCGTTCGAGACCCTCGCGCTCGGCGACCTGTCGGTGCTGGTCAAGGTCGGCGTCCAGTTCGGCCTCTTCGGTGGCGCGATCCTGCAGCTGGGCACGAAGTCGCACCACGACGCCCACCTCGCCGACCTCGTCAGCGGCCGCACGATGGGCTGCTTCGCGATGACCGAGACCGGGCACGGCTCCAACGTGCAGGCCCTCGGCACCGTCGCGACGTACGACGTCGAGGCGCAGGAGTTCGTGATCACCACGCCGGACGACGCGAGCCGCAAGGACTACATCGGCAACGCCGCGGCGCACGCCGAGCTCGCGGTCGTGTTCGCCCAGCTCGACGTCGCCGGGGAGCGGCACGGCGTGCACGCCTTCGTCGTCCCGATCCGCGAGGACGGTGCGGTGCTCGACGGCGTCCGCATCGAGGACTGCGGACCCAAGATGGGCCTCAACGGCGTGGACAACGGCCGCATCTGGTTCGACGGCGTCCGGGTGCCGCGCACCGCGCTGCTCAACCAGTTCGCCGAGGTCACCCCCGAGGGCCGCTACCTCTCGCCGATCGACAACCCCAACAAGCGCTTCTTCACGATGCTCGGCACCCTCGTCCAGGGTCGCGTCTGCGTCGGGGGCGCGGGCATCAACGCGGCCAAGGTCGCGCTCGCCATCGCGGTCCGCTACGCCGTGCGGCGCCGGCAGTTCGAGGCCACCTCGCCCGACGAGGAGCAGGTGCTCCTCGACTACGGCATGCACCAGCGCCGCCTGCTGCCGCTGCTGGCCCGCACGTACGCCCTGCACTTCGCGCAGGAGGTCGTCGCCGGACAGCTGCACGAGGTCTTCTCCGGCCCCGGCCCGACCGAGGAGGGCAGCGACGAGCACGCCCGCCGGATGCTGGAGTCCCGGGCGGCGGGCACGAAGGCGCTCGGCACCTGGCACGCCACCCGCACCATCCAGGAGTGCCGCGAGGCGTGCGGGGGTGCGGGCTACCTCAGCGAGAACCGCTTCACCGCGCTGAAGGCCGACACCGACGTCTTCACCACCTTCGAGGGCGACAACCACGTCCTGCTGCAGCTCGTCGCCAAGGGCCTGCTCACCGACTACGCCGGCGAGTTCGAGGACATGGACCAGCTCGGCATGGCCCGCTTCGTCGCCGGGCTCGCGGTCGAGACCGTGGTCGAGCGCACCTCCGTGCACAAGCTCGTGCAGTCGGTCCGCGACCTGCTGCCCGGGGGCGACCGGTGGGACCAGGAGGCGGGGCTGCTCGACCCCAACTACCAGCTGGCCATGCTCCGCTTCCGCGAGGAGCACATGATCGGCGGCGTCGCCCGGCGGCTCAAGCGCGGCATCGACCAGGGCGACAACCCCGGCGCGGTGTTCTCCCGCGTCCAGGACCACGTCATCGCCGCGGCGCGCGCCCACACCGAGCGGCTCGTGCTCGAGGCGTTCGTCGCGAAGACGGCGGCGCTGCCCGACGGCGACCTCAAGGTCGCGCTCAACCTGCTGTGCGACCTGCACGCGCTCGCCACGATCGAGGCCGACCGGGCCTGGTTCATGGAGCACGGCCGCCTCTCCAGCGCCCGCTCCAAGGCGATCAGCCGCGAGATCAACGCACTGTGCCGCAAGCTGCGGCCGCTCGCCGTCGACCTCGTCGACGCCTTCGGCGTGCCCGAAGAGATGCTCCGCAGCCCCGAGCTCCTCGCGTGGGGCGCGTGACATGACCTTCGGGGGGCTGCCGACGCGGTGGGAGCCGGACGGCGACAGCCGCGGGCTCGCGCTGGTCCTCCCCGGTCGCGCCTACTCGCCGAGCGCGCCCCTGCTGGAGCTGGCCCGGCTCGCGCTGCTGCAGCACGGGTTCACCGTCCAGCAGGTCTGGTGGGACTCCACCACGCGCGGCGACGAGGACCCGGACCAGTGGGTACGCCGACACGTCGCCGAGGCGCTCGCCGACGAGGACGCCGACCACGTCGTGCTCGTCGCCAAGTCCCTCGGCACCCGCGCCGCGTCGTACGCCGCCGAGCGCGGGCTCGACGCGGTCTGGCTCACTCCGCTGCTGGTCGAGCCGGCGCTGGCCGAGGCGATCGCGTCCAACGCCGGTCGCCAGCTCCTCGTCGGCGGCCTGGCCGACGAGCTCTGGGACGCCGCCGTCGCGGCCGAGCTCGCCGACAACGGGTGCGACGTGCTCGAGGTGCCCGACGCCGACCACATGATGGGCACCGGCGACGTGGTCCGCACCGCCGAGGTCCACGTCGAGGTCGCCCGCGCGGTCGACACCTTCCTCTCCGGGATCTGACGTGCCTCGCCCGGGTCGGCTGGTCGGCGCGTGGAGCGAGGACCCGCTGTGGGCGCGGATCTACCCGCACCTGGTCGACCACCCCGTGCTCGGGGCGCCGATGTGGCGCCTCGGGCTCGGCACCGACATCACCCGGCTCTACGACGCGGCACGCGAGATCGGCGTCCTGCCCGACGGTTCGCGAGTCCTCGACGTGCCGACCGGCAGCGGCGTCGCGCTGCGCGGCCTGCGCCCGGGCGGGCACGTGGACCTCGTGGCGGCGGACATCTCGCCGCGGATGCTGGAGCGGTCCGTCGCGGCCGCCCGCCGCTGGGGCGTCGCCGACCAGGTCACCACGGCGCTCGCGGACGTCGGCCAGCTCCCGTTCGGTGACGGCACGTTCGACCTGGTGGTCTCGTTCACCGGCCTGCACGTCTTCCCCGACCCGCACCGGGCGATCAGCGAGATGGTGCGCGTGCTGAAGCCGGGGGCGACCCTCAGCGGCAGCGCCCTGTTCGCCGACGACTTCCGCGGCGTCGAGCGGCGCTACGGGCTCGTGCACGCCGCCGGCCGGCTCGCGCACGTCCTCGGCCCGATGTGCTCCTCCGCCGACGCGGTCCGGTGGCTGGAGGCGGCGGGTGCGGTCGACGTACGACTCGAGATGAGCGGTGGGATCGGCTGGTTCCGGGCGTCGAAGCGAGCCGGCTGAGCGGGGCTGTCACAGATCCTGGGTGGCCGGTGTCTCCATGTCACCGAACCGATCACGCACAGGAGATGACATGCCCAGCCAGTTCCGGATCCCGAAGGCCGCCATCGACGGGGCCTACGGCGCCCTCATGACCCGCGTCGCGAAGCGCATGTGGGGCAAGGTCCCCGACAACGCCTATGTCCTGTGGCACAACAAGCCGGTGATGAAGGCGGTCTTCGGCTTCGAGCAGAAGGTCGCGAAGTGGTCGTCGCTCGACCCGCACCTGAAGGTGTACGCCGAGATGGCGAGCGCCGGCGCGATCGGCTGCTCGTGGTGCCTGGACTTCGGCTACTTCATGGCCCACACCAGGGGTCTCGACGAGACCAAGGTGCGCGAGGTGCCGCGCTGGCGGGAGTCGACGGCGTTCACCGACCTCGAGCGCGAGGTGATGGCGTACGCCGAGGCGATGACCGCGACGCCGCCCGAGGTCACCGACGAGATGGTCGCGAGCCTCGACGGGCAGCTCGGCCACGCCGCCGTCGTCGAGCTCACGATGGTGGTCGCGGTGGAGAACGAGCGCTCGCGCTTCAACTCTGCGATGGGCCTGGCCTCGCAGGGCTTCAGCGATGTCTGCGAGCTGCCTCTCGCCCAGGCTGGGACGATCACGGCGTGACGCACGTCGACGCCTTCGCCGCCCACCGCAGCCTCCTCTTCACCGTCTCCTACGAGATGCTCGGCTCGGCCGCCGACGCCGAGGACGTGCTCCAGGAGGTCTGGCTGCGGTGGGCGGACGTCCTCGTCGACGAGGTCCGCGACCCGCGGGCCTACCTCGTCCGGATGACCACCCGGCTCACTCTGAACCGGCTCCGTACGCTGGCTCGGCGCCGCGAGGACTACGTCGGCACCTGGCTGCCGGAGCCGGTGCTGACGACGCCCGACGTCGCCGAGGACGTGGAGCTCGCCGACAGCGTCTCGACCGCGATGCTGCTGGTGCTGGAGACGCTGCCGCCGACCGAGCGCGCGGTCTTCGTGCTGCGCGAGGTCTTCGACGTGCCCTACGACGAGATCGCCGAGGCGGTCGAGAAGTCCGAGCCGGCGGTGCGACAGATCGCCAGCCGCGCCCGCGCCCACGTGGCCGAGCGCCGCCCGCGGACCTCGGTGAGCGCCGCCGAGCGGGACGCGGTCATCGAGAAGTTCCGTGCCGCGACCGAGGGTGGCGACCTCCAGTCGCTGATGGACGTGCTCGCGCCCGACGTGGTGCTGATGACCGACGGGGGCGGCAAGGTGCAGGCTGCGCTCAACCCCATCTACGGGCGCGACAAGGTGTTCCGCTTCCTCTCCGCGGTCACGCCGGACGCGCTGGAGCTGGTGCCGATCTGGCTCAACGGGTCGCCGGCGATCCAGTTCGTGGTCGCCGGCCAGCGCGACGGCGTCGGCACCATGCTCGTCGAGGACGGCGTGGTGACCCGGCTGTTCCTCGTCCGCAACCCCGACAAGCTCGGCTCCGCCAGCTCTCCCGTCGGCCTCTCGCGCCTGTGACGCCGGCCGCGTTCGCGCTGGGCGAACCGCGAACCGGAACATGTCTCCGGTTCCCGCGCGTTGAGAGGGCATGACGAACAACCTGTCGCTCCCCACCAAGCTGCCGGTGGTGTTCCTCCACGACACGGTCGTGCTCCCCGGCATGGTCGTGCCCATCGAGCTCGACGACCAGGCCCGCGCGGCGATCGACGCCGCCCGCCTGGCCCACGACGCAGACCCTGCCAATGAACCCACCCGCGTCCTCGTCGCCCCGCGGCTCGAGGACCGCTACGCCACCCACGGTGTCGTCGCCGTGGTCGACCGCGTCGGCCGCTTCGCCGGCGGCCGTCCCGCGGCCGTGCTGCGTTCCGAGCAGCGCGTCGCCATCGGCTCCGGCGTGGCCGGCCCCGGTGCCGCCCTCTGGGTCGAGGCCGAGGCCGTCCCCGAGGCGACCGTGACCGACGAGGTCCTCGCCCTCGCCGAGGAGTACCGCACGCTCGTCGTCTCGATCCTCGAGCGCCGCGAGGCGTGGCAGGTCATCGAGAACGTACGCCGCCTCACCGACCCCGACGCGCTCGCCGACGCCTCCGGCTACGCGGCGTACCTCTCCGAGGACCAGAAGCGCCAGGTGCTGGAGACACCCCAGCTCGACGAGCGGCTGCGGCTGCTCGTCGAGTGGACCCGTGCCTACGACGCCGAGGACGAGGTCAACGACAAGATCAGCCAGGACGTCCGCGAGGGCCTGGAGAAGAACCAGCGCGAGTTCCTGCTGCGCCAGCAGCTCGCCGCGATCCGCAAGGAGCTCGGCGAGGGCGAGCCGGACGGCTCCGACGACTACCGCGCCCGCGTGGAGGCCGCCGACCTGCCCGAGGCCGTCCGCGAGGCCGCGCTGCGCGAGGTCGACAAGCTCGAGCGCTCCAGCGACCAGAACCCCGAGGCCGGCTGGATCCGCACCTGGCTCGACACCGTCCTCGAGCTGCCGTGGAACGAGCGGACCGAGGACACCAACGACGTGGCCGCCGCCCGCGCGGTGCTCGACGCCGACCACCACGGCCTCGACGAGGTCAAGGACCGCATCACCGAGTACCTCGCCGTGCGTGCCCGCCGGGCCGAGCGGGGCCTGGAGGTCATCGGTGGCCGCGGTTCCGGTGCGGTGATCCTGCTCGCCGGGCCTCCCGGCGTCGGCAAGACGTCCCTCGGCGAGTCCGTCGCCCGGACGCTGGGCCGGAAGTTCGTCCGCGTCGCCCTCGGCGGTGTGCGCGACGAGGCCGAGGTCCGCGGCCACCGGCGGACGTACGTCGGTGCCCTCCCCGGGCGGATCGTGCGGGCCATCAAGGAGGCCGGCTCGATGAACCCGGTCGTCCTGCTCGACGAGGTCGACAAGGTCGGTGCCGACTACCGGGGGGACCCGGCCGCGGCGCTGCTCGAGGTCCTCGACCCCGCGCAGAACCACACCTTCCGCGACCACTACCTCGAGCTCGACCTCGACCTGTCCGACGTGCTGTTCATCGCGACCGCCAACGTCGTCGAGCAGATCCCCTCGGCTCTGCTGGACCGCATGGAGCTGGTCTCGATCGACGGCTACACCGAGGACGACAAGGTCGCCATCGCCCGCGACTTCCTGGTGCCTCGCCAGCTCGAGCGGGCCGCACTGACGCCCGAGGAGGTCACCGTCTCCGACGGCGCCCTCGGCGAGCTCGCCGCCAACTACACCCGCGAGGCCGGCGTACGCCAGCTCGAGCGGCTGCTGGCCAAGGCGTTCCGCAAGGCCGCCACCCGGCTGGCGACGGGCGACGTCGAGCGGGTCGACATCGACGAGGCGGGCCTCGTCGACCTCGTCGGCCGGCCGCGCTTCACGCCGGACAGCCACGAGCGCACCGACGTCCCCGGTGTCGCCACCGGCCTGGCCGTGACCGGCCTCGGCGGCGACGTGCTCTACGTCGAGACGTCGGTGGCCGAGGGCACGGCGGGGCTGACCGTCACCGGCCAGCTCGGCGACGTGATGAAGGAGTCCGCCTCCATCGCGCTGTCGTGGGTGCGCGCGCACGCGGTCGAGCTCGGCATCGAGCCCTCGGCGTTCGAGCGGTCGATCCACGTGCACTTCCCGGCCGGCGCCGTCCCGAAGGACGGCCCGTCCGCGGGCGTGACGATGGTGACCGCCCTCGTGTCGCTGCTCACCGGGCGGCCCGTGCGGTCCGGCGTCGGGATGACCGGCGAGGTGTCGCTCGCGGGCCGGGTGCTGCCGATCGGCGGGCTCAAGCAGAAGCTGCTCGCCGCCCAGCGCGCCGGGCTCTCGACGGTCTTCGTCCCGGAGCGCAACCGCCCCGACCTCGACGACGTACCGGCCGAGCTGCTCAGCGAGCTCGACGTGCGTCCGGTCGGGCGGGTGACCGAGATCCTCGCCGAGGCCCTGGAGGGTGCGGCGCCGCCCGCGTCCGCGGCGGCCTGACCGACTCGCTCAGGCGTCCTCGCCCAGGCTGTCGTCGGCGAGGTTGTCCACGTCGTTGCCGTGGCCCTCGGTCTTGAAGCGCTCGAAGGAGGCGCGGACCTCGGCCTCGGCCTCGGTGCGGCCGACCCAGTCGGCGCCCTCGACGGACTTGCCGGGCTCGAGGTCCTTGTAGACCTCGAAGAAGTGCTGGATCTCGAGGCGGTCGTACTTGGAGACGTGGTTGATGTCGCGCAGGTGCTCCAGGCGGGGGTCGTGGCTCGGCACGCAGAGCACCTTGTCGTCGCCGCCGGCCTCGTCGGTCATCCGGAACATGCCGATCGCGCGGCACTCGATGAGGCAGCCCGGGAAGGTGGGGGACTGGAGGATCACGAGCGCGTCGAGCGGGTCGCCGTCCTGGCCGAGGGTGTTCTCGATGTAGCCGTAGTCGGCGGGGTAGGCCGTCGAGGTGAAGAGCATGCGGTCCAGGCGGATGCGCCCCGTCTCGTGGTCGACCTCGTACTTGTTGCGCTCGCCCTTGGGGATCTCCACCAGCACGTCGAAGCTCAGCACGTCTTCCTCCACTCTTCGGCCGCGTCATCGGGCCGTCTCCAGGTCACGCTCCGCTGCGCCCGGCGACAGCCCGGCGCGAAGTCCTGGGGGCAGTGTCGCGCACAATGGCCCGGATGCGCGAAGCGAGAGGGTCGAAACGTCGGGGACGTGAGGTACGCCACCCTGCGCTCCGGGTCCTGGGGGTGTGGTTGCCCGTCGTGCTCGTCCTCGCGCTCCTGGGCGCCGGCGTCGGCGCCTACCGCTTCGAGTGGGGCCAGCGCTACCTCCCCTGGCTCGCCGCGGACCCGGCGACCGAGCCGGAGCAGGTGCTGCTGCCGGCCGGCCTCGAGCTCCCGTCCTGGACCACGCCGGCCGCGGAGGCCCAGCCAGCCGACACCTCCGGCACCCTCGCCCCCGACCGGGTCGCCCGCGCGGTCGCCGAGGACCTCGCCGACCCCGACCTCGGCCGCCACGTCGTCGGTGCCGTCTCCTCGTTGACGCCCGGGTCGGAGGTGTGGACCTCCGGCGACGGGACCTACCTGCCGGCCTCGACCACCAAGCTGCTCACCGTCGGCGCGGCCCTCGCCGCCCTCGGGCCCGACCACACCTTCACCACCCGCGTCGTCCGGGGCGAGGGGCCGCGCGAGGTCGTGCTCGTCGGCGGGGGAGACCCGCTGCTCGCCAGCAAGCCGCTGTCCGTCGCCGAGCGCGGCGCGACCTACCCGGCCCGCGCCGACGTCGCCACGCTCGCCGTCCAGGTCGCCGAGGCGCTCGGCGGGACCGGACGGGTGCGGGTCCGCTTCGACGACAGCCTCTTCACCGGCCCGACCGACAACCCCGCCTGGCGACGCGACTACGTGCCCGACGACATCGTCAGCCCGATCACCTCGCTGATGGTCGACAGCGGCATCACGCCCGACGGCCAGGAGCGCTCCGACGACCCGTCGCTCGCGGCCGCCCAGGCCTTCGCCGCGGCCCTCACCTCGGCCGGCCTGAGGGTCGCCGGCCCACCGGAGCGAGTCGTCGTACCTGCGGCGACGGAGGAGCTCGCCGTCGTCGAGAGCGCCCCGCTGTCAGAGATCGCCGAGCGCATCCTCGACGTCAGCGACAACGAGGGCGCGGAGGTCGTCGGGCGCCACGTCGGCCTCGCGGTCTCCGGCGCTGCCTCGTTCGAGGGCGGCACTGCCGGGGTGCTGGCCACCCTCCAGGGGCTCGGCATCGACACGAGCGGTGACCAGCTGTACGACGGCTCCGGCCTCTCCCGCCGCAACCGGATCAGCACCACCACCGTCCTCGCCCTCCTCCAGGCGGCCTCCGGGCCCGACACCGACCTGCGCAGCCTGGTCACGGGCATGCCCGTCGCCGGCTTCACCGGCTCGCTGACCTACCGCTTCGCCGAGGGCCCCGCCGTCGCCCGCGGCCTCGTGCGCGCCAAGACCGGCACCCTCACCGGCGTCCACGCCCTCGCCGGCATCGCCGTCGACCGCGACGGCACCCCCCTCGCCTTCGTCCTCGCCGCCGACAAGGTCAAGGACACCGACAGGTACGACGCCCAGGAGGCCCTCGACCGCGCGGCCGCCGCGCTCGCGGCCTGCAGATGCTCGGCTCCCGCCGCTGGTTGAGCAGGGCGCCCAGCGCCCGTGTCGAAACCAAGTCCTCACTCCCAGGTGGGTTTCGACACGCGGCCGCGACCTCGCAGGCTCGGTCGCGCGCTTGCTCAACCTCCCGCCACACGCGCGGCACTCGTTCCTCGTGCCCCGCTAGTGTCGGGACATGAGCCTCGTCGACTGGGACTTCGCCGTCACCCTGGGATCCCGGGTGTCCGGGCCGGGTCCGGACGTGGGGCCCGACGAGGCGGCCGCGGCCGTGGTCGAGCTGCGGGAGGGGGCGGAGCGGTCGACCCCGCTGGTCAGCGAGTACACCGGCCTGGAGACGACGGCCGGCACGGCCCCGGTGCTGGTCGTCGACCGGGCCGGGTGGATCCAGGCCAACGCCGACGGCTTCGCCAAGCTCCTCACCCCCATCGTCGACAAGATCACCGAGAAGAAGGGGCCGCCGAGCGGCCTCTCGGCGGCCATCGGGTCGCGGGTCACCGGCGCCGAGGTCGGTCTGATGCTCGGCTTCCTCGGCTCGAAGGTGCTCGGCCAGTTCGACCCGTTCCACGCTCCGCGCGGGCGCCTGCTGCTGGTGGCCCCCAACATCGTGCACGTGGAGCGCGAGATCGGCGCCGACCCGCACGACTTCCGGCTGTGGGTGTGCCTCCACGAGGAGACCCACCGGGTGCAGTTCACCGCGAACCCGTGGCTCGGGGAGCACCTGCTGTCGCAGATGAACACCCTCGCCGACACGATCGAGCCGACGGCCGTCCTCGAGGGGCTGCGCCGCGGTGCGGAGTCCATCCGCAGCGGCGGCGGCAGCGTCCTCGACCTGGTGTCCTCGCCCGAGCAGAAGGAGATCCTCGACCGGGTCACCGGCGTGATGTCCCTGCTCGAGGGTCACGCCGACGTGGTCATGGACGGCGTCGGACCCACCGTGATCCCCTCGGTCGAGCGGATCCGCAAGAAGTTCAACCAGCGCCGGCAGGGCGTCGGCACCCTCGACAAGCTCCTCCGCCGGCTGCTGGGCCTCGACGCCAAGATGGCGCAGTACCGCGACGGCGCCGTCTTCGTGCGGCACGTCGTCGACAAGACGGGGATGGACGAGTTCAACGCGATCTGGAGCGGACCCGAGACGCTGCCGTCCAAGGCCGAGATCGAGGACCCCGACGCCTGGATCGCTCGGGTGCTGTGACGCTCCACCCGTCGGTCGCCGCGGTCCGGCTGCCGGTCCGCGCGCTCCTGGCGCAGCTGGCGCCGGGCGACGTGGTGGCGGTGGCGTGCAGCGGCGGCGCCGACTCGCTCGCGCTCGCCTCGGCGGCCGTGTTCGAGGGGCACAAGCTCGGGCTGCGGGTCGTCGGCGTCACGGTCGACCACGGCCTCCAGCCCTGGTCCGCCGACCAGGCCGCCCGCGTGGTGGCGCAGCTCGCGTCCCTCGGCGTCGACGAGACGCTGACGGCGACGGTCTCGGTGGACGCCGGCGCGGGCCTGGGGCCCGAGGCCGCGGCCCGGGAGGCGAGGTACGCCGTCCTGGAGGAGGTCGCCACTCACCTCGGCGCCGCGCGCGTGCTGCTCGGCCACACGCTCGACGACCAGGCCGAGACCGTGCTCCTCGGCCTCACCCGCGGCTCGGGCGGTCGCTCGCTGCAGGGGATGCGGCCCGGCTTCGGGGTCTTCGCGCGCCCGCTGCTCGGCGTACGCCGCGACGACACCGTGACCGCCTGCCAGGTCGAGGGCCTCGAGGCCTGGGACGACCCGCACAACCACGACCCCGGCTACACCCGGGTCCGGGTGCGCGAGCGCGTGCTGCCGGTCCTGGAGGACGAGCTCGGCCCGGGCATCGCCGCCGCGCTGGCCCGCACGGCGGAGCAGCTCCGCGACGACACGGCCCTCCTCGACGAGCTCGCCGACCGGGTGCTCGCCGACGTCCGTCGCGCGGAGGGGCTGGACGTCGAGGCCCTCCGCGCGCAGCCGCCGTCGCTGCGCCACCGGGTCCTCCACCGCGCCGCGCTGGCAGCCGGAGTGCCGGCCGCCGAGCTCACCCGCGCCCACGTGCTCGAGGTCGACCGGCTGCTGGTCGACTGGCGCGGCCAGCGGTGGATCGACCTGCCCGGCCCACGCCGGGCCACCCGGCGCGACGGTCTGGTGGTGATCGAGGACCCCACGGCCGGGTAGGGTCACGTCCCTCGCAGCCAGGGGGAATCGATGCCGAACGTGCTCGTGGTCGACGACGACCAGGACATGAGGGACCTCATCGAGCTCGTGCTGCGCCGGTCCGGGCTCGACGTGGTGGCGGTCGGCAGCCCGCTCGCCGCGCTCGACCTCGTGACCACCGAGCAGTTCGACCTCGCGGTCCTGGACTGGAGCATGCCGCAGATGGACGGTGGCGAGCTCTGCTCCCGGCTCCGGGAGCTGCCCGAGCTGCGCGACCTGCCGATCCTCATCCTCACGGCGTACGCCGATGCCGCCACGCGCGATCGCGCCTTCGCGGCCGGCGCGACGGACTTCATGTCCAAGCCGTTCACGCTCAAGGACCTCCGCGGCGTCGTGGCCACCCTGCTCGGTCAGTCGACCTGACCGATTCGGCTGCCGGGCCCGCCGATCGAAAGTAAAGTCGCGGGCATGGCAGCGCGGCGGGCGATCGACCTCGCCGTCGCTGCGCTGGTGGCGACGGCGGTGCTGCTCTACGCGGTGGTGGACGACTACCTCCTGGACAGCCTGCTCTACACCGGCACGATGGTGGTTGCGGGCATCGCGGCCTGGGTCGGCGCCGAGCGCGCTCCCGCGGAGCTCCGGCTCGTCGGCCGGCTGATCGCGGTGGGGATCTCCCTGACCGCGCTCGGCGACACCGCGTGGAACGTCCTCGACGCCGCGGGGATGTCCACGGACGTCTCCGTGGCCGACGTGCCGTGGTTCGCCTCCTACGTGGTGCTCTGCGCTGCCCTCGTCATCGTGCTGCGCCGCAGCGGGTCGGGACTACGCGACCTCGACGTCACCCTCGACGCGGTCACGATCGTCGTGGTGAGCGTCCTGCTGCTGTGGGGGCGCGCGATCGAGACCATCGTGACCGACAACTCCGTGCCGGTCGCCGTGCGCGTGGTCTGGGCGGCCTACCCCGTCGCCGACGCTGTGCTGCTGGCGCTGGTGGTGCGGCTGCTCGCCAACCGCGCTGCCCGGAGGTGCCTGGACGCCGGGTTCGCCGTGGGTGCCGTCCTGTGGCTCGCGGCTGACATGGCCTACCTCCAACCGGTCGCCGGTACCGAGCAGGTCCTGATGGACGCTGCGTGGATGGTGGCGCCTGTGCTGATGGCACGGAGCGTGTGGCGTCTTCGCACCTCGGTCCCGGCGGCCCCGGCGGGCCGTCGCCACGCGGTGTTCCAGCTGGGCATCGCCGTCGGGCCGCTCCTGGTGCCGCCGGCGATCGAGCTGGTGTCCGACCTGCGGGGCGGGCCGGACCGGCCGCTCCAGCTCACGCTGGGCACCCTCGTCCTGACGATGCTCGCGTTCGTGCGGATGGCGCGCCTCATGCGGTCCGAGGAACGCGCCGTCCACGAGCTAGAGGTCGCCCGCGACGCCGCGCTGGAGGCCTCGCGCGCCAAGTCCATGTTCCTGGCCACGATGAGCCACGAGATCCGCACGCCGCTGACGATGGTGCTCGGCGCCGGCGAGATCCTCGAGGACACCCCGCTCGACGACCTGCAGCGCGAGATGGTGACGCGGATGCGCCGATCCGGGCAGGCCCTGCGGTCCCTCGTCGACGACGTCCTGGACTTCTCCCGGATCGAGGCCGGGCAGCTCGAGGTCGCCCGGGTGCCCTTCGACCTCGTCGACCTCGTCGTCGAGCTCGACGCACGCTGCCGTCCCCGCGCCGAGGCCGTCGGCATCGCGTACGAGTCGGTGCTGGAGCCCGAGGTGCCCCGACGCGTGGTGGGCGACCCCGGCCGCCTGCTCCAGGTCGTGGGCAACCTGCTGGACAACGGGGTGAAGTTCACCCACGAGGGACACGTGCGGCTGGACGTACGCCGCGCGCGGGACGGCCGCGGCGGGATCGAGCTCGCCGTGACCGACACCGGCATCGGCATCGCCGAGGACGACCTCGAGGCCGTGTTCGAGTCGTTCACCCAGGTCGACGGCTCGACCACGCGTCGCTACGGCGGAGCCGGGCTGGGACTGGCCATCTCCCGGCAGCTCACCACGCTCATGGGCGGCACGCTCGACGTGAGCAGCACCGTCGGCGCCGGCAGCGTCTTCGTGGTCCGGCTGCCCCTCGAGCCCGACGGGGACCCGGCGGAGAGCTCCCCGACGGACCGTCGCAGCCCCGTGCACGAGGAGCCGCGACGCACCGCGACGACCTCGGGCTGACCGCCGCCGACCCCGCGCCCTAGGCTGCAGCCATGGACTCGTCCCACGTGGAGCACGACCTCGTCAACGTCCTCTTCACGGAGGAGCAGATCCAGCAGCGGCTGGCCGAGATGGCGGCCGAGATCACCGCCGACTACGAGGGTCGCGACCTCCTCGTGGTGGGTGTGCTGCGCGGAGCCGTGATGGTGATGGCCGACCTCGCGCGGTCGATGCCGCGCCACCTCGAGATGGACTGGATGGCGGTCAGCTCCTACGGCTCGGGCACCAAGTCCAGCGGCGTGGTCCGCATCCTCAAGGACCTCGACACCGACATCAGCGGCCGCGACGTGCTCATCGTCGACGAGATCATCGACACCGGCCTGACCCTGAGCTGGCTGGTCAACAACCTCTCCAGCCGCAGCCCGGCGAGCGTCGAGATCGCGACGCTGCTGCGCAAGCCGGAGGCGCTCTCCATGCCCGTGGAGCCCAAGTACGTCGGCTGGGACATCCCCAACGAGTTCGTCGTCGGCTACGGCCTGGACTACCGCGAGCGCTACCGCAACCTGCGCGACATCGGCACGCTCGCACCGCACGTCTACTCCTGATCGGGGCTCGCACGGTCGCCACGCTTCACCCCGCCTGAAAGAATGGGCACCCGAGCGACGTGTACCGTCGCGTTCCCACCTCCGAACCGGTGAAAGTTGCCTGTGAAGCGCATATTCAAGGGTCCCTGGCTCTGGATCGCCCTGTCCGCCCTCGCGGTGATGCTGGCCATCCAGTTCCTCGTGCCCAACGACGGCTACGACGAGGTCCAGACCTCGACCCTCTCCTCGTACATCGAGAAGGGGCAGGTCGAGGAGATCGAGTTCAACGGCGCCGACTTCGAGATCCGGGCCACCCTCGACAAGGGCACCCGCGACGCCGGCGACAAGGTCTTCTCCCAGTACATCGACGGTGAGCAGGAGACGCTGCTCGCTGCCGTCCGCGAGCAGGTGGCGGCCGGCACGATCGAGAAGTCCAACTCGGTCGTCCCGCAGCCCAGCTTCCTCGGCTCCCTGCTGGCCACGCTGCTGCCGTTCGCGCTGATCATCCTGCTGTTCATCTTCCTGATGAACCAGGCGCAGGGCGGGGGCGGCCGCGGCGTCATGCAGTTCGCCAAGTCCAAGGCCAAGCTGATCACCAAGGACATGCCGAAGACGACGTTCAGCGACGTCGCCGGCTGCGAGGAGGCGATCGAGGAGCTCGGCGAGATCAAGGAGTTCCTCACCGACCCGGCCAAGTTCCAGGCCGTGGGCGCCAAGATCCCCAAGGGCGTGCTGCTCTACGGCCCGCCCGGCACCGGCAAGACCCTGCTCGCCCGCGCCGTCGCGGGTGAGGCGGGCGTGCCGTTCTACTCCATCTCCGGCTCGGACTTCGTCGAGATGTTCGTCGGCGTGGGCGCCAGCCGTGTCCGCGACCTGTTCGAGCAGGCCAAGGAGAACCCGCCCGCCATCGTCTTCATCGACGAGATCGACGCCGTCGGCCGCCACCGCGGCGCCGGCATGGGCGGCGGCCACGACGAGCGCGAGCAGACCCTCAACCAGCTGCTCGTCGAGATGGACGGCTTCGACGTCCGCGGCGGTGTCATCCTGATCGCTGCGACCAACCGCCCCGACGTGCTCGACCCGGCGCTGCTGCGGCCGGGCCGCTTCGACCGCCAGGTGCAGGTCGACGCCCCCGACCTCAACGGTCGCCACCAGATCCTCAAGGTCCACTCGCGCGGCAAGCCGATCGCGCCCGACATCGACCTGCTCAGCATCGCCCGCCGCACGCCCGGCTTCACCGGTGCCGACCTGGCCAACGTGCTCAACGAGGCGGCGCTGCTCACCGCTCGCAGCAACGCCAAGCTGATCAACAACGAGTCCCTCGACGAGGCGATCGACCGCGTCATCGCGGGTCCGCAGCGGCGTACCCGCCTGATGAGCGAGCGCGAGAAGCTCATCACCGCCTACCACGAGGGCGGCCACGCCCTGGTCGCGGCGGCGCTGCCCGGCACCGACCCGGTGCACAAGGTGACGATCCTGCCGCGCGGTCGCGCGCTCGGCTACACGATGGTGCTGCCCGACCGCGACAAGTACTCCCAGACGCGCAGCGAGATGCTCGACTCGCTCGCCTACATGCTCGGCGGCATGGCCGCGGAGGCGCTGATCTTCCACGACGTGACCTCCGGTGCCGGCAACGACATCGAGAAGGCCACGGCGCTCGCCCGCGCGATGGTGACGCAGTACGGCATGACCGAGCGCCTCGGCGCGGTCAAGCTCGGCGACAGCAACTCCGAGCCGTTCCTGGGCCGCGACATGGGCCACACGCGCAACTACTCCGAGGAGACCGCGGCCGCGGTCGACGAGGAGGTCAAGACCCTGCTGGGCCACGCCCACCAGGAGGCCTTCGAGATCCTCGAGACCAACCGCGACGTCCTCGACGCCCTCGTGCTGGCGCTCCTCGACAAGGAGACCCTCGACAAGGGCGAGATCGCCGAGATCTTCGAGCCGCTCCTCAAGCGGCCGGCGCGACCGGCGTGGACGGGGTCGCCCGAGCGGGTGCCGTCGACGATCCCCCCGGTCGACATCCCGCAGGAGATCCGCGACCGGGCCCACGCCAACTCGGTGCCCGAGGAGCCCGAGGCCGGCGCCGTGCTGACGCCTCCGGGCGCGGGCGGCGACATCCATGGCACGCCCGCGGCCGGTCCCGACACCCCCACCCCGCCGTCGCCGGGCGCACCGTGACCGACCCGATCACGGTGCCGGAGGTCCAGCCCGAGGACGTGCCCGCCTTCGACCAGGAGCGGGCCGAGGCCGCCGTCCGCGAGCTCCTCGCCGCGATCGGGGAGGACCCCGACCGCGAGGGGCTGCTGGAGACGCCGGCCCGGGTCGCCCGGGCCTACCACGAGCTCACCCAGGGCATGCGGATGCGGCCCGAGGACGTCCTCACCACGACGTTCGACCTCGGCCACGACGAGCTCGTCCTGGTGCGCGACATCGAGCTGTGGTCGATGTGCGAGCACCACCTCGTGCCGTTCACCGGTGTCGCGCACGTCGGCTACATCCCCGCCGAGACCGGCAAGATCACCGGGCTGTCCAAGCTGGCCCGCCTCGTCGACGTCTACGCCAAGCGCCCGCAGGTGCAGGAGCGGCTCACCACGCAGGTCGCCGACTCGCTGATGGAGATCCTCGAGGCCCGCGGCGTGATCGTGGTGATCGAGGCCGAGCACCTCTGCATGACGATGCGCGGGGTGCGCAAGGCCGGCGCACGCACCATCACCTCCGCGGTGCGCGGCTCGATGCTCACCAACCAGGCCACCCGCGCCGAGGCGATGGCGCTGATCCGCTCAGGCACCAGGTGACCGGGGCGGCCGCCGCTCGTCCGCCCCGCGTCATGGGGATCGTCAACGTCACCCCTGACAGCTTCTCCGACGGCGGCCGCTACGACACCACCGAGACCGCCGTCGAGCACGGTCGCCACCTCCTGGTCGAGGGTGCCGACATCCTCGACATCGGCGGCGAGTCCACGCGTCCGGGCGCCACCCGGCCGCTGGTCGCCGAGGAGCTCGGCCGGGTCGTCCCGGTGATCCGCGAGCTCGCCGGCGACGGCGCCGTCGTGTCGGTCGACACCATGCGCGCCGAGGTCGCCGAGGCCGCGCTGGCCGCGGGGGCCACGATCGTCAACGACGTCTCCGGCGGGCTGGCCGACCCGCGGATCCTCGACGTGGTCGCCGGCACCGACGCCGACTACGTCGCCATGCACTGGCGCGCGCACGCCGACCGGATGCGCGACTTCACCGACTACTCCCCGGACGGCGTCGTCGAGACCGTGCGCCGCGAGCTGGGCGATCGCCTCGAGGCGGCCCTCGCCGCCGGGATCCCGCACGAGCGGATCGTCCTCGACCCGGGGCTGGGCTTCGCCAAGGAGCCGCACCACAACTGGGAGCTCCTCGAGCACCTCGACGTCCTCGCCGCGCTCGGGTGCCCGCTGCTGGTCGGCGCCAGCCGCAAGACCTTCCTCGGCCGGCTGCTGGCCGTCGACGGCATGGCGCGGCCGGTGGGGGAGCGCGAGCACGCCCACGCCGCGCTGGTCGCGCTGCTGGCCGACCGGGGCGTCGACGTGCTGCGCGTGCACGACGTACGCGCCACCCGCGACGCGCTCGCCGTCGCAGCCGCGATGAGGGGAGACCAGTGAGCGACGAGCTCGCCGTGAGCGGCATCGAGTGCTTCGCGCACCACGGTGTCTTCGACTTCGAGAAGCGCCAGGGCCAGACCTTCGTCGTCGACCTCGTGCTGGGCATCGACACCCGCCCGGCGGCCGCCTCGGACGACCTCGAGGACACCGTGAACTACGGCTCCCTGACCACCGACGTGAAGGCCGCCGTGGAGCGCGATCCGGTCGACCTGATAGAAACCGTCGCTCAACGCATCGCCGATGTGTGCCTGTTGGACCGTCGTGTTGAATGGGCGCGAGTCACGCTCCACAAACCTGATGCGCCCATCGACGCGACGTACTCGGACGTCGCGCTGACGATCACCAGAACGCGAGGCAACGCTCATGACTGAGACCCCCAACCCCAACATCGTGGACGCCGACTCCCTCACCGGGGAGATGCACCCGATCCGCCGGGTGGTGGTCGCACTGGGCTCGAACCTCGGGGAGCGGCTCGCGTCGCTGCAGGGCGCGGTCGACGCGCTGCGCGACACCCCGGACTTCTTCGTCACCGGCGTCTCGCCGGTCTACGAGACCGACCCCGTCGACTCGCCGGAGGAGGCCGGGCCGTTCCTCAACGCGGTCGTCCTCGCCGACACCACGCTCCCCGCCGCGCGCCTGATGGAGCGCGCGCTGGCGATCGAGGACGCCTTCGAGCGCGAGCGCAGCGACATCCGCAACGCGCCCCGGACGCTCGACGTCGACCTGATCGTGGTCGGTGACCGGCGCTCCAACGAGGACTTCCTCCGCCTGCCGCACCCGCGCGCCCACGAGCGGGCGTTCGTGCTGCAGCCCTGGCACGACCTCGAGCCCGACGCCGTCTTCCCCGAGCGCGGCCCCATCGCCGACCTGCTCGGCGCGACCGACGCCTCGGGGGTCCGCAAGCGCGAGGACCTGGCCCTCGAGGTCGAATGATCACCCCGCGTTGAGCCAGACCGACCCGGACGAGCCTCCGGACCCGCGCGGGACGCTCCGCCCCACCTCGGCGGCCGCCCTGACCACGTGCGTGGTCCTGGGGCTCGCCGGCGGCTGGGCGGTCCACCCGCTCATGTCCCGCGTCGCCGGCAGGCCGCCGCTGGTGTCGTGGGCGCAGGTGCTGGCCCTGGTGCTGGTCGCCGCGATCATGGCGTTCCTCGCGTGGCACACCTGGCAGACCGTCCAGGTCCGGGGCGAGCGGCTCGAGGTGCACCAGGCGGTGAACCGGCTCGTGCTGGCCCGTGCGTGCGCGCTCTGCGGCTCCCTGGTCGCCGCCGGCTACCTCGGCTACGCCATCAGCTGGCTGGGCGACGAGAGCCACTACGCCGACCGCTGGATCCTCCGGTCGCTGGTCGCCACCGCGGCTGCGGCCGCGGTGACGCTCGCCTCGCTCGCCCTGGAGCGTGCGTGTCGCACGGACGGCGGCGAGGGTCGGCCCTAGTCTGACCCCATGCCTTCCCAGCAGCCCCAGCAGTCACAGGCGTCCCGTACGCCCGCCCGCCGGCGCCAGCGCAGCACGCGCCTGGTCGTCGCCGTCGCGCTCCTCGCCGCCGCTGCCGCGGTCGTGATCGGCGCCCTGGCCTCGTCGTCGGCCGGCCTGACCGCTGCCGCTGCGGTCGTGGCCGTGCTCGCCGGCGCCGCCGCCACCCGGATCACCCACTCCGAGCTGATGCAGACCCGCCGCGAGGCCGCCGAGGACCGGGCCCGCCAGGCCCAGGAGTACCGCGCCCTCACCGAGCGCCGTACGGAGGAGTCCGCCGCGTTCGCTGCCGACATGCGCCGCAAGATCGAGGAGCGCGAGCACGCCATCGACGTCCTCGAGCGCGCCCTCTCCACCGCCCAGAAGAACGCCGCCGCGCAGACCCTCAAGCGCGGCCAGGAGGCCCGTCGCGCCGACGCCGCCGAGCGTGGCCGCGACGACGCGGAGGGCCGCGCGGCCGAGGCGATCGTCCAGGTCGCCGAGCTGGAGGCCGAGATCGACGTGCTGCGCGCCGAGCTCGACTCGCTGCGCGTCGCCGCCGCGCGCCGCGCCCACAAGAGCGCCTGACGCTTCGGTCTGCTTCGAGCGGTGGGCCACCCACAATCCAGCGCCGGGGCAAGTATGTGGGGCCCCGCCGGATGGGCGCCGCGCGCGGGGAGGGGTGCTGAGCGGGGGGGGACCCCCGAGTGG
>NZ_JAYSFM010000001.1:669789-1031343 GCF_041913365.1 Nocardioides sp.
CGCCGCCCGGCGGCGGCGCCCCCCCCGCCCCCCCCCCCCCCGCCGCGCCCCCGGCTGGGGCGGGCTGCGGGGGGCGCCCCCCCCCCTCCCGCCCCGGGGGCTTTGTGGGGGCCCCACCGCCGTTTCGGCGCGTCGCGCGTGTCGGGGTCCTGAGCGGTGGTCCACCCACATTTCGTACGCCGAGAAGGTAGGTGGATCACCGCCCGACCGCGTGCGGAAGAATGGCGGCTCGTGATCCCCGAGGACAACAGGTTCGAGAGCGACCCGACCGACGCGCTGCCCGAGGACCCCGGACTCCCCGAGGGATGGGTCGTGGACACGCCCGACGGGGCCGACGAGGCGACCGTCGCCCGGCTCACCGAGCTGCTCCGCGCCCACGAGCGGGCCGGCCGGGGCTGGGCTGCCTCGGGTGAGGACGAGGTCCTGGTCGAGGTCTCCGAGCACGGGCTGGCCATGCGGGAGAACGTCGTCGTCCGCGACCCCGACGGCACGATCCAGGCCTGGGGCAGCGTGCACGACCGCGCCGAGGGCCGGATGCTGTTCGTCCACATCGTCGACCGCACCATCGACGAGCGGCTCGCCGACCGCTGCAGCGACGTGCTCTTCGGGTGGGCCGAGGCGCAGGCCCGCGCCGTCGGTGCCGCCCGCGGGCTGGCGGTGCAGCAGATCGACACCGGCTCGTTCGCCGACGACGAGCGCCAGCACGGGTGGCTGGCCGACGCCGGCTTCGACCGGGTCCGCACCTGGTGGCAGATGTCCCGCTCGGTCGAGGCGGACGAGGCCGAGCTGGTGCCCGACCCGGCCCGCTGGGAGCGGCAGGGCGTGGTCTTCCGGCTGGTCGAGCGGTCCGGCGACGGCATGCCCGACGAGGCCGACCTGCGGGCCGTGCACGACGTGCTCGAGGGTGCGTTCACCGACCACTTCAACTCCGCCGAGGAGACCTTCCAGGAGTTCATCCACCGGCTCCGCGAGGATCCCGGGCACCGCTGGGACCACTGGTGGCTCGCCGAGATCGTCGACGGCGACGAGCCCGAGCCCGCCGGCGCCCTGGTCGGCACGGTGAGCGAGTCCGCCACCGGCCCGGACGGGTCGTACGTCGCCTACCTCGGCGTCCTGGAGTCCGCCCGCGGCCGCGGCGTGGCCACCGGCCTGCTCCGCACGATCATCGCCGACGCCGCTGCGCGCGGCCGGGACCGCGTCGGGCTCGAGGTGGACGCCGACTCACCGACCGGCGCCGACGGGCTCTACACCTCGATGGGCTGGGGCACGAAGTACGTCACCGAGTCCTGGCACCGGGATGTGACGGTCCACTAGTCACTGCAGGGACTGGCGCAGCGCCCGGTGCACCCCGGCCGGCGTCAGCACCCCGACGAACTGGGCGCCCCTGCGCACGCCGATCATCGGCTTGTCGTCGCGCAGCATCGTGGCGAGCGCCTCCTCGAGCGAGGAGTCGAGGTCGATCGCCGAGCCGAGGTCGCCGGTGGCGACGCCGTCGAGGGGCTCGAGGTGCTCCTCGCGGAGCCGGGTGACGGTCAGTGTGCGGAGCCCGCCCGCACCGACGAAGTCGGCGACCTGCTCGTCGGCCGGGTGGGCGAGCAGCTCGCCGGGGGTGGCGTACTGGGCGAGGCGGCCACCGGAGGCGAACACCGCGACGCGGTCGCCCATCCGGATCGCCTCGTCGATGTCGTGCGTGACCAGCACGACGGTCTTGCCGAGCTCGTCCTGGAGCCGGCGGAACTCGTCCTGGAGCCGGCTGCGCACGATCGGGTCGACCGCACCGAACGGCTCGTCCATGAGCAGGACCGGCGGGTTGGCCGCCAGCGCGCGGGCGACGCCGACCCGCTGCCGCTGGCCGCCGGAGAGCTCGTGGGGGTACTTCCTGGCGTACTGGTCGGGCTCGAGGCCGACCGTGCTGAGCAGCTCGTGGGCCCGCTCGCGCGCGGTCGCCTTCGACTCGCCGTAGAGCAGCGGCACGGTCATCACGTTCTGCTCGATGCGCTGGTGGGGGAACAGGCCGATCTGCTGGATGACGTAGCCGACGCCGCGCCGGAGCTCGACGGGGTCGGCGTCGGTGACGTCCTGGCCGTCGAGCCAGATCCGGCCGGTGGTCGGCTCGATCAGCCGGTTGATCATCTTGAGCGTGGTGGACTTGCCACACCCGGACGGCCCGACCAGGCAGACCATCTCGCCGCGGGCGACGTCGAGGTCGAGCTCGTGGACGGCCACGGTGCCGTCGGGGTAGGTCTTGCCCACGCCCTCGAGCCGGATCATCGAGTCGCCGCTCCGTGTAGCGTCCATGCGGTGACCTTACTGGGAGCCGCCGACGACCCGAGCTGCTACAGCCGCCTCGTCAACGACTGGGTCTGCATGGACTACGTGTCCGACCGCCAGCAGGAGATCGTCGACGCGACCGTCCAGCACCTCGGCATCACGGTCGTCTCCGTCGTGCTCGGCCTGGTCATCGCGTTCCCGCTCGCCCTGCTCGCGCGACGGCTGCCGCGGCTGGAGTCGGCGATCCTGGCGATCACCACCGGCATCTACACGGTGCCCTCGCTCGCGCTCTTCCCGCTGCTGGTGCCGTTCACGGGCCTGAGCGCGACGACCGTCGTGATCGGCCTCGCGCTCTACGCCCTGACGATCCTGGTCCGCAGCCTGCTCGAAGGGCTGCGCTCGGTGCCCGACGACGTGCGCGAGTCGGCCACCGGCCTCGGCTACGGCCGCGGGCAGCTGCTGCTGAAGGTGGAGCTGCCGCTCGCCCTGCCGGTCGTGATGGCCGGCCTCCGGGTGGCCACGGTCTCGACGGTCGCGCTCACGACCGTCGGCTCCCTGGTCGCCTACGGCGGCCTCGGCAACCTCATCAAGGACGGCGTGCTCACCAACTTCCGGGCCGAGCTCTTCACCGCCTCGGTCCTCTGCGTCGTGCTCGCCGTGGTCCTCGACGTGGTGCTGGTGCTGCTCCAGCGGCTGTTGACCCCCTGGACGAGAGGAGTCCGCGCATGAGGGTCTTCGCCGACATGTGGACCTACCTCACCGAGGCCTCGAACTGGTCCGGCAGCGACGGCATCGCCGCGCTCCTCGGCCAGCAGCTGCTGCTCACGGTCACCGCGCTGCTGATGGCGATGGTCGTCGGGCTCCCGGTCGCGCTGTGGCTCGGCCACCTCGGCAAGGGCGGCTTCCTCGCGATCAACATCTCCAACGTCGGGCGCGCGATCCCGACCTTCGCGCTCCTCGCGCTGCTCGTCGTCGCGCCGTGGCCGGGCACCGGCGAGCTCGGCCCCTACGGCCGCGCCGGGTTGGCGACCCTCATCGCGCTGACGCTCTTCGCGCTGCCACCGATCATCACCAACTCGTACGTCGCCATGCGCGAGGTCGCCCCGGAGGTCCGGGAGGCGGCCCGCGGCATGGGCATGACGGGGGTGCAGCAGTTCTGGCGGGTCGAGCTGCCGCTGGGACTGCCGCTGGTCGTCTCCGGGCTGCGGCTCGCGCTGGTGCAGGTGTGGGCGACGGCGACGATCGCCGCGCTGGTCGCGGGACCCGGGCTCGGGCAGATCATCACCGACGGCTTCTTCCGGTCCAACTACGGCAAGGGCATCGCCGGCGCGCTGGTGGTGGCCGCGGTCGCGCTCATCCTCGAGCTGCTGGCCGCGATGGCGCAGCGGGCGGTGGACACCACCCGCCGGGGCACTCCTGCGGGTGGTCACACGGACGCGTTGTCGGTGACCGGCGCTACGGTGGAGCAGCCCGCCGAATCCGTCGGCTGACGATGCACCTCCGGACACGCGCAGCCGCTGCTGCGGGACACAGAAGGAACACCATGCACATCGCACGCTCGCTGGCCGCGGTCCTCGCCGCCGGCGCCCTCGCGCTCACCGGCTGCGCCGGTGACGACCTCTCCAGCGACAACGCCTCCGACGACTCCAGTGCCTCCGGGGGCGGGGACAAGGGCTCGGTGACCATCGCGGGGCAGAACTTCCCGGAGGCGACCCTCGTCGCCTCGATGTACGAGCAGCTCCTGGAGGACGCCGGCTACACGGTGGACACCAAGCTGGTCGACTCCCGCGACGCCTACATGCCCACCTTCCCCGGCGACGTCGACATCGTCCCGGAGTACGTCGGCGGCATCGTCAACTTCCTCAACACCCAGGCCAACGGCGACAAGGCCGAGCCGTTCGAGGCCGGTGACGGGCAGCAGCTGGCCGACGACGGCAAGAGCCTGCTCGACGACGCCGGGATCACGCTCCTCGACATCTCCCCGGCCACCGACACCAACGCGTTCTTCGTCACCCAGGAGTACAGCGAGTCCGAGGGCGTCACGACGCTGTCCGACCTCGAGGGCAAGAGCGTCGTGCTCGCCGCCGCACCCGACTGCGAGGGCCGGCTCGACTGCGAGGGCGGCCTGTCCGACGACTACGGCATCGACGTCACCAAGGTCCTCGAGCTGGGCTACGCCTCCGACCAGACCTACCAGTCGGTGATCAGCGGCGAGTCCCAGCTCGGCGAGACCTCGACCACCGACGGCACCCTGGAGTCCCAGGGCCTCGTGGTGCTCGAGGACGACAAGGCGATCCAGCCGGCGCAGAACCTCGTGCCCGCCGTCTCGGCCGAGTTCCTCGCCGAGCACGAGGACGTCGCCGACATCCTCAACCCGCTCATGGCCGCGCTCACCACGGAGAACCTCACCGAGATGAACGGCCAGATGGCGGTCGACCGGGCCAAGCCCGAGGACGTCGCCCAGGAGTTCCTGGAGTCCGAGGGCCTGCTGTGAGACGCGCAGCGGCGCGCGCTCGCGCGCGCCGCGTGGGCGCGGCCAGATCGAGTAGCCCAGCGGCTGAGGAACGAAGCCGCTGACCAGGCGTATCGAGATCCAAGGGATCTAGGCGACCTCGTGGTCCCGGAGGGCCAGTGCCTCCGGGGCCACGGTGGTCTCGTCCAGCACCGAGTGCGGGACGGCCAGCCGCCAGGCTCCGGTGGCCATGTCCTGCGCACGGGGCGCGGGTCCGTCGAGGTCGCCGACCCACTCCATCAGCGCGGTGACGTCGGCGCGCCGGTCCTCCGCGACCAGCCAGCCGGCGAGCCGGTGCATCGGCGGCAGCCCGCTCTCCACCAGGCGCGTGCCCCAGAGTTCGAGGACGCCCGAGCGCAGCAGCCGCCACCACTCCGGCGTACACCCGGGGACGAGCAGGAAGTAGCGCCAGAGGTCGCCGGCGAGCACCCGGTCGACGAAGACGCGCTCCACCTCGGCGTCACCGTGCGCGCGCACCGACGCCAGCGCCATCCGCTTGGTCTCCCACCGGTCCGCCAGGTCCGGCAACGACGAGGCGCGCGTCTGGGTGATCGAGCCCTCGCGGATCCGCCAGTGGTAGACGACCTCGTCGAGCACGTCGAAGCTGCCGTCCAGAAACGACCGCGTCGTCGTCGGCTGGTCCTCGTAGCGGATCCCCTCGGGCCAGGCGAGACCTGCGGCGTCCCAGAAGGAACGACGCCACACCTTGTTCCACGCGAAGACGTCGCCGAGGATCTCCGGCCGGTCCTCGATCCGGGCACCGCGCAGAGGGCGGTGCAGGCGCCGCATCCACGGCGGCTCGACGAGCTCGCCCGCCTCCCATCGCACGATCGAGCCCGTCGCGAAGTCGGACCCCGACGCGCGCAACGCCCCGAGCAGGTCGGCGTACGCCGTCGGGGGGAGCACGTCGTCGGAGTCGAGGAAGGCGAGGTAGTCCCCGCGCACGTGCCGCACGCCCAGGTTGCGCGCGGCGCCCAGCCCGCCGTTGGCGGAGTGCACCACGCTGATCCGCGTGTCCCGCCGCGCCCACTCGTCGGCGATCTCGCCGGTGCGGTCGGTGGCACCGTCGTCCACGATGACCGCCTCCCACCGCGCGTGCGTCTGGGCGAGCAGCGAGCGGACGCAGTCGTCGAGGTAGTCCTCCACGCCCCAGGCCGGGATCACCACGCCGAGGAGCGGAGCCCGGGAGAAGAGCCTCATGGGCCGGACCCTAGGACATTCGGGCGTGCGCGCCCGCGCCGGTAGGCTGCCCGCCGTGACCGAGCAGCCCAGAGCGATCGACGAGATGAACCCCGACGGCGTCCCGCGGAAGGTCCTCTTCGTCGCCGGCGCCGGCCGGAGCGGCACCAGCACACTCGCCGGCATCGTCTCCAAGCTGGGCATGCACGTCCCGCTGCCCGAGGTCCCGCCGGACGACTCCAACCCGCGCGGCTTCAGCGAGCCGCAGTGGGTCGTCGACGTCCACGACGAGTGGCTGGCCGAGGCGCTGGTGCAGGTGAGCGACTCGCGGCCGAACGCGTGGTTCGACACCGGCCGCATCTGCAGCCGTGAGCCCGCCCGCATCCGGGTCAGCGAGTGGCTCGAGCCGCACTTCGCCGAGCACCCCGAGCTCGTCATCAAGGACCCGCGGCTGAGCTGGTTCCTCGGCCTGTGGCGGGTCGCCGCGATCCGCACCGGTGCCACCCCGGTCTTCGCCACGATGCTGCGCCCGCCGGCCGAGGTCGTCGGCTCGAAGCAGAAGTACTACGCCAACAAGCTCGGCTCCTCGCACCTCGCCGCGAGCTGGGTCAACATGCTGCTCCACACCGAGCGGGCCACCCGCCCCGCCGAGGGCGACGGCGGTCGGGTCTTCGTGCGCTACGAGGACCTGCTGACCGACTGGGTGAAGACCACCACCGCGATGGGCCACGCGCTCGACCTGCAGACAATCATCCACACGCGCAGCGACCAGATCCGCGAGGTCCACCGCTTCATCGACCCCAACCTGCGCCGCGTCACCTCCACCCTCGACGACCTCGGGCTGCCCAGGCGCCTCCACGACCTCACCGGCCAGACGTGGGAGGAGCTCAACAAGCTCGCCGACGAGGGCGGCGACACCACCGAGGCCCACGCGACGTTCGACCAGCTCCGCCAGGAGTACGTCGACCTCTACGAGGAGGCCGAGGCGATCAGCCGGTCGACCGCCGAACACGCGCGCCTCCAGGCCCGCCGCCGGGCCCGCGCCGAGGTGGCCGGCGAGCAGCGCTCGCTGGCCGACCGGGTGCCCCACGACGTACGCGCCGCGATCCCGCCGTCCGTGCGCCGCGGTGTCCGCAAGGCCCTCGGGCGGAGCAGGGACGACCAGCCGTGACCGTCCCGATCGGCTCCGGCCACGGGCTGACCAACCTCGAGGGCCACACCGACTTCGACATCGTCTGGCCGTGGAACCAGCCCGGCGGGCTGCGTCGCGGCGCCACGGCGGTGCTGCGGGTGAAGAACGAGGCCCCGGGCCTGCGCTTCGTGCTGCCGCCCCTGCTGCGGGCGTGCGACCGCGTGCTCCTCGTCGACAACGGCTCCGACGACGGCACCGGCGAGGAGGCGCTCCGGGTCGCCGCCGAGCACGGCCTCGGTCACCGGTTCACGTTGAAGGAGTACCCCTTCCAGGTCGCCCGCGCCGGTGCCGAGCACCTGTCGGTCAACGAGCGCTCGGTGCACTCGCTGGCGTACTTCTACAACTGGTGCTTCTCCCACGTACGCACCCGCTACTCGTGGAAGTGGGACGGCGACATGGTCCTCACCACCGAGGGCGAGGTCTCCATGGCCGACCTGTCGTGGCAGGTCGGGATGGCCGAGGCGGTCATCCGGTTCCCGCGCCACGGGCTCTACATCGAGTCCGACCGCCGCGCCTTCCTCGACCTCGGCCTGCGCAACATCGAGGAGTGGGGCTTCCCGATGAGCCCCGACTACGTCTACACCAAGGCGCCGGAGTGGGAGATCCGCACGACCCCCGACCGGATCGAGATGTTCGCGCTGCCGCAGGGCCTGTGTGTCGAGCTCAAGTGGCTCGACGGCGACGAGTTCGCCCACTGGACCAACCCGGAGTCGTTCGCGACGTCGATCCGCAACCGCCGCAAGCGCCGCGAGTGGCTGGTCTGGAACGCGCTCCACGACGGCCAGGTGCCCGAGGGCGTCGTCGAGATCGAGTCGCCGGAGGGCGTGCACGTGGTCGACCACGTCACCCACACCTGGCTGCCGCGTGCGCCGCGACCGTTCGTGGTCGACGACCCCGACCACGCCAAGCTGCACCTGCGCGCCTGACGTCCACCAGCGGGTGGTGAGGCGGTTCACACCGCGGACGGGCATATCGGTTTGGCGTCCGACCGTTGGCCCGTCGTATGGTCCTCGCGGCCTTAGTCATGTTTGTGTAGTGATTTAGTTCGATTCACTCGGGACTCGGGCCGCTCCGGTGCCGGCGCACGACGCCGGCCCTCCCGCGAACGCATGACGAAAGGCCCAGCCATGTCCGAGACCCATCCCCAGATCACCCCGCCGAAGCAGCGGCGCGCGCCGCTGCTGATCGGGGTCGCCGCCCTGGTCGTCCTCGTCCTGGTGGCGGGCTTCCTCTGGCTGCGGGGCGGCGACGAGGCCGGCGCCGCCGGCGGCGAGAAGAGCGAGAAGGTCGTGCTCGGCACGGTCGGCGCCAGCGACCCCTACTGGCAGGTCCTCGTCGACGCGGCCGCCGAGGAGGGCATCGACCTCGAGGTCAAGGACTTCGCCGACTACACGCAGCCCAACCCCGCGCTGAGCGAGGGCGAGCTCGACATCAACCAGTTCCAGCACATCGTCTACCTGGCCGAGTACAACGTCGCCAACGACGACGACGTCGTGCCGCTCGGCTCGACCGCGATCTACCCGCTCGGCCTCTACTCGACCCAGGTCGACTCCCTCGAGGAGATCCAGGACGGCGACACCGTGGTCGTCCCCGACGACGACAGCAACCAGGCCCGCGGCCTGCTCATCCTGCAGTCGGCCGGCCTGATCACGCTCAAGGACGGCGGCAGCATCTACTCCACGCTCGCTGACATCGACGAGAGCGCCTCGCGGGTGAAGGTGAAGGCGATCAAGGCCGACCTCACCCCGACCTCGCTGCCCGACGTGGCGGCCGCCATCATCAACAACGACTTCGTCGAGAAGGCCGGCCTGAAGTTCGAGGACGCGCTCGCGACCGACGATCCCGAGGACCCCAACGCCCTGCCGTACGTCAACGTCTTCGCCGTGCGCGCCGAGGACCGCGACGACCCGACGCTGCTCAAGCTCGTGGAGGTCTACCAGGAGACCCAGGCGGTGCTCGACGGCGTCCAGGACGTCTCCGGCGGCACCGCACAGCTGCTGACGATCCCGCAGGACGAGCTGCAGTCGGCGCTCGACGAGGTCGAGGCCGACACCGCCGCCCAGCAGTAGTCCGCAGTCCAGCAGGGGAGGAGCCCACGATGCCACTGGTCGAGATGACCGACGTCCGCAAGACGTTCCCGGCCGCCCGCGGCGGGAACGCCGTCGAGGCCATCCGCGGCGTCGACCTGACCGTCGAGGCCGGCGAGATCGTCGGCATCGTGGGCTACTCCGGCGCCGGCAAGTCCACGCTGGTGCGGCTGATCAACGCGCTCGAGACGACGACCTCGGGCAGCGTCCGGGTCGCCGGGCGCGAGATCACCACGCTGAAGGAGCGCGAGCTGCGGGAGGTCCGGCTGGGGATCGGGATGATCTTCCAGCAGTTCAACCTGTTCCGGTCGCGCACCGTGTGGGGCAACATCGCCTACCCGCTCGAGGTGGCCGGCGTGCCCACGGCCGAGAAGGACAAGCGGATCTCCGACCTGCTCCACTTCGTCGGCCTGGCCGACAAGGCGCACAGCCACGTCGAGGAGCTCTCAGGCGGCCAGAAGCAGCGCGTCGGCATCGCCCGCGCGCTGGCGACCAACCCCAGCCTCCTGCTCGCCGACGAGTCGACGAGCGCGCTCGACCCCGAGACGACGCAGGAGGTCCTGGCCCTGCTGCGCCGGGTCAACCGCGAGCTCGGCATCACCATCGTGGTGATCACCCACGAGATGGACGTCGTGCGCAGCCTGGCCCACCGCGTCGTGGTGATGGAGGCCGGGCGCATCGTCGAGGAGGGACCCGTCCTCGAGGTCCTCTCGAACCCCCAGCAGCCGGTCACCCGGCGCTTCGTCGCGACGATCGTCGACGACGAGCCCGACGCCGAGGCGCTGGCCGCGCTGCACGCCCGGCACGCCGGCACCTTCGTCAAGCTCGCCTTCCGCGGCGACGAGGTCCGCCAGAGCGACGTCTTCGCCGAGCTGCTGCGCCACGGCGTGCGCTTCGAGCTCGTCTACGGCGGCATCGAGGAGGTCCAGGGCGAGACCTTCGGCAACCTGACGCTGGCCCTCGACGGCGAGCCTGCGGCGGTCGAGGCCGCCGTCGCCGCCGTACGTGAGCTCGTCCCGACCAGGGAGCTGACCCGATGACCGACTCCAACATCAGCGAGCTGTGGCCGCTCGTGTGGCAGGCCAGCTACGAGACGCTCTACATGGTCGCCATCACGCTCACCCTGGGCGGCGTGCTCGGGCTGCTGCTCGGCCTGGCCCTGTACGTCACGCGTCGCGGCGGCCTCTACGCCAGCCGCACCGCCAACGTGGTGCTCAACGTGCTGGTCAACTTCTTCCGGCCGATCCCGTTCGTCATCTTCATCGCGGCGGTCCAGCCCCTGGCGCGCGTCGTCGTGGGCACCGGCATCGGCAACCCGGCGATCATCTTCGCGCTGACGATCGCGGCGATGTTCGGCATCAGCCGCATCGTCGAGCAGAACCTCGTCACCATCGATCCCGGCGTGATCGAGGCGGCCCGCTCCGTCGGCGCGAGCAGGGCGCACATCGTGCGCACCGTCGTGATCCCCGAGGCGCTCGGACCGCTGGTGCTCGGCTACACCTTCGTCTTCGTCGCGATCGTCGACATGACCGCGATCGCGGGTGTCGTGGGCGGCGGCGGCCTGGGCAACTTCGCCCTGCAGTACGGCTTCCGACAGTTCGACGCCGTCGTCACGTGGACCGCGGTGATCATCATCGTGGCGCTCGTGCAGGTCGGCCAGCTGGCCGGCAACACCGTCGCGCGGAGGCTGCTCCGCAGGTGACCGTCCGGTTACCGGTCGGTAGGGAAATGGGTGGCACTCGTCACGTGCCCGATCCGTTCCCACCGCGGAATCCGCGGGCGTAGGCTCGATGTTGATCGCAGTAGATCGGTACCCGCGAGGGACTGAAACGAAGAGGTCAACCACATGACGTACGACCCCACCTTCCGCGTGGGCGTGATCGGAGCCGGCCGCGTCGGCGCCGTCCTCGCCGCCGCGCTCCGCCGGGCAGGCCACGACATCGTCGCCGCCGCCGGTGAGTCCGACGCCTCGCGACGGCGCATCGACGCGCTGCTGCCGGGGGTCCGCGTCGCCAAGCCGACCGACGTCGCGCGCGCCAGCGAGCTGCTGCTCCTCACCGTGCCCGACGACATGCTGGCCAACGTCGTCACGGTGCTCAGCCACAGCGGTGCCATCCACGAGGGCCAGGTCGTCGTGCACACCAGCGGCCGCCACGGGCTCGCCGTCCTCGAGCCGGCCCGCGCCGTCGGTGCCCGCACCATCGCGATGCACCCCGCGATGACCTTCACCGGCACCGAGGTCGACCTCCCGCGCCTGCCCGGCTGCGTCTTCGGCGTCACCGCCGACGCCGCGGACCGCGAGCTCGCCGAGGCCCTCGTCGACGACCTCGGCGGACGCCCGATGTGGGTGCCCGAGGACCGCCGCACGATGTACCACGCCGGCCTCGCGCACGGCGCCAACCATCTGGTCACCCTCGTCACCGAGGCGATGGAGATCCTCTCCGCCGCTGGTGCGGAGGACCCCGCCGCGACGCTCCGCCCGCTGCTCACCGCCGCCCTCGACAACGCGCTCGAGCACGGAGACACCGCGCTCACCGGGCCCATCGTGCGCGGTGACGTCGAGACGGTCCGCGCCCACGTCGCCGACCTGGCGGCCAACGCGCCGCAGACGCTGTCGTCGTACCTCGCCATGGCGCGCGCCACGCTCGACCGCGCCGTCACCGACGGCCGCGTCCTGCCGATCCGGGCCACGAAGATGCTGCAGGTCCTCGACGCCGCCGAGGCGTCCGTCCCCCTCCACCGGCAGACCCGATGACCTCGAGCCCCGTCCTCGCGAGCACCCGCGAGGAGCTCGCCGCCCTGCTCGCGGACGCCCGGCGCGCCGGCGAGACCGTCGCCTTCGTGCCCACGATGGGCGCCCTCCACGACGGCCACGCCAGCCTGATGCGAGTGGCGCGCCAGGCCACCCGCGGGCCCGTCGTGGTGAGCATCTTCGTCAACCCGATGCAGTTCGGGCCGACGGAGGACCTCGACCGCTACCCGCGCACCCTCGACGCCGACCTCGAGGTCTGCGCCGCTGAGGGCGTCGACGTGGTCTTCGCGCCGAGCGTGGAGGAGATGTACCCCGGCGGCTTCAGCCACGACTCCGTGCACGACGGCGTCACGGTCGCACCGGGTGCGCTCGCCACGATCCTCGACGGCGCGTCGCGGCCCGGCCACTTCGACGGCGTCCTCACCGTGGTCGCCAAGCTCTTCGGCCTGGTGCGGCCCGACCTCGCGGTCTTCGGCCAGAAGGACTACCAGCAGCTGGCCCTCATCCGCCGGATGGTGCGCGACCTCTGCATGGGTATCGAGGTCGTTGGCGCCGAGACCGTGCGCGAGGCCGACGGCCTGGCCCTCTCCAGCCGCAACCGCTACCTCGACCCCGGGCAGCGCCGGGCGGCGGTCGCGCTGAGCCGCGCCCTGCGGGCCGCCCAGGAGCGCGCGGCGTACGGCGTGCCTGCCGCACGCTGGGCGGCGATGGCCGTGCTCAAGGACGAGCCCGGCGTCGAGCTCGACTACCTCGCCCTGACGTCGCCCGACCTCGGCGAGGCACCGGAGGTCGGCGAGGGCCGGATCCTCGTGGCCGCGCGGGTCGGCAGCACGCGCCTGATCGACAACATGCCCATCACCTTCGACCGCATCACCCCCGATGCGACCCCGGCGGGGACCGCACTCGCGGCCTCGACCACCAGTGAGAGGAGCAGCTGATGCTGCGCACCATGATGAAGTCCAAGATCCACCGGGCCACCGTGACCCAGGCCGATCTCCACTACGTCGGGTCGGTGACCGTGGACGAGGACCTCCTCGACGCCGCCGACCTGCTGGCCGGCGAGCTGGTCCACATCGTCGACGTGACCAACGGCGCCCGGCTCGAGACGTACACCATCGCCGGCGAGCGCGGCTCGGGCGTGATCGGCATCAACGGCGCCGCTGCCCGCCTCGTGCACCCGGGCGACACGGTCATCCTGATCGGCTACGGCCAGATGGACACCGCGGAGGCGAAGGAGCACCAGCCGCACGTGGTCTTCGTCGACGCCGACAACAAGATCATGGCCACCGGCTTCGACCCCGCCGAGACGTTCGGCGACAAGGCGCTGACGCGCGGCGACCTCATCGATCGCTAACCTGCGCGGATGACTGCTCACCGGCCGGTCCCGGGACGCCTGCGCGCGCCCGCGCCCGGGTGGACCACCCGCGCCGACGTCGTCGTGGTCGGCTCCGGCATCGCCGGGCTCACCGCCGCCCTGCGCATCCACGCGGCCGACCCGACGCTCCACCTCACCGTCGTCACCAAGGACGTCCTGGCCGCCGGCTCGACCCAGTGGGCCCAGGGCGGCATCGCCGCGGCCCTCGGGCCGGGTGACACCCCCGAGCAGCACGAGCACGACACGCTCGTCGCCGGTGCGGGGGCCTGCGACGTCGAGGCCGTCCGGGCGCTGGTGACCGAGGGTCCCGACGCGGTGCGCGAGCTGATCGCGCTCGGCACCCAGTTCGACCACCACCCTGACGGCGAGCTGTCGCTGACCCGCGAGGGCGGCCACCACCGCGACCGCATCGCGCACGCCGGGGGCGACGCCACCGGTGCCGAGATCCAGCGTGCGCTGATCGCCGCCGTGGAGCGCGCCCCGGAGATCGAGGTGATCCAGCACGCCCTCGCCGTCGACCTGCTGCGCGCGGACGACGGCGGCGTCGCCGGGCTGACCCTCCACGTGCTCGGCGAGGGCCAGCGCGACGGTGTCGGCGCGGTGCACTGCCGGGCCGTCGTGCTCGCCTCGGGCGGCCTCGGGCAGGTGTTCAGCCAGTCGACCAACCCGAGCGTCTCGACCGGTGACGGCATGGCGGTCGCGATGCGCGCCGGCGCTCGCCTGCGCGACCTGGAGTTCGTCCAGTTCCACCCGACCGTGATGTGGCTGGGCCACGACTCGCAGGGCCAGCAGCCGCTGATCTCCGAGGCCGTGCGCGGCGAGGGTGCCTTCCTCGTCGACTTCGATGGACACCGGTTCATGCAGGGCGAGCACCCGCTCGCCGACCTCGCCCCCCGCGACGTCGTCGCCAAGGCGATCACCCGCCGGATGATCGAGACCGGCCACCCGCACATGTGGCTCGACGCCCGCCACCTGGGCACCGCATTCTGGGAGCGCCGCTTCCCGACCATCCTCCGCGTCTGCCGCGAGCACGGCGTCGACCCGGTCACCGGGCTGGTCCCGGTCGCGCCGGCCCAGCACTACGCCTCGGGCGGCGTCGCCACGGACCTGTGGGGGCGTACGAGCGTCCCGGGCCTGTACGCCACGGGCGAGGTGGCCTGCTCCGGGGTGCACGGCGCCAACCGGCTGGCGTCGAACTCGTTGCTCGAGGGACTGGTCTTCTCCCGCCGCATCGCCGAGGTGCTGCCCGGCGAGCTGCGGGCGTGGTCCGAGCCCGCGACCGACACCCGACCCGAGGGGCTCGTGGACGGCGAGGTCCGTCGCGCGATGCAGGAGGTGATGACCTCCCGCGTGGGCGTGCTCCGACACGCCGCGGGCCTGGCCGAGGCGATCGACGTCCTGGGCGCCCTCGACCCCGGCGACCCCGAGGTCGACCCGGCCGCGTGGGAGACCACCAACCTCCTGACGATCAGCACCGCGCTCGCCGAGGCCGCGGCGCTGCGCACCGAGACGCGCGGATCGCACTGGCGCGAGGACTTCCCCGACCGCGACGACGCGAGGGCCGGGCACATCGACTCCTGGCTCGAGGACGGCAGGATCCGGGTGGAGTGGACCTACTCGCCGTCCACCGATCCCTCGACGACGGCGGTGACGGCATGACGAGCCTCGACGACGTACCCCTCGGGCTCCGCGAGGAGCTGGCCGCCGCCGGCCTCGACGCCGACCACGTGTGGGACCTCATCGCGCGCGCCGTGCGCGAGGACCTGCCCGACCTCGCGACGGACGACCCGACCAGCAGCTCGACGATCGCAGCGGACGCGCGGGGCGAGGCGGTCTTCGCCGCGCGCGAGCCGGGCGTGGTCGCCGGGCTGGGGGCCGCGGCCGTCACCTTCTTCATGCTCGGCGCCGACGCGACCATCACCGACCGGGTCCCGGACGGCACCCGGGTCACGCAGGGTGACGTCGTCATGCGGATCACCGGCCTCACCCAGCGGATGCTGGTCGCCGAGCGCACCGCGCTCAACCTCGCGTCCCACCTCTCCGGCATCGCGACCGCGACGGCGCAGTGGGTCGACGCCCTCGCCGGCTCGCCCACCCGGGTGCTCGACACCCGCAAGACGCTGCCGGGCCTGCGCGCCCTGCAGAAGTACGCCGTCCGCTGCGGCGGCGGCGTCAACCATCGCACCAGCCTCCAGGACATGGCGATGGTCAAGGACAACCACGTCATCGCCGCCGGCGGTGTGCTGCCGGCGCTCGAGGCCATCCGCGGACGGCACCCGGGACTGCCGGTCGAGGTCGAGGTGACGACGCTCGACCAGCTCGAGGAGCTGCTCGCGCTGCCCGAGCCGCCCGAGCGGATCCTGCTCGACAACATGGACGACGCGCTGATGACCGAGGCCGTACGCCGTACGGCCGGGCGCGTGCCGCTCGAGGCCAGCGGGGGGATCACCCTCGAGCGGGCCGGCCGCATCGGGGCCACCGGCGTCGACTTCGTCTCCGTCGGAGCGCTCACCCACTCGGTCACGGTCTTCGACCTCGGCATGGATCTCCAGGAGACGCCATGACGCTCCTGGCCGCCGACATCGGCAACAGCCACACCTTCCTCGGCCTGCTCGACGGCGCCGAGGTGACCGCGCACTGGCGCGTCAACACCGACGAGCGCCGCACCGCCGACGAGTGGTCGGTGCTGATCCGCGGACTGCTCACCGAGCGGGTCGACGAGGTCGACGGCATCGCGGTGTGCGCCACGGTCCCGGCCGTGCTGCACGAGTGGCGCGAGATGCTCGAGAGCCACTTCCCCGACGTGACCGCGATCGTCGTCGAGCCCGGGGTGCGGACCGGCATCTCCGTGCTCATGGACAACCCCCGCGAGGTCGGCTCCGACCGGATCGTGAACTCACTGGCCGCCGCCACGCTCCACGGCGGGCCGGCGATCGTGGTCGACTTCGGCACCGCGACGACCTTCGACGTGGTCAACGCCAAGGGTCAGTACGTCGGCGGCGCCATCTCGCCGGGCATCGAGATATCCCTCGAGGCGCTCGGCCGCCGGGGCGCCCAGCTGCGGAAGGTCGAGCTCGCCCGTCCGCGCTCGGTGATCGCCAAGAACACCGTCGAGGCCCTGCAGAGCGGCATGGTCTTCGGCGTCGCGGCCCAGGTGGAGGGCCTGGTCGCGCGGATGATCGCCGAGCTGAAGGTCCCGGCCGAGGACGTCACCGTCATTTCCACAGGACATCTTGCTCCGCTCGTCGTCGACGACTGCGGGTGTTTCACCGTGCATTCTCCGTGGCTCACCCTGCAGGGTTTGCGACTCGTATTCGAGCGCAATTCCTGAATTCCGTTGTCAGGTAATCCCCGACGCAATCCTGACCGCCTTTGTGCCGACCGACGACTGCTGCCAGACTGCATTCGACGCGTTTAGCCCCGAGCGCCGAAAAAGCAAAGGAATTCACATGGCACAAAAGGTCAACATCGTCCTGGTCGACGACCTGGACGGCACCGAGGCCACTGAGACCGTCTCCTTCGGCCTCGACGGGACCACCTACGAGATCGACCTGAACGACGCCAACGCCGCGGCGCTGCGCGAGGCGATGAGCGGCTACGTCGGCCACGCCCGCAAGGTCACCGGCGGTGGTCGCCGGACCCGCAAGTCGAGCGGTGGCGGCTCGTCCTCCAGCACCAAGGACGTCCGCGAGTGGGCCAAGTCGCAGGGCATGGAGGTCTCCGAGCGCGGCCGCATCTCCGCCGACGTGCAGCAGGCCTACGACGCCGCCCACTGACGTACGACGCCGTGCGCGGGAGGGTCCGTTCGTTCGCTGTGAGCGGACGCTCTCGTGCATGGGGCGGGAACACGTAGGCTGATCTCGGGCGTTGAGCCCAGTGTCCGCAACCCGGCGTCTGCGTCGGGCCCCGCGGACCACGCAGACGTAGAGGAGCGCACATGTTCGAGCGGTTCACCGACCGAGCCCGGCGAGTTGTCGTGCTGGCCCAGGAAGAGGCCCGCATGCTCTCCCACAACTACATCGGGACCGAGCACATCCTGCTCGGCCTCATCCATGAGGGTGAAGGAGTCGCCGCCAAGGCGCTGGAGTCCCTCGACATCTCCCTGGAGGCCGTGCGCGCCCAGGTGGAGGAGATCATCGGCCAGGGCCAGCAGGCCCCGTCCGGCCACATCCCGTTCACGCCCCGGGCCAAGAAGGTGCTCGAGCTCTCGCTCCGCGAGGCGCTCCAGCTCGGCCACTCCTACATCGGCACCGAGCACATCCTGCTCGGACTGATCCGGGAGGGCGAGGGCGTCGCGGCCCAGGTCCTGCAGAAGCTCGGCGCCGACCTCAACCGGGTGCGCCAGCAGGTCATCCAGCTGCTCAGCGGCTTCCAGGGCAAGGAGTCGGCCACGGCCGGCGCCCAGACCTCCGGCTCCGGCGGCGAGGCCCCCTCGAGCTCGCTGGTCCTCGACCAGTTCGGCCAGAACCTCACCCAGGCCGCCCGCGAGGGCAAGCTCGACCCGGTCATCGGGCGCGAGCAGGAGATCGAGCGCGTGATGCAGATCCTGTCGCGCCGCACGAAGAACAACCCCGTCCTCATCGGCGAGCCCGGCGTCGGCAAGACCACGATCGTGGCCGGCCTCGCGCAGGACATCGTCAAGGGCAACGTGCCCGAGACGCTGAAGGACAAGCAGATCTACACGCTCGACCTCGGCGCCCTGGTCGCCGGCTCGCGCTACCGCGGTGACTTCGAGGAGCGCCTCAAGAAGGTGCTCAAGGAGATCCGCACCCGCGGTGACATCGTGCTGTTCATCGACGAGATCCACACCCTCGTCGGTGCCGGTGCGGCCGAGGGCGCGATCGACGCCGCCAGCATCCTCAAGCCGATGCTGGCCCGCGGCGAGCTCCAGACCATCGGTGCCACCACGCTGGATGAATACCGCAAGTACCTCGAGAAGGACGCCGCGCTCGAGCGCCGCTTCCAGCCGATCCAGGTGCAGGAGCCCTCGATCGCGCACACCATCGAGATGCTCAAGGGCCTGCGCGACCGCTACGAGGCCCACCACCGCGTCACCATCACCGACGAGGCGCTGGTCTCCGCGGCGACGCTGGCCGACCGCTACATCTCCGACCGGTTCCTGCCGGACAAGGCCATCGACCTCATCGACGAGGCCGGTTCGCGACTGCGCATCCGCCGGATGACCGCGCCGCCGGACCTGCGCGAGTACGACGACAAGATCGGCGACGTGCGGCAGCGCAAGGAGGCCGCCATCGACGGGCAGGACTTCGAGGCCGCGGCCCGGCTGCGCGACGAGGAGAAGCAGCTCACCGCCCGCCGCGCCGAGCGCGAGAAGCAGTGGCGTGCCGGTGACCTCGACGAGATCGCCGAGGTCGACGAGGAGCTGATCGCCGAGGTGCTCGCCGTCGCGACCGGCATCCCGATCGTGAAGCTCTCGGAGGAGGAGTCCACCCGTCTGCTCAAGATGGAGGACGAGCTCCACAAGCGGGTCATCGGCCAGGAGGAGGCCGTCAAGGCGCTCAGCCGGGCGATCCGTCGTACGCGTGCGGGTCTCAAGGACCCCAAGCGTCCCGGTGGCTCGTTCATCTTCGCCGGCCCCTCGGGTGTCGGAAAGACGTGGCTGTCCAAGACGCTCGCCGAATTCCTCTTCGGTGACGAGGACGCGCTGATCCAGCTCGACATGAGTGAATTCTCCGAGAAGCACACCGTGTCGCGCCTGTTCGGTTCGCCGCCCGGATACGTCGGTTACGAAGAGGGCGGCCAGCTCACCGAGAAGGTGCGCCGCAAGCCGTTCTCGGTGGTGCTCTTCGACGAGGTCGAAAAGGCCCACCCCGACATCTTCAACAGCCTGCTGCAGATTCTCGAAGAGGGTCGCCTGACCGATTCCCAGGGTCGCGTGGTCGACTTCAAGAACACGGTTATCATCATGACCACCAACCTCGGCACGCGCGACATCTCCAAGAGCGTCAACCTCGGCTTCGGCCAGAGCGCCGACGCCGCCGGCTCCTACGAGCGGATGAAGAGCAAGGTGTCGGAGGAGCTCAAGCAGCACTTCCGCCCCGAGTTCCTCAACCGTGTCGACGAGATCGTGGTCTTCCCGCCGCTGTCGCGCGAGCAGATCATCGCGATGGTCGACAACATGATCGACGCGGTGGAGCTGCGCCTGAAGGACCGCGACATGTCGCTGGAGCTGACCCAGTCCGCGAAGGACCTGCTCGCCGAGCGGGGCTTCGACCCGGTCCTCGGTGCCCGACCGCTGCGCCGCACGGTGCAGCGCGAGGTCGAGGACGTCCTGGCCGAGAAGATGCTCTTCGGCGAGGTCGGCCCGGGCCAGATCGTCCTGGTCGACGTCGAGGGCGAGGGCCTGGAGGCCAAGTTCACGTTCAAGGGCCAGAAGAACTCGACCGTGCCCGACATGCCGCCGCTCGAGACGGTGGTGGAGGGTCCGACCGGTGAGGGTCCGGACGACACCGCAGGCCCGACGGACGTGCCGAAGTCCGCGGAGTCATGACAGCGGGGGCCTGAACTGAGAGTCCGACCTCAGCCGATCACCCCGGGAGCGCCCAGCGCCCCGGGGTGATCTGCGTCAGGAGGCCGTCGGCGACGAGGGCCTCGAGGCAGCGCTCGCGCTGCTCGGCCTGCGGCCAGGCCGCCACGACCTGAGCGCGGCTGACCGAGGCATGGGCCTCGCGGGCCAGGGCCATGATCCGGCCGCGGCACTGCCGGTCGGTGCCGGCCCACGCCTGCCCGCGGCGGGGCGGGCCGTCGTACGCCGGGAAGCCCGCGCCGCGCCACGCACACACCTCGGCGACCGGGCACTGCTCGCACGAGGGCTGGCGGGCCGTGCACACCAGCGCCCCGAGCTCCATCGTCGCCACCGCCCAGGTCGCGGCGGTGGCCGGGTCGTCGGGCAGCAGGCCGGTCGCGAGGTCGCGCTCGGCGCGGGTCACCGCGGCCGCGGGGAACTCCTCGCCCGCCACCGCGCGGGCCAGCACCCGCCGGACGTTGGTGTCGAGCACGACGTGGCGCCGGCCGAAGGCGAAGCTCGCGATGGCCGCAGCGGTGTAGTCCCCGACGCCTGTAAGCGCCAGCAGGTCGTCGTACGCCGCGGGGACCTCGCCGTCGTGGCGCTCCACGATCGCGACGGCCGCGGCGTGGAGCCGCAGCGCCCGACGGGGATAGCCGAGGCGTCCCCACATGCGCACCGCCTCGCCCGTGGACCCGGCGGCGAGGTCGGCGGGCGTCGGCCAGCGCTCGAGCCAGGCGGCGTGGGCCGGCAGCACCCGCGCCACCGGCGTCTGCTGGAGCATGAACTCGCTGACCATCACCGACCAGGGCGAGGCGTCGACGCCGCGCCAGGGCAGCTCGCGCGCGTGGTCGTCGTACCAGTCGAGCACGGCCTCGTGCAGCGCGCTGGGGGAGGGGGCGTCCATCGCCCGTGATCGTAGGTGAGCCGGTGCGCCTCCGCCGAGACGGCCCGCTCGCTCCCTACCCTGACCCCATGGCGACGACAGTGCGACCGCGGGGGCCGCTGCCGGCCCGGGTCTACTGGACCCGGCGCCTCGTGGTGCTCGGCGTCCCGCTGCTGCTGGTCCTCGTGCTGGCCCGGGTGCTGGGCGGCTCGTCCGACGCCAAGGACGCGAGTGAAGGCACGGCCGCGCAGGCGGGCGCCACCATCGAGACGACGCAGGCCCCGACCGCGGGCCCGACCGCCGACCCCGCCGCGGTCGGGAAGAAGGGCAAGAAGGGCCGCAAGGACCAGGAGACGGCCCCGCCTGAGCCGGTGCTCGCCGAGCCCTCGGGCCCGTGCACGGACTCCGACATCGTCGCGACCCCGGCCATCACCTCGGCCGCCGGCGGCTCCGACGTCGCGATCACGATCAACCTCCGCACGATCGCCACCGAGGCGTGCACCTGGCAGGCCTCGCCGGAGACGATGACGGTCACCATCACGTCGGGCGACGACTACATCTGGAGCACGCGCGAGTGCCCCGTCGGCATCCCGGCGCAGGACGTGGTGATCCGGCAGGCCGTCGAGACCCCGGTCGTGGTCACCTGGTCAGCCCGCCGCTCCGACGAGGAGTGCTCGGACCGCACGGAGTGGGCCAAGCTCGGCTACTACCACGTCGAGGCGGCCGCCCTGGGCGGCGACGGCACCGACGTGCAGTTCGAGCTGGTCGCCCCGCAGCCCGGGGTGATCACCAAGACCGCCGACCCCCAGCAGGGCGGCAACGGCGGCAAGAAGGGCAACGGCGGCGACACCACGCACACCCCGGGCGAGGACGGGACGGGCAACGGCGAGGGATGACCCGGACCGCCACCCGCCGCCTCGCCGTCCCGGCCGCGGCCCTCGTCCTCAGCCTGCTCGCCACCGGGTGCGGCGGCGGCATCGACGCCTCCGCCGCGCCGGAGGACGCGACGACCGACGACTTCTGCCTGACGTGGGTACGCCAGGTGACGACCCTCGTGGCCAAGGTGCAGGCCGACGTGACCCAGGAGCGGCAGCTCCCGACGGGCGAGGAGGTCGCGGACGTCTTCCACGCGTGGGCGGAGGAGATGAAGGGCGTGGGCACCCCGAGCGGGATGTCGGACGAGGCGCGCACCGGTTTCAAGGAGGCGCTGGAGCAGACGGCAGACCTCGACGCCGATGACTTCGATCCCGAGGACTACGCCGACGACGTCGACCTCGTCGCGGAGTGGGCGAGCCTGAGCAGCGAGGAGTTCCACACCACCCGGGCCCTCAGCACGTACATCCAGGACACCTGCTCCTCGCTCTACCGCGAGCGCGGCCTGCTGTAGCAGTCGATATCCCTCGCCGCGATCCGTCATACGAAGGCGAGCGCATGGGTGCTGAGGCGCATGACGCTCGGGCGGGCGGTGGTCCACCGACATTCCTGACGCCGCGAAGATGGGTGGGCCACCGCTGGCGGGCGTGTCGGCGTACGACACCCGGGTGGGCGGTGGTCCAAGGGGCTTTCCGGTCGCCAGAATCCGCGTCCGCCACCGCCGGTGGGCGTGTCGGCGTACGACACCGGGTGGGCGGTGGTCCAGCGGGCTTTCCTGCCGCCAGAACCCGCGTCCACCACCGCTGGCGGGCGTGTCGGCGTACGACACCCGAACGGGCGGTGTTCGAGGGGCTTCCCGGCCGCCAGAACCCGCGTCCACCACCGCCGGCTGGTCTGGCGGCCCAGGTGAGATCTCGACGCGCCCGTCGCGACCTCGTTCCTCGGTCGCGGGGCTTGCTCGATCTGGCCACGCCCACGCCGCGACCTCGTTCCTCGGCCGCAGCTGCGTGTCTCAGATGTAGCGCTCGGTGATGCTGGACTCGGCGAGGCGGGAGAGGCCCTCGCGGACGCTTCGGGCGCGGAGCTCGCCGACGCCCTCGACGGCCTGGAGGTCGTCGATCCCGGCGGAGAGCAGCTGCTGGAGGCCGCCGAAGTGCTCGACGAGGCGGTCGACGACCGAGGTGGGCAGGCGGGGGACCTTGGCCAGGAGGCGGTAGCCCCGGGGGGCGACGGCGGCGTCGAGGTGCTCGGCGCCGCCCAGCCCGATGGCGCGGGCCACGGCGGCGGGGTCGACGAGGTCGGTCGGCGAGAGGGCCTCGAGCTCGGCGAGCTGCGTCTGGGGGTTGGTCGGACGGCGTCGTCCTCCCGGGAGGTAGTCGCGGACGACCAGCTCGCGCTCGGCGTCGACGCCGGTCACCAGCTCCTCGAGCTGGAGGGAGAGCAGGCGGCCGTCGGTGCCGAGCTCGAGGACGTAGTCCTCGATCTCGCGGGCGATCCGGATGACCATCTCCAGTCGCTGCGCCACCACCGCGACGTCGCGGACCGTGACGAGGTCCTCGATCTCGAGGGCGGACAGGGTGGCCGACACCTCGTCGAGGCGGAGCTTGTAGCGCTCGAGGGTGGCGAGGGCCTGGTTGGCGCGGGAGAGGATCTTGCCGGAGTCCTCGAGCACGTGGCGGATGTCGCCGACGTAGGCCGCGATGATCTGCATCGACTGCGAGACCGAGATGACCGGCTGGCCGGTCTGCTTCGCGACCCGCTCCGCGGTGCGGTGCCGGGTGCCGGTCTCCTCGGAGGGGATCGTGTGGTCGGGCATCAGGTGGACGGCCGCGCGGTGGATGCGGGTGATGTCCTTGTCGACCACGATCGCGCCGTCCATCTTGGCCAGCTCGCGCAGCCCGGTCGCGGTGAACGGCACGTCGAGCGTGAAGCCGCCGGTGGAGATCGACTCGACGATCTTGTCCTGCCCCAGCACGATCAGTGCGCCGGTGCGGCCGCGGAGGATGCGCTCGAGGCCGTCACGCAGCGGCGTGCCCGGTGCGATCGAGGCCAGGGTCGCGCGCAGCCGCAGCTGGTCGTCGATGCGCTCTGCCACCGGTCCTCCACGATTCGTCTCGGCGCACCCCCGTGCACCGTCCGGGTGAAGTGTAGGGGCCTGCGGTCAGAGAGGCGGGGTGAGTTCGAGGGTGAGCAGCGCGCCGAACACGTCGTCGACCTCGATGACCCGCAGGCCGTCGACGGTGCGGTGGCTCGGGATGCCGCGCTCGCTGGCGAGGGTGCGGCCGCGGGGGACCACGGCCACCTTGAAGCCGAGCCGGGCCGCCTCGGAGATCCGCTGGGGGAGGTCGCGCACCCGGCGCAGCTCGCCGGCGAGCCCGATCTCGCCGATCGCGACGGCGCCTCGCGGCGCCGGGACGCCGAGGTGCGAGCTGGCCACCGCGACGGCGATCGCCAGGTCCGCGGCCGGGTCGTGCAGCTTGGCGCCGCCGACGGTGGCGACGAAGGTGTCGCTGCCGGCGATGCGCAGCCGGGCGTGGCGCTGGAGCACCGCGAGCACCATGTCGACGCGCGAGGACTCCACGCCGGAGACCGTGCGTCGGGGGCGCTCGAGCGGCGAGGGCGTGAGCAGGGCCTGCACCTCGGCCAGCAGCGGGCGACGGCCCTCCATCGTGACGGCGACGCAGGTGCCGGACACGTCCTGGGTGTGGTGCTCGACGAACAGGCCGGTCGGGTCGGTGACGGCCTGGATGCCCTCGGAGGACAGGTCGAAGCAGCCGACCTCGTCGACCGGGCCGTAGCGGTTCTTCATCGCACGGACCATGCGGAAGCGCGAGTTGCGGTCGCCCTCGAAGTGGAGGACGACGTCGACGAGGTGCTCGAGCACGCGCGGACCGGCGATGGAGCCGTCCTTGGTCACGTGGCCCACGATCATCGTGGTGATGTTGCGGGTCTTCGCGACGCGGATCAGGGCGGCCGCGACCTCCTTGACCTGGGTGACCCCGCCGGGGACCCCGTCGATGCCGGAGGCGCCGATCGTCTGGACCGAGTCGACCACCAGCAGGGTCGGGCGCACCTCCTCGATGTGGGTCAGCACGGCCCCGAGGTCGGTCTCCGCCGCGAGGAAGAGCTCGTCGTGGACGCCGCCCGTGCGATCGGCGCGCAGCCGCACCTGGGCGGCGGACTCCTCGCCGGTGACGTAGAGGGTGCGCTGGCGGGTGCGCGCGGTCTGCGCGGCCACCTCGAGCAACAACGTGCTCTTGCCGACGCCCGGCTCACCGGCCAGCAGGATCGCCGCACCGGGGACCAGCCCCCCGCCCAGCACCCGGTCGAGCTCCGGCACCCCGCTCGATCGTGCGACCGACTCGGTGATCGCCACCTGGCCGATCGGCACCGCGGGCGTGGAGACCGGCCCTGCCGCGGCCCGCAGGGTCGGCGCGCCGGCCTCGGCGACGGAGCCCCAGGCCTGGCACTCGCCGCAGCGACCGACCCACTTGGCGGTCTCCCACCCGCACTCGGAGCAGCGGTAGGAGGAGCGGGGCCTGGCCTTCGTCGACATGGTCGTCACGCTAGGCGAGGGCACCGACAACCCCGGGGAGGCGTCACCGGGACGGGAGGATCCGTCGTGCCGTCCGGTCTGGACCAGTTGTCCACAGGTGGGCACGTCGCCTGTGGAGCAGCCCCGGATCCTGTGGACGGTACGCCGTCCGGCTGGGGACGATGGCGGCCTCGCCGTGGACAGCCGGTGGACGACGGGACCCGGCCGGATCGACCGCGCCGGACCCCTTGCGCGGCTCCGGGCCGACCCCGTAGAACTTCTCCCACGCCGACCTTCACGGGGAGGCGGGATGGCTCGGAGACGAGGATCCATCCGGACGGGACGCTCCGGCGTGCCGGCCGCCGCGGCTGGGTGACGCAGCTGCGGGGATCAGCGGTGAAGGGTCGTCGACCGGAGGTCGTCACATGATCCGGTCGCCTGAAGGGCCCTTGCGACTCATACTCGCGAGGGCCCTTCGTCCATTTGCCGCGCGGGGGTCGGCTTATGCTGACGGCCTTGGATCGATCAAGGGGGTGCCGGCATGGGGCGCAACGAGAGGATCGGCAGCCAGCTGCCGGTGACGCCTCCGACGCTCGCCGACGTCGCCGAGCGGGCGGGTGTCTCCCGCCAGACCGTCTCCAACGCGGTCAACAACCCCGACCTGCTCCGTCCCGACACCCTCGAGCGGGTGCGCCAGACGATCGCCGAGCTCGGCTACTCGCCCAACCGCGCGGCCCGCAACCTCCGCACCCGCACCTCCTCGCTCATCGGGCTGCGCTTCGCGCCGGCCCAGGAGGGGACGGCCAACGCGGCGATGGACCGCTTCGTGCACTCGCTGGTCGAGGCCAGCGAGGAGGTCGGCTACCACGTCCTCCTCTTCCCCGGCGACGACGAGGACCCGGTCGGCGGCTACGACAACCTGCTCCGCTCGACGGCCGTGGACGCGTTCGTCGTCACCGACACCTACCTCGGCAACCCGCAGGCCGCCTGGCTGAGCCAGCAGCGGGCGCCGTTCGTGGCGTTCGGCCGGCCGTGGGACGACGACGAGGCCCGACACGTGTGGGTCGACGTCGACGGCGCCGCCGGCATCCGGCTGGCGACCCAGCACCTCATCGACCGCGGCCACACGCGCATCGCCTGGATCGGCTGGCGCAAGGACTCCCCGATCGGCGAGGACCGCCGCTCCGGGTGGCTGCAGACCATGCACGCCAACGGGCTGTCCACCACGGGCCTCGCGTCGCGCGTCGAGGACGTCGTGCACAGCGGCGCGGAGGCCGCGGCCGTGCTCCTCGACGAGTCCCGACCCACCGCCTTCGTCTGCGCCTCCGACACCCTCGCGATGGGCGTGCTGCACACGCTCTGGATCCGCCAGCTCGCCCCGGGCACGGACATCGCCGTGGTCGGATTCGACGACTCTCAGGTGGCCCAGGTCTTCCCCGTCGGCCTCACGTCCGTACGCCAGCCGCTGGAGGACGTGGCGGTCGAGATCGTCAAGGCGCTGCGCGCGCTGCTGTCGCACCAGCAGGTCGAGGAGCGCGGCGTCCTCCTCGAGCCCACGCTGGCCATCCGGCAGTCGTCCTGACGATCAGTAGTCGCGCCACCAGAGGTTGACGGCGTAGTCGACCTCGGTGCCGGTGTGGGAGGCGAGCGCCTCCTCCGCGGCCGCGGGCGGCAGCTCGATGCGCACCACGGCCTCGAGGTCCTCGCGCGAGGCGAACGACCACCCCATGTCGATCGGGCGGCGCCGCCACCCGTGCAGCGACCAGAAGCGCTCGACCGCGTCGGGGTCGACCTCGGGGAAGCCGCGCCGGAACCAGCCGCCGAAGGTCGACCGCGTCGGGTCGTTGTCGATCACGAAGGCCGTGCCGCCGCGGCGTACGACCCGGTCGAGCTCCCGCAGGCCCGGCTCCGACCCGGGGCCGAAGAAGTAGGCCCACCGGGCGTGCACCACGTCGACGGAGGCGTCGGGGACCGGCAGTGCCTCGGCGGCGCCGTCGAGGACGGTGACGCGGTCGAGCGAGCGCGTACGTCGTCGGGCCAGCGCGGCAAGCGGGGGATGCGGCTCGACGCCGACCACACGGGTCGCGGCCGCAGCCCACAGGGGCAGGTGGAACCCGCTGCCGCAGCCGACGTCGAGCAGGGTGCGTCCCGCCCAGTCACCGAGCTCGCGCATCGCGGTGGTGATGCGGTCGTGCGGGTCGGCGGCCCGGTTCTCGAGCTCGTAGAGCTCGGGGGTGTTCCAGATGTTCGGGGAGGGGCGGACCCTCAAAGGCGCACGAGCCCGTTCGGCGTCTGGATCTGGACGGCGACGATGCCGGGGGTGCCGTTGGGGGCGACCCACTCGACCTTCACGTCCTCCAGCGGGGCCTCGACGGTCTCGCCGAGCCACTCGCTGACCCGCTGCGGGTCGCCGGCGATCTCGAGGCAGTGCAGGGAGAAGTCGCCCGAGGCGCCGTTGCTGGGGTGCATCTCGGCCGGCGACTGCCACTGGATGAAGAACGGCAGCTGCGGGTCGGAGATCAGGCCGTTGACCCCGATCTGCTGCCAGACCAGCTCGGTGCCGTCGGGACGGTGGCGGTTGCCCTTGACCGACTCGCGACCGAGGCGGGTCTCGATGGGTGCGATGTCGGCGACGGAGACGACCCACCCCATCCAGCCGCCACCGAGGGCCGAGCGCGCGCGCACGGCCTGGCCGAAGGGAGCCTTGTCGCTGGCCGGGTGGTCGAGCACCTCGACGATCTCCATGTAGGTGTCGTCGGCCAGCGGAAGGATCATGTTGCGGGTGCCGAAGCGGGGGTGGACTCCACCGTCGACGAAGTCGGTGCCGAGCAGCCCCCCAAGCCGCTGGGCGGTGCTGGCAAGTCCATCAGGTCCGGCGGCGAAGCTGACGTGGTCCAGGCGCATGCAGAGATTGTGAGCCGGGTACCTGCCGGACGTCACATCGGGGTCGGGTTCTCTTGACGTCGAGCAATCTCAGCGCGGGTCCGCGGGGTGCAGCGCGAGGGCCGACCGGGATCTGACATGGGCCTCGCAATGACGGGTCAGCTCGGCGTACCCTTCGCGCCCCATCAGCTCGACCAGCTCGGCCTCGTGGGTGACGTAGACCGGCTCGACGGCGACGTGCGCCTCGGTGTTGCCGGAGCAGTACCAGTCCAGGTCGTGGCCCCCCGGCCCCCAGCCGCGGCGGTCGTACTCGCCGATCGACACCTCGGTGTACGACGTCCCGTCCTGCACCTCGACCGTGCGGAACTGGCGGCGGATCGGCAGCTGCCAGCACACGTCGGGCTTCGTCTCCAGCGGGTTGCGGCCCTGCTGCAGCGCAAGCCCGTGGAGCGCGCAGCCGGCACCGCTGGCGAAGTCGGTGCGGTTGTGGAACACACACGCCTGCTGGCCGTCGACCTCCACGGCGAGGGTCTTGCGCTCGCCGTCGTCGTCGGTCTCGACCCAGTCGGACGTGCGCACCGCGCGACCGGGGTGGAGCTGCCAGTCGTCCGGGGTGAGCTGGGCGACGAAGCCCGCGACCCGCTTCTCGTCGTCCTTGTCGGCGAAGTGCGCACCCAGCGTGCAGCAGCCGACGTCGGGCGCGTCGGCGTAGATGCCCTGGCAGCCCTGCCCGAAGATGCACATGTACGACGACGTCAGCCAGGTCAGGTCGCACCGGAAGACCTGGGTCTCGTCGGCCGGATCGGCGAACTCCACGAAAGCGCGGGGGAACACGAGGTCGACTTCGGGCACGCGGAAAGCCTAGTAGTTTGGGGGGCATGCGCCTGGGCGTCCTCGACATCGGATCCAACACCGGCCACCTGCTGGTGGTGGACGCGCACGGCGGCGCCGCCCCGCTGCCGGCCTCCTCGCACAAGCAGCCGCTGCGCCTGGCCGAGCACCTCGACGAGGACGGCGCCGTCACCAAGAAGGGCATCAAGGCCCTCACCGACTTCTGTACATCCGCGACCGAGATCGCCGAGGACAAGGGCTGCGAGGAGATGCTCGGCTTCGCCACCTCGGCCGTGCGCGACTCCATCAACTCCGACGAGGTCCTCGAGCACGTCGAGAAGCACAGCGGGGTGGCCCTCGAGGTGCTCTCGGGCGAGGACGAGGCGCGGCTGACGTTCCTGGCCGTACGCCGCTGGTTCGGCTGGTCGGCCGGCCGGCTCGCGGTCTTCGACATCGGCGGCGGGTCCCTCGAGATCGCCGGCGGCACCGACGAGGCGCCCGACGTGGCGTGGTCGCTGCCGCTGGGAGCGGCGCGGATGGCCCGGATGTGGTTCCAGGGCGGGCGTCCCTCCAACGACGACATCCGCGAGCTGCGCAAGCAGATCCGCGCCGAGATCGCGCGCGACGCCGGCCACCTGCTGCGACCCGGTGTGCCCGACAAGGCCGCGGCCACGTCCAAGACCTTCCGCTCGCTGGCGCGCATCTGCGGCGCCGCGCCCAGCGGCGACGGCCCGCTGGTGCCGCGCGTGCTGGAGCTGGAGACGCTGTCGGGCTGGATCCCGAAGCTGATGGAGCTCTCCCCGGAGGAGCTCGCCGACCTGCCGGGCGTCTCCCCGAGCCGCACCCACCAGATCGTGCCCGGTGCGCTCGTCGCCGAGGCGTGCATGGACATCTTCGACCTCACCGAGCTCGAGATCTGCCCGTGGGCGTTGCGCGAGGGCGTCATCCTCGAGCGACTCGACCAGATCTCGGTCGTGGCCAGGCGCCGCTGACGATGGCTCCCACGATCGGCCTGTCCACCGCCTCGGTGTATCCCGAGTCGACCGCGCACGCCTTCGGCTACGCGGCGTCGCTCGGCTACGACGCCGTCGAGGTGATGGTCGGCATCGACTCCCTCAGCCAGCAGGTCGACGCCGTCAGGAAGCTCAGCGACCACCACGGAGTCCCGATCTGCGCGGTGCACGCGCCGTGCCTGCTCTTCACCCAGCGGGTCTGGGGCACCGACCCGTGGGGCAAGCTCGAGAGGTCGGCCGAGATGGCCGAGGCGGTCGGCGCCGACGTGGTCGTCGTACATCCCCCGTTCCGCTGGCAGAAGGACTACGCCGCCGGCTTCGTCGAGGGGATCGCCTCGCTCGAGGCGCGCACCGGCATCGCCTTCGCGGTGGAGAACATGTACCCGTGGCGGGCGTCCTCGCGGCGCGGCATGCAGATGTACGTCCCCGGCTGGGACCCCAGCGAGGAGGACTACGCCAACACCACGATCGACCTGTCCCACGCCGCGATCGCGCGTAGCGACGTCATCGAGATGGCCGAGCGGATGGGGGAGAGCCTGCGGCACATCCACCTCACCGACGGCACCGGCTCGGCCAAGGACGAGCACCTCGTGCCCGGCCGTGGCGTGATGCGGGCCGAGGAGTTCCTGCAGCACCTCGCCCGCACCGGCTTCGCGGGCCACGTGGTGCTGGAGATCAACACCCGCCGGGCGGCCAGCCGGACCGAGCGCGAGGCCGACCTCGCCGAGTCGCTGGAGTTCGCGCGCGCCCACCTCGGGGTAGCCGCGAAGTGAGCACGCGGTCGTCCCGCGGCCGGCGCCCCGGGGCGCCGGACACCCGCGCGGAGGTGCTCGACGCCGCACGGGCGTCGTTCGCCGAGAAGGGCTTCCGGGCCACCACCATCCGCGCGGTGGCCGCCTCCGCGGGCGTCGACCCGGCCCTGGTCCACCACTACTTCGGCTCCAAGGACAACCTGTTCCTGGCGGCCCTCGAGATGCCCGTCGACCCGCGGGAGCTCCTCGCTCCGGTGGTGCAGCTGGGCCCGGACGGCGCCGGCGAGCGGCTGTTGCGCACGTTCCTGTCCGTGTGGGACGACCCGGAGATCCAGGTGCGGTTGCTCGCCGTGGTCCGGTCCGTGCTCAACGAGGACGGCGGCCAGCTGCTGAAGGAGGGCTTCATCCCGGTCGTGGTCGGCCCGGTGCTGAGCCGGCTGGTCGCGGACCAGCCCGAGGTCCGGATCCCGCTCGTGGTCAGCCAGGTGGTCGGGCTGATCGTGGCCCGCTACGTCCTGGCGCTCCCGCTGATGGCGCTGATGCCGCCGGAAGACCTGGTCGCCCGGATGGGACCGGTGATCCAGCACTACCTGACCGGCGACCTCGCGGCAGGAGTCGTCGAGCCCGTCTAGTCCGGTGCGGGAATCCGCAGTCCTACGGATGCGCCGCGGCACCCCGCGGCGCCAGTCTGAAGGGCATGTCACCCACCGCAGAAGGACGGACGCCTCGCCACGGGCGCGAGAGCTTCTTCATCGAGGGCGAGGGGACGGTGGGTCCTGACGACTCCGCCGCCGTGCCGCCCACCACCGCCCGCGCCAACACCACGGCCGACAGCGGCCCTGCGCTCGATGCCGCGCCCACGTTCCGCTTCTCGCGAGTCGGCCCCCGGGGCGTACGCCTCCCCGAGGCCACGTTGCGCAAGGTCGCCCTCGCGATGACCGGCGGGTCGGAGGTCGACGGCTCGATCCCCGCCGGCTTCACCTACCTCGGCCAGTTCGTCGACCACGACCTGACCTTCGACGCCACGACCGTCGCCTTCGGCGACAACATCTCGCCGGCGGCCCTGCTGCAGGGCCGCTCGCCCACGCTCGACCTCGACAGCCTCTACGGCTTCGGCCCGCTCGACCCGGTCTCGGCGGGCTTCTACGAGGCCGACCGCACCCGGCTCAAGGTCGGCAAGACGACCCGCTTCGGGAGCGACCAGGCCCGGGTCGGCTTCGACCTGCCGCGCGTGGACGACGGGTCGGCGCAACCGCGCACGGCCAACATCCCGGACTTCCGCAACGACGAGAACCTCGCCGTCGCGCAGACGCACGCCGCGATGATCCGCTTCCACAACCGGGTCGTGGGGGGGCGCGGTCCCGCGCCGCCGCCCGCCGACCGCTTGGAGAAGGCGCGGCGCAAGGTGGTCCGGCACAACCAGTGGATGCTGCGCACCGACTACCTGCCGAAGATCTGCGACGGCAGCGTGGTCACCGACGTGTTCACCAACGGTCGCAAGGTGGTCGACCCGGGCGCCGACCCGCTGAGCATGCCGACCATGCCGGTCGAGTTCTCCGTGGCCGCCTTCCGGCTCGGGCACTCGATGATCCGCGAGGGCTACGACTGGAACTCCCGGTTCCCGAACGGGTCGGGCACCCTCGACTTCCTCTTCATCTTCTCGCGCACGGCCGGCGACCTGGGCGGGAACCCGACGCTGCCGTCGAACTGGATCGCCGACTGGCGCCGGATGTACCGCTTCTCCCAGATCGGCCACGACGAGCTCAAGCCGCCGCCGGGGGAGTTCAACCTCGCCCGCCGCATCGACACCCGGCTCGTCGACCCGCTCGCCCGGCTGCCCATCGGTTCGTTCGGGGGCAAGAACGCCGACGCCAACACGATCCGGGCCAACCTCGCCTTCCGCAACCTGGTGCGGGCGCGGATGCTGCGTCTGGCCAGCGGGCAGCAGATGGCGGCGCTGCTCCGGTCGAAGGGTGTCGCGGTCACCACGCTGACCAAGGCACAGCTGCGGGACGGCGCAGGCGGGCCGGGGTCGGCGAGGCTCGACGACCTCACCGACGCCCAGCGGGACGCCTTCCTGAAGGACACGCCGCTGTGGTTCTACGTCCTGCGCGAGGCCGAGCTCAACGGCGGCACCCTCGCCGGGGTCGGGGCGCGCCTGGTCGCGGAGACCTTCCACCGCGCGATGGAGGGCAGCACGCACTCGATCGTCCGCAGCCCCAACTTCAAGCCCGACCTGGGGGAGAAGGACGGCGGGTTCCGGATGACCGACCTGCTGCTCGTCGCGTTCGAGGGCCAGAAGTCGCTGCTCGCGCCGCTGGGGGACTGAGGCCGGAGGGTTGACAAGGGCGCCTACCGGCGCATAATTCAACACATGATGAAAAACGTCATCCAGGTGCGCGACCTCGTCGTCGTACGAGGTGAGCGGGAGGTGCTGCCGGGCATCTCCCTGGACGTCCCCGCCGGCGTCACCGGGCTGCTGGGCCCCAGCGGGTGCGGCAAGACGACGCTGATGCGCAGCATCGTCGGCGCCCAGCAGGTGCGGTCGGGATCGGTCGAGGTGCTGGGCGAGCCGGTCGGCAGCGCGCCGCTGCGCACCCGCATCGGCTACGTCACCCAGGACGCCAGCGTGTACGACGACCTGACCGTGGCGGAGAACCTCGCGTTCTTCGCACGGGTGCTCGGCGTCGACCGCTCGGGCGTCGACGAGGCCGTGGCCGCGGTCGCCCTCGACGACCACCGCGACCAGGTCGTCGGCAAGCTGTCGGGCGGCCAGCGCAGCAGGACCAGCCTGGCCGTCGCGCTGCTCGGCAAGCCCGACCTGCTCGTGCTCGACGAGCCGACGGTCGGGCTCGACCCGGTGCTGCGCCGGGACCTGTGGGAGCTCTTCCACCGGATCGCCGACGCGGGCGCGGCCGTCCTCGTCTCGAGCCACGTGATGGACGAGGCCGAGCGGTGCCACCGGCTGCTGCTGATGCGCGAGGGCCGGATCATCGCGGACGGCTCGCCCGACGAGATCCGCGAGCGCACCGGCACCCCGGACATCGAGCACGCGTTCCTGCACCTCGTGGACCAGAAGGAGCAGGCGGCATGAACCTCCGGATCACCCTGGCGGTCGCCGGACGGGTGCTGACCCAGGTGCGTCGCGACCATCGCACCCTCGCCATGCTGCTGGTGGTGCCGTGCGTGCTGATGAGCCTGCTCTGGTGGATGTTCGACGAGCTGCCGGGCGGCCTGTTCGACCGGTTCGGGCCTGCCCTCCTGGCGATGTTCCCCTTCATCGTCATGTTCCTGGTGACGAGCGTGACGACCCTGCGCGAACGCTCCTCCGGGACGCTCGAGCGCTTGCTCACGATGCCGATGGGCAAGCTCGACTTCCTCCTCGGCTACGCGCTCGCGTTCGGCGTGCTCGCCGCGCTCCAGTCCGCCCTCGCGGTGACGGTGAGCGTCGGGCTGCTCGGCCTCGACGTCCAGGGCCCGGTGTGGCTCCTGGGGGTGGTGGCGATCGTCGACGCCGTCCTCGGCACGGCCCTCGGCCTGCTGGTCAGCGCGTTCGCGACCACCGAGTTCCAGGCCGTGCAGTTCATGCCGGCCTTCGTGCTGCCGCAGATCCTGCTGTGCGGTCTCTTCGTGCCGCGTGAGGCGATGCCCGGTGTGCTCGAGGCGATCAGCAACCTGCTGCCGCTGTCGTACGCCGTCGACGCGATGCAGGAGCTCACCGGTGCGGCCGACCAGGGCGAGATCTGGCGCTCGGTGGCCGTCGTCGCCTGCTTCGGGCTGGCCGCCCTCGCACTCGGCGCCGCGACGCTCAGGCGCCGGACGCCCTGACCCGGGTGAAGAGCCACGCCGCCACCGCGAAGAGGACGGCGTACATGCCGGTGATGCCGACGACGTCGATGAGCGACGCGGTCTCCCGGTCGGTCGCGACCAGCACGACGGCGACCGTGCCGGCGACGACGGTCGCCACCGAGGCGGCACCGAGCGCCAGCGCCATGCCCGTCGGCCGGAACCGGGTGACCACCGCGATGAGCAGGGCGAGCGCGGGGCCGACGAGGTACATCGCGTCGCGGTCGCCCTCGCCGACGATCCCCAGCGCGCCGATGCCGAAGAGCAGGAAGAACACGGTGAGCAGGGAGACGCCGAGCGCGACGGCGTAGCGCTGGGTGGGCGTCGATCCGGAGGGCAGCGAGCGGGTGAGAGGCGTCATGGGTCCACGGTAGGGACGAGCGCCGCCGGGAGGGGTGGAGGAGGTGTGAAGGTTCGGTGGGGATCGGCGTAGCCTTCGCCCCATGTCGTTGCTCCGCCAGCCGATCCTGCTCCTCGCCCGCAGCCAGGGGGTCAAGAAGCTCGTCTCCACGATGCCCGTCTCGAGCGGCATCGTGACCAGCTACGTCCCCGGCGAGGGCACCGCCGACGCGGTCGGCGCCACCGCGACGCTGGTGCAGGACGGCCTCCGGGTCACGCTCGACTACCTCGGCGAGGACACCACCGACGCCGCCCAGGCCGACGCCACCGTCGCGGCCTACAAGGAGGTGCTGGCCGACCTGTCGGCGAAGGGCTTGGCCCCGCACGCCGAGGTGTCGGTCAAGCTGAGCGCGATCGGCCAGTTCCTGCCCGACAACGGCCACAAGGTCGCGCTGGAGAACGCTCGCGACATCTGCCGCGCCGCCCGCAACGCCGGCACCACGGTCACCCTCGACATGGAGGACCACACCACCACCGACTCGACGCTCACGATCCTGCGCGAGCTCCGCAAGGACTTCCCCGAGACCGGCGCCGTGCTGCAGGCGATGCTGCACCGCACCGAGGCCGACTGCCGCGCGCTGGCCTACGAGGGCTCCCGTGTGCGGCTGTGCAAGGGCGCCTACATGGAGCCCGAGGAGGTCGCCTTCCAGGACAAGGTCGAGATCGACAAGGCCTACGTCCGCTGCCTCAAGGTGCTGCTCGGCGGCCAGGGCTACCCGATGATCGCGACCCACGACCCGCGGATGATCCAGATCGCCTCCTCGCTCGCCAGCCGCTTCGGCCGCCGCCCGGGGACCTACGAGTTCCAGATGCTCTACGGCATCCGCCCCGAGGAGCAGAAGCGCCTCGCAGCCGCCGGCGAGACGATGCGCGTCTACATCCCCTACGGCACGGAGTGGTACGGCTACCTGATGCGCCGGCTCGCCGAGAAGCCCCAGAACCTCGCGTTCTTCCTCCGGTCCTTGGTCAGCAAGAAATAGGCTCGACCGCACGCAGTAGATTCGTGCCCATGAGCACAGCGATCATCGGCGCCGGCGTGATGGGGGAGACCCTGCTGTCCGGCCTGGTGCGCGCCGGCCGCCGCGTCGACCAGCTGATGGTCGGCGAGAAGCGCGCCGAGCGGGCCAAGGAGCTCGAGGAGCGCTACGGCGTGGCCGTGGTCTCCAACCGCGAGGCGGCCGCGAAGGCCGAGACGGTCGCCCTGGTGGTCAAGCCACAGGACATGGGCGACGTGCTCGAGGAGATCGCTCCCGAGCTGCGCGCCGGCCAGCTCGTCGTCTCGCTCGCCGCCGGCATCACGACCAGCTTCATCGAGTCGCACGTGCCGGAGGGCGTGGCCGTCGTCCGCGTCATGCCCAACACGCCGGCCCTCGTCGACGAGGGCATGGCCGCGATCTCGCCCGGCTCGCACTGCGACGAGGCACACCTCGCCGAGGTCGAGCAGCTGATGGCGTCGACGGGCAAGGTGCTGCGGATCCCCGAGAAGCAGATGGACGCGGTCACCGCGATCTCCGGCTCGGGCCCGGCCTACATCTTCTTCGTCGTCGAGTCCATGATCGAGGCGGGCGTGCACCTCGGCCTGCCTCGCGCGACGTCGACCGAGCTCGTCGTGCAGACACTCGTCGGCTCGGCCGCGATGCTGCGCGAGACCGGCACCCACCCCGTCGTGCTGCGCGAGCAGGTCACCTCACCCAGCGGCACGACCGCCTCGGCGCTGCGCGAGCTCGAGATCCACAAGGTCCGGGCGGCGTTCCTCGCCGCCATGGAGGCGGCGCGCAACCGGTCGCGCGAGCTGGCCGAGGGTTCCTGAGACTCGCCCAGATCCGGGTCCAGATGTGGTCCGCTGGGCAGACAGCACCCGGACCCGGAGTAACGTCCGCCACATGGAGTGCGCGGGTCCCACGTCGGTCGTCTTCGACCAGACGCTCACGGAGTACAACTTCGGGCCGACCCACCCGATGTCGCCGATCCGCGTCGACCTGACCATGCGGCTCGCCGAGGAGCTCGGCGTCCTCGACGGGATCAAGCGCGTCGACGCCCCCGTCGCCACCGACGAGCAGATCGCCACGGTGCACGAGCAGGGCCTGATCGAGGCGGTGACCCGCGCCGGGGCCACGCCCGGCTTCGAGGACGCCTCGCGAGGCCTCGGCACCGATGACGACCCGGTCTTCAAGGACATGCACCTCGCGAGCGCGCACGTCGTGGGTGCCAGCCTGGAGGCGTTCCGGCAGGTGTGGAGCGGGGAGTCGCTGCACTCGGTCAACATCGCCGGCGGGCTGCACCACGCGATGCCCGACCGGGCCAGCGGCTTCTGCATCTACAACGACGTCGCCGTGGGCATCAAGCAGCTGCTCGCCGACGGGGTCGAGCGGGTGGCCTACGTCGACATCGACGTCCACCACGGCGACGGGGTGGAGAGCATCTTCTGGGACGACCCGCGGGTCCTGACCATCTCGCTGCACGAGACCGGGCAGATGCTCTTCCCCGGCACGGGCTTCCCGACCGACACCGGGGGTCCGGGTGCCGAGGGCAGTGCGGTCAACGTGGCGCTCCCGCCCGGCACGGCCGACGCTGGCTGGCTGCGCGCCTTCCACGCCGTCGTGCCCCCGCTGGTCCGCGAGTTCCGGCCGGAGGTGCTCGTCACCCAGCACGGCTGCGACTCCCACATGAACGACCCGCTCGCCCACATGATGCTCAGCGTCGACGGGCAGCGGGCGGCGTACCTCGCGCTCCACGACCTCGCCCACGAGGTCGCCGACGGCCGCTGGGTGGTCACCGGAGGCGGCGGGTACTCCGTCGTGGACGTGGTCCCGCGCGCCTGGACCCACCTGCTGGCCATCGCCTCGGGCCGGCCGCTCGACCCGGCGACGCCGACCCCGCCGGGGTGGCGGGCGTACGTCGAGGAGGTGCTGGGCGCCACCGCGCCGCACCGGATGACCGACGGCCGCACGCCGGCGTTCCGCGACTGGTCGGGCGGCTACGACCCGGAGACCTGGCTGGACCGCGCGATCCACGCCACCCGCATGGAGGTCTTCCCCCTGCACGGCCTCGACCCGCTGCCCTGAGCCTGCTCCGGGTCCCCGCCGGGCGCTCGAACGGTAAAGAATCAAACCGACACGCCGCCAGTCACACAAGTTTCTCTGGCATTCCTCTTCCCCACGCGTCACGCGAGCCCTAATCTCAGTCGTTAGCGGCACGCCTGTGACGCCGGCGCGGAAGCCGGCGCCGTCGCCGCGAGAAGGATCGGTGCACACCATGGCTGAGAACACCCCTGGCGACATGTCCGAGGCCCACTTCCTGACCATCGCCGAGGTCGCGGCCAAGATGCGCGTCTCGAAGATGACGGTCTACCGCCTCGTCCACGGTGGCGAGCTGCCCGCGGTCCGCGTCGGTCGCTCCTTCCGGGTCACCGAGGACGACGTCAACGAGTACCTCCGCAAGAGCTTCTACAACGCCGGCTGAGGCCCGCGAGACGCGATTCCGCGCTCCGCACACCTGCCAAGTAGGGTGTGCGGGTCCGGCCGACGAGCGTCGGCCGAAAGGAAAGGTCTCACCGTGGGTTCTGTCATCAAGAAGCGGCGCAAGCGCATGGCCAAGAAGAAGCACCGCAAGCTGCTCAAGAAGACGCGCGTCCAGCGCCGCAAGCTCGGCAAGTAACACCCCTCGCCCATGGGTCGGGTCGTGCTGGTCACCGGGATCTCCCGGGACATAGGGCGACGCTTCGCGCGCGCCGCGGCCGGCGACCCGTCCATCGAGCGAGTGATCGGGGTGGATGTCGTCCCCCCTCGGGGCGACATCGGGGACGTGTCCTTCGTCCGCGCTGACATCCGCAACCCCGTCATCGCCAAGGTCCTCGCCAAGGAGGACGTCGACACCGTCGTCCACATGAGCGTGATCGCCACGCCCGGCTCCGCCGGCGGTCGCGGGACGATGAAGGAGCTCAACGTCATCGGCTCCATGCAGCTGCTCGCTGCGTGCCAGAAGTCGTCGACGGTCGAGCGCCTGGTCGTGAAGTCGACGACCACCGTCTACGGCTCGAGCCCGCGCGACCCCGCGATGTTCACCGAGGACATGGGCCCCAAGCGGCTGCCGTCCTCCGGCTACGCCAAGGACGTCTACGAGATCGAGGGCTACGTCCGCGGCTTCGCGCGCCGTCGTCCCGACGTCAGCGTCACCATGATCCGGGCGGCCAACGTGGTCGGCCCGCACGTCTCGAGCCCGCTGACCAACTACTTCCGGCTGCCAGTGGTCCCCCGCGTGCTCGGCTTCGACCCGCGGCTGCAGTTCCTGCACGAGGACGACCTGCTGCGGGTCCTGCGCCACGCCGTGATCACCGGGACGCCCGGCACCTTCAACGTCGCCGGCGACGGCCTGCTCACCCTGAGCCAGGCCGTACGCCGCCTCGGCAAGCCGTCGGTGGCGTTGCCGCGCTTCGCCGTCGGCCGCCTCGGCGCCACCATGCGGCAGGCCCGCCTGTCGGACTTCTCGCCCGAGCAGCTGGGCTTCCTGACCTACGGTCGAGGGGTGGACACCACCCGGATGCGCACCCAGCTGGAGTTCGAGCCGAAGTTCACCACGGCCGAGGCGTTCGCCGACTTCTGTCGCGAGTTCGCGCCAGCCGAGCTGGAAGGAGCGGGGCGTGGCTGAGGAAGCGCAGGACAACGCCCGCGAGGACGCCGTGGTGATCCCGATCGGCACCGGCGGCCGCCCGGGCCGTGGCACCGGCAAGGCGCGCCCGTCCTCGGCCGCCCGCAACCTCGCGCCCGAGCAGCCCGCTGCGGAGGAGCCCGTCGCCCCGCGCGAGGCGACCCGCACGTCCGACCGCGGCCCGCTGCCGGGCATCCCGGTGGGCGACTGGCTCGCGGCCCTCCAGGCCGCCGCGCACGAGGTGTTCGGCGACGACTGGGAGCGCCGCCTGGCCGAGCTGATGGCATTCCTGCGGCGTCGTCTCGAGGGCGACTACGAGGTCGACGACTACGGCTTCGACCGCGAGCTCACCGAGCGCTTCCTCATGACCACCCTGCGTCCGGTGGCCGAGAAGTGGTTCCGCCTCGAGGTGCGCGGCCTCGACAACATTCCCGCCGAGGGCGGCGCTCTCGTCGTGTCCAACCACTCCGGCACGGTCCCCGTCGACGGCCTGATGACGATGCTCACCGTGCACGACCACGCCCACCGCTTCCTGCGCCCGCTCGGCGCCGACCTGGTCTTCAAGATGCCGGTCGTCAGCTCGCTGGCCCGCAAGAGCGGCGCGACCCTGGCGTGCACCGAGGACGCCGAGCGGATGCTCTCCGGCGGCGACCTCGTCGGGGTGTGGCCCGAGGGCTTCAAGGGCATCGGCAAGCCCTTCAGCGAGCGCTACAAGCTCCAGCGGTTCGGCCGCGGCGGCTTCGTGTCGGCCGCGCTGCGCACCGGCGTGCCGATCATCCCGCTCTCCGTGGTGGGCGCCGAGGAGATCTACCCGCTGGTGGGCAACGTGCCGTCGCTGGCGCGGCTGCTCGGGGTGCCCTACATCCCGATCACGCCGTTCTTCCCGTGGCTGGGCCCGCTCGGCCTGGTCCCGCTGCCCTCGAAGTGGATCCTGGAGTTCGGCGAGCCGATCCGCACCGACGCCTACGACCCGGCCGAGGCCGACGACCCGATGCTCGTCTTCAACGTGACCGACCAGGTGCGCGAGACGATCCAGCACACGCTGTTCGACCTGCTGCGCGAGCGCGACGGGGTCTTCAGCTAGGGCAAGGCCCCTACGGCAGCAGGCCGCCGGTCGCGTTGGTGACCGTGTTGCCGGTCAACCCGTCGAGGGTGCCGGTGACCTCGCTGATGAGCCCGCCGGTCGCGTTGTCGACGGTGCCGGTGAGCCCGCCCAGCGCGCCACCGGTGACGCCGTCGAGCTGCGTCACGACGTCGCTGGTGGTGTCGGTGACGTCGTCGACGGTGTCGTCCACGGTGTCCTTGACCTTGCCCGGGACGTCGGGCTTGACCTTGGTCGGGTCGGGCGCGACCGAGGGGGTCTGGGTCGGCACCACGCTGGTCGGCAGGGAGGTGGGCTGGGTGGTCGGCGACTGGAGCACCTCGGGCACCTCGATGCCGGTGAGGTCCTGGCCCGAGACCGGCGCCGCCGCCTCCAGGGTGAGCTCGTCGGTGTCGAGGCCGCTGAGCAGGTCGGTCGGGGCGCTGCTCAGCAGGAACTCCGGGGTCGTGGTGATGCCGCCGTCACAGGTCGGGCAGGCGTTGCTGGCCTCGATGTCGAGGTCGGTCAGCGTCCGGCCGGCCGCGAGCAGCTCGTCGCGGGCGCTCTCGGGCAGCTGGCCCTGCAGCTCTTCGAGGCGGTCCATGCTGGCCGCGGTGAAGTCGCGGGCCACCTGGACGTCGGACGTCGAGCCGGTGGTGTCGTACGACGCGAGCAGGCTGCGCACGCCGTCGCCGGACTGGCGCGTGAAGGTGTCGAGCGTGTCGGGCACGAGCTGCTCGGGCGCCTGGCCGGCGGCGATCTGCTCCAGCTCGGACAGGCGGGTGTCGGCCTGGGCCAGCAGGGTCCGGCCGCGCGCCGCATCGTCGCCGGCGAAGCGGACCTCGGCGGACTCGAGCCCGCGCTTGACGCCGTAGAGGGACTCGCCCGGCAGCGCGGTCTGCGCGGCGACGGCCATGGTCGCGGCGGCGCCGACCATCGCGGCGCCACCGAGGAGCACCGCGACGCGGCGCTCGCGCTTGCGCGAGGGGGTGGGCATCGCGAGTCGGGACGGCGTGCTCGGCTGGCGCACCAGGACCGTGTCGGCCTCGGCCATCAGGCTCTCGCGCAGCGAGCTCACGAACTCCGGCCGCGGCGCTGCCTCGGGCAGCGCCCGCAGGTCGGCGACGACCTCGAGGAGGGCAGCGAAACGCGCCGCATCGCGCTCGCTGAGCGGTGCGTCGGGCCCCCGGGAGAGGAGGGCCTCGAACTCATCGGCACGTCGTGCCGAGAAGGCGGGTGTCATCGTGCGCGTCCTGTCTGGGTGCTGGTGGGTCCTCCCACACAGACGAACGAGCCACACGAGGCTGGGGTTACGGGTGAGGTCATGAGTCCCTCATCCCCTCCGGCAGCAGCTTCGCCAGGTTGCGTACGCCGCGCAGCTGGAGCTGCTTCACGGCGCCGTCGCTGCGGTCCAGGGCCAGCGCCGTCTCCGCGATCGAGAGCCCTTGGAGGAAGCGCATGATGAGGCACTCGCGCTGCTCGGTCGGCAGCTCGGTGAGGGCCTTGAGGAGGACCTCGTTGGTGAGCCCGGCGATGACGGCGTTCTCCGGGCCCTCGGTCGCGTCGTCGTGGGGGGTCATGTCCTCGGTGGACATCTCCAGGCGGGTGCGGCCGGCCTTGAAGTGGTCGGTGGTGAGGTTGCGCGCGATGGTCATCAGCCAGGCGCCGAAGTCCTTGCCCTGCCACCGGAAGTTGTTCATGCTCCGCAGCGCCCGGAAGAACGTCTCCGAGGTGAGGTCCTCGGCCAGCGTCTGCGAGCGGGTGCGGTAGTAGAGGAAGCGGTAGACCGAGGCCTGGTAGTGGTCGTAGAGCAGGCCGAAGGCCTCCTTGTCGCCGCTGCGCGCCAGCTCGACCAGCGCGATCAGCCGCTCCCGCTCGGCCTCGTCACCCTCGGAGGAGGCGGCGAAGTCCTCGTCGCCCACGGGTCCGGAGCCATAGGTGCCGGTCGGCCCACCGCCGGCGGTCGCCGCCTCGGCCATGAGCAGCACGCCCTGCGGCGACAGGGCAGCCAGGACGGCGCGCCGGAGCGCCTCCAGTCCTTCCTCGAGCGTGCGCCCGAGCTCTTGTCGCGGCATTGCGGTAGCCCCTCCCAGACACTGCAGTCTCCACGATAAGCGCCGGGACGCGCCTTGTGAACCCGCGAGTAACTACGAGTTACATCGCCTCAGGAGAGCTTGCGGTGGGCCTTCACGCTGACCCCGGCGGCGACGGCACCGGAGACCGCCCCGGCGACGGCCGCGGCCATCAGCCCGGCGCGCGCGGCCTTCCGGCCGGTGCGGTAGTCGTGGATCCGCCAGCCGTGCGCCCGGGCGTGCGCCCGCAGCCGCGCGTCGGGGTTGATCGCGCACGGGTCGCCGACCATCGAGAGCATCGGCAGGTCGTTGCTGGAGTCGGAGTACGCCGAGCACAGGGCGAGGTCGAGCCCCTCCCGCTCGGCCAGGGCGCGGATCGCCTCCGCCTTGGCCGGCCCGTGGAGCAGGTCGCCGACGAGCTGGCCGGTGTAGACGCCGTCGACGTGCTCGGCGACGGTGCCCATCGCGCCGGTGAGGCCGAGCCGGCGGGCGATGATGCTGGCGATCTCGATCGGGGCGGCGGTGACCAGCCAGACCCGCTGGCCCTCGTCGAGGTGGAGCTGGGCCAGCGCCCGGGTGCCCGGCCAGATCCGGTGCGCCATCGCCTCGTCGAAGATCTCCTCGCCCAGCTCCTCGAGCTCGGTGGTGGTGTGACCGGCGATGAAGGAGAGTGCCGAGCTGCGGGCCTGGGCCACGTGCTCGGGGTCCTCGACGCCGACGATCCGGAAGTACGCCTGCTTCCAGGCGGCCGAGGCGATGTCGCGGGTGCTGAAGAACTTGCGCCGGTGCAGGCCCCGGGCGAGGTGGAAGATGCTGGCACCCTGCATGACCGTGTTGTCCACGTCGAAGAAGGCCGCCGCCGCCGAGTCGCTGGGCGTGGAGAGGGCGTTCTCGACCTCCGCGGCCGCCGCCGCAGCCTCTCCCGCGAGCACCGAACGCTGCCTCAGGTTGAGTCGACGAGGTCGCTCAGACGGGGTCACCCGGTGATCGTAGCTGTGGAAGGATCCCCGCATGCAGCGCAACGACATCTCCGCCTTCGTGGCCGAGGCCGCCGCTGACGTACCTGCCCGACAGGCTCTCGTGGAGACCGGCGGCCGGACCCTCACCTGGTCCGCGCTGGAGGACGAGGTGGCCCGCATCGCGACCGGCCTGGGCGCGCAGGGCATCCGCGCCGGGCAGCGGGTGATGATCGTGGTCGGCAACCGGATCGAGTTCGTGACGGCCTACCTCGGCGTGCTCCGCGCGCAGGTCGTGGCCGTCCCGGTCAACCCGCGCTCGACCGCCGGCGAGGTCGCCCGGATGGTCGCCGACTCCGGCACCCGGCTCGTCGTGGTCGACGACACCGCGCTCGAGGTCGTCCGGGCCGCGCTCGCCGAGCTCGCCGAGCTCCCCGGTCACGAGGTGGCGGCCCCCGTCGTGGTGGTGACCGGGACCGAGCCCGCGCCGGGAGAGGTCGCCTTCGAGGCGCTGCGCGCCGACGTCGTACGCCCGGTGCCTCCGCTGCCCGACCCGGAGAAGCTCGCAGCCATCCTCTACACGAGCGGCACCTCCGGCCGTCCGCGCGGCGCGATGCTCAGCCACCGCGCGCTGCTGGCCAACATCGAGCAGGTGGCGTCGGTCGAGCCGCCGATGATGCACGGCGACGACGTGGTGCTCGGCGTGCTCCCGCTCTTCCACGTCTACGGACTCAACGCGGTCCTCGGCGGCGTGCTGCGCCACCGCGCCCGGCTTCTGCTCGTCGAGCAGTTCGAGGCGCAGGCCGTGCTGGACCTGATCGACGACGAGGCGTGCAGCGTGGTGCCGATCGCGCCGCCGGTCTTCGCGCACTGGCTGCCCGACGAGCACCTCCGCGAGCGGCTCGGACCGGTGCGGCTGGTGCTGTCGGGCTCCGCGCCGCTGGAGCCGGAGGTGATCGAGGAGTTCACCTCGATCACCGGCATCCCGGTGCACCAGGGCTACGGCCTCACCGAGGCGTCGCCGGTGGTCACCAGCACGCTGTGCAGCACCGAGCCGCGGGTCGGCTCGGTCGGCGCCGCCCTGCCCGGCATCGAGCTGCGGCTCGTCGACGAGACGGGGCGCCCGGTCGAGGGGGAGGACCCGGGCCAGATCCAGGTCCGCGGCACCAACCTCTTCAGCGGCTACTGGCCCGACGGGTCCGACGGCCCCGACGCCGAGGGCTGGTACGCCACGGGCGACGTGGGGTTCCTCGACGCCAGCGGGGACCTGTTCCTCGTCGACCGGGTCAAGGAGCTGGTCATCGTCAGCGGCTTCAACGTCTACCCGACCGAGGTCGAGGACGTCATCCGCGAGGTGGACGGCGTGGCCGACGCCGCGGTCATCGGCGTGCCCGACGCGGAGACCGGCGAGGCCGTCGTGGCGTACGTCGTCCCTGCCGGCGCGCCCCGCACCCACCTCGAGGAGGCGGTCCGCGCGCACGCCGTCGTCCGGCTGGCGCGCTTCAAGCAGCCCAGCCGGATCGAGGTCGTCGACGAGCTGCCGTTCACCGCCACCGGCAAGGTCCAGAAGGGCCGGCTGCGCGGCATCGAGCGGCGCCGCGCCCTCGGGATCCTGGAGCAGGACCGATGACCGCCCGGATCACCCTCTACTCGCGCCCGGGCTGCCACCTGTGCGACGACGCCCGCGAGGTGATCGCGCGCGTGTGCGCCGACCTGGGGGAGTCCTTCGACGAGGTCGACATCGAGTCCGACGACGACCTCGAGGACCGCTTCGGCGAGGAGGTCCCGGTGACGTACGTCGACGGGCGCCAGCACGACTTCTGGCGTGTCGACGAGGCGCGGCTGCGGAAGGCTCTCGGCGCCTGAGGCGTTGAGGAGGGCGTGAGGCTCTCCCTGCTCGACCGCTCCCGGACCCACGACGGCCGGCCCGACGCCGAGGGGCTCGAGGCGACCATCGCCCGTGCGGTGCACGCGGAGCAGGTCGGCTACGACCGGTTCTGGGTCGCCGAGCACCACGCCGTCCCCGGGATCGCCTCGGGCTCGCCGGCCGTGCTCCTCGCCGCGATCGGGGCCCGCACCGACCGCATCCGGATCGGTTCGGGCGGCGTGATGCTCCCGCTGCACCAGCCGCTGGTGGTCGCCGAGCAGTTCCGCGTGCTCGACGCGCTCCACCCCGGCCGCGTCGACCTCGGGCTCGGCCGCTCGCTCGGGTTCACGCCTCCTGTGCGTCGCGCGCTGCGCCGCGACCACGAGGACGGCGACACCTTCGAGGACGACCTGCGCGAGCTGCGGGGCTACCTCGACGGCACGGGCGGGGTGACCGTGCGCCCCGCCACCGGGCGTCAGGTGCCGATGCACGTGCTCGCGACCGGTCGCGGGCTCGCCGTCGCAGCGCGGCTCGGGCTGCCCGTGGTCGTGGGCGGACCCGCCGTCACGTCCGGAGAGCTCCCCGACGCGCTGACGGCGTACCGCCGCGACTTCCTCCCGCACCACGGCAGCGAGCCGCGGGTGACGATCTCCCTCGACGTGCTCGTCGCCGACGACGGCACCACGGCGCGTGAGCTCGCCCTGCCCGAGGCGTGGGCGATGGCCCGGGCCCGTCGGACGGGTGAGTTCCCGCCGCTGGAGAGCGTGGCCGCCATCCGCGACGCGTCGTGGCCCGACCAGGTCCGCCGCCGGGTCGAGGCCGCGGTGGACCGCGCCGTCGCGGGCAGCCCGGCGACCGTGCGCCGCCACCTCGAGGCGCTCGTCCAGCGGACCGGGGCCGACGAGCTGCTGGCGAGCTCCTCCACCCACGACCGGGAGGCGCTCCTGGCCTCGGACCGGATGCTCCGCGAGGTGCTGGCGTGAGCCGTCCGCCCGCCCCCGGATACGCCCTCCGGCACTCCGTGCGCAAGTCGGGGACGACCCCGCGTCGGGTGGGTCATCTCACATGTGCTAGCCCGCCGTCGTCCCGTTTTGTTCTCCCGTTCACAAACTCCTACAGTGACCGGGTCAGGCGATCCCCGTCACCTGGCTGGAGAGAAGCAAAGCTGTGACCGCACGGACCCCCGACTCTGCCCGGGACATTCCCGAGGCGACTGTCGCGCGGCTTCCCGTGTACCTGCGTGCCCTGACCGGCCTCGCCGACGGCGGCACGACCACCTGCTCGAGCGAGGAGCTCGCCGCCGCGGCCGGCGTCAACAGCGCCAAGCTCCGCAAGGACCTCTCCTACCTCGGCAGCTACGGCACCCGCGGCGTCGGCTACGACGTGGAGTACCTCCGCTACCAGATCGCCCGCGAGATCGGCGTGACCCAGGACTGGCCCGTGGTCATCGTCGGCATCGGAAACCTCGGCCATGCGCTGGCCAACTACTCCGGGTTCCGCAGCCGCGGCTTCCGGGTCGTGGCCCTGCTCGACGCCGACCCGAGCCGCCACACCGAGGTCGTCGCCGGCCTCGAGGTCCGCTCCTTCGACGACCTGGAGTCGATCGTCGCCGAGCACGACGTGTCCATCGGCGTGATCGCGACGCCCGCGGTCGCCGCGCAGGACGTCGCCGACCGCATGGTCGCGACCGGTGTCACCAGCATCCTGAACTTCGCCCCGACTGTCTTGTCCGTGCCGGACGGCGTCGACGTACGCAAGGTGGACCTGTCCATCGAGCTGCAGATCCTCGCCTACCACGAGCAGCGCAAGGCGGTCGCACCCGGATCGGAGGTTGTCTCGTGAGCGAGCGCAGCGAGCGAACCATCCAGTGCAGCGCGTCATGTGCCTCATGGGCGCACGGAGCGAAGCGAGTACGTCCATGAGCGTCCTCGTCGTGGGGATCTCCCACAAGTCCGCGCCGGTCGAGCTCCTCGAGAAGCTCGCCCTCGACGCCGACGGCACCGTCAAGCTGATCACCGACGTCATGGGCGGTGTCCACGTCAGCGAGGCCACTGCGATCGTGACGTGCAACCGGCTCGAGGTCTACGCCGAGGTCGACCGCTTCCACGGCAGCGTCGAGGACCTCTCGGGCCTCCTCGTCACCCGTGCCGAGCAGTCCACAGAGGCGCTGCTGCCGCACCTCTACGTCCACTACGACGAGGGCGCCGTCTCGCACCTCTTCCAGGTCGCCGCCGGTCTCGACTCGATGGTCGTCGGCGAGGGCCAGATCCTCGGCCAGACCCGCGACGCGCTCCGCATCGGCCAGGAGCACGGCACGGTCGGCCCGGCTCTCAACACCCTCTTCCAGCAGGCGCTGCGCGTCGGCAAGCGCGCCCACGCCGAGACCGACATCGACCGCGCCGCCCCGTCGCTGGTCACCGCGGCGCTCGAGCGGAGCACCGTCCCGGTCGCGGGTGCGCGCACCCTCGTCATCGGTGCCGGCGCGATGGCGTCGCTCGCGGTCGCCCACCTCTCGCGCGGTGGTGCCGAGCGGATCGCCGTGCTCAACCGCACCGCGGCCAACGCCGACCGCCTCGCCGCCGAGTACGCCGCCGCCTCCGTGCCGCTCGACGCCCTGGGTGCCGAGCTCGCCGAGGCCGACATCGTGGTGTCGTGCACCGGTGCTCCCGAGCCGCTGGTGCGGCTGGCCGACGTGGTGACGGCGCGCGGCTCGGGCGACCGACCGCTGACCGTCATCGACCTCGCGCTGCCGCACGACGTGGACCCGGCCGTGGGCCAGCTGCCCGGTGTCGAGCTGATCAGCCTGGCCGGGCTCGCCGACGAGCTGCGCGGCCTCGAGGCGACCGCCGGCGTGGACGACGTACGCACCATCGTGGGGCAGGAGATCGCCGCCTTCCTCGCCGTGCGCCGCCAGGCGAGCGTCACCCCGACCGTCGTGGCCCTGCGCTCGATGGCCACCGCGGTCGTCGACGCCGAGATGGAGCGGCTGTCCGCGCGGCTGCCCGAGCTCGACGACGCGACGCGTGCCGAGGTGCTGCACACGGTCCGCCGCGTCGCCGACAAGCTGCTCCACGAGCCGACCGTCCGGGTCAAGGAGCTCGCCGACGCCGAGCCGGCCGTCTCCTACACCGCCGCGCTCGCCGAGCTGTTCCGGCTCGACCCCGACGCCGTCGACGCGATGACCCGGACGGAGGGGCAGTCATGAACGCGCCGCTGCGCCTGGGCACCCGCGCGTCCGCGCTGGCGACCACCCAGTCCGGCCACGTCGCGGAGATGATCCGCGAGCGCCTCGGCCGCGAGGTAGAGCTCGTCGAGGTCTCCACCGAGGGCGACCGCAGTGCCGCCCCGCTGGCGTCCCTCGGCGGCACGGGTGTGTTTGTCAGCGCGCTGCGCGACGCCCTGCTGGACGGGCGCGTCGACGTCGCCGTGCACTCGCTCAAGGACATCCCCACCACGCCGGCCGAGGGGATCGCGCTCGCCGCGGTCCCGACGCGCGAGGACCCGCGCGACGTCGTGGTCGCCCGCGACGGCCTCACCCTGGGCGAGCTGCCGGTCGGTAGCCGGCTCGGCACCGGGTCGCCGCGCCGGGTGAGCCAGCTCGCCGCGCTCGGCCTCGGGCTGGAGCTCCAGGGCATCCGCGGCAACGTCGACACCCGGATCCGCAAGGTCCGCGAGGGCGAGGTCGACGCGATCGTCCTGGCCCGCGCCGGCCTGTCCCGCCTGGGCCGCCTCGACGAGGTGACCGAGGTGCTCGACCCGATCCAGATGCTGCCGGCCCCCGGCCAGGGTGCACTCGCGATCGAGTGCCGCTCCGACGACGCCGAGCTCGTCGCCGCGCTGGCGCAGCTGGACGACACCGCCACCCGCGCCGCGGTCACCGCCGAGCGCGCGGTGCTCGCCGCCCTCGAGGCCGGCTGCTCGGCCCCGCTGGGTGCGCTGGCCGAGGTGGTCGAGGGGGACGACGGCGAGGAGCTGTGGCTGCGGGCCGTGGCCCTCTCCGAGGACGGCGCCCTGTCGGTGCGGATGAGCGCGACCGGCCCGGTCGCCGACGCCGCCGCACTCGGCCACCGCCTCGCGAGCGACATGCTCGACGAGGGAGCAGCAGACCTGATGACGACATCACTCGAACAGGGACCACCAGTGAGGAAGCAGCACGCATGACGCGAGTACAGACCCCGCAGGCCACTGGCACGACGGGCACGGGCGCGACCCCCGGCTGGGTGTCGTTCGTCGGCAGTGGGCCCGGCGACCCTGGGCTGCTGACCCTGCGCGCCGTGGAGCTCATCCAGGGTGCCCAGGTCATCGTGACCGAGGCGCCCGAGCACCTCGAGCTGATCCGCACCGTCCTCGGCCCGCTCGGGGGTGAGGCCGGTCCGGAGATCGTCGACGGCGGCTTCGGCGAGGACGGCCAGCCCCTGACGCACGCGGCCCGCGCCAAGGTCGTCGTACGCCACGGCAAGAAGCAGCGCGTGGTGCGCCTGATGACCGGCGACCCGTTCCTCTACGCCTCCGGCCCCGAGGAGGCGCAGGCCTGCGTCAAGGCGGGCGTCGGCTTCGAGGTCGTGCCCGGCGTCTCCTCGGTCAGCGCGGTCCCGGCCTACGCCGGCATCCCGCTCACCACCAAGCGCCACAAGGAGATGGCCGTCGTCACCTGCGGCGACAAGGTCGACTGGAGCGCGTACGCCGACGACCGCACCCTCGTGCTGCTGTCCGGTGTGGGCAGCATCGGCGAGACCGCCGCGGCGCTCATCGAGGCCGGCCGCTCGCCCGAGACGCCCGTCGCGATGACCCGCGTCGGCACCACCACCGAGCAGCAGACCCTGATCTCGACGCTCGCGACCATCGCGGCCGACGCCCGCGCCGCCCGCATCGCCCCGCCGGCGATCACGGTCATCGGTGACGTCGTCGACCTGCGCCAGACGCTGTCGTGGTTCGAGACCAAGCCGCTGTTCGGCTGGCGTGCGCTGGTGCCCCGCACCAAGGAGCAGGCCGGCTCGCTGTCGCGTCGCCTGCGCGAGTACGGCGCCGTGCCCGAGGAGGTGCCGACCATCTCGGTCGAGCCCCCGCGCAACCCGCTGCAGATGGACAAGGCCGTCCGCGGCCTGGTCGAGGGGCGCTACGAGTGGATCGCCTTCACCTCGGTCAACGCGGTGAAGGCCGTCCGCGAGAAGTTCGAGGAGTACGGCCTCGACGCCCGCGCCTTCTCCGGCCTCAAGATCGCCGCCGTCGGCGACAAGACCGCCGAGGCGATCGCCGCCTGGGGCCTGCGCGCCGACCTCGTCCCCTCGGGCGAGCAGTCCGCGGCCGGCCTGCTCGAGGAGTGGCCGCCCTACGACGAGGTGCTCGACCCGATCAACCGGGTCTTCCTGCCCCGCGCCGACATCGCCACGGAGAACCTCGTCGCCGGTCTGGTCGACCTGGGCTGGGAGTGCGACGACGTCACCGCCTACCGCACGGTGCGCGCCACCCCGCCGCCGGCGCCGGTCCGCGACGCGATCAAGACCGGCAAGTTCGACGCGGTCGTCTTCACCTCGTCCTCGACGGTGCGCAACCTCGTCGGCATCGCCGGCAAGCCGCACCCCTCGACGATCATCGCCGTCATCGGCCCGCAGACGGCCAAGACCGCCGAGGAGCACGGCCTCCGGGTCGACGTCCTCGCGCCCACGCCCGACGTGGAGGTCCTCGTCGACGCCCTCGCCGACTTCGGCGCGACGCGTCGCCTGGCGATGCTGGAGGCCGGCGAGCCGGTCACCCGCCCGAGCGAGCGCACCGCGTCCGGTCGCCGCAAGGCCCGCGCCAAGTAGTTGCGCCGCTGGGGAAGGATGGAGCCGTGACCGAGGAGTTCAACGTCCAGGCCCCGCTCGTCCGACCCCGGCGGCTGCGCCGCACGCCTGCGCTGCGGCGGATGGTCGCCGAGACGCAGGTGCCACCGAGCTCGCTGGTCCTGCCCGTCTTCATCCGTGAGGGCATCGACGAGCCGCGACCGATCTCGTCCATGCCCGGCGTGGTCCAGCACTCCCGCGACTCGCTCAAGAAGGCCGTCTTCGAGGCGGCCGAGCTGGGCCTGGGCGGCGTGATGCTGTTCGGCATCCCCGAGCACAAGGACGCCACCGGGTCCGGCGGCATCGACCCGGCCGGGGTCCTCAACCTCGCGATCACCGACGCGGTCGCCGAGGTCGGCGACCAGCTGACGGTGATGTCGGACCTCTGCCTCGACGAGTTCACCGACCACGGCCACTGCGGCCTGCTCACGCCCGACGGCGAGGTCGACAACGACCAGACGCTGGCGGCGTACGCCGAGATGGCGCTCGCGCAGGCCGCCGCCGGCGTCGACATGGTCGGCCCCAGCGGGATGATGGACGGCCAGGTCGCCGTCGTACGCCAGGCGCTCGACGCTGCCGGCCACAGCCACGTCTCGATCATGGCCTACTCGGCGAAGTACGCCTCGGCCTTCTTCGGGCCCTTCCGCGAGGCCGTCGACTCCTCGCTCGAAGGTGACCGCCGCACCTACCAGCAGGACCCCGCCAACGCCGTCGAGGGCGTGCGCGAGGTGCTGCTCGACGTCGAGCAGGGCGCCGACATCGTGATGGTCAAGCCGGCCCTGGCCTACCTCGACGTCGTACGCCGGGTGCGCGACGCCGTCGACGTCCCGGTCGCCGCCTACAACATCTCCGGCGAGTACGCCATGGTCGAGGCCGCCGCCGCCAACGGCTGGATCGACCGCGAGGCCGCCATCCTGGAGACCCTCACCTCCATCCGGCGCGCCGGCGCCGACGTGGTGCTCACCTACTGGGCCGCCGAGGCCGCTCGCCTCCTGCGTGCTTGATGGCGCTCGCTCCGCTCGCGCGTGCTCGCGGGAACGGGTCGGTCAGGGGTTGAGCAGTCGGTTGGCGCACTCCGTGAGCTCGTTGACCGACGTGAGCGGGTTGTCGATGATCCCCTGAGCGGCGCACCGCGCAAGCGCTTCCGTCATCGTCAGGACCGGCGGGACGGTCGTGGGGACGGGGACCGGCGGGAGCGTGGTGCTGGTCGTCGGGATCACGGTCGGCAGCGGAGTCGTGGGGTCCTTCGTCGGGGTCGGCGACTGCGTGGGTGTCGGCGACTGGGTCGGCGTCGGGGTCTGCGTGGTGGTCGGGGTCGGCGTCGGGGTCTGCGTGGTGGTCGGGGTCGGCTTCGAGGTCGGCGTCTCGTCCTTGCCGCCCTTGCCTCCCTTGTCACCCTGGTCGCCGCCGGTCGCGCTCGGCTCGGGCTGGATGATCCCCGAGGTCAGCGTGGACGTCGGGACGGCGCTGAAGTCGCCGTCCATGTAGGCCTGCATGATCTCCAGCACCAGGTCGACGTAGTCGTTGGAGTGGTTGTAGCGGTAGACCGAGGAGCGCTGGCCCTTCTCGGTGGACAGGTCGTCCTCGCCCGAGCAGAGGTAGACCGCGGTCGCGAGTGCCGCGTCGTCGATGTCCTGGGGGTTGCGGGTGCCGTCGCTGTCGCCGTCGACGCCCACGACCGACCACGTCGAGGGGATGAACTGCATCGGCCCGACCGCGCGGTCGTGGCGGGTGTCGTTGTCGTACTGGCCGGCGTCGGTGTCGCTGATGTCCTGGGTGTTGTTCTTGCCGTTGAGCGCGATGCCGTAGATGCCGGGGCGGGCCACGCCCTGGCCGTCGAGCGAGTTGCCGCCGTAGCGGCCGTGGTCGGACTCGACGCGGCCGATGGCGGCGACCAGCTCCCACGGGAGGTTGCAGCCCTTGTCGGCCTGGTTGATCACGGCCTCGGCGCGCTGGTAGGCGGCGAGGGCAGCCTGCGGGATGCTGCTGGCCGACCCGGGCGTGAGGGCGGCGGCGCGGCTGACCGCGTCTCCGACGCTGGCCGGCGCCTCGATGGCCGCGGTGGGGAGGACGGTGCCGTCCGGGAGCGTGCCGGAGCCGTCGGGGTCCGCGCTCGCAGTGCCGGCGCCCACGCCGGCCAGGCTCGCGGTCCACGCAGCGGACAGCATGGCGAGCGGGATGATCGCGGTCGCCCGGTGAAGCCGGCCGGAACTCGTCATGTCGTGCATCTCCCCTGGGTCATCTGCTGCCATGATGCCCCCTCCGGGCACCGGCGAAACAGTCAACGAGTGAAGGCCGTCACAAGTTACGGGTCGGTCACTTGTGGTCCGGGGCACATCCCGGCCCGGGATTCCACGCCGGTTGGGGCTGCCTTGCACGCCTACGTGACAATGACCCGGTGACCCCCGCGACGACCACCTCCACGACAGCGGCCAGCGACGCCCTCTTCGAGCGTGCGCGCGCGGTCACCCCTGGGGGTGTGAACTCACCGGTCCGGGCGTTCAACGCGGTCGGCGGGACGCCCCGCTTCATCACCTCGGCGTCCGGAGCCTGGCTCACCGACGCCGACGGCAACGACTACGTCGACCTGATCTGCTCGTGGGGGCCGATGCTCCTCGGCCACGCCCACCCCGACGTGCAGGCCGCGGTGGCCGGCGCGGTGGCCCGCGGCACGTCGTACGGCACGCCCACGGAGCCCGAGGTCGAGCTGGCCGAGGAGATCGTCGCCCGCACGCCCGTGGAGCGGGTCCGCTTCGTCTCCTCCGGCACCGAGGCCACCATGTCGGCGATCCGGCTCGCGCGCGGCGCCACCGGCCGCGATCTGGTGGTGAAGTTCAGCGGCTGCTACCACGGCCACGTCGACGCGCTGCTGGCCGAGGCCGGCTCCGGCGTCGCGACGCTGGCGGTGCCCGGCACCAGCGGCGTGCCCGCGAGCTCGGCGGGGGAGACCCTTGTCCTGCCCTACAACGACCGCGCCGCGGTGCTCGCCGCCTTCGAGGCGCACGGCCCGCAGATCGCCTGCCTGATCACCGAGGCCACCCCGGGCAACATGGGCATCGTCCCGCCGGCGCCGGGCTTCAACGCGTTCCTCGCCGAGACCTGCCGGGCCCACGGCGCGCTCTTCATCAGCGACGAGGTGATGACCGGCTTCCGCGCCACGGCGCAGGGCGGCTGGGGCCTCGACGGCGCGATCGAGGGCTGGACGCCCGACCTGATGACCTTCGGCAAGGTGATGGGTGGCGGCTTCCCGGCCGCGGCCTTCGGCGGCCGCGCCGACCTGATGGCGCACCTCGCGCCCGAGGGCCGCGTCTACCAGGCCGGCACGCTCTCCGGGAACCCGATCGCCACGACCGCCGGTCTCGCCGCGCTGCGGCTCGCGACGCCGGAGGTCTACGCCCACCTCGACGCCACCGCCCAGGCCATCCGGTCGGCGGCCGCCGAGGCGCTCACGGCGGCGGGCGTGCCCCACACGGTGCAGACCGCCGGCACGATGTTCTCGGTCTTCTTCCGCGACGCCCCGGTGCACGACTTCGCCGAGGCGAGCACGCAGGACACGGCCGCCTACGCGGCGTTCTTCCACTCGATGCTGGCGCAGGGCGTCTACCTGCCCCCGTCGGCGTACGAGGCGTGGTTCGTCTCCGCGGCCCACGACGACCGGGCGGTGTCCACCGTCCTCGACGCGCTCCCCGCGGCCGCGCTGGCGGCCGCCACGGCAGGAGGTCACTGAGCATGGGTGTGCAGACCACCGTCCACCTGCTGCGGCACGGCGAGGTGCACAACCCGGAGGGCGTGCTCTACGGCCGCCGCGACGGCTTCCACCTCTCCGACCTCGGCAACCAGATGGCGCAGCGGATCGCCGACAAGATCGGCGCCCGCGACATCACCCACATGCGGACCTCGCCGCTCGAGCGCGCGCAGGAGACCGGTGCACCGCTGGCAGCCGTCCGTGGCCTCACGCCGGTGGTCGACCCGCGCGTGATCGAGTCGAGCAACGCCTTCGAGGGGCTCAGCTTCGGCGACGGCGCGATGACGATCATCAAGCGGCCGCATCTGTGGCGCCACCTCTACAACCCGTTCAAGCCGTCGTGGGGCGAGCCCTACGACGAGATCGCCGGCCGGATGGTCGCCGCGATCCACGACGCCCGTGACGCCGCGCGTGGCCACGAGGCGGTGGTGGTCTCGCACCAGCTCCCGATCTGGACGACCCGGCTCTTCCTGGAGAAGCGCAGCTACCTCCACCACCCCAAGAACCGTCAGTGCACCCTGTGCTCGCTGACCAGCGTGGTCTTCGACGACGACCGCATGGTCCAGGTGCGCTACTCCGAGCCGGCCGGCGACCTGATCCCGGTCGGCGACCGCTCCGCGCCGTTCTCCGCCGGCGGTGCCACGCAGGAGGACCGGCCCTGAAGCTCCTCCGCTCCGTCCTCGTCCCCGTCGTCGCCTGCCTGCTCGTGCTGACGGGCTGCTCGAGCCTGTCCGGCACCGGCGACAAGGGCTACATCACCGGCACCGGCGTCCCGGTCGAAGTGGCGACCGCGGACCGGGAGGCGCCGCTCGAGCTCGCGGGGGAGGACCTCGAGGGCAACGCAGTCGACCTCGTCGAGCTGCGCGGCAAGCCCGTCGTGATCAACGTCTGGTGGTCGGAGTGCCCGCCGTGCCGGGTCGAGCAGCCCGACCTCAACGAGGCCGCCGCCGAGCTCGGCGACCGGGTCACCTTCCTCGGCGTCAACATCCGCGACTCCTCGGCCGAGAAGGGGCTGGCGTTCGTCCGGAACTTCGACGTCACCTACCCCTCCATCTACTCACCCGACGGCTCCGCGCTCCTGGCCTTCGCCGGCACGCTCAACCCCCGCTCCATCCCCAGCACCGTCGTCCTCGACGCCGAGGGCCGGGTCGCCGCGTCGGTCCAGGGGCGCATCCCCACGACCCAGACGCTCCTCTCGTTGGTCGACGTGGTGCTCGATGAGTGAGCGACCGCTGTGACCCAGCTCGACCGACGGCCGTCCGACGACCGCCAGGCCACCGCGCTGCCCGCGGACCTCAACGCCCGCGAGCTCGCCCGCTGGTCGTGGCGCCAGCTCACCTCGATGCGCACCGCGCTGGTGCTCCTGCTGCTGCTCGCGCTGGCCGCGATCCCCGGCTCGGTCATCCCGCAGGAGGACGTCGACTCGCTCGCGGTTTCCCAGTGGCGCGACAACCACCCCCGGCTCGCCCCGATCTGGGACCGGCTCGACCTGTTCGCCGTCTACGGCTCGGTGTGGTTCTCCGCGATCTACATCCTGCTGATGATCTCGCTCGTCGGCTGCATCGTGCCGCGTCTGTTCGTCTACGCCCGCGCGCTGCGCGCCCGCCCGCCGAAGGCGCCCCGCAACCTCTCGCGCCTGCCCGAGCACACGTCGTACGAGACCGACGAGGACCCGGACGCCGTGCTGGCGCGGGCGGCGCAGGTGCTGCGCAAGCGGCGCTACCGGATCGCGCGCGCCGACGACGGCAACTCCGTCGACGCCGAGCGCGGGCACCTGCGCGAGGCCGGCAACCTGCTCTTCCACCTCGCCGTCATCGTCGTGCTGGTCGGGGTCGCCATCGGCAGCCTGTTCGGCTACAAGGGCGGCGTCATCATGTACAACGGCGAGGACTACGGCTTCTCCAACAACCTCACCCAGTACGACGACTTCGCCCCCGGCAGCCTCTTCGACCCGACGGTCATGGAGCCCTTCGCCTTCAGCATCACCGACTTCGACGTCGACTGGATCGCGGACGGCCCCCGGGCCGGGATGGCGCGCAAGTTCGTCGCGCACCTCGACTACACGACCGAGCCGGGTGCCGAGACCCAGGAGTACGACCTCCGGGTCAACCACCCGCTGTCGATCGGCGGCACCGACATCTTCCTCATCGGCCACGGCTACGCGCCGGTGATCACCGTCCGCGACGGCGACGGCAACATCGCCCAGTCCGGGCCGACCGTCTTCCTGCCGACCAACGCCCGGACCTTCGAGTCCTTCGGCGTCGTGAAGGCACCCGACGCCCAGCCGACGCAGATCGGGCTGGAAGGCACCTTCTACCCCACCTTCTCGATGGGCCAGGACGCCGAGGGCAACCTCACGATGCCCGGCTCGGCCTGGGGCGACGCCCTCGACCCGCTGGTCTCGCTCAACGTCTACACCGGCGACGTCGGCCTCGACGACGGCACCAGCACCTCGGTCTACGTCCTCGACAAGACCAAGGCGGAGCAGGTCACCAAGGCCGACGGCCAGCCGTTCCGGATGGACCTGCGCCCCGGCGAGACGGTGAAGCTGCCCGACGGGCTCGGCTCGGTGACGTTCGAGGGCCTCCAGCGCTGGAACAAGATCCAGATCAGCCGCACCCCGGGCAAGCTGATCGCCCTGACCGGCGTCGTGGCCGCGCTGCTCGGCCTGCTCGGGTCCCTCTTCGTGCGCCCCCGCCGGCTGTGGGTGCGCGCCCGCCGCCGCGAGGACGGCACCACGCTGGTCGAGCTCGCGCGCCTCGACCGCTCGTCCGGGGGCGACCCGGAGTCCGGACGCACCGAGCTTGCTGGGATCGTGGCAGCACTGAGACAGGACCGAGAGGCACGACCATGACCGACGCACAGTGGGAGACCCTCAGCAACCAGGGCGTGGCCGCCGCAGGGGTGGTCTACTTCCTCGCGCTGCTGGCGTACGCCGTCCAGTGGGCGGCGCTGCGCGACGTCCCCGTCCGGCAGGCCGTCGCTGCCGGCGGCGGTACGCCGGTCCTCGAGGTCGAGGACGAGCAGCAGGCCGACCGGGTCGAGATGACCGGCCGCCTCGGCGTGCTGCTGACGTCGATCGGCGCCCTGGCCCACGCCATCGCCCTGCTCGGTCGTGGCATGGCTGCGGACCCCAACCGGGTGCCGTGGGGCAACATGTACGAGTTCACCCTCAGCGGCACCTTCGTCGTGGTCGCCCTGTTCCTCGCCACCACCCGCCGCTGGCGGCTCTCCTGGCTCGGCCCGATCGTGGTGGGCTTCGTGCTCTGCGTCCTGCTCGCCGACGTGCTGTGGCTCTACGAGCCCGTCGCGCCGCTCACCGAGGCCCTGGAGTCCTACTGGCTGGTGATCCACGTCGTCGCCGCGGTCATCGCGACCGGTGCGTTCACCCTCGGTGGCATCACCTCGATCCTCTACCTGCTCAAGGCCCGCTCGACCCGGGAGACCGGCTACCTCGCGCGCCTGCCCGAGCTGGCGGCGCTGGACCGGATCGCCTACCGGATGCACGCCTTCGGCTTCCCGGTGTGGACCTTCGGCGTGCTGATCTCCGGCCCGATCTGGGCGCACCAGGCGTGGTCGTCGTACTGGAACTGGGACCCCAAGGAGGTGTGGGCGTTCATCACCTGGGTGGTCTACGCCGCCTACCTCCACGCCCGCGCGACCGCGGGCTGGCGCGGGCGCAACGCCGCGCTGCTGGCGCTGGTCGGTGCCGCGACGCTGTGGTTCAACTTCATCGGCATCAACTTCTTCAGCACCACGAGCCAGCACTCGTACGCCGAGGGCGCCGCCCAGGAGCGCTCAGTCGTCCTCCGGGTCCCGGCGGCGTCGGTCGAGCCCGCGCAGGAAGTCCGGGTCGTCGTCGGGGCCGATCACCCGCGGGCGTGACGACGGGCCGTCCCCGCCGCCGCCGATCCGTCGGAGCGCGACCTTCACGAGCACCCACACGACGAACGCGATGACGGCCACCACGAGCAGGACCTTCAGCATTCCTCCAATGTAGACCCGCACGCCTAGGCTGGTGGCGTGAAGGAGTTCGTTGTCTACACCGCGCTGCGCGTCGTGCTCTTCCTCGCTTCCCTGGGCGTGGTCATCGGCGTCATGGCACTCCTCTTCGACGGCAGGTTCCACCTGTTCTGGGCGGTCGTGCTGGCGTTCCTGATCTCCGGCGTCGCGTCCTACTTCATCCTCGACCGGCAGCGCGAGGCCTTCGCCCGGCGCGTCGAGTCGCGGGCGGCCCGGGCCTCGGCGGCCTTCGAGGAGCGCAAGGCCCGCGAGGACGAGGACTGAGGCACCCGGAGGGCCTGCGGAAGGCCCTCAGAAGCCCGTGAGGCTGTACGGCGGGTCGCTGAGGTCGGCCATCGCCGCGAGGCGCGCCACGGCCTCCTCCGTGGCCTCCAGCCGCCCGGCGTGGTGCATCCGCCGGACCTCCACCTCGCCGAGGAAGAGCGAGGCCAGGGTCTCCGCGGTGAGGCGCACGTCGACCGGCCGGTCGGTGCGCGACACTGCCGCCACCCCCTCAGCTGTGGCGACCTCGTAGCGACCGGAGGCGTGGCCCTGCGCGTCGTCGACCTCGAGGACGACCGTGCCGTCGGCCGCCCACGGCCGCGCGGCCAGGCAGCGGGGCACGTCGAGCACGCGGAGCCACAGGAACTCCTCGACCTCGGTGACCTTCACGCGGTTCATGTCGGTCAGCGCCCACACGAGCGGGTCCTCGGGGTGGAACAGGTTGAAGGTCACCTTGTCCACGCGATCCATGTGGCCCAGGAAGGACCAGAAGGCGAGCTGGGCCTCGGGGGTGAGCGCGACCATCTCCTCGACCTTCACCGTCTGCTTCTCGCCGGGCTTGAAGAGCACGAAGCCGTCGACGGCACCGGCCGCGTCGAGGTGCACGGCGCCGCGGAGCTTGCGGTTGGCGCCACCGCTCTCGAAGTCGAAGGCGGCGCTGTGCATGTCCTCGTACTGCACCGGCCACTCGACCGAGCCGCGCTGGCGGGCGTGGAAGGTGTCGAAGACGGCCTTCACGTGCGGCCACGCGTCCGCGGGCTCGACGAGCTCGACGCGGCCGGTGTCGGCGAACGCGCGGAGCGAGAAGCCGGTCGAGGTGTCGACCTCGACGCCCGTCCGGAGGGTGGCGGCGCCGAAGCCCCACCGGCCGTAGATGGTCGTCTCGGACGCGGTCAGCGCGGCCATCGGCACGCCCTGGGCGGCGGCGTCGGCGAGGTCGTCCTCGATCATCCGCCGCAGCAGCCCCCGGCGACGGTGCGCGGCGCTGGTCGTGACGTCGGTGACCATCCGCAGCGGCAGGAGCTCGCGACCGGCGTTCAGGGTCTTGTCGAGGCTGGCGTACGTCGCGACCGGCATCGGTCCCGCGCCGAACTCGTCCTCGGGCAGCCAGGCGCCGCGCACGGTGACCTCGTCGGTGCGGTAGTGGCCGACCCAGCGGTCGACGAGCGCGTCCTCGGGACGGTCCTCGCGGAAGCCGCGCAGGACCGCGCCGATCCAGCCGCGCCGCCGGGCGGTGGCCTCCTCGGACTCGTCGTGGAAGTCGAGGATCGCGAAGTCGTAGTCCACCCGCTCCACGCTAGTGACGCGGGCGGGCGGCGGCCACGGATTATCGGTGCGTCAGCAGGTGCGAGCGCCGCGAGCCGTCCCCTCGCGGATAGGCGCGGCGATGCAGGGCGAGCAGGCCCGGCGTGAAGATCACCAGGAAGAAGATGCCACCGATGCGGTCACCGGCGTCGGAGCCCGCCAGCAGCAGCGCGACGCCCATGAGGACGAACGGCCCGGTGAACACCGCGACGACCCAGAAGAGCAAGCGGCGAGCCGTGCTCATGCCGGAGGAGAACGTCACGGTGGGCGGCGCGGGTGCCACCAGGCCCGTCAGGACCTGGTCGAGGTCTCCGTAGGTGCGTGCCGAGAGCGCTCGGGTGGAGCGGTCCGCGTGCTCCTCGGCGGTGAGGCGACCGTCGGCGAAGGCCTCGTTGAGGAGGGTGACGACCGCATCCCGCTCGGCGTCCGTCGCGAGCGTCGCTGCGCGCGGGTCGACGTAGTGCTGGGACATGCCCCGAGGATCCCACGCAGGCGGCGCCTCCGTGCCCGGAATGCGCGAGTCAGGACACGAAGAGCGGCACCGCGACCAGGACCGACCAGATCAGCTCGGCGGCACCGGTGCCCGCGAGCACCGGGATCAGCGCGGGGCCGGTGGCGCCGGTCAGGACCGCTCGCGTCGGTGCCGCGGCCCGCGCCAGGAAGCCGAGGCCGACGAGTGCCCACCAGGTCGTCGCGGCGGCGACCGCGACCACGGCGGCTGCTGCGACCAGGACGAGGAAGGCGTAGAGGTAGCGGGTGCGCTCGTCACCGAGGCGGACGGCGAGCGTGCGCTTGCCGGCGACCGTGTCGGTGGGGATGTCGCGCAGGTTGTTGGCGATCAGGATCGCGCAGGCGAGCGCGCCGACGCCGATGCCGGCGTAGAGGGCGGCCCACTCCCACGTCCGGGTCTGGACGTAGGTCGTGCCGATGACGGCGACGAGGCCGAAGAAGACGAACACCATGACCTCACCCAGCCCGAGGTAGCCGTAGGGCTTCTCGCCACCGGTGTAGAACCAGGCGGCGACCACGCAGACGGCTCCCACCGCGACCAGCCACCACGCCGTGGTGGCGGCGAGGACCAGCCCGGCCACCGCGGCGACCCCGAAGGCGGCGAACGCGGCCGACTTCACCGCGCGCGGCGTCGCGGCACCGGAGCCGACCAGGCGCATCGGACCGACCCGGTCGGCGTCGGTGCCGCGGATGCCGTCGGAGTAGTCGTTGGCGTAGTTGACCCCGACCTGCAGGGCCAGGCTGACCAGCAGCGCCAGGGCCGCCTTCCACCACACGAGCGCGTCGGCGTACGCCGCGACGCCGGTGCCGGCGAGGACGGGCGCGACGGCGGCAGGGAGGGTGCGCGGCCGGGCGCCGGCGATCCAGTCAGCGGTGGAGGTCACCGCTGGATCATGGCAGCACGTCCAGCGGGGAGTCGCCGCCGGGTTCGGCGGGCTGGGTGACCACGGGCGGCCCCACCGGAGCGTCCTCGACCGTGTGGGCAGCAGCGTCGGCCAGGACGTCGGCGGGGACGTGCTCCTCGAGGAAGCGCCGGGCCATCGCGGTCGACGGGTGCAGCCCCGCCGCTGCGACGACGACCACCCCGGCGATGACCAGCCAGCCGGCCGAGCCCCAGTTCATCGCGAGGAAGGTGAAGGCCGCCGGCGCCCAGACCCGGCCGAGCGTGCCGGCCAGCTCGGCGGCGCCCTGGTACTCGCCGCGGCGGCGCGGGTCCATCAGCTCGGCCTCGAACGTCCAGCTCGCGGCGGAGAGGTAGAGCTCGGCGCCGGTCAGCGTCACGTGGCCGAGGAAGAAGAGCAGGATCGTCCACAGGCCCACGGTGTGGTGCGTCGACAGCGTGATGACGCAGGAGATCACGAAGAAGAGGGTCGAGAGCCGGATCGCCCGCAGGGCCGTGGTGACGTCCTTGACCCCCCGCGCGGCCGCCATCGGCAGCACGATGCACATCACCGTGTTGGTGCCGAAGAGCAGCGACAGGATCACCCACGGGGCGTCGGTCTTGTCGACCAGCCACAGCGGGATGACGATGTTGAGGATCACCTGGTTGGTCCACAGCACGCCGTGGAAGAAGCTCGAGACCAGCCAGCCGACGTTCTTCATCGGGCCGGCGCCGGGGATCTTGACCTTGCGCTCCTCGGCGGTGCGCATGTCGTGGGCGGCGTGGGGCAGCCGCAGGATGTTGGCGGCGTTGAAGAGGAACACGATCGCGGTGAACACCGGGACGAACATCAGCAGGGTGATCGACTCCGGCCCGAGCGCGATGATGCCCAGCAACGAGCCCAGGGTGAAGCCGACGTTGAGCGCGGAGTACATGTAGGCGCGGGAGTTGACCCGCTCGTGCGGCGGCAGGACGTCGATCGTGTACGCCCCGTGGGCGACCCCACCGAGCGTGCCGACGACCTCCATCACCACCGCCATCGCGAGGTAGCCCTCGAAGCTGTCGATGAACGGCCAGACGCCGAACATCGCACCCTGGCCCGCCGAGCTGATCGCCCAGCAGCGCTTGGCGCCGAGCCGGTCGACGACGCGGCCCATCGGGTACGCCGTGATGAAGGAGGCGACCCCGGCGATGGTGAGGCCGAGACCCACCTGGACCGGGGTCAGCCCGACGACCTGGGTGAAGAACACCGCCGAGCCGGCCATGAACGTGCCCTCACCGAGGGCGAAGAGGAGCGACTGTGTCGCCAGGCGCCCCGCCAGCGGTGACGGTGGGGTGGCCTGCTGCTTGAGGGTCGACACGATGCTCATCGGGGACATTCTCACCCGGCCCTCCGACAGCCGTCCTGCGATTTACGAGGGTGTCTTTACCTTGCGCCCTCGCGCCGCTCCGGGTCCGAGGGTGGCGGCGTACGACATCGGATCGGGGGTTGGGGGTGTCGTCCGCCGCCACCTTGGTGGCCGCGAGCAGCTAGGCGCCGGGGACGACGCGCATGTCGCGGTCGGCGCCGCCGTCGAGGGCGCGCAGCGCCTCCTGGTAGGCCTCGCTGTCGTGGGCCGCGACGGCCGCCTCCACGGACGCGAACTCGATGACGATGGTGCGGGTCGACTCGCCCTTCTCGAAGGTGACCTCCGGAGTGCCACGCACCAGGAAGCGGCCACCCGCCGCGGTGAGCGCCGGCCCGGCCAGCACGGCGTACGCCGCCACCTTGTCGGGGTCGTGCACGGCCTTGTAGGTGGTGATCCAGTACGCAGTCATGGCGCCGACACTACGGCGCCCGTGCGACCTCAGGCCGCCGAGCCGTGGCGGGCGAGATAGCGCCCGGCGGCGCGGGCGGAGGGGCCCATGGTGAGGGTCGCGACGATGCAGATCGCGGCGATGGTGACCCAGCCCAGCGAGCCGTGCTCCATGGCGAGGAAGGTGAACAGGGCTGGCGCCCAGACGGACCCGAGCGTGCCACCGATGTGGGCCGCGCCCTGGTACTCCGCGCGCTGGTCGGCGTCGGTGAGCTCGGACATGAAGCCCCAGTGGCCGGCGGACTGGAAGAGCTCGGCCCCGGTCACCGTCACGTGGCCGAGCCAGACCAGGAAGATCGTCAGCCAGCCGATCGTGTCGTGGGTGACCAGCACGATGGCGCAGGAGAGCACGAAGAACCCCGCGGAGATGTACGACGCCCGCAGCGACCGGGCGACCGAGTCGACGCCGCGCGCGGCAGCGACCTGCAGGAGGACCGCCATCACGGTGTTGGTGCCGAACAGCCACGCGAGCAGCACCCGCGGTGCGTCGGTCTCCTCCACCAGCCAGAGCGGGATGACGATGTTGAGCAGCACCTGGTTGGTGCCGAGCACGCCGTCGCCGGTCATCAGGGCGAGGAAGGCGCGGTTCTTCAGCGCGGCGGGCTTGATGACCACCTCCTCGGTCGCCACCGGCTCCTTGGCGGGCGGATCGGGCAGGCGGGTGATCCAGTAGGCGTTCGCGAGCAGGATCACCCCGGTGAGGATCGGCACCGCGCGCACCACGGCGTCGCTGTCGGTGGCGAGCGCCAGTCCGCCGATCAGCGCACCGAGGGTGAAGCCGATGTTGAGCGCGGCCCGCATGAAGGCCTGCGACTGGACGCGCTCCTCCTTGGTGAAGATGTCGATGGTGTAGGCGCCGCGGCCGCTCCAGCCGGCCTGGCTGACGACCTCCAGCACGACCATCATCACGAGGTAGGCGGCGAAGCCGTGGATCACCGGCCAGACGAGGTAGAGCAGCGCCTCGAGCCCGGCGCCGATCGCCCACATGCGCTTGGTGCCGATCCGGTCGGCGAGCTTGCCCGCCGGCACGGCGAAGAAGAACGACGCGATGCCCGCGACGGTCAGGCCGAGGCCGACCTGGGCCGCGGACAGCCCGACGATCTGGGTGAAGAAGACCGCAGAGCCGGTGATGAACGTGCCCTCGCCGACCGCGAAGAGGATCGACTGGACCGACAGCGACCGGGCGAGCGGGTTCGGCGGCAGCTGCCGCTGGATCCAGGTGGGCCGCGGCTCCGCGCGGGGTCCTGCCTGCTCGTCGGTCTCCTCCATCGCAGACCATCGTGGCAGAACGGATAGCGTGGGTCGCGTGAGTTTCCTGCGGCCCTCCGACGAGCCCTCGGTCGCGGTCCGGCAGCTCGCGCAGTGGCTCGAGGCCACCGACCCGGACCCCCTGCTCATCGAGACCTCGGGGTCGACGGGCCGGCCGAAGGGCGTGGTGCTGGAGCGCGACGCCGTGGTCGCGAGCGCGGAGGCGTCCGCCCGCCGGCTGGAGGGCTCGGGGCGCTGGCTGCTGGCGCTGCCGTCGTCGTACGTCGCCGGGGTGCAGGTGGTCGTCCGGTCCCTCCTCGCCGGCCACGAGCCGATTGTCGTCGACGGCCTGGCCGTTGCCCGGGCGGCCGCTGCCGACCGGACGGACACCCCCGCCTTCATCTCGCTGGTGCCCACGCAGCTGCACCGGATCCTCGGCGACCCCGTCCAGATCGCCGCCCTCGCCCGCATGCACACCGTGCTGGTCGGTGGCGGCGGGCTCGACGCCCAGCTGCGCGCCCGCGCCGAGCAGGAGGGCGTCCACGTCGTCGTCACCTACGGCTCCTCCGAGACGGCCGGCGGGTGTGTCTACGACGGCCGCCCGCTCGACGGCGTCGAGCTGGCCCTCGACGACACCGGCCGGGTCCGCATCGGCGGGCCGACCCTGTTCAGCCACTACGACGCGGACCCGGCGCTCACCGCGGAGTGCCTCGTCGACGGCTGGTTCCTGACCTCCGACACCGGCCGCTTCGACGAGACCGGCCGGCTGCGGCTCACCGGCCGCATCGACGACGTGGTGATCAGCGGGGGCGTGAAGATCCCGGCCCCGGCGGTGGCCGAGCGACTGCGCCAGCACGCGCTCGTGGAGGACGCCGAGGTGTTCGGCGTGCCCGACGTCGAGTGGGGGCAGCGCGTGGTCGCCGTCCTGGTCGGCACCGCGGCCGACCCCGAGCTGCGCGACTGGGTCGGGATGGTCCACCCGCGCTCGTGGGCGCCGAGCCAGTTCGTGTGGGTCGACGAGCTGCCGCGGCTGCGCAACGGCAAGGTCGACCAGCAGGCGATCCGGGCGGCGCTGTGACGCACGTCTTCTCGATCCCGCTCCGCACTCGCTTCCGCGGCATCACCGTCCGCGAGGGGGTGCTGCTCCGCGGCGACGCCGGCTGGGGCGAGTGGTCGCCGTTCCTGGAGTACGACGACGCCGTCGCGCGTCCCTGGCTGGCTTGCGCACGCGAGGCGGCCGACGAGGGCTGGCCCGAGCCGCTGCGCGACCTCGTGCCGGTCAACGTCACCGTCCCGGCGACGGACCCCCAGCGGGCCCACGCCATCGTGCGCGCGGGCGGCTGCCGCACTGCCAAGGTCAAGGTCGCCGAGCACGGCCAGACCCTGGCCGACGACGTCGCCCGGCTGGAGGCGGTCCGCGACGCGATCGGCCCCGACGGGCTGGTCCGCGTCGACGCCAACGGCGCCTGGGACGTCGACGGAGCGGTCGCCGCCATCGCGACCCTCGACCGAGCGGCCGGTGGCCTGGAGTACGTCGAGCAGCCGGTCGTGAGCGTCGAGGACCTCGCCGTCGTACGTCGCCGGGTCGAGGTGCCGATCGCCGCGGACGAGTCGATCCGGCGGGCCGAGGACCCCTACCGGGTGCGCGACCTCGAGGCCGCCGACATCGCCGTGCTCAAGGTCCAGCCGCTCGGCGGCGTGCGTGCCTGCCTGCGGATCGCCGAGGACATCGGCCTGCCGGTGGTGGTGTCGAGCGCGGTCGAGTCGAGTGTCGGGATCGCTGCGGGCGTCGCCCTGGCGGCGGCCCTTCCGGAGCTGCACCACGCGTGCGGCCTGGCCACGGTCCAGCTGCTCACCGACGACGTCGTGGCGGAGCCGCTGCTCCCGGTCGACGGCATGCTCCCGGTGGTGCGGCCCGACGTCGACGAGGCCGCGCTCGCCCGGCTGGCGGCCACCCCGGACCGGGTCGACCACTGGCGTCGCCGGCTGGACGCCGTACGGCAGGATCGGGACTCGTGACCAACCCCTCGACCGCGCTCGCCCGCACGGCCGTCACGGCGCTCCGCGGCTCCGCGGTCCGTGAGGTCGTCGTCGCGCCGGGGTCCCGCAACGCGCCGCTGTCCTTCGCGCTCTACGACGCCGCCCGGGCAGGCGGGATCCGGCTGCACACCCGGGTCGACGAGCGCACCGCGGCGTTCCTCGCACTCGGCCTGGCGAAGGTGAGCGGCCGGCCCGCAGCGGTCACCTGCACGTCCGGCACCGCCGTGGCCAACTTGCTGCCCGCGGTCGTCGAGGCCGCCCACGCCGGGGTGCCGCTGGTCGTGGTGACCGCCGACCGCCCGGCCCGCATGCGGGGCACCGGCGCCAACCAGACCACCGAGCAGGACGGCATCTTCGGCGCCTTCGCGCCGACCCTCGACGTCGCTGCCGGGCAAGAAGGAGCCGGCCTCGACGAGCTGCTCGCCTTCCTGCGCAGCCACGGGCACCGCCGTCCGGTGCACCTCAACCTCCAGCTCGACGAGCCCCTGCTGCCGGACGACGGCGGCTGGGACGGGGGAGAGGCTCCCGACTGGATCGTCGCGGAAGCGGGTGTGGCGGCGGAGAGCCTCGTCCTCGACCCCGGACCGCGCACGGTCGTGGTCGCGGGCGACGACGCCGGGCCGCCGGCCCGCGTGCTCGCCGAGAAGGCGGGGTGGCCGCTCCTGGCCGAGCCGTCCAGCGGCTGCCGCACCGGCGACAGCGTGGTCCGCACCTACCGGCTGCTGCTCGCCGGCGAGCTCGGTGCGCAGGTCGAGCGGGTGGTGGTCCACGGCCACCCGACCCTCTCGCGCCCGGTCTCCCGGCTGCTGGCCCGCACCGACGTCGAGGTCGTCTCCGTGCGCTCGAGGGGTCGGTGGGCCGAGCGGCCCTTCCCTGTCGGGCACGAGGTCGACCACGTCGACGTCAGCGGCCCGAGCGACCCCGCCTGGTCCGCGCAGTGGCGCGACGCCGACCGCCGCGTCTCGCGGGACCTGGACGCCCTGCTGGCGGCCGAGCCCGACCTGACGCCGTACGAGGTGGCGGGCGCGGTCAGCCGGGCCCTGCCCCCGCGCGGCCTGCTCTTCGTCGGCGCGAGCAACCCGGTGCGCGACCTGGACCTGATGGTCGCCCCCTACGAGGTCGGCGGCCGCCGCAAGGTGATCGCCAACCGCGGGCTCGCCGGCATCGACGGCACGGTCAGCTCGGCGGTCGGGGCCGCGCTCGGGCGCCCGCGGTCATCGCGCGCGATCGCGCTGATGGGCGACGTGACCTTCCTGCACGACACCACTGGCCTGGTGATCGGTCCCCGCGAGGAACGCCCCGACCTGACGATCGTCGTGGTCAACGACGACGGCGGCTCGATCTTCGCCACCCTGGAGCAGGGGGCGCCGGAGCACGCCGACCGGTTCGACACCCTCTTCGGCACCCCGCACGGCGTCGACCTGGCGTCGCTGTGCGCGGCGATGCGCGTCCCGCACCTGCGCGTCGCCAGCCTGCCCGAGCTCGAGCACGCCCTGTCCTCGCCCAACGGCGGCATCGAGGTGGTCGAGGCGCGGGTCCGGCGTGACAACCGGCGCGAGCTGGACGAAAAGATCCGCGCGCTGACCCTCTAGGAGGATCAGCGCGCGGACGGTGCTGCTGGGTCGTTCAGTCGATCAGGCCTGCGGGGTCTCCCACACGCGCACCCAGTCGACGTACATGTGCTGCGGCAGCTTGGAGTCCTTCATCTCCAGCGCCTCGTAGTCCGAGGCGAGCAGGCTCAGGATGAGGTACTGCTGGGCCTTGGACACGCGGGCCGAGGTGCGCCAGGTCTCCTTGCCGTCGATGCGGAAGATGATCGACTTCGGGGTCCACTGCACCGAGAAGACGTGGTAGTTCTTCGACCAGCCGTCCTTCTTGTTCTTCAGGTAGGACTTGGAGTCCTTGATCCACGAGCCGGTCTTGATCAGGCGCTTGCCCTTGTACCAGTGGATGAAGCTGGTGAGGCCGCCCTGCGGGTGCTTGTCGCCGAAGTACTCGATGACGTCGATCTCGTGGCCGTCGCTGCCCGGCTGGTTCTCGCCGAGCGGCTGCAGCCAGAAGCTGGCGTGCTGGCCCTGGGCCTTGTGCATCTTGATGCGCGCGGCGGCGACGCCGTACTTGAAGTTGAAGCCGTCGCGCGTGCCGACGTGGCCGTTGAGGCGGTAGGAGATCTTCTTCTTCAGCTTGCGGGACTTCGCCAGGCACTTGCCCGAGCGCGACTTGTCCTTGATGACGCTCAGGCGCAGCGCGCCGCTGCCGACCTTGACGGCCGACGGGTCGCCCTTGGAGCAGTAGCGCTTGCTGGTGGGCTCGTAGCCCTGGCCGCGCATGCTCCACGCGGAGCCGAGCGTGCTGCCGGCGAACTCGTCGCTGAAGGTCGGGGTGATCCAGGGCGACGTGTCGTCGGTGCCGCTGGTGACCTTCTTGAGGCCCTTGTACTTCTCCGCGGTCACGCGGTAGGTGAGCGGCTGGCCGCCCTTGGAGACCAGGGCGGAGAAGTAGGCGCGGCCCGACTTCTCCTGCTTGGCGGTGCCGACCTTCTTCCACGAGGAGCCGTTGAGCTGCTCGAGGACGAGCTTGCGGCCGACCTTGACCGGCTTGAGCGTCGCGGTGACAGCAGCCTTGGCGCTGTCGGCGCTGGCGACGCCACGGCCCTGCTGGACGATCTGGGGCAGCACCTCCAGCGAGATCTTCTGACCGGCCTTCTTCCGTGCCGACGTCGACGCGGACTGGGCCGCGGAGTCGGAGGCGGAGTCGTTGGCCGAGCCGGACTCGGTCGTCAACATCAGGGACGCGGGCAGGAGCAGCGCGGCGACGCTGCCTGCGAGCACGCGGCGTGCAGACATGTGAACTCTCTTCGTCTCGGGTGCGATTCGGTGGTTCCCCCAGGGCACTCCACCCGTCGGAGGCGGCACCACCCTAACCGCGCACCCCACGCGTTCCGCATTCGACACCGCATCTCGCCCCGCATCCGCAGGCATAGTCTGGCGTCATGCGCATCACCAAGTTCGGGCATGCCTGTGTGCGGATCGAGGAGGCCGGGCGGGTGCTCGTCCTCGATCCGGGGGTGTTCACCGACGCGGAGGCACTCGCCGGCGCGGACGCCGTGCTGATCACGCACGAGCACGCCGACCATGTGCATCCCGACCACCTCCGGGGCAGCGACGCGCCCATCTGGACCATCGCCGCCGTGGAGCGCCGGCTCCGTGACGAGGCGCCCGAGGTGGCCGAGCGCGTCACCGTCGTGCGGCCCGGCGACCGGCTCGAGGTGGCCGGCGTCGCCGTGGAGGTCGTCGGCGAGAAGCACGCGGTGATCCACCGCGACTACGACCGCTTCGACAACTCCGGCTACCTCCTCGAGGCCGGGGGCCACAGCGCGTACCACCCGGGTGACTCGCTCACGGTGCCCCCGCGTGCGGTCGACGTGCTGTTCGCGCCGGTGAGCGCCCCGTGGCTCAAGGTCTCCGAGGCGATCGACTTCGTCCGCGAGGTCGCCGCGCCGAGGGCCCTGGCGATCCACGACCGCGTCTACAGCGACGTCGGCCTCGACATGGTCGCCACCCACATGGCCAACCTGCTGCCCGACGGCGTCGGCTTCGAGCGCCGCCAGCCGGGCGAGGACCTCTAGCCGCTCAGCCGGCCTCGAGGGCGTCCCGCACCGGGACGAACTTCGCCTGCGACTCGGCCAGCTCGGCCTCGGGGTCGGAGCTGGCGACGATCCCGCAGCCGGCGAAGAGGCGTACGCCGCCCTCGGTGACCATGGCCGAGCGCAGCGCGATGCCCCACTCGCCGTCGCCCGAGGCGTCCATCCAGCCGACCGGGCCGGCGTAGCGGTCGCGCGGCATGCCCTCGATCTCCTCGATCAGGCGGGTGGCAACCGGGGTCGGGGTGCCCCCGACGGCGGCCGAGGGGTGCAGCGACTCGGCGAGCTGGAGCGAGGTCGCGACGTCGTGGACCACGCCGTTCACGTCGGTCGCCAGGTGCATCACGTTGGGGAGGTGCAGCACGAACGGCGCCTCGGGGACGTTCATCGACGAGCAGTGCGGCTCGAGCGCGTCGGCGACGGAGCGCACGGCGTACTCGTGCTCCTCGAGGTCCTTCGACGAGCGGGCCAGCGTGGCCGCGAGGGCGAGGTCGCGCTCGTCGTCGCCCGTGCGCCGGATCGTGCCGGCGAGCACGCGGGAGGTCACCAGGCCGCGCTCGCGGCGCACCAGCATCTCCGGCGTGGCACCGAAGAGCCCGTCGACGTGGAAGGTCCAGCACATCTCGTAGTGCTCGGCGAGGCGGCGCAGCGGCCAGCGGACGTCGAGCGGCTCGTCGGTGGTGGCGATGAGGTCGCGCGCCAGCACGACCTTCTCGAGCTCGCCCGCGGAGATACGGGAGACGGCCTCGGCGACGACGGACATCCACTCCTCGCCGTTGCGGGCGCCGTCGGAGAAGGTGAGGCCGACCGGGGGCCGGGGCGCCGGTGCGGGCCCGAGGGTGGGGGCGTCGACCGACACGGTGGTGAGCCAGGTGCGGTCCCCGCGGCGACCGACGACGACCTGCGGGATCACCAGCACGGAGTCGCCGGGCTCGTCGGCGAAGGCGAAGGCCCCGAAGGAGACCAGGCCCGTGCCGGGCTCGGCGACCCGGTCGTCGACCTCGGCGCGCGCCACGGTCTCCGACCACCACTTCACCGCGTCGCTGAAGCGGGTCGGGCCGGAGGTCTCCAGGCGGGCCGCGACACCCCAGCCGACGAGGCCCTCGCCACGGCGCAGCCAGCTGACCGGCTCCTGCTCGGGCAGCAGGTCGAGGAGGGGGAGGTCCGCCAGGTCCACCGGGACGGTGCGCACGACGAGTGGCGGGGTGGAGGCGGACGCGGGGGTCGTCACGAGGGGAGAGCGTACGCCGGGGTCTCCACTGCTCGTGAAAGAGATCGGCAAACCGCGAACAGGAGCGACGTGGATCACCTAGGTTGCCGCCGTACACGACGTACGGAGGAGCCCGCAAGTGCCTGTTCACGAATCGCCACTCACGCGGCTGGAGCGCCACGCGCGCGGCCGCGCGCTCGAGGTCGCGGTCGCCGAGCAGCGCGGCGACGGGTGGGCCTCGCTGACCTGGAACGAGCTGTACCGGCGGGTGATCGACGGCGCCGCCGGCATGATCGAGGCCGGCGTCAACCCCGGCCAGGTCGTGGTCATCCGCGTCCCCACCGGCATCCGCCAGCTCGAGCTCGAGCTGGCCACCCGGGTCGCCGGCGCCGTGCCGCTCCTGCTGCCCGAGCACCTGGACCCCCGCGAGGTCGGCCGGCTGCTCGACGAGATCGAGGTGCGCCTCGTGATCGTGGACCACGAGAGCCGACTGGCGCTGCTGCGCCGGGCCGGCCTGATGGACGCGCAGCTCTTCGAGTGCGACGACCGGTCGTGGGAGCGGCTGCGGGGGATGGGCCTGGACCGCCGCAAGCGCCACCCCGACCTGCTCCGCTGGGTCGACTCGGCCCGGGCGGGCGTGCCGTCCAGCGCCGTGCTGGGCCTGCCGCGCGAGAAGAGCCAGGCCTGGCTCTTCCGCCCCGAGTCCTCCGGCACCCTCGCCGACCTCGTCGCCGACGACGTGGTGCTCCTCACCGGTGAGGCCACCGACCGGTTCACGACCGTCGTGCGCGACGCGCACCTGACGGCAGGCTGCCTGCTGGTCTGGGTGGAGCAGCCCCACCAGCTCGAGGCCGCGCTGGCGAAGCACTCGCCCACGCACGTGCTGCTCGACCACGTCACCGCCCGGGTCCTCGAGGACCTGATGGTCGCGGGCCGCATCGACGGCGAGCCGTGGCACGAGACCCCGCAGGAGGTCCTGGAGGCCACCTCGGCCCGGGTCGCCGAGGCCAGGCTCAGCTCGCGGACGAAGAAGCTCGCGGCCGACGTCTCCGCCCTGGCTCCGTGGTGGGGCGGCCGGCTGCGCGTCCTCGTCCTCGACACCCGGGTCAACCGCACCATCAGCGGCCTGGCCACGACCCTCGGCTTCCGGATCGGCCGCATCGCGCACCACCCGGCGGTCAAGCTCGACCTGGCCGCCGAGCACGCGGTCGTGGCCGTCCCGGCGGCCCCGGCCGTCGAGGTGCCCGACGCCGAGCTCCCGCGTCGCGGCGGTCGCAACGGCCTCGACTCGGCCTTCACGCTCTCGGGCTCCTAGCCCCCGCGGGCCGTCGGTGTGACCCCCGCGTCCCACGTGCTGGGACGTACCACAGAAATCGACCACCGCACATCAACGGGCGGGTAACAACCCGGACGCGAGCGCAGGCTCGCGAAACGATTGAGCCCTCAACCGTTCCGGCCGCAGAGGGGGTTCTCAGGTGGCCTACATCCCGGTGACCCGCGCTCCCGCGCTGCCGACCGACGCCGTGGCCGCGACAGGCGCCGCGTCGCAGTTCAGCACGATCCAGGAGCACGCCCGCACCCGTGGCGACGACATCGCCTACGTCGTGCAGGCCGGCCAGGAGCGGGCCTACCGCACCTGGGCGCAGGTCGCCGTTGCGGTGGAGCGCGCCGGTGCCGGGCTCGTGCGCAGCGGCCTGCGCGCCGACCAGGTCGTGGTGTCGCTGCTGCCTGCCGGGCACGCCTGGCCCGAGCTCGACCTGGCCCTCCAGGCCATCGGCGCGGTCGTCGTCCAGGTCTCCCCGGACGCCACGACCGACGACCTGGTGCGCGAGCTGGAGGGCGTCGACGTACGCCTCGTGGTGGCCGAGGCGGAGGCCGACCTGCGCCGCCTCCAGGGCCTGACCTTCCGCTCGGCCGAGATGTTCGCCCTCGACGGCGGACGGGGCTGGGACCGGCTGCTGACCCTCGGCGCCGAGCGGCTGACGATGGACCCCGACGCCGTCTCGCGGGCCGACCGGGTCGTCGACCCGACGCTCGCCGGTCCCCGGCTGCTGCGCGCCGATGCCGGGCTGGGCCGCGTCGTGCCGCCGGCCGACCAGGGTCTCGTGCTGGCGCCGGACGCCGTCGTCGTGCTCGTGGGCGACGTCGCTGACCCCACCGTCGAGCTGGTGCGGGCAGCCCACGTCGCGGCGGGCTGCACGCTGCGCCACCTCCCGGACGGTGCCGTGCTGGCAGGCGAGCTGGCGGACCTCGGACCGACGGTGCTGGCGGTGTCGTCGGCGGCCGCGGCCGACCTGCCGCTCCTCCTCGCCGCCTCACCCGCACCTGCCGTGCTGCGCCGGCGATCGAGCCGCGCCCGCGGCAACGACCTCGACGCGCTGCGCGCCTTCCTGGGCGGCCACCTCGACCAGGTGGTCGCGCCCGAGCTGCCCGACCGCGTCGCGCGCGTGCTCGCCGAGCTCGACGCCGGGACCTGGTCGTCGGTCGCCGACCTGCTCCCCGCCGACCTCCCCGTCCCGCCGCCCGTGCTGGTGGGGGACTCCTCGACGCTGCCGCGCCGGTCCCGACAGGAGCCGGGACGCGACTTCCAGTTCGACAACGACCGGGAGCCCACGGTGGCGGAGCCCGAGCCGTCGGCCTTCGACCTCCCGTCGCTGCCGCTCTTCGGCGGCGAGTCCTTCCTCGACAAGCTGCTGATGGCCCAGGCCAAGAAGGGCGCCTCATGACGGAGCGACGCTCCCGACTCACCCTCAGCGTGCGCCGCCGCTCGCGCCGCGCGCCCCAGAACCCTCCTGACCGCGGTGGTCAGGAAGAACACAAAGGAACTGACATGACGAACGTTGACGTGATCCTCAAGGAGGCCGTGGGCATCGACGGCGCCGTCGCCGCCCTGCTCGTGGACTACCAGTCGGGCATGGCCCTCGGCCAGGCCGGTGACGCCACCGCCCTCAACCTCGACGTCGCGGCCGCCGGCAACACCGACGTGGTGCGCTCCAAGATGCGCACGATGGAGAGCCTCGGCCTCGACGACCACATCGAGGACATCCTGATCACCCTGGGCAAGGCGTACCACCTGATCAACCTGCCCAAGGGTCACCCGGGCCTGTTCATCTACCTCGTGCTCGACAAGGGCCGCGCGAACCTCGCCATGGCCCGCCACAAGCTGGCCACGCTCTCCACCCAGCTCGAGATCTGAGCGCCGCGGCCCTGGTCAGGATCGGTAGACGATCACCGCGTCGCCGATCCTGACCTGGTCGAAGAGCCACTCGACGGCCGCCCGGTCGCGCGCGTTGACACACCCGTGCGAGGCCCCGGCGTAGCCGTTGGCGGCGAAGTCGGGGGAGTAGTGCACGGCCTGCCCGCCGGAGAAGAACATCGCGAACGGCATCGGGGTGTCGTAGAGGCTCGACACGTGGTCACGCGACTTCCTGAAGACCGCGAAGGCGCCCTCGCGCGTCGGCAGCTCGTCGGAGCCGAACCGGACCTCGACGGTCCGGAGCACGACGCCGTCGACCACCCAGCGCAGCGAGCGGGACGTCTTGTCCACGCACATCGCACGCCCGGTCGTGCAGCGCGGGTCGAGCGCCGGGCCGGCCGGCACGATGTTGAACAGCTCGGCCTTGGTCGGCTGCCGGGTCATCTCCTTGAGCCGCGAGAGCGTACGCCGGTCGACCTGGCCGGTCACCGGGATCCGGCGCCTCGCCTGGAAGCCCTCGACGGCCGTCACGGTCGCGCCGGTGAAGCGGCCCGTCACCCGGCCGTCGTACCAGCGCACCTGCTTGAGGCGGGCCTGCACCTGGCGCACCCACATGCCGCGGTCGCCGTGCTGGAGCAGCGGACGCCCGGGCGTGTAGACGTTGTGGAGCGCCTCGGTGGTGGGCTCGGTGGTCAGGCCGGTGATCTTCCGCCAGGTGCGCTGGTCGACGACGCCGTCGGCGGTCCACCCGCGACGGCGCTGGAAGGTCGCGACGCCGGCCTGGGTCTCCCGGTCGAAGCGGCTGGTGACGACCTCGGAGTGCAGGTCGAGCTGGTGCAGCCGGCTCTGCAGCTCGCGGACCCGCCAGCCGGTGTCGCCGAGCTGCAGCGGGACGAAGGCGCTGCGTGGCGCGGTGGTCGCGGACGCAGCTCCTGCCGTGGTGCCCGTGGCGCCGCTGAAGGCGCAGAGCAGCACGAGGAGCAGCGCGAGCAGGCGGTGGCGTGACATGAGGTCCTCCCGGGAAGCCAACAGCGTGGTGATCCTATGGACGCGCGCCGACACCCCCAGGTTGCGTGGTCCGGGCTCCGGACGCCTACGCTCGCCGCGTGGCCCGCGCTGACCTGGACAAGCAACCGACCGACGTACGTCGCATGTTCGACACCGTGGCGAAGCGCTACGACCTGACCAACGACCTGATGACGGCGGGCATCCAGCGGAGCTGGCGGCGCTCGATGGTCGCGGCGGTCGATCCGCAGCGCGGCGACCTGGTGCTCGACCTCGCCGCCGGCACCGGCTGCTCGAGCGAGCCCTTCTTCACGCACGGTGCGACCGCCGTGCCGTGCGACTTCTCCGTCGGCATGCTGCAGCAGGGCAAGAAGGACCGGCCCACGCTGCCGTTCGTCGCCGGCGACGGCACCCGTCTGCCGTTCCTCGACGACACCTTCGACGCGGTCACCATCTCCTACGGCCTGCGCAACTTCGTCGACCCGGTCGCCGGGTTGCGGGAGATGCTCCGGGTGACGCGTCCCGGCGGGCGCCTCGTGGTGTGCGAGTTCAGCCGTCCGACCAACGGCGCCCTCCGCACCGTCTACCTCGACGGCTTCATGCGCGCCCTGCCGAGGATCGCCTCGGTCACCGCGAGCGCGGCCGACGCCTACGTCTACCTCGCCGAGTCGATCCGCGCCTGGCCCGACCAGGAGGGTCTGGCCGCGCTGATCGCCGAGGCCGGCTGGCAGCGCCCCGAGTGGCGCAACCTCACCGGCGGCATCGTGGCGCTCCACCGCGCCACGGCCTGAGCCGTGGGCGGCCGGACCCGCAATTAGGGCACGCCGATATTGCCTAAATGCGCAGGTCAGGGACCCGGACGGTGGTCTGCACCCCGACGTGACGCACGCCGCACCTGAGTCCTAGACTGTGGCCCGCGCCACTCGTGAAGACATTCACAAGGTCACATGTCCTCACCCCCCGGGCGCAGGTCCACGGAAGGGAAGCGATGGAGCTCTACACGCCGATCCTGGCGCTGGCACTCATCGCGACGGGCTTCGCGGTGTTCTCCGTGATCATGAGCGCCGTCGTGGGTCCCAAGCGCTACAACCGGGCGAAGCTCGACTCCTACGAGTGCGGCATCGAGCCCACGCCGCAGCCCGTGGGCGGCGGCCGGTTCCCGGTGAAGTACTTCATCACCGCGATGCTCTTCATCGTCTTCGACATCGAGATCATCTTCCTCTACCCCTGGGCCGTCCACTTCGACGCGATGCGCCTGTTCGGCCTCGTCGAGATGGTCCTCTTCATCGCAACTGTGTTCGTGGCCTATGCCTATGTGTGGCGCCGCGGCGGATTGGACTGGGACTGACCCATGGGACTCGAGGAGAAGCTGCCTTCGGGCGTGCTGCTGACCACGGTCGAGGGCGTCGCCGGCTACATGCGCAAGGCGTCGTTCTGGCCCGCGACCTTCGGTCTGGCGTGCTGCGCGATCGAGATGATGACCACCGGCGCGCCGAAGTACGACCTCGCGCGCTTCGGCATGGAGGTCTTCCGCGCCAGCCCGCGGCAGGCCGACCTGATGATCGTCGCCGGCCGCGTGAGCCAGAAGATGGCCCCGGTCCTGCGCCAGATCTACGACCAGATGCCTGAGCCCAAGTGGGTGCTCGCGATGGGTGTGTGCGCCTCGTCGGGCGGCATGTTCAACAACTACGCGATCGTCCAGGGCGTCGACCACGTCGTGCCCGTCGACATGTACCTCCCCGGCTGCCCGCCGCGGCCGGAGATGCTCATCGACGCGATCCTCAAGCTGCACGACCAGGTCCAGCACACCAAGCTGGGCGCCAACCGCCGCAACGAGATCGCCGAGCTCGAGACCAACGCGCTGCGCGCGCTGCCCACCTCGGAGATGAAGGGCCTCCTGCGATGACCGACAAGCCCGACGAGAAGCCGGACGAGAAGGCCGCGGGCAAGGCCACGGACGAGTCCGACGACAAGACCGACGCCAACGAGTCCGCTCGGCCGGCCGAGGAGCGCAACCTCGAGTCCGCGAAGGGCCAGACCGGCACCGGCAGCGGCGTCGAGCAGCCCGCGCCCGAGCAGTCGCCGGAGAACGTCCCGGCCCCCACAGGTGAGGTGCGCGCCGTCGGCGAGCGCCGCGGCATGTTCGGCGTCACGGGCACCGGCGACACCTCCGGCTACGGCGGCCTCGTCAGCGCGAAGGTCTTCCCGGCCCCCTCCGCGAAGCCCTACGGCGGCTGGTTCGACGAGGTCTCCGACGCCCTCGAGGCACGGCTCGGCGCGACCGACCTGACCGCGGCCCTCGAGAGCGTCGTGGTGCACCGTGGCGAGATCACCTTCCACGTGCGCCGCGAGGACCTGCCATTCGTGGCCCAGATGCTGCGCGACGACGAGGCCCTGCGCTTCGAGCTCTGCTCCGGCGTCAGCGGCGTCCACTACCCCGACGACACCGGCCGCGAGCTGCACGCCGTCTACCACTTCACGTCGATGACCCACAACCGGCGCATCCGCGTCGAGGTCAGCGCGCCCGACGCCGACCCGCACATCCCCAGCCTGGTCAGCATCTACCCGACCCTGGACTGGCACGAGCGGGAGACCTACGACATGTTCGGGCTGGTCTTCGACGGCCACCCGGCCCTCACCCGGGTCCTGATGCCGGACGACTGGCCGGGACACCCGCAGCGCAAGGACTACCCGCTCGGCGGCATCCCCGTGGAGTACAAGGGCGGTTCCATCCCTCCGCCCGACCAGCGCAGGAGCTACAACTGACATGACGACAGAACAGGACTTCTACGCAGCCCCCGGCGAGACCAGCCAGGGCAAGGTCTTCACCGTCACCGGCCAGGACTGGGACTCCGTCACGCAGAGCATCGGCGAGTCCGCCGAGGAGCGGGTCGTGGTCAACATGGGCCCGCAGCACCCGTCGACGCACGGCGTGCTCCGCCTGATCCTCGAGCTCGAGGGCGAGACGGTCACCGAGGCCCGCTGCGGCATCGGCTACCTCCACACCGGCATCGAGAAGAACATGGAGTACCGCTCCTGGGTGCAGGGCACGACGTTCTGCACCCGGATGGACTACCTCTCCCCGTTCTACAACGAGATGGCGTACGTCCTGGGCGTCGAGCGGCTGCTCGACATCGAGGACGACATCCCGGAGAAGGCGGAGGTGATGCGCGTCCTGCTGATGGAGCTCAACCGCATCTCCTCGCACCTGGTCTGCATCGCCACCGGTGGCATGGAGATCGGCGCGCTGACCGTGATGACGATCGGCTTCCGCGAGCGCGAGCTCGTGCTCGACCTCTTCGAGCTGATCACGGGCCTGCGGATGAACCACGCGTTCATCCGCCCCGGTGGCGTCGCGCAGGACCTGCCCCCGGGCGCGCTCGACGAGATCCGCGACTTCATCGCACTGATGAAGAAGCGCCTCCCCGAGTACGCCGCCCTCTGCAACGCCAACCCGATCTTCAAGGGCCGCCTGGTCGACGTCGGCCACCTCGACCTCGCCGGCTGCCTGGCGCTGGGCCTCACCGGCCCGGTCCTCCGCTCCACCGGCTACGCGTGGGACCTCCGCAAGACCCAGCCCTACAGCGGCTACGAGGACTACGACTTCGAGGTCCAGACCTGGGACACCTGTGACTCCTACGGCCGCTTCCGCATCCGTCTCAACGAGATGTGGGAGTCGCTGAAGATCGTCGAGCAGTGCGCCGACCGGCTCGCCGGCCTCGAGGGCGCCCCGGTCATGGTGGGCGACAAGAAGATCGCGTGGCCCAGCCAGCTCGCCATCGGCAGCGACGGCATGGGCAACAGCCTCGACCACATCCGCCACATCATGGGCGAGTCGATGGAGGCGCTGATCCACCACTTCAAGCTGGTGACCGAAGGCTTCCGCGTCCCGGCCGGCCAGGCCTACGTACCGATCGAGTCGCCCCGCGGCGAGCTGGGCGCGCACGTCGTGTCCGACGGCGGCACCCGCCCCTTCCGTGCGCACTTCCGCGACCCGTCGTTCACCAACCTGCAGGCGACGAGCGTGATGAGCGAGGGCGGCATGGTCGCCGACGTCATCGTCGCGATCGCCTCCATCGACCCCGTGATGGGAGGCGTCGACCGATGACCGAGAAGTTCACCGAGAACGAGACCGGCCTCACCGAGACGACCTGGTCCGAGCTGCGCGAGATCGCGGCCCGCTACCCCGAGGCCCGCTCGGGCCTGCTGCCGATGCTGCACCTCGTGCAGTCGGCCGAGGGCCGGATCACGCCCGAGGGGATCGAGGCGTGCGCCGAGATCCTCGGGATCAGCGCGGCCGAGGTCAACGGCGTCGCGACCTTCTACACGATGTACAAGCGCAAGCCGGTCGGCGACTACCACGTCGGCGTCTGCACCAACACGCTCTGCGCGGTCATGGGTGGCGACTTGATCTTCGATCGGCTCAAGGAGCACCTCGACGTCGGCAACGACGAGACGACCGAGGACGGCAAGATCACCCTCGAGCACGTCGAGTGCAACGCGGCCTGCGACTACGCCCCGGTGATGATGGTCAACTGGGAGTTCATGGACAACCAGACCCCCGAGTCCGCCGTCCAGGTCGTCGACGACCTGCGCGAGGGCAAGGAGGTCCACTCCACGCGCGGGCCGCGGCTGTGCACCTGGCGCGAGGCCGAGCGCGTGCTCGCGGGCTTCCCCGACGACCGCGCCGACGAGGGCCCGACGGCCGGACCGGCCTCGCTGGTCGGCCTGAAGATCGCGCGTGAGAAGGGCTGGACGGCTCCGGAGGGGGAGAAGAAGTGACCGACACGCTGACCCCGGTCCTGACGGACAACTGGGACTCCGAGCGCGCCTGGACGCTGGCGTCGTACGAGGCGCGCGGTGGCTACGCCGCCCTCGACAAGGCGTTCGCGATGGCGCCCGACGACGTGATCAACGCGGTCAAGGAGTCCGGCCTGCGCGGCCGCGGCGGCGCCGGCTTCCCGACGGGCATGAAGTGGGGCTTCATCCCGCAGGACAACCCCAAGCCCAAGTACCTCGTCGTCAACGCCGACGAGTCCGAGCCGGGCACCTGCAAGGACATCCCGCTCATGATGGCCAGCCCGCACACGCTGGTCGAGGGCGTCATCCTCAGCTCGTACGCCATCCGCGCCAACACCGCGTTCATCTACGTCCGCGGCGAGGTGCTCCACGTGATCCGCCGCCTGCAGCGCGCGGTCCAGGAGGCCTACCTCGCCGGTCACCTCGGCACCGACATCCACGGCTCGGGCTACGACCTCGACCTGATCGTGCACGCCGGCGCCGGCGCCTACATCTGCGGCGAGGAGACCGCGCTGCTCGAGGGCCTCGAGGGCCGCCGCGGCCAGCCGCGCCTGCGCCCGCCGTTCCCCGCGGTCGCCGGCCTCTACGCCAGCCCGACGGTCATCAACAACGTCGAGTCGATCGCCTCCGTGCCCAGCATCATCGCCAACGGCGCCTCGTGGTTCGCCTCGATGGGCACCGAGAAGTCGCAGGGCTACGGCATCTTCAGCCTGTCGGGCCACGTGCAGAACCCCGGCCAGTACGAAGCCCCGCTGGGCATCACGCTGCGCCAGCTCATCGACCTCGCAGGCGGCATCCGCGAGGGCCACGAGCTGAAGTTCTGGACGCCCGGCGGGTCGAGCACGCCGCTGCTGACCCCCGAGCACCTCGACGTCCCGCTGGACTTCGAGTCCGTCGGCGCCGCCGGCTCGATGCTCGGCACGCGCGCGCTCCAGATCTTCGACGAGACCACGTGCGTGGTCCGCGCGGTGCTGCGCTGGACGGAGTTCTACAAGCACGAGTCGTGCGGCAAGTGCACGCCCTGCCGCGAGGGCACGTGGTGGCTGACCCAGACCATGGCGCGACTCGAGAAGGGCCAGGGGAGCGAGGAAGACCTCGACCTGCTGCTCGACCAGTGCGACAACATCCTGGGCCGCTCGTTCTGCGCCCTCGGTGACGGTGCGACCAGCCCGATCTCGAGCTCGATCAAGCACTTCCGCGACGAGTACCTCGCACACCTGACCAACGGCGGCTGCCCCTTCGACCCGGCCGCCTCGACCGTGTTCGCACCCGTGGGAGCTGAGGCATGACGGCCACCGACAAGGCGCCGGAGAAGGTCGACACCGACCTGGTCACCCTGACCATCGACGGCGTCCAGGTCTCGGTCCCGAAGGACACGCTGGTCATCCGCGCCGCCGAGCAGGTCGGCGTGCAGATCCCGCGCTTCTGCGACCACCCGCTGCTCGACCCGGTCGGCGCCTGCCGCCAGTGCCTCGTCGACATCCCCGACGCCGGCAACGGCCGCGGCTTCCCGAAGCCGCAGGCCTCCTGCACGCTGCCGGTCGCCGAGGGCATGGTCGTGAACACCCAGGCGACCAGCGAGGTGGCCGACAAGGCCCAGCAGGGCGTCATGGAGTTCCTACTGATCAACCACCCGCTCGACTGCCCCGTCTGCGACAAGGGCGGCGAGTGCCCCCTGCAGAACCAGGCGATGAGCAACGGCCGCGGCGAGAGCCGGTTCTCCGGCTCCGGCGGCATCAAGCGCACCTTCCCCAAGCCGATCAACATCTCGGCCCAGGTGCTGCTCGACCGCGAGCGCTGCGTGCTGTGCGCCCGCTGCACCCGCTTCTCCGAGCAGGTCGCCGGTGACCCGTTCATCGCGCTCGCCGAGCGCGGCGCGCTGCAGCAGGTCGCCATCTACGAGCGCGAGCCCTACGAGAGCTACTTCTCCGGCAACGCGATCCAGATCTGCCCGGTCGGCGCGCTGACCTCGGCCGACTACCGCTTCCGCTCCCGCCCCTTCGACCTGGTGTCCACGCCGGGCGTGGCCGAGCACGACGCCTGCGGCGCCGCGATCCGCGTCGACCACCGTCGCGGCAAGGTGATGCGTCGCCTCGCCGGCAACGACCCCGAGGTCAACGAGGAGTGGATCAGCGACAAGGACCGCTTCGCGTTCCGCTACGCGCAGGTCGAGGACCGGATCACCTACCCGCAGGTCCGCGACACCCTGCGGGACGGCAGCCGGGGCGAGCTCCGGCCGGCGTCGTGGCCCGAGGCGTTCGCCGTCGCGGCCCGCGGCCTGCGTGCGGCAGGTGCCGCGGCGGTGCTGACCGGCGGTCGCCTGACCGCCGAGGACGCCTACGCCTACGCCAAGTTCGCCCGCGTCGCCCTCGACACCAACGACGTCGACTTCCGGGCCCGCCCGCACAGTGCCGAGGAGGCCGGGTTCCTGGCCTCGCACGTCGCGCTGTCCGGCGACGTGACGTACGCCGACCTCGAGGCGGCTCCGGTCGTGGTCCTCCTCGGCCTCGAGCCGGAGGACGAGGCGGCGACGATCTTCCTGCGCCTGCGCAAGGCGGCCCGTCGTGGTCGTACGCAGGTCGTGTCCGTGGCGCCCTACACCTCGCGCGGCCTGCGCAAGATGAAGGGCCGCCTCGTCCCGGCCGCGCCGGGCGCCGAGGTCGAGGTCATCGGGACGCTGAAGGACGCCGAGCACGGTGTGACCAAGGACGCCGTGATCCTCGTGGGTGAGCGGCTCGCCAGCACGCACGGCGCCCTCGCCGCCGCGGCCGACCTGGCCGCCACCACGGGGGCACGGCTGGCCTGGGTGCCCCGCCGGGCCGGCGACCGCGGCGCGGTCGAGGCCGGTGTGCTCCCCAACCTGCTCCCCGGCGGCCGTCCGGTCGCCGACGCGACGGCCCGGGTCGACGTGGCGGCTGCGTGGGGCGTGGGCTCCCTGCCCGCCAAGGTCGGCCGTGACGGCAACGCCGTCGTCACCGCCCTCGCCAAGGGCGACCTGGGTGCCGTCGTGGTCGGCGGCGTCGACCCCGACGACACGAGCGACCCCGCCGCGTTCCGTGCCGCCCTCGACGCGGCCGGCTTCGTGGTCAGCCTCGAGCTGCGCGAGACCGACGTGACGCGTGCCGCCGACGTCGTGCTCCCGGTCGCCCCGGTCGCCGACAAGGCCGGCACGTTCGTGACGTGGGACGGTCGCGCCCGCGCCTTCGACGCGGTCTTCACCAACCCGGCGTCGCTGCCCGACCTGCGCGTGCTGGCCGGCATCGCCGAGGAGCTCGGCCGTCCGCTCGGCTTCCGCACGGTCACCGAGGTGCGCGCCGAGATGGAGGCGCTGGGCCCGTGGGACGGCGCCCGACCCACCCTCGACGCCGGCAAGCCGCCGCGCGCGCCCAAGGCCAAGGCGGGCGCGAAGGGCACCAGCATGGCGCTGGCCACGTGGAAGCAGCTGATCGACCTCGGTTCCATGCAGGACGGTGAGGTGCACCTGCGCGCCACCGCCCGCCGGCCGGTCGCCCGCCTGAGCCAGGCGTCGTACGACGCCCTGTTCGGGCTGGTCGACGGTGACGCCGAGGCCACCCTGACCGGCGACCGCGGCAGCGTCACGCTGCCGGTCGAGGTCGCCGACCTGCCCGACGACGTGGTCTGGGTCCCGGCCCGGTCCTTCGGTCGCGGCGTCCTGGCCGAGCTTGCCTCACCCGGCAGCCCGGTGACCGTGAAGGGAGCCCACTGATGCGCATCCTCGCCGCCGACCTGCCCGACCCGGGCCTGGCCGCCTTCGGCCAGGACCCGTGGTGGGTGATCCTGCTCAAGGCGCTGCTCATCTTCGTCGTCCTGGTCGTGCTGACGCTCTTCAACATCTGGTTCGAGCGTCGCGTCGTGGCCCGCATGCAGCACCGCGTCGGCCCCAACGTGCACGGCCCCTTCGGCCTGCTGCAGTCGCTGGCCGACGGCGTGAAGCTGGCGCTGAAGGAGGACATCATCCCGAAGGCGGCCGACAAGGCGGTCTTCCTGCTCGCGCCGGTCATCGCGACCGTGCCGGCCTTCGTCACCTGGGCGGTCATCCCGTTCGGGCCCGAGGTGAACTTCTTCGGGCACCGCACGCCGCTCCAGCTCACCGACATGCCGGTGGCCGTGCTGTTCATGCTCGCCATCGCCTCGATCGGCATCTACGGCATCGTGCTCGGCGGCTGGTCGTCCGGGTCGACGTACTCCCTGCTCGGCGGCCTGCGCTCGAGCGCGCAGATGATCTCCTACGAGGTCGCGATGGGCCTCGCGCTCGTCGCGGTCTTCCTCTACGCCGGCTCGATGTCGACCTCCGAGATCGTCGCGGCCCAGGACCGGCTGTGGTTCGGGCTGATCCTGCTCCCGTCCTTCGTGATCTACGTGATCTCGATGGTCGGTGAGACCAACCGCGCCCCCTTCGACCTCCCCGAGGCCGAGGGCGAGCTGGTCGGCGGCTTCCACACCGAGTACTCCAGCCTGAAGTTCGCCCTGTTCTTCCTCGCCGAGTACATCAACCTCACGACCGTGTCGGCGATCGCCACCACGCTCTTCCTCGGCGGCTGGGCGGCGCCGTGGGGCATCGAGAACGTCTGGGACGGCGCCAACAGCGGCTACTGGCCGCTCCTGTGGTTCTTCGGCAAGGTCTTCATCTTCGTCTTCCTCTTCATCTGGCTGCGCGGCTCGCTGCCCCGCATGCGCTACGACCAGTTCATGGCGCTGGGCTGGAAGGTGCTGATCCCGGTCTCGCTGGCCTGGATCGTGGCCGTCGCGACCATCCGGGTGATCTCCCTCGAGGGCAACATCAACCGCACCTACCTCGTGGCCGCCATCGCCGTCCTGCTCGTCCTCACGGTCGCGCTGATGTTCGTCGGCGAGGGCAAGGGCGAGGACACCGACACCGAGCCGGCCGACGAGCCGCACGACGCGTTCGCCGGCGGCTTCCCGGTCCCGCCGATGCCCGCCGGTGGCGCCGTCCGCGGTGCCGCCGCGCCGCTGACGTTCGCCCAGGCGCCGGAGGGCCGCACCACCGTCACCGCTGCAGCGGAGGAGAACCACAACGATGAGTGAGTCCCAGAAGGATTCCACCAAGGACTCGAGGGGCATCAAGGAGAGCCTCTGGGACCCGATCGCCGGGTTCGGGGTCACCTTCCGCACGATGTTCAAGAAGGTCGTCACCGAGCAGTACCCGTTCGAGAAGCTGCCGACGGCACCGCGCTTCCACGGCCGGCACCAGCTCAACCGCTGGCCCGACGGCCTCGAGAAGTGCATCGGCTGCGAGCTGTGCGCCTGGGCGTGCCCGGCCGACGCGATCTACGTCGAGGGTGCCTCCAACACCGAGGACGAGCGCTTCAGCCCCGGCGAGCGCTACGGCCGCGTCTACCAGATCAACTACCTGCGCTGCATCCTGTGCGGGCTCTGCATCGAGGCGTGCCCGACCCGCGCGCTGACGATGACCAACGAGTACGAGCTGGCCGACAACAACCGGGCCGACCTGATCTACGAGAAGTCCGACCTGCTCGCCCCGCTGCTGCCGGGCATGGAGCAGCCGCCCCACCCGATGCGCCTCGGCGACGACGAGGGCGACTACTACAGGGGGACCACCCGATGACCTTCTGGCTCCTCGCCCCGGTCATGGTGGCCGCCGCGCTCGGCATCCTGTTCGTCCGCAAGGCCGTGCACGCCGCGCTGCTGCTCGCCGTGGTGATGATCAGCCTGGCGTTCCTCTACGCCGTCATGGACGCGCCGTTCCTCTTCGCGGTCCAGATCATCGTCTACACGGGCGCCATCTTGATGCTCTTCCTGTTCGTGATGATGCTGATCGGCGTCGACGCGTCCGACTCGGTCGTGGAGACCATCCGCGGCCAGCGCGCGATGGCCGTCGTGCTCGGCCTGGTCTTCGGCGCCGTGCTGGTGATCGGCGTCGGCCAGGTCACCCTCGGCACGGTGGTCGGCCTCGACGAGGCCAACGAGGGCGGCAACGTCCCGGCCATCGCCAACATCCTGTTCAGCAAGTACGTCTTCGCCTTCGAGGCCACCAGCGCCCTCCTGATCACCGCCGCGGTCGGCGCGATGGTGCTCGCCCACCGGGAGCGGCTCACGCCGAAGGCCACGCAGGCCGACCTCGCCGCCCAGCGCATCCGCGACTTCGGCACCCACGGCAAGCACCCCGGACCGCTGCCCTCGCCCGGCGTCTACGCCCGCCACAACGCGGTCGACACCCCGGCGCTGCTGCCCGACGGCACCGCCGCCGAGTCGTCGGTCTCCCGCGTGCTCGCCGCCCGCGGCACCGTCCGCTCCGCGCCCGCGCTGGCCGACGACATCGACGACGTACGTCGCCAGCTCGCCGGCCTCGACGGGCACAGCGACCCGACCGAGATGCCCGAGACGTCCGGCAAGGCCGGCGTCCCCGCGAGCACCGAGGAGGACGTGAAGTGACCGAGTACATCGTGCTCTCGGCGATCCTGTTCACCATCGGCTGCGTGGGCGTGCTGACCCGGCGCAACGCGCTCGTGGTGTTCATGTGCGTCGAGCTGATGCTCAACGCCTGCAACCTGGCCTTCGTCGCCTTCGCGCGCCAGCACGGCAACCTCGACGGGCAGATCACCGCCTTCTTCGTGATGGTCGTGGCCGCCGCCGAGGTCGTGATCGGCCTCGCGATCATCATGACCATCTTCCGCACCCGCCGCTCGGCCTCGGTCGACGACGCCAGCCTGCTGAAGTACTGAGGGAGAGCTCGTGAACCTGTTGTCCCACTCAGTCCTCCTCGCAGGACTCCCGACGGCGGAGGGGGGTGCCCACGCCCCCGTGGTCGCCCCCGACACCGCGGCCGGCGGCGTCTTCGACCTGCTCTGGCTCGTCATCGGCCTGCCGGTGCTCGGCGCGTTCCTGCTGCTCGCCGTCGCGCCGTTCCTGCCGGCCTCGCTCCGCGAGCTCGCCGACCGGAAGGGCCACCTCGTCGGCACCGGCGCCGCCGTCGCGTCCTTCGTGCTCAGCCTGGTGCTGTTCATCGCGCTGCTCGGCCGGGGCGAGGAGGAGCGCCAGATCGGCCAGCACCTCTACACCTGGTTCGAGACCGGCTCGCTCAGCGTCGGCATGGACCTGCTCTACGACCCGCTCGCCGCGCTGTTCCTGCTGCTGATCACCGGTGTCGGCTCCCTGATCCACGTCTACGCCATCGGCTACATGGAGCACGACCCCCGGCGCCGCCGGTTCTTCGGCTACCTCAACCTCTTCGTCGCCGCGATGCTCACGCTGATCCTCTCGGCGAACTTCGTGGGCCTGTTCCTCGGCTGGGAGGGCGTCGGCCTGGCGTCGTACCTGCTGATCGGCTTCTGGCAGCACAAGCCCTCCGCGGCCGCCGCGGCCAAGAAGGCCTTCGTCATCAACCGTGTCGGTGACATCGGGCTTTCGCTGGCGATCGCGCTGATGTTCGCGACCTTCGGCACCACCGACTTCGCCGGCGTCAGCGAGCACGTCGGCGACGCCTCGCAGGACACCCTGACCGCGCTCGGCCTGCTGCTCCTGCTCGGTGCCTGCGGCAAGTCCGCCCAGGTGCCGCTCCAGGCGTGGCTGCTCGACGCGATGGAGGGCCCGACCCCGGTCTCGGCCCTGATCCACGCGGCGACGATGGTCACCGCCGGCGTCTACCTCGTGGTCCGCTCGAACTTCATCTTCGAGCTCGCGCCGATCGCGCAGACCGCCGTCGTCGTGGTCGCCACGGTCACGCTCCTGTGGGGTGCGATCCTCGGTTGCGCCAAGGACGACATCAAGAAGGCGCTCGCCGGATCGACGATGAGCCAGATCGGCTACATGATGCTGGCCGCCGGCCTCGGCCCGGTCGGCTACCCGTTCGCGATCTTCCACCTGCTCACGCACGGCTTCTTCAAGGCCAACATGTTCCTCGGCGCCGGCTCGGTCATGCACGGCATGGACGACGACGTCGACATGCGCCACTACGGCGCGCTCAACAAGGCCATGCCGGTCACCTTCCTGACCTTCGCGATGGGCTACCTCGCGATCATCGGGTTCCCCGGCTTCTCCGGCTTCTGGTCCAAGGACCGCATCATCGAGACCGCTCTGGCCGACAACCTGCTCGTCGGCGCGCTGGCCGTCCTCGGCGCCGGCATCACCGCGTTCTACATGACCCGCCTGATGCTGATGACGTTCTTCACCGAGAAGCGCTGGGCGCCCGAGGTCCACCCGCACGAGTCGCCCAAGGTGATGACCGTGCCACTGATGGTGCTGGCCGCGCTGTCGGTGCTCGGTGGCGTGCTGCTGCTCGGCGACTGGATCGTGACCTGGCTCGAGCCGGTGACCGGCCACGCCGAGCACCACGAGCCGCCGCTGCCGGCGCTGGTGATCACCCTGATCATCACGGCCGTCGTCGCCGTCGGCGTCGCGACCGCGTGGTTCCTCGTCGGCAAGCGCGACATCCCGCGCGAGGCACCGCAGGACGTCTCCTTCGCGACGCGCGCGGCCCGCGCCGACCTCTACGGCGACGCGATCAACGACGCGGTCGTCGTCCGTCCGGGCGCCTCGCTCGTCGGCGGCCTGACCAGCTTCGACCGGGTCGGTGTCGACGGCGTGGTCGAGGGCGGCTCGGCCGCCGTCGGCGGCCTGTCCAACGTGATGCGCCGGCTCCAGAACGGCTTCGTCCGCTCCTACGCCCTGTCCCTCCTCGGTGGCGCCCTGCTGGTCGTCCTCGCTCTCCTGGCGGTGAACCTCGGATGATCCTCTCTGTCCTGATCCTGCTGCCGCTGGTCGGCGCGCTCGTCACGGCCTTCGTGCCCGGTGCGCTCGCCCGCACCGTCGGCCTCGGCTTCGCGGTGGCGACACTGGTCGCCGGCGTGGTCGCCGCGACGCAGTACGACGCCGGTGGCGGCATGCAGCTCGAGGAGAAGAACGTCTGGATCGAGTCGCTGGGCGTCCACTACGCCCTCGGCGTCGACGGGCTGGGGCTGCTGATGGTGCTGCTCACGGTCGTCCTCGTGCCGATCGTGCTGCTGGCGGGCTGGCGTGAGTCCGAGGCCGAGGGCAACGGCGGCGGCAAGGCGTTCTTCGCCTGGACGCTGGCGCTCGAGGCCATGTCGCTCGCGGTCTTCACCGCCACCGACGTGCTGCTCTTCTACGTCGTCTTCGAGGCCACCCTGATCCCGGCGTACTTCCTGATCGGTGGCTTCGGCCGCGCCGGTCGCGGCCGCGCGGCGACGAAGTTCCTGATCTACCAGCTCGCCGGCGGCCTGGTGATGCTCGCCTCGGTGATCGGCCTCTACGTCGTCTCCGCCGACGCCGGCACCCCGAGCTTCCTGCTCAGCGACCTCGCCGCGATCGACATCGACCCGATCACCCAGCGCTGGCTGTTCCTCGGCTTCTTCATCGCCTTCGCGATCAAGGCGCCGATGTTCCCGGTGCACACCTGGCTGGCCGACACGACCGAGAAGGCGACGACCGGCACCTCGGTGCTGCTGGTCTGCATCCTCGACAAGATCGGCACGTTCGGCATGCTGCGGTTCTGCCTCGGCCTGCTGCCGGACGCCTCCCAGTGGGCGACGCCGGTCGTCGTGGTGCTCGCGCTGGTCTCGATCATCTACGGCGCGCTCGTCGCGATCGGCCAGGACGACGTGCTGCGCCTGATCGGCCTCACCTCGCTGTCGCACTTCGGCTTCATCGTGCTGGGCATCTTCGTGTTCAGCTCGACCGGCGGCACCGGCGCGATCCTCTACATGGTCAACCACGGCATCGCGACCGCGCTGATGTTCCTCGTCGCCGGCTTCCTGATCCACCGCACCGGCACGGCGTCGATCCGCGAGATGGGCGGGGTCGAGAAGACCGCGCCGGTCCTCGCCGGCTTCTTCCTCGTCGCCGGCCTCGCCGCCTGCGGCCTGCCCGGCCTCTCGCCGTTCGTGTCCGAGATCATGGTGATCATCGCCGCCTTCGACCACCACTGGCTGGTCGGCTCGGTCGCGGTGCTCGCGATCGTCCTCGCCGCGTTCTACGCGCTCTGGATGTACCAGCGCACCATGACCGGCCCGGGCCGCGAGGGCGGGCTGCCGGTGGCCGACCTCGACCGCCGTGAGGTGGGCATCCTCGCCCCGCTCGCGCTCGCGCTCGTGCTCTTCGGCTTCTTCCCGTCGCCGCTGCTCGACGTCATCAATCCCGTCGTCCACGACACGCTCGCGGGTGTGGGCATCGGCCAGGAGGGTGGTCACCAGTGACCGAGTTCGTGAAGCCCAGCGTCGAGTACTTCGAGCTCTGGCCGCTGCTGGTCGTCTTCGGCGTCGCCTGCCTCGGCGTCGTCGTCGAGGCGTTCGCCCCCCGCGCGATGCGCTACACCGCCCAGGTGGTGATCGCCCTCGCAGGCCTGGTGGGCGCGCTGGTGGGTGTCGTGCTGGTCGCGCAGGACGTGACGTCGTACGACGACGGCGCCGCGCGCGGCGTCCTCGCGGTCGGCGGCACGATTGCCGTCGACGGGCCGAGCCTGTTCATCTGGGGCCTCGTGCTGGCCCTGGCGATCGCCGGCGTGCTGCTCTTCGCCGAGCGCCACCTCGACGGCGGGGTCTCGGCCTTCGCCGGCCAGGCCGCCGCAGTGCCGGGCACCGATGCGGAGACCGCGTCGATCGCGGCCCACCGCGAGCACACCGAGGTCTACCCGCTGATGATGTTCGCGGTCTTCGGCATGATGCTCTTCCCGGCCGCCAACGACCTGCTCACCATGTTCGTCGGCCTCGAGGTCCTCTCGCTCCCGCTCTACCTCCTGAGCGGCCTGGCCCGCCGACGCCGCCTGCTGAGCCAGGAGGCCGCGCTCAAGTACTTCCTGCTCGGCGCGTTCTCCTCCGGCTTCTTCCTCTACGGTGCGGCCCTGATCTACGGCTTCGCCGGCTCGATGGACTTCGCCGCGATCAACGAGGCCGTGCGCAACGACGTCGGCAGCTCCACGCTGCTGCTGATCGGCACCGGCCTGCTGTCGGTCGGGCTGCTGTTCAAGGTCGGCGCGGTGCCGTTCCAGGCCTGGACGCCCGACGTCTACCAGGGCGCCCCGACCCCGGTCACCGCCTTCATGGCGGCCGGCACCAAGGTCGCCGCCTTCGGCGCGATCATGCGCCTGTTCTACGTCGCCCTCGGCGCGGACCGCTGGTCCTGGCAGCCGATGATGTGGATCATCGCCGTGCTCTCGATGTTCGTCGGTGCCGCCCTGGCGATCACGCAGACCGACATCAAGCGCCTGCTGGCGTACTCCTCGGTTGCCCACACCGGCTTCATCCTCACCGGCGTGCTCGGCCTCCAGGCCACCGGCGACCTGGCCTCCGGCGAGATCAGCTCGCTGCAGGCCGTGCTCTTCTACCTGACCACCTACGGCTTCGCCACCATCGGCGCCTTCGCCGTGGTCAGCCTGGTGCGCGACGGCGGTGGCGAGACCACCGCGATCGACCGCTGGGCCGGTCTGGGCAAGGAGTCGCCGGTCGTGGCCGCGGTCTTCGCGTTCTTCCTGCTGGCAATGGCGGGCATCCCGCTCACGTCCGGCTTCGTGGGCAAGCTCGCGGTCTTCTCGGTCGCCCTGGCCGCGGGTGCGTGGCCCGTCGTGGTGGCCGCCGTCCTCGCGAGCATCATCGCCGCGTTCCTCTACGTCCGGGTCATCAAGGTCATGTACTTCGACGAGCCCGTCGGCGACGGACCGAGCGTGGCGTACCCGTCCGTGCTCACCGCCACGACGATCGCGGTCGGCGCGGCCGTGACCCTCGTCCTCGGCGTGCTGCCGGGGCCGGTGCTCGACCTGGCGGCGGTTGCTGGAGAATTCATCAGGTGACCGACTCGCCCCTCGCCCTGCCAGTCGTCGACGCCGAGCTCGAGACCCGGCTCGTCGACCGGCTGGCACGCATCGACGAGCTGCTCGAGGGGCACTGCCGGAGCCGGATCCCCTACGTCACGCAGGCTGCCACGCACCTCATGATGGCCGGCGGCAAGCGCTTCCGCCCGCTGCTGGTCCTGCTGGCCGCGGAGACCGGCACGCACCCCGGGGCCGAGGAGGTGCACACCGCGGCCTGCGTCGTGGAGCTGACCCACGTCGCCTCGCTCTACCACGACGACGTGATGGACGAGGCCGCCCTCCGCCGCGGCGCCGACACGGCCAACGCCCGCTGGGACAACCACGTCGCGATCCTCACCGGCGACTTCCTCTTCGGCCGCTCGTCCGAGCTCACCGCCGACCTCGGTCCCGAGGCGGTCCGGATCCAGGCGCAGACGTTCACCCGCCTCGTCGAGGGCCAGATCCTCGAGACGGTGACCCCCGGGCCCGGGGAGGACCCGCTCCAGCACTACCTCGAGGTCGTCGCCGGCAAGACCGGCTCGCTGATCGCCACCTCGGCGCGCTACGGCGCGATGTTCGGCGGCGCCCGACCCGAGGTCGTCGAGGCGCTCAGCGCCTACGGCGAGATCGTCGGCTCCGCCTTCCAGCTCTCCGACGACATCCTCGACATCGCCTCGGAGTCCGACACCTCCGGCAAGACGCCCGGCACCGACCTGCGCGAGGGCGTGCCGACCCTCCCGGTCCTGATGGCCCAGGCCTCCACCGACCCGGCCGACGCCCGCCTGCTCGAGCTGCTCGGCCAGCCGCTCACCGACGACGCCCTCCACGCCGAGGCGCTCGACCTCCTGCGCCGCCACCCGGCCATGGGCCAGGCTCGCGACCACGTCCTCGGCCAGGCCACCCAGGCCAAGAAGCTCCTCGAGGTCCTCGACCCCGGCCCCGTCCGCACGGCCCTGGAGTCCTTCGCCGACGTGGTCGCCACCCGGTCCTCCTGACCTACGCCGGCGAGCGGTGGCCCACCCACATTTCCCGCCGCTCGAATGTAGGTGGATCACCGCCGCACCGCGTGTCGTACGTCGCCACCCCCGCGGGCGGTGGTGAGCCGACATTTCCCGGTGCTCGAATGTAGGTGGGCCACCGCTCAGGCGGCGGTGGTCGCGTGGGCGACGAGGCGGAGCTGGCGGCGGCGGTGGTTGACCGCCTCGACCGTGAAGATGGCGAGGGCGACCCAGACGAGGGCGAAGCCGATCCACCGGCTGGCCGGCATCGGCTCGTCGAAGACGAGCAGGCCGAGGGCGAACTGGATCGTCGGTGCGAGGTACTGCAGGAGCCCCAGCGAGACCATCGAGACGCGGATCGCGGCGGCCCCGAAGAGCATCAGCGGGATCGCGGTGATGATGCCGGTCGTGGTGAAGAGCAGCGCGTGCCCGGTGCCGTGGGTGCCGAAGTTCGACTCGCCGGTGGACACCAGCCAGGCGACGTACGTCATCGCGAACGGCGCGATCAGCAAGGTCTCCAGCGTGATGCTCTCGACCGCGCCGGCGCCGGCCTGCTTCTTGGCCAGGCCGTAGGTGCCGAAGGAGAAGGCGAGCAGGAGGGCGACCCAGGGCGGACGGCCGTAGTCGATGGTGATCACCGCGACCGCGACGAACGCGATGCCCATGGCCACCCACTGGAGGCGGCGCAGCCGCTCGCCGAGGATCAGCACGCCCATCAGCACGGTGACGAGGGGATTGATGAAGTAGCCCAGCGACGTCTCGACGACCTTGCCGTTGTTGACGCCCCAGATGTAGCCGCCCCAGTTGACCGTGATCACCACCGCGGCCAGGGCGATGATCAGCACCTTGCGCCGGTCGCGGAGCAGCGCCCGGAAGTGGTCCACACGTCGCCAGAGCACGAGGATCGCGACCATCGTCACGACGGACCAGATGATGCGGTGGGCCAGCAGCTCGATCGCGCCGGCTGGCTCGAGCACCGTCCAGTAGAGCGGGAAGACGCCCCAGAGCGTGTAGGCCAGCGCCCCGGCGATCAGTCCGCGTCGGCTATCTGGCACTCGGGAAGTCTAGGGGCGGCGGGTCGCCTACCATGGGGCTGGTCCCGGGGCCGAGACCCCGGACACCAGGTCAGCTTCGCTCAACAGATCTCGAGGGGGAGTTCCACATGCGGATGTTCCGCACCGTCCTGGCAGCGCTCGTCGCTGCGCTGCTCGTCACCGGCGCGCTCAGCGTGGGCGCCAGCGCCGGTTCCGCGCCCAAGCGCATCATCGACGAGGAGCCGCCGAGGGACCACCAGGTCAGCTACAACGCCTTCAAGCTCAAGGGCGTGGTCACCGAGCCGCAGCTCGACGGCACCGTCCTGCCGTACGCCAACCAGAAGGTGAAGATCCTCAAGAAGAAGTGCGGCACGTGCAAGTGGAAGACCGTGAAGAAGGTGAAGACCAACGACCGCGGCATCTTCAAGACCCGCATCTACGCCCCCGAGAAGGGTCGCTGGAAGTGGCGCTCGAAGGTCGACCACTCCAACGGCTACGGCAACACCAAGGGCACCATCTGGACGCTCTACTTCGACTGAGTCCCACCCTGCGACGATCGCGCTGTCGCTGACGACAGGCAGCGCTCAGGCGATCGTCCAGGTGTCGCCACCGCCGATCAGCGCCGCCAACCGTGCGGCGCGGTCGGCGGTGTCGTTCGCGGAGCCGTTGGTGGCCATCGCGACCTGCTCGCGCGCGGCGTCGTCGTACGTCGTGCGCTCCACCTGCCGGAAGATGCCGATCGGCGAGGTGTTGAGGTAGCCGGAGTCGGTGAGCCGCGAGATCGCGAAGGCCATGGTCGGGTCCGGGCTGTGCGCGTCGTGGACCACGATGTCGGCGGCGTCGACGTCGGCCGTGGCGACGACCTTCACCCCGCCGGTCGACTCGTCGCGCACGAGCGCCTTGGCCCCACGGCCGTCCTCGAGCTGGGCGCCGAAGGTGATCGGCTCGCCGTGGACCAGCGGGATGATCGCGTCGGCCTTGGTCTCCGGCGACTTGATGGCATCGAACGCGCCGTCGTTGAAGATCGGGCAGTTCTGGTAGATCTCCACCAGCGAGGTGCCGCGGTGGGCGGCGGCCGCCTCCAGCACGGAGGTGAGGTGCTTGCGGTCCGAGTCGATGGTGCGCGCCACGAAGGTGCCCTCGGCGCCCAGCGCCAGGGACACCGGGTTGAAGGGGTGGTCGAGCGAGCCCATCGGCGTGGACTTGGTGACCTTGCCGGTCTCCGAGGTGGGGGAGTACTGGCCCTTGGTGAGGCCGTAGATCCGGTTGTTGAACAGCAGGATCGTCATGTTCACGTTGCGGCGCAGGGCGTGGATCAGGTGGTTGCCGCCGATCGACAGCGCGTCGCCGTCACCGGTCACGACCCACACCGAGAGGTCCTCGCGGGCCGTGGCGATGCCCGTCGCGATCGACGGCGCACGGCCGTGGATCGAGTGCATGCCGTAGGTGTCGAGGTAGTAGGGGAACCGCGACGAGCAGCCGATGCCGGAGATGAACACGATGTTCTCGCGGCGCAGGCCGAGACCGGGCAGGAAGGACTGCACGGCCTTGAGCACGGCGTAGTCGCCGCAACCGGGGCACCAGCGGACCTCCTGGTCGGAGGTGAAGTCCTTGCCGGTCTGGGCCAGGTCGGTGGTCGGCACCGACTCCGTGCCCGAGCGGAACGAGGGAATACCGAGCTGGGTGGTCATCACACTTCCTCCTTCTGGGACGGCAGGCCCCAGATGCCGAGCTCCACCGTGGTGTCCTCGGCCTGGCCGACGAGGTCGGCGATCACGTGGGCCAGCTGCGTGGCCTTGAGCGGGAGCCCGCGGACCTCGTTGTAGCCGACGACGTCGACGAGGTACTCGGCGCGGAGCAGCAGGGAGAGCTGGCCGAGGTTCATCTCGGGCACCAGCACCTTGTCGTAGCGCTTGAGCACCTCGCCCAGGTCCTTGGGGAACGGGTTGAGGTGCCGCAGGTGCGCCTGCGCGACGTTGTAGCCGGCCTTGCGCACCCGGCGTACGCCGGCGCCGATGGGGCCGTACGTCGACCCCCAGCCGAGGACGAGCACCTTGGCCTCGCCGCTGGGGTCGTCGACCTGGAGCGGCGGCAGGGAGTCGGCGACCCGGTCGACCTTGGCCTGGCGGGTGCGGACCATGAAGTCGTGGTTGGCGGGGTCGTAGGAGATGTTGCCGTGCCCGTCGCCCTTCTCGAGGCCGCCGAGGCGGTGCTCGAGGCCCGCCGTGCCGGGGATCGCCCACGGCCGGGCCAGGGTCGCCTCGTCGCGCAGGTAGGGCCAGAACTCGGCGTCGTCACCCTCGCCGTGGTTCTTCTCGGTGGCGAAGGCCGGGTCGATCGCCGGCAGCTCGTCGAGGGACGGGATGCGCCAGGGCTCGGAGCCGTTGGCGAGGTAGCCGTCGGAGAGCAGCATCACCGGGGTGCGGTAGGTGATCGCGATGCGCACCGCCTCGACGGCCGCGTCGAAGCAGTCGCCGGGCGACTGCGGCGCGACGATCGGCAGCGGCGCCTCACCGTTGCGGCCGAACATCGCCTGCAGCAGGTCGGCCTGCTCGGTCTTGGTGGGCAGGCCGGTCGAGGGACCGCCGCGCTGGACGTCGACCACGACGAGCGGCAGCTCGGTCATGATCGCCAGGCCGATCGCCTCGGACTTCAAGGAGACGCCCGGGCCGGAGGTGGTGGTGACGCCCAGCTGCCCGGCGAAGGAGGCGCCGATCGCGGCGCCGACGCCGGCGATCTCGTCCTCGGCCTGGAACGTCGTCACGCCGAAGCCCTTGTGCTTGCTGAGCTCGTGGAGGATGTCGGAGGCCGGGGTGATCGGGTAGGAGCCCAGGAAGACCGGCAGGCCCGACTGCACGCCGCCGGCGATGAGGCCGTAGGCCAGCGCCAGGTTGCCGGTGATGTTGCGGTAGGTGCCGGGCGGCATCGTCGCCGGCTTGATCTCGTAGCGGACCGCGAAGGCCTCGGTCGTCTCGCCGAAGTACCAGCCGGCCTTGAAGGCGGTGATGTTGGCGTCGCGGATGTCGGGCACCTTGGCGAAGCGCTTGGACACGAAGTCGACCGTGGGGTCGGTCGGCCGGCCGTACATCCACGACAGCAGGCCGAGGGCGAACATGTTCTTCGCGCGCGAGGCGTCCTTGCGCGAGAGGCCGAACTCCTTGACCGCCTCGACCGTCATGCCGGTCAGGTCGACGGTGTGCACGACGAAGTCGTTGAGGCTCTCGTCCTCGAGCGGGTTGGCCTGGTAGCCGGCCTTGGTCAGGTTGCGCGCGGTGAAGTCGTGGGTGTCGACGATGATCGTGGCGCCGCTGATGAGGTCACCGAGGTTGGCGCGGAGCGCCGCGGGGTTCATCGCGACCAGCACGTCGGGGGCGTCGCCGGCGGTGAGGATGTCGTGGTCGGCGAAGTGCACCTGGAACGACGAGACGCCCGGGAGCGTGCCCTGGGGCGCGCGGATCTCGGCCGGGAAGTTCGGCAGGGTGACCAGGTCGTTGCCGAAGACCGCCGTCTCCTGCGTGAACCGGTCCCCGGTGAGCTGCATGCCGTCGCCGGAGTCGCCCGCGAACCGGATGATGACGCGGTCGAGCTGCTTGACCTGTTTCTCGGGTGCTACCACAAGCGGCAACGATAGCCGCCGGACACGCGCGGACCAGCCGTTCCTGACCTGTGGGACGGGTGCTGCGCGGGCACTGTGACACGGGTCATGCCGATGCCCGCCCGGGAGCCGGACCACCGAGTCGTCCCAGCATGCAAGACGCGGGCGGCCGCGCGGGACGAGCCTCGCGGAGTGCGCCACTCCTGCGGTGACCTGCCCTTTTGTTAGGAGACCGTACGTATTACGGCGCCGTAATTAGTTAAGAGTCCTAACCAACCCCTTGTGGCCCGCGTCACACCCTCCCTAGCGTTCCCCGCGAGGGCGCGCCTGCGCCCCATCCACTCGGGAGGATCAATGAAGTTGAAGGGGAAGTCCGAAGAGAGGTCCGGGCAGCTGCGCCGCGTCGCCGGCGCGGTCGTCGCCGTGGTCGCCACGGCCGCGCTCGTGCCCATCGCCTTCGTCGGCACCGGCGGGACGCTGGCCGCGGCGGCGGCCACCTGCACGGCGCCGACCTGGAGCAGCACCGCGATCTACACCAACGGCAACCAGGTGACCTACCAGGGCCGTACCTACCGCGCGAAGTGGTGGACCCAGGGCGAGGTGCCCGGCACCACCGGTGAGTGGGGTGTCTGGGTCGACCTCGGCGCCTGCGACGGGGGTCCGACGACGCCGCCGCCCACCACGACGCCCCCGACGACCCCGCCCCCGACCACGACCCCGCCGGACCCCAGCGGCAAGAAGGTCATCGGCTACTTCACCAACTGGGCGACGTACGCCCGCAACTTCCACGCCAAGGACCTCGACACCAACGGCTCGGCGGCCAAGCTGACGCACATCCTCTACGCCTTCGGCAACGTCCAGAACGGTCGCTGCACCATCGGTGACTCCTACGCCGACTACGACAAGGCCTACACCGCGGCCCAGAGCGTCGACGGCGTCGCCGACACGTGGGACCAGAGCCTGCGCGGCAACTTCAACCAGCTGCGCAAGCTCAAGGCCAAGTACCCGCACCTCAAGATCCTGTGGTCCTTCGGCGGCTGGACCTGGTCCGGCGGCTTCGGCCAGGCCGCGCAGAACCCGACGGCGTTCGCCCAGTCGTGCCGCGCGCTCGTGGAGGACCCGCGCTGGGCCGACGTCTTCGACGGCATCGACATCGACTGGGAGTACCCCAACGCCTGCGGGCTGTCCTGCGACACCAGCGGCACGCAGGCCTTCCCGCGGCTGATGCAGGCCCTGCGCACGTCGTTCGGCAACGACCTCGTGACCGCCGCGATCACCGCCGACGGCACGAGCGGCGGCAAGATCGAGAAGGGTGGCTACGGAGAGGCCGCGCAGTACGTCAACTGGTACATGCCCATGACCTACGACTACTTCGGCGCCTTCGCGGCCCAGGGGCCCACCGCCCCGCACTCGCCGCTGACGTCGTACGCCGGCATCCCGACGCAGGGGTTCGACTCCAGCACGGCCATCGCCAAGCTGAGGTCGCTCGGCATCCCGTCGTCCAAGCTGCTGCTGGGCATCGGCTTCTACGGTCGCGGGTGGGCCGGCGTCGGCCAGTCCGCTCCGGGCGGCTCGGCGTCGGGCCCGGCGCCCGGCACCTACGAGCAGGGCATCGAGGACTACAAGGTGCTCAAGCAGCGCTGCCCGGCGACCGGGACGGTCGGCGGCACGGCGTACGCCAAGTGCGGCGACCAGTGGTGGAGCTACGACACCCCGCAGACGATCGGCACCAAGATGACCTACGCCAAGCAGCAGGGCCTGGCCGGTGCCTTCTTCTGGGAGCTGTCGGGCGACACGTCCAACGGTGAGCTGATCACCGCGGTCAACAACGGGCTGAAGAACTAGCACACCCCCTCTGCCGCCTCTCGGGAAGGCGGTCCGGCGCGGGCCGGGAGCACATGTTGCTCCCGGCCCGTCGTCGTGCCCGGACGCGGGCGGGCAGCCTGTCGCGGAAGGTGTGTCGCGCGACACGCGAGACAATGTGCTTCGCGTCGATAAAGTCATGTATGTTTCTCGACATTGCACACCGATCGAGAAAGTCGAGTACCCCCCATGCAGATCCGTTCACGTGCCGCTCTCGCGGCAGCTCTGGTCGGGGCCCTGGCCCTGTCCGCGTGCGCTCCTGGCAGTGGCAGCACCAGCGACGCCGACGCGGACAACACCATCCACATCGTCGGGTTTGCCGTTCCTGAGGCTGCCAACAAGAACATCGCCACCGAGTTCGCCAAGACCGACGAGGGCGAGGGCGTGAAGTTCCAGACCTCCTACGGTCCCTCGGGCGACCAGAGCCGTGCGGTCGCCGCCGGTCTCAAGGCCGACTACGTCCACTTCTCGGTGCCCACCGACGTCACCCGCCTCGTCGACGAGGGCCTGGTGGCCGAGGACTGGGACCAGGGGGAGAACAAGGGAGTCGTCTCCCGCTCGGTCGTCGTGTTCGGTGTCCGCGACGGCAACCCCAAGAACATCAAGACCTGGGCCGACCTGGTCAAGCCGGGCGTCGAGATCGTCACGCCCAACCCCGCCTCCTCGGGTGCCGCGCGCTGGAACGCGCTCGCCGCCTACGGCCAGGTCATCAGCGACGGTGGCACCGAGAAGGAGGCGACGGAGTACGTCGACAAGTTCTTCAAGAACGTGGTCTCGCTCCCCGGCAGCGGCCGTGACGCCACCACGGCGTTCCTCGGCGGCACCGGTGACGTGCTCATGGCCTACGAGAACGAGGCCATCCTGGCCGCCCAGAACGACGAGGCCTTCGAGTACGTCATCCCGGAGACCTCGCTGCTGATCGAGAACGCCGGCGCCATCCTCGAGGACGCCTCCGCGCCCTCGCAGGCCTGGCTCGACTTCGTGCTCTCCGACGAGGGCCAGAAGCAGTTCGCCCTCACCGGCTTCCGCCCGATCCGCGACGACGTCGACTACGACGGCACCGTCGAGGGCGCGACGGACCCGTCGAACCCGTTCCCCGAGGTCCCGACCCTGCTCACCGTCGACAACGACTTCGGTGGCTGGGACGAGGTCTCGACCAAGTTCTTCGACGAGGAGAACGGCCTCATCTTCGAGGCCATCCTCGGCGCCGGTCTCTCCCTCGAATGATCTGAATGACCTCCACTGAGATCTCCGCGGTCCGACTGGCGAGGACTCCTCGCCGGTCGGGCCCGCGCTCCACCCTGACGCGGTCGTCGGGACTCGGGCTCGGCATCGCCATGATCTGGTTCAGCGCGCTGGTCCTGATCCCCCTGATGGCCGTCGTCGTCACTGCCGTCGACGGTGGCTGGGACGTCTTCTGGAACACCGTCACCAACGGCCAGACGGCCGCCGCCATCAAGCTCACCGTGTTCACCGCGATGGGCGTCACCGTCATCAACGTCTTCATGGGCCCGCTCATCGCCTGGGTGCTCGTGCGCGACCGCTTCTGGGGCAAGTCCGTGCTCGAGGTCATGATCGACATCCCGTTCGCGCTCCCCACCGTCGTCGCCGGCCTCGTGCTCCTCTCGCTCTACGGCACCGACAGCCCGCTCGGCGTCGACGTCGCCAACACCCGGATGGCCGTCTTCCTGGCCTTCCTGTTCGTCACGCTGCCCTTCGTGGTGCGGATGGTGCAGCCGGTGCTCGAGGAGCTCGACCGCGACGTCGAGGAGGCCGCGGCCTCCCTCGGCGCGAGCAGGTTCACCACCTTCCGGCGCATCGTGCTGCCGAGCCTGGCGCCCGCCATCGCCGCGGGGGCGGCCCTGTCCTTCGCCCGTGGCGTGAGCGAGTACGGCTCGCTCGTGCTCCTCTCGGGCAACCTCCCGTTCAAGACCGAGGTCACGTCCGTGCGCATCCTGAGCAGCATCGAGAACGACAACGTCCCGGCGGCCGCCGCCGTCGCGACGGTCCTGCTGGCCATCTCGCTGGCGGTCATCGTGCTCCTCGACCTGATCCAGAGGCGGGTGGCTGCTCGTGGCTGACACGCTGATCCACTCGGTCGCCGAGCCGGCGCCCGTCGAGGAGCGACGCCGGCCGCCGCGGGCGCGCAGGACCCCGACGACGTACGCCCTGCGCTTCGTCGCCACCGCCTACCTGTTCCTCCTGGTGGCGTGGCCGGTGTCGCTGGTCGCGGTCAACACCTTCGACGACGGCTTCGCCTCGATCCGCTCGCTCGTCGAGGACCCCGACATGGTCGTCGCGCTGCAGCTCAGCGCGTACGTCGCCGTGTGGTCGGTGGTCATCAACACCCTGTTCGGGGTGGGGATCTCGCTGCTCCTGGTCCGCTACCAGTTCCCCGGCAAGCGGCTCCTCAACGCGCTGCTCGACATCCCCCTGTCCGTGTCGCCGATCGTCGTCGGGCTCGCGCTCGTGCTCGTCTACGGCGGCCGCAACGGCTGGTTCGGGCCGACGCTCCTCGGCTGGGGCTTCCAGGTGATCTTCTCGACCCCGGGCATCATCATGGCGACGACCTTCGTCGCGCTGCCGCTGATGATCCGCGAGATCGTCCCGGTGCTCGAGGAGGTGGGCATCGAGCAGGAACAGGCGGCCGAGAGCCTCGGCGCCAGCGCACTCCAGCGCTTCTGGCGGATCACCCTGCCGTCGATCAAGTGGGGCATCGTCTACGGAGTCGTGCTCACCCTCGCGCGCTCGCTCGGCGAGTTCGGCGCGGTCAAGGTCGTCTCCGGCAACGTGCTCGGCCAGACCCGCACGGCCACCCTCGCGGTCGAGGAGAAGTACCTGAACTTCGACCCGCAAGGCGCCTACGCGACCGCGTTCCTGCTCGCGATGGTCTCGGTGGCGTGCATCGTCGTCGTCGCGATCATCCGCCCCAAGAACCACTCCTGAGCCCGGCTCAGCATCCCCGCACCAGCACTCCCGAAAGGTCCCTCCCATGAGCATCGAAGTGTCAGGACTGAACAAGAAGTTCGGCGACTTCGTCGCGCTGGACGACGTCAACGTCACGATCCCGACCGGCCAGCTCACCGCACTCCTCGGCCCCTCCGGCGGCGGCAAGTCGACCCTGCTGCGCATCATCGCCGGGCTGGAGAAGTCCGACACCGGCACGGTGACCATCGAGGGCGTCAACGCCACGAACCTGCCCGCGCAGAAGCGCAACGTCGGCTTCGTGTTCCAGCACTACGCGGTCTTCAAGCACATGACCGTGGCGAAGAACGTCGCCTTCGGCCTGGAGATCCGCAAGCGCCCCAAGGACGAGATCGCGCACCGTGTCGACGAGCTGCTCAAGCTCGTGCACCTCTCCCAGTTCGCCCACCGGCTGCCGTCGCAGCTCTCCGGCGGCCAGCGCCAGCGCATGGCGCTCGCGCGAGCCCTCGCCGTCGAGCCGAGCGTGCTGCTGCTCGACGAGCCGTTCGGCGCACTCGACGCCAAGGTCCGCAAGGAGCTGCGCGACTGGCTGCGGCGCCTCCACGACGACGTGCACGTCACCACCGTGTTCGTGACCCACGACCAGGAGGAGGCCCTCGAGGTCGCCGACGAGATCGTCGTGATCAACGAGGGCCGGGTCGAGCAGGTCGGCACGCCCGACCAGCTCTACGACGAGCCGGCCAACGACTTCGTGATGTCGTTCCTCGGTGAGGTCACCCACCTCGGCGGGGTCTCCCTGCGGCCGCACGACATCGAGCTCGAGACCGCGCCCAAGCTCGCCGGGGCCGTGGAGGGCACCGTCTCCCGCCTGGTCCGCATCGGCTTCGAGGTGCGGGTGACCGTGCTGACCGTCGACGGCGACGAGGTCTCGGTCGTGGTGACCCGCGCGCACGCCCGCTCCCTGGGCCTGGAGGAGGGGAGCACCGTGTTCCTCACCCCTGCGGCGGGGGCGACGGTGGTGCCGCGGATGGCGGCGGCCGTCTGACCGGCCTTCTCACCCCGAAGTCGCTGCCGCAGGTCGTCCGCGAGCACTAGCGTGCACCTGTGATCACGGCACCCGAGGAATCGCAGGCCTCCACCCACCGGCTCTGGGCCGCGGTGGAGACCTTCGACGGCGAGGTCGCCGACGACACGCTGGCCGCGCTGCTCTGGGAGCGCAACCTCAGCGAGGCCATCATGCAGGTCGTCCTGCCGTTCCTCGCCGAGCTGGGAGACCGCTGGGAGGACGGCCGTCTCTCGGTCGCCCACGAGCACTTCGTGAGCAACCTGCTGCGGCGCTGGCTGTGGGCCTACACCGGCCGGCCCCGGGAGGCCGACGCCGCCGACGGGCCGGTCGTCCTGCTGGCCTGCCCGCCGGGGGAGCGGCACGACCTGGTGCTGCTCTGCTTCTCGCTGCTCCTCGGCGAGAACGGCGCGCGCACCCGCTTCCTCGGCGCCGACACCCCCATGCCGGCGATCGTCGCGGCCGCCCGGGCCGCGAACGCCGACGCGGTCGTGCTCGCGGCCACGCGCGACACCGCGCTCACCGCCGAGGCAGCTGCCATCAGCCGGCTCGCGGTCGAGCACCCGGTCTTCGTCGCCGGCCGGGGCGCGACGCAGGGCGTCGCCGAGCAGCTGCGCGCCCACCACCTGCCCCACGACCCGGTCGCGGCCGTGCACTTCCTGCGGACGGTGCTGGCGAGCTAGGCGATGGTCACCGGTAGTTGGTGAACTGCACCGCGAAGTCGTAGTCCTGCGCCTTCACCAGCTGCTGGACGGCCTGGAGGTCGTCGCGCTTCTTCGACGACACCCGCAGCTCCTCGCCCTGGACCTGGGCCTTGACGCCCTTGGGGCCCTCGTCGCGGATCAGCTTGGAGATCTTCTTGGCGTCCTCGGAGGTGATGCCCTCCTTGAGCACGATGTCGATCTTGGAGACCTGCCCGGACTGGCGCGGGTCGGAGGCGTCGAGGATCTTCAGGCTCTGGTTGCGCTTGATCAGCTTGTCCTGGAAGACGCTGAGCACGGCGCTCGCCCGGTCGTCGGCGGAGGCGGTGATCTCGATCGCCTTCTCGCCCTTCCACTCGATGCTGGCACCCGTGCCCTTGAAGTCGAAGCGGGTGGCGATCTCGCGAGCCGCCTGGCTCAGGGCGTTGTCGACCTCCTGGCGGTCCAGCTTGCTCACGATGTCGAAGCTCGAGTCGGCCATTCTGTGCCTCCTTGGTGGGGCGTTGCGGGGCGTCCCGGGTGTGCCCCGGCGATTCGTGGTGGAGTCCGTGCCTTGCTATTGTTCCGCACGCCCCGGCAGGTTGCCCGAGCGGCCAAAGGGAGCTGACTGTAAATCAGCCGGCATTGCCTACAGAGGTTCGAATCCTCTACCTGCCACTGGACGGACGAGTCCAGTCGCCAGACCCCCGCGCAGACGTGCGGGGGTCTCGTGCGTCCGGGGGTCTCGTGCGTCCGGGGGTCTCGTGCGTCCGGGGTCCTCGCTGGTTGACTGCCGGGGTGAGCGAACCGAGCGTCCCCGCCCCGAGCGAGCAGTGGCTGGACGCGGAGTGTCGCCGCCTGCTCGCCTTCGGCCGTCACGTCGTGCACCCGTCGGGCGGTGCCGCCTGGCTCGACGACGACGGCGCCCCCGACCTGTCCCGACCGGTGTACACGTGGATCACCAGCCGCACCGTCCACGTCTTCGGGCTGGGGGCGCTGACGGGCGTCGAGGGGAGCACGTCGATCGCCACCGCGGCCCTGGCCGGTCTGCGGACGACGCTGCACGACCCGGAGCACGGCGGGTGGTTCCACGCCGTCGACGCCGACGGCGTGCCGGTGGAGGGGACGGCGAAGTCCTGCTACGACCACGCCTTCGTGCTGCTCGCCGCCTCGACCGCCGTGGTCGCCGGGCTGCCGGGCGCGAGCGACCTGCTCGCCGAGGCGTCCGAGGTCTTCGGTCGTCACTTCTGGGACGAGTCGTCGGGCCGTGTGCACGACGAGTGGGACCGCGCGTGGAACGCCTCGGCGCGCTACCGCGGGCTGAACTCCACCATGCACTCCCTCGAGGCGCTGCTCGCTGCGGGTGACGTGACGGGCGACCGCGTGTGGCACGACCGGGCCGCGCGCATCGCAGCCTTCGCCGTCGAGCTCGCCGGCGCCCACGACGGCCGGCTGCCCGAGCACTTCGGCCCCGACTGGACGGTCGACCTCGACCTCAACCGGGACCGGCCCGACGACCCGTTCAAGCCCTTCGGGGCGACGCCCGGCCACGGCCTGGAGTGGTCGCGGTTGCTGCTCCACGTCGAGGCGACGCTGGGCGACGCGGCCCCGTCCGGCCTGCTGGAGGCCTCGCGTGCGCTGTTCGACCGCGCCGTCGCCGACGGCTGGCACGCCGACGGCGAGCCGGGCTTCGTCTACACCACCGACTGGTCCGGGGCGCCGGTCGTGCGCGACCGCTTCCACTGGGTTGTGGCCGAGGGCATCGCCGCGGCGGCGGCACTCCACCGTCGTACGGGCGAGGAGGGCTACGCCGACCGGTACGCCGAGTGGTGGGCCTACGTCGACGCGCACCTCCGGGACGTCGAGCGGGGCTCGTGGCGCCACGAGCTGGACCCCGCGAACCGACCGCAGGCCTCGGTGTGGCCGGGGAAGCCGGACCTCTACCACGCGGTCCAGGCGACTCTCCTGCCCCGGCTCCCGGTGGCCCCGAGTCTCGCGACGGCAGTGGCCGTGTCGGAGCGGGGCCGGACAGGAGCATGATGGACGCCGTGACGGTCCCAGCTCCCCGCGTCCTGGTCGTCGGCGAGGCCCTCGTCGACGTCGTGCCCGACCCGGGCGGGCAACCGCGCGACCTGCCCGGCGGCAGCCCCGCCAACGTCGCGATCACCCTCGGCCGGCTGGAGCGCGACGTACGACTGGTGACGCTCCTCGGCGACGACCAGCGCGGTGCGATGGTGCGGCAGTGGTTGGAGGCCAGCAACGTCCGGGTGCTCGCCCAGACGACCGGGAGCGGGCGCACGTCGAGCGCGGCCGTCACCCTCGACGCGTCGGGCGCCGCGAGCTATGTCTTCGACCTCGACTGGGACCTGCACGAGGTGCCGCACGAGGAGTGCGACGTGCTCCACGTCGGCTCGATCGCGACGGTGCTGGACCCCGGTGCCGACGCCGTGCTCGCCGCCGTCCGCACCCACCGCGAGACCGCCCTGGTCTCGCTCGACCCCAACGCGCGCCCGGCGATCACGCCCGACCGCACCGGGCCCGTCGCACGGGTCGAGGAGCTCGTCGGGCTCGCCCACGTGGTGAAGGTCAGCGACGAGGACCTCCACTGGCTGCACCCCGACCGCGACCCCGTCGCCACCGCGACGCGATGGGCCAGCATGGGCCCCGGCCTCGTGGTCGTGACCCGCGGCGGCGAGGGCGCCGTCGCCGTGCGCGCGGGAGGCACGGTCCTCGAGGTCGCCGGCGTGCCCGTGGCGGTCGCGGACACCGTCGGCGCGGGCGACACCTTCAGCGCGGTGCTGATCGATGCCCTGCTCGGGCTCGGGGTCGCCGGCGCCGGGAGCGGGGAGGCGCTGGGCGCGCTGTCCGACGAGGACGTGCACGCCGCCGTACGCACCGCTGCCGCCGGTGCCTCGGTCACGGTCTCCCGACCCGGAGCCGACCCGCCCGACCGCGCCGAGCTCACTGCCGTACTCGCCCGGCAGGCCGGAGCGGCCGCCGAGTGAGTGTCGAGCAGATCCACGACATCGGCAGGCGCCGGGCGTGGGTGATCTGGCTGGTCGCGCTCGCGGTCTACATCCTGGCGGTCTTCCACCGCAGCTCCCTGGGTGTTGCCGGGATCATCGCGGCCGACCGCTTCCACATCAACGCCACGAGCCTGGCGACCTTCACGGTCCTCCAGCTCGTCGTGTACGCCGGCATGCAGGTGCCGGTCGGCGTGCTGCTCGACCGCTACGGCTCACGCGCCATGCTGTTGGCCGGCCTCGTCCTGATGACCGCCGGCCAGCTCGCCTTCGCGTTCTCCGCGTCCTTCGCCGCAGCCGTGGCCGCTCGGGCCGTGGTCGGCGCCGGCGACGCGATGATCTTCGTCAGCGTGATCCGGCTGGTCACCGTGTGGTTCCTGGTCCGCCAGGGACCGATGGTCACCCAGGTCACCGGGCTGTCGGGGCAGCTCGGCGCGATCGCCGCCGCCGGCCCCCTGTCGTACCTCCTGCACGAGCTCGGCTGGACCCGCACCTTCGCGATCACCTCGAGCGTCGGCGTGGTGCTGCTCGTCGCCGTCCTCGCGCTCGTCAAGGACTCGCCCTACCGGCGCGACGACGTGGTCGCCATCAAGCTCGGCGCGCTCGCGCAGTCCGTGCGCACGGTCTGGGGCAACCCCGGCACCCGGCTGGGGATGTGGTCGCACTTCACCTCGCAGTTCTCCGCGACCGTCTTCGCGCTGCTCTGGGGCTACCCGTTCCTCGTGCGCGGCCTGGGCTGGAGCACCGCGTCCGCCAGCACGTTGCTGATGGCGATGACCGCGTGGACGGTCGTGAGCGGGCTGGGGCTCGCGCGACTCGTCGCGCGGCTGCCGTACTACCGCTCGTTCATCGTCATCGGCGTCGTCGTCGCGATGGTGGTGCCGTGGACGGCGGTGCTCCTGTGGCCCGGGCCGGCGCCGGTGTGGCTGGTCGTCGTGATGACCTTCGCCACCGCCAGCGGCGGACCGGCCGCGATGGTCGCCTTCGACCTCGCGCGCTCGTTCACACCGCCGCACGAGGCCGGCCGGGCCAACGGGCTGGTCAACGTCGGCGGCTTCACGGCCTCGCTGCTCACCATGGCCCTGATCGGGGTCGTGCTCGACCTCGTCGAGCCGGGCGGGATGGACGCCTACACGCTCGGCGACTTCAAGCTCGCGCTCGCGGTGCAGTACCTCTTCTGGGCCTTCGGCATCGTGCAGATCCTGCGCTACCGACGCCGCGGCCTCGCCCACCTCGACCGCGTCCACCCCGGCTCGATCGAGCAGATGAAGGCCGGGCGGCCGTTCGTGCACCCGGGCATCGGCACCGAGGGCGTCTGAAAGCCGACTCAGCCGACCTTGCGGTACTTGCGGTGCATCGTCTGCTTGGTCACGCCGAGCAGGGTGCCGATCTCGGCCCAGCTCAGGCCCGAGTGACGGGCCTTGCGGACCGCCACCTCCTCGCGCCGCGCGAGCTCGCGCTTCGCCTCGCGCACGGCGGCGAGCTCGTGCAGGACGCCATCGCCGTCGTCGGTGCCCACGGAGGTCTTCATAGGTGTCAGCATATGCTGACGGATCAAGCGCGGCCAGAGATGGACTTCCACCCGAGCGCGTGGAAGTTCAGGCCCTGATCACCGGCGCTACGCTCAGCCCCGGATGAACTTCGACGCGTGTGCGTGGAGATCCATCGGCGAACTCAGCCGATCTCGCCGTCCCCGTCGGAGTCCAGGTCGCCGGTGGGGTCCTCGGCGGTGGGGTCCTCGAGCAGCTCGCCGCCGACGGGGTGGCCCTGCCAGGACACCATCTCCCAGCCGGCGTCGAAGTCGCCCTCGAGCACGATCAGCGCGGTGTTGTGCAGCGGCTGGGTGGCGGGCGGCGCATCGGGGTGCGGGGTCATCCGGGTCGACACCCAGGTGCGCAGGGCGGCGCCGTGGCTGACGATGAGGGCCGCCTCGTGCTCGCCGGCGACGATCTCGCGGACCGCCCGGTCGAAGCGGGCGAGGAACTCCTCGCCGGTCTCGGCGCCCGGCATCCGGTACGCCAGGTCGCCCTCGAGCCAGGTGGCGACGCTGCCGATGTAGCCGGCGACGGAGTCGTGGTCGTTGCGCATCTCGAAGTCGCCGGCCTGGATCTCCTCGAGGCCGTCGAGCTGCACCGGGGTGAGGCCCCGGTCGTCCGCGGTGGGCTGGGCCGTCTGGTGCGTGCGCACCCGGCTGGAGACGTAGATCGCGTCGATCTGCTCGCCCTCCAGGGCGCGTGCCGCGGCGGTGGCCTGGGCGCGGCCGAGGTCGGTGAGGTCGAGCCCGGGGTGCGCGGTGTCGAGCTCGCCGGAGACGTTGGCGTGCGTCTGGCCGTGGCGCATCAGCAGGAGTCGCATGTGGTGAGGGGTCCTAGTTGTTGAACTGCGAGGTCTTCGACGAGGCCAGCTCGAACGCCTGCTCCAGCGGGATGGTCTCGAGGGCCTCGGCGATGTCGGTGCCGACGTGGCTGACCTCGGTGCCCCGCTCGAGCGGGACGAGGGTGTGGACCAGCCGGTCGTCGTAGGTGTGGACCATGGTGAACGACTGGGCCGCGTCGACACCGGAGATGAGGCGGTCGACCGGCGCCGGGTCGCTGGTGTAGCAGCTCGCGGAGGCCACCGAGACGGGTACGCCGGCGAAGGTCGACCACGTCGAGAGGTGCAGGTGGCCGGCCAGGATCCCGCGCACGTCGGTGCCGGTGATCACGTCGGCCAGCGACTGCTGGTCGTGCAGCTCGATCAGCTCGGCGGCGCGCAGCATCGGCAGCGGCAGCGGCGGGTGGTGCATCGCGAGCAGGGTGCCGTGCTCGGCGGGGGTGCTGAGCACGTCGGCGAGCCAGGCCAGCTGCTCGGGTCGCAGCTCCCCGTGGTGGTAGCCCGGGACGCTGGTGTCGAGGGCGACGATGCGGAGGCCGTCGACCTCGTGCACGCGGTCCTGGAAGCCGTCGTCGTCGGAGTCGAAGAGCCCGTGCGCGAACGGCGCGCGCTCGTCGTGGTTGCCCATCGTCCAGATCACCACGGCGCCCATCGCGGCGGCTGCCGGCTCGACGATGGAGCGCAGCGTCGCGTAGGCCTCGGGCTCGCCCTGGTCGGCGAGGTCGCCGGTGAAGACGAGGGCCTGCGGGGCCGGACGGACCTCGGCCAGCCGGGCGAGCGAGGCGCGCAGGTGGGCGACGTTGTCGATCACGCCGTAGTGCAGCCGGCCGCCGCCGATCAGGTGCGGGTCGGAGAGGTGGGCGATGGCGTGCCGTGGAGCGGCGTACTGGCCGAGCTGTCTCACGCCCGACAGCCTAGGGGGAGCGCCGAAGCCCGGGCCGGGATTGGTCCGGCGTTCACCCGGGCGTCGGACCGCGGTCGGGAGCGGGCCCTACCGTCCGCTGCGTGGTGGCCCGGGGACTCGTCGGCAGCGTGCTCGTCCTGCTCGGTGGACTGGTCATGGCGGCCATCCCGCCGAGCGCCACCGTCGCGGAGGTCGACGTCCTCCAGGTGGTGCGCGGCTCGGCCGTCGGCCGGATGGCCGGGCTCGTCGTGGTGCTGGTCGGGCTCGGCATGCTCGCCTCGGCCTGGCTGCACCTCAGCCAGGCGTGCGCCCGCGCCGACGGGCCGGAGCAGCCGGCGCTGCTCACCCGCGTGCGCGCCGCCACCGTGACGTGGACCCTCCCGCTGCTGCTCGCACCGCCGCTCTTCTCCCGCGACGGCTGGTCGTACGCCGCCCAGGGCACGCTCGCCCACCGCGGGATCTCGCCCTACGAGCACGGCCCCTGGAGCCTGGTCGGGCCCCGGTCGGTCCCCGGCCCGATCGTCGAGGGCGTGGACGCCCGCTGGATGGCCACGCCGGCGCCGTACGGGCCGGTCCCCCTGATCGGCGGCGACCTCGCGGCCGGCCTCACCTCCGACCCCTGGCTGCTGGTCGTGGCGCACCGGATGGTCGCGCTGGTCGGCCTGGTCCTGCTGGCGTGGGCCGTGCCGCGGCTGGCCCGATGGTGCGGCGCCAACCCGGCCCTGGCGTCGTGCCTGGTGCTCGCCTCGCCGCTGATGGTCTCCAACGGCGTCGCCGGCCTCCACAACGACCTGCTCATGGTCGGACTGATGGCGGCCGCGCTGGTCCTCGCGCGCGAGCACGGCTGGGTCGCCGGTGCCGTCCTCGGCGGCCTCGCCGCCGGCGTGAAGCTCCCCGGCGGCCTGGCCTGCGTCGCCGTCGTGCTGGTGACGCTCCCCGCCGCCGCGTCCCTCGCGGCGCGCGCACGCCACACGGTCCGGGTGGCTGCCGTGGCGCTGGCCGCGCTGGTCCTGCCCGGCGTCGTCTGGGGGCTCGGCATCGGCTGGCTCGGCGCCCTGGCGGTGCCCGGCACCGTCAACACCCCGCTGTCGCTGCCCACCCTCGTCGGTGGGTGGCTCGACCTGGTCGCCCAGGCCGCCGGGGCCGGCACGCCGGACGAGACCTTCCTCGGCCTGGTCCGGCTGCTCGCCCAGGTCGGCATCGTCGGGGTCGTCGGCTGGGTGCTGGTCCGGCTGCCCACAGGTGACGCGCGGCAGTCCGTCCGGGCGCTCGCGCTGGTCATGGCCGCGACGGTCGCGCTCAGCCCGGTGGTGCACCTCTGGTACTTCCTCTGGGTGGTCCCGTTCGTCGCCGTCCAGCGGCTCGGCCGCGGTGCGACGGCGGCGCTCGTCGCCGTGTCGCTGGTCTCGGGGCTGGTGGCGCCGATGGACTCGTCGCTGCACGGCGCCTACCTGGCGATCGTGATCGGCTCGCTGGTCGTGGCCGCGGCGGCCGTGCTGCTGCTGATCACCCGCCGCGCGCGCGAGCGGCTGGCGGGCATCGCCACCGACGAGTGGACCGCGAGCATCGACGCCACGGTCGTCGACCAGGGGTAGCGCTCGGCACGTCGGCGCGCGGCGGCCCGGCGGGCGGCGACGGGACGCGCGGTCGCCGCCAGCACGGCATCGGCGAGTGCGACCGGGTCCGGGTCGGCCCACGCGCCGGAGCCTGCGTCGACCAGCTCACGCGCCCCGCCGCGGTCCGCGGTCACGACCGGGGTGCCGGACGCCAGGGCCTCGAGGACGGCCAGGCCGAAGGTCTCGCTCGGGCACACGCTGAGCGCGACGTCGGCGTGCGCGAGCGCCCGGCTGAGGCGGGCGGGCGAGTCGACGTACCCACGGAACCGCACCGGGGCGTCGCCGGCGATGTCGACCAGCTCGTCGCGGTGCGGGCCCACGCCGTACACGTCCAGGCGGATGGGTACGCCGCGTCGGTGCAGCTCGACGGCGGTGGCCACCGCGAGGTGAGGGCTCTTCTCGCGCGAGAGCCGTCCGGCATGCACCAGCCGGAGCTCCTCGACCGGGCCGCGCGCGTGCGGGCGGAACGTGTCGAGGTCGACGCCGAGGGGCACCCGCACGACGGGGCAGTCGGCCGCGTCGGCCGCCTCCTGGAACTCCTCGCGCGCGTACTCCGAGGTGACGACCACCGCGTCGACGCTGCGCACGAGCAGCCGGTTGAGCAGGCCGATGGAGACCTTGCTGGTGGCGTCGAAGCCGGTGCGGAGGGCGAGCATGTCGCCGAGCCGCTCGTGCGAGAGCAGCACGGAGCCGACGCCGCTGCGCCGTGCCCAGCGGGCCACGGGCAGCAGGGTGAGCTTGTCGCTCAGCTCGATGGAGGTCGGCTCCCACTGCTCGAGGACCTCGGTGACCCGCCACGGCTCGACGATGAGCCGGTAGCCGCCGCCGACGCGCGGTGCGCGCAGCTGGACGACGTCACCGAGCGGGGTCGACGTGCGTGCGTCCTCCGGGCCGGGCACGACGAGGAGGCGGCGGCAGCCCGCCTCCACGTAGCCCGCGCCCAGGGCGCGCAGCGCGGTGCGCATGCCCCCCGACGCGGGTCCGACGAAGTTGGCCAGCTGGGCGATGCGCATGGGCGCACGGTCGCGCAGCGAGGTGAACGGAGCCCGACGACTCGTCGGCCGTCAGTGGGCCGGGAGGATGCGCCCGGCGACCTCGCCGAGGGAGATCCGCCCGCCGCCGGTCCCCGGTGCGGTGTAGCGCAGCACGACCTCGTCGCCGTCCTCGAGGTACGTGCGTTCGCGGCCGCCGGCCGTGAACGGCTCCTTGCCGCCCCAGCTCAGCTCCAGCAGCGAGCCGCGCTGGTCGCGCTCGGGGCCGGAGATCGTGCCGGACGCCCAGAGGTCGCCGGTGCGCAGGCTCGCGCCGTTGACGGTGGTGTGCGCGAGCATCTGGGCCGGCGACCAGTACATCTCCCGGTAGGGCGGGCGTGCCACGACCTCGCCGTCGAGGACCACCTCGACCTCGATGTCGAGACCCGCGGGCCCGTCGACCCGGAGGTAGTCGAGCGGCTCGGGGTCCTGTCCCGGCAGGTCGGTCCACGCGGCGTCCAGCGCGGCCATCGGGGTCACCCACGCGCTGATCGACGTCGCGAAGGACTTGCCCAGGAACGGGCCGAGCGGGACGTACTCCCACGCCTGGATGTCGCGCGCGGACCAGTCGTTGAGGCCGACGACACCGAAGGTGTGCCGCGCGAAGTCGCCGGTGGCGACCCGCTCGCCCATCGCCGAGGGGACGCCGACGACGAAGCCGAGCTCGGCCTCGATGTCGAGCCGCTGCGACGGCCCGTAGGTCGGCGACTCGGCCGTCGCCGCCTTCCGCTGGCCGCTGGGGCGCACCACGTCGGTGCCCGAGACCACGACGGTGCCGGAGCGGCCGTGGTAGCCGACGGGGAGGTGCTTCCAGTTGGGCAGCAGCGGCTCCTGGTCGGGCCGGAAGATCCGACCGACGTTGGAGGCGTGGTGCTCGGAGGCGTAGAAGTCGACGTAGTCGCCGACGGTGAACGGCATCAGCATCCGCACCGAGTCGACCGGCGAGAGCGCCGGCTCGACGAGGTCGCGCTCGGTCTCGTCGGTGAGCAGCCCGGTGATCCAGGCGCGCGTCGACTCCCAGACGGCGGGTCCCGCGGCCATGAACGGGTTCAGCGTCGGCTGGTCGTAGAGCGCGTGGGTGTCGACCATGTCGGCGGCCGCCACGATGCTCAGGTCGAGCACCTGGTCGCCGATGCGCACGGCCACCCGGGGGTGCTCCCCGGAGCGCGCGAACACGCCGTAGGGGAGGTGGTCGACGTCGAAGCCGGAGCCCGCGGCTCCCTCGACCCAGGTCGTCGCAGTCATGGTTTCTCCACCAATCCGAGTGAGATGAGGTCGTCGAGCGGCTCGGTCACCGAGCACGAGCCGAACGAGGTGAACCACCGGCGGGCAGCGGCCACGTCGACGGCGGTCAGGGCGGAGCCCTCGCGCTGCTCCAGCACCTCCGCGGCCTCGTCGGTCGTGCCGCCGTCCCACAGGGTCGCGGTCGCGGCCAGCACGTTGAGGAAGCCGTGGGCGCCGCCGCCCTCGGGTTCGTGGCGTACGGCGCGGTGCAGACCCGCCGTCGCCTTGAAGCGGACCTCCCGGTCGAGCGCCGCGTCGACCCAGGCGGCGACGGTCGCGGAGTCGGGGATGAGGTCGTGGTCGACGTGCCCGAGCCGGAGCTTGAGCCGGTGGTCGCAGGCGGCGACCTCGTCGGCAGCGGCCAGCCACTGGGCCGTCGCCGGGCCGGGGACCTCGACGAACACCGGCGCCTCGAGCTCGGCGGCGCGGACCGCGGCGTCGATGCGGCGCACGTTGCCGACCGGGTCGTCGGCGTCGCGCACCGCGACCTCGAGGCCGGCGAGGGTCAGGCCCTTGCGAGCGGCCAGCGACGCCACACCCTCGACGGCACCGGCCCCGGAGGTGAGCACGACCGAGACCGGCACCCCGGCGGGCACGGACCCGAGGTCGGTGTCGCGGGCCACGAACGACCCGACCAGTCCGGCCCACCACTCGGCGTCGCGGGCCTCGTACGCCGTCAGCGCGTCGGGGAGGTCGGCGTTGCCCGGCGGGAAGATCGCCGCGTCGTCGACCAGCCCCTGCCACGCGGCCGGGAAGGGATCGGGGGGTGGAGGTGTGGGGGACACGCGACTACTCTAGCCACCAGATAGCGGACGTCAGCGTCCGATGATCGGACGAATGGAGCGGACCGATGGCCCACTACCGAGCACTCGGCCGGCTGCCCCGGCAGCGCCACACGCAGCTGCGCGACGACGAGGGCCGGCTGCTGCGCGAGGAGCTGATGGGGGAGGAGGGCTTCTCCTCCGACTCGTCCCTGCTCTACCACCGCGGCGTGCCCAGCGCGATCACCGACAGCCAGGTCTGGGAGCTGCCCGACCAGTCGCGCACGCCCAACCACCCGCTCAAGCCGCGCCACCTCAAGCTCCACGACCTCGAGACGGGGAGCTGCCCGGTCGAGGGTCGCCGGATGGTGCTGGGCAACAACGACGTCCGGATCGGCTACGTCGTCACCGGCACCGACCCCTCGCCGCTCTACCGCAACGCGATCGGTGACGAGTGCGTCTACGTCGAGTCCGGCAGCGGCGTCGTCGAGACGGTCTTCGGCACCATCGCCTACCGGCCCGGCGACTACGTGATCGTGCCGCGCGCCACCGACCACCGCTGGGTGCCGGCCGAGCCGTCGCGGCTCTACGCGATCGAGGCCAACTCCCACATCCACCCGCCCAAGCGCTACCTCTCTCGCTTCGGCCAGTTCCTCGAGCACGCGCCCTACTGCGAGCGCGACCTCGTCGGTCCGGCCGAGACGCTCCAGGTCGAGGGCGCCGACGTCGAGGTGCTGGTCAAGCACCGCACCAGCGCGGGCATCGTCGGCACCCGGCTGACGTACGCCACGCACCCCTTCGACGTGGTCGGCTGGGACGGCTGCCTCTACCCCTACACGTTCAACATCGAGGACTTCATGCCGATCACCGGCAAGGTCCACCAGCCGCCGCCGGTGCACCAGGTCTTCGAGGGCTGGAACTTCGTGATCTGCAACTTCCTGCCCCGCAAGGTCGACTACCACGACCTCGCGATCCCGGTGCCCTACTACCACTCCAACGTCGACTCCGACGAGGTGATGTTCTACGTAGGCGGCGACTACGAGGCCCGCAAGGGATCGGGCATCAACCTCGGCTCGATCAGCCTGCACCCCGGCGGCCACGCGCACGGTCCGCAGCCCAGCGCGATCGAGGCCAGCCTCGGCGTGCAGTACTTCGACGAGTCGGCCGTCATGGTCGACACCTTCGCCCCGCTCGAGCTCGGCGAGGGCGGCCTCGCCGTGGAGGACCCGGCCTACGCCTGGACCTGGGCCGGCCGCGGACCGGACAGCACCGGCGACGACGGCGGACCCGCGGTCTTCAGCAACAGCTGAGGACCGGCAGCGAGCGGATCTGTCCGGTCGTTACGCTCGCGCCATGCGACGGGGGCGACGTGACGCGGGCGGCGACGGACAGTACAGCGAGCTGATGGCTCGCCACGCTGCCCTCCAGGCGCTGCTGCAGCGCCGGCAGACCGAGCACCTGGAGGCCTCGTCCCGGCAGCAGCCCCTGCCTGGCGGCAGCTACGGTGCGAGCACCGCCGGTGTGCGTCTGGCACCTGACGGGTCACTCGACGCCGTGCTCGAGCTGAGGCACCCGGATGGGCGCGTCGAGCAGGTGCGGTTCGCCGCCGCGCCGGGCGAGGAGCCAGCGGAGGTCCCGCCGTGGCGCCCGCCGGCCTCCGCGCCGCCGAGCCCGACCGCGACGGGCCGGGAAGCCGAGTGCGAGGTCGACCTGCGAGCGCTCGCCGAGGCACACCTCCCGAGCACGGCGGCCGCCGAGTTCCTCCGGTGGCTGCGGCCCGCGCTCCGGCTGCGCGCCGCGGCCGACGGCGAGGCAGTGGTCGCCCAGCTCGGCGGACTGCCCGCGCTCCCGCTCAACAGCTGGCCGGTCTGGGAGGGCGTGGGACCTCTCTCCCATGTGCTCACCGTGGACCTCGCGACGGCTGCGCCCCTGCTCCCGGAGCTGGCGCTGCCGGACGTCGGCTCCCTCGCGTTCTTCTACTATGACGGGCGCTACCTCGATGACGTCATGACGACGGTGGGCACCTGGGACGCCGCCACCCGCCACGGCGCGCGGGTGGTGCACCTGCGACCCGACCTGAGCACCCGCGAGCAGGTCACCGACCTGCTGACGCCAGCCCCTCCTGGACTCCGGCCCTATCCGACGGTGCCGCTCACGGGCGAGAGGATCCTCACCTGGCCGTCCTTCGAGCTGCCGTGGGTCGCCGACGCGTGGCGACGCCACGGTGTTGCTCGGGAGGACCTCGACAGCCTGAGGGACGCGCTCGGCGCCTCGCCGTGGAACGGCTTCGACACGCACCAGCTCGGTGGGCACCCCACTCCGCAGCAGGGGCCGGTCGAGTACGAGGTCGAGCAGGTCCGCCGGGCCGTCGACGGGGAGCCCTTCGACTGGGGCGATCCGGCGGTGGTGGACGCCCTGCCCCGGTGGCGGTCGCTGCTCCAGCTCGCGTCCGACGAGCGCGCCGAGATGATGTGGGGCGACGTCGGTCAGCTCCACTGGCTGGTCCGCGACGACGCCCCGCCGCAGGAGGCGTCGTTCACCTGGCAGTGCGGCTGACCGGCTCGAGCCGCCTCAGGACGTCCAGGCGCGCCAGAGCGCGGCGTACTCCCCGTCGAGCTCGAGCAGCTCGTGATGGCTGCCGAGCTCGACGATGCCGCCGTCGATGACCACCGCGATGCGGTCGGCGTCGTGGGCGGTGTGCAGCCGGTGGGCGATCGCCACGACGGTGCGGCCCTCGAGCAGGTTGTTCATCGACCCCTCGAGGGTGCGCGCCGTGCGGGGGTCGATCAGCGACGTCGCCTCGTCGAGCACGAGGGTGTGCGGGTCGGCGATGATCAGCCGGGCGAGCGCGACCTGCTGGGCCTGGGCCGGTGTCAGGGCGAAGCGCCCGGACCCGATGACCGTGTCGAGCCCCTGGGGCAGCCGCTCGACCCATGCCAGCGAGCCGACCGCCAGGAGGGCCGCGCGCACGGCGTCGTCGTCGGAGTCCTCGCGGGCCAGCACGATGTTGTCGCGCACCGACCCGATGAAGACGTGGTGCTCCTGGGTGACCAGCGCGACCTCGGTGCGCAGCACCTCCAGCGGCAGGTCGACCAGGTCGACGCCGCCGACCCGGGCGGTGCCGGTGCGCGGCCGGTTGATGCCCGACAGCAGCCGGCCGAGGGTGGACTTGCCCGACCCGCTGGGGCCCACGATGGCCAGCCGCTCGCCCACGCCGAGGCGCAGGTCGACGCCGTGCAGCACGTCGTGCCCCTCGCGGTAGGCGAACCGGAGGTCCTCGCCCACCAGGTCGACACCGTCCGGCAGCCGGTCGCCCGCCTCGCGGTCGGGACGCACCTCGGCGATGCCGAGCAGGCGGCTCGTCGACGCGGCGCCGACCTGGAGGCGGTCGACCTCGCCGATGAGCCGGTCCAGAGGATCCCCCAGTGCCTCGACGTAGAGCACCGCGGCGGTGATCTGGCCGAGGTCGACCCACCCGCGCGTGTAGGCGTAGGCGCCGACGAGCAGGGTGACGACCCGCGGCGTCTGGAACGCGAAGTTGAGCGCCATGAAGAGGATGTTGCGCAGCGTCATGCCGTAGCGCTCGGCCTGCGCGGACACCTCGATGTCGTCGTCGCCCGCGCGCACCCGCGCCCCGGACAGGCCCAGCGCCTCGACGGTGCGGGCGCCCTCGACGGTCTCGGTGAGGGTCGTGTTGATCCGTGAGTACGTCGCTCCCTCGGTGATGTAGCCCTTGGGCGCGCGGCGGAGGTAGCTGCGCACGGCCCACGACGACGTGGCGAACGTGAGGAGCGCCGGGACCGCGAGGACGACGGAGTTGAGCAGCATCGCGCCGATCGACAGCACCACGGTCAGCAGCGAGATGATCGCCATGGGCAGGCCGTACTGGACGGACCGGCTCATCGTGCCGACGTCGCGGGTCACGCGGGTGACCAGGTCGCCGGTGCTCGCGCTCTCCACGGCTCCGAGCGGCAGCCGGAGGATGGTGCGCACGATGTACTCGCGCGCGGTCGACAGCAGGTCCTGCCCGAACAGCGTCGACGTGCGCTGGGCGACGAAGGTGAAGGCCGCCTGCAGCAGCACGACGCCGACGATCACGAGCGCGAGCCGGTCGAGGGACCGGCCGGTGCCGTCGACCGTGGTGTTGACCAGCTCGCCCAGCAGGCGGGGCACCACCAGCGCGGTCGCGGCGGCGAGGGCGTTGAGCACCACCAGCGCGGTGAACCTGCCACGGCGGCTGGCGAGCAGGTCGCGGAAGAACGCGAGCACCGCGCGGTTGCCGGAGACGGGCCACCCGCGCTCCGGGTTGCGGGAGGCGTCGTACACCGCCTCCGCCCGCTGCCGGCGCAGGTCGTGGCGCGCCCAGAGCGCGGCGTTGCGCTCCAGCGGCGTCGCGTCGGCCGGCGGGTGGAGCTCGGCGGGGATCACCGGCGGGTCGAGCGTCCGGTCGCGCCAGGTCTGCGACGAGGTCGCCAGCAGGTCGGTCATCGCGACACCCCCTCGACCTCGTCGTCGAGCGACCGGGCCACCACGCCGCGGTAGGTGTCGTTGTCCCTGAGGAGGTCGGCATGCTCGCCGTCGGCGACGACGCGGCCGTCCTGGAGCAGCACGACGCGGTCGGCGTGGTGCAGCCAGAGCGGCGACACGGTGCAGACGACCGTCGTTCGCCCGCGACGCAGCCCGCTGACCCGCTCGGCGATCCGGGCCTCGGTGTGGGCGTCGACCGCCGACGTCGGCTCGACCAGGACCAGGACCGGGGCGTCGACGGCCAGCGCGCGGGCCAGCACGACGCGCTGCCGCTGCCCGCCGGAGAGCCCGCGGCCGCGCTCGTCGAGCTGGCCCTGCCAGCCCTCCGGCAGCGCGTCGTAGACGTCCTCGGCGTTGGCGACCCGCAGGGCCTCCTCCGCCTGCTCGCGGGTCAGCCGGCCGTGCGGGTCGATGGCGTCCTGGAGGGTGCCGGCGAAGAGGCCGCTGCCCGTGTCGCTGACCAGCACCTGGCGGCGTACGTCGACGAGGCTGGCGGCGGACAGGTCCACGCCTCCCAGCCGGACGCCCCACGCGCGGGTGGCGGCCTCCTCGTCGCGGGCGGCGATGCGGGCGCGGCGTCGCTCCCGGTCGGCGCGGGCACGGCGGGCGGTGCGGCCCTTGAGCCCTGCGCCGTCGTCCTCGCCCACCGGGTCGGTGTCGGGCGGCAGATAGCGGCCCAGCCGGTCGGCCAGTGCGGCGCTCTGCTCGGGCACGGCGCTGACGACCACGGTCAGCAGGCCGGCGCGGGCGTGGAACCCGCTCAGGTCGTCGACGAGGTCGGCGGAGCCGTCGAGCGGCTGGGGGACCTCCGGGTCGCGCCACGGGGGACGCTGCTCGAAGATCGCGATCGCCTTGCGCGCGCTCACGAGGGCGCGCGTCGACTTCTGGGCGAGCTCGAAGAAGGTGCGGATCGGGCCGACCATGAACAGGCCGTAGCCCAGGAAGCTGACCAGCTGCCCGACGCTGATGTCGCCGGCGCTCACCTGCCGGGTGCCGAGCCACACCAGGCTGACGAGGAAGACGCCGGAGAAGAGCACGCCGACCGCCTCGACCGCGGCCTGCCAGACCCCCGAGGAGACTCCGGCCTGCCGGGCGGACTGCGACTGCGCGGCGTAGTTGCGGCCGAAGGTGTCCTCGCCGCCGATGCCGCGCAGGATGCGCAGCCCGGCGACGATGTCGGTGGCCATCGAGGTCAGCTCGGAGTTGCGGCTGCGCTCGACCTCCTGGCGGCGGTGCAGCGGCCGCAGCAGGGGAAGCGCGGCGCCGAGCAGGACGGGCGCGGCCACCAGCACCAGCAGGCCGAGCTGCCACGACATCGACAGGACGATCGCCGCGACCGTCAGGTAGGACACGAGCTGCGCGGCCGCGCGGGCGATGATCTCGGTCAGCGCGCCGAACTCGTCGGAGTCGCTGGACGAGACGCTGAGCACCTCGCCGGTCGGGGACCGCCGCGGCAGCACGTGCCCCATCTGGGCGACCTTGCGGGTCACCATCTGGGTCGTGCCGTAGAGGCCGATGAGCCAGGTGCGCACGACCAGCGTGTGGAAGACGACGCCGAAGACGCCGCCCACGCAGACCACCGCGAGCATCACGCCAGCCCACCGCAGCAGGTCGCTCTCCGAGCCGCCGAGGATGCCGTCGTCGACGGCCCGGCCGAAGATGTAGGGACCGAAGGTCAGGGGCATCAGCCACAGCAGGCACGACAGCGCCGACAGCGTGATGACCTGCCACTGCTGCCGGAGCATCCACCGGAGGAACGCCGCGGGCGACCGGGTGTCGGGATCCGGCGAGGGTGCGTCGTCTGAACCGGAGAAGAACGTCGCGATCCGGGGTGGGAAGTCCTGCATGACGAGGACGAGCCTAGGCGTCCGCCCCGCACCGGCACGAGGCAATTACGACGGGCTCGGCTCAGGCGGCGCCGTACGCCGGGTAGTCGGTGTAGCCCGCCTCGGAGCCGCCGTAGAAGGTGTCCGGCTGCGGGACGTTGAGCGGCAGGCCCTCCGCGAGGCGGCGCGGGAGGTCGGGGTTGGCGATGAACGACCGGCCGAAGGCCGCAGCGTCGACGAGCCCCGCGCGCAGCAGCCGCTCCGCCTTGTCGAGGTCGTAGTTGCCGGCCCCCACGATGGGCCCGGGGTGCGCCTCGCGCAGCGCACGGCGGTAGTCCTCGTCCAGCACCGGGCCGCCGGCCCAGTCGGGCTCGGAGAGGTGGAGGAACGCCAGCCCGCGCGCGCCGAGCTCACGGGCGACGTGCAGCCCGGCCGCCGCGCCCTCGGGGTCGGTGGTGCCGTTGAACGAGCCGATCGGCGAGATCCGCACCGCCACACGGTCGGCGGACCAGGCGTCGATGACGGCGTCGGTGACCTCGAGCACCAGGCGGGCGCGGTTGGCCAGCGATCCGCCGTACTCGTCCGTGCGCTGGTTGCTGTCGGCCGCCAGGAACTGGTGCAGCAGGTAGCCGTGGGCGCCGTGGATCTCGACCAGGTCGAAGCCGGCCTCGCGGGCGTTCACGGTGGCGCGGCGGAAGTCCTCGAGCAGGCGGGGGATCTCGGCGAGCTCGAGGGCACGCGGCGTGGGGCAGGCGACCCGCGTGGGGCGGCCGTCGTCGCCACGCACGGTGGTGCGGTTGCGGTAGGGGAGGGCGCTCGCCGACACCGGCAGCGCGCCGTCGTGGAAGGACTCGTGCGAGACCCGGCCGACGTGCCACAGCTGGGCCGCGATCAGCCCGCCCGCCTCGTGCACCGCGTCGGTGATCGTGCGCCAGCCGGCGACCTGCTCGGCGCTGTGGATGCCCGGGGTGTCCATGTAGCCCTTGCCCTCCGGGCTGACCTGGGTGCCCTCGGAGATCAGCAGCCCCGCACCCGCCCGCTGCACGTAGTAGTCGCGCATCAGCTCGTTGGGCACGTCGCCGGGGACGGTGGCCCGCATCCGGGTCAACGGGGCCATCAGGACGCGGTTGTCGGTGCGGACCGCACCGAGGGTCAGGGGCTCGAAGAGTGAAGGCACGAGAGGCACCAACCTGCCCGGACCCGCCCACTATTCCGGGTGGTTGTGCGCGTCACACTCTGCGGCAGTATGAGGACGTGAGCCGTTTGACGAAGAAGCTGACCGACCGGCTGCGCGGTGTGCCGGAGCTCGACATCGACGAGGCCGACGTCGAGGTCGAGTCGACGGCCCACGCGGCCGCCGGTGCCACGGCCGTCGGAGTCGCGATGCGGCGCGCCGTCGGCCAGATGGGCGTACGTCGCGCTGCCTCGACCCTGACGAGGCTCAACCAGGTCGACGGCTTCGACTGCCAGGGCTGCGCCTGGCCGGACCCGGCCGCCGGGCACCGGCACGTGGCGGAGTTCTGCGAGAACGGCGCCAAGGCCGTCGCCGAGGAGGCGACCCGGCAGCTCCTCGACCGCGAGTTCTTCGCGACCCACTCCGTGGCGGACCTCTCCGGCCGCACCGAGTACTGGCTCGGCAAGCAGGGCCGCCTCACCGAGCCGATGGTCCTGCGACCGGGTGCCACCCACTACACCCCGATCTCGTGGGACGACGCGTTCGCGACGATCGCCGGTCACCTGCGGGGCCTCGACCATCCCGACCAGGCCACCTTCTACACCTCGGGCAAGACCTCCAACGAGGCCGCGTTCGTCTACCAGCTCTTCGCCCGCAGCCTCGGCACCAACAACCTGCCCGACTGCTCGAACATGTGCCACGAGTCCTCCGGCTCGGCGCTCGTGGACACGATCGGCATCGGCAAGGGCTCGGTCAGCCTCGAGGACATCCACCAGGCCAAGCTGCTCCTGGTCGTCGGGCAGAACCCCGGCACCAACCACCCCCGCATGCTCTCGGCGCTCGAGGAGGCGAAGTCCCGCGGCGCGAAGATCATCGCGATCAACCCGCTCCAGGAGGCGGGGCTGGTCCGCTTCAAGAACCCGCAGAAGGCCAAGGGCCTCACGGTCGGCACGGCGCTGGCCGACCTCCACCTGCCCATCCGGCTCAACGGCGACCTCGCGTTCTTCCAGGCGGTCGGTGCCCTGCTGGTCGAGTGGGACGCGCTCGACCACGACTTCCTCGACCGGTACACGACCGGCCTCGACGCGTACGTCGCCCACGTGGCCGACCTCGACTGGGGCAAGGTCGAGGCGTCGACCGGCCTCACCCGCGAGCAGATCACCGAGGCGGCCCGGATGATCGCCGAGTCGCCGGCCACGGTCACCTGCTGGGCGATGGGCATCACCCAGCACCACAACGCGGTCGGCACCATCAAGGAGATCGTCAACGTGGCCCTGCTCCAGGGCAACATCGGCAAGCCGGGTGCCGGCGTGTGCCCGGTGCGCGGCCACTCCAACGTCCAGGGCGACCGCACCATGGGCATCTGGGAGCGCGTGCCCGACCACTTCCTCGACGCGGTGCGCGACGAGTTCGGCTTCGAGCCGCCGCGCGAGCACGGTCTCGACACCGTCGGCTCCATCCAGGCGCTGCGCGACGGCAAGATCCGCGTGTTCTTCGCGATGGGCGGCAACTTCGTGGGCGCCGCCCCAGACACGGAGGCGACGGAGGCGGCGATGCGCAACGCCGCGCTCACGGTGCACGTGTCCACCAAGCTCAACCGCTCGCACGTCGTGCACGGAGGTGAGGCGTTGATCCTCCCCCCGCTCGGCCGCAGCGAGAAGGACCTCACCGGCGGCCGGGTGCAGCGGGTGACCGTCGAGGACTCGATGTCGGCCGTGCACGCCTCCCACGGCCCCCTCGACCCGCCCTCGGAGCACCTGCGCTCGGAGGTCGACATCATCTGCTCCCTCGCCCTGGCCACGCTGGACGACTCCCCGGTCCCGTGGGCAGCCTTCCGCGACGACTACAGCGAGATCCGCCGCCGGATCTCGCGCGTCGTCCCCGGCTGCGCGTCGTACGAGGAGAAGGTCGACGAGCCCGGAGGCTTCGTGCTGCCGCACCCGCCGCGCGACAACCGCGTCTTCGAGACGCCGAGCGGCCGTGCGGTCCTCACCGCGACCCCGCTCGACGTGCTCGACGTGCCGCCGGGACGCTTCCTGCTGCAGACGATGCGGTCGCACGACCAGTTCAACACCACGATCTACGGCCTCGACGACCGCTACCGCGGGGTCTCGGGCGGACGTCGTGTCGTCTTCGTCAACCCCGACGACCTCCGCGACCTCGGCTTCGCGGAGGGGGACGTGGTCGACCTGGTCAGCGAGTGGCGCGACGGCGTGGAGCGCACCGCCCCGTCCTTCCGCGTTGTTCCCTACGACCAACCTCGGGGGTGCGTGGCCGCCTACTACCCCGAGGCCAACGCCCTCGTCCCCCTCGGATCGACGGCCGACAAGAGCAACACGCCGGTCTACAAGTCGGTCGTGGTGCGCCTCGACCGCCAGGACCAGGGCGGTGCGACCGACCGCGGCTCGCGGGGATCGTCGGACCAGTCCACGGGCTCCCACCGGGACGACGCCCCCCACCACCTGAGCTGACCGCGACCCGGTCCTGCGACCAAAGTCGCGGGTCTTCGCGACTCCACCCCACGGATTGCCGGAGCCGGGTACCGTGGCGGGCGATGACCGCGATCGACGTGCTCACCTCGCGCGAGGTCCCGCTGGGCGGTCCCCGGGCCATGCGCGTACGACGCACGCTCCCGCAACGCCACCGGTCCCTGATCGGCGCGTGGTGCTTCGTCGACCACTACGGTCCCGACGAGGTCGACCACACCGGCGGCATGGTCGTCGCGCCCCACCCGCACACCGGTCTGCAGACCGCGAGCTGGCTCTTCGAGGGCGAGATCGAGCACCGCGACTCCGCGGGCAACCACGCCCTCGTGAGGCCCGGCGAGCTCAACCTGATGACCGCCGGTCACGGCATCAGCCACTCCGAGGTGTCCACGCCCGGGACCTCCGTGCTGCACGGCGCCCAGCTCTGGATCGCCCTCCCGGAGGAGACCCGCGACGTCGAGCCGGGCTTCGAGCACTTCGTGCCGCAGCCCGTGCGCGGTCCGGGCTGGGAGGCCCGGGTGTTCCTCGGCGAGCTGCTCGGCGCGTCCTCGCCCGTGCCCACCCACACGCCGCTCGTCGGCGCCGAGCTGATGCTGGCGACCGGCAAGACCCTCGAGATCGAGGTCGACGCGTCCTTCGAGCACGGCCTGATGCTCGACGTCGGCGTGATCGACGTGGAGGGCACCGAGATCAAGCCGAGCGACCTCGCCTACGTCCCGCCCGGGAGCGCCACCCTCACCGTGACCGCCCACGAGGAGGCCCGGCTGCTGGTGCTGGGCGGGCCGCCGTTCGGCGAGCCCATCGTCATGTGGTGGAACTTCATCGGCCGCACCCACGAGGAGATCGTCGGCTTCCGCGAGGAGTGGCAGCGCCAGATCGTCGACGGCCGCCAGGTCGACGGCCGCTTCGGGGTGGTCGACATCGACATGGACGCCATCCCGGCGCCCGAGATGCCCAACGTCCGGCTCAAGCTCCGGCACTGACGGGGCCGTGCCCGGCCGCGGCCAGCTCGGACTCGGCGAGCGCCAGCAGCTGGCCGACCGGGAGGTCACGTCGACCCGCGAGCACGTCCCTGTGCGGTCCCTCGCCGGCGACGTGGTCCTCGAGGGTGATGGTGCCGTCCACCCGCAGCAGCGGCACCCGGACCAGCCGCGCGACGAGGTGGATCGTGATCCGCACCGGGATCACGACCCCCCGAGCGTGATGTCGGAGTCGTCCCACGCGCGCCGGGCCGCACCGGCGACCGTGGACGGCGAGGTGTCGGGTGCGTCGGCCAGCTGCTTGCGCAGCTGGCCCGCGAATGAGCGGCCGGCAGTGGTGAGCTGCTCGTAGCGCTCCTTGCCGGCCCGGCTTCCCGCCAGGTAGCCGAGGCCGAAGACCAGGCTGCGGCCGATCGTCTTGGTGCCGAGCATCAGGGCTCCCTTCGTCGGTGGTTTCGTCAGTGGTGTCTCGGTGGTGGTCTCGGTCAGGCCGAGGCGCGCGAGCGCCCGCGACGGATGGCCGTCACCAGCTCTTTCTTGAGCTGGCTGCCGTTCACGTCGATGCCCATGTCCCGGGCGAGGTCGAGCAGGTCGGCCTTGTGCATCGCCTCGAGGTCGAGCGGGTCCTCGTCGGCGGTGCCGGCGAGGCTGCGCCCCTGCTCCGAGACCGCCCGGGTGCGGCGCTCGGCCTCGCCCACGCGCTCGTCGGCCTCGCGCGCCAGCTCGTCGGCCCGCTCCCGGGCCTGCTCGGCCGCCTCCCGCGCCGCCCGCGCGGCCTCGTCCGCCATCCGGCGGGCCTCGGCCATCTGCTCCCGGGCGTGCGCGACCGCCTCCTCGGCCTCGGCGCGTGCCTTCTCGGCCCGCCCCTCGGCCTCGGCCGCGCGCTCCTCGGCTCGCTCCTGGGCCTCCGCGACGTCGGCGTCGGCGTTCTCCCGGGCCCGTTGCCGCTTGGCGGCGACGTAGTCGTCGGCCTCCTTCTGGGCCTCGGCGACCACCTGCTCGACACGCTCGTCGGTGTCCTCGCGGGTGCGGCGTACGTCGTCGGCGCCGCGGTCGCGGACCGCCTGCGCCTCCTCGGACGCCTCCCGCGCCCGGACCGCCTTCTCGGCGGCCCGGGCCTCGAGCTCCTTCGCGCGCTCGATGGCGCTGTCGGCCTGGTGCAGGCGTGACTCGATCCCGTCGGCGAACGGCGCCGCGTCGGCGACGTTGGTCCCCACCTGGCGTGCGGGCTCGGTGACCGCACGTTCGAGGACGCGGCCGACGGCGTGCGGCAACCGCGTTGCATGCTGTGCCAGCCACGAGCTGGGCTTGATCGTGGACATCGGGGCTCCCTCCCCAGTGGGTCCGCGTGACGCGGCTCACACTTCGACGTTACGTAGTGACGCCGCAGGTTGCGCCACCCCGACGGGGGAGTGCTCGGGAGCCCGCGACGTGGGCGAGGATGTCGGGCATGAGCGGTCCGGTCGTGGGTCCCGACGGCGTCGCCCGCTGCCCGTGGGGCGCCGGCGACCCGGTGAACCTCGCCTACCACGACACCGAGTGGGGGATGCGCGTCTCGGGTGAGGCGGCACACCTCGAGCGGCTGACGCTGGAGGCCTTCCAGTCCGGGCTGTCGTGGCTGACGATCCTCAACAAGCGCCCGGCCTTCCGGGCTGCCTTCGCGGACTTCGACGCCGACGTGGTGGCCGCCTACGGGCCGTCCGACGTCGAGCGGCTGATGGCCGACGCCGGCATCGTGCGCAACCGGCGCAAGGTCGAGGCGGCCATCGCCAACGCCCGCGCCACGGTCGCGCTGCGCGACGGGGGCGGCCTCGAGGCCTTCCTCTGGTCCTTCCGCCCCGAGCCCGGACCGGCGCCCGTCACGACCGCCGACGTGCCCACCACCTCGCCCGAGTCGGTCGCGATGTCCAAGGCGCTCAAGAAGGCCGGGTTCGCCCACGTCGGACCGACCACGATGTACGCGCTCATGGAGGCCGTCGGCCTCGTCGACGACCACCTCGAGGGGTGCCACCGCCGCGGCTGCGCCGACCTGTGACCCGGACGTCATACGGACGGGGCAGGCGTCTGCCCGATCCGCATGACGTCCCGGTCAGGTGGGCCACGCTGCCCCGCGACCTGCGTCGACCTCCACCGAATTCACCCCTGCCGCAGCGCCCGGGCAGTCCGTAGGCTGCCCGTCCATGACGCGCGTGCACGCCTTCTCCGCCGACGACGCCCTGACGGACCTCGACGCGACGGGACTCGTCGAGGCGCTGCGCTCCGGCGCCGTGTCGGTGCCCGAGGTGGTCGAGGCGGCGATCGCCCGCACCGAGCAGGTCGACGCCGCGCTCGGCGCCGTGGCGTACGCCGCCTACGACCGCGCGCGTGGTGAGGCCCGCCATCCGCGGGGTGGCTGGTTCGCCGGGGTGCCGACGTTCGTCAAGGACAACGTCGACGTCGCCGGGATGCCCACCCGGCACGGGGCCGACGCCTTCACCGCCGCTCCCCAGAAGGCCGACGGCGACTTCGCCCGGATGTACCTCGCGACCGGCCTGATCCCGCTGGGCAAGACCCAGCTCTCCGAGTTCGGCTTCTCCGGTGCGGCCGACCACGTGCGCCTCGGCCCGGTGCGGTCGCCGTGGAACCCCGACCACTACGCCGGCGCCTCGTCCGCCGGCTCGGCCGCGCTGGTGGCCGCCGGCGCGGTGCCGATCGCGCACGCCAACGACGGCGGCGGATCGATCCGGATCCCGGCCGCGGTCAACGGCCTGGTCGGGCTCAAGCCGACGCGCGGACGGCTGGCCCAGGACCGGATGATGCGGGACATGCCGGTGCGGATCGTCTCCGACGGCGTGCTCACGCGCAGCGTGCGCGACACCGCCGCGTTCTACCGCGAGGCCGAGAAGGTCTGGCGCAACCCGCTCCTCGCGCCGGTGGGGGACATCACCCGGCCCAGCCGGGCGCGGCTGCGGATCGCGGTCGTCACCCAGGGCATCGGGCGCGAGTGCAGCCCCGAGGTCCACGAGCTGACGCTGAAGACCGCGGCGCTCCTCGAGTCGCTCGGCCACCACGTCGAGGAGATCGACAACCCGGTGCCGGCCAGCTTCCCCGACCACTTCGTGCGGTTCTGGTCGATGCTCGCCCTGGTCATCGTGCGGCGCGGCAAGAAGGACTTCGGCCCGTCGTGGGACGCGACGAAACTCGACAACCTCACCCTCGGCCTCGCGAAGCACGCCGCCCGCAACCTGCACAAGCAGCCGCTGTCGATCGCGGTCCTGCGCGGCTCGCAGAAGCTGGCCGCCCGCCACCGCGCCCAGTACGACGTCACGCTGACGCCGACGCTCGCCACCGAGACCCCCCTCGTCGGGCACCTGCGACCCGACCAGGACTACGACGAGATCATGGGCCGGCTGATGGACTGGGTGGCCTTCACCCCGCTCCAGAACGCGACCGGTGAGCCGGCCGTCTCGCTGCCCCTCGCGACCACCGCTGCGGGCCTGCCGCAGGGCATGATGCTGGGCGCCGGACCGGGGCGCGAGGCCCGGCTCCTGGGACTGGCCTACGAGCTCGAGGAAGCCGTCGGCTGGCCCCGGATCCAGGAGCTCTGAAGGACCCCCTGCAGGGCGGGTCGGAGCCGATTTCTCATCGTGGCGGGGCGTGTGTATCGTTCTCCGTCGTTGCCCCTTTAGCTCAGTCGGCAGAGCGTCTCCATGGTAAGGAGAAGGTCTACGGTTCGATTCCGTAAAGGGGCTCTGGGTCGGACCTCCTCCGGGGGCGTCCGTCCTCCGCGGCGGGGTAGCTCAGGTGGTTAGAGCACACGGCTCATAATCGTGGTGTCGCGGGTTCGAGTCCCGCCCCCGCTACCACCAAGTCTCCGCACCACCCGCAAACCCAAGGATCTCCTCATGGCCAGCAAGAGCTCTGACGTTCGCCCCAAGATCACGCTCGCGTGCACGGAGTGCAAGGAGCGCAACTACATCACCAAGAAGAACCGTCGCAACGATCCCGACCGGATCGAGCTGAAGAAGTTCTGCCCGCGCTGCCGCACGCACACCGCGCACCGCGAGACCCGCTGACGCTCTTCTCCATCACGCCCGACCCGTCCGAGTCCTCGGACGGGTCGTCGTGCTTTTCCGGCTAGGGTCGTGACATGCCCGTCGACCCCTCCCTGGTGGGGCGTGAGTTCCCCGCCCCGGCACCGCTGACCGTCACGCCCGAGCGCGTCGGCGCCTTCGCCGCCGCCGTCGGTCACCCCGGCGACCCCCTCGAGTCGGTCCCGCCGACGTTCCCGATCGTGCTCGCCTTCGACGCGATGCAGGCGTTCCTCGACGCCGAGCAGATCGACCTGCACCGGATCGTGCACGGCGAGCAGCGCTTCGCCTACGTCCGCCCGCTGGCCGTCGGCGACGAGCTGAGCGCCACGCTCACCGTCACCGGGCTGCGGCAGATCGGTGCCGCCGACATCATCGCCACGAGCAGCGAGATCACCGACGCCTCCGGCGCCGTGGTCTGCACGGGCAAGGCGACCCTCGTCCACTCCGCGGGAGGTGCTGCATGACCACCACGTTGCAGGGCGGAGACGTCCTCGAGCCCCGGACCTTCACCGTCACCCGCGCCGACCTCGTGGCCTACGCCGACGCCAGCGGCGACCAGAACCCGATCCACCAGGACGAGGAGGTCGCCCGCAGCGTCGGCCTCCCCGGTGTGATCGCGCACGGCATGTACACCCTCGCCCTGGTCGGCCGCGCCGTCGCGGAGTGGACCGACGGCGCCGAGGTCGTCGACCTCGGGGCGAAGTTCACCAGTCCCGTCGTCGTACCTGCCGAGGGTGGTGCGGAGGTCGTCGTCGGTGGCACCGTGAAGTCCGTCGTCGACGGCCTCGTGACGCTCGTGCTCGAGGTGACCTGCGAGGGGCAGAAGGTCCTGGGCATGCCGAAGGCGGTCGTGCGTGGCTGAGCTGCTCAGCCGGCACACCTCGCTGCGTCTCGGCGGTGCCGCCCGGCAGTGGGTCCGCGCCACCACGGAGGACGAGCTCGTCGCGGCCGTCGACGGGGCCGACCGGGCCGGCGAGCCGGTGCTGGTCCTGGGCGGCGGCTCCAACCTCGTCGTCGCCGACGAGGGCTTCGCGGGCACGGTCGTCGAGGTGGCCACCCGGGGGATCTCCGCCGACGTGGACCGCTCGGGTGACCCGTCGTGCTCCGGGGCGACCGTCACGGTCGCCGCGGGGGAGTCGTGGGACGTCTTCGTCGCAGAGGCCGTCGAGCGCGGCTGGATCGGGGTCGAGGCGCTGTCCGGCATCCCCGGCTCGGTCGGGGCGACCCCGATCCAGAACGTCGGCGCCTACGGCCAGGACGTCTCCCAGACCCTCGCCCGGGTCCGGGTGTGGGACCGGGTCCTGCACGGCGTACGCACCTTCGCCGCGGCCGAGTGCCAGTTCGGCTACCGCACCAGCCGCTTCAAGGCCGACCCCGGCCGCCACGTCGTCCTCGACGTCACCTTCCAGCTCCGCCAGGGCGTCCTCGGGGCGCCGATCGCGTACGCCGAGCTGGCCCGCACGCTCGGCGTCGCGGAGGGTGGGCGCGCCCCGCTGGCCGACGTCCGCGAGGCGGTCCTCGGGCTGCGTCGCGGCAAGGGCATGGTCCTCGACGCGGACGACCACGACACCTGGTCGGCCGGCTCGTTCTTCACCAACCCGTTCCTCACCCCCGAGCAGGCGGACGCGCTGCCCGACGACGCGCCCCGGTGGACGCAGCCCGACGGCACCGTGAAGTCGAGCGCGGCCTGGCTGATCGAGCACTCCGGCTTCGGGAAGGGCTACACCAGCGCCGCGGCGGGGGAGCGGGTCGCCCTGTCCACCAAGCACACGCTCGCGCTCACCAACCGCGGCGGTGCGACGACCGAGGAGCTGCTGACGCTCGCCCGGGAGATCCGAGACGGCGTCGAGGCGGCGTACGGCGTCCGGCTGGTCAACGAGCCGGTCACCGTCGGCTGCACCCTCTGAGGTCAGCCTGCCAGCCAGGCGGCGATGTCGCGGCGGGCGGTGTCGAGCACCTCCGCCGGCGCCTGGGACGCCTCGAACGACATCGTCGCCAGCCGGGCGAGGGTGACGTCGTCGAGGTCGTGCGCGGCGCGCATCGTGGCGTACTGCCCGGCGAGGCGCGAGCCGAACAGCAGGGGGTCGTCGGCGCCCAGCGCGACCGTCGCGCCGGCGGCGAGCAGGTCGGGGAGCGGCACCGACGTGAGGTCGGAGTAGACGCCCAGCGCCACGTTGGACACCGGGCACACCTCGAGCGCTACCCCCGCCTGCACGATGCGGTCGAGCAGGTCGGGGTCCTCGGCGCTGCGGACGCCGTGACCGAGGCGTTGTGCGCCCAGCCGGTCGAGGCAGGTGCGGATGTGGTCGGGGCCGAGCAGCTCGCCTCCGTGCGGGACCAGCAGCAGCCCGGCCCGCTCGGCGATCCGGAAGGCGCCCTCGAACTCCTCCGTGCGCCCGCGGCGCTCGTCGTTGGACAGCCCGAACCCGACGACGCCCCGGCCGGCGTACTGGCCCGCGAGCCGCGCGAGCGTGCGGGCGTCGAGGGGGTGCCGGGTGCGGTTGGCCGCGATCACCACGGCCATGCCGAGCCCGGTGCGCTCCGAGGCGTCGCGCACGCAGTCCAGGACGAGGTCGGTGAACGCCGTGATGCCCCCGAAGCGAGCCGCGTAGCCGCTCGGGTCGACCTGGATCTCCAGCCACCGACCGCCGTCGCGCACGTCGTCCTCGGCGGCCTCGAGCACCAGGCGGCGTACGTCGTCGGGCGTGCGCAGCACCGAGCGCGCCACGTCGTAGAGCCGCTGGAAGCGGAACCAGCCCTTCTCGTCCGCCGCGCTGAGCCGCGGCGGCCAGTCCTCGACGAGCGAGTCGGGCAGCACGATGCCGTCGCGCTCGGCCAGCTCGAGCAGCGTGCCGTGCCGCATCGAACCGGTGAAGTGGAGGTGGAGGTGGGCCTTCGGCAGCTGCGACACCTCGCGCCGGTGGTCGCCGCCGACGGCCGGAGTCCCCATGCGGGCATCGTAGGTGGGAGCCGGTGGGATCCCTCGGTTCGACTCGGCTGGATCGGCCCCGTATGCTTCCCGATTGGTGGTTTCGCCAGATGCTTCGGCATGCCCGCAGTGGCGGGCGGAGACCACCGGAGGGCACTAGCTCAACTGGCAGAGCATCGGTCTCCAAAACCGAAGGTTGGGGGTTCAAGTCCCTCGTGCCCTGCGAGGAAACACTGCACAGCAACCCGGACGAGAAGGTGAAGAAACGTGGCCGACGGCAACGCGGTTCAGGACGCGCGGCGCGACTCGCGCGGCGACGACCGTGGGCGCACCAGCCCCGTCACGTTCCTGCGCCAGGTGGTGGCCGAGCTCCGCAAGGTGGTGTGGCCCACCCAGCAGCAGCTGATCACCTACTTCTTCGTGGTGCTGGTCTTCGTCACCGTGGTGATGGCTCTGGTGTCGGTGCTCGACCTGGCTTTCGGAAAGCTGGTCTTCGAGATCTTCACCGGTAGCAACACCCAGTGACATCCGGGGCAGTGGATCCCCGCCCCCCAGCAACGAGTACGGAGTGAGACGTGTCGGAAAGCAATGACGTGGACCAGGTCGAGGACCAGGTCGAGTCCGTCGACGAGGCGACCCCCGAGGACGCCGACCTGACCGTCGACGAGAGCGCCGACGACGCCGTCGAGGACGCCGCTGAGGTCACCGACGAGGCTGACGAGAACGCCGCTGAAGTGTCCGACGAGGACGACGCCGACGAGGCCGACGAGCCTGCCGAGGAGAACGACCCGCTCGAGGCCTTCCGCCGCGAGCTGTGGGCCAAGCCGGGCGACTGGTTCGTGGTGCACACCTACTCCGGCATGGAGAAGCGGGTCAAGCACAACCTCGAGAACCGCATCATCTCCCTCAACATGGAGGACTACATCCACGAGATCGTGGTCCCCACCGAGGAGGTCGCGGAGATCAAGAACGGCCAGCGCAAGATGGTCACGCGCACCGTCCTGCCCGGCTACGTCCTGGTCCGCATGGACCTCACCGACGAGTCCTGGTCCGCCGTGCGCCACACGCCGTCGGTCACCGGCTTCGTCGGCCACAGCCACCAGCCGGTGCCGCTGAGCATGAGCGAGGTCGAGGACATGCTCGCCCCGGCCGTCGTGGCCGTCGCCGAGGCCGAGGCCGCCGCGTCCGGTGAGAAGGGCTCCGCCACCACGCCGCGCAAGCCCGTCGAGGTCGCCGACTTCGAGGTCTCCGACTCCGTCATGGTGGTCGACGGCCCGTTCGCCACCCTCCACGCGACGATCACCGAGATCAACGCCGAGTCCCAGCGCGTCAAGGCGCTGGTCGAGATCTTCGGCCGGGAGACCCCGGTCGAGCTGTCGTTCAGCCAGATTCAGAAGGTCTGACGATTTCGTCGGGCCGCTCGGCGGCCTGACAATGAAGTAGCAACAACCCGTGGCAGAGGGCGTCCGTCCTCGTCGTGACCACAAGAGAGAAAGAGAAGGCAATGCCTCCCAAGAAGAAGATCGCCGCGCTCGTCAAGGTGCAGCTGCAGGCCGGTTCGGCCACCCCGGCCCCGCCGGTCGGTACGGCGCTCGGCCCGCACGGCGTCAACATCATGGACTTCTGCAAGGCGTACAACGCCCAGACCGAGTCCATGCGCGGCAACGTGATCCCCGTCGAGATCACCATCTACGAAGACCGCTCCTTCGACTTCATCACCAAGACCCCGCCGGCCGCCGAGCTGATCAAGAAGGCCGCCGGCCTCTCCAAGGGCTCGGGCGTGCCGCACAAGGACAAGGTCGGCAAGCTGACCAAGGACCAGGTCCGCGAGATCGCGACGACCAAGCTCCCCGACCTCAACGCCAACGACATCGAAGCGGCCATGAAGATCGTCGAGGGCACTGCGCGCTCGATGGGCGTCACGACCGACTGATCCGTGGGAGAGCCGCGCTGGCTCGCTAACCACATCCTTCGCACCACAGAAACGAGAAGACAATGCAGCGCAGCAAGACCTACCGCGCGGCCGCCGAGACGTTCGACAAGGACGAGCTCTACGCCCCGCTGGCCGCCATCAAGATCGCCAAGGGTGGCTCCAAGAAGAAGTTCGACGAGACCGTCGACGTCGTCATGCGCCTGGGTGTCGACCCGCGCAAGGCCGACCAGATGGTCCGCGGCACCGTCAACCTCCCGCACGGCACCGGCAAGACCGCCCGTGTCCTCGTGTTCGCCAACGCCGACAAGGCCGAGGCTGCCCGTGAGGCCGGCGCCGAGTTCGTCGGTGGCGACGAGCTGATCGAGAAGGTCGCCGGCGGCTGGCTCGACTTCGACGCCGTCGTGGCCACCCCCGACATGATGGGCAAGGTCGGTCGTCTCGGTCGCGTCCTCGGCCCCCGCTCTCTCATGCCGAACCCGAAGACCGGCACCGTGACGCCCGACGTCGCCAAGGCCGTCTCCGACATCAAGGGCGGCAAGATCGAGTTCCGCGTGGACCGTCACGCCAACCTGCACTTCATCATCGGCAAGGCGTCCTTCTCCGAGGTCCAGCTCGCGGAGAACTACGCCGCCGCCCTCGAGGAGGTGCTGCGTCTCAAGCCGGCCAGCTCCAAGGGCCGCTACATCAAGAAGATCACCGTCTCGACGACGATGGGCCCCGGCATCCAGGTCGACCCCAACCGCGTCAAGAACGTCGCCGCCGAGGACGAGGCCGTCCAGGCCTGAGCCTCCGCGCGCCGAGTCGGCCCGGTCATCCCCTGCGGGGGTGGCCGGGCCGACCTGCATTTCGCCGAGCGCGTCGTTTCGGTGTGGAAGCATCGGGTAGGAAGGGCTCGCACACAGCCCGCGGGCCCAGCCGCCGCACCGCAATCGCACAGGAGACTCCATGCGCGTCACGTCCCTCGCCCGCCGACTCGGCTCCGCCGCCCTGGTCCTGAGCGTCGGTGTCGGCCTCACGGCCTGCAGCGGCGACTCGTCGGGGTCCGACGCGAGCTCCGCCTCCGACAGCGATTCCGAGGCGGGCTCCGCGACGAGCGACAGCTCCGCCGACGCGGAGGAGACCGAGGAGGCCGCGCTGACCGAGCTCGACGCTGCCGGCTTCTACCCCGCGGTGATGGAGGCGATGCGCGAGGCCGAGACGTTCACCTTCCAGACCGTGTCGGAGTCGGGCGGCCAGTCGCAGACGATGGAGGGCGAGGCCCGGTTCGGCGACGACGGGGTGGAGATGAAGGCGGCCAGCACCGGCGCCCAGCCCATGGAGTTGATCATGGTCGGGCAGGCGATGTACCTGAAGTCGCCCGACCTCGGCACCGGTGACAAGTGGCTCAAGATCGACCTCAGCGACCCGAACTCGCTCTTCGGCATGATCGGCAAGGCCACCGACCCGGAGGTCATGTTCAAGGCCATGGAGGCGCCGAAGAAGATCGAGCTCCTCGGGACCGAGGAGGTGGACGGGGTCGAGACCAACCACTACCGCGTCACCATGGACCCGTCGCAGTACCTCGACGCGATGGAGTTCCCGGCGTCGATGGCCGACATGCTCCCCGAGGAGCTGGTGACCGAGATGTGGGTCGACGGCGACAACCTGCCGCGCAAGTTCTCCCAGTCGCTCGACGTGCCGTCCGTGGCCGGCGGCAAGCCGACCTCGACCACCAGTGAGGGCACCTACTCCGACTTCGGCACCGACGTCGACATCGAGGCGCCCCCGGCCGACCAGGTCACCGAGGACATGTTCCCCGGCGCCGCCTGAGCGCCGGTCCCTCCCACGCCGCGACCGGCGGGCGGGTCACTCGCGGAAGACCCGCTCGTCGATCAGCTGCTCCTTGACCTCGAAGCCCTCGGGCTCGTAGCGGCCCTGGTCGAAGCGGGTGCGGAACTGCAGGGTCACGCCGTCGCGGCCGAAGCGGTTCTTCTCGATCGTCAGCACGGCGAAGTCCTTGAAGCGCTCCGCGTTGGTGAGGTCGTACGTCAGGTGGTGCCGCGCGACGATGTCGTACTTGTTGTTGAGCACCATGACCACGTCGGCCTCGTACGCCAGTGCGCTGGAGCCGCGCAGGTCGCTGGCCCGCATCCGCTTGCCGCTGCGCAGCGCGTCCTTGTCGGCGGCGGCGATGGCCAGCACCGGGGCAGCGATGTCGATCGCGAGGTCCTTGAGCCCTTCAACGATCTCGGTCGACCGGAGCTGCTCGTCGGTGTGCGACGACTTGACCTTCTGCAGGTAGTCGATGACCACCAGCGGGGTCGTTCCGGTCGCCTGGCGGACCGAGTCGATGGTCGTCTGGATCGCGGCCAGGTCGGTGCGGGTGCCCGTGGAGCGGTGCACGAAGAGGTGCTCGGAGTAGTGCTCGACCCGCTTGAGCGCGTCGATGCCCGACGGCACCGACTCGAGCCGGTGCTCGAGGGAGCTGACCCACAGGTCGTCGAAGATCGACCGGATGCTGTTGACCCGCACCTGGTCGGACTCGTCGAGCTCGCCGGCCTCCATGGCGATGAGCTTCTGGGTGAGGTCCTCGGCATCGTGCTCGTAGGAGAAGTAGAGGACCGGGCGTCCGGTCGCGGCGTTGTTGCGCGCCATCTGGAGGGCGAAGGTCGACTTGCCCAGGCCCTGCGGGCCGGCGAGCAGGAGGAGCGAGCCGGCGCGCATGCCGCCGCCGATGAGCGGGTCGAGCCCGGCGAAGCCGGTCTTCCAGACCCGCCCGGCCGCGTTGCGCCCGGTGAGCATGCGTTCGTCGCTGCGGGCCAGTGAGGCCCCGACGGTCATGAGCTGGTGATCCACGCCCACCATGGAACCAGTGATGAGCCTTCGCGGCAGGCGAATGCCGGGTTTGGCCCGGGTGCGCACTCCCGATTTGGCCGGTCCCAGTCGGAGCGCGTACTGTTCCTTCTCGAAACCAGAGACCGCAGGTTGTCAGGGGCTCCACGCCCATGACCGAAGGTCCGCAGCAGCGGGCGGCCGGCGCAGGTGACAGAGCAGCGGCACTCGCCGCATCCACGCCCTGAGCCTGTGCTCAGGGCGTTCGTCGTCTGTGGGCCGGACGCCGGTGGTCAACCCCGGAAGGAGACCCATGGCGCGGCCAGAGAAGACTGCCGCCGTTGCAGAGATCGTTGAGTCCTTCAACGACTCCGCCGGCGCTGTGCTGACCGAGTACCGCGGGCTCACCGTGAAGCAGCTGCAGGACCTGCGGCGCTCCCTCGGCGAGAACGCCAACTACGCCGTGGTCAAGAACACGCTGGCCAAGATCGCCGCCTCCGAGGCCGGCATCGAAGGCTTCGACGACCTGCTGACCGGCCCCACCGCCATCGCCTTCATCAATGGAGACGTGGTCGAGGCCGCCAAGGGTCTGCGTGACTTTGCCAAGGCGAACCCCGCCCTTGTCATCAAGGGTGGAGTCCTCGACGGCAAGCCGCTCGACGCGTCCGAGGTGGCCAAGCTGGCCGACCTCGAGTCGCGCGAGGTGCTGATGGGCAAGCTGGCGGGCGCGATGCTCGCGAGCCTCTCCCAGGCCGTCTACCTGCTCAACGCGCCGATCGCCCAGGCCGCCCGCCTCGCGGGTGCGCTCCAGGCCAAGGCCGAGCAGGACCCCTCGATCCTCGCAGGTGGTGCCGGTGCTCCGGCTGCTCCCGCTGCCGAGGACGCCCCTGTCGACGAGGCCCCCGCGGCCGAGGAGACCGAGGCGACCGACGAGGCTGCCGAGCCGGCCGCCGAGTCCACCGACGCCTGACACCAGGCCGACGTACACCACCTGAAACCCGGCACGACGCACCACCGCGATCGCGCCACACACGGAAGGAACCGCCACCATGGCGAAGCTCAGCACCGACGAGCTCCTTGACGCGTTCAAGGAGATGACCCTGATCGAGCTCTCCGAGTTCGTCAAGCAGTTCGAGGACACCTTCGGCGTGACCGCCGCCGCCCCCGTCGCCGTGGCCGCCGCCCCGGCCGCCGGTGGCGCCGCCGGTGGCGACGCCGGTGCCGCGGAGGAGAAGGACGACTTCGAGGTCGTCCTCGAGGCCGCTGGCGACAAGAAGATCAACGTCATCAAGGAGGTGCGTGCCCTGACCTCCCTCGGTCTGAAGGAGGCCAAGGACCTCGTCGAGGCCGCCCCCAAGACGATCCTCGAGAACGCCAACAAGGAGACCGCGGACAAGGCGAAGGAGGCCCTCGAGGCCGCCGGCGCCACCGTCACCGTCAAGTGACGATCCGCTAGTCGCACCAGCTCGTCCCACGAGGGGCGGTCACCGTGAGGTGGCCGCCCCTCGTGTCATTTCCGGGTCGCCGCGGGCTCTGTCGTCCCGGGCTCCGACGCACTAGAGTGAGCAATCTCGATGCGCATCACGAAACGAGTTGCTCCATGCGCAACAAGCGAACGGCCGCTACCCTCATCCGCCTGTTGGGCAACGCCCGCTACGAGGTGCTGCCCACGGCCTCGACCGAGGACAAGCTGCTCGCCCACGTGGCACGGGACCGCACCGTCACGGTGACCGCGTCGCCCTCGAAGGGCCTCGACGCCACCTTCGACCTGGCGGAGCGACTGCACGGTCACGGCTACACGGTGGTCCCGCACCTCGCCGCGCGGATGGTGAGCGGCCGGAGCGAGCTGGAGGAGATCGTCGACCGGCTCGTCGGCAAGGGGATCACCCGGGTCTTCGTGCCCGGCGGCGATGCGGAGCCGGCCGGCGACTACCTCGACGCGCTCGGCCTGCTCGAGGACCTCGCGGCGATGGGGTCACCGTTCGCGCACGTCGGCATCACCGGCTACCCCGAGTCGCACCCGACCATCCACGACGACCTCACCGTGCAGTCGATGTGGGACAAGCGCCGCTACGCCACCCACATCGTCAGCAACCTGACGTTCGACCCCGCCGTGGTGCGCGACTGGGTGCAGCGGCTGCGGGCGCGCGGCGTCACGATGCCGCTGCTGCTCGGGCTTCCCGGCCCGGTCGAGCGGGCCAAGCTGCTCGGGATGGCCACGAAGATCGGGGTGGGGGAGTCGACGCGGTTCCTCGCCAAGAACAAGGGCCTGTTCGCCCGGCTGGCCGCACCGGGCGGCTTCACCGGCGAGAGCTTCCTGGAGAAGTGCGCCCCCGCGCTGGGCGAGGGCGCGCTGGTCGAGGGGCTGCACGTCTTCACGTTCAACCAGATCGCCGAGACCGAGGCCTGGCGCACCGGCATGCTGAAGCGGCTGCAGCCCTAGTGGACGAGGTCGGCCAGGGCCCGCTCGAGGCCGCTGGTGCCGGTCTCGACGACGGTCAGCGGCAGACCGATGCTCGCCGCGGCCTGCTCAGCGAGGGCACGCAGCTCCGCGTCGGGCTGCTGGGCCAGCCACACCACGCGCGAGTAGTGGCCGAAGTAGGTGTCGCGCAGGTCGGGGTAGCGGTCCAGCCCGAGCTCCTGGAGGACCGTGCGCGCGAACGAGCGGGCCAGGAAGTCGGTCAGCACGTAGGTGCCCGGCTGCTCGTCGAAGAGCCGCTCGAGGCGCTCGCTGCCGGCGTACAGGTCGTAGCAGTGCAGCCCGGGCAGTCGCTCGAGCCCGAGGTCGGCGCAGACCGTGTCGAGGGCTCCGTAGGTGCCGCAGTCGGCGTAGCCCACCACGACGCGGGAGTACGACGCCCGCAGCCGCTCGGCGAGCGTGCGCACCTCGCCGGCGATCCGCTCGGGGTGGTTGTGCAGGAGCGGCGGGAGCGGGTGCACGTCGACCGGCCACCCGCGACGCTGGACGATGCCGGCCGCGGGCTGGGCGAGGGCGCCGCACGCGATCAGGGCGACCCGGTCGCCCTGCTCAGGACTGCCCGAAGGCGAGCTGCTCGACGAACGCGTCGTTGAAGTCGGGGCGGTCGGAGAGCTCGACATAGGTCACCTCCTCCAGCAGCGCCGAGGCGCCGGCCCGCTCGCGGACCGACAGCAGCGCCATCTTCGCCCCCTCGCCCGCGACGTTGCCGGCGGCGACGATGCGGAGCACGGGCAGCTTCGGCACCAGCCCGATCCGGACGGCGGAGGCGGGGGAGAGGTAGCTGCCGAACGAGCCGGCGAGCAGGACCTGCTGCACGTCGCGGTGCTCGAGGCCGAGCTCCTGCAGCAGCAGCGACCAGCCGGTCGAGATCGCCGCCTTGGCGAACTGCAGCTCCCGCACGTCGCGCTGGGAGAGGTAGACGCACTCGGCGGGCTCGGCCTCGGGCGTGGGGCGGTGCAGGACGAAGACCCGCTCCTCGCCGACCCGGGCCAGCCGGTCGGCCAGCGCGGGCGCGATCTCCTTGGCGGCCTCGTCGGGCACCAGCCGGCCGGTGTCGTCGAGCAGGCCGACCCGCACCAGCTCGGAGACCGCGTCGACCAGACCGGAGCCGCAGAGTCCCTTGGGCTCGACGTCGCCGATCACGCCGAGGGTCACGGCCGGCTCGTCGGCCGGTGCCTGCGGGTCGACCTTGATCACCTCGATCGCACCGTCGGCGGCCCGCATGCCGCAGCGGATGGCGCCGCCCTCGAACGCCGGGCCAGCCGGCGCCGCTGTCGACACGATCCGGTCGCCGTCGCTCAGCACGATCTCGCAGTTGGTGCCGACGTCGATGAACAGCCGCACCCGCTTGTCGCGGTCCATGCCGGTGGCGAGCATGCCGGCGACGATGTCACCGCCGACGTAGGCACCGAGCGCGGGGAAGAAGAACGCGCGGGCGCGCGGGTGCAGGGCGAGGCCGATGTCGGCGGCGAGCACGGTGGGCGGCTGGGCGACGGGCATGACGAAAGGGGCCACCCCGAGCGGCTCGGGGTCGAGGCCGAGCACGAGGGAGGTCATCGTGGCGTTGCCCGCGACCGCGACCTCGTAGACGTGGGCCGGGTCGACGCCCGCCTCGCGGCAGACCCGGGTGGCGAGCTCGGCGAGGGTCGCGCCCGCGGCGTCCCGGAGGCGGTCCAGTGCCTGGTCGTCCATCATCGTCGCGCTGATGCGGGTGATGACGTCGCCGCCGAACGGCTGCTGGCGGTTGAGGGTCGACGCGACCGCGACCGGGGTGCCGGTGCCGACGTCGAGGAGGGTGCCGACCACCGTGGTGGTGCCGAGGTCGAACGCGATGGCGTAGCGGGTCGCGGTCGTGTCGCCGGGCTCGATGTCGACGAGGTCCTCGTCGACCACGACGGCGGTGACCTTGAAGTCGGACTGCCGGAGCACGGTGCCGAGCCGTCGCAGCGCGTGCACGTCGGCGGTGAGCTCGAGGTCGTCGATCGCGTCGCCGAGTCGGGCCAGGTCGGTGCGCTGGTCGGCGAGCGTGGGCTCCTCCAGCTCGACGTAGCGCTTCTGGACCGCGGGCCGGAGGATGACCTGCCGCCCGATCCCGACGGTCGCTGCCTTGGGTCGCGTGGTGAGCGGCGGCACCTCGACCGCGAGGTCGCGGGTCGCCTGCACCAGGCAGCCGAGCCGCCAGCCCTCCGCGAGCTGGCCGGGCGTGAAGGTGCGCGCGTCGTGGCGGGTGACCGGGAGCTCGACGGACGACGTCACGCGCACCTTGCACTTGTGGCAGGTGCCGTGGCCGCCGCAGGTGGAGTCGATGGCGATGCCGTTCCACGACGCGGCGTCGAAGACCGTGACGCCGGGTGGGACGCGTACGTCGCGCTGCGTCGGCGGCAGCTCGGCGCCGTCCTCGGCACGTCCGGCCACGGTGAACGCGAGATCGACGCGACCGGTGCCGTCGTGCGCGGCGGGCTCGGCCCCGGGCCTCTCGATGAGGCCCTCGCGGGCGATGTCCGCGAGCGAGAAGTCCGGGCCGTCGGGCGGCTTTGTCATCCGGTCACGCCTGGGCCGCCGCCTGCTTGGCGCGGTGCGCCGAGATCCACGCCATGCCCCAGTCGTCGTGGCCGAGGAAGACGTCGGCGGCCTTGACCGACTCGACGACCTCGGGGGTGCGGGCGTCCATGATCGCGCTGGTCAGCCCCGAGGTCATCGCCATCGGCAGCCACGTGGCGTTGAGCGTGTGGCGGCCCGGCATGCCGAAGCTGACGTTGGAAGCGCCGCAGGTCATGTTGACCCCGAACTCGTCGCGGATGCGCCGCATCACCTCGAAGGTCACCAGGGAGGTGGTGGTGTCGGCACCGATCGGCATGGCGAGCGGGTCGATGACGATGTCGGCCTGGGCGATGCCGTACTCCTCGGTGGCGACCCGGACGATCTTGCGGGTCAGCTCGACGCGCTTGTCGGCCTCCATCGGGATCTCGTCGTGGTCGTTGGGCAGCGCGATGATCGCGGCGTCGTACTTCTTCACCAGCGGCAGGATCAGCGCCAGCCGGTCGTCCTCGGCGGTGACCGAGTTGACCAGGGCGCGGCCCTGGTAGACCGCGAGTCCCGCCTCCAGCGCCTCGACGACCGAGGAGTCGATGCAGATCGGCAGGTCGGTGAGCCCCTGGACCATCTTGATCGCGGTGGCGAGCAGCTCGGGCTCGTCGGTGAGCGGCACCCCCATGTTGACGTCGAGAACGTCGGCGCCCCCCTCGACCTGGGCCTTCACGTCGCGCTCGATCGCGGAGAAGTCGCCCTCGCGCAGCTGCTCCTGGAAGATCCGGCGGCCGGTCGGGTTGATCCGCTCGCCGATGAGGCAGAAGCGGTGCTCGTGGCCGATCACCACCTCCTTGGTCGCCGAGCGCAGGACGGTGCTGAGGGGAGCGGCAGTCATGCCGGGACCCTCGCGCGCTTCTCCTCGAGCAGGCTCTTGGCGCGCTTGACGGTCTGCGACGCGTCGGCCGCGTAGCCGTCGGCGCCGACCGCGTCGGCGTACTCCTGGGTGACGGGCGCGCCGCCCACCATGACGATCACGCTGTCGCGGATGCCGGCCTTCTCGAGGGCGTTCATGTTGGCCTTGAACATCGGCATCGTGGTGGTGAGGAACGCCGAGAAGCCGACGATGTCGGGCTGGTGCTCGTCGATGGCGGCGACGAACTTCTCCGGCGCGACCTGGACGCCGAGGTCGATCACCTCGAAGCCGGCGCCCTCGAGCATGATGTTGACGAGGTTCTTGCCGATGTCGTGGACGTCGCCCTTGACCGTGCCCATCAGGAACTTGCCGATGGTCTGCACGCCGGTCTCGGCGAGCAGCGGGCGCAGCCGCTCCATCGCACCGGCCATCGCGCGACCGGCGATCAGCATCTCGGGCACGAAGAAGTCGCCGCGCTCGAAGCGTGCGCCGACCTCCTCGAGCGAGGGGATGAGGGCGTCGAAGAGCAGCGTCTGCGGCTCCATCGAGCTCGACAGCCCCTCCTCGGTCAGCTCGAGCACACGGGGGGCGTTGCCCACGAGCGTCTCGTCGTAGAGGGCTTGCAGGATCTCCTCGGGTGTCATGCGACCACCTCCTGGGCTCGGGCGATGTCTCGGGGTTCTCGGGGCGTGTGGGGTGCCGGTCCGCGCAGCAGGGCCGAGAGCGCGGTGGCGTGGTCCAGGAGGCTGCGGCCGAGGTCGTCTAGCCGGCCCTCCAGGCGTGGGGTGGGACCCGAGATCCCGAGCGCCGCGACGAGGTCGCCGCGCGGGCCGTGCACCGGCACGGCGACACCGGTGAGCCCGATCTCGAGCTCGTCGGCGGTGACCGCCCAGCCGCGCTCGCGCGTGCGTACGCCGTCGCGCTGGAGGGCGGCGGCGTCGACGAGCGTCTGGGGCGTGGGTTGCTCGAGCTCGCCGGCGGGGATCTCGAGGGCGTGCCAGGCGTAGAAGACCTTGCCGAGCGCGGAGCAGTGGGCGGGGACCTCGATCTCGGTCCAGTCGCGGGTGCCGAGGAGGTAGCGGGAGTCGACCTGCGCGACCTGGACGACGCGCTCGCCGCGGGTGACGCTCAGGTGGACGGTCTCCCCGGTGGCCTCGCCGATGGCGTCCATCGCGGGACGGGCCAGGCGGACCAGCTCGTCCCACGGGTCGTGGCGGGCGGCGTACAGCCAGAAGAGCCGACCGGCGACGTAGGAGCCCGCCGCGTCACGCTCGAGGAGCCCGGTGCGCTCGAGCGCGGTGAGCATCCGCGAGGTCGTCGACTTCGCCAGCCCGCTCGCGTCCTGGAGGTCGGCGAAGGTCATCGGCTCGTCGGCGTGGACGACCGTGGCGACCAGGTCCGCGGCGCGGTCGAGCGCACGCGTGCCGGTGGCTGCGTCGCCCACGTCGTGCTCCGTCCGCCGAGGGGGTTCCCAAGGAGTTCCATGATGTGGAACCGTGGTTCCACATCATGAGGCTAGAAGCCACGGGACGCCACGGTCAAGCGTCGACGGCTGAAGCCGAGACCCCGACACAGGAGGACCCGTGTTCCGCAACACGATGCCGCGCTACGAGGTGCTGTCCGAGGACGCCATGGCCACCCTGGACAAGGGGTGGCGCCGGCTGATGTCCGAGATCGGCGTGGAGTTCATGGACGAGCGCGCCCTCGACCTGTTCCGCAAGGCCGGCCAGAAGGTCGAGGGCAACGCGGTCTTCCTCGACCCCGACTTCGTGCTCGAGCAGGTCGCCAAGGCGCCGGCGGAGTTCGACCTCCAGGCCCGCAACCCGGAGAACAACGTGCACATCGGCGGCGACTCGATGGCCTTCGGGGCGGTCTACGGGCCGCCCTTCGTCCGCGAGGGCGACGTGCGCCGCGACGGCACCATGAACGACTTCCGCGACTTCGCCCGGCTGGCGCAGAGCTTCTCCGTGCTCGACTCCGCCGGTGGCGTCGTCACGGAGCCCAACGACACGCCTCTCGACAGCCGGCACCTCGACATGACCTACGCGCTGCAGACGCTGACCGACAAGATCTACATGGGCAACGTGGTGTCGGGGGTCAACGCCGCCGACACGATCCGGATGACCGAGATCCTCTTCGGCTCGCGCGAGGCCATCGAGGAGACCCCGGCGCTGATCTCCCTGATCAACTGCAACAGCCCGCTGCGCTGGGACGACCGGATGCTGGAGGCGCAGTTCGAGTACACGGCCGCCAACCAGCCGGTCGTCCTCACGCCTTTCATCATGATGGGCGCGATGTCGCCGGTGACGATCCCGGCCGCCCTCGTCCAGCAGATCACCGAGGCGCTGTCGGGCATCGCGCTCTCGCAGCTGATCCGCCCCGGGGCGCCGGTCGTCTTCGGCTCGTTCCTCACCAACATCGACATGCAGTCGGGCTCGCCGACCTTCGGCACGCCGGAGTCCGGCATCGGCCTGCTCTGCACCGGGCAGATCGCTCGCCACTTCAACCTGCCGTTCCGCACCGGCGGCGGCCTGACCTCCTCGCAGGTGCCCGACGCGCAGGCGGGCTACGAGGCCCTGATGACCCTCATGCCGACCTTCCTCGCCGGCGCCAACTGGGTGATGCACTCCGCCGGCTGGCTCGAGGGCGGCCTGGTCGCGGGCTTCGAGAAGTTCGTGATCGACGCCCAGCTCGTCGAGATGCTCCAGCACGAGTTCACCCCGATGGAGATCGACGAGGCCTCGCTGGCCTTCGACGCCCACCAGGAGGTCGGCCACGGCGGGCACTTCCTCGGCGCGATGCACACGATGGAGCGGTTCCGGACCTGCTTCTACCGACCCTTCCTCAACTCCAGCGACAACTACGAGCGCTGGATGCGCAACGGCGCCAAGGACACCGCCACCCGCGCCGGCGAGATCTACAAGAAGAAGCTCGAGGACTTCGAGGCCCCGCCGCTCGACGACGCGATCCGCCAGGAGCTCGAGGAGTACGTCACCCGGCGCCGCGCCGAGCTCGGCGACTGACCGGGCGGTTCGTCCCCGTCTGGTGCGGTGACCGGGCACTTCATCCCCAGAGCGGCGGGTGTGACGGGGAGGAAGTGCCCGGTCGATGGCTGTGACGGGGAGGAAGTGCCCGGTCAGCTGAGGCCGAGGATGGTGCCGTCGTCGAGGAGGTCGATCCGGCCGGCGGAGGGGTCGCGGGGGAGGCCGGGCATGGTCATCATGTCGCCGCACACGACCACGACGAACCCGGCGCCGGCGGAGAGCCGGACCTCGCGGACGTGGAGCTCGTGGCCCGACGGGGCGCCGAGGCTGGTCGGGTCGGTGGAGAACGAGTACTGCGTCTTGGCCACGCACACGGGCAGCCCGCCGTAGCCGTCCTTCTCGACGCGCAGCAGCCGCCGGCGGGCCTTGGCGTCCCACGTCACCAGCCCCGCGCCGTAGAGCCGGGTCGCGATGGCCTCGACCTTCTCCGTCAGAGACAGGTCGTCGTCGTAGGTGAAGGAGAACTCGTACGGCGACGGCTCGTCGAGGGCGGCGAGCACACCCTTGGCCAGGTCCTGGGCACCGGTCCCTCCGTCTGCGAAGTGGGTGGCTGGGAAGGCGCGCACGCCCTCGGCGCCGACGAGCTCGACGACCTGGGCGACCTCGACGTCGGTGTCGGTGGGGAAGCGGTTGACCGCGACCACGCAGGGGATGCCGTAGACGTCGCGGATGTTGTCGAGGTGCCGCCGGAGGTTCACCATCCCGGCCTCGACGGCGCCGAGGTCCTCGGTGCCGAGGTCGGCCAGGGCGACGCCGCCGTGGTACTTGAGGGCGCGGACCGTCGCCACGACCACGGCCGCGTCGGGGCGCAGGCCGGACTTGCGGCACTTGATGTCGACGAACTTCTCGGCACCCAGGTCGGCGCCGAAGCCGGCCTCGGTGACCACGATGTCCGCGAGCCTCAGGCCGGCGCGGGTGGCCATGACCGAGCTGCAGCCGTGCGCGATGTTGGCGAAGGGGCCGCCGTGCACGAACGCCGGGGCGCCCTCGATCGTCTGGACGAGGTTGGGCGCCAGCGCGTCGCGCAGCAGGGCGGCCATGGCGCCGTCCGCGCCGAGCTCGCGCGCGGTCACCGGCGCCATCGCGCGGGTGTAGCCGACGACGATGTCGCCGATCCTGCGCTTGAGGTCGCCCCACGACTCGGTGAGGCAGAAGATCGCCATCAGCTCCGAGGCCACGACGATGTCGAAGCCGTCCTCGCGCGGGAAGCCGTTGGCGTGCCCGCCGAGGGCGACGGTCACCTCGCGCAGGGCGCGGTCGTTCATGTCGAGCACCCGCTTCCACGTGACGCTGCGGACGTCGAGGTCGAGCTCGTTGCCGTGGTGGACGTGGTTGTCGATCAGCGCGGCGAGCAGGTTGTTCGCCGCGGCGATGGCCGCGAAGTCCCCGGTGAAGTGCAGGTTGATGTCGGTCATCGGGACGACCTGGCTGTAGCCGCCGCCGGCGGCGCCACCCTTCATGCCGAACACCGGTCCCATCGAGGGCTCGCGCAAGCAGGCGACCGTGCGGTGGCCCAGGCCGTGGAGGGCGTCGGTCAGCCCGACGGTCGTGGTGGTCTTGCCCTCGCCCGGCGGGGTCGGCGAGAGCGCCGTCACCAGCACCAGCCGTCCGAGCGGCCGGTCCGCCAGCGAGGCGACGTAGCCGAGGTCGACCTTGGCCTTGTAGTGGCCGTAAGGGACCAGGCTCTCCTCGGGGATGCCGAGCGTCTGTTCCGCGATCTCGCGGATGGGGCGCAGCACGGCCGCGTTGGCGATCTCGATGTCGGACAGCATGGTCGGTCCCTCTCCTCGTGGCCGTGTGGTGCGCCGCCTATCGGAAGACGACGGTCCGTTCTCCGTTGAGCAGCACCCGCGACTGCGTGTGCCAGCGCACCGCCCGCGAGAGCACCTGGGCCTCGACGTCGCGCCCGGCCGCGACGAGCTGGTCCTGGTCGTAGGTGTGGTCGACCCGGATCACGTCCTGCTCGATGATCGGGCCCTCGTCGAGGTCGGCAGTCACGTAGTGGGCGGTCGCGCCGACGAGCTTCACGCCCCGGTCGAACGCCTGGTGGTAGGGGCGGGCGCCCTTGAAGCTCGGCAGGAACGAGTGGTGGATGTTGATCGCGCGGCCCGAGAGCTGGCGGCACAGGTCGTCGGACAGCACCTGCATGTAGCGCGCGAGGACGACGAGGTGGGCGCCCGTCTCCTCGACGACCTCCAGCAGCCGCTTCTCCGCCTCGGCCTTGGTGTCCGGCGTGACCGGGAGGTGCAGGAAGTCGATGCCGTAGGAGCGGACCAGCGGCTCGGCGTCGCGGTGGTTGGAGACCACGACCGGGACCTCGACCTGCAGCGCGCCGGTGCTCGCGCGGAAGAGCAGGTCGTTGAGGCAGTGCAGGTGCTTGGAGACCATCAGCAGCGTGCGGTAGGGCGCCTGTGCCGACCACAGCTCGTAGTCCATCCCGAAGCGCTGGGCGACCGCGTCGAAGTCGGCGTGCAGCGAGCCGGCGTCGTGGCCGTCGCCGGTCGTGAAGCCGATACGCATGAAGAAGCGGTCGGTGAGCGGGTCCCCGAACTGCTGGCTCTCTACGATGTTGCCGCCGTGCTCGACGAGGAATCCCGAGACGGCGTGCACGATGCCCGGCCGGTCGGGACACGAGAGGATGAGGACGAAGTCTCCCAACGGTGTTCCTTCTGTACGTCGCGGTTGTTGCGCTTGACGAAACGCAGTCTGCGATACGCAACACGTTGTGCGCTAGTGTCGCGCCATGCGCAACCCTGCCGAGGCCGGCGCCGGGGTCCAGTCCGTCGACCGGGCGCTCAGCATCCTGGAGGTCCTGGCGCGCACCGGCGAGGGCGGGGTCACCGAGATCGCCGCCGAGCTCGGCGTGCACAAGAGCACCGCCTTCCGGCTGGTGGCCACCCTCGAGGCGCACCGGCTGGTGGAGCAGACCGGCGACCGCGGCCGCTACCGGCTCGGCGTGGGCGTGCTGCGCCTGGCCGGCGCCACGACGGCCCGCCTCGACCTCGTCCAGGAGGCGCGTCCGATCTGCCGCCAGCTCGCCGCCGACACCGGCGAGACGGTCAACGTCGCGGTGCTCTCCGACGGCTCCGCGCTCTACCTCGACCAGGTGGCGGGCTCCTCGGCGCTCCAGCCGCACAACTGGGTCGGCCAGCACATCCCGCTGCACGCGACCAGCAACGGCAAGGTGCTGCTGAGTGGTCTGGACGACCACGAGGTCGACGCCGCGCTCGGCACGCTCTCGACCTACACCGAGCACACCATCACCCGCCGCGCGAAGCTGCGCGAGGAGCTCGCCCGCGTGCGCGACCAGGGTCACGCGCTGGCGGTCGACGAGCTCGAGGTCGGCCTCACGGCGGTCGCCGCGCCGGTCCGCAACGCCCACGGCGACGTGGTGGCGTCGATGAGCGTGTCGGGGCCGACCTTCCGGCTCGGCGCCGAGCGCCTGGACCACGTCGTCGCGCTCACGGTGGCGGCGGCCGCGGAGGTGTCCCACCGGCTCGGCTGGGGGCATCGCTGACCACCCGCCTGCGGGTCCGCCCGAGCCGCCGGCAGCCTTGACGGTCGTCCCGGGCTCGCACCATTGTTCGGCTGGAGGAGAGGGAGGCACGCGTGCCCGACTTGTACATCGACGGTGGCTGGGTCCCAGCCCGCACAGGTGAGCGTCGCGAGATCCGCTGCCCGGCCGACGGCACCCTCGTCGCCGAGGTCGACGAGGGCGGGGCCGCCGACACGGAGGCTGCCATCGCGGCCGCGCACGCCGCGTTCCACACCGGGCCGTGGCCCCAGACCTCGAGCCGGGAGAGGGGCGACCTGCTCCTGCGCCTGGCCGACCTGCTCGAGCGCGACACCGACGCGGTCGCTCGGATGGAGTCCCTCGACACCGGCAAGCGCTTCGTCGAGGGCCAGTACGACGTCGCCGACGTCGTCGCGGTGTTCCGGCACTACGGCCGCATCGCCGCGGAGGAGTCGGGACGGGTCGTCGACACCGGGAACCCCGACGTGGTCAGCCGCATCGTCCACGAGCCGATCGGGGTGTGCGGGCTGGTCACGCCGTGGAACTACCCGCTGCTCCAGGTGTCGTGGAAGGTCGCGCCGTGCCTGGCCGCGGGCAACACCTTCGTCCTCAAGCCGAGCGAGCTCACGCCGCACTCGGCGATCCACCTGATGCGCCTGCTCGAGGAGGCGGGGCTCCCCGCAGGGGTCGGCAACCTCGTCCTCGGGGCGGGCGCCACCGCCGGCGCCCCGCTCTCCACCGATCCTCGCGTCGACATGGTGTCGTTCACCGGAGGGCTCGAGACCGGGCGCCGGATCGCCGAGGCCGCGGCGGCGACCGTCAAGAAGGTCGCCCTGGAGCTCGGCGGCAAGAACCCCAACATCGTCTTCGCCGACGCCGACCTCGAGGTCGCCCTCGACTACGCGCTGACCGCGGTCTTCCTGCACTCGGGCCAGGTCTGCTCCGCGGGTGCGCGGCTGCTGGTGGAGGAGGCGGTGCACGACCGCTTCGTCGACGCGCTCGTCGAGCGGGCGCGGCAGATCCGGCTCGGTGGCCCGTTCGACGACGACGCCGAGACCGGCCCGCTGACCAGCTCCGCCCACCGCGACAAGGTGGAGGCGTACGTCGCCCGCGGGCTCGCCGAGGGCGCGGTGCTGCGGTGCGGCGGGTCCCGGCCCGACGACCCGGCTCTGGCGGACGGCTTCTACTACCTCCCGACGGTCCTCGACGGGTGCACCTCGTCGATGTCGGTGACCCAGGACGAGTCCTTCGGGCCCGTGCTGACCGTCGAGACGTTCACCGGCGAGGACGAGGCCGTCACGATCGCCAACGACAGCATCTACGGGCTCGCCGGCGCGGTGTGGACCCAGGACGCCGGCCGCGCGCAGCGCGTGGCCGCCCGGCTGCGGATGGGCACCGTCTGGATCAACGACTACCACCCCTACGTGCCCCAGGCGGAGTGGGGCGGCTACAAGCAGTCCGGCACCGGGCGCGAGCTCGGCCTCGCCGGTCTGGAGGAGTACCGCGAGACCAAGCACGTCTGGCACAACATCCGGCCGGCCGTGCAGCAGTGGTTCGGGGGCGACCGGGCGTGAGCAGGTCCTACGACTACGTGATCGTGGGCGGCGGCTCCGCGGGCTCGGCGCTGGCCAACCGGCTCTCGGCCGACCCGGGCACCAGCGTCCTGGTGCTGGAGGCAGGACGCACCGACCGGTTCGACCCCCTGATCCACGCCCCGGCAGCGTTGCCGTTCCCGATCGGCAACCCGCTCTACGACTGGAAGTACGAGTCCGAGCCGGAGCCGGCGATGGGCGGCAGGCGGGTCTACCACGCCCGCGGGAAGGTGCTCGGCGGGTCGTCGTCGATCAACGGCATGATCTTCCAGCGGGGCAACCCGATGGACTACGAACGGTGGGCCGCCGACCCCGGGATGGAGGCGTGGGACTACCGCCACTGCCTGCCGTACTTCAAGCGGATGGAGTCGCTCATCCTCCCCGACGGCATGGTCGGTGCCGACGCCTGGCGCGGTGGGTCCGGGCCGCTGAAGCTCGAGCGGAGCCCGGCCACCAACCCGCTCTTCAGCGCCTTCTTCGAGGCCGCGCAGCAGGCCGGCTACCCACTGACCGACGACGTCAACGGCTATCGCCAGGAGGGCTTCGGCCGCTTCGACCGCAACATCGTCAAGGGTGTGCGGATGTCGGCCGCGCGCGCCTACCTCCACCCGGTGATGGGCCGCAGGAACCTCACGGTCGAGACCTTCGCGCACGCCACGAAGGTCCGCTTCGAGGGGAAGCGGGCGGTCGGCGTGGACTACCTGCGCGCGGGGCGACGGCACGAGTCGGTGGCTGCGGGCGAGGTGATCCTCTGTGGGGGTGCGATCAACTCGCCGCAGCTGCTCCAGCTCTCGGGCATCGGCAACCCCGAGCACCTGCGGCCACTCGGCGTGGAGATGGTCCACGACCTGCCCGGGGTGGGAGAGAACCTCCAGGACCACCTCGAGGTCTACATCCAGTACGCCTCGCTCCAGCCGGTCTCGATCGTCGAGGGCCTCAAGTGGCGCAACCGCCCGCTCGTCGGGCTGGAGTGGCTGCTGAAGCGCACCGGGACCGCGGCGTCCAACCACTTCGAGGGCGGCGGCTTCTGCCGGTCCAACGAGGACGTCGACTGGCCCAACCTGATGTTCCACTTCCTGCCGATCGCGATCCGCTACGACGGCTCGCCCGCGCCCGGCCAGGACAAGTACGCCCACGGCTACCAGGTGCACATCGGCCCGATGTACGCCGACACCCGCGGGTGGGTGCGGATCGCGTCGGCCGACCCGCGGCAGAAGCCGAAGATGCTGTTCAACTACCTCTCCACGGTCAACGACAAGCGCGAGTGGGTCGAGGCGGTGCGGGTGGCCCGCGACATCCTGAACCAGCCGGCGTTCGCCCCGTTCAACGGCGGCGAGCTCTCGCCCGGCCCCTCGGTGGACACCGACGAGGAGATCCTCGACTGGGTCCGCAAGGACGCCGAGACCGCGCTGCACCCGTCGTGCACCGCGAAGATGGGCACCGACGAGATGTCGGTGGTCGACCCTGCGAGCATGATGGTCCACGGCACCGAGGGCCTGCGCGTGGTCGACGCCAGCGTCTTCCCCTACGTCACGAACGGCAACATCTACGCCCCCGTGATGATGGTCGCCGAGAAGGCTGCCGACCTGATCCTGGGCCACACCCCGCTCGCGGCCGCCGACGTCCCCTACTACCAGCACCGCGACGACAGTCCGCTCTACCCGCCTGGAGATCCCCGGAACGCGTCCTGACCAGCCCGACCACGGAGGCCATCCCATGACTGCACAGCTCGACGCCCGCGCACCCGCCGACCACGAGCCGGCCGGCGGCGGTCCGCGGGTGAGGTGGCCGGTGTTCATCACCTCTTTCGTCGGCGTCTGCGTGGTCACCCTGTGGGCGATCGTCGCCCCCAGCAACGCCGAGAAGGTGATCGGTGAGGTCGTCAGCGCGGTCGGCACCGGGTTCGGCTGGTTCTACGTCGCCCTGGCCACCGTGATCGTCGGCTTCGTGATCTTCCTGGGCGTCTCTCGCTACGGCAGCATCCGGCTCGGTCCCGACCACTCGCGCCCGGAGTTCTCGACGTTCGCCTGGGCGAGCATGCTGTTCGCCGCCGGCATCGGCACGGACGTGATGTTCTACTCCGTCATCGAGCCGGTCTCGCACTACACGGCGCCACCCGTGGGCGAGCCCGGCACGGTCGACGCGGCCCGCGACGCCACGGTCTGGACGCTCTTCCACTACGGGGTGACCGGCTGGGCCATGTACGCCCTGATGGGCCTCGCGCTGGCGTACTTCTCCTACCGCAAGAACCTGCCGCTCGCGGTCCGCTCCGCGCTCCACCCGGTGTTCGGCAAGCGTGTCCACGGCCCGCTCGGCCATGCCGTCGACACTGCTGCCGTCCTGGGCACGATCTTCGGCGTCGCCACGAGCCTGGGCATCGGCGTGGTCTTCCTCAACGTCGGCCTCAACGTGATCTTCGGTGTCCCCGTGGGCACCGGCGCGCAGTCGGCCCTCGCGATCCTCGCCGTGACGGTCGCGGCCATCTCGGCGACCTCGGGCGTGGACAAGGGGATCCGGTTCCTGTCCCAGCTCAACGTGATCCTCGCGCTGGGGCTGGCCGGCTGGGTGCTCTTCACGGGCAAGACCTCGTTCCTGCTCAACGCGGTCGTGATGAACGTCGGCGACTTCGTCCGGTCGTTCCCGGCCAAGACGCTGGAGACATTCGCGTTCACCGACACCCAGGACTGGATGCAGCTCTGGACGCTCTTCTTCTGGGCCTGGTGGGTGGCGTGGGCGTCGTTCGTCGGGCAGTTCCTCGCACGCATCTCCCGCGGGCGCACGATCCGCCAGTTCGTGCTCGGCACGATGGTCATCCCGTTCAGCTACATCGTCATGTGGATCTCGATCTTCGGCAACGCAGCGATCGACAAGGTCCGCACGGGGAACGACGAGGGTTTCGCCGAGCGCGCGGTCGACTTCACCGGGCTGGGCTTCTACGAGCTCCTCCAGGACTACCCGCTGGCCAACGTCGTCATCTTCGTGGCCTTCCTCGTCGGGCTGCTCTTCTACATCACCTCGGCCGACTCGGCCGCGCTCGTCATGGGCAACCTGTGCTCGGAGCTCCAGGACGTGCAGCAGGACTGCGCCGCGTGGCTGCGCATCTCGTGGGCGAGCGTCACCGGCCTGCTCACCGTCGCGATGCTCGCCGTCGGCGGGATCCTGGCGCTCCAGTACGCCACGATCATCATGGGTCTGCCGTTCGCCTTCGTGCTCGTGCTGGTGATGTGGGGGCTCTTCCGCTCGATCCGCGGGGAGGGCCGCAAGGCCGACGGTGTGCGCGGCATCGCGCCCCTCCTCTCCGCGCGGACCGGCTCCCCCGAGGACAACCGGAAGGCCTGGAAGGCGCGGCTCGCGCGTGCGGTCAACTTCGTCGACGACGATGACGCCGCCGGCTACCTCGCCTCGACCGTCGAGCCCGCGCTGGGCGAGGTCGCCGACGAGCTGACGTCGATGGGTGTGCCGGCAGCCGTGTCCGGAGGAGGGGCGATCGGGACCGACGAGCTCCCGTGGGTGGAGCTGTCGACCGACCAGGAGGAGGAGCCTTTCGTCTACCGCGTCGTCGTACGCCGCTCGCCCGTGCCGACCTACGGCGGCCGGATGATCGGCAACCGCGACCAGTACGCCCGCCTCGAGGTGCACCTCGCGGACGGTGGGCAGGACTACGACGTCATGGGCTACACCCCCGACCAGGTCATCCACGACTGCCTCGACCAGTACGAGCGGCACCTGGAGTTCCTGCGCACGGTCTGACGGTCACCGGCAGGTCACGGAGTGGCCGCGCCTCTTGACCGGGCAGGTCAGTCGCAGGATCCTTCGCTTGTCCGACTGGTTGCGCTCGGAGCACCCGGTTGCGAGATACGCAACAACTGGCGAGGGCGAGGACCAGCGTGCGACACCTTCACGTCATCGATCCTGACCTCATCTTGGGTATCTCGCCGCGTCCGCGGGACGACGTGCCGTCCGACCGGCACCGTGCCGTTGTGCCGCTCCACCCGTCCGGCGACCCGCGCAACCGCGCGACCTCCACCCCCGAGGAGCCCGCATGACCGCAGCCCTGTCCGTCGACGGTCTCTGGAAGATCTTCGGCCCGCGCTCCGACAAGATCATCGGCACGCCCGACGCCGAGCTCTCGCGCGCCGACCTCAAGGCCAAGACCGGCAACGTCGTGGGCGTGAAGGACGTGTCCTTCGAGGTCGCGCCCGGTGAGGTCTTCGTGGTGATGGGCCTGTCCGGCTCGGGCAAGTCCACCCTGGTGCGGCTGCTGACCCGCCTCATCGAGCCGACCGCCGGCACGGTGTCGCTCGGCGGGGTCGACATCACCTCGGCGTCCGCGGCCGAGCTGCGCGACGTACGCCGCACGCAGGTGTCGATGGTCTTCCAGCACTTCGGGCTGCTGCCGCACCGCCAGGTGATCGACAACGTCGCCTACGGGCTCGAGGTGCGCGGCGTCGGCAAGAAGGAGCGGCGCGAGAAGGCCGCCGAGATCGTCGACCTGGTCGGCCTCGCGGGCTACGAGCGGTCCTACCCCGACCAGCTCTCGGGCGGCATGCAGCAGCGCGTCGGCCTGGCGCGGGCTCTTGCCGGCGACCCGGAGATGCTGCTCTTCGACGAGCCGTTCTCGGCGCTCGACCCGCTGATCCGCCGCGACATGCAGAACGAGGTCATCCGCCTGCACCGCGAGCTGGGCAAGACGATGGTCTTCATCACCCACGACCTCGCCGAGGCGCTCAAGCTCGGCGACCGGATCATGATCCTGCGTGACGGGGCGATCGTGCAGGTCGGCACCCCCGACGAGGTCGTGGCGCGGCCGGCCGACGACTACGTCAAGGACTTCGTCTCCGAGGTGCCCAAGGCGCACGTCCTGACGCTGAAGTGGGTGATGCGCGAACCGCGGCCCGGCGAGGCCATGGACGGCCCCACGCTCCCGGTCACCACGGTCGTACGCCAGGCGGCGCGCGCCGCGATCGCCTCGGACGCCCCGATCCGGGTCGTCGACGGCGACACCCTCGTCGGGGTCGTCGACGAGGAGGACATCATGCGCGTGGTCGTGGCCGAGGAGGAGTCGTGAGCTATGCCGGCGGTCCGCCGATGGCGAACCGCGACGAGGTCTTCTACGAGCAGACGCACGGCACGAAGGAGAAGCGGCCGGTCGAGCCGGGGGCCGCGCCGCCGGTCGTGGAGGAGAAGGGGCTCAGCCGCTGGGTGCCGGCACTCGGTGTCGTGCTGCTCTGGATCGCCGTGTGGTCGTTCACCAAGGGCACGAACACGCTGGCGCTGCCGGGTCGCGAGCACACCGACCTGCACCAGTCGTTCACCGACTTCAACAACACCCTGCTCGCCAGCCGCGACACCAACCCGGTCATGCGGTTCACGAACTCCGTGTCCGAGCTGCTGCGCGACTTCTTCGACTGGGCGCAGCGGATGCTGGTCCGCCCGAACCTGCCGCGACCCGTCCCCGAGATCGGCTGGCTCGGCGTCGTCGCGGTCGCCACGTGGGTCGGCTTCGCGATCGCGAGCTGGCGGATCGCCCTGCTGGTGCTGGCGTCGTTCCTCTCCTTCGGTGTCTTCGGCTTCTGGCAGGACTCGCTCGACCTGCTGATCGTCACCGGCATGGCGGTCCTCATCACCGTCGTGGTGGGCATGCCGCTCGCGGTGCTGTCCGGGACGAACGCCAGGGCCAACCGGGTGATCACCATCGTGCTCGACTTCATGCAGACGATGCCGACCTTCGTGTACCTCGTGCCGGTCGTGCTGTTCTTCGGCATCGGTGTGGGCGGCGCCGTCGTCGCAACGCTCATCTACGCCGTGCCGCCACTCGTGCGGATCGCGGGCTTCGGCATCCGCGAGGTGTCCGCCACCACGATCGAGGCCACCGACTCGGCCGGCCAGACCTACTGGCAGCGGCTGCTCAAGGTGCAGGTCCCGATGGCCCGCAAGACGATCATCGTCGGGCTCAACCAGACCACGCTCGCCGCGCTGTCGATGGCGACCATCGCGTCCTACATCAACGGCCCCGGGCTCGGGAAGCCGGTGCTCAACGCCCTCGTCGCCAACGACTTCGGCGGCAGCTTCGTGCCCGGGGTGCTGATCGTGGTGATGGCGGTGATGCTCGACCGCACCACGACCGCCGCCAGCGAGCGGGCTGAGAAGGTCGCGCGCGGCGGTGGCGGCAACGTCCGGGCGCGCCGGATCGCCCTGGCCGCCTCGGGTGTGGCCGCGCTGGTGGCGGTGTACCTCTCCCGGCTGGAGCTGAGCCTGGCGCGGTTCCCGGAGTACACGATCGGCGGCAGGGTCGCCGACGGCGCCGACAGCGCGATGGAGGCCGTGGTCGACGTCTTCGGCGGGTTCGCCGGCTGGTTCAAGGACTTCATCACCGAGTGGTTCCTCGACCCGATGCAGTCGCTGCTGGCGGAGTCGCCGTGGTGGCTCGCCGCCCTCGGGATCCTCGGACTCGCGCTCGTCTTCGGCGGCGTCCGGGCACTGGCGACCACCGCCGTGTGCCTGGCGGGCATCTGGTACCTCGACCTGTGGCACGACGCGATGATCACGCTCAACATGGCCATCGTCGGCACCGTCCTGGTCATGGTGCTGGCCCTGGTCTTCGGTGTCTGGATGGCGCGCGACCGTCGCGTCGACCTGGGCATCCGGCCACTGCTCGACGCCGGCCAGACCATCCCGCCCTTCGTCTACCTGATCCCGGTGCTCGCCCTCTTCGGCCCGTCGCGCTTCACCGCGATCGTCGCGGGCATCGTCTACGCCGCCCCGGCCGCCATCAAGCTCGTCGCCGACGGCGTCAAGGGCGTGTCGCCGACCACCATCGAGGCGGGGCGCTCGACCGGCCAGACGAAGTGGCAGGAGATCACCAAGGTCCAGCTGCCGATGGCCAAGGGCTCGCTCGTGCTGGCCGCGAACCAGGGCCTGCTCTACGTCCTCGCCATGGTCGTCATCGGTGGCCTCGTCGGTGCCGGTGCCCTCGGCTACGACGTCGTCCTCGGCATCTCCCGCAGCGAGGAGTGGGGCAAGGGCGCCGCCGGCGGCCTCACCATCGTCCTCCTCGGCGTGATGCTCGACCGCATCACGCGCGCCGCCGCCGACGTACGCCGTGACGACGGCCCCGGCACGCGTCGTGCCTTCAACATCCGGCTGCCCATCGGGCCACCCGGCAACTAGCACCACCCACCGCACCGCCCATCACAGAAGGAGCAGCACCATGCGCCACACCAAGACCCGAGCGGCCCGCCTCGGCGCCCTCGCCACCGTCGCCGTCATGGCGCTCTCCGCCTGCGGGGGTGGGTCGATCGAGGAGGAGACCCAGGCCAACGAGGAGCAGGCCGCCGACGCCGGCGGCGAGTGCGGCGACCTCAACATGGCCGTGAACCCGTGGGTCGGCTACCAGGCCAGCGCCTACGTCGTCGGCACCGTCGCCGAGCAGGAGCTCGGGTGCACGGTGAACTACAAGGACCTAAAGGAGGACGTCTCCTGGCAGGGATTCGGCACCGGCGAGGTCGACGTGGTGATCGAGGACTGGGGCCACCCCGACCTGGAGAAGAAGTTCTTCGCCGAGGAGGGCGACGGCACCGCCGAGGACTTCGGCCCGCAGGGCAACGTCGGCATCATCGGCTGGTTCGTCCCGCCGTGGCTCGCCGAGGAGCACCCCGACATCCTCGACTGGGAGAACCTCAACAAGTACGCCTCGGAGTTCGAGACCTCGGAGTCCGGCGGCCAGGGCCAGTTCCTCGGTGCCGACCCGTCGTACGTCCAGTTCGACGAGGCGATCGTCAGCAACCTCGACCTCGACTTCAAGGTCGTCTTCTCCGGCTCGGAGGCCGCCACCATCGAGGCGTTCCGGAAGGCGGAGGAGAACAAGGAGTGGGTCATCGGCTACTGGTACGAGCCGCAGTACTTCAACGCCGAGGTGCCGATGCAGCGCGTCACGCTGCCGCCCTACGAGGAGGGGTGCCAGGACGACCCGCAGAAGGTCGCCTGCGACTACCCCGAGACCGAGCTGAAGAAGATCGTCGGCACGGACTGGGCCGCCTCGGACTCCACCGCCGTCGCGCTGGTGCAGAACTTCACCTGGACCAACGAGGACCAGAACGTCGTCGCCGGCTACATCGCCGCCGACGGGATGTCGCCGGAGGACGCCGCGGCCAAGTGGATCGAGGAGAACCAGGACAAGGTGGAGGCCTGGCTCGGCTGACCGGCTGAGCGGCCGGCCGTGTGATCGGCGGGGCCGTGCCCGCCCCCGGGTGAACCTTGACACCTGCCCGGGGGCGGAGCACTGTACCCGTACCTGTGTTGCAGATCACGCACGATGTTGCGCCCAGCGCAACAGGATGGGGTAGGCGTCATGGCAGTCAAGGATCCGCTCGGCACCAATCGTGAGCACGTCGTGCCGCCGCACGCAGCCGGCGAGACCCACTTCCCGCTCGACAAGGTGACCTTCGGGGTCTCCGCCGCCCTCGCGATCGCGTTCCTCCTGTGGGGGATCCTCGACTCCACGGGCATGGGCACCACCACCGGGAACCTCCTGGCCGACCTCGAGAAGTACTTCGGTTGGCTCTTCATCCTGGTGAGCGCGTTGTTCCTGATCTTCTCGGGCTACCTCGCGGTCACGCGCTACGGCAACATCAAGCTCGGTCCGGACGACTCCGAGCCGGAGTTCTCCACCTTCTCCTGGGTCTCGATGATGTTCGCGACCGGCATGGGCATCGGCCTGATGTTCTGGGGCGTCGCCGAGCCGCTGACGTACCTCACGGCCACCGACGCCGCCAGCATCCCGCCGGGTCGCGGCGACCCGTCGACGCCGGACAGCGCCCGCGTCGCGATGGAGTACGCCTTCTTCCACTGGGGCTTCCACCCCTGGTCGATGTACGCCGTCATCGGCCTCGCGATCGGCTACTTCGCCTACCGCAAGGGCGCCGGCAACCTCGTCTCCGGGGCGTTCGGCCCGCTGCTGGGTGCGCGCGCCAAGCAGGGCCCGGGCAAGGCCATCGACGTGATCGCGATCTTCGCGACGCTCTTCGGCTCCGCCACCTCGCTTGGCCTCGGGGCGCTGCAGATCACCGGCGGCCTCGACGACGTCTTCGGCAGCGGCCGCTCCAAGTGGCTGACCGTCGCCGTCATCGCGGTGCTGACGGCCTGCTTCGTGCTCTCGGCGGTGACGGGCATCGAGAAGGGCGTCCAGCTCCTCTCCAACGCCAACGCCATCGCGGCGGTCCTGCTGGTGCTCTTCCTCTTCGTGGTCGGGCCGACGGTCTTCATCCTGAGCACCTTCACCGAGTCGCTCGGCGGCTACCTCACCCACCTGCCCACGATGGCGTTCCGGACCGGAGCCTTCGGCGGCAGCGAGTTCCTGAGCGCCTGGACGATCTTCTACTGGGCCTGGTGGATCTCCTGGACGCCCTTCGTCGGCATGTTCATCGCGCGCATCTCCAAGGGCCGCACGATCCGCCAGTTCGTCATCTACGTGATCCTGGTGCCGAGCGTGGTGTCGTTCGTCTGGTTCTCGATCCTGGCCGGCTCGGCCTTCGACCTGCAGCTCTCGGGCGCCAAGGACCTCGGTCAGGTGCTCGCGGACGAGGGCACCGAGAGCGCCCTCTTCACCACCTTGCGCGAGTACCCGCTCGCGAGCGTCACGGTGGTCCTGGCGGTCTTCCTGGTGGCGATCTTCTTCATCACCGGCGCCGACTCCGCCTCGATCGTGATGGGCATGCTGAGCCAGCACGGCAAGGAGGAGCCGATGCGCTGGCTGATCATCTTCTGGGGAGTCGCCCAGGGTGCGGTCGCCGGCGTGCTGCTCTTCTCCGGTGGCCTCGGGGCCTTGCAGACACTGGTGATCATCGTGGCCGGACCGTTCATGCTCGTCATCTGCGCGATGTGTGTCTCGTTGATGAAGTCGCTGCGTGCCGAGCCCTACGAGTCGACGCTCCCGTCGCGGGTGCGCAAGGCCGTGCTGCACGCCCAGCACTACGACTCCATGGAGAACCAGACGGTCGCCCTGGCGGCGCTCGGCGCCGACCCCGAGGAGGTCACCGGCGAGCCGATGCCGGAGGTCGACGCCGAGGGTCGTCCCATCACCGGCTCGTGAGCCGTCCGGCGGCGCCCCCGGTTGCTTGACAGTCGCCGGGGGCGCCGTCGTACATTTCTGCGTGTCGCACATAGCGCAACACGTTGCGTGATACGCAACATCCGAACCTTGCAGGAGGCAGCCATGGCCGAGGTCCCCGCGACCGCCGACGTCGTCGTGATCGGAGCCGGCATCGTCGGCAACAGCCTGGTCCACCACCTCACCCGGCTGGGGTGGAAGAACGTCGTCCAGATCGACAAGGGACCCCTGCCCAACCCGGGCGGCTCCACCGGCCACGCGTCCAACTTCATCTTCACCGTCGACCACTCCCGCGAGATCACCGACATCACGCTCGACTCGGTCGCGCAGTACAAGGAGATGGGCGTCTTCACCGAGTCGGGCGGCTTCGAGATCGCCCGGACGCCAGAGCGGATGGAGGAGCTGCGGCGCCGGATGTCGAGCGCCAAGGCGTGGGGCATCGAGGCCGAGCTGGTCTCCCCGGCCTTCGTGAAGGAGAAGGTCCCCTTCATCGAGGAGGACCAGTTCATCGGGGCCTTCTGGACGCCGGGCGTCGGCGTCGTCGACTCCCTGCGCGCGGGCACGATCATGCGCGAGCGCGCCCTGGCCACGGGCGAGCTCACCGTCGTCCCCACCGTGGAGGTGACCGGGCTCGACACCGAGGAAGGGCCGCACGGTCGTCGCCGCATCACCCGGGTGCGCACGACCGGCGGCGACATCGAGGCGAAGACCGTCGTCATCGCGGCCGGCGTCTGGAGCCCCAAGCTCGGCGACATGGCCGGCATCAGCATCCCGCTCACCCCGGCGGTGCACCAGATGATCAGCGTCGGCCCGTGCCCCCAGCTGGCCGAGAAGGAGGGGGAGATCTCCTTCCCGATCGTCCGCGACATGGACACCTTCTGCTACGAGCGCCAGCACGGCGCCGACATGGAGGTCGGCTCCTACGCCCACCGCGCGATCCTCCACGAGCCGGAGGACATCCCCTCGATCGAGCAGGCCAAGCTGTCGCCCACGGAGATGCCCTTCACCTCCGACGACTTCGACCCCCAGCTCGAGCAGGCCTACGAGCTGATGCCCGAGCTGCTCGGCGCCGAGGGCGCAGAGATGCGCTACGCCATCAACGGGCTGCTGTCCCTGACCTGCGACGGCAACCCGATCCTCGGCGAGAGCGAGGTCGCCGGGCTCTGGACCGCTGCCGCCGTCTGGATCAAGGAGGGCCCGGGCGTCGGGCGCGCCGTCGCCGAGTGGATGACGGACGGACACTCCGAGATCGACCTGCACCACAGCGACATCGCGCGCTTCCACCAGCACCAGAAGCGCCGCGAGCACACCCGGCTGCGCACGACCGAGTCGTTCATCAAGACCTACGGCATCGTGCACCCCGCCGAGCAGTACGAGTCGGACCGCGACCAGCGGCTCTCGCCGATGCACGACTCGCAGGCCAAGCTCGGGGCGGTCTTCTTCGAGACCGCCGGGTGGGAGCGCCCGTTCTGGTACGAGTCCAACGCCGGGCTGCTCGAGGAGTACGGCGACGCGGTCATGCCGCGCGAGCACGAGTGGGACGCGCGCTGGTGGAGCCCGATCATCAACGCCGAGCACCTGCGGATGCGCGAGGCAGCCGCGGTGATCGACCTGTCGGCGTTCTGCATCTTCGACATCGAGGGCCCGGAGGCGCTCGACGTCGTGCAGAAGACCTGCGTCGCCCAGTGCGACGTCGCGGTCGGCAAGGTGATCTACACGCCGGTCCTCGACGCGAAGGGCGGCTTCCGCTCCGACCTGACCGTCATGCGGCTGGGGGAGCACCACTTCCGGGTGGTCACCGGCGGCGCCCACGGCATGGCCGACCGCGCGTGGTTCTCCGGCCACCTGCCCGACGCCGGCACGACGGAGCTCACCGATCTCACCGACGACGTGTCCACGATCGGCATCTGGGGCCCCCGCGCCCGCGACATCGTCTCCTCGCTGACCTCCGACGACGTCTCCGACGCCGGCTTCGGGTTCCTGACCTGCCGCGAGGTCGACCTGGATGGCGTGACGGTGCTCGCCTCGCGCATCTCGTACGTCGGTGAGCTGGGCTGGGAGCTCTACGTCCCGATGGACCGGGCGGCCGAGCTCTGGGAGAGCCTGCTCGAGTCCGGCGCCCCGCACGGTGTCGTACCTGCCGGCATCGGCGTCTACGGCACGACCGGCCGCATCGAGAAGGGCTACCGCGCCTACGGCGCCGAGCTCGACAGCGAGCGGAGCATCGTCGAGGCCGGGATGCAGCGCCCGAAGGTCAAGGCCGCCGACTTCGTGGGCAAGGAGGCCTACCTCGCGCAGCGCGAGGCCGACCCGCAGGCCGTGCTCTGCACGCTGACGGTCGACGACCACACCTCGGCGTCCGGGACCAAGCGCTACATGCTCGGCGGCGAGCCGATCCTGACCCGGGACGGCGGCACGCTCACCGACGGCCACGGCCACCACCCCTATGTCACCAGTGCCGGCTCCGCGCCCTCCCTGAGCAAGCACGTGCTGCTCGCCTACCTGCCGCCCGACCAGGCCGTGATCGGCAACGAGCTGGCGGTGTCCTACATGGAGGAGCTCTACCCCGTGACCGTCGGCTCGGTCGACGCCACGCCCCTCCTCGACCCGTCCAACGAGAGAATTCGATGAACCCTCTTGTCTGCATCAAGCGCGTCGTCGACGCGTCGAGCGAGATCGTGCTGACCGAGGACGCCCAGGGCGTCGACGGTCGCTACGCCGGCTTCACGATGAGCGCGCACGAGGAGTGCGCGGTCGAGATCGCGGTGCAGGCGGCCGCGGCCGGGGGCGGCGGTGCCACGGTCCTGACGCTGGGCGACGCCGACGCGGTGGAGCAGCTGCGCTCGGCCCTCGCGGTCGGCTGCACGGCCGCCACCCACGTGGTCGCCGACCCACAGTCCTTCGGCCCGGCCGACGTGGCTCGCGAGATCGCCGCGGTCGTCCGAGACCACGCCGAGGCGGGCACCCCGCACGACCTGGTGCTCCTCGGCAACGACGCCGCCGACAGCGGCGACTTCCAGGTCGGCATCCGGCTGGCCTACGAGCTTGGCTGGCCGGTCGTCAACGGCGTCAGCACGGTGAGCGTGTCGGACGGGGAGATCACCGCGAGCGGCGACGGCCCCGACGGCCACGAGACCTACCGGCTGCCCCTGCCCGCGGTCGTCACCGTCCTGGAGGGCGGCGTCGAGCCGCGCTACCCGACGGTGCCGGGCCGGATGAAGGCGAAGAAGGTGGAGATCGAGGAGCGGAAGCCGGTGGCCGAGCCCGCCGGACCCTCACGGGTCCGCCTGGTGCTCCCACCGCCCGCGCCGTCGACCGTCCAGGTCCTCGGCACCGGCGCGGCCGCCGCGCCCGCCGTGGTCGACCTGCTCGAGGAGCTGGGGGTGATGTCGCGATGATCGTGGTGCTCGTCGAGGTCACGCCCGAGGGCGAGGCCGTGGAGACCTCTCGCGAGGCGATCACCTTCGCCCGCGACCTGTCCGCCTCCGGCGGAGGTGTGCCGATCGACGCCGTCGTCGTCGGGCAGCCCGCCGACGGGCTCGTCCCGCTGCTCGGGTCCTACGGGGTCCGCCGCGTGCACGCCCTCACCGGTCCGGCGTACGACGCCTTCGCTGGCGCCGCCTGGGCCGCCGGCCTGCTCGCCGTCCGGGAGAAGGCCGGGGCCGTCGTGCTGATGGCGGCCGGCACCCCGCGCGGCAACGAGGTGATGGCGCACGTCGCCGCCCGCAGCGGCGTGCCGATGGCGGCCAACGTGCTGTCGTTCGGCGGCCTCTCGCCCTTCACCGTCACCCGGCAGGTGGTCGGGGGCGCGGCGCTGGAGGAGATGCAGCTGCCCGCACGCCCGGCCGTGTTCACCGTCGCCGGCCACGCCGTCCAGGCGCAGCCGGCCGAGACGCCCGGCGCAGGTGAGCTGGTGGTCGAGACCCCCGACGTGGCCGACGCAGACCTCGTCGCCCGCGTGGTCTCCACCGACGAGCCGGAGCCCGACCTGTCGGGCACCCTCAAGTCCGCCAAGGTCGTCGTCGGCGCCGGTCGTGGGGCCGGCTCCGCCGACGGCTTCGGTGACATCCTCGAGCTCACCGATCTGCTCGGTGCCTCGCTGGGCGTCTCCCGTGTGGTGACCTCGCTGGGCTGGCGTCCGCACCACGAGCAGGTCGGCCAGACCGGGAGCCGGATCTCGCCCGACCTCTACATCCCGTGCGGCATCAGCGGTGCCATCCAGCACTGGGCCGGGTGCAGCAGCGCCAAGGCGATCCTGGCCATCAACACCGACCCCGACGCCCCGATGGTCACCAAGGCGACCCACGCCGTCATCGGCGACCTCCACGAGGTGGTTCCGGCGATCAACGAGGAGATCCGGCGCCGCCGCGGAGCCTGAGCCCGCCGGCCGTCCCGGCCCGCTGCTGGCACCATGGTGGGCATGCGCACGCGCGGGGTGTCGTACATGTCGGGGGTGCACGAGCCCGACGAGGTGGCACGCATCATGCGGACCATCCGTGACGACCTGTCGTGCACCAGCGTGATGGTGGTCGACAGCGACGTCGACAGCCTGGTCGAGGCCGCCGCGATCGCCCTGGCCGAGGGCCTGGACGTCGTGGTGCGACCCCACCCCGGCAACGTCCGGGCGCGTGCGGCCCTGGAGCACCTGCGCACCGCAGCGGTGGCGGCCGAGGGCCTGCGTGCCTCGGCGCCCGGGAAGGTCACCCTGATCGTCGGCAACGAGCTGTCGATGACCACCCGCGGGATAGTCCCCGGCCCGGGCGAGCTGTCACGACTCATGGTGATCCTGCGGGCCCGGGCCCTGCTCCGACGTCGCATCAGCCGACGCGTCGACCGGCTGCTGGTCCGCGCGGCTGAGGTGGCGCGCAGTCACTTCGGCGGCCCGATCGGCTACTGCGCGGCGATGTGGGAGGAGGTGGACCACGGGCCGTTCGACTTCGTCGGGGTGAACCTCTACCGCACCGGCACGGACGCCGCCGGCTACCGGCGGCGCGTGGCGGACCTCGTCGCATCGGCCGGCAAGCCCGTGGTGATCACCGAGTTCGGCTGTGGGGCGCAGGTCGGCGGTGACGTGCGCGGCCCCGGCTCGTTTCTCGTGGTCAACTGGCTGGTCGACCCGCCGCGCATCAAGGGCGGGGTCGATCGCGACGAGTCCGTGCAGGCGGCCTACCTCGCCGAGCTCGTGGACGTCTACGACGACGTCGGCGTGGACGGCTGCTTCGCCTTCACCTTCTGCATGGCCGACTTCCCGCACCGCCCCGAGGATCCGCAGCACGACCTGGACCTGGCCGGCTTCGGCCTGGTCGCTGTCCCGCCGGACGACTTCGCGAACTGGCGGCCCAAGGAGGCCTTCCACGCACTCGCCCGGGCGTACGCCGCCCTGGCGTGACCGAGGAGCCGACGCGGCCTGACGCCACTCGCGTCTGTCTGGTCGGGACCCTTGTCTACATCCGCCGGGTGAAGGTGACCTTGGTGTCGGCGTGGGCGGTCATGGCGTAGCGGGGATCGTGGGCGAGGCGGTGGTGGCGGGGGCACAGGAGCCGGCCGCTGGTGAGGTCTGTGGCGCCGCCGCGGGACCAGGGGTCGTCGTGGTGGGCGTGGCAGCCCGACGCGGTGGTCTCGCAGCCGCGGGCGGTGCAGCCGCCGTCGCGCAGGCTGAGGGCGATGCGCTGGGCCTTGGAGTACAGCCGTCGGGTCCGGCCGAGGTCGAGGGGGGTCGACTGGCCGTCGAGGACGACGGGGATGATCCCGGCTTCGCAGGCCAGCCGCCGGGCCTGGGCGGCGGACATGCGGGTGCCGTCGTCGAGCAGCGCGGTGGCGTGCTCGACGAGGAGCTGCTCGAGGGTCATCGTGATGACGATGGTCGCGTTCACCCCGGCGGTCTGCGGGGTGGCCTCGACCGGGTAGCGCTCGACGTACTCGATGAACGCCTCGCCGAGCCTTCGGCGAAGTGGCTTCCACCCGCCGGTCTCGTCGCGGAGCTCGGCATCGGTGTGGCGGGCCGGGTTGGCCAGCGCGAAGAGGTGCCGCTTGAGCATCGCCCCGATGTGAGACGGCAGGGAGAACCGTCCCTGACAGCGACGGTGGCCGTCGTCGTTCATCTCGAACTCGGCGGTCGCATCGGCGCGGGCCTCCTCCTCCGCCAACGTCCTGGCCTCCTGTGCCTCGCCCAGCTCGGGGGCGACGACGTCGAGGATCCGCCGGCCCAGCCGGCGCAGCGCCTTCGCGTCGTGCTCGGCCGCGGCAGCGAGCAGGTGGTCGCGGGCCTGTGCCCGGACGCCCGGGTCGATGAGCCGGGTGACCCCGTCGGCGGTGTCGACCGTCGCGGGGACGGCGTCGACCGCCTGGACGATCACGCGGGCCTGCTCCACCCGCAGCCGACCGGCGGCCAGCGCCCTCCCGGTCGGGGCGTGCAGGGGCTCCTCGAACGCGCGTGCCAGCCTGGACAGCCTGGCCGCGTCGGCGTGGGTGTGCCGGCTGCGCCCGGCCCACCACTGATGGGTATGACGCGCGCCGGTCGCCTCACCGAGCCGCCGACGGTCGGCCTCGGCCACCACCCGGCACAGCGCGCGGGCGAGGCGACTCGTCACGCCATCCAGCTCGTCGAGCAGCCGGACCACGTCGGCATCCGACAGACCACCGAGGGACACCTCGCCCACCTCGGTGAGCGACGCGTGCACCCGCGCCAGCACCTGGTCCACCAATGGTGAGGCCTCTGGCTGGGTGCTGGGGGCTCGCCACGCATCCGCGTGGGGCTGCTCGGCAGGTACGGCGCTCACTGGCTGGCCCTTCCACGCCCTCGCCGGGCGCATGGACGACTACGGTCGTGGGCCGGTATCAGTGAGGTGTGTGCAGCCGGATCGTCGGCTTCAGAAAGGGCCCGAGCTCGCTCGCTCGAATCTGTCTCCGACGATAGCCGTCACCACCGACAACGGGCCGGCGCCCGGGCGGGTACCGCAGTCTTGGCTAGGGCTTAGGGCGGCGATTGGACGCCACTCGTGCGCGGCAGGCCAGACGCGACGGTGCTCACTCGTGAAACGATTAGGCCGTGCCAATTCGCTACCGCCCGTTCAGCATCTGGGGTTCGTTAGCGGAACTTGCCTTCGGTGTGCTGCTAATTCGCAGTGTCCTCTGGGCTGGCGAGGACTACTCGGGAGTGTTCACGTTCGCAATCTCGAGCGTGGGCGGCGTGATGGCAGCCACGGGCCTTCTAGGACTAGTCCTCGTTGCCCGCCGCAAGAACATCGACGGGTGACACGGCTGGGAGAGCTGGTCCCCGAACTCACCGACCAGGGTGGCGCATCGGTCACCGGCAGGACTGATGCCCAACCGACGCGGATAGGCGGCGGAATGGGCAACGGCCATCCGTGCCCCTTCGCCGTCCCGGACGTCATACGGGCAGGGTCACCGGATGCCCCGTCCGTATGACGTCCTGGCTCGGCCGCTGACGCAGCGCGCACGTCAGGACGTGTGACGAAGCGGTGCTCAGGACCGCCGGATCGTCACACGTTGCGGGAAGGCGCTGCATTCTGGGCGCTGTGCAGCGGCCCCGGGCGGCACCCTCCTGATCGCTGAAGCCCGGTAGCCCGACCCCGGCGCCCGCAGCCACGCCCGACTCGCCCTCACGGGCGAGTGACGACCGTCGCACCGGGGCGTAACCTCTCGCGCAGTCCGGCGTTGGACTACCCAGTAGTAGCCACGTCAGCACCGCCGGGGGAGGGAAGGGGTTCCGCGCGCATGGGTGTCGAGATCAAGGTCGACGACCTCACCAAGTCGTTCGGCAAGCAGCTGATCTGGGGTGACGTCACCCTCACGATCCCTGCCGGTGAGATCTGCGTGATGCTCGGCCCGTCGGGCACGGGCAAGTCGGTCTTCCTCAAGACCCTGATCGGCCTCATCAAGCCCGACAAGGGCTCGATCGTCATCGAGGGCACCGACATCGCCAGCTGCTCGGAGCGCGACCTCTACGAGATCCGCAAGCTCTTCGGCGTGCTGTTCCAGGACGGCGCGATGTTCGGCTCGATGAACCTCTACGACAACGTCGCCTTCCCGCTGCGCGAGCACACGCGGAAGTCCGAGTCCGAGGTCCGCGACATCGTCATGGAGAAGATGGACCTCGTCGGCCTCCTCGGCGCCGAGGACAAGCTCCCGGGCGAGATCTCCGGCGGCATGCGCAAGCGCGCCGGGCTGGCCCGCGCGCTGGTGCTCGACCCCGAGATCGTGCTGTTCGACGAGCCCGACTCGGGTCTGGACCCGGTGCGCACGGCGTTCCTCAACCAGCTCATCGTCGACCTCAACGCCCAGATCGACGCGACCTTCCTGATCGTCACCCACGACATCAACACCGCGCGGACCGTCCCCGACAACATCGGGCTGCTCTACCACCGCCACCTCGCGATGTTCGGTCCGCGCGAGCAGCTGCTCAGCTCGGAGGAGCCGGTCGTACGCCAGTTCCTCAACGCCCAGCGTGTCGGACCCATCGGCATGTCCGAGGAGAAGGACGCCGACGAGCTCGCCGCCGAGGCCGGCCAGGAGCTGCCCCCGCTGCCCCCGATCCCGCTCCAGCTCGACCCGTCCAACGGCATCCCGCGCCGCAGCCAGCGACCCGCGGGGGAGTGGTGCCGCGAGCACGGCGTCACGCCGCCCCCGGGTTCCTTCGAGTCCAGCAACGCCGGCCTGGCTCCGGGGGTCTGACACGTCATGGCCACCTCCCTGTCCTCGCGCGCCCTCGCGCCGATCGGCGTCGCGGGCAACCTCTTCGCCTTCGCCCTCGACGTGTTCCGCGGGCTCTTCCGGCGCCCGTTCCAGCTGCGCGAGTTCATCCAGCAGGCGTGGTTCATCGCCTCGGTGACCATCGTCCCGACCGCGCTGGTCGCCATCCCCTTCGGCGCGGTCATCGCGCTCCAGGTCGGTGGGCTGATCAAGCAGTTCGGCGCGCAGTCCTTCACCGGCTCTGCCTCCGTGCTGGCCGTCATCCAGCAGGCCGCACCGATCGGCACGGCCCTGCTCATCGCCGGCGCGGGCGGCTCGGCCATCGCGGCCGACCTCGGTGCCCGCAAGATCCGTGAAGAGCTCGACGCGATGATGGTGCTCGGCATCGACCCGATCCAGCGCCTCGTGGTGCCGCGCGTGCTCGCCTGCATGCTCGTGGCGTTCTTCCTCAACGGCATGGTCAGCGTGGTCGGCGTGACCGGCGGCTACGTCTTCAACGTGATCCTCCAGGACGGCACCCCAGGCGCCTACCTCGCCAGCTTCACCGCCCTCGCCCAGCTGCCCGACCTCTGGATCGGCCTGATCAAGGCGCTGGTCTTCGGGCTGATCGCCGCGATCGTCGCCTCCTACAAGGGCATGAACGCCAACGGCGGCCCGAAGGGCGTGGGCGACGCGGTCAACGAGTCGGTGGTCATCACCTTCCTGCTGCTCTTCGTCGCCAACTTCGTCCTGAGCATGATCTACCTCCAGGTCGTCCCCCCGAAGGGCGGATGACGATGGCCCTCAAGGACGTCTACGCCAAGCCGCTCGCCTCGCTCGACAACCTCGGCGAGCAGCTCGCCTTCCACATCGGCGTGCTCAAGGCGGTGCCGCGCTCGGTCACCCGCTACCCGCGCGAGATCATGCGGATCCTCGCCGAGGTCACCCTCGGCTCGGGGGCGCTCGCCGTCATCGGCGGCACCGTCGGCGTGATCATCGGCATGACCTTCTTCACCGGCGCCCAGGTCGGCCTGTCCGGCTACGCCGCGCTCAACCAGCTCGGCACGGCCGCCTTCTCCGGCTTCGTCTCGGCGTACTTCAACACCCGCGAGATCGCCCCGCTCGTCGCCGGCATCGCGCTCGCCGCGACCGTCGGCTGCGGCTTCACCGCCCAGCTCGGCGCGATGCGCATCTCGGAGGAGGTCGACGCCCTCGAGGTGATGGCGATCCCGTCGATGCCGTTCCTGGTCGCGACCCGCGTGATCGGCGGCCTGATCGCCATCATCCCGCTCTACGTCGTCGGCCTGCTGTCGTCGTACTTCGCGAGCCGGCTCGTGGTGACCCAGATCTACGGCCAGTCCTCGGGCACCTACGACCACTACTTCAATGCGTTCCTGCCGCCGGGCGACGTGCTGTGGTCCTTCGGCAAGGTGCTCGTCTTCGCCGTCACCGTCATCCTGATCCACTGCTACCACGGCTACAACGCGTCCGGCGGCCCCGCCGGCGTGGGCGTCGCCGTGGGCCGCGCGGTGCGCACCAGCATCGTCGCCATCAACGTGCTCGACCTGTTCCTGTCCATGGCCATCTGGGGCGCGGCCACCACCGTGCGGCTGGCGGGGTGAGCGGGCGATGAGGCGCAAGTCCCTGGGCGTCGTCTTCCTCGTGCTGATGCTCGCCGGCGCGTGGGTGACCTACGGCGTGTTCACCAAGAAGTTCAGCGACTACGACGAGGTCACCGTCCACGCGTCGCGGATCGGGCTCCAGCTCCCGCACCGCGCGGACGTGAAGATCAAGGGCGTCATCGTCGGCGAGGTGCTCGGCTACGAGCCGACCGCCGACGGCGCCGACGTGACCCTCGGGCTCTACAAGGACCGCACCACCGACATCCCCCGCGACGTCACTGCCTCGATCCTGCCCAAGACGCTGTTCGGTGAGAAGTTCGTGTCGTTGGTCGTGCCCGACGGCGGGTCGTCGGCGAAGCCGATCGCCGACGGCGACGAGATCGACCGCACGAACCTGTCGATCGAGGTCGAGCAGGTGCTCAGCGACCTCTACCCGCTGCTGCGCGCGGTCCAGCCGGCCGACCTCAACACGACGCTCAACGCGATCGCGACCGCCCTGGAGGGCCGTGGCGAGCAGCTCGGCGAGAGCCTGGAGACGCTCGATGGCTACCTCACCAAGTTCAACCCCGAGCTGCCCGGCCTGATCGAGGACCTGCGGCTCACCGCCGAGGTCTCCGACACCTACGCCGACGTGCTCCCCGAGGTCGCCACCATCCTGCGCAACACGATCACGACCACCAGCACGCTCGAGGACCGCGAGGACAAGCTGAAGGCGCTCTTCAACGACGTCTCGAAGTTCGCCGCGGTGGCCGAGCGGTTCACCCGCGACAACGGCGACAACCTGGTGCGGCTCGGCGACCTCGCCTCGACGCAGCTCGAGGTCTTCGCCCGCTACGCCCCGGGCTACCCGTGCCTGCTCGGCGGCATCGTCGGGGCCGGCAAGCTCCAGGCCCAGGCCTTCCGCGGCTTCACGCTGCACATCGTCCTCGAGACCCTGCCCAACCAGCCCCGCGCCTACGGGCCGCAGGACGCCCCCGTCTACGGCGACAAGCGCGGCTACTACTGCGGCCGGCTGCCGAACCCGCCGTGGTCGCAGAGCAACCCGGTCACCCACCAGCCCAACTTCGTCGACGGCATCGACGAGCCGACCGGCAAGGGCACCAGCCGCGTCGGTCCCGGATGGTCCGGCACCGCCGCCGGCTTCGCCGGCGGACGGGACGAGTCGGCGCTGCTCAAGGCGCTGCTCGCCCCCGGGCTCGGCGTGAGCGCGGACGACGTACCTGACCTGGGCGTGCTGCTCGTCGGTCCGATGGCCCGCGGGGCGGAGGTGTCGCTGCGATGAGCCGGCTCCTCGACACCAAGACCTCCGTCGACCTGGTCAAGCTCCTGGTCTTCGTGGTGGTGACCTCGCTCGCCACCACGGTGCTGGTGGTGACCATCGGCAACATCGGCTTCGGCGCCTCCCGCGAGTACAAGGCCGAGTTCACCGACGCCACCGGCGTGAACAAGGGTGACGACATCCGTGTCGCCGGCGTCCGCGTCGGCACGGTCGACGAGGTCGAGATCATCGACCGCACGCGCGCCCTGGTCACGTTCTCGGTCGACAAGGAGACCTCGGTCAACGGGGGGACCAACGCCTCGATCCGCTACCGCAACCTCGTCGGGCAGCGCTACATCTCGCTGACCCAGGAGGTCGGCGACACGCAGCGCCTGCCCGCCGGGTCGACGATCCCGGTCTCGCGCACCCACCCCGCGCTCGACCTGACCGTGCTCTTCAACGGGTTCAAGCCGCTCTTCCAGGCCCTCTCGCCGGAGGACGTCAACCAGCTGTCGTACGAGCTGGTCCAGGTCTTCCAGGGCGAGGGTGGGACGCTCGAAGGACTCCTCGCGCACACCGCGTCGGTCACTTCGACGCTCGCCGACCGCGACCAGGTCATCGGCGACCTGATCGACAACCTCTCGCTCGTCCTCGACCACGTGGCCGACCGCGACCAGCAGCTGACCCGCCTCATCGACTCGTTCCGCACCCTGGTCGGCGGCCTGAAGAAGGACCGCAACGCGATCCTCGACTCCCTCGAGGACGTCTCCGCCCTCTCGGTGGAGACCGCCTCGCTGATCGACGGGATCCGCGAGCCCTTCGTGAAGGACATCAAGGAGCTGCGGGCGGTCGCCGGCAACATCGACAAGAACAAGGCCGAGCTCGACCGGGCCCTGCAGGTCCTGCCGATCAAGCTCAACAAGATCGGTCGCACCGCGATCTACGGCTCGTTCTTCAACTTCTACCTCTGCGAGTTCCAGGGCCGGGTCAACCTGCCCGGCGGGACCTCGATCCCGGTGAAGTACAACACCGGCTCCGACAGGTGTGATCTCGGATGATGATTCCCTTCCGCGAGCGGAACCCGATCGTCGTCGGGGCCGTCAGCCTCGTCGTCCTGGCGATGGTGATGGTGGCTGCCTTGCGCGCCGACGACCTGCCGGTCATCGGCGGCGGCGACACCTACCACGCGATGTTCACCGAGGCCGGCGGGCTCAAGGTCAACGACGAGGTCCGCATCGCCGGCGTGCGCGTGGGCAAGGTCGACGAGATCGAGCTCGACGGCGGCCAGGTCAAGGTCAGCTTCAAGGTCGACGACGCCGCCGACTTCGGCACCGACACCCGCGCCGCGATCAAGGTCAAGACCATCCTCGGCTCCATGTTCCTCGCGCTCGAGCCGGCCGGCGGCGGTCAGCTCGACGAGGGCGGCACCATCCCCGCCGAGCGGACGTCCTCGCCCTTCGACGTGGTCGAGGCGTTCGAGGGCCTGGCCTCGACCTCGGAGCAGATCGACACCGACCAGCTCGCCGAGTCGCTGACCACGCTGGCCGACCTGACCCGCAACACCCCCGAGGAGTTCCGTGGCGCGCTCACCGGGCTGAGCCGCCTGTCCGCCAACGTGGCGGCCAAGGACGAGCAGCTCAACACCCTGCTCCAGAACCTCGAGCGGGTCTCCAAGGTCCTCGACGCCCGTGACGAGGACATCATCGCGCTGATGAAGGACAGCGACGTGCTGTTCCGCGCGCTGGTGGCCCGCCGTGAGGCGGTGCACGACCTGCTCGTGTCGAGCACCACGCTGTCCAAGGAGCTGACCGCCCTGATCAACCAGTCGCGCGCGGACCTCAAGCCGGCCCTGGCGCACCTCGAGAACGTCGTCGCGGTCCTCAACAAGAACGAGGACAACCTCGACAGCAGCCTCCGGCTGATGGCGCCGTTCTACCGGGTGTTCGCCAACACGCTTGGCACGGGACCGTGGTTCGACACGTGGATCTCCAACTTCCCCCCGGTTCCGCAGGTGGGCTGACCATGGACCTCTTCAAGCGCCTTGTCGTGCCCCTCATCGTGCTGGCCTTCGTCGTCGCGGCCGCCGTCAGCGTGTTCGGCGGCGACACCACCAAGACCGTGGTCGCGCACTTCCCACGCACGATCTCGGTCTACGAGGGCAGCGACGTCCGCGTGCTCGGCGTGCCCGTCGGCACGGTCACCCGCGTCGAGCCGACCGGCACCGACGTCACCGTGACCATGGCGTACGACGACACCGTGAAGCTGCCCGCCGACGCGCGGGCCGTGATCATCGCGCCGTCGGTGGTGGGCGACCGCTACGTCCAGCTCACGCCGGCGTACTCCGGCACCGGCGACGTGCTGGCCGACGGTGCCGAGCTGAGCGTGGAGGACACCGCCGAGCCGCTCGAGCTCGACCAGATCTACGACAGCCTCGACCGCCTCAACGTGGCCCTCGGCCCCGACGGGGCCAACAAGACCGGTGCGCTGTCCGACCTGCTCTCGGTCACCGCGGACAACTTCGGTGGCCAGGGCACCACCTTCCGCCAGACCATCAAGGACTTCTCGCGGCTCAGCGCCACGCTGGCCGGCAACAAGGAGGAGCTCTTCGGCTCGGTCGAGGCGCTCGAGGGCTTCATGAAGACCCTCGCCGACAACGACCAGACCGTCCGACAGTTCAACCAGTCGCTCGCCGACGTCTCGACGATGCTGGCCGGCGAGCGCCAGGAGCTCGTGGCCGCGACGAAGAACCTCTCGGTCGCGCTGACCGCGGTGAAGGGCTTCGTGGAGGAGAACAAGGACTCGCTGAGCCGCAACATCTCCGGGCTCAACCGGGTGTCCAAGGTGCTCGTACGCCAGCGCGCCGCGCTCGACGAGATCCTGCACGTCGCCCCCGGCGCCCTCAACAACCTCGCGATGACCTACAACCCCCAGGCCGGGACGCTCGACACCCGCGCGAACTTCGGCGAGACGCTCAACCAGCTCAACGCCGACCCCGCCGCCCTCCTGTGCGGCTTCGTCGGCCAGGTCGAGCGCTCGGGCCAGGTCTGCGACCGGATCACCGACCTGCTCGGCCGCTCGCGCCCCGGCGCACTGGGCGAGCCCGACGTGCTCCCGGCCCAGGACGTCTTCGACCCGACCCTCGGCGGACTCGTGGAGGTGGAGCGATGAGGCGGCTGAAGGTGCTCGTGCTGGGCGTCCTCGCGGCGATGTTCCTGTCGGCCTGCGACTTCAGCGTCTACGGCCTGCCGCTGCCCGGCGGCCCCGACGTCGGCGAGAACCCGATGACCGTCAAGGTCGAGTTCGCCGACGTCCTCGACCTGGTGCCCCAGTCGACGGTCAAGGTCAACGACGTCAGCGTCGGCAAGGTGACCGCGATCGACCTCGAGGGCTACCAGGCGCTCGTCACGCTCCAGGTGCGCCGCGACGTCGAGCTGCCCGACAACGCTGTGGCGGAGCTGCGCCAGACCAGCCTGCTCGGCGAGAAGTTCGTCGAGCTGAGCGCACCTGACCAGGGCGCGAGCGGCAACCCGCTCGGCGACGGCGACACCATCCCGATCGAGCGGGCGGGCCGCAACCCGGAGGTCGAGGAGGTCCTCGGCGCGCTGAGCCTGCTGCTCAACGGCGGCGGCGTCGCCCAGCTGAAGACCATCACCCAGGAGCTCAACGCCGCGCTCGAGGGCCGCGAGGACTCCGCGAGGTCGGTGCTGCGCAACCTGCGGACCTTCATGGGCCAGGTCGACGACAACAAGGCCGACATCGTCGACGCGATCGAGCAGCTCAACCGGCTCGCGATCGCCGCCGAGAAGCAGCTGCCCACGATCGACAAGGCGCTCGACGAGCTCCCCAGTGCGCTGGAGTCGATCGACCGCCAGCGCGACGACCTGGTGCAGATGCTCCAGTCCCTCGACCAGCTGTCGTCGGTCGCCGTCGACGTGATCGCCCGGTCCAAGGACTCCACGATCACCTCGCTGCGCCGCCTCAACCCGGTGCTGACCCAGCTCGCCGCGTCGGGCGACGACTTCACGAACGCCTTCCACGTCTTCCTGACGTACCCGTTCGTGGATGAGGTCGTCGGCCGCGACCCGCAGGTCGCGCGCAACCTCCACATGGGCGACTACACCAACCTCTCGATCACCCTCGACGTCGACGTGGCGGGGGGTGCGAGCGCCTCCCCGTCGCTGCCCACCAACCTGCCGACGGTCATCGACCCCACGGTGATCATCAACGACGTGCTGGCCTGCCTGCAGAGCGGCTCGCTGACCAGCGAGGCCTGCCGGAAGGTCCTGGCCAACGCCGAGAAGCTGCTGCAGCTGCGCGAGGAGTGCGCCAAGGCGGAGAACCGCGACAAGGACGTCTGCCGGGAGCTCAACACCATCCCCGGCCTGCCGTCGCCGCCCGTCCCGGTGCCGACCACGCTCCCGCCGACGCTGCTGCCCACGATCATCCCGACGGGGCTCCCGCGGCCCGGCACCGCGGAGCGTCCGCGCACGGGCGGCCCCACGGTGCGTGAGCTGATGGACCGCTACGACCCGGCCCTCGTCAGCCTCCTCGTCCCCGGGATGGTGCAGCGATGATCACCCGTCGGACCAAGGTGCAGCTGCTGGTCTTCGCCCTCATCACGCTGGTCGGCGTCAGCTTCGTCGGCGCCCGCTACGCCCGCCTCGACCGCGTCTTCCTCGACCAGAGCTACACCGTCGTGGCGCACTTCGCCGACTCCGGTGGCGCCTTCGCGGGGGCCGAGGTGTCCTACCGCGGCGTCCGGGTCGGACAGGTCGACGAGCTCCGCCTCACCGAGGACGGCGTCGACCTGGTGCTCGACATCGACGACGAGTTCGACCGCATCCCCGCCGACGCGCACGCCCTGGTCGGCAACCGCTCCGCCGTGGGGGAGCAGTACGTCGAGCTCCAGCCGCAGAGCGACGAGGGCCCCTACCTCGAGGACGACTCCCAGATCGCCCGCGACCGCACCACCACGCCGATCCAGACCGACACGCTGCTCACCCACCTCGACGAGACCGTGCGCAGCGTGGACGAGGAGGACCTCCGCACGGTCACCTCGGAGTTCGGCCAGGCCTTCAACGGCGCCGGCCAGGACCTGCAGACGATCCTCGACAGCAGCAACGCCTTCATCACCGCGGCCGACCAGAACTTCGGCGTCACCGTCGACCTGATCCGGGACAGCAACACGGTGCTCAAGGGCCAGATCGCCTCCGAGGGCGCCTTCCGGCGCTTCGCCCGCGACCTGGCCACCTTCTCCACGACCGTCGCCGACCACGACCAGGACCTCCGCAAGCTCATCGAGGACGGGTCCGTCGGGGCGAACCAGCTCCGTACGTTCCTCGAGGACAACGAGGTCGAGCTCGGCGAGCTGATCAACAACCTGGTCACCACCGGCGAGGTCGTGGTGAAGCACATCGACGGTGTGGAGCAGCTGCTCGTCCTCTACCCCTACGTCGTGGAGGGCGGCTTCACGGTCGTCTCCAAGTCGCCGGGCACCGGGCTCTACGACGCCCACTTCGGCATGGTCCTCACCGACAACCCGCACGTGTGCCTGGAGGGCTACGAGGGCACGGACCGGCGCTCGCCGCTCGACGGCAGCAACGCGCCGATGAACGAGCAGGCCGGCTGCACCGCGCCCGCGTCGAAGACCAACGCCCGCGGTGCCCAGAACATCCAGGCGCCCCGCGCGGCGACCGGGTGGGGCTCCGCCGACCTCGCCTACGACCCGGGGACCGGCACGCTGACCTCGGACCCGGCGGCCATCCAGCGCCTGCTCGGGCAGCGCGTCGCCTCGCCGCGCACCCTCGGGCAGGACAGCTGGAAGTGGCTCTACCTCGAGCCGTTGCTCGGGGAGGGCGTGACGTCGGCCCCCGATCGTCGTTGAACCACCAGGCTCCTTGAGGGAGGAGCCGCACGTTCTCGAGGGAGGGAACAATGTCCGTCATGACCGAACGCGCCCGTCCGGGCGAGCCGTCGCAGACGGCCACCGCGGCCGACGACCACCGGCGTCCACCCCGGTGGAGAGCCGCGCTGGCCGGGCTGCTCGCCCTCGTGGTCCTCGTCTGCGTGGCGCTGCTGGTCTGGCTCGCGGCCGGTGGCCGGTCCGACGACGGCGGGGGGCTGGCCCTCCCCGACGAGCGCGAGCAGGTGATGAGCCTGACCGACCAGTTCGTGAAGCGACTCGGCACCTACAGCCCCGAGATGCTCGACGACTCCGGCCAGATGGCCGACTACCGCGACCAGGTCCGCGAGGTCATCACGCCCAAGTTTGCGGCCGACTTCGACCAGGAGGTCACCACGGCCGAGCAGCTCGTCGCGCAGGGGGGGATCACCCGCACCGCCGACGTGTTCGCCACGGCGGTGTCCTCCATCGACGACGACTCCGCCCGGGTGCTCGTGGCCGGTGCCTTCACCGACAGCTACGCCCAGCGCTCGGGCAAGGCAGGCTCGGGGAAGGCCACGACCGTCGACCAGGAGCCGCTGCCCTTCCGGTTCACGGTCGACCTGGTGACCATCGACGGACAGTGGCTGGTCGACGACTTCACGCCCGTGAGCAGCGACGACGGGACGGGCTCCGGCTCGGGGTCCGGCTCGAGCGAGGGGAGCACGCCGTGAGTGACGCGCCCACCTGGTACGACCTCCTCGACGTCCCGCGCGACGCCACGGGCGACGAGGTCCGCGCCGCCTGGAAGGCCCACATCGCCGACCTCGAGCCGGGCGACCGGCGCTTCGACGCCCTCAACCGGGCGGCCAAGGTGCTGCTCGACCCCGACGCGCGAGCGACGTACGACGCCTCACTCCCCGCGGAGGACGTCGACGGTCCCGCGGACGAGGACAGCGTCCTGGCGCCCGTCACGAGCTCCGGACCGCGGACCGTGCCCACCTGGCTGCTGGCCGGGCTCGGCATCCTGGCTGCCGGCCTGGTCGCCGCGGTCGTGTGGATGTGGACCCCGGCCGCGGCCGGCGGCGACGGCTCGGCGGCCCGCGACGCGCAGGTCGCGGCGGAGCGCGCCGTCGTACCCGTGCTCTCCTACGACTACGAGCACCTCGACGCCGACCAGCAGGCCGCGACCGCCCTCATGACGGGCTCCTACAAGAGCGAGTACGACAAGCTCTTCGCGGTGATCGAGGACAACGCCCCCCAGACGCAGACCAAGGTGACCGCCGAGGTCATCGCCTCCGGCATCGTCCGGGCCGCCGACGACCGGGTGCAGGTGCTGGTCTTCGTGGACCGGCCCACGACGAACAAGCTGAGCGCCGAGCCCACCGTCTACAAGGACCAGGTGACGCTCTCGATGCAGCTCGTCGACGGGGACTGGCTGGTCGACGACCTGGTCACCTCGCCCGTCCAGGGGTAGGGACCGGCCGGCCCGTCCGGGTGGGATCGGCGCGTTCTGCTTGACCCGGGACGCTTCGACGTTCATAGTCATGGCCAACGCGTGGCACTCCTCCCTTCGGGAAATCGACCCCGCGTTTGAGGCGTGTCCACAAGTGCGCTATCGTGGCTCCTTGCGCCTGCCCTCAGATGCCCGACGCCTTCCGGACGGCTGTTGCGGTGGTCGGCCGGCGCCGAGATCACTTGATCATTTGTGAGGACAACTCTTGGCCGCGCGCAGCTCCGCTGGTAACCACCGTCGCACCTCTTTCGCAAAGATCACCGAACCTCTCGAGGTTCCCGCCCTCATCTCGCTCCAGACCGACAGCTTCGACTGGCTTGTCGGCAACGAGCGCTGGGAGGAGACGGTGGCTGCCCGCAAGGCTGCCGGTGAGGACGTCTCCGAGAAGACCGGTCTGCAGGAGATCTTCGAGGAGATCTCCCCGATCGAGGACTTCTCCGAGACGATGATGCTCTCCTTCGACAACCCGGTCTTCCTGGACGAGAAGTACACCGAGGAGGAGTGCAAGGAGAAGGACTTCACCTACTCCCGCCCGCTCTACGTCTCGGCCGAGTTCATGAACCACGAGACCGGCGAGATCAAGGGCCAGACGGTCTTCATGGGCGACTTCCCCATGATGACCCGCAAGGGCACCTTCATCATCAACGGCACCGAGCGGGTCGTCGTGTCCCAGCTCGTCCGTTCGCCCGGCGTCTACTTCGAGTCGACGCCCGACAAGACCTCGGACAAGGACATCTTCACCGCCAAGCTCATCCCGAGCCGTGGCGCGTGGCTGGAGTTCGAGATCGACAAGCGCGACCTGGTCGGCGTCCGCCTCGACCGCAAGCGCAAGCAGAACGTCACGGTGCTGCTCAAGGCCCTCGGCTGGACCACCGACCAGATCCGCGAGGAGTTCGGTCAGTACGAGTCCATGATGCTGACGCTCGAGAAGGACAGCGTCCGCTACGAGGTCGTCTACGAGGAGCTGCAGAAGAAGGCGCGGGGCGAGGCCCCCACCGCCGAGCAGGTCAACGACGAGGTCACCCGCCTCGCGCTGCTCGACATCTACCGCAAGCTCCGCCCGGGCGAGCCGCCGACGGCCGAGGCCGCGCAGACGCTGCTCAACAACTACTACTTCAACCCCAAGCGCTACGACCTGGCGAAGGTCGGCCGCTACAAGATCAACAAGAAGCTCGGCCTCCACGAGGCCTTCGACCAGCAGACGCTGACCATCGACGACGTCGTGGCCGCGATCCGCTACGTCGTGCAGCTGCACGCTGCCGGCACGCCGGTCGAGGCGCCCGACCTGGTCGACGCCGAGGGCAACGTCGTCGAGGGTCCTGACGGTGCTCCCGTCAAGGTCCAGGCCGACGACATCGACCACTTCGGCAACCGCCGCATGCGCACCGTGGGCGAGCTCATCCAGAACCAGCTCCGCACGGGCCTGGCCCGCATGGAGCGCGTGGTCCGCGAGCGGATGACGACCCAGGACGTCGAGGCGATCACGCCGCAGTCCCTGATCAACATCCGTCCCGTGGTGGCGGCGCTGAAGGAGTTCTTCGGCACCTCGCAGCTGAGCCAGTTCATGGACCAGACCAACCCGATCGCCGGCCTGACGCACAAGCGTCGCCTGTCGGCCCTCGGTCCCGGTGGTCTGTCCCGTGACCGCGCCGGCATGGAGGTCCGTGACGTCCACCCGTCGCACTACGGCCGCATGTGCCCGATCGAGACGCCGGAAGGCCCCAACATCGGCCTGATCGGCTCGCTGGCCTCCTACGGTCGGATCAACCCGTTCGGCTTCGTCGAGACCCCCTACCGCCGCGTGGTCAAGGGTGTCGTCACCGACGAGATCGACTACCTGACCGCCGACGACGAGGACCGCTACGTCATCGCCCAGGCCAACGCCCCGCTCGACGCGAAGATGAAGTTCGTCGAGGAGCGCGTGCTGGTCCGCCAGAAGAACGGCGAGGTCGACGCGATCCTGGCCGAAGAGGTCGACTACATGGACGTCTCGCCGCGCCAGATGGTGTCGGTCGCGACGGCCCTGATCCCGTTCCTCGAGCACGACGACGCCAACCGTGCGCTCATGGGCGCCAACATGCAGCGTCAGGCCGTCCCGCTGATCACCAGCGACAGCCCGCTGGTCGGCACCGGCATGGAGTACCGCGCCGCGGTCGACGCCGGTGACGTGGTCGTCGCCGACAACGCCGGTGTGGTCAAGGAGGTGTCCGCCGACTCCATCGAGACGATGAACGACGACGGCACCTACCAGACCTACAAGCTGGCCAAGTTCCGTCGCTCCAACCAGGGCACCTGCATCAACCAGCGTCCGCTGGTCAAGGCCGGTGACCGCCTCGAGGTCGGCACGCCGATCGCCGACGGTCCCTGCACCGACGACGCCGAGATGGCGCTGGGCACCAACCTGCTCGTCGCCTTCATGCCCTGGCAGGGTCACAACTACGAGGACGCGATCATCCTCAGCCAGCGCCTGGTGCAGGAGGACATCCTCACCTCGATCCACATCGAGGAGCACGAGGTCGACGCCCGCGACACCAAGCTCGGCCCCGAGGAGATCACCCGGGACATCCCGAACGTCTCCGAGGAGGGCCTGGCCGACCTCGACGAGCGCGGCATCATCCGCATCGGCGCCGAGGTCACCACCGGTGACATCCTCGTCGGCAAGGTCACGCCCAAGGGCGAGACCGAGCTGACCCCCGAGGAGCGCCTGCTCCGCGCGATCTTCGGCGAGAAGGCGCGCGAGGTGCGCGACACCTCGATGAAGGTGCCCCACGGTGAGTCCGGCACGGTCATCGGCGTCCGGGTCTTCGACCGCGAGGACGGCGACGACCTTCCCCCGGGCGTGAACCAGCTGGTCCGCGTCTACGTCGCCCAGAAGCGCAAGATCTCGGTCGGCGACAAGCTCGCCGGTCGCCACGGCAACAAGGGCGTCATCGCCAAGATCCTGCCCGTCGAGGACATGCCGTTCATGGAGGACGGCACGCCGGTCGACGTCGTGCTCAACCCGCTGGGTGTGCCGCGTCGTATGAACATCGGCCAGATCCTCGAGCTCCACCTGGGCTGGCTCGCCAAGCAGGGCTGGGACCTCAACCTGTCGGGCGAGAAGGGCAACGCCGAGTGGAAGCAGCGCCTGATCGCCATCGGCGCGGACAAGGCCGACCCGGACACCAAGGTCGCGACCCCGGTCTTCGACGGTGCCCGCGAGGACGAGATCACCGGCCTGCTCGGCTCCACGCTGCCCAACCGTGACGGTGAGCGGATGGTCAAGGAGGACGGCAAGGCCAACCTCTTCGACGGTCGCTCGGGTGAGCCGTTCCCGGAGCCGGTGGCTGTCGGCTACATGTACATCCTCAAGCTGCACCACCTCGTCGACGACAAGATCCACGCTCGCTCGACCGGCCCCTACTCGATGATCACGCAGCAGCCGCTGGGCGGTAAGGCCCAGTTCGGTGGCCAGCGGTTCGGTGAGATGGAGGTCTGGGCGATGGAGGCCTACGGCGCCGCCTACGCCCTCCAGGAGCTGCTGACGATCAAGTCCGACGACGTGCCGGGCCGCGTGAAGGTCTACGAGGCCATCGTCAAGGGCGAGAACATCCCCGACTCCGGCATCCCCGAGTCGTTCAAGGTTCTCGTGAAGGAGATGCAGTCGCTCTGCCTCAACGTGGAGGTGCTGTCGCAGGACGGCTCCACCATCGAGATGAAGGACGCCGAGGAAGACGTCTTCCGCGCGGCCGAGGAGCTTGGCATCGACCTCTCCCGCCGCGAGCCCAGCTCCGTCGAAGAAGTCTGAGTGAGCGGTACGCCGGCTCCGGCCGGCGTACCCCACCCAGTCCCCAGCTCAACTTTCCACGTACTAACGAAGGACAGCAGCCATCGTGCTCGACGTTAACTTCTTCGACCAGCTTCAGATCGGCCTGGCCACGGCGGACGACATCCGCACGTGGAGCCACGGCGAGGTCAAGAAGCCGGAGACCATCAACTACCGCACGCTCAAGCCCGAGCGTGACGGCCTCTTCTGCGAGAAGATCTTCGGTCCCACCCGGGACTGGGAGTGCTACTGCGGCAAGTACAAGCGCGTGCGCTTCAAGGGCATCATCTGCGAGCGCTGCGGCGTCGAGGTCACCCGTTCCAAGGTGCGCCGTGAGCGCATGGGCCACATCGAGCTCGCCGCTCCCGTGACCCACATCTGGTACTTCAAGGGCGTCCCGTCGCGCCTGGGCTACCTGCTCGACCTGGCGCCGAAGGACCTCGAGAAGGTCATCTACTTCGCCGCCTACATGATCACCTCGGTCGACGAGGACGCCCGTCACCGCGACCAGGAGTCCCTCGAGAACAAGGTCGGCCTGGAGCGCGAGCGGCTCGAGAAGCGCCGCGACACCTCCGTGGAGGACCGCGCCAAGAAGCTCGAGGAGGACCTCGCCACCCTCGAGGCCGAGGGTGCCAAGGCCGACGCCAAGCGCAAGGTGCGCGACGGTGCCGACCGCGAGATGAACCAGCTCCGTGACCGCGCCAACCGCGAGATCGCGCGGCTGGAGGAGGTCTGGGACACGTTCAAGAACCTCAAGGTGCAGGACCTGCTCGGCGACGAGCTCCTCTACCGCGAGATGAAGACGTGGTTCGGCAAGTACTTCGAGGGCCACATGGGCGCCACGGCGATCCAGAAGCGCCTCCAGGACTTCGACATCGAGGCCGAGGTCGAGTCGCTGCGCGACACGATCGCCAACGGCAAGGGCCAGCGCAAGGTCCGCGCCCTCAAGCGCCTCAAGGTCGTCGACGCCTTCCGCAAGACCGGCAACCAGCCCATCGGCATGGTCCTCGACGCCGTCCCGGTCATCCCGCCGGACCTGCGCCCGATGGTCCAGCTCGACGGTGGCCGCTTCGCGACCTCCGACCTCAACGACCTCTATCGCCGCGTCATCAACCGCAACAACCGCCTCAAGCGACTGCTCGACCTCGGTGCCCCCGAGATCATCGTCAACAACGAGAAGCGGATGCTGCAGGAGGCTGTCGACAGCCTCTTCGACAACGGCCGTCGCGGTCGTCCCGTCACCGGTCCGGGCAACCGTCCGCTGAAGTCGCTCTCCGACATGCTCAAGGGCAAGCAGGGTCGCTTCCGCCAGAACCTGCTCGGCAAGCGCGTGGACTACTCCGGCCGTTCGGTCATCGTGTCCGGCCCGCAGCTCAAGCTGCACCAGTGCGGTCTGCCCAAGCAGATGGCGCTCGAGCTGTTCAAGCCGTTCGTGATGAAGCGCCTCGTCGACCTGTCGCACGCGCAGAACATCAAGTCCGCCAAGCGGATGGTCGAGCGCGCCCGCCCGGTCGTGTGGGACGTCCTCGAAGAGGTCATCACCGAGCACCCCGTGCTGCTCAACCGTGCGCCCACCCTGCACCGCCTCGGCATCCAGGCCTTCGAGCCGCAGCTGATCGAGGGCAAGGCCATCCAGATCCACCCGCTCGTCTGCGGCGCGTTCAACGCCGACTTCGACGGTGACCAGATGGCCGTCCACCTCCCGCTGTCCGCGGAGGCGCAGGCCGAGGCCCGCATCCTGATGCTGTCGACCAACAACATCCTCAAGCCGTCGGACGGCCGTCCGGTGACCATGCCCTCGCAGGACATGATCATCGGTCTGTTCTGGCTGACCGCGGACCGCGAGGGCGAGGTCGGCGAGGGCCGCGTGTTCTCGTCGCCGGCCGAGGCGATCATGGCCTTCGACCGCAAGGAGATCACCCTCCAGAGCCGGATCAGCATCCGCCTCAACGACATCGTGCCCCCGCTCGACCTCGAGCTGGGTGCCGACTGGGAGGAGCGGACCGCGATCCAGCTCGACACCACGCTGGGCCGGGTCTACTTCAACGACACGCTCCCGGCGGACTACCCGTTCGTCAACGAGGAGGTCGGCAAGAAGCGCCTCGGCGCGATCGTCAACGACCTGGCCGAGCGCTACACCAAGGTGCAGGTCGCCGCGTCGCTCGACGCCCTCAAGGACGCCGGCTTCCACTGGGCCACGCGCTCGGGTGTGACCGTCTCGATCGACGACGTGACCACGCCCGACAGCAAGGCCGAGATCCTGGGCCGCTACGAGGCGCAGGCCGAGAAGGTCCAGAAGAACTACGAGCGCGGCGTGATGACCGACGACGAGCGTCGTCAGGAGCTCATCGAGCTGTGGACCCAGGCTGCTGCCGAGGTCGGTCGTGCGATGGAGACCAACTTCGACCGCACCAACCCGATCTACATGATGGTCGACTCGGGTGCCTCCGGAAACATGAACCAGATCCGGCAGGTCGCGGCCATGCGTGGTCTGGTGGCCAACCCGAAGGGCGAGATCATCCCGCGCCCGATCAAGGCCAACTTCCGCGAGGGCCTCTCCGTGCTCGAGTACTTCATCTCGACCCACGGTGCCCGCAAGGGTCTGGCCGACACCGCGCTCCGCACCGCCGACTCGGGCTACCTGACCCGTCGTCTGGTGGACGTGTCGCAGGACGTCATCATCCGTGAGGACGACTGCGGCACCGAGCGTGGCCTGCCCAAGCGGATCGACGACGAGCACGTGGAGACCTCGGCCTACGCCCGGGCCTCCGCCGTCGAGATCACCCACCCGGAGACCGGCGAGGTCCTGGCCGGCGCGGGTGAGGACCTGGGCGACGTCAAGATCGGCGAGCTCGTGGCCGCCGGCGTCACCGAGGTGAAGGTCCGCTCGGTCCTGACCTGTGACGCCCGCACCGGCACCTGCGCCAAGTGCTACGGCCGCTCGCTGGCCACCGGCAAGCTGGTCGACATCGGTGAGGCGGTCGGCATCATCGCCGCCCAGTCCATCGGTGAGCCCGGCACGCAGCTGACCATGCGCACCTTCCACACCGGTGGTGTGGCCTCCGCGGACGACATCACGCAGGGTCTGCCCCGCGTGGTCGAGCTCTTCGAGGCGCGCTCGCCCAAGGGCCGCACCCCGATCTCGGAGTCGGCCGGTCGCGTGAAGATCGAGGAGACCGACAAGGCCCGCGTCGTCGTGGTCACCCCCGACGACGGTGGCGAGCCGCAGGAGATCCCGGTCTCGAAGCGCTCGCGCCTCAACGTCGAGGACGGCCAGCACATCGAGGTCGGTCACCACATCACCTCCGGTACGCCCGACCCGCAGGACGTCCTGCGCATCCTGGGTGTCCGCAAGGCGCAGGAGCACCTCGTGGACGAGGTCCAGGAGGTCTACCGCTCCCAGGGTGTGTCGATCCACGACAAGCACATCGAGATCATCGTGCGGCAGATGCTGCGTCGCGTGACGGTCATCGAGTCCGGTGACACCAACCTGCTCCCGTCCGACCTGGTCGACCGGGTGCGGTTCGAGGAGGAGAACCGTCGCGTGGTCTCCGAGGGCGGCAAGCCGGCCTCGGGTCGCCCGGTCCTCATGGGCATCACCAAGGCCTCGCTCGCGACCGAGTCGTGGCTCTCGGCGGCCTCCTTCCAGGAGACCACCCGGGTCCTGACCGACGCCGCGATCAACGGCCGCTCCGACAGCCTGCGTGGCCTGAAGGAGAACGTGATCATCGGCAAGCTCATCCCGGCCGGCACCGGCCTGGAGCGCTACCGCAACATCCGGGTGGAGCCCACCGAGGAGGCGCGCGCCGCGGCCTACTCGGTCACCGGCTACGACGCCTACGACTACGACTTCGGTCCGTCGTCGCAGGCCGTCGCGCTGGACGACTTCGACTTCGGTTCCTACCAGAACTGATCGTCGCAGCCTGACGCACGCGAGCCCCGGTCCCCTTCGTGGGGGCCGGGGCTCGTCGCATGTCCGGACCGGCTCTCATGTCGAGACACTGCCAACTTTTGATTGACGAACATGCAAAAGTCCCCCTAGCGTCGAAGCGATGTGAGGGCGATCACAGCCGCCCCACCCCCAACGAGAGGTGTAGCCATGTGCTTCGGACACGACGGTGAGGCAGAGCTCGAGCGCTCGCTCGCCCAGAAGGGCGCCAGCCGGCGCGGACTGCTGCGCGGTGCGGCGGGGGTCGCCGCCGGCGCGACCGCCCTCGGCGCGCTGACCGCCTCGCCGGCCTCGGCGCACGGCAGAGGCCACGGGCACGGACACGGGCATGGTCACGGCCGCTCGGAGAAGGTGCCGCACGACCGGGTCAGCATCCAGCTCTACACGCTCCGGTCGGCCGCAGCGGCGCCCAGCCCGGGCAACCCGGCCGCGATCGGCTACCTCGCGACGCTCCAGGCGGTGGCCCGCTACGGCTACGAGCGCGTCGAGCTGGCCGGACTCTACGGACAGACCGCCGCGAGCCTGCGCTCCACCCTCGACGGGCTCGGCGTCCGCGCGTCCTCGAGCCACGACGGCATCAGTGCCGACACGGGTGCCGCGCACACCAAGTTCCAGAACGCGGTGACGCTCGGCCAGGAATACGTCAACGTCCCCTTCCTCACCTCCACCAACCTCGCGGACTGGCAGAAGTGGGCGGACCAGATGAACGCCGAGGCCGCGATCGCGAAGAGGTACGGCCTGAAGTACGGCTACCACAACCACGCGCACGAGTTCACCATCGACCTCGGCGGCGGCCTGACCCCGTGGGAGGTCCTGATGGACCGCCTCGACCGGCGGCTCGTGCACCTCGAGGTGGACCTCTACTGGGCATTCACCGCAGGCGTGAACACCGGCCACACGACGGCCGACTCGGCCCTGCAGTTCGCCAAGGACGTGGTCAACGAGGCGCCGCTGCGCGTGCGGCAGTACCACGTGAAGGACCGCACCGGCATGGGCACGGCACCGGCCGAGGCCGACATGTGCGACCTCGGCGTCGGGGTCATCGACTTCGCCGAGCTCTTCCGCAACCACGAGGTCGAGGAGTACATCGTCGAGAACGACACCCCCGACAACCCGGCAGCGCCGCTGCTGACGGCCGCGGTGGGCCACCTCTACCTCGAGCACCTGGAGTACTGACGAGGGGTCGCACGCGCGGGTCTGAGAGAATCCGCGCGTGCAGACCCCCACCTCAGCCGACGTGCTCGTCGTCGGTGCCGGCCCGGCCGGCTCCGCCGCGGCCGCGTGGGCAGCCCGCGCCGGCCTCGACGTCGTCCTCGCGGACGCCGCGACCTTCCCGCGCGACAAGACCTGCGGCGACGGGCTGACCCCGCGCGCGATCGGCGAGATGCAGAAGCTCGGCCTCGAGGACTGGCTGCGCGCGCACACGGTCAACCAGGGGCTCCGCGCCCACGGCTTCGGCCAGACCCTCCTCCTGCCCTGGCCGGGCGGCTCCCTGCCCGACTGGGGGTCCGCCGTGGCCCGCACCGAGCTCGACGACCACCTGCGCACGGTGGCCATCAAGAGCGGCGCCCTCGCGATCGACGGCGCCCGCGCGGTCGGCGTACGACGTGACGGTGACCGGGTCAGCGCAGTCGAATTTCGAGGCTCGCAAGCTCGCACCTCAATCACCGAGCGCGAGGCCGAGGGCACCTACGAGATCGCCTGCCGGTGGCTGGTCGTGGCCGACGGCGTCCGGTCCCCGCTCGGCAAGCTGCTGGGGCGCGAGTGGCACCGCGACACGGTGTACGCCGTGGCCGGAAGGTCCTACGTCGACTCCGAGATGAGCGACGACCCCTGGATCAGCTCCCACCTCGAGCTGCGCGACGAGGCCGGCGAGCTGGTCCCGGGCTACGGCTGGATCTTCCCGCTGGGCAACGGCTCGGTGAACCTCGGCGCGGGCACGCTCGCGACCAGCAAGCGTCCGACCGACGTCGCCATCAAGCCGCTCATGCAGACCTACGCCGACGCGATCGGCGCCGACTTCGGCATCTCGGGCGAGCTGCGTATGCCGACGTCCGCCCTGCTGCCGATGGGCGGCGCCGTGAGCAACGTCGCCGGCGCCAACTGGGCGCTCATCGGCGACGCCGCCGCCTGTGTGAACCCGCTGAACGGCGAGGGCATCGACTACGGCCTCGAGACCGGGCGTCTCGTCGCCGAGCACATCGCCAGCGGCACGGGTCTCGGCGAGGCGTGGCGCAGCACCCTGGTGCAGCACTACGGCGAGGCCTTCTCCATCGCGCGTCGGCTCGCCGGCATCGCCACGCAGCCCAAGGTCGTGGCCGCCCTCGGCCCGGCGGGGATGCGCTCGGACTGGCTGATGACGCTGGCCCTGCGGTGGATGGGCAACCTGGTCGACGACGCCGACCGCGACCGCGCGGCCCGCGTCTGGCGCTGGGCCGGCCGGCGCTCGATCGCGAGGGACGCGCGCCCGCCCTTCGCGTGAGGCTGCTACGGCACCTGTGATCAGGCCGCGGAGTGGGCCGGGCTCGCCTTCCGGCGCTTCTCGACCCAGCCCAGCGGGTTGGTGAGCGGCTCCAGCACCTTGCGCACCGGCGGGCTGGCCAGCAGCAGGGCCAGGCCGACGGCGCCGAGGACCGTCAGCACCAGGCCGAGGGTCGGGTGGGCGGCGGTGAAGTCGGGCCAGCCCAGGTTCATGACCGTCTTGATCACGAAGCCGTGGAAGAGGTAGATGACCATCGTCGCCGTGCCCATCGTGGTGAACCAGCCCAGCGACCGCCGCGGCACCAGCGACATCGCGGCGAAGGCGCCGAGCAGGCCGACCATCATCACGGTGAGGCGGGTCTGCCAGATGATCTCGTTGTCGATGGGCAGGCTGTTGTAGCCGGTGTCGTACCAGAGCAGCGCCGTCTCGGCCCACGCGTCGGTGTAGAGCGCCATGATGCCGATGCCGACGAGTGCCGGGACGGCCGCCAAGCGCACCCAGACGTCGTCGAGGTGCTTGAGGTGGCGCGGCTTGAGGTGCAGGCCGAGCACGAAGAACGGCAGCAGCCCGAGGAAGCGCGGGATCATCAGCGCCTCGGTGTCCCACAGGCCGCCAGCCAGGCTGACGATGACCGACAGCGGCAGGAAGAGCCAGTGCCGCTTGAGGATCGGCGTGATCAGGCGCCACATCAGCAGGACGATGAGGTACCACATGGTCCAGTGCGGCTCGATCCACAACGGGTACTCGACGCCCTCGCCGACGACGTCGCGACGGAAGTAGAACAGCGCCGGCTCGAAGAGCAGGTAGGGGATCGCGAGCGTGTAGACCAGGCTCTTCATCCGGCGCCGGTCCCACTCGAAGGACTTCGAGAGGTAGCCGCTCACAAAGACGAAGGCCGGGATGTGCCACATGTAGATGAAGTCGTAGACCCAGTGGCTGCCCTGGGTGGCCTCCACGAGCCCGATCGCGTGCCCGACGACGACGAGGGTGACCAGGACCATCTTCACGTTGTCGAGCCAGGGATCTCGGGACGCGGGGGACACGGCGCTCACCGTACTTCACTAGGTTGGAGGCATGGGATCCCTGCCGAGGCGCCAACGCGTGGGGGCGTACGCCGTCATCCTCCGCGAGCGCGGCGGGCTCGTGGAGATCCTCCTGAGCCGCCTCGCGCCGCGGGTCTCGCGCACCGAGCTGTGGACGCTGCCCGGCGGTGGGGTCGACCACGGCGAGGACCCGCGCGACGCCCTGATCCGGGAGGTCCACGAGGAGACCGGGCTGGCCGCGACCATCGGTGACCGGGCTCGCGTCTACAGCGCCCACATGCCCCGGGCGCCGCGGGACGGCCAGCTCGTCGATGCCCACGCGATCCGCATCGTCTACGACGGCTGGGTCGCGCTCGACGCACCCGAGCCCCGCGTCCTCGAGGTCGACGGCTCCACCATGGAGGCGGCCTGGAAGCCCCTCGCCGACGTCGTGTCGAGCACGGTGCCGGTGTCCGCGCTGGTCCTCGAGGCGCTGGTCGACCACCAGCCGTTCCGCCTCCAGCGGGTGGCGGCGTACGCCCTCGTCCTCCGGCAGGCCGGCGGCACCGGGGAGGTGCTCCTCACGCGGCTCTCGCCGCGGGCGGCGCACCCCGGCCAGTGGACGCTCCCCGGCGGCGGCATCGACCACGGCGAGCGTCCCGCCGTCGCGCTGGCGCGCGAGGTCGAGGAGGAGTGCGGCCTGGCCTGCGAGGTCGGCGAGCTGCTCGACGTCCACGACACTCACTTCTCCGGCACCGCGCCCTCGGGCCGGATCGAGGACTTCCACGGCGTGCACCTGCTCTACCGCGCGACGGTCGCCGACGGCGAGCCGCGCGTGGTGGAGGAGGACGGCACCACCGACGCCGTCGCCTGGGTCGACGTGCGCGACGTCGACCGTGGGACGGTGCCCGTGCTCGACCTCGTCCGTCACGCACTCGAGAGGGGCAGCGCATGAGCGAGAACGTCTTCACCTACGCCGCGCCCGGCCTGAAGTTCGGCCGCGGCGCCAGCGAGGAGATCGGCTGGGACGTCCAGCAGCTGTGTGGCGCGACCGCCGAGGGCGGACCGGCACGCCGGGTGCTGCTGGTGACGGACCCCGGGGTCGCCGCCACCGGCCACCCCGACCGCATCGCGGGAGCGATGAGGTCGCGGGGCCTGGACGTGGTGGTCTACGCCGGCGCCCGGGTCGAGCCGACGGACGCCTCGCTCGAGGACGCCATCGCTCACGCGCGGGACGCCGGGCCCTTCGACGCGGTCGTGGCCGTCGGCGGCGGCTCGGCCATCGACACCGCCAAGGCGGTCGACCTGCTGCTGACCAACGACGGCGAGCTGATGGACTACGTCAACGCTCCAGTCGGTGGCGGCCGGGCGCCCGAGCACCCGCTGCTGCCCCTCGTCGCCGTGCCGACCACCACCGGCACGGGTGCCGAGTCCACCACCATCTGCGTGCTCGACGTCCTCGCGCTCAAGGTGAAGACCGGCATCTCCCACGCCCGGCTGCGCCCCACCCTGGCCGTCGTCGACCCCGACCTGACCATGACCCAGCCGGCGATGGTCACCGCCTCCTGCGGGATGGACATCCTCTGCCACGCCCTGGAGAGCTGGACGGCCCGCTGGTTCGGCGACTTCGCGGCCAAGCAGCCCGAGCAGCGCGTGCCCTACTGCGGCGCCAACCCGATCGCGGACATGTGGGCCGAGAAGTCGTTGACGCTCCTCGCCGGCGCCTTCCGACGTGCCGTGCACGACGGGTCCGACCGCGAGGCGCGCGAGCAGATGGCCCTCGCCGCCACCTTCGCCGGCCTCGGCTTCGGCAACGCCGGTGTCCACGTGCCCCATGCCTGCGCCTACCCGATCGCCGGTCGCGTCCGTGACTACCGTCCCGAGGGCTACCCGCCCGACGAGCCGATCGTGCCGCACGGCATGGCCGTGGTGATGACGGCGCCGGCCGCCTTCGACCTCACCTTCGACGCCTCGCCCGACCGGCACCGGCGGGCCGCCGAGCTGCTCGGCGGTGAGGGCGAGCCGCTGCCCGACGTGCTCCGCGGTCTGATGCGCGACGTGGGACTTCCCAGCGGGCTCGCCGAGCTCGGCTACGGCTCGGCCGACGTCGACGACCTGGTCGAGGGCGCGCTCAAGCAGCAGCGGCTCCTGGCCACCGCCCCGATCGACGTCACCGCCGACGACCTGGCGACGGTCTTCCGGCGCTCGCTCGAGCACTGGTGAGTCTCGAGCACGGCTGAGCAGCGGGCCCGGTGGCGCCCAGGGGAGGGATCTGGGCACTCTGTCCTGAGCACCGGCTTGCTGCGATGACCCGCGCCGATCGCAGGAAGCTGGTGCCGTCGACGCAGTGCTCCAGCCGGAACGCGACGCCGCACCGGTGCGACACTGAAGTGGCCTGTGGACGAGCGTTCGCCGCGCCCGCGATGGGCCTAGCGTCGCCGGATGGACCGAGACGACGGGCTGACCCCGCACGACTGGCTGACGCAGCGCGCCGCGGCTCAAGTCCTGCACGAGGACCTGGGCATCCACCCCGAGCGCACGGCGCCTGCTCGTCGCCGGGCTGATCGGCCGGCCGCGGGGACCTCGCTGGCCTGCTTCCACAGGCGTGACCGCGTGGATGCATTCGTCGAGGCGCAGCGCTCGCGGCCACCGATCCCGGTGCCCGACCGCAACCTGGTGATCGTGCGGGTCGGCAACGGTCGGGTGCGGTTCGGCTCGACGGAGCAGCACCAGCTCGACCGGCTGTCCGAGGGGTGGCGGATGTCGTCGACGTGGCGAGTCCTGTGCCGCGCCGTGCTCGACGTGGGGGCGCATCCGGTGGGGTTCCTCGTGACGCTCGGCGGCTATGTCGTGAGCGGCGCCGACATCCTCGGAGCCGAGTGGATGGGCAACGACATCGAGGGCGCCGACCATGACAGCGTCTCGCCCCTGCTCACGCGATTCGACCTGAGGCCGCCCGGCGAGTGGTACGAGGCGTGGCGCGGCCGGCTGCTGCCGACCAGTGCCGGCGGTGCGGCCCTGCGGGTCTGGCCGCTGGGGTGGCCGGCGCCGTGGGACCGCGCGCAGCGGTCACTAGGATGAGGGCATGAACCCCCGCCACCGCCGACTCGTGATCCCGGTGGCGCTGGGGGCGTTGATCCTCATCGTCGTCCTCGCCGCGGTCCTGTGAGCACCGCCCCCGCTCCGACCGACGAGTGGGCGCGTGTCCGGGACGCGGTCCTCGACGCCGACCACCTCGTGCGGGCGCTGGCGAGCGGGCGCCGCAAGGGCCAGCCGGTGCCCACGCTGGACGGCCGGGAGGTCCGGCGCGCGGAGGTCCGCGTGGTCGACCTGAAGGCGGGCCGCCACCTGCAGGTGACGACGTACGACGCCACGCAGGCGCACACGGCCAACCACCTGGTCGGCGAGGCCGCGGCCTCTGCGGTCGACGCACTGCTGGCCCAGCCGTTCGCCAACTGGCACGTCGACACCAGCGCGGAGACGCTCCAGCTGCGGGTGACCAAGAAGGGTGTCCCGATGCTGCACGCGTCCGCCCGCTCCGGTGAGACGGACCTGTCCCGCGAGCACGACCGGCCCAAGGACCGGCTGCTGGCGGAGGACCACCCGGTGCTCCGGGCGCTCGGCATCAGCGACGCCCAGGGGCGGGTGAAGCCGAGCCGGCAGGCGAAGTACCGCCAGGTGGAGGAGTTCGTCCGGCTGCTCGACGCCAGCCTGACCGAGGCGATCGAGCAGGGTCACGTCCGCACCCCGACCTCCGACGACCCGCTGCGGATCGTCGACCTGGGCTGCGGCAACGCTTACCTGACCTTCGCTGCCCACGCCTACCTCAGCGACCGCATGCCGGTGCGGATGACCGGCGTCGACGTCAAGCAGCAGTCGGCGGACCACAACTCGGCCGTCGCCGGGGGCCTGGGCATCGAGGCCGACTTCGTGGTCGGGTCGATCGCCGACGCGACGCTCGAGCGGACGCCCGACGTCGTGCTCGCGCTGCACGCCTGCGACACCGCCACCGACGACGCGCTGGCCCGCGCGGTGGAGTGGGAGGCCGCGCTGGTGCTGGCGGCGCCCTGCTGCCACCACGACATCGCCGCCCAGCTCCGCGCCACCGAGACCCCCGAGCCGTACGCCATGCTCACCCGCCACGGCATCCTGCGAGAGCGGTTCGCCGACACCCTCACCGACGCGCTGCGTGCCACCCTGCTGCGGCGCGAGGGCTACCGGGTCGACGTGGTGGAGTTCGTGGAGAGCGCCCACACCCCGCGCAACACGCTCCTGCGCGCCGTGCGGACGCCGGGCGGCGCGGGCAGCGGCGAGGGAGCCGCGCGGGAGTACGACGAGCTGCTCGCCGCGTGGGGCGTGCACCCCAGGCTGGGCGAGCTGCTCGACCGGTGAGCGATCAGCCGGTGAGCTGTCAGCCCGTGAAGAGGGCCGAGGCCTTCACCAGGGTCTGCCACAGGCCGTAGGCCAGCGGGATGCCGACCAGCAGCCAGGCCAGGCCCACCTGCACCGGGCTCGTGGGTGTCTCGTCGGTGCTCATCGGGTGGCCTCCTGCCGGTCGGTGGCGTGGTCGTCGTCGGCGGCGTGCGCGTCCTCGTCGAAGTGCGTCTCGGCGACCGGCCTGATCATCAGGTTGGCCAGGAAGCCCACCGCGAGCACGCCGACCATGGTGAGCAGGGCGGGGCGGTAGTCGGCGGCCACGAGGTTGCCCGGCTCGCCCACGGAGTCGAGGATGCCGTTGACGATGAGCGGTCCGGCGACGCCGGCGGCGGCCCACGCGGTGAGCAGGCGGCCGTGGATGGCGCCGACCTCGAGCGTCCCGAACAGGTCCTTGAGGTAGGCCGGCACGGTCGCGAAGCCGCCCCCGTAGTAGGAGATGATCACGACCGCGAGGGCCACGAAGACGACGGTGGAGCTGCTGCCGAAGAGGGCGAGGAGCAGGTAGAGCACCAGGCCCACGCCGAGGTAGATGACGTACGTCGGCTTGCGCCCGATGTGGTCCGAGAGGCTCGACCACACGAAGCGGCCCAGCATGTTGGCCAGTGACAGCACGCCGACGAACCCGCCAGCGGCGGCCGCCGAGACCGAGCTCTCGCCGCCCTCGCGGAAGAAGTCCTGGATCATCGGGGCGGCCTGCTCGAGGATGCCGATGCCCGCGGTCACGTTGCAGAACAGCACCACCCACAACAACCAGAACTGGGGCGTGCGGATCGCCTGCGACGCACGCACGAGCGCACCGTTGGACCCGGGGGAGTGCTCGGCGGTGTCGTCGTCACCGTGGCCGGGTGGCACGCGGACGAGGGCGGCGCCGACCAGCATGAAGGCGGTGTAGACGACGCCGAGCGTGACGAAGGTCTGCGCCAGCGAGGTGCCCGAGGCCACGGCGCCCGGCTCGGTGGAGACGAAGTCGGGGTCGTAGAGAGCCATCAGCCGGTTGGACAGCGGGGAGGCGATGAGGGCGCCGCCGCCGAATCCCATGATCGCCATGCCGGTGGCCAGGCCCGGCCGGTCCGGGAACCACTTGATCAGCGTCGAGACCGGCGAGATGTAGCCGATGCCGAGGCCGATGCCGCCGATCACGCCGTATCCGAGGTAGAGCAGCCACAGCTGCCCGCTGGCGATGCCGGCCGACCCGACCATGAAGCCGACGCCCCAGCACAGGGCGGCGGCGAGCATCGCCTTGCGTGGCCCGGACCGCTCGACCCACGTGCCGAGCACGGCAGCGGACAGGCCGAGCATCACGATCGCCAGCGAGAAGACCCACCCGATGGCCGTGAGGCTGGTGTCGAAGCTGGCGACCAGGGAGTTCTTGAAGACCGAGAACGCGTAGACCTGGCCGATGGAGAGGTGGACGGCGAGGGCGGCCGGGGGGATCAGCCAGCGGCTGTAGCCCGGGCGTGCGACGATCGCCTGCTTGTCGAGACGCGACATGCGCATCCTTTCCCGAGAGGACCCTCGTCACGGTACGGACGGGTGGTTGACCTGTCATCCACACCTAGGGATGGGCTGCGGCGAGCGGTCGTACGACGACGGCCACCGGCGCGCGGCTACCGTGTGGGCGTGAGGGGACGGGCTCTGCTGGCGGCTGCGGTGGTCGCGGCGCCGTTCCTGATGGGCGCCGCCGCCGGACCGCCGGGTGCCGCCGACCGGACGGCGTTCCGCTTCGGCGACCCCGAGATCGTCGAGTCGAGCGGTCTCGCGGTGGTCGACCGTCTGGTCGTGACCACCAACGACTCGGGGGACTCCGGACGGGTCTTCGCTGTCGACCCCGCCACGGGCAGGACAGCCGGCACGACGTCGTGGACCCCGGAGCCGCTCGACGTCGAGGCGCTCGCGCCGGCCGGCCGGGCGCACGTGTGGGTGGGCGACATCGGCGACAACCGCCACGTGCGCGACTCCGTCGACGTGCTGCGGGTGCCCGTCGGCAGGGGCGATCTGACCACCACCCCGGAGTCCTACGAGCTCGTCTACCCCGACGGCCCGCGCGACGCCGAGGCCCTGGTGAGCCACCCGCTGACGGGGCGGCTCCACGTCATCACCAAGGGCGTCTTCGCCGGCACCGTGTACGCCGCTCCGCTGCGGCTGAGCCCGGACCGGCCCAACCGACTGGAGGAGGTCGGCGAGGCGCCGGGCCTGGTCACCGACGCGACGTTCCTGCCGGGCGGGGGAGGCGTGGTGGTGCGCACCTACTCCCGGGCCTACCTCGCCGCGTTCCCCTCGTGGCAGGAGGTGTCGTCCTGGGACCTGCCGTCGCAGGACCAGGGTGAGGGAGTGGCGCTGTCGGGGCGCGACCTGCTCCTCAGCACCGAGGGCGCCCGCTCGCGCGTCCTCGCGGTGCCGCTGCCGCCGGAGGCCGGCGCCACGGACCTCCGGTCGCCGGCGTGGACGGCGCTGCGCTGGCTCGCGACGGCCCGCGGCATCCCGCTCTGACCACCCGCTCTAGGCGAGCGCCGCGTCGAGCGCGGCCTGGACGTGGAGCGTGGTGCACGGGAAGACCGGCAGCTCGACGTCGGCCTGCTTGACCAGCAGCTCGAGCTCGGTGCAGCCGAGGAGCACGCCGCCGGCTCCGGCGTCCCAGAGCTCCTCGATGATCGACACGACCCGGCTGCGGGTGCGCGGCAGCACCACGCCGTGCACCAGCTCCTCGTAGATCGCGTCGTTGAGGACGTCGTGGTGGTGCTCGTCGGGCACGATCACCGACAGCCCGTGGCCGGCGAGCCGGTCGACGAAGAACGACTCCGACATGGCGACCTTGGTGCCGATCAGCCCGACGGTCGTCACGCCCGAGGCCTTCACGGCCTCGGCGACCACGTCGGCGAGGTGCAGGACCGGGATGTCGACGGCCTCCTCCACCTGGTCGGCGACCTTGTGGAAGGTGGTGGTGCAGAGCAGCAGGAAGTCGGCACCTGCCCGCTCGACCCCGCGGGCCGCGTCGGCGAGCAGCGTGCCGACCTGGTCCCAGCGCTCCTCGTCCTCGAGGTGGGTCACCTCGGCGAAGTCGACCGTGGTCAGCGCCAGCTTGGGCGAGGAGAGCCCGCCGAGGCGCTCGCGCATCCCGAGGTTGAGGTCGCGGTAGTAGGCCGCGCTGCTCTCCCAGCTCATCCCGCCGACGAGTCCGATGGTCTTCACGCGCGGCAGTCTCCCACGACTCAGGACCGATGCACCTTGTGTGCCGCTGCTTGGGCGCGCGGCTTGATCACCAGCTCGTCGATGTCGACGTGGGAGGGCCGGGTGGCGACCCAGGCGATGGCGTCGGCGACGTCCTCGGCGACCAGCGGCTGGTCCACGCCGGCGTACACGGCGTCGGCCTTCTCCTGGTCGCCGCCGAAGCGCACGAGCGAGAACTCGTCGGTGCGCACCATGCCGGGCGCGACCTCGGTGATCCGGATCGGCTCGCCGTTGAGCTCGAGGCGCAGCGTCTCGGTCACGACCTTCACGCCGTGCTTGGCCGCCGTGTAGCCGCCACCGCCCTCGTAGGCCCAGCGGCCCGCGGTCGACCCGACGTTGACGATCACGCCGTCACCGCTGGCCCGGAGCGCGGGCAGCAGCGCCTTGGTCACCCGGACCAGCCCGAGCACGTTGACGTCGTACATCCAGCGCCACGCGTCGAGGTCGGCGCCGTCCACGCGGTCGGTGCCGACCGCGCCGCCGGCGTTGTTGACCAGCACGTGGCACTCGGGCACGGCCGCGGCCAGCGCTGCCACCGAGTCGGCGTCGGTGATGTCGCAGGTGATCGCCTCGCCGCCGATCTCGTCGGCGAGGTCGGCGATCCGGTCCGTGCGCCGGGCGGCGCACACGACGCGGAACCCCTGCGCGGCCAGGGCGCGGGCGGTCGCGGCGCCGATGCCGCTCGAGGCGCCGGTGACGACGGCGGTGCGGGGGCGGGTCTGCTCCAGGCTCATGGATCCATCCTGCCAAGATGTCCCCGTGATCATCGCGGCGGCCGACGGTTCGGCACTCGGCAACCCCGGCCCGGCCGGCTGGGCGTGGTACGTCGACGACGCCCGGTGGGCCTCCGGCGGCTGGAAGCACGGCACCAACAACATGGGCGAGCTGATGGCCGTCCTCGACCTGCTCCAGCAGACCGCGCACCTCGACGACGACCTCCACGTCTTCTGCGACAGCAAGTACGTCATCGACTCGGTCACCAAGTGGATGCCGGGCTGGAAGCGCAAGGGCTGGAAGAAGAGCGACGGCAAGCCGGTCCTCAACGTCGAGCTGATGAAGGCGATCGACGCGGCCATGGAGGGACGCAGGGACCGGGTCCGCTTCGAGTGGGTCAAGGGCCACGCCGGCCATGAGCTCAACGAGGCGGCCGACCAGCGCGCCAACGCCGCCGCGACGGCGTACCAGCGCGGCGTCGAGCCGGACGCCGGCCCCGGCTTCACCGGCAGCAGCACCGCGCACCCGGCCGCCACGGTCGGGCAGGTCGAGGAGGAGCCCGACCTCTTCAGCGACCTCGGCGGCGAGCCGACACCCACCGACGAGGAGCACGTCGTCGCGCTGGAGCGCTCGCTGCTGGGCGACGAGGTCCGCTCGGACCGGGCCGCCGTGGCCGCGCTGCTGCACCCGGACTGGCAGGAGGTCGGCCGGTCGGGCCGTCTCTGGACCCGCGACGAGATCCTCGACGAGATCGGCCCGATCGAGCCGGTCGGCTTCGAGGTGGTCTCGACCTCGCGGCTGGGCCCCGACACGATCCTGCTGCTGTGGCGCACGACGACCGACGAGCGCTCCACCCTGCGCAGCACGCTGTGGGTGCGCAGCGGCGGGCAGTGGCAGGCGCGCTTCCACCAGGGCACCGACGAACCGTGAGGTAGGTCTCACCCCGGCCCTCGTGGCACACTCGTCCGATGCCCCCCGCAAAGCTTGCTGCCTCAGCTGCACTTCTCGGCGGTGTGCTGTGGATCCTCCACGCCCTCCTCGGTGGGGGCAGTGACCCGCTGCCCAGCACCCTGCACTTCGTCGGCCTCGCCGCCCTGCTCCTCGCCGCCGCCGCCTTCGGCAGCACGCTGGTGAAGAGCGACGCCGTGGCGATGCGCGTCGTCGTCGCCTTCGCGTCCGCGCTCCTCGTGCTCTCGCTGATCGAGGCGTTCCGGATGTCCGACACCCCGTGGTACGACGGGTTCTGGGGGGCCGTCGCCGCGCTCCTCGGCGGTGTCGCCCTGCTCCGCAGCCGCGGCCGCGCCCCCGGGCGTCCCCCGGCCGGCGCCCACGCCCGCTGACGTACGTCACACGACCGCCCGGGAATCTCCGGGCGGCTCACGAGGTTGTGCCCTAGGTGTCCATTTCGGGGTACGTGGACGCAGACCGAAGGAGACGAGCGTGGGCGAGCGGGTGGCCATGATCAGCCTGCACACCTCACCCCTGGACCAGCCCGGCACGGGCGACGCCGGGGGCATGAACGTCTACGTCATCGAGCTCTCCAAGCGGCTCGCCGCCCAGGGCATCGAGGTCGACGTCTTCACCCGGGCCACGTCCTCCCAGCTCCCGCAGGTCGTCGAGGCAGCCGACGGCGTGCTCGTGCGCCACGTCGCGGCGGGTCCCTTCGAGGGCCTGACCAAGGGGGAGCTGCCCGGCCAGCTGTGCACCTTCGCCCGCGAGGTGCTGCGTGCGGAGGCCATGCAGCCGCTCGGCCACTACGACGCCGTGCACTCCCACTACTGGCTCTCCGGCCAGGTCGGGGCGCTCGCCCGCGACCGCTGGAACGTGCCGCTCGTGCACTCGATGCACACCATGGCCAAGGTGAAGAACGAGGCCCTCGCCGAGGGCGACACCCCCGAGCCCGTCTCCCGGGTGATCGGGGAGGAGCAGGTCGTGGAGGCGGCCGACCTGCTGGTGGCCAACACCGACACCGAGGCCCGCCAGCTCATCGACCTCTACGGCGCCAGCCCTGACGCCGTCGAGGTGATCCACCCCGGCGTCGACCTCTCGGTGTTCACGCCGCGCGACCGCGCGGAGGCCCGCCGTGAGCTCGACCTGCCCGAGGACGCGGTCGTGCTGATGTTCGCCGGCCGGATCCAGCCGCTCAAGGCGCCCGACGTGCTGCTGCGGGCGGTCGACGTGCTGCTCGAGCAGGACCCCTCGCTGCGCGGCCGCCTCGTGGTGCCGGTCGTGGGCGGTCCGTCGGGCTCCGGGCTGGAGCACCCCACCTCCCTGGCCGACCTCGCCGCCGACCTCGACATCGCCGACGTGGTGCGCTTCGTCCCCCCGGTGACCCAGCACGAGCTGGCCGTGTGGGCCGCGGCGGCCACGGCCGTCGCCGTGCCGTCGTACAACGAGTCCTTCGGCCTCGTCGCCGTCGAGGCCCAGGCGAGCGGCACCCCCGTGGTGGCCGCGGCCGTCGGCGGGCTGACCACCGTGGTCGAGGACGGCGTCAGCGGGTTGCTGGTCGACACCCACGAGCCCCGCGACTGGGCGGCGAGCCTGCGTCGGCTGATCGACGACCCGGTCCTCGTCGAGCGACTGGGCGCGGGCGCGGTCGCGCACGCCCAGGAGTTCTCGTGGGAGCGCACCGCGGAGCGGACGCTCGAGGCCTACTCCCGGGCCAGTGGCCGGATGCGGACCGAGCTTGCCTCATGATGACCGCATGAGCGCGGTCGAGGTCCTGCGGGCCTACCTGGTCGACAACGGGATCGAGCACGAGGAGATCGGCGAGGGGTCGTTCTCGCTCACGCTGCCGGGGGAGAAGAAGCTCCAGACCCCCGTCCGCCTCGACGTGGGGTCGCACGCGCTCGGCGTGCACGCCTTCGTGTGCCGCAACCCCGACGAGAACCACGCGCGCGTCCACCGCTGGCTGCTCGAGCGCAACCTCAGGATGTACGCCGTCTCCTTCGCGGTGGACCGCCACGGGGACATCTACCTCGAGGCCCGGCTGCCGCTGGCTGCGGTCGACCCCGACGAGCTCGACCGGGTCCTCGGGTCCGTGCTGGCCAACGCCGACGAGTCGTTCAACGCCATCCTCGAGCTCGGCTTCGCCACCTCGATCCGCAAGGAGTGGGAGTGGCGGATCTCGCGCGGCGAGTCCACCCGCAACCTCGAGGCCTTCCGCGGCTGGCTGGAGGCCGGGTCGGACCCCGACCCGCAGCAGCCCTAGACCCTCAAGGCTGGGCGCGCACGACCGGCGTGCGCCGGGTCATCAGCACGCCGACGATCGCGAGCGCGCCGCCGAGGAAGGTCAGCGACGGCGGCACCTCGTCGATGAGCAGCCACGCGATCACGGTCGCGATGCCCGGCACGAGGAACGTGGTGAGGGACAGCTTGCCGGCGTCGGTGTGCGTCAGCGCGTAGGCCCACGTGGTGAAGGCGACCGCGGTGGGCAGGACGCCGAGGTAGACGATCCACCACAGCTCGGCGCCACCGTCCGCGACGATGCCCGGCAGGTCGGTCGCGAAGGGCAGGCAGGTCGCCGCGCCCATCAGGAACGACACGAGCACGACCTGCACCGAGGGGATGCGGCGGAGCAGGACCTTCTGGGTCAGCACGCCGACGGCGTACATCGCCGCGGCGACGAGCACGAGCACCACGCCGAGCACGCTGGCTCCGGCGTCCGTGGTCGAGCCGCGCGCGATGACTGCGACGCCGGCGAAGCCCACGACCATCCCCGCCAGCAGCCACCGGTGCATCCGCTCCCCGAAGAGCGGCACCGCCAGGAGCGCCACGATGACGGGGCCGATCTGGATGATCATCGCCGCGGTGCCGGCGTCGACGTGCCGTTCGCCGGCGTTGAGGGCGAGGTTGTAGATGCCGAACCAGCCGACGCCACCCAGGGCGAGGAGACCCCACTCGCGCAGCGTCGGCCGGACCCAGCCCTTGCGCAGGACCAGCGGCAGCACGACGAGCGCGGCCACCAGCAGCCGGCCGGCGCCCAGCGCCCCCGGGCTGACGTCGTGGGCGACGTGGCGGATGACGACGAAGGCCGACGCCCACATGACCAGCGTGACGCCACAGGCCGCCAGCGGGAGCCAGGAAGCGGGCGCCGAGGTGGTGCCGGTGCGGGGGGCGTCGGTCGTCGTCGTCACGGGTCAAGGCTACGGACGGTCATGACGACCGGCCAGCGCATTTCGGACGCCGTACGCCGAGATCCCGCCGAGCCTGAGCAGGCTCAGAGGTCCAGCTTGTAGCCCAGCCCGCGGACGGTGACGAGGTACCTCGGCTCGCCCGGGTCGGGCTCGAGCTTGGCGCGCAGCCGCTTCACGTGGACGTCGAGGGTCTTGGTGTCGCCGACGTAGTCGGAGCCCCAGACCCGGTCGATGAGCTGGCCGCGGGTGAGCACCCGCCCCGGGTTGCGGAGGAACATCTCGAGGAGCTCGAACTCCTTGAGCGGCAGGCGCTGCTCGGTGCCGTCGACGGTGACGACGTGGCGCTCGACGTCCATCCGGACCGGACCGGCCTCGAGGGTGTCGGGCATCAGGTCGGGCTCCTGGCCGCGGCGCAGCACCGCGCGGATGCGGGCGACCAGCTCGCGGGGCGAGTACGGCTTGGTGACGTAGTCGTCGGCGCCGAGCTCGAGGCCGACCACCTTGTCGACCTCGTCGTCCTTCGCGCTGACCATGATCACCGGGGTCGAGGACGACTGCCGGATCTGGCGGCACACCTCGGTGCCCGGGACGCCGGGCAGCATCAGGTCGAGCAGGACGATGTCGGGACCGAACCGGTCGAACTCGGTGAGGGCGGTGTTGCCGTCGGCGGCGATCGCCACCTCGTAGCCCTCCTTGCGGAGCATGTAGGCGAGCGCGTCGCTGTAGCTCTCTTCGTCCTCGACGACGAGTACGCGGGTCATCTGTGGATCTCCTGCTGGTTCGTGCGGGTGGTGGGTTCGGGGGTGGCGGGCTGCGGCTTCGGGGGCACGACGACCTCGACGGGCGTGGTGGTCCGTCCCGAGCCGGGCTGGGAGTTGCGGGGGAGCGTGAGGGTGAACGTCGAGCCCTGGCCCTGCACGGACCACACCGAGATGTCGCCGCCGTGGGTGGCTGCGACGTGCTTGACGATCGCCAGGCCGAGGCCGGTGCCGCCGGTGGACCGGTGGCGGGCGGGGTCGACGCGGTAGAAGCGCTCGAAGATGCGGTCGATGTCCTCGGCCGGGATGCCGATGCCCTGGTCGACGACCGAGATCTGCACCTGCTCGCCCTCGGAGCGGGTGGTCACCACGACCCGCGAGCCGTGGTTGGAGTAGGCGACGGCGTTGGCGACCAGGTTGCTGATCGCGGCGCCGATCTGCTCCTGGGAGCCGAAGACCTCCAGGCCGTGCTCACCGCGCGACTCCACGCTGATCTCCTTGGCGGCCGCCTCCATGGCGCTGGTGTCGACGGCGGTGGCGACGGCAGCGTCGAGGTCGACCATCACCGGCGTCTCCAGCGGGTCGTGGCCCTGGAGGCGGGACAGCTCGATGATCTGCTGCACCAGGCGCGAGAGCCGGTCGCTCTCGGTGAGCATCCGGGTCGCGAAGCGCTGCACGGCCTCGGGGTCGTCGGAGGCGTCCGTGACGGCCTCGGCGAGCAGTCGGATCGCGCCGACCGGGGTCTTGAGCTCGTGGCTCACGTTGGCCACGAAGTCGCGCCGCACGGCCTCCACGCGCCGCTCGCGCGTGCGGTCCTCGACCAGTGCCAGGACCAGGCGGGAGCCCAGCGGCGCCACGCGGGCGGTCAGCGTGCGTGCCGTGCCGCCGTCGGCGGCGGGCAGGTCGAGCTCGCTCTCGCGGATCTGGCCGTCCCGGCGGACCTGCGCGATCATGTCGAGCAGCTCGGGGGCGACGAGGGTGTTGCCGCGCACCAGCCCGAAGGCGTACGCCGGTGCGGACGCCTTGAGGACGTGGTCGGACTCGTCGACGACGACGGCGCTGGAGCGCAGGATGCTGAGCACGGCGGCCACGCCGGCCTGCACGACCGGCTCCTCCACCGCTGGCATGGTGTGGCGCTGGCGGTCGCTGATGTGCCAGGCGAGCACGGCACCACCGGCCACGACGGCCCCGATGATCGCGGCCAACCCGGCCTGCATCGTCGGATCCACGCTCACCATCGTACGCATCGCGCGGCCGCGACCAGCCTCGTTGGACGCCCGGCCCCGAGTGTTCACGCGCCGTTCATCGGGCACGCACATCTGTTCGCTTCGGCTGCCTACAGTGCCCGCATGCGTGAGGCTTTCCATGACCAGCTCGACGGCATCTTCGCCGACCTCTCCGAGATCTGCGGACAGGTCGAGGTCGCCGTGCGCGAGGCCACCAAGGCACTGATGACCGGTGACGTGCACACCGCCGACCAGGTGATCAGCAACGACAAGGTGATCGACGCCGCCCGCGAGCGCGTCGACGACACGGCGTTCTCGCTGCTGTCGCTCCAGCAGCCGGTGGCCGGCGACCTGCGGGTCATCGTCTCGGCGCTGCGGATGGTGAGCGAGCTCGAGCGGATGGGCGACCTCTCGGTGCACGTCGCCAAGATCGCCCGCCTGCGCGTGCCGTCGGTGGCGGTGCCCGACGAGCTGCGCCCGACGATGGAGAAGATGGCCGCCACGGCCGAGGACATGGTGCGCCGCGTGCGCAGCATCATCGTGGACCGCGACGTCGACGCCGCCATCGAGCTCGGTCGCGACGACGAGGTGATGGACCAGCTGCGCCGCCGGAGCTTCACCGAGCTGCTGTCCAACGACTGGCAGCACGGCGTCGAGGCCGCGGTCGACGTCGCCCTGCTCGGTCGCTACTACGAGCGCATCGCCGACCACGCCGTGTCGGTCGCCAACCGCGTGGTCTTCGTCGTCACCGGCGAGGTGCCGGCGCGCGACTGACGTACGTCGTCGGCGTGGTGGCTACCGACCCTGGTTGGCCACGGCGGCCGCGGCCTCGGCGGCGGCCTCGGGGTCGAGGTACTCGCCACCGGCGACGGTCGGCTTCAGCGACTCGTCGAGGCGGTAGACCAGCGGCATGCCCGTCGGGATGTTGAGGGCGGCGATGTCCTCGTCGGAGATGCCGTCGAGGTGCTTGACCAGCGCGCGGAGGCTGTTGCCGTGGGCGGCCACCAGCACGGTCTTGCCGGACTCGAGGTCGGGCACGATCTCGGCCTCCCAGTAGGGGAGGAAGCGCGCGATGACGTCCTTGAGGCACTCGGTGCGCGGCAGCTCGTCGCCGAGGTCGGCGTAGCGTGGGTCGCCGGCCTGGGAGTACTCGTCGGAGTCGTCCAGGGGCGGGGGAGGCGTGTCGAAGGAGCGGCGCCAGAGCATGAACTGCTCCTCGCCGTACTCCTCGAGCGTCTGCTTCTTGTCCTTGCCCTGCAGGGCGCCGTAGTGGCGCTCGTTGAGGCGCCAGGACCGCTTGACCGGGATCCAGTGGCGGTCGGCGGCGTCGAGGGCGAGGGCCGCGGTGTTGATGGCGCGCCGCTGCAGCGAGGTGTGGACCACGTCGGGGAGCACGCCGGACTCGCGGATCAGCTGGCCCCCGCGGACCGCCTCGCCCTCACCCTTCTCGGTGAGCGCGACGTCGACCCATCCGGTGAACAGGTTCTTGGCGTTCCACTCGCTCTCGCCGTGGCGGAGCAGGACCAGCGTGTAGGTCATGACGCGTCCATGCCTTCCCAGTAGCCGGAGTCGTCGGCGACGACGGGGACCTTCATCGTGACCCGCTCGCCGTTGCCGAAGTCGAGCGCGAGGGGAACGAAGTCGCCGGCGGTGAAGTCGCCGGTCAGCACGACGTCGGCGGCGGGGTCGGCCAGGTTGACCAGGCCGCCCGGCGCGATCGTGATGGGCTCGAACTCGGCGGCCTCGACGGTGGTGCCCTCGTCGCCCGAGACGCCGGTGAAGCTCTGCTCGGCCTCGGGGTCGTTGTTGGACAGCGACGCCACGAACGTGCCCGAGCCCTCGGCCGCGGACACGACGACGGCGGAGAGGACGTCGACGTCGCCCTCGCGGTTGTTGGCGCCGCCGGCCGGGGTGTAGTCACGATCGGTCGCGTAGTCGAATCCGCACGAGGACAGCGGAACGGCGAGCGCGAGAACCGCTGCGGCGGTCGCGAGAGGTCGAAGCTGCATGGCCCACAGCCTAGCGTCGGCTCAGGTCAGCCCGACGCTCCGCCCTGCGATCAGGATCCCGACCACGACGAGGGCGGTGTAGACGCCGGCCGCGACCAGCAGTCGGGGGGTGCCGATGCGCAGCGCGAGCACCAGCGGGAGCGAGCGCTCGCCCGCCTCGTGGTCGTGCACCAGCCCCGGGAGCGCGACCAGCAGGTGCACGCCGAGACCCAGCGCGGCGGCCAGTCCGATCATCGCCGCGGTGGGAGGCGTCGACGTACCGACCCCGTCCCAGCCGCCGTAGGCGAGGAAGGCCGGGTAGAAGGAGAAGCTCACCATCCACGGCAGGAACGACACGGGGCGGGCGTGGAGGAGCCAGTCACCGGCGGCGGAGACCACGAGCAGGGAGAGGTACGCCAGCCCGGCGCTGCGGCCGTGGGCGACCGCGAGGGGCACGACGAGCAGCACCGCGCAGGTGAGGGCGAACCACACGGTGCCGGGGTCCAGCCGCCCGGTGCTGAGCGGCTTGTCGGGGCGGTGCCGCTGGTCACGCCCGCGGTCGGCGAGGTCGTCGGCGAGCCCGAGGACCGCCTGCCCGACCAGCACCGTCGCCGCCACGAGCCCCACCTCGCGCAGCGGGCGCCCGGCGACCGCGGCCGCCGTCGCCACGGCGGCTGCGGTGGCGATCGCCTGGCGCGGGTGCGCGGCACGGACGAGGAGCAGCGCAGGGGGCGTCGGCATGGGCCGAAGTATGTCCCACGGGGCACCTCGTGACGTGGGTCGCACCACAGGGACATGCCATCTGTCAAGCCCGGATGTGGCCTCTGACCTGCGCAAACGCGTCGGGAGCCCATTCGAACCCGTGTTAGAATGGACACCTAGGAAGGGGAACTGAACATATGACTTTCACCGTTGGCGAAACGGTCGTCTATCCCAATCACGGGGCCGCGGTCATCGAGGACATCGAGATGCGGACGATCAAGGGAGAGGACCGGCAGTACCTCGTCCTCAGGATTGTCGCCCAGCAGGACCTGGTCGTTCGCGTGCCGGCCTGCAACCTCGACCTCGTCGGCGTCCGTGACGTCGTCGACAAGGAGGGCCTCGACCGCGTCTTCGACGTGCTGCGCGCGGCCCACGTCGAGGAGCCGACCAACTGGTCGCGCCGCTACAAGGCCAACCTGGAGAAGCTGCACTCCGGCGACGTCATGAAGGTCTCCGAGGTCGTCCGCGACCTGTGGCGCCGCGAGCGTGACCGTGGCCTGTCGGCGGGCGAGAAGCGGATGCTGGCCAAGGCGCGCCAGATCCTGGTCTCCGAGCTCGCGCTGGCGGAGAAGACCAACGAGGACAAGGCCGAGGCCATGCTCGACGAGGTGCTCGCCTCCTGAGCAGCAACGACACCGACCGAGGCCCCTGGGACGACGATCCCGGGGGCCTCGGTCTCGTTCTGGACGAGGAGCGCGGCTCGTTGCCCTTCGCCCTGATCCACGGCGAGGCCCTGGTGGCGTGCGCGGCCTGGGCGCTCGGGGAGGCCGGCGTCCGGATCGTCGACGCCTCGGTGACCTGGGAGGCGATCGTCGCGGCGGGGGAGGACCTGGTGCTCCACGACTCGCTCTGCCCGATGACCCCGCCCGCCTTCATCGCCGCCTGCCTCGAGCAGGCGCGGTCCACCGGCCGGCCGGTGGTCGGCGTGCGCCCCGTCACCGACACCGTCAAGGTCGTGGCCGACCACCGCGTCGGCGCCACGCTCGACCGCGACGACCTGGTGGCCGTCGCCTCGCCCCTGGTGATCCCTGCGGAGGTGCTGGCCACGATGGCCGCGCGGCCGTCCGTCGACCTGGTCCTGGCCGTGGCCGACCTGGCCGCAGCGGGTCAGCCCGCCGAGACCCTCACCGCGCCGCCCGAGGGGCGGCGCGTCTCCTCGCCCGAGGACGTGCAGGTCCTCGACGCGCTCACGACCGCGGCGGGCTGAGCTCGACCGCGAGCGCGACGTCCTCGGGGAAGGTCACCTTGAGGTTGAGGGCGCTGCTCGGCACCGCGGCGACCGCGAGGTCGCGGTAGGCAGCCACGCAGCCCGCAGTGTCGGTGGCCTCGAAGCCGTCCTCCGCCGCGGCCCGGTAGGCCGCGAGCAGCTCGGCGGCCCGGAAGGCCTGCGGCGTCTGGACCCCGCCCACGTCCTCCGTGACGGGCGTCAGGTCGGCGTGCAGCAGGTGGGTCACCGCGGCGACGGGGATCGCGCCCCCAGTCTCGCGGGCGGCGTCCACGACCTGCCGCCAGAGACCGGGCCCGGCCAGCGGCCGGGCGCCGTCGTGCACGACCACGACGTCCACCTCGCCCGCGGCGATGTCGTCGGCGAGGACCCGGATCGCGGCCCACTCCGAGGCGTGGCGGGTGGCGCCGCCGTCCACCACCAGCACCTCGCGGTCGCCCAGGTGCGGTGCCACCGCCTGCGCCACGGCCTCCCGGTCCTCCGGCCGCACGACGATCACGAGGCGGCGTACGTCGTCGAGGGTGAGGGCGTCGCGCAGCGACCACACCAGCACGGGGACGTCACGCAGCGGCAGCAGGACCTTGTTGACCTCGGCCCCGACCCGGCTGCCGGAGCCGGCGGCGAGGATGACGACGGCAGCGGGCATCAGCGGCTGACCAGGGCGGTGGCGATCGCCGCGACGCCCTCGCCGCGGCCGGTGAGGCCGAGGCCGTCGGTCGTGGTCGCGGAGACGCTGACGGGCGCCCCGACGGCCGAGGAGAGCGCGGTGGCCGCCTCGTCGCGGCGCGGCCCCAGCTTGGGCACGTTGCCGATCACCTGCACCGCGACGTTGCCGATCTCCCAGCCCGCGGCCCGCACGCGGCGCGCGGTCTCCGCCAGCAGGGCGGCGCCCGACGCGCCGGCCCACTCGGGCTCGGCGGTGCCGAAGTTGCTGCCGAGGTCGCCCAGGCCGGCAGCGGAGAAGAGGGCGTCGCACGCGGCGTGGGCGGCGACGTCGGCGTCGGAGTGACCGTCGAGCCCGGCCGGCTCGTCGGGCCATGCCAGCCCGGCGAGGTGCATGGGCACACCCTCCACGAGACGGTGGACGTCGGTTCCGATGCCGATGCGGGGTCCGGTGGAGGTCACGTCGGCATCATGCCCGAGGGGAGGCAAGAATGGACCCGTGACCACTCGCCGCCCGCCCTGGGCGCTGGCCGGCATCATCGCCGGCCTCGCCGGGCTCGCCACCAGCTACGCCACGGCCATGGTGCTGACCATCCGTGAGTCGCCCGTGGTCGCGGTCGCCGAGCTGGTCATCCGGCTCACGCCCGGCTCCGTCGCCGAGCGGGCGATCTCGGTCCTGGGCCACCTCGACAAGCCGGCCCTGGTCGCCGGGATCCTCGTGCTCCTGCTGGGGTGCTTCGCCGGGGTGGGCGTCCTGGCCCGACGGTCGTGGTGGCTGCCGATCCCGCTGTGGACCGCGCTGGCCGCGCTGGGGCTGGTCGCCGTGGTGACGCAGCGGGGCGCGGGTCCCGTCGACGCCCTGCCGGTGGCGGTCGGGCTGCTGACCTGGATCACCGTGCACTCCGCGCTGACCGACGCGCTGCGCCGCGGGCAGCGGCGCCCCGACCTCGAGTCGCGCGAGCGCCGGGTGTTCCTGGCGGTCGCCGGGGTCGTCTCGCTGGCCTCGCTCGGCATCGCCGTGGCCGGCCGCTTCGTCGGGGCGGGCCGCCGCCACGTCGAGGTGAGCCGTCGCCTGCTCCGCATCCCCGGCGTCACCCGACGCCAGCCGCCTGCGAACACCTCGCTCGGGCTGCCCGGCATCGCTCCTTGGCAGACGCCGAACGAGGACTTCTACCTGATCGACACGACCATCGCGAAGCCGACCATCGAGCCCGAGGAGTGGTCGCTGCGCATCCACGGGCTGGTCGAGCGCGAGCTGGTGCTGACCTTCGCGGAGCTCGTCGCGCGACCGATGACCGAGTCGTGGATCACCCTCAGCTGCGTGAGCAACGAGGTCGGCGGCGGGCTGGTCGGCAACGCCCGCTGGAGCGGCGTACGGCTGGCGTCGCTGCTGTCCGGGCTCGGCATCAGCGACGAGGCCGACTGCGTGCTGCAGACCTCCCACGACGGCTGGTTCTGCGCGACCCCGCTCGAGGTGCTCACCGACGAGCGCGACGCGATGCTGGCCGTCGCCATGAACGGCCGCCCGCTGCCCATCGAGCACGGCTTCCCGGTGCGCACCATCGTGCCCGGCCTCTACGGCTACGTCTCGGCCACCAAGTGGGTCGTCGACCTGGAGGTCACCACCTTCGAGAAGGCGGTGGGCTACTGGACGACGAAGGGCTGGTCGGCCGAGGGGCCCGTGAAGATCGCCTCGCGCATCGACGTGCCCCGCTCGGGCGACGAGGTCGAGGCAGGACGGGTCTCGATCGGCGGTGTCGCCTGGCACCAGCACACCGGCATCGCGGCCGTGGAGGTGCAGGTCGACGGAGGCGCGTGGCAGCGCGCGGAGCTCGGCACGGTCCCCTCAGTCGACACCTGGGTCCAGTGGGCCGTCACCGTCGACGTCCCGGAGGGCGACCACGAGGTGCGGGTGCGGGCGATCGGCGAGGACGGCGACACCCAGACCAGTGTCGTACGCGCTCCCGACCCCGACGGCGCGACCGGGCTGCACACGATCGAGATCAGCGCGCGCTGACCCTCAGCCGTTGCGGATGACGTACGCCGTCCCGCCGGAGGCCGCGATCCAGAGCCGCTCGAGCTGTGCCCGGTCGTAGACGCGGCGCACGGCTGCGTTGGTCGCGCCGGCGGGGTCGTTGACCACCACGTCGCCGTCGGGCTCGAAGCCCACGATGACGAGCAGGTGGCCGTTGCTCGACGAGATCGGCGCCCCGGTGAGCTGGTTGCGAGCGAACGCGATCGACACGACCAGCGGGACGCCGGCGACGATGTAGTCCTCGGCCTCGCGCAGGTCGCGCATCCGGGTGACGTAGGAGTCGCCCGCGACGAGCGTGGCGGCATAGGCGGTGTTGAAGGCCCAGTTGCCGGTGCCGTCGTAGCCGTGGTCGTAGACCATCTTCGCGGTGTGGTCGACGGTGGCGTCCGCGTGGCCCGGTGTGATCCCGCTCGGCGCGGGCGCGACGCCGTGGTAGGCGAGCACCATCGCGGTCGAGGCGGCCGAGCACCACGCCTCGCCACCGCCGCCCCACTGGGGGTAGTGGCCCGAGTGCACCATCTGGGAGTACGTCGGGACGGGGAGCACCGTGCCGGCACCCGGACCGGGCTGCGAGGTCGGTCGGGCGGCCGCCGCGTCCGCGCTGGCCACGGCGCCGACGCGCTCGAGGCTCACCGGCTGGGTGGTGCCCGCGGGTCGCAGCAGCGTGACCCGGACCTGCCAGGAGGCGACCGAGGAGGTGGCGTACCAGGTGTCGACGCTGACCCGGCCGAGGTCGTCGGACTGCCCGGAGTACGTCGTGCGCGGCAGGCGCTTGTTGAGGCGGGACCAGTCGGCGACCGTGTCCCACGTGCCGGTGGTGCCGTCTGCGGCGCGGCCGCGGACCTCGACGCGGACCAGGCTCTTGCCCGGCGTCGTGGCCTCCCACGTCGGGACGAGGGCGGTGGCGCCGAAGCCGGGCGTCGCCCACGGCGAGGTCCAGCTGCCGGCGTCGTAGGAGCGGCCGGCGACGGTGCGGCGCTTGGGCTTGAGCAGCGAGACGTTGCCCCGCCCGAGCTTGAGGCCGCTGCGGCTGCCTGCCTTGAAGTCGGCGTAGCTGCTCCACGAGGTCAGCGCGACTTGCGGGATCGCCCGCGCGCGGGACGCCGGCGCGGCGGTCGCGGTCGGCGCCTGGGGGAGCAGGAGCGCCACGAGGGCGAGGGCGAGGGCGCTGGCGGGGCGTCGGAGCACCGTACGACGATAACCGCTGGAAACCCACCCGTCACAGGAGTCACACGACCGCCCCCGACTACGGCCAATGTTCACGAAAATGTCCCCGGGGACTGTGGGGAGTTTCGTCACCGATTGTCGGTCGCGTTGCTTAGTCTTCGGCTCGGCCGCCAATCGGGTTGTCCTGCGGCCCTCGATCAAGGGACCACCGCCTTGCCCCGACGCACGCTCCGCACAGCGATCAACCTGACGACTCTCACGGCCCTCGTGGCCGCTCCGCTGGCGGTGGGATTCACCGCGCCGGCGAGCGCGAGCGTCAGCACCGCGATCTCGAGCTTCCCCTACACCCAGGACTGGTCCGGGCTCACCGCCACGAGCACGTGGGCCGACTTCCCGGGTGTGGAGGGCTTCAACACCGGCACGTCGATCGCGCCGCAGAACCCGAGCAACGCCACCGACGTCGGCACCCTGACCGCCGAGGGCACCCTCGCGTCCAGCTTCCTGGTCCAGTCGAACACCTCGGTGCCGAACACCGCCAGCGCTGGTGGCGTCCTGGCATTCGCCAACGTGCCGACGGCCAGCAAGACGGTCGCCCTCAGCGCCACCGGCTCGCAGACCGCCCCGCTGCTGGCCTTCCACCTCAACACGACCGGCAAGTCCGGCTTCGCCGTCGCCTACGACGTGCAGGACCTCGACAGCAGTGCCGACGACCAGCCGCAGCGAGTCGCCCTGCAGTACCGGGTCGGCACCTCGGGTGCCTACACCAACGTGCCCGCCGCCTACCTCACGGACGCGACCGGTCCTTCCAACGCCACCGTGACCACGACCCGTGTGTCGGCCACGCTGCCTGCCGCCGTCGACAACCAGGCCGACGTCTACCTCCGCGTCATCACCATCGACAACGCCACGGGCAGCAACGAGCACGTCGGCATCGACAACATCGACATCACCGCCGGCGGTGCTCCCGCGCCGCTCGGCGCGACCGACCCGGGCGACCGGAGCGTCTTCGTCAACCGGGCGCTGACCCCGTTCACGCTCCAGGTCACCGGCGGCGTCGCGCCCTTCAGCTGGTCCGCGACCGGCACGCCCGACGGCGTGAGCGTCGCGAGCGACGGCACGGTGTCCGGCACCCCGACGGAGACGGGCACCTTCACCGTCGAGGCGACCGTCACCGACAACGCCTCCGCCACGGCGTCGACGCAGTTCGACATCGTCGTGTCCGAGATCCCGGTCAAGCCGTTCCACCCGATCACCGAGATCCAGGGCGAGGGCGACGCCTCCCCCTACGCCGTGGCCGGCAGCGCCGCCGACGTCTCCACGGAGGGCGTGGTCACCGCGCGCTACCCCGACGGCGGGCTCAACGGCTTCGTCATCCAGACCCCGGGCTACGACCCCACGGACGACGCCACCCCCAACGCGTCCGACGGCCTCTTCGTCTACCAGGGCTCGAGCCCGAGCTACGCCCCGCCCGCGATCGGCGACCACGTCACCATCGCCAACGGCCGGGTGACCGAGTTCTTCGGCCTGACCCAGATCACGGTGACCGACGGTGCGTTCGTCGAGTCCCGGCCCGCCACCGCGGAGGAGGCCGTCGTCCCCGGCAGCGTGCTGCCCGGCACCGACTGCAGCCTCACCGGGACCGCCGGCAGCGTCACCACCGACTGCCTCACCGGCGCGGAGCTCTCCGCCGAGCGGGAGAAGCACGAGTCCGAGATCTTCCGTCCGACCGCCCCCTTCACGGTGAGCGACTCCTACGACGGCAGCCCGTGGGGTGCCCCGTTCAACAGCAACTCGTCGAACAACTTCGGCGAGATCGGCCTGGCGGCGGGCGAGACGACGCCTCTCCTCATCCCGGTCGACGAGGCCAACCCCGCCACGGAGCGCGCTGCGTACGACGCTCGCGTCGACCACAACTACGCCAAGCGGATCACGCTCGACGACGGTGCGACCGTGTCGATCAGCGGCACCAACAACACCAACGTCGCCTACCCGTGGCTCACCAAGACCCACTCCGTGCGCGTCGGTGCGGCGGTGACCTTCCCGCAGCCGGTCGTCTTCGACTACCGCAACAGCGTCTGGAAGATCTACCCGCAGACCAGGGTCCAGCCCGGCACCACCGGGTCCGACCGCGTCGCCATCGAGCAGGACCGTGCCGAGCACGCCACCCCGGAGGCGGTGGGCGGCAACGTCAAGATCGCCACCTTCAACATGCTCAACTACTTCGTCCACGCGGCCCAGGACTGGGACAACCTCCCCGACGACGCGACGGGCACCAACCGCAGCTGCACCTACTACACCGACCGTCAGGGCAACCGGATCACGGCCCGTGACTGCACGTGGAGGGACCTGCGCAACAACCCGCCGTCCACCCTCCCCGACATCGGTCCGCGCGGCGCGGCCACCGAGGCCAACCTGCTCCGCCAGGAGGGCAAGGAGGTGGCTGCCATCAACACGATGGCCGCCGACGTGATGAGCCTCGAGGAGGTCGAGAACCCGGTCAAGCTCGGCTACGTCGACCGCGACCTGCCGCTGGCACGCCTCGTCGCCGCCCTCAACGCCGACTGGCAGGCCCGACACCCCGGTGAGGACGTCGCGGCAGACCCGCGCTGGGCCTACGTCCCCAGCCCGCGTCCCGAGGCGCAGCCGACGATCGCCGAGCAGGACGCCATCCGCAACGCGTTCATCTACAACCCCCGGGTGATCGAGACGATCGGGCGCTCGCAGATCCTGCTGAACTCGCCCGCGATGCGCAACGCTCGCGAGCCGCTGGCGCAGGCCTTCCGGCACGTCGACGGCACCCGTGAGGACGGCTTCGTCGTCATCGTCAACCACTTCAAGTCCAAGAGCGCGCCCGACGACGAGAGCACCGTCGCCGGCACCGACAACGCCGACGCCGGCTTCGGCGCCGGGTTCTACAACGGCGACCGGATCCGCCAGGCCCGTGCCCTGGCTGAGTTCGCGGACGCGGTGTCCTCCGACAAGGGGATCGCCCCGGTGTTCATGACCGGCGACTACAACGCCTACGGCGCCGAGGACCCGGTCCGCACCCTGGAGGCGGCCGGCTTCACCAACCTCAAGCCCGCCGACGGCACCACGTCGTACTCCTTCGGCGGCCTGGCCGGCTCGCTCGACCACGTCTTCGCCAACGAGGCCGCGCTCGACATGGTCACCGGCGAGACGATCTGGCAGATCAACGCCAACGAGCCGATCTACTACGAGTACTCCCGCTACAACTACAACGTCGCCGACCTCTTCGACGGCACGACGCCGTTCCGGTCCTCCGACCACAACCCCGAGATCGTCGGCATCGACGCCCCGACCAGCACGGCCCCCGAGGCCGTGGACACCGTCCAGGTCCTGGCGTCGAACGACTTCCACGGCCGTCTCCTCGACGACCCGGCGAGCGCGTCGGCCGGTGCCGCCGCGATGGCGGGTGCGGTCAAGGGTCTGCGGACCGACAACCCCAACACCGCGTTCGTGATGGCCGGCGACATCGTCGGCGCCTCGACGTTCGAGTCGTTCATCCAGAACGACAAGCCGACGATCGACGCGATGAACGAGGCAGGCCTCGAGGTCTCCGCAGCCGGCAACCACGAGTTCGACCAGGGCTACGACGACCTGATGGACCGCATCATGTCCGCGACCCACCCCGAGGGTGGGGCCGACTGGCCCTACATCGCGGCCAACGTCCGTGACGAGGCCACCGGCGACTACGCCCTGAAGTCCGACCGCACCGACGGCAACTTCGAGCACGCCAACGGCGCCACCTGGTGGAAGGAGTTCCCGACCCTGGGCGGCGGCAACGGCATCAAGGTCGGCTTCGTCGGCGCTGTCACCGAGGACCTCGACTCCCTGGTCGCCCCGTCGGCCATCGACGGCCTCGAGATCACCAGCATCGTCGACGAGGTCAACGACGCGGCTGCCGACCTGAAGGCGGCCGGCTGCGGTGGCGAGCCCTGCGACCTGGTCATCGAGCTGGTGCACGAGGGTGCGCCGAGCCCGAGCTGCGACACGATCCGCAACGACCAGGACTCGACGTTCGGCCGCATCGTCCACGAGGCGAGCACCGACGTGGACGCGATCATCTCCGGCCACACCCACCTCAAGTACAACTGCAAGGTGACCGTGGCGGGCAAGACGATCGAGCGCCCGGTGGTCTCCGCGGGCCAGTACGGCGCGTACCTCAACCAGCTCGAGTTCGACTTCACGCCCGGCACCAACGACCTGGTGGGCATCCGCCAGCACGTCCTGTCGATGAAGGACTACGACGAGGACGCCGACACCGAGGCCATCGTGGACGCGGCCGTTGCCGTGGCCGACGTCGAGGGTGCGGTGGAGCTCGGCCAGGTCGCCGCCCCGTTCAAGCGGGCCCGGCGGGTCGACCCCCAGAGCGGGGTCGTGGAGAACCGCGGTGGCGAGTCGACGCTGGGCAACCTCGTCGCGGAGATGCAGCGCTGGAAGACCGGCGCCGACATCGGTGTGATGAACCCCGGTGGTCTCCGTGACGACCTGGTCGGCACCGACAACGGTCCCGGCCCGGTCACCAAGCGCGAGGCGGCCAACGTGCAGCCGTTCGCCAACACCCTGGTGACGGTGGACCTGACCGGCGCCCAGCTCAAGACGCTGCTCGAGCAGCAGTGGCAGCGCGACCCCGACGGCAACATCCCGTCGCGGCCGTTCCTGCGGCTGGGCACCTCGAAGGGCTTCACCTGGACCGAGGACTCCTCCCGGGCGGAGGGCCAGCGGATCACCGGCATGTGGCTCAACGGCGTGGCGATCAGCCCGACCGGGACCTACACGGTGTCGGCCAACAGCTTCATCGCAACGGGTGGTGACAACTTCCGGGCGCTGACGCTGGGTGCCGACCGACAGGACACCGGCTTCACCGACCTGCAGGCGACCATCGACTACCTCGACGAGTTCGCCAACGCCGGTGAGGGCGATGCGCCGCTGGCCGTCGACTACCAGCAGCACGGCGTGGGCGCCAAGGTGCCGGCCGGTCCGTTCTCCGCGGGCCAGACGGTCATGGTCCCGCTCGACTCGCTGTCGATGACCGGTGGCGGCACGTCGGCCGACATCACCGACCTCACCGACACCTCGGTGACGGTCACCCACGGCACGACCGACCTGGGCACCTTCCCGGTGACCAGCGCCCTGCCCACGACGGCGTTCGACACCCCCGGTGCGGCCACGGTCAGCTTCCCGCTGCCCGCCGGCCTGTCCGGTGGCACCCAGTGGTTCACCGTCACGGGTGCGGCCACCGGCACGGTCGCGAAGATCCCGGTCGAGGTCGTCGACACCCGGGCCGTCTCCACGGTCTCGGGCACGGCCGCCGACATCATCTGGGGCCAGGCGGGCTCGGTCGAGGTGACCGTGACCCCGTCCGGGGCGACCGGCACGGTGGAGCTCTACGACGGCACGACCAAGATCGGCGAAGGCACCCTCGCGGGCGACGCCACGACGATCGCGGTCCCGGCGGAGTCGCTCGCGGTCGGCACCCACACGCTGACCCTGAAGTACCTCGGCGACGTCGCCCACCAGCCCGCGCAGGGCTCGGTGAGCGTCACCGTCAAGGCCACCGGAGCAGTGGCGGCCACCCCGACCCCGGCATCCGTGGTCCAGGACAGCGGCACGAGCACCATCGCCGTCGCCGTCACGGCCACGGGCACCACGCCCACCGGCACGGTCAGCGCCTGGCTGGGTGGCACGCAGCTCGCCAGCGCGACCCTGGCCAACGGCCAGGCCAGCCTGGTGGTCGGTCCGTTCGCCACGGTGGGCGAGAAGTCCATCGAGGTGCGCTACAGCGGGTCGGACACCGTCACCGCCGCGAGCCGGACGGTCACGGTCACGGTGACGGCCAAGCCGACGCCGCAGCCGACGCCGACCACGGTCACCGGCACGGACACGGCCATCCAGTGGGCGAAGGCAGGCTCGGTCGCGGTCACCGTGGCACCCGCCTCGGCGACCGGCACGGTGGAGCTCTACGAGGGCACGGCCCGCCTCGGCACGGCGACGCTCTCGGGTGGCGCGGCGAGCTTCCCTCTGGCGGCGCGGTCGCTCGAGGTCGGCACGCACACCATGGTGGTGCGCTACCTCGGCTCGGCCACCCACGCGGCCTCGCAGGACACGCTCACCGTCACGGTGACCAAGGCGAAGCCGAAGGTGCAGGTCGAGAAGCCCCGGAAGGTCGAGGCCGGCGACAAGGCCAAGATCAAGGTCGAGGTCTCGGCTCCGGGCTACGAGCCGACCGGCATGGTCCGCATCGTGCTCAAGGGCGCGGGCAAGGGGATGGGCCGGTCGATCAGCGTGGTCAAGGACCTCGACGGTGGCGAGGTGGTCGCTCGCGTGAGGGTGGCGAAGTCCGGCACGTACGACGTCACCGTCACCTACCTCGGTGACGAGCACACGCTCCGCGGCGAGGACAGCACGCGCCTGCGGGTGAAGTGACGCCGACCCGCTGAACGACCAGAGGTCCCGAGCCACCACGGTGGCTCGGGACTTCTGCGTTGTGAGACCTCCGCACCTAGACTCTGCCGGGTGACTCTGAGGCTCCACGACACCGCGACGCGCGAGGCCCGCGACTTCGTCCCCCTGGTACCGGGCAAGGCGGGCATCTACGTGTGCGGCCTCACCGTGCAGTCCGAGCCCCACGTCGGGCACGTGCGCTCCGCGGTGAACTTCGACGTCCTGCGGCGCTGGCTGACCGCCACCGGCTTCGACGTCGACTTCATCCGCAACGTCACCGACATCGACGACAAGATCCTCGCCAAGTCCGCCGAGCAGGGCATCCACTGGTACGCCCTCGCCAGCGCGATGAAGCGCGAGCTGGACTCGGCCCTGGCGTCGATCAACGTGCTGCCGCCGACGTACGAGCCCGGCGCCACCGGCCACGTGCCGGAGATCATCGAGCTGATCGAGCAGCTCGTCGCCCGCGGGCACGCCTACGCCGCCGAGGACGGCAGCGGGGACGTCTACTTCGACGTCCGCAGCTGGCCGACGTACGGCGAGCTGACGCGCCAGCGCGTCGAGGACATGGAGCCCGCCGGCGACGCCGACCCGCGCGGCAAGCGCGACCCCCGCGACTTCGCGCTCTGGAAGGGCTGGAAGAAGGAGACGGAGCCGCAGACCGCGGCCTGGCCCTCGCCGTGGGGCCCGGGACGCCCGGGCTGGCACATCGAGTGCTCGGCCATGGCCGGCAAGTACCTCGGTCCCGCCTTCGACATCCACGGCGGTGGCGTCGACCTGCGCTTCCCGCACCACGAGAACGAGCAGGCCCAGTCCCGGGCGGCCGGCCGGCCGTTCGCGTCGTACTGGCTGCACAACGCCTGGATCACCACCGCCGGCGAGAAGATGAGCAAGTCGCTCGGCAACTCGCTGCTCATCCCGTCGGTGCTCGAGCGGGTCCGTGGCATCGAGCTGCGCTACTACATGGTCGCGGCCCACTACCGCTCCCACGTGGAGTTCTCCTTCGAGGCCCTGGACGAGGCCGCCAAGGCCTTCCGGCGGATCGAGGACTTCCTCGACCGGGCTGCGCCCGTGGTCGGCACGTGGTTCGCCGCGCTGCCCGACGCCTTCGTCGACGCGATGGACGACGACCTGGGCACCCCGGCCGCCGTCGCGGTGATCCACGACTCGGTGCGCGAGGGCAACCGGCTGCTCGCCGAGGGTCCCTCCGAGGCGCTGGGCCGGAGGTTCGGCGAGGTGATCGCGATGCTCGACGTGCTGGGCCTCAACCCGGCCGACCCGGCCTGGCCGTCCCGCGGCGGCGACGACCGGCTCACCGACGTCGTCGACGCCCTCGTCAAGGGCCTGCTGGCCGAGCGGACGGCTGCCCGCGAGGCCAAGGACTGGGCGCGCGCGGACGCCATCCGCGACCAGATCAAGGCAGCCGGTGTCGAGGTCGAGGACACCCCGTCCGGACCGAAGTGGAGCGTGTGACGTGGCTGGCAACTCGAAGCGCAAGGGCGCCATCAAGAAGACCGGCAAGGGCAACCCCACGGCCGGCTCGGGAGGCCGGGTGCGTCGCGGGCTCGAGGGCAAGGGCCCGACCCCCAAGGCGAAGGACCGGCCCTACCACAAGGCCCACAAGATGGCGGCGCGCGCGGAGAAGGAGAAGGCCAACCGGCCCAAGCGCCGGACGACCTCCGACGCCGAGTGGGCGGCGGGCCGCAACTCCGTCGTCGAGCTGCTGCAGGGCGGCGTGCCCGTCGCCGCCGTCTACGTCGCGGAGGGCGCCGAGCGTGACGGCCGGATGCGCGAGGCGTTCAGGCTGGCCGCCGAGCAGGGCCTGACCATGCTCGAGGTCACCCGCAACGAGATGGACCGGATGACCGGCGGTGCCGTCCACCAGGGCCTCGCCGCCCGCCTGCCGGCGTACGAGTACGCCCACGCCGACGACCTGCTCGACCGCGCGTCGGACAACAAGGAGCCGGCGCTGATCGTCGCGCTCGACCAGGTCACCGACCCGCGCAACCTCGGTGCCGTGATCCGCTCGGCCGCGGGCTTCGGCGCACACGGCGTGCTGATCCCCGAGCGCCGGGCCGCCGGCATGACCGCCTCGGCGTGGAAGACCAGCGCCGGAGCGGCCGCCCGCCTCCCCGTCGCGCAGACGGTCAACCTGACCCGGCAGCTGAAGGCCTACCAGGACGCCGGCTGCATGGTCGTGGGCCTGGCCGCCGACGGCGACCTCTCGCTTCCCGAGCTCGTCGCTCCCGGTGGGCTGGCCGAGGGCCCGCTCGTCGTCGTGGTCGGCTCCGAGGGCAAGGGCCTGGGCCGCCTCGTCGCCGAGACCTGCGACCAGATCGTGTCGATCCCGATGGCCGGTCAGCTGGAGTCGCTCAACGCCGGTGTCGCGGCGTCGGTCGCCCTCTACGCGATCTCGCAGGCCCGCCTGGCGTGAGCTCGCCCCGATGAGCGCATGATGGGCCGACCACGTCGACTGGTGGCTGGTGTCGCGGTCGTCTGCCTGAGCGTCTTGCTCGGGATCGTCGTCGCGGTCTCGCTGTTCCTCACCAGCAGCCGGACGGTCGTGCTGGTGGGCCAGGACACCGTGGTGCGCCCGACCATGACGGGCGACGCGGTCGTCCAGACCGGACCGCTGCTCCCCGACTTCAGGCTCCGTGACGTCGGCTCGGTCGGCGTCACCCTGACGCTGGGCAAGACCGAGGTCGGCTCCGTGGAGGAGCTCGTCGAGCGCTACGGCTTCATCGCCACCGACCCGACCGCCCAGGTCGGCAAGGTCGAGGACGTCGTCGTCGACATGGCGCTCTCCGCCGGGTTGCGTGGCCTCGGCGTCGGCCTGGTGCCGATCGCGTTCTACCTCCTGCTCGGCCGACACCGCCGTGGGCAGCTGTTCCGCGGCCTGCGCACCCGGCAGGGCATCCTCGCCCTCGCCCTCCTCCTCGTCCTGCCCGTGCTGATCTGGCAGCCGTGGGAGTCCTCGGAGGAGACGCAGGAGGAGCAGGGCACCTGGCAGAGCCTGGCCGACTTCGTCGGGTCCGAGGTGACCCTGCCCGAGGAGACCCGCGACATCGAGGTGCGCACCGGACCGGTGACCACCCAGACCAAGCGGCTCGTGCTGAGTGCGATCGACACCTACGACAAGAGCAAGGCGTTCTACACCGCGGCCGCCGAGGGCGCCGCCGACCTCGAGCTGCGCGAGCCCGAGGACGACGAGACGGTTGCGCTCCTCGTGAGCGACCGGCACGACAACATCGGCATGGACCGGGTCGCCCGGGCGATCGGCGAGGCCGCCGGTGCGACGGTCGTCCTGGACGCCGGCGACGACACCTCGACCGGGCAGCCGTGGGAGGCATTCAGCCTGGACTCGCTGGCGGGGACCTTCGAGGACTGGGACCGGTTCGGGGTCGCCGGCAACCACGACCACGGCACGTTCGTCAGCACCTACCTCGCCGACGCCGGGTGGACGATGCTGGACGGCGAGGTCGTCGACGCGCCGTGGGGCGGCACGCTCCTGGGGGTCGACGACCCCCGCTCCAGCGGGCTCGGCAACTGGCGCGACGAGTCGGGGCTCAGCTTCACCGAGGTCGGGACCAGGCTGGCCGACGCCGCCTGCGACGCCGAGGAGCGGATCAGCACGGTCCTCGTGCACGACGCCAACCTCGGCCGCGAGGCCCTCGCCCGCGGGTGCGTGGACCTGGTGGTGGGGGGCCACACGCACGTGCACTCCGGGCCCGACGTGGTCGAGGGCGAGAACGGCGCGACCGGCTACACCTGGACCAACGGCACCACGGGAGGCGCGGCGTACGCCATCGCGGTCGGCAGCAAGCCGCGGCGCGAGGCCGAGGTCAGCCTGGTGACGTACGCCGACGGGCGGCCGACCGGTCTCCAGCTGGTGCGGCTCAACACCGACGGCAGCTGGGTGGTCGGGGAGTGGACCCCGATCACTCCTGCCCCGTGATCGCCTCGTCCGGACGCGCGGTGAGGAAGCGGTCGATGTAGTCGCGCGCGGTCTCGTGGATGTCGACCTGCCGGCCGGCGCGCTCGGAGAGGTACCACCGGTGCTCGAGGATCTCGTGGAAGATCTCGGCGGGCTCGAGCTTGCCGGTCGCGTCGGGCGGGATCATCGCCATGATCGGCTCGAAGATCTGGCCCATCCAGCGGCTCGCGACGAGGTGCTTGTCCTCGCGGCCGAGGTCGAGGGCGGCGGTGAAGGCGGCGATGTCGTTGAGGATGCGCCGGGCCTGGTTGTCCTCGACGCTCATGCCGGTGAGCGCCTGGAGCTCGCGGGTGTGGTGGCCCAGGTCGACGACCTTCGGCTGGATCCGGATGGTGTCGCCGCCGAGGTCGGTGACGATGTCGAGCTCGTCGACGTCGAAGCCGAGGTCGTTGAGCCGCTCGACCCGCTGCTCGATGCGCCACATCTCGTCGACGCGGAACTCCTCGAGGTCGGTGAGCTCGCTCCACAGCGCCTCGTAGCGGGACCGGAGGTGCTCGACGATCTCGAAGCCGTCGATGGGTTGCTGGACCGCACCGCTGGCGCTGAGGTCCATCAGCTCGGCGAAGATGTTCTCGCAGCCGACGGTGATGTCGTACTCCCGCATCCGGTCGCTCACCGCCTCGTGCAGCTCGCCGGTCTCGGCGTCGACGAGGTAGGCCGCGAACTCGCCGGCGTTGCGGCGGAACAGCACGTTGGAGAGCGAGACGTCGCCCCAGTAGAAGCCCGACAGGTGCAGCCGGACGAGGAGCACGACGATGGCGTCGACGAGGACTGGCACGTGCTCGGCCGTCGCGCCGCGGCTGAAGAGGCTGCGGTAGGGCAGCGAGAACTGCAGGTGCCGCGTGATGAGCGCGGCGGGCAGCTCCTGGCCCTCCGCGTCCTCACGGCCGGTGACCACGCCCTGCGGGACGACGGCGGGCATGCCCATCCGCTGGAGGTCGCGCAGCATCCGGTACTCGCGGAACGCGATGTCGTCCTGCGTCTCCTTGACGGCGTACACGCGCTCGCCGAGGCGCACGATCCGCACGATGTGGCGCGACAGGCCGCGCGGCAGCGGGACGACGACGTCGTCGGGCCACTCCTCGAGCGGGGTGTCCCACGGCAGGCCGAGGATGGCCGGGTCGGGCCGGCTGGCGACGATCCGCATGGCCATGACGAGCAACCTACTCTTCGGCGAGCTTCCAGACGTCGAGCCGCGGACCGTCGGTCCCCGGCACCCGTGTGCCGTCGGCGCTCGGCTCGAGGTCGGCGTCGCCGGGCTCCGAGCCGAACAGGTGCTGCCCGCCGGCGACCCGCAGGTCGAACGCGGCGCCGGCCGCGCGGCGCGCGACCACCAGCACCGAGCCCGTCCGGTGCTCGCGCAGGTACGCGATGGTGTCGGCATCGACGTGCGCCCAGCGCAGCCCGCCACGGCGGAGGGCCGGGTGCGCGCGCCGCAGCCGCGCGAGGTCGGCGTACGTCGTCAGCGTGGTGCGGTCCCACTCCTCGGGGCGGTCCCACGGCATGGTGCGGCGCGCGTCCTCGCCGTTGACGCCCTCGAGACCGATCTCGTCGCCGGCGAACACCATCGGAACGCCGGGCAGGGTGAACTGCAGGCCGGCCGCGACCCGGTGCAGCGCGGCGTCGCCCCCGACGACGGTGCGGATGCGCGCGGAGTCGTGCGAGCCGAGGATGTTCCAGCTGCTGGCGGTCGCCCGCCAGCCGAGGGTGCCCTGCCAGGCGCGGAACGTGTCGACCACGGCGGGCCCGTCGCGCCGGGGGACCGGCACCGGACGGCCGAACGCGCGCGCCGGCGAGGCGGGGTCGCGCAGCCAGGACCAGACCGGCCAGGAGAAGCCGGAGTAGTTCATGGTGCCGTGCCAGCCGTCGCCGTCGACGTCGCCGGTCGCGTCGTGGTTGTGCTCGCCGATGACCCACGGGTCCTCGCGCAGCTCGGCCGCGGTGGCGCGCGCGGCCCGCGCGACGTCGTGGGCGACGTCGATGGGGCCGAGCCGTCCGGTCATGTTGGCCACGTCGATGCGCCAGCCGTCGACGTCGTACGGCGGTCGCAGCCAGCGGCCGACCACGGAGTCCGGGCCCTCGACCATCGCGGCGCGGAGGTCGGGGTCGGCGTGGTTGACCTTCGGGAGCGTGCCGTGGCCCATCCAGCAGGCGTAGGTGCCGTCCTCGTCGAAGTAGTAGAACGTGCGATGCGGGTCCTGCGGGTCGTCGGCCGCGGCCAGGAACCACTCGTGGGTGTCGCCGGTGTGGTTGGTGGTGAGGTCGCCGAGGATGCGCCAGCCGCGCTCGTGCACGGCGGTGCTGAGCCGGGCGTACGCCTCGTCGCCACCGAGCAGCGGGTCGACCTCGGTGAAGGTGGTGGCGTTGTAGCGGTGGTTGCTCTCGCCGGGGAAGACCGGGGTCGTGTAGAGGATGTCGGCGCCCACCTCGGCCACGTGGTCGAGGCGCTCGGTGATGCCGTCGAGGTCGCCGCCGTAGAGCTGCATCGGCGTGCGCGGGTCGTCCGGCTCGAAGGCCACCGCCTCGTCCCACGCGGCGGGCAGCGCCCAGTCGGGGCTGGGCCGGCCGTCGGCGGCCGCCGAGCGGGCGAACCGGTCGGGGAAGACCTGGTAGACGACGCCGTCGCGTCCCCAGTCGGGAGCGGCGGGGTGGGCGGCCAGCCGGAAGTCCGCGGAGTCGGGCACGTCGTGCCCGACCAGCCCGGCGCCGGTGAGCCACTCCTGCGACCCGTCGGGCCGCTCGAGCAGGAAGCGGTAGTGGGTCACCGGGTTGTGGACCAGCAGCCCGGCCTCCCACCACGTGGTGGTCCCGTCCGCGCTCGGGTGCATCTCGACGAACACCGGCTCGGCGTCGTACGTCGTGCGCAGCCACATCGCGACCACCGGGTCTGCCTCGCTGGTGCGCACCCGCACCGTGACGGTGTCGCCCAGGGGCGGCGCCTCGTCCGCGACGTGCAGCGGGGAGCCGTCGTGGTGGGGCAGGTCGAGGAGGCTCACGGGGTCCATCCTCGCAGCCACGCGCGCGCTGACTAGGATTGCCGGGCTGTCCGCAGCACGCCGCGTTAGCTCAGGGGTAGAGCACCAATCTTGTAAATTGGGTTGCGAGAGTTCGAATCTCTCACGCGGCTCGGGTGTCGGTGCCCCCCTTCGGGGGTCAGCGGACCTGCTCGACCTCGAACTCGCAGGCCGGCGCGGCGATGGCGTCCTGGGCGGCGATCAGGCGCAGCTCGCGTTCGCCGGAGTCGAGGGTCTCCTTGAGCACGGCGAAGACCGAGGAGGCCGTCCGGGCGAGCGCCTCGGCGGCTGACCCGGTGTCCTTGATGTGGGCGGTGAACAGCGCGGCGGTGATGTCACCCGAGCCGTTGGCCTTCATCGGCAGGCGCGGCGTGGTCACCAGCCAGGCCCCGTCGCCGGTGACGGCCAGCATCTCGATGACGTCCTCGGGAGCGCCCTCGCGGATCACGGAGGTCACCAGCACGGTCGCCGGGCCCAGGGCGCGCACCTCGTCGGCCGCGGCGAGGATGTCGTCGAGCGAGGAGGCGCCGCTGAGCGCGTCGTTGTCGGTGATGAAGCCCAGCTCGAACTGGTTGGGCGTGAGGACGTCCGCCACCGGGATGACCGTCGAGCGGTACTTCGGCGGGATCGCCTGGTTGACGAAGCAGCCGGAGGTCGCGTTGCCCATGACCGGGTCGCACGTGTACGTCGCCGCCGGGTTGGCGGCCTTCACCTGCGCCACCGCGTCGACGATCACGTCGGCGATCTCCGGCGATCCCTGGTAGCCCGAGAGCACCGCGTCGCAGGTCTCGAAGGCGCCCCGCTCGCCGATCCCGGTGACGACCTCGCGGACGTCGTCGGCCGGGATCAGCGGTCCGCGCCAGGCGCCGTAGCCGGTGTGGTTGGAGAAGTTCACCGTCAGCACCGGCCACACCTCGTGGCCGAGGCGCTGGAGCGGGAAGACGGCCGCGGAGTTGCCGACATGGCCGTAGGCGACGTGGGACTGGATCGAGAGGACGCGCACGTCCCGACCTTAGCCCCGGTCCTCAGGCGACTTGCAGGGACCGCTTCGACAGGCCCATCCAGTAGCCGTCGATCACCTGCACCCCCGGCTCGTCGGCCGTCGTCGCGGCACCGAGCGTGACGAAGAGCGGCGTGTAGTGCTCGACCGTCGGGTGGGCGTACGGCATGCCGGGCGCCTTGGCCTTGTAGTCGGACAGCGTGTCGACGTCGCCACGGGTCATCGCGTCGGCGGCCCACAGGTCGAAGTCCTTGCTCCACCCGGGCACGGCCGCGTTGATGCTCCAGTCCTTGAGGAACGGCAGCCCGTGGGTCAGGAAGCCCGACCCGATGATCAGCACGCCCTCGTCGCGCAGCGGGCGCAGCCGCTCGCCGAGCTTCATCAGGCGGTGCGGGTCGTCGGTGGGCAGCGACATCTGCAGGACCGGGATGTCGCCCTTCGGGAACATGATCTTCAGCGGCACCCAGGCGCCGTGGTCGAGCCCGCGGGAGACGTGCTGGTGGACCGGCTCGGTGTCGGGCATCATCGCCGCGACCCGCTGGGCCAGCGCCGAGGCGTCCGGCGTCTCGTAGGTCATCTGGTAGTACTTCGGCGCGAACCCGCCGAAGTCGTAGACGAGCGGCGCGAAGTTCGCGCTCAGGCTCACCGGCGCGGACTCCCAGTGCGCGCTCACGATGAGGATCGCCCTGGGGCGCGGCAGGTCCTTGGCCCAGGCGGCGAGCTGCCCCGACCAGATCGGGTCGTCGAGCAGCGGCGGCGCACCGTGGCCGATGTACAGGGCAGGCATGCGTGCGTTCATGACATCCTCAATAGTACGGGATTCAACTATATTCCCGAGGTAGTCCAGTGGCAACTGGTGGCCTGCGACACGTCCGGACGACCATCTGCCACTGGACTACCGGGGCGGTACGTCGTCGTACGACGGCAGCGTCCAGTCGACGGGCTGCCCACCCTGCTCCTCCAGCAGCTGGTTGACGCGGCTGAAGGGCTTCGAGCCGAAGAACCCACGGCGCGCGCTCAGCGGCGAGGGGTGGACCGACTCGACCGCCGGCACCGCTCCGAGCAGCGGCTTGAGGGACTGCGCGTGCCGCCCCCACAGGATCGCCGCGCACGGGCCGCCCCGCTCGGCCAGCGCCACGATGGCCCGCTCGGTGACGGCCTCCCAGCCCTTGCCCTGGTGGCTGTTGGAGTCGCCGGGCCGCACGGTGAGCGACCGGTTGAGCAGCATCACCCCCTGGTCGGCCCACGCCGACAGGTCGCCGTGCTTGGGCGGGACGACGCCGAGGTCGTCGCGGAGCTCGACGTAGATGTTGACCAGGCTCGGCGGCAGCGGCCACACGTGGCGCTCCACGGCGAAGCTCAGCCCGATCGGATGCGTCGGGTTGGGGTAGGGGTCCTGGCCGACGATGAGCACGCGCACGTCGGCGAGGGGGCGCTCGAACGCCCGGAAGATGCGCTCGGCAGCGGGCTGGTAGCCCCGGCCGGCGGCGTCCTCGTCGCGGAGGAAGCGGCCCATCGCGGCGATCCGGTCGTCGACCGGCGCCAGCGCCGCCGCCCAGTCGGCGGCGACGCGACCCTTCTCGACCAGGCCGGCCAGGGAGCTCATCGCGCCGGCCTCTGCAGCCGGTCGAGGAACGCCTTGAGCAGCGCCTCGCGCATCGCGGGGGAGGCCACGTCGAGCATCGCGTTGACCTCGGCCATCCGGGTCGGCAGCTCGAGGTCGCCCTCCTCCGACGCACCCACCAGCCCGGACGCGGCGAGCAGCCCGTCGAAGTCGTCGTCCCCCAGTGCGGCGGGGTCGAGCGCCTCGATGAAGGCGACCACGCCGGGATCCACCGCCACGGGACCTGCCTCCTGGGCGGCCTTCACCGACTCCCGCAGCGCGTCGCCGAAGTCGTCGACGTGCGCCCGGGTGCCGGCACTCACCGAGAGGTGGATGCTCGGGCCGTGTTCGCCGAAGGACAGCTGCGGCTGGACGTACCACCCCCGCGCGACCAGCTCGTCGGTCAGCGTGAACGGGTCGCACGAGTCGTCGGTCGCCAGCGTGACCAGGGTCGAGTCGGGGTGGACGAGGAGCCGCAGCGCCGGTTCGGCGTCGACGTACGACACGATCGCGTCGACCGCCTCGAACGCCTGGCGGGCGAGGTCGAGGTAGCCCGCGTCGCCGATCTGCTGCACGACCGCCCACGTCCCGGCGATCGGGCCGCCGGACCGCGTCGACTGGGTGGTCGCGTTGAGCATCGTGTAGCCCGGCCACGCCGCGGAGGCGAAGAACTGCGGACGGCGCAGGGCGGCGTCGCGGTGCAGCAGCAGCGAGGTGCCCTTGGGTGCGTAGGCGTACTTGTGCGTGTCGACCGAGACCGAGGTGACGCCCTCGACGGCGAAGGTCCACGGTGGCACCTCGCGCCCGAGGCGGGTGGCGTAGGGCAGCACCCAGCCGCCGATGCAGGCGTCCACGTGGCAGCGGACGCCACGCCCCGCCGCGGCGGCGGCGATCGCGGCGACCGGGTCCACGACCCCGTGGGCGTACGACGGTGCGCTGGCGACGACGAGCACGGTGTCCGCGTCGATCGCGGCCGCCATCGCGTCGGCGTCGGCGCGGAAGTCGGGGCCGACGGGGACGAGGACGGCCTCGACGCCGAAGTAGTGCGCGGCCTTGTGGAAGGCGGCGTGCGCGGTGGACGGCAGCACCATCCGTGGCCGCGCGACCTCCGGACGGCTGTCGCGCGCACCCTGCACGGCCAGCAGGATCGACTCGGTGCCGCCGGAGGTCACCGTGCCGACGGCGGTCGCCGGGGCGTCGAGCAGGCCGCAGGCGAAGCCGACGAGCTCGTTCTCCATCTGCAGCAGCGACGGGAAGGCGGTGGGGTCGAGCGCGTTGGAGGCGGCGTACGCCGCGACGGCCTCGCGCGCGACACGGTCCACCTCGGCGTCGCCGGAGTCGTAGACGTAGGCGAGCGTGCGGCCGCCGTGGACCGGGAGGTCCGCGCCCTGCAGCGCCCGCAGCCGCTCGAGGGGATCGGTCACCGGACAGCTCCTTCCGCGGCCGCCACCTCGGCGGCGTCGAGGGTGTACTGGCGCAGCCACCACAGGCTGAGCACGGTCAGCGCCGCGGGCAGCACCGAGAAGCCGAGGGTGATCGCGGTGAGCGCCGAGTCGGGCTGTGTGATGTCGCGGCCCTCGCTGGACAGGTAGCCGCCCAGCGCGAGGACGACGGCGAACACCGCCGGGCCCAGCGCGAGGCCGAGGGTCTCCCCGGCCGTCCAGACGCCGGTGTAGACGCCGGCCCGGTTCTCCCCGGTGCGCGCCGAGTCGACGGCGGCGGCGTCGGGCAGCATCGCCATCGGGAACACCTGGCAGCCGGCGTAGCCCACTCCCACGAGCGCGGTCGCGGCGAAGACCACCCCGGGTGGGGCGATGCGGGCCGTCGCGGCCAGCACAGCACCCGCCGCCAGGACAAGGGACGCGATCGCGTAGCCGCGCCGCTTGCCGATCCGGGTGCCGACCGCCGTCCACACCGGGGTGAGCAGCAGCGCGGGCCCGACGAAGCAGACGAACAGGACGGTGGCCGCGCCGGTGCTGTCCAGCACCTCGCCGGCCAGGTAGTCGACGCCGGCGAGCATGCAGCCGGTCGCCAGGGCCTGCAGGACGAAGGTGGTCAGCAGCACCCGGAAGTCCCGCGCCTGGCCGACGATCCGCAGCTGCTCGCGCAGCGAGCCGGCGCCCGCCGCGACGGCGCCGATCGGCGCCCGGCGGGTGCCCCACCACGCGCTGAGGACGCCGACGACGATCAGCGTCGCCATCACCACCCCCATCACGCGGTAGCCGTCGCGGCCGCCGACCGCGTCGCGGATGACGGGCGCGGTGGCACCGGCCAGCATGATCGTGAACGCGAGGATCGCGACCCGCCACGTCATCAGCCGGGTCCGCTCGTCGTACGACGTGGTGATCTCCGCGGGCATGGCGACGTAGGGCACCTGGAAGAACGCGTACGCCGACGCCGCGAGCACGAAGAAGACCAGCACCCACCCGGCCTCGAGCGTGGAGCTGTCCAGGTCGGGGGCGGCGAAGATCAGCGCGAAGGCCCCGGCCAGCATCAGACCGGCCCGGATCAGCCAGGGCCGGCGGGGCCCGGCGGGATCGGCCGTCCGGTCGCTGACGCGGCCGGCGATCGGGTTGAGAACGACGTCCCACGCCTTCGGGAGGAACACCACGACCCCCGCCCACAGCGCGGCGATGCCCAGCTCGTCGGTGAGGTAGGGGAGAAGCATCAGCCCGGGGACGGTGCCGAACGCTCCCGTCGCGACCGACCCGCTGCCGTAGCCGATCCGCACGCCGCGCGGCAGCCGCGCGGCCTCGCCGCGGGAGGTGGCCGTCGTCATCGCGGGCCCAGGGCCCGCGAGCCCGCGGAGCCGTAGCGTCGGGTCGGGTTCGTGCCGATGGCGCCGGCCGAGGCCGCCTTCTTCGCGGACGTCTTCTTCGCGGCCGTTTTCTTGGCCGGTGCCTTCTTCGCGGGAGCCTTCTTCGCTGGGGCCTTCTTCGCGGGGGCCTTCTTCGCGCCCGTCTTCCTGGCAGGGGCCTTCCGGGCCGCCTTCTCCTGCGCGGCGGGAGCCCGGCCCGACCACGCGGCGACCCACTCGTCGATGACCGTCCAGGTCGTCCCGCGCGCGGCGCGCCCGGTGAGCATGCCGAGGTGGCCCCCGGGGACCACCTCGAAGCGCACCTGCTCGGAGCCCGACAGCAGCGGCACCACGGCACGTACGGCGGGCAGCGGGGCGATCCCGTCGGTGTTGCCGGCGAACACCAGCACCGGGACGGTGATCGCGGCCAGGTCGATGGTGCGGTCGCCGACCTCCATCCGGCCCGTCGCGAGCGCGTTGCCCTTCACGAAGCGGTGGTAGAGCTGACCGAAGGTGCGTCCGGGGTAGGCGGTCATGCTGGACATGAAGCGGGTGACCGCCTCGAGCTGGGCGAGGTAGTCGGTGTCGTCGAGGTGGGTGAGCACCGCGAGCGGCTTGGTGACCAACTTCTGGGCCGAGGCGGCGGTGAAGGCCCAGTTGACCAGGGGCACCGGCACGCCGCCCAGCGCGCGGTAGGCGCGGGTGATGGCCCCACGCCCCTGGGTCAGGTTGAGCAGCGGCCGCACCGGCGCGACGAGAGGGACCTTGGTGACGTCGACGGGCGAGCCGATGACCGTCAGCGAGGCGATCGGCAGGTCGTTGCGGTCGGCGGCCACGAGCATCGCGAAGATGCCCCCGAGGCTCCACCCCACCAGGTGCACGCCGCGACTACCGGAGTGCTCGTGGACCGTCCGGACCGCCTCGGGCAGGACCTCGTCGACCCAGTGCTCGACACCCAGCGCGCGGTTCTTGAACGAGACCTGCCCGTACTCCACGAGGTACGTCGGCCGGCCCTGCGCCACGAGGTGCTCGACCAGCGAGCAGTCGCGTCGCAGGTCGAAGCACAGCGCCGGCGCGGCGAGCGGCGTCACGAGCAGCACCGGGTCGCCGGTCTCCTCCACGCCCTTGGCCGGGCGGTAGTGGTAGACCTCGCGCAGCTCCCCGTCGTCGATCAGCGTGCGCGGCATCGGCCGCAGGTCGGCCAGGCCGCCGTAGAGCAGGGTGTGCGCGACGTTTCCGGCCGCCGAGACCACCTGATCGGGCGTGGGGATCAGATCCATGGATGAAATCTACGGGCAGGTGCATCCACTGCGGGGCCTCGGCCGGAGAAGGGTGCGACAGGGCGCCACCCGGTGCCCCCGACGGAAGGACTGCCCCATGAAGCGTCGCGTTCCCGCCCTCCTGGCCGCCTCGGCCCTCGCCCTCGGCGCGGTACAGGCCACGGCCCCCGCGGCCAGCGCCAAGGCCGCAGGCGAGGACAGCCTCGCCGCACTGCTGACGTCGGACGGCGACCAGTTCGACAAGAACAAGCGTGACTTCGACATCGTCACCGAGGCGGCCCTCGCCGTGGTCGCCGCCAAGCCCGACTCCCCGGTCGGCCTGCTCGCCGACGGCTCCAAGCGCCTGACGGTCTTCGCGCCCACCGACGAGGCCTTCCGCCTGCTGGCCAAGGACCTGACCGGCCAGACCATCCGGAGCGAGAAGAAGATCTTCGAGTCGCTCGTGGCCCTCGCGGGTGTCGACACCATCGAGACGGTGCTGCTCTACCACGTGGTGCCGGGCAAGACCCTGACCAGCAACAAGGTGCTCAAGGCCAACGGCGCCAAGCTGATGACGGCCGCCGGCGAGTCCGTCAAGGTCCGGGTCCGCACCAAGCCCTCGGTCTCGATCACGCTCAAGGACAAGGACCGCAACGACCAGGACCCGCAGGTCGTGCTCAAGGCGATCGACCTGAACAAGGGCAACAAGCAGGTCGCGCACGGCATCGACCGCGTGCTGCGCCCGATCGACCTCTGATCCGGCAGCACGTGTCCTGACGGGTGGGGAACGACGATGACGGTCGTCCCGTTCCCCACCCGCACGGGCCGCCGGTACGGTGACCGCGTGGTCACCGGTGTGGCGTTCGAGGGCGAGCAGGACGAGTACGTCCGCTCCGTCGCCGCGCGCCTGGTCGCCGGGGAGGAGTCGGCCCTGGAGGAGATCTACGACCGGTGGTCCGCCCTGGTCCACACCTACGCCCTGCGGGCGCTGGGCGACCCCCACGACGCGGAGGAGGCCACCCAGCAGGTCTTCATCAGCGCGTGGCGCAGCCGGCACACGCTGACCCCCAGCCCGTCGGCGCTCCCGGCCTGGCTGCTGGGCATCGCCCGGCACAAGGTCGCCGACATCCGGGCCGCGCGGGCGCGTGACGCCGCCAAGGTCGCCGCCGCCACCACGCTCCCCGAGGCGCAGCAGGTCGAGGCCGAGCCCGCCGACCGCGCGCTCGCCGACCGGCTGGTCGTGCGGCAGGCGGTGCAGGACCTGCCCGACCCGCGCCGCACCATCCTGTTCCTCGCGTTCTGGGAGGAGCGCAGCCACGCCGAGATCGCGGAGACCACGGGCCTCCCGCTCGGCACCGTCAAGAGCCATGTCCGTCGCGGACTGGTCCAGATCCACCAGCAGCTCGAGGGGGTGCGCGGTGACGCACGCTGACCCGCACGTCGACCTCGACGACCTCGCCGGCCTCGCCCTCGACAACACCCTCGACGGCGCCGGCGACGAGGTGCGTCGCCACGTCGCGTCGTGCGCCGACTGCAGCGCCCTGCTGGCCGCCCTCACCGAGGCCCGCTCCCTCACCGGGGAGGGTCCGCTCGTCGCGCCGCCGGCGCGGGTGCGCGAGGAGGTGCTCGCGCACGTCCGGGGCGACGGGTCGGCGGCGGGCCCGGTCGCCGAGCCCATCCCGCTCCCCGTCGGCGACCGGACGCAGGCGCGCCCGTCACGCCGTGGCGTGCCGGCCTGGGTGGCCGGTCTCGCCGCGGGCATCGCGCTGGTGGCAGGCCTCGGGCTCGGACGCCTGACCGTCGGTGATCCCGAGACGCCCGAGGCCACCGACCCGCCCGGCCCGACCGGCACGGTGGTGGCGGCTGCCGACCTGACCGCGCTCGACAGCGACGCCCCGCGCGGCGAGGCGAGCGCCGTACGCTCCGACGACACCGTGACGCTGCGGGTCTCGGCGCGCGAGCTCGGCGACGAGGACGGCTTCCACGAGGTCTGGCTGATCAACGTCGACGGCACCCGGATGGTCGCGCTCGGCGTGCTCGCCCCGGGCGACGTCGGCGAGTTCGACGTGCCGCAGGGCCTCATCGACGAGGGCTACCGGATCGTCGACATCTCGGTCGAGCCCGACGACGGCGACCCCACCCACTCGGGTGTGAGCCTCGCGCGTGGGGAGCTCGCCTAGCCCCCGACAGCCTCGACATCGCGGGCCCGGAGGGCTAGGAACGACCCATGAGGTGGAGGTACGCGATCCTGGGCGGCACCGCTGCGGCGGCAGCCGTCACGACGGTGCACGACCTGACGCAGACCAGGCACGCGATCATCCGCAACTTCCCGATCGTGGGGCACGCCCGCTTCTTCCTCGAGAGGTTCGGCCCCGAGCTGCGGCAGTACATCGTCACCAACAACGACGAGGAGCGCCCGTTCAGCCGCGACCAGCGGCGCTGGGTCTACGCCAGCTCCAAGCTGGAGAACAACTACTTCGGGTTCGGCACCGACAACGACCTCGAGAACGGCGAGGGCTACCCGATCATCAAGCACCGCACCTTCACCGGTCCCGGCGCCGCGACCATGCCGCACGCGCAGGAGGAGATCGTGATGCCCTGCGCCAAGGTGCTCGGCGCGGCCCGCGGGCGTACGCACGCCTTCCGGCCGGGCTCGGTCGTCAACATCTCGGGGATGAGCTTCGGCTCGCTGTCGGGCAAGGCGATCGAGTCGCTCAACAAGGGCGCCGCCATGGCCGGCTGCCTGCAGAACACCGGCGAGGGGGCGCTCTCGCCGCACCACCGGCACGGCGGCGAGATCGTCTTCCAGATCGGCACGTCCTACTTCGGCTGCCGTGACGAGCACGGCCGCTTCGACATGCAGCGGCTGGTCGACCTCGTCCAGTCGGCTCCGGTGCGGGCCATCGAGGTCAAGCTGAGCCAGGGCGCCAAGCCCGGGCTCGGCGGCATGCTGCCCGGCGGCAAGGTGAGCAAGGAGATCGCCGAGATCCGCGGCATCCCCGAGGGGGTCGACTGCGCCTCTCCCAGCCGGCACACGGTCTTCCACGACGTCGACTCGATGCTCGACTTCGTCGAGGCGGTGGCGCAGGCGACCGGCCTGCCCGTCGGCATCAAGTCGGCCGTCGGCAACCTGACCATGTGGGACGAGCTCGTCGCCGAGATGTCGAGCGGCGCGCGGGGCGTCGACTTCGTCAACATCGACGGCGGCGAGGGCGGCACCGGCGCCGCGCCGATGATCTTCGCCGACTCGGTGGCCTACCCCTTCCGGATCGGCTTCGCCGAGGTCTACCGGCGCTTCGCCGCGGCGGGGATCGCCGACGACGTCGTCTTCGTCGGAGCCGGCAAGCTCGGCATCCCGGAGAACGCCGTCGTGGCCTTCGCGCTCGGCGTCGACATGGTCAACGTCGGCCGCGAGGCGATGATGTCGATCGGCTGCATCCAGGCGCAGAAGTGCCACACCGACCACTGCCCCGTGGGGGTGGCCACGCAGAACCCGCGCTACACCCGCGGTCTCGACGTCAGCCTCAAGAGCGTCCGGGCTGCCAACTACATCCGCTCGATCCGCCGCGACCTGCTCAAGGTCTCGGAGGCCGTCGGCGTCGTGCACCCCGGCCTCATCGCCCCGCGGGACATCGACATCCTCGACGGCACCCGCGTCGCGCGCGGCCTCGCCGAGAACTACGGCTACGACCCCGCGTGGCACCGCCTCGCGCCGCAGCTGGTCAAGGAGATCGAGGAGATCATGGTGGCGCAGGACGCCACCACGCCCTCCGAGGCGCCCGCCTGAGGCGTCACCGCGAGGGGGTCGGCCGCACCGTCTTGTCGTGGTGCCCGGGCAGCGAGGCGAGCTCCTCGAGGAAGTCCCGCGCCCACTTGGCGACGTCGTTCTGGACCACGGTCTTGCGCAGCGCGCGCATCCGGCGGCCGGTCTCCTTTCCGTCCGCGGCGTAGGCCTCGAGGAGGGCTGCCTTCATGCCGTCGATGTCGTAGGGGTTGACCAGCCACGCCTGGCGTAGCTCCGAAGCGGCGCCGGCGAACTCCGAGAGGACGAGCGCGCCGTCGTTGTCGAACCGGCAGGCGACGTACTCCTTGGCGACGAGGTTCATCCCGTCGCGGAAGGGGGTGACGACCATGATGTCGGCGGCACGGTAGAAGGCCGCCATCTCCTCGCGCGGGTAGGAGTTGTGGAGGTAGGAGATCGCGGGCCGGCCGATCAGGCCGTGGTCGCCGTTGATCCGCCCCACCAGGCGCTCGATGTCGTCGCGGAGGATGCGGTACTGCTCGACCCGCTCGCGCGACGGGGTGGCGACCTGCACGAAAACGGCGTCCTCGACGTCGAGGTGGCCGTCGCGGACCAGCTCGCCGAAGGCACGCAGTCGGGAGTAGATGCCCTTGGTGTAGTCGAGCCGGTCGACGCCGAGGAAGATCTTCTTCGGGTGGCCCAGTGCCTCCCGGATCTCCGCGGCGCGCTTCTCCACGCTCTCCGAGCGCGCCAGCTCCTCGAAGCCGGCGGTGTCGATCGAGATCGGGAAGGCGGTCGCCTTCACCGGGCGACCGTCGGGGAGGTAGATGGTGTCGCGGTGGGTCTTGTGGCCCACCCGGCTGCGGACGAGGCGTACGAAGTTGGCCGCGGCCCCCGGCAGCTGGAAGCCGATCAGGTCGGCACCCAGCAGCCCCTCCAGGATCTGGCGGCGCCACGGCAGCTGCGAGAAGAGCTCTGCGGGCGGGAAGGGGATGTGGAGGTAGAAGCCGATGCGCAGGTCGGGGCGCTGCTCGCGCAGCATCTGCGGCACCAGCTGGAGCTGGTAGTCCTGCACCCACACGGTCGCGTGGTCGGCGGCGACCTCGGCGGCGCGGTCGGCGAAGCGCTGGTTGACCGCGACGTAGGAGTCCCACCACTCGCGGTGGAACTCGGGCTTGGCGACGACGTCGTGGTAGAGCGGCCAGAGGGTGCCGTTGGAGAAGCCCTCGTAGAACTCCTCGACCTCCTGCGCGCTCAGCGCGACCGGGACGAGCGACAGGCCGTCCTCGACGAAGGGCTCGAAGTCGTCGTCCGCCGAGCCCGGCCAGCCGATCCAGGCGCCGTCGTTGGCGCGCATCACCGGCTCGAGGGCCGAGACGAGCCCGCCGGGGGAGCGGCGCCACGAGACCTCGCCGTCCGGCAGGCGGACGCGGTCCACCGGAAGCCGGTTGGCCACGATCACGAGGTCTGCCTGCGGGTTCCTGGTCACGCCCCGACCCTAGCGAGGCCCGGTGACGCACAACCCACCCTGCGGTGCCTGTCCGGGTGGACGAGGTCCAATGCCGGAGGTCGCGGTGGTTTGTCCAGACGACTCGCCGGAGGCGAATGACATCGTTGTCGTTCGTCGCCTAGACTGACCCCAGTCCACTCGCCTCGGGTGGACGTGGGGTCGACGAGGAGAGTCACATGGACGCAGCGAAGCACATCGCAGCCGAGCAGGAGACTGTTGCCGGGCTGAGCCAGCGCGACCGCGAGATCCTCGAGTTCGAGCGTCACTGGTGGAAGTACGCCGGCGCCAAGGAGCAGGCGGTCCGCGAGAAGTTCGACATGTCCTCCACCCGCTACTACCAGGTCCTCAACGCGCTCATCGACCGCCCCGAGGCCCTGGAGGCCGACCCGCTGCTGGTCCGCCGCCTGCGCCGGCTGCGTGCCTCGCGCCAGCGCCAGCGCTCGGCCCGCCGCCTCGGCTTCGAGATCTGACCACCACTCACGGATCGGCTTCCCTTCCCCATGGCCTCCTTCCCCAGCCCGGGCCGCCCCTCCCTCCGTCGTCGTGACGAGCAGGGCGTCGCCTTCCCGTCCCCTCTCGTGATGCTGTCGGTCGTCGCCGTCGCGATGGCCTCCATCACCTTCTTCGCCACCCGTGACGAGGCGCCGACCGAGCGCCGCGTCGACACCGCGACCATCGCCAGCGCCGACCAGTCGCCGAGCGCGGAGCCGACGCCGAGCGCCACGCCGGAGCCGAAGCCCGAGCCGCGGATCAAGCGCGGCGAGGTCTACGTCGAGGTCTTCAACAACTCCGGCGTCAAGGGTCTCGCCGCCGGCACGGCCACCAAGGCCACGCAGGTCGGGTGGGCGGTCGTCGGTGAGGACAACTGGTACGGCGTCATCCCGACGACGACCGTCTACTACCCCCCGCGCCTCAAGGCCGCCGGCAAGCAGCTGGCCCTCGACCTCGGCATCAAGCGCACGGCGCCCGCCGTGGGCGTGATGAAGCGCGACCGGCTCACGGTCATCCTCACGACCGACGCCCCTCGCTGACCGCACGGATCCGGGACGGTTCTGCGGCCGTCGGCGTCGCGTGGTTGGGTGATCCCATGGAGTTCACCTCCGCCGCGGCGCGCGAGCACTACGACGCCGTGCGCGACGTCCTCGACGGTGTCGTGATCGGGCTCGACTTCGACGGCACCCTGTCCCCGGTGGTCGACGACCCCGAGGCGGCGCGCCTGCACCCGGCCGCGCCCGGGGTGCTGCTCGAGCTGGCCGAGGTCGTGCGCGCGGTCGCGGTGATCACCGGCCGGCCCGCCCGACAGGCGATCGCGATGGGCGACCTCGACGCGCTGGGCAACGCCATGCTCGACCGCGGCGCCGAGCTCTTCGTCTTCGGCCAGTACGGCAACGAGCGGTGGTCGGCCACCGAGCAGCGCATCCTCTCGCCGCGACCCCCGGCCGGCCTGGCGAGCTTCGAGCGCGAGCTGCCCAGCGTGCTGCGCCGGGCCGACGCCGCCGACGCCTACATCGAGGAGAAGGGCCTCGCGGTCGCCGTGCACACCCGCCGGATGGCCGACCCGGCCGCCGCCTTCGAGCGCATCGTCGCGCCCCTCTCGACCCTCGCCGAGCGCCACCACCTCACCATCGAGCCCGGACGCAACGTCGTCGAGGTGCGCTCCGGCGAGATGCACAAGGGCCAGGCCGTCCGCACGTTCGTCCGGGAGCAGGAGGCCACGGGCGTCATCTTCGGCGGCGATGACCTCGGCGACATCGAGGCGTTCGAGGCCGTCCGCGACCTGCGCGAGGAGGGCCTCCCGGGCCTGGTGATCTGCTCCGCCTCCACCGAGCAGCCCGACCTCGTCGACCTCGCGGACCTCGTCGTCGACGGCCCGGCCGGCGTCGTCGACGTCCTCCGCGAGCTGCTCCACCAGCGCTGACCCGGACCGACCTTCCACATCGTGGAATCGGTGTGCACATCGTGAGACGCCCGCCTAGGCTGGTCCTGCTCATCACGAGGGACTGAGGGAACGGCCCGTTGAAGTCCCGGCAACCACCCATGAGCCTCCTGTCCGGAGCACTCCGGCAGTCATGGGAGCAGGTGCCAAATCCGGCCCACGCGAAAGTCGCGGGGACAGATGAGAAGGAGGACTTCATGAGCACCCTGCTGGACGAGAGCACGTCGGCCACCCCGTCGAAGGGCCTGCGCGAGGGTGCCTTCGGCAACGCCCGCGCCCTGGCCTGCCGCGAGTGCGGCCACGAGGTCGCACTGGGGCCGTCGTACGCCTGTCCCGAGTGTTTCGGGCCACTGGAGGTGGCCTACGACTTCCCGACGGTGACCCGCGAGGAGATCGCCGCCGGACCCCGCAACATCTGGCGCTACAAGGCGCTGCTGCCGGTGCCGACCGACATCGAGCAGAGCCCCAACACCGAGCCCGGCTTCACCCGGCTGCTCGAGGCCCGCAACCTCGGCCGCGAGCTCGGCATCGACAAGCTCTGGGTCAAGGACGACTCGACCAACCCGACCAACTCCTTCAAGGACCGGGTCGTGGCGTGCGCACTCAGCGCGGCCCGCGAGCTCGACGCCAAGGTCTTCGCCTGCCCCTCGACGGGCAACCTGGCCAACGCCGTCGCCGCCGCCGGTGCCCGCGCCGGGATCACGACCGTGGTCTTCATCCCGAGCAACCTCGAGAAGCCCAAGCAGGTCAACTCCGCGGTCTACACCGACCGCCTCGTCGCCGTCGACGGCAACTACGACGACGTCAACAAGCTCGCCTCCGAGATCGCCGGCGAGGAGGAGGGCTGGGCGTTCGTCAACGTCAACGTGCGGCCCTTCTACGCCGAGGGCTCCAAGACGCTGGGCTACGAGATCGCCGAGCAGCTCGGCTGGCGGCTGCCCGACCAGATCGTCATCCCGGTCGCGTCCGGCTCGCAGCTCACCAAGGTCGACAAGGCCTTCCAGGAGCTGATCACGCTCGGCCTCGTCGAGGACAAGCCCTACAAGGTCTTCGGCGCCCAGGCCACCGGTTGCTCGCCGGTCTCGGTGGCCTACAAGGCGGGCACCGACGCGATCCGCCCGGTCAAGCCCGACACGATCGCCAAGAGCCTGGCCATCGGCAACCCCGCCGACGGCATCTACGTCCTCGACATCTGTCGGCGCTCCGGCGGCGCGGTCGAGGACATCGACGACGACGCCGTCCGCGAGGGCATCCTGCTGCTGGCCCGCACCGAGGGGATCTTCACCGAGACCGCAGGCGGCACGACCGTGGGCGTGCTGAAGAAGCTCGTCGAGACCGGGCAGCTCGACACCTCGCTGGAGACCGTCGTCATCAACACCGGCATGGGCCTCAAGACCCTCGACGCGGTCGCCGACCAGGTCGGCCCCGCCGCCACCATCGCACCCAGTTATGACGCCTTCGTGGCGTCCAACGTCCTCTGAGCGCACTCTGGTGGAGCGTCTGCCGCGTTGTCGGCGCTTGACGACCCGCTTCGCTCAGAGGTCGCCCGCGCACCTCCGCCTTGCAGCCGCACGCACCAGAGCACGCTCAGTCCCTCCAACCAGCGAAGGAAGCCACATGGCAGTCTCGGTCCGCATCCCCACCATCCTGCGCACCTACACCGGCGGCGAGTCCGAGGTGTCGGCCGAGGGCGACACCCTCGCCGCGGTGCTCGACGACCTCGACGCCAACTACTCCGGGATCAAGGGTCGGATCCTCGACGAGGCCGGGGCGCTGCGACGCTTCGTCAACGTCTACGTCGGCAACGACGACGTGCGCTTCCTCGACGAGCTCGCCACCGCCACCCCGGACGGCGTGCAGATCTCGGTCATCCCCGCAGTCGCCGGAGGCTGACCGGGAACCCCGTGCGGCCCGGTGCGCGTCAGAGTGGAATGACCACCATGAAGCGTGCCTGGCTCGTGCTCCTGCTGGCCTTCCTCGTCGGCGTCGGCCCGTCGTCGTACGCCGCGACGGACCTGCATCCCGTCGACCCCTTCGTGCCGGGGATCAACGAGGATCCCGACCTGTCCCGGGCCTGGCAGCGGTGGCAGGCCAAGGAGATCGACGACTACGTCATCACGGTCCGGACGACCTGCTTCTGCGTGCCGCGGGAGGCGGTCCGCACGGTGGTGCGCGACGACAGCGTCGTCCGGGTCACCCGCGGCGACCACCGCCTGCGAGCCGCGCACGGCTGGTCGATGGACGAGCTCTACATCCTGCTGCGCGAGGCGCTCGCGACCGCGGACTCCGTCGACGTGGACTTCAGCCCGCGCGGCGTCCCGACGAGCATCGCGATCGACCAGGACAAGGACATGGCCGACGAGGAGCGCTACTACACGGTCTCGCTCTCCCGCCTCTGATCACGGAGCGCGTACGTCGACCACGGCGGCGTTGCCGCGCCCGTCGATCCTGACCTCGGCGACGGCGCCGTCGCGCAGCAGGTCCTCGGCCGCGGCCGCCTCGTCCTGGGGCAGGAACCAGCTCTCGATGCCGCACCGGATCTGCCACGAGCGGTCGTCGCAGGCGAGGTAGGGGCCCTCCGCCGGCCGGTCGCGGGTCCAGTCGCCGGCGACCCAGACGCCTCCACGCTCGACGAGGGTGACGTAGACGTCGCCCTCCTCCCCGTCGTCCAGCGAGCCCAGCCCGGGGTCGCCGGGCGACAGGGAGGAGTCGTGCCGGAGGTCGGGGTAGTCCAGCGACACGTAGGCGCCGCGGAACGGGTCGATCGGGTCGAGCGGTGCGACCCGCATCAGGTAGGTGTCGCCGGTCGTGCGGGCCGAGAGCTGGGGGGCGACGGCGACGCCGACCAGCACGAGCTGGGTGGCGGCGACGCCGGCAGTGACCACGGTGCGCCTCATCGGCCTGCTCCTTCGTTGTCGGCGTCGGTGTCGAGGGCCTGGGTGAGCTCGCGGCGGGCCCGGTCGAAGAGGAAGCCGGTGCCGAGGAAGACCGTGCCGAGCACGACGAACAGCCAGGCGCCGGTCACGATCGGGGCGAACACCGCGAAGCTCTGGAAGGTCGTGAAGACCACCAGCCCGGTCATGGCCATCCACGTCAGCGGCGGGTGCTCACGGACGGTCCCGAGTGCGACGAGCGCGACCGCCAGGACGACGTACGCCGCGACGGAGACCGCCGCGTGCAGCCAGTCGGCCGCGTCCACCGACGTCGTGTCCGTGGCGGTCTGCCACTGGGCGAGCAGGTAGGCGACCACGAGCACGACGACCGCGCCGGCGGGCTCGAGGATCCGACGTCGGGGACGGATCGCGGCGGCCGCCGCAGCGGCCGCGACCGCCACGGCCAGGGCCAGCACCAGCCAGAGGCCCCAGGTGAGCTCGTCGGAGCCGACGTCCGGGATCGCGGCGACGAACAGGGCCACCAGGGCCATGCCGCCGGCGACGGTGCGCCACGTCCAGGCGAAGGAGTCGATCCGGGTGTCGTGCAGCACGGCGAGACTCGCCGCCAGCACCGCTCCGGCACCCAGAAGCAGGACGACCGTCAGGCCGCTCGGCTCGTCCCACATCGGCTGGCTGAACCACCAGCCGACGCCGGTGATCACGCCGACGAGGAACGGCATGTAGGCGCGGGTGGCGTAGGCGTGCACGAGTGCGGCCGCGGACCACAGGCCGACGAGGCGGGGCTCGAAGGCCGGCACCTGCAAGGACTGCGCGGCCTGGAAGACCACGGCGCCGATGCCCAGGGCGGCCAGCAGGCGAGCGGCGCCCACGACGGGTGGGGAGGCCTTGCGAGCGGCGAGCACCTCGCCGCCGACCAGGAAGGCCAGCCAGATCAGGGTGACGGCGACGAAGTGGGAAACGGGGGAGAGCTGGTCGAGGTTGGCGGCCACCAGCCAGATCAGGCCGATCCCGACGAACCCGCCGCCCAGCGAGAGCAGCACGCGGCCGATGCTGATCCGGGCGTGCTCGGCGCCGGGGCGGTAGCGGACCGCGATGCGCTCGGCCTGGTCGTCGGTGATGAGGCCGTCGGACTGCCAGCCGGCGAGCTCGGTGCGCAGCCAGGCGAGCTGGCGCGGGGGGACGGCACGGGGGACGACGGCAGGGGCTTCCATACGCCCAGCGTGGCGCTGTCGCCGCGCGCTGTCCTGAGTACGTGGACCCAACTGTGGGGTGACGTTGGGCCCGCTGTCGCGTGTGGTTGCGACGGCGTTCAGGTGGGCGTGGTTCACAGGGGCGTGCCCACCAACCACCTGACCCGGACCGGCGTGGCGCTGGCGGTGCTCGGCGGCCTCGCGGGCGGGACGGCGTACGGCGCGCGCGAGCTGCTGCACCGCCAGGCGGCGCAGGCGCGGCGGGCCATCGGCAAGCCGCTCGGTGAGGACGCGCCCGTGGCGGACCGGCACTACAAGAAGAAGCTCGGCGCGCCGGTCGACCTGCTGGTCCTCGGCGACTCGATCGCCGCCGGGCTCGGCGCCGAGCGGGCCAAGCACACGCTGGGCGGTCGGCTGGCCCGCGGCATCGCCAAGCGCGCCGGCCGGTCGGTGCGGCTGAGGACCGGCGCGGTGGTGGGCTCGGAGAGCAGCATGCTCGCAGCGCAGGTCGACGCCCTGCCACCGGCGTACCGGCCCGACGTGGCGGTGGTGGTCGTGGGCGGCAACGACGTGACCCACCGGGTTCCGGTCGCGGAGTCCGTACGCCACCTGGGCGCGGCGGTGGACGCACTGCGGGCCCGCGGTGCCGAGGTCGTCGTGGGCACCTGCCCCGACCTCGGCGCGCTGCGGCCGGTGCCGCAACCGCTCCGGGCGCTGGGGTCCCGGGCCTCGCGGCAGCTCGCGGACGCGCAGCGTGCGGTCGCGCTGGAGCGAGGCGCGCGCGTCGTCTCGCTGGCCCACGTCGTGGGGCCGTTCTTCATCACGAATCCCGACGAGATGTTCAGCCTGGACCGCTTCCACCCGAGCGCCCACGGCTACAAGCGCACGGCCAAGGCGATGCTGCCGTCGGTGCTGGCGGCGCTGGGCGTGGTGGAGGAAGTGCCGTTCGGGCACCACGCGCCGGGGGTGGACGGCGCAGGCTAGGGTTCCCACGTGCGCACCACTGCTCGACGGGCCGGCGAGGTCGTCAAGAAGGCGGCCCAGAGGGCGGGTCGGTTGCAGTCGTCCCCGGCCCCCGAGCCGGTTGCGCCCACCGCGGAGCAGAAGAAGGCCGAGCGTCGACGCCGCCTGCTCGCCAGCAACCTGACCGAGCTGGCGATCGAGTTCCGCACCGACAAGTGGGGCGTGCACAAGTACACCCCCCACTACGAGCGCCACCTGCAGCACCTGCGCAAGGAGTCCTTCACCCTCCTCGAGCTCGGGATCGGCGGCTACAAGAAGCGTCGCAAGAGCGGTGCCTCGATGAAGATGTGGCGCTGGTTCTTCCCGAAGGCACGGATCGTCGGCCTCGACATCGAGGACAAGTCGTGGCTCACGCGCGGCCACATCCACGCCTACCTCGGCGACCAGACCGATCCCGAGATCCTGCACCGGATCATCGAGGAGCAGGGCGCCCCGCTCGTCGTCATCGACGACGGCAGCCACATCCCGGCCCACGTGCGCGAGTCGTTCCGGATCCTGTTCCCGCTCCTGCCGGACGGGGCGATCTACTGCATCGAGGACACCCAGACCTCCTACTGGCCGGCTTGGGGCGGCCAGCTCGACCCCCGCGCGCCCGGCACCTCGATGGACCTCGTCAAGGACCTCATCGACGGCCTCAACCACGAGGAGTTCCTCGTCGAGGGCTACGAGCCGACCTACACCGACCAGTGGGTGCGGGCGGTGCACTGCTACCACAACCTCGTGATCATCGAGAAGGGTGACAACCGCGAGGGCACCAACCGCGACCACTCCGCGCACCAGTTCCACGGCTCCTCGGACCTCCCCGCGACATGACGGTCCTCCTCGCCACCAGCGGCGACCTGCCCGACGGTGAGCCGGGCGCCGGGGTGCTCGACGCCGCGCTCGCCGAGCGGGGCATCGACGCCGCGTGGGCGCGCTGGGACGACCCGGCCGTGGACTGGGCGGCCGCCGACCTGGTCGCGGTGCGGTCGACCTGGGACTACGTCCAGCGCCCCACCGAGTTCCTCGCCTGGGCGCGCTCGCTCGACCAGGCGCGCCTGCTCAACGGCGCCGACGTCTTCTCGTGGAACCACGACAAGCGCTACCTGCTCGACCTCGACGCGCTGCCGACCGTCCCCACGGCCTGGCTCACCAGCGCGACCCAGCTCGTGGCGGCCGTCGACGCGCTCGGCACCGCCGTGGTCAAGCCCGCGATCGGCGCCGGCGGGGAGGGCCTGGTGATCCTCGAGGCCGGCCTCGACGAGGACCAGGCGGCGTCCCACGTCGAGCGCGGCGCCGTCGTCGTGCAGCCGCTCGTCGAGTCGATCCACACCCACGGCGAGGTCTCGGTCTACGTCCTCGACGGCCGGGTCACCCAGCGATTCGACAAGCTGCCTGCCGGCAGGGGCGACGTACGCGTGCACGAGGAGTTCGGTGGCGTGGTCCGCGCCGTGGACATCGGTGACGTCGGCGACCTCGCGCTCCAGGCAGGCGCCGCGATGGCGGAGCGGTTCGGCCGGCCGATGGACTACCTCCGCGTCGACCTGCTCCGCTGGGAGGACGCCTGGGTGGTGAGCGAGCTCGAGCTCATCGAGCCCGGCCTCTACCTCGACGTGTCGCCCGCCAACGCGGGTCCGTTCGCCGACCTGGTCCAGTCCGGGCTGGAGCGATAGCGCCACTGTGCCTAGTCGGCACATGGTCATTTCGGACTATTAAGTCCGTCCGCGGGGCTGAGGCATCCTTGGTCCGCTGTCACTAGCGTGCGTCAACGTCGGGACCGCTGCGCTCATGGCGACGCACACTGGATCCCGCTCGGGCGTGGGTCGTCCGGGGCAGGGTCAACGAGGGAGCAAGTGATGAGCACATTCCGCAGGCGACGGGGCGAGCGGGGCGCGTCCGCCGTCGAGTTCGCACTGGTGGTGCCGATCCTGCTCACCTTCCTCCTCGGGACCGTCGAGCTCGGGCTCTACATGAAGGACTACGTCTCGATGAGCAGCAGCGCCCGCGCCGGCGCGCGTGCGGCCTCCGCCGCTGCGGACGCGGGGCCCGGCACCTGCGAGGCGAGCGCCAACCCGCCGCCGTGCACGCCCGCGAGCGCCCCGGCCCTCGCTCAGGCTGCTGCCGACACCATGCAGACCGCCGGCATGGCGATGAACTCCCAGGACATCGACTGGGTGATGATCTACTCCGCCAACACCAACGGCTACCCGGGCACCGGCAGCACCATCCCCGCGTCGTGCCCGGCCAAGTGCGTGAAGTACGTCTGGGACGCGGGCCTGAACAAGTTCCGCTACTCCAGCGGGTCCTGGACCTCCTCGACCGTCAACGCCTGCCTGAACGACTCCGGTCGTGAGTCCGTGGGCGTGATCCTCCAGGCCCGGCACAAGTGGATGAGTGGCCTGATCGGCGGACTGATGGGCGGCGAGAAGACGATGGTCGAGCGGACCGTCATGCAGTTCGAGCCGCTGGAGAAGGACCGTTGCAAGCCCGGCACCCCCAACGCGCACAGCTGATCGGACGGACTGACGTGAGGCTCCTGACCCGTATCTCCCGGCGCCGCGACGAGCTCGGCGCGACCGCGATCATCGTGGCGATGTTCTTCGCCTTCGTCGCGCTGCCCCTCGGCGCCATCGGCGTCGACGTGGCTCGGCTCTACGTCGAGCTGCAGCGCGTGCAGGCGGCTGCGGACGCAGCGGCGACGGCCGGCGTGACGTTCATGCCCGACGACTTCGCCAGCGCCAAGGCGCGCGCCCTCGAGATCGCCGCGGACAACGGGTTCCCCAACTCCGGCAACAGCTCGGTGGCCGTGGTCATCGGCGAGAAGCCGACCCAGCTCAAGGTGACGGTCTCCTCCACCGTCTCGAACGCGTTCGCCCGCTCCTTCGGGGTCAACACGTCGACGATGTCGCGCTCGGCGGTGGCTGACTTCAACGGTCCGGCCCCGATGGGCAGCCCGTGCAACAACTTCGGCAACGAGCCCAACGGCAGCTCGAGCAACGGCCCGACGAGCACCGCGATCAAGGTGCCGTCACCGGCCACCTGCCCGGCCACTCCGCAGTTCTGGGGCGCCATCGCCGGCCCCGACGTCGACAAGAACCAGGGCGCCGAGTTCGAGACCCGCTACTGCGGCGGCGGCGAGGACAACTGCACGAGCGGCAACAACAACGAGTTCGACCCCAAGGGCTTCTTCTACCTCGTGCGCGTCGCCGCCAGCGGTGTCGGCCAGACGGTGCGCCTGCAGATCTACGACCCGGCGTACGCCAGCACCGGCTCGCGGTGCACCAACGAGCCGTACGACAACCCCGGCAGCACCCAGTCGCCGCCGTCGGGCTGGAACAGCGACTGGAACCCGCGTGCGAACGACGCCAGGCAGCGCTACTGGCGGACCGGCACGGGCTGGGGTGGCTACGCCGACACCAGCAAGCCCAACGCGTTCTGCACCGGTGACGACCCGAACTCCAGCCTCTACTCGGGCAGCGAGGCCGCCGGCGTCACCTCCTTCGCCCTGCGCAAGCCGGTCGACACGCTCGTTCCCTGGCAGGGAGCACCGGAGCCGGGCTGCGTGCGCCAGTACCCGGGCTACACCGCCAACCAGGTCTCCCTCGAGGCGCTCAAGGAGACCGACGGCGACTACAACGCCAACCTCGCCGCGGTCTTCCACCAGTGGGTCGACCTCTGCACCTTCACCCCCACGCAGGCAGGCGACTACTACCTGCAGGTCCGCAACAACGTGGCCCTGGGCGGGACGGCGGACGGCAACGGCGGCTACTCGGGCAACCTCAACGTCTACAACCAGACCGGCGACAACACCGCGGTCCGCGGCACCGGGACGAACAACTTCGGCCTGCGAGCGGTCACCACGGCGCCGGCCGGCGGCATCTCGGTCGCGGCCTACGAGAAGATGCGCATCTTCGCCAACTCCGACTCGGCGTCCACGGAGTTCAACCTGGTGCGCGTGGCACCGGCGGCTGCCAGCAAGACCCTCGTGATCAGCTTCTTCGACGTCGGTGAGGGCGCCAGCAGCGGCTCCGTGCAGGTGCTGAAGCCGACCGACTCGATCAACCTGCCGGCGACCCTGCAGAACTGCACCGCGTCGGGTGTCACCAACGGCAACCTGTCCGACTGCAAGATCAGCAACATCACGCCCAGCGGCTACAACGGCAAGTACCAGGAGATCCGGGTGCCCATCCCGAGCACCTACAGCTGCACGGTCGCCAGCCAGGGCGGCTGCTGGTTCCGGGTCCGGGTCAGCTTCGGGTCCGGACAGGTCACCGACGCCACGACCTGGACGGCACGCATCGAGGGCGAGCCCGTGCGCCTCATCGAGTGACCTCTGCAGCACCTCGCGAACGCCGTCCCGGACCCCGGGGCGGCGTTTGCACTCTCAGGGGTCGAGTGCTAAACATGACGCTGGCACTCTCATCACGAGAGTGACAACGACCCAGGTGACGCTGAGGTCGGCAGAGCCGGCGAGAATGGATCGCCGGGGCGAGCCGGTCGTCCGTCGCGGGCAGCCACCCTGGAGCACCCACAGAACTCACGTCGACAGGAATCGCGAAGAGTTATGCCGAAGCTGATTGCTTTCAACGAGGAGGCCCGCCGCGGCCTCGAGCGGGGTATGAACACCCTCGCCGACGCGGTCAAGGTCACCCTGGGCCCCAAGGGCCGCAACGTCGTCCTGGAGAAGAAGTGGGGCGCCCCCACGATCACCAACGACGGTGTCTCGATCGCCAAGGAGATCGAGCTGGAGGACCCCTACGAGAAGATCGGCGCCGAGCTGGTCAAGGAGGTCGCCAAGAAGACCGACGACGTCGCCGGTGACGGCACGACGACGGCCACCGTCCTGGCCCAGGCCATGGTCCGCGAGGGCCTGCGCAACGTCGCGGCCGGCGCGAACCCGATGGGTCTCAAGCGCGGCATCGAGGCCGCCGTCGCCGCCGTGTCCGAGCAGCTGCTCGGCATGGCCAAGGACGTCGAGACCAAGGAGCAGATCGCGTCCACCGCGTCGATCTCCGCCGCTGACACCACCGTCGGCGAGATCATCGCCGAGGCGATGGACAAGGTCGGCAAGGAAGGCGTCATCACCGTCGAGGAGTCCAACACCTTCGGGCTGGACCTCGAGCTGACCGAGGGCATGCGGTTCGACAAGGGCTACATCTCCGCCTACTTCGCCACCGACCTCGAGCGCATGGAGGCCGTGCTGGAGGACCCCTACGTCCTCATCGCCAACTCCAAGGTGTCGACGGTCAAGGACCTCCTCCCGCTGCTGGAGAAGGTCATGCAGTCCGGCAAGCCGCTGCTGATCATCGCCGAGGACGTCGACGGCGAGGCGCTGTCGACCCTGGTCGTCAACAAGATCAAGGGCACCTTCCGCTCCGTCGCCGTCAAGGCGCCGGGCTTCGGTGACCGCCGCAAGGCCATGCTGCAGGACATCGCGATCCTCACCGGCGGCCAGGTCATCTCCGAGGAGGTCGGCCTCAAGCTCGAGTCGGCCGGTCTGGAGCTGCTCGGCCAGGCCCGCAAGGTCGTCATCACCAAGGACGAGACCACCATCGTCGAGGGTGCCGGTGACCAGGGCCAGATCGAGGGTCGGGTCAACCAGATCCGTGCCGAGATCGAGAAGTCGGACTCCGACTACGACCGCGAGAAGCTCCAGGAGCGCCTCGCCAAGCTGGCCGGCGGCGTGGCCGTCATCAAGGTCGGCGCGGCCACCGAGGTCGAGCTCAAGGAGCGCAAGCACCGCATCGAGGACGCCGTCCGCAACGCCAAGGCTGCGGTCGAGGAGGGCATCGTCGCCGGCGGTGGCGTGGCGCTCGTCCAGGCTGCCGACGCCGCGTTCGCCAAGCTCGAGCTGACCGGCGACGAGGCCACCGGTGCCGACATCGTCCGCAAGGCCACCGAGGCCCCGCTCAAGCAGATCGCCGTCAACGCCGGTCTCGAGGGTGGCGTCATCTCCGAGAAGGTGCGCAACCTCGAGCCGGGTCACGGCCTCAACGCCGCGACCGGTGACTACGTCGACATGATCGCCGAGGGCATCATCGACCCGGCCAAGGTCACCCGCTCGGCCCTGCAGAACGCCGCGTCGATCGCCGCGCTGTTCCTCACCACCGAGGCCGTCGTGGCCGACAAGCCCGAGAAGGCGCCGGCCATGCCCGGTGGCGACATGGGCGGCATGGGCGGCATGGACTTCTGATCCACCGGTCCACCCGCTCCACCAGCACCACGGCAAGGCCCCCGCTCCGGCGGGGGCCTTGTTGCGTGTGTCATACCAAAGGTGAAGAGATCCCCAAACGCCGGACGCGAAGCATCCTTCGCTCCTACGCTCCTCGTGCCGTGGCGCCACTGAGGCGCCCGTTCGTCTATGACCTTGGGGGGTCACCCATCTTGCGTTCGCTCATGCCTGCCCGCATCTCGGGCCGCCGCGCCGTTCCCGCACTGATCGTCGCCGGGGCCCTCGTGGTCTCCGCCGGTGTCGGCGGTGCCACTGCCGGTGCGCTGATCACCGGCCGGGACATCAAGGACAAGTCCATCACCGGTGCCGACATCAAGGACCGCAGCCTGGAGAAGAGCCAGCTGAGCACGGAGGCCGTCAAGAGCCTCCGCACCAGCTGGAACTCCGGAGTCGGCACCCCGAAGGCCGACGACGGTGACACCAACAGCTGGTACCTCGACACCGCCACCGGTGACGCGTACAAGAACACCCCCTCGGGTTGGCAGTTCCGCGTCAACATCATGGGCGCGACTGGCGCACCCGGCGCCGTCGGCCCGCAGGGTGCGACGGGCGCCACCGGCGCGACCGGTGCCAAGGGCGACACCGGTTCGACCGGCGCCAAGGGCGACCAGGGCGACAAGGGCGACCAGGGCGACATCGGCCTGACCGGCGCCCAGGGTGCCAAGGGCGACCAGGGCGACACCGGCTCGACCGGTGCCAAGGGCGACAAGGGCGACCAGGGCGACATCGGCCTGACCGGCGCCCAGGGTGCCAAGGGCGACAAGGGTGACACCGGCACGGCTGGCGCCAAGTGGCTGCAGGGCACCACCGCCCCGGCCGCGGGCGCCGGCGCCGTCGGCGACTGGTACCTCAACACCACGACGTGGGACGCCTACGAGAAGGGCGCCGGCGGCTGGGTGGTCGTCGTCAACCTCCGCGGCCCGATCGGCCCCAAGGGCGACAAGGGTGACACCGGCGCGCAGGGTGCGACCGGCGCGCAGGGTGCGACCGGCGCGCAGGGTGCGACCGGCGCGCAGGGTGCGACCGGCCAGACCGGCGCGACCGGTCTCCAGGGCCCGCAGGGCGCCACGGGTCCGCAGGGTCCCGCCGGCCCGACGGGTGCGACCGGCCCGCAGGGCCCCGCCGGCCCCGCCGGCGGTGGCACCACCCTGCGTGACGGCAACAACGTCGCCCTGGGCAAGGTCGTCTCCATGGACACCTACGGCGTCAGCTTCGTGACGTCCACCGGCTTCCTCATGTCGGTCGGCTGGGATGGTCTCACCTACCCGGGCCAGATCTACTACACGAACCCGTGCGCCAGCGCCGCCAGCGGCCAGGCGTACCTCAATGACGGCTACGGGGGCAGCGAGGCGCAGACCATGCTCGGCAAGGCCGCCGTCTTCAGCAAGAGCAAGAACGCCTGGATGGTCCCCAGCACCGTGACGTCGGGCTACTCCACCTCGGTGGCCTTCACCTCGGCCTCGATCGACAACCCCGACTGCGGCACGAGCGCCGGGACCCGGGGCGGTTGGCTGCTCAAGACGGCCACCACCACCGAGCTGGGCCTGCCGGCCAGCGGGTCGACCGTCAACCAGTTCGTGCTGCCGCTGAGCGCCAGCTGATCGTCCGCACTTCTCGAGCACCAGCAGCAGGACCCCCGCTCCGGCGGGGGTCCTGCTGCCATTTCGTGACCTTTCCTCCATGTTCAGCCGCGGTACCCAAGTCCTACTGTGTGCTTCGCGACGCATTCCATCGTCCTGAGCCCCGGTCCTGGGGCGAGGAGGAGCCTGCATGAGCACACCGGCGGTCGAGCTGGTCGACGTCACCAAGTCCTTCGGAGCCGTGACGGCGGTGGACCACGTCGACCTGCGGATCGACAACGGTGAGTTCTTCTCGATGCTCGGTCCCAGCGGCTCGGGCAAGACGACCGTGCTGCGGATGATCGCCGGCTTCGAGCAGCCCACCTCGGGCCGGGTCATGCTCGACGGCTCCGACGTCACCGACCGCGCGCCCTTCGCGCGCGACGTCAACACCGTGTTCCAGGACTACGCGCTGTTCCCGCACATGGACGTCCTGGCCAACGTCGAGTACGGCCTGCGGGTGAAGAAGGTGCCGCGGGCGCAGCGTCGTGAGCGCGCCCTGGCCGCGCTGGAGTCGGTCCAGCTCGGGCAGTACGGCAGCCGCCGACCGACGCAGCTCTCCGGCGGCCAGCGGCAGCGCGTCGCCCTGGCCCGCGCCCTGGTCAACCGGCCGACGGTGCTCCTCCTCGACGAGCCGCTCGGCGCGCTCGACCTCAAGCTGCGCCGGGAGATGCAGCTCGAGCTCAAGCAGCTGCAGCGCGAGGTCGGGATCACCTTCGTCTTCGTGACCCACGACCAGGAGGAAGCGCTCACCATGAGCGACCGGATCGCGGTCTTCCGCGACGGCCGGGTCGAGCAGGTCGCCACCCCCGCCGAGCTCTACGAGAACCCGAGCACCGCGTTCGTCGCCGGCTTCGTCGGCACCTCGAACCTGCTCACCGGCGACGCCGCGCGCACGGTCATCGGCCGGGAGGGCACGTTCAGCATCCGGCCCGAGAAGGTCCACCTGGACTCCGAGGTGGAGGCCGGGTTCACCTCGGCCCGCGGCACGGTGACCGACGTCGTCTACCTCGGCTCGGTCAACCACTACGTCGTCGAGCTCGACGCCGGCCCCACCCTCACGGTGCTGCGCCAGAACCTCCACGGCAGCACCGACCAGGCCATGGGCCGCCGGGGCCAGGACGTCACCGTCGGCTGGGCCGACGAGCACGTGATCGACCTGTCCGGCCACACCAGGGAGCCACAGCACCAGCCCACGGAGTAAGGAGAAGCCATGAAGCGGACCAGGATGCTCACCGCCACTGCGGCGGTGCTCGCGCTCGCGCTGACGGGGTGCGGCACCTCGTCGGGCGACGGTGACGACGACGGCGGTGGTGGCACCGGCTCGGAGGCGCAGGGCGGCTTCACCGCTCCCGACGTCCCCATGGCCGAGGAGCTCGGCGAGGGCGAGGGTGCGCTCAGCGTGCTCGCGTGGCCCGGCTACGCCGAGGACGGCTCGACCGACAAGACCGTCGACTGGGTGACGCCCTTCGAGGAGGAGACCGGCTGCCAGGTCGACGTGAAGTACTTCAACACCTCCGACGAGGCGGTGAACCTGATGAAGTCGGGCCAGTACGACGTCGTCTCGGCGTCGGGCGACGCCTCGCTCCGGCTCATCGCCGGCGGCGACGTGGCCCCGGTCAACACCGACCTGATCGAGAACTACGGCGACGTCTGGTCCTTCCTCAAGGACCGCGACTGGAACTCCGTCGACGGGCAGATGTACGGCGTACCGCATGGCTACGGCGCGAACCTGCTGATGTACAACACCGAGGAGGTCACCCCTGCCCCGACGAGCTGGAGCGCCGTCTTCGACGACGCCTCGGCCCACGCCGGCAAGGTGACGGCGTACGACTCGCCGATCTACATCGCCGACGCCGCGCTCTACCTGGCCAAGACGCAGCCGGACCTCGGCATCGAGAACCCGTACGCCCTCGACGAGGACCAGCTCGCCGCGGCCGTCGACCTGCTCAAGAAGCAGCGCGAGAACGTCGGGGAGTACTGGTCGGACTACCTCAAGGAGATCCAGGCCTTCAAGACGGGCGACTCGGTCGTGGGCACCACGTGGCAGGTGATCGTCAACCTGGCGCAGAGCGAGAAGACCCCGGTCGAGGCGATCCTGCCCGAGGAGGGTGCGACCGGCTGGTCGGACACCTGGATGGTCTCGTCGAAGACCGAGCACCCGAACTGCGCCTACCTGTGGCTCGACCACATCATCAGCCCGGAGGCGAACTCGGCAGTGGCGGAGTGGTTCGGCGAGGCGCCGGCCAACGAGAAGGCCTGCGACCTGACCAGCGAGGGCTTCTGCGAGACCTACCACGCCGGTGACGAGTCCTACGCCGAGCAGATCTGGTACTGGACCACGCCGATCGAGCAGTGCCTCGACGGTCGCACGGACGTGCAGTGCACGACGTACCAGGACTGGACGCAGGCCTGGACCGAGATCAAGGGCTGACGTGGCCGAAGGGCGTCCGTCGGGGGGCGGTGGAGCCGGCGTGCTCCACCGCCACCCCCGGCTGCGGCTGGGGCTCCTGCTCGGGCCCCCGATGCTGTGGCTGGGCGTGCTCTACCTCGGCTCGCTGGCGGCGCTCTTCATCACCTCGCTGTGGACCGTCGACGCCTTCGGCGGCAACATCGAGCGAATCTGGAACCTGGACAACTACCGGGACCTGTTCACCCTCGACGTCTATCGCACCATCACGTTCCGGACGCTCCTGATCGCGGCCGCGGCCACGGTGATCGACGCGCTGCTGGCCTTTCCGATCGCGCTCTACATGGCCAAGGTCGCCTCGCCGCGCCTGCAGCGGATGCTCGTGATCGCGGTGCTCACGCCGCTGTGGGCGTCGTACCTCGTCAAGGCCTATGCATGGCGCGGGATGTTCGCAAACGGCGGCCCGCTCGACGCGGTCGGCATCTCGCCCGGCTACGGGCTGGCCGCCACCGTCCTCACCCTGTCGTACCTCTGGCTGCCCTACATGATCCTGCCGATGTACGCCGGCCTGGAGCGGCTGCCGAGCTCGCTGATCGAGGCGTCCGCCGACCTCGGCGCGTCCACGGCCACGACCATGCGCCGGGTCGTGCTGCCGGTGCTGCTGCCCGCGGCGGTCGCGGGCTCGATCTTCACGTTCTCTCTGACCCTCGGCGACTACATCGCGGTCAAGATCGTCGGCGGCGCCAACCAGATGCTCGGCAACGTCGTCTACGACTCGTTCCTCACCGGCAACAACCTGCCGTTCGCCGCAGCCGTCGCAACGATCCCGGTCGCGGCGATGCTGGTCTACCTGACCGCCGTACGCCGCACGGGAGCGCTGGACTCGCTATGACCTTCTCCCGGGCCACCCGCGCCGTGCTGCTCGCCTTCACCGGGCTGGTGCTGCTGTTCGTCTACGCGCCGCTGGCCCTGGTCGTGCTGAACTCCTTCAACACCTCGCGCACCTTCGAGTGGCCGCCGTCGGGCTACACGACGAAGTGGTGGTCCGCCGCGGTGGAGAACCCCGGCGCCCGCGACGCGATCGTGGTGTCGGTCGAGGTGGCGTTGGTGGCGACGGCCATCGCGCTGGTGCTCGGCACCATGGCCGCGCTCGCCCTGCAGCGCTTCCGCTTCTTCGGCCGCGACACCGTCTCGCTGCTGATCATCCTGCCGATCGCGCTGCCCGGCGTGGTGACCGGCATCGCGCTCGCGAACGCCTTCCTCACCATGTTCGGCATCGAGCTCGGCTTCTTCTCCCTCGTCGTCTCGCACGCCACGTTCTGCATCGTCACGGTCTTCAACAACGCGATCGCCCGGCTGCGCCGCCTCGGCGGCAACCTCGAGGAGGCCTCGATGGACCTCGGCGCCGGCACGTTCCGCACGTTCTGGTCGGTGACGCTGCCGATGATGCGCTCGGCCCTGCTCGCCGGCGCGCTCCTGTCGTTCGCGCTGTCCTTCGACGAGATCATCGTGACCACGTTCACCGCCGGCACCGGCATCCAGACCCTCCCGATCTGGATCTACCAGAACCTCTTCCGCCCCAACCAGGCCCCGGTCGTCAACGTCGTCGCGGCGGCGCTGATCGTGCTCTCGGTCATCCCGATCTGGCTGTCGCAGAAGCTCGCGGGGACCGACGAGTCGGTCGCGGCCGCGCGCTAGGAGTCCGCGAGCTCCGCGGTGGCCGTGTGGCTCCGACGAGCCGTCAGGTAGAGGCTGAGCACGACGTAGTAGGCGACGTAGCCCACCGAGATGGTCAACCAGACGGTGCTGGGATCAGGGAGCTGCGTGAGGAGCACCCCGTAGCTCACCAGCCAGAGGCACGTCAGGACGAGCGTGGGTGCCTGCAGCGTGGTCGTGCGCGACGGGTAGACGTAGCCGATCGGCACGAAGACGAGCACCGCGCACACCAGCAGCGTGACGGCGACCGCGGCCGGCCCGACGTCGAGGACGACGATGTAGAACGCGGCGATGTTCCAGTAGCTCGGGAAGCCGAGGAAGAGGTGGTCCTCGGTCTTCGCGTCGACCCGGCAGAACTGGTAGGCCGAGGCGAGCAGCGGGATCACCGCGAGCACGGTCGCCGAGGTGCCCTCGCCGAGGTAGCCGGCGCTCCACAGCAGCATCATCGGCATGAAGGCGTAGGTGATGTAGTCGACGATGTTGTCCAGCAGCGCGCCGTCGAACCACGGCACGTGCCGCTTCACCTTGACCCAGCGCGCCAGCATGCCGTCGGTCCCGTCGACGACCATGGCCGCGAGGAAGAGCCAGAGGCCCCGGACGGTGTCGCCCTCCATCACCGCGATGACGGTGAGGAACGCCAGCACCACCCCCGACGCCGTGTAGGCGTGGACCAGCCACGAGGCCAGGATCGGGAGGGACAGCCCGCTATGTCGCACCCGCGGATCATGTCAGGCCGTGGCGGCTCAGCGGTGGCGCCGGACCGGAACGTCTCGCGTGAGATGTGCTCCACGACGCGTCCGGCGTGAGGGGAACGGGCGGGGGACCTGCCGCGTCCAAGCCGTGTGGCACGGTGGACGAGCACCGCGCCCGGTCCCACCAGGAGGAATCGTGAACACCCGCCGACCCCGCAGCGTCCTTGCTGTCCCCGTGCTCCTCCTCGCCCTCGCGGGCGTGTCCGCCTGCGGCTCCGACGACGCCGGATCGTCCGGCACCACCGCCTCGGACACCTCGTCCGAGACCACCTCCGAGACCACGTCCGAGTCCTCCGCGGCCCCCGTCGAGCTCACCGCCGACGCGTCGACCGCCGGCAAGTGCGCCGTCCCGTCCGCGGAGGTCCTGGGCACCTTCGACACCGCCTTCGCCGGCACCGTGACCGCGCTCGAGGACGGCACCGCGACCCTCGCGGTCGACCGGTGGTACGCCGGCGGCGACGCCGACACGGTCACGGTCACCACGCCGGAGAAGGACCTCGCCGCACTGCTCATGGCCGTGGAGTTCGAGAAGGGCAAGTCCTACCTGGTCAGCGCCACCGACGGCCGCGTCACCCTGTGCGGCTTCACCGGGGAGACCACCCCGGAGCTGCAGGCGCTGTACGACGAGGCGTTCGGCGGCTGACCGGGCGCGGTCAGCTCGGCCGGGGCGCGCCCTTCCGTGCGTAGCGCATCCACGTGATCACCACGCACATCGCCGCCCACGCGATGCCGATGGCGTAGAACGCGACGGGTCCGAGCGTGGTGACACCGACGCCGAAGAAGAACGGACCGAAGGCGGCGATGGCGGCGGTCCAGCCGATGACGCCACCCGCCTGCCGGCGCTCGAAGATCATCGGCATCTGCTTGAACGTCGAGGCGTTGCCGATGCCGGCGAAGAGGAAGATCGCCAGCATGCCCCAGAGGAACTGGTCGAAGCCGGCCTCCAGGGTGGCGGCCGAGGTCGTGTCGGGGGTGAGCGCCGGGATGGTGAAGGCGATCGAGCCGATGAGTCCCACGCCGGACACGAGGGTCCACATGGCGCCGCCGGTCCGGTCGGTGAGGGGCGCGAAGAGCACGCGCGCCCCCGCGCCGACGAGCGGGCCGAGGAAGACGTACTTGACGACGTCGGGCACCGCGTAGCCGTCGACCAGGACCTGCGCCTCGGCGCCCGTGCCCTGCACGATGTCGACGTTGCCGATGCCGTAGAGGTTGGCCATCAGCAGGCCGAACTGCGCGGCGAGGCCGGAGAACGTTCCGAAGGTCATGATGTAGAGCAGCGTCATCAGCCAGGTGTCGGTGTTGCCGAAGATGTCGAACTGCTGCCGGATGTTGGCCTTGATCGGGACCGACTTGAGCATCGTCCAGGCCAGTGCCGCCGAGATCACCATGAGCGGGATCCAGATGAAGGCGGCGTTCTGGTACCAGACCTCCTGGGGCTCCTTGCCCGGCATGGAGATCGTCTGGCTGCCCCCGAAGAGCGCCAGCCAGGAGAAGCCGATCAGGTACGGAGTGAGCAGCTGGACGAGGGAGACGCCGAAGTTGCCCAGCCCGGCCTGGAGGCCGAGCGCCGTCCCCTGCTTGGAGCGGGGGAAGAAGTAGGACGTGCTGGGCATGAAGCCGGAGAACGCGCCGCCGCCGATGCCGGCGAGGAACGCCAGGACCATGAGCTCCCAGTAGGGCGCGGTGGGCTCCTGGACACGCACGCCCCAGCCCAGGGTGCTGAAGACCAGGAGCAGAGTGGTGAGCGTGACCATCTTCCGCGTCCCGAGGATGGGCGGCAGCACCATCCACACCAGGCGGAAGAGTCCGGCGGACAGGCCGGGCATCGCGGCCATCCAGTAGAGCTGCGTGGTGGAGAAGGAGTAGCCCAGCGGGTTGAGCTTGGGGATCAGGGCGCTGGGGAGGAACCAGGCGGCGAAGGCGAGCGTGAGCGCGAACGTCGTGACCCACAGGGTCCGCCACGCGAGGTGGGAGTCCCAGGTCTCCTCGTTCTCCGGGTCCCAGGACTCGAGCCACTCGCCGCTCGTGCGCTGTGCGTTGGTGGTCATGAGCGTGCCTCCTCAGGCAGTCGGTGCGGGCGCCAGCCCGGGGGACTGGCGGTCGTCGTGCGGGCTCTCCAGGCGTCGGGCCAGCTCGGGGGACTCCTGGTGCAGCATGTGGACCACCGTCCAGTGCATCCACACGGCGCAGACCAGGGTCAGCAGGAACAGGACGAAGAACGTGCTCGAGGGGAAGCCCGACCACGCCTTCGTGTAGGCGAACAGCGGCGGCAGGAAGAACCCGCCGAGCCCGCCGAGCATCCCGACCAGGCCGCCGACGGCGCCGACGTTGTCCGGGAAGTACTCCGGGATGTGCTTGAAGACGGCGGCCTTGCCGACCCCCATCGCGCAGCCCAGCAGGAAGACGAGGATGGCGAAGGGGACGAGCCCGATGCTGTACGCCAGGTGCTCGCTCTGGGTGCCGTCGGGGTGGCTGATCACGATGTGGCCGTTGGGCATCATCAGGATCCCCGTCACGAGCAGCATGCCGCCGAAGGTCCAGTACATGATCCGCCGGGCGCCGAACCGGTCGGACAGGTGACCGCCGAAGGGACGCAGCAGCGACGCCGGGAAGATGTACGTCGCGGTCAGCAGGGCCGCCGACTGGAGTGAGACGTCGAAGTTGTCCATGTAGTAGGTCGGCAGCCAGGCGGCCAGGGCGACGTAGGCGCCGAAGACCGCGACGTAGTAGAGGCTGAACCGCCAGACCCGCATGCTCCGCAGGGGCTGGACCTGCTGGCGGAGCGACTGGCCGGTGCCCGGCGCACGGTCCTGGCTCGGGGTGCCGAACCAGATCAGCGCGGCCATCACGAGCAGCAGCACGGCGTACACGACGGGCACCAGGCGCCAGCCTCCGTCGATGACGCCGAAGTAGGTGGCACCGGCGGTGCCCGCGATCAGCGGCGGGCCGATGAACTTGGTGACCGAGGCGCCGACGTTGCCGGCGCCGAACAGGCCGAGCGCGAAGCCCTGGTGCTCACGCGGCTGCCAGGCCGAGTTCCACGCGATGCCGGACGAGAAGGCGTTGCCGGCGAAGCCGACGAGGAAGGCCAGCACCAGCAGCATCGTGTAGGAGTCCGCCCGGGACACCAGGAACGCCGGGACCGCGGTGGCGACGAGCAGGAAGGTCATCACCTTCCGGCCGCCGATCCGGTCGGTCACCATGCCAGCGGGCAGGCGCCAGAGGGAGCCGTTGAGCGCCGCCGCGGCGACGATCCAGGACAGCTGGACCTCGGAGAGCCCGAACTCCTCGCTGATGGGCTTGCCGAGGATGCCGAACATCAGCCAGACGGCGAACATCAGCGTGAAGGCCACCGTGGACAGCCACAGGACGCGGTTCCGACCGTCGTTGGTCTCGCTCATGGGCACTCCCGTCTCGTCAGGGCCGACGTGGCCCACCTTGGCGGAAATTAGTGCCGTTCGGAACCGCCAGCGGAATGGTCGGGACCTTGGACCCCTCCGGTGGGGACCAAGTGCTCCGAACCCGCCCGAGGGGTGGCAACTGACCGTGCGGTCACCCTAGGGTCGGGACGTGGGCCGGTGGCCCACGTCACCTGGCGAACCGTTCGAACCGGAGGTCCGATGAGTCTCGAAAGCCCGCTGTCGTCAGCCCTGATCGGGACGCGCAGGTTCTTCACGAAGGCCGAGGTGAGCGAGGACCTGCGCACCGTGCACAAGCAGGGCGGCCGCGAGGGAGACGTCTTCTACCGGGAGCGGTGGAGCCACGACAAGGTGGTGCGCTCGACGCACGGGGTGAACTGCACCGGGTCGTGCTCGTGGAAGGTCTACGTCAAGGACGGGATCATCACCTGGGAGGCCCAGCAGACCGACTACCCGAGCGCCGGACCGGACCGCCCTGAGTACGAGCCGCGCGGGTGCCCGCGCGGTGCGGCGTTCAGCTGGTACACCTACAGCCCGACCCGGGTGCGCTACCCCTACGTCCGTGGCGTGCTGCTGGAGATGTTCCGCGCCGCCAAGCAGCAGCACGGCGACCCCGTCGTGGCGTGGGGCTCGATCGTGCAGGACGAGGAGAAGGCCCGGCTCTACAAGAAGGCCCGCGGCAAGGGCGGCCTGGTGCGGGCGACGTGGGACGAGGTCGCCGAGATCGTCGCCGCCGCGCACGTCTACACCGTCAAGCGGTGGGGGCCCGACCGGATCGCGGGCTTCTCGCCGATCCCCGCGATGTCGCCGGTCTCCTACACCTCAGGCGCGCGCTTCCTCGAGCTCATCGGCGCCCCCATGCTCTCCTTCTACGACTGGTACGCCGACCTGCCGAACGCGTCTCCGCAGATGTTCGGCGACCAGACCGACGTCCCCGAGTCGGGCGACTGGTGGGACGCCGGCTACCTGATGATGTGGGGCTCCAACGTCCCGATGACCCGCACCCCCGACGCGCACTGGATGACCGAGGCGCGCTACCGCGGCCAGAAGGTCGTGGCCGTGGCGCCGGACTACGCCGAGAACGTGAAGTTCGCCGACGAGTGGGTCAGCCCCGCCCCGGGCACCGACGGCGCGCTCGCGATGGCGATGGGCCACGTCGTGCTCAAGGAGTTCTTCGTCGACCGGACGACGCCGTTCTTCGAGGCCTACGACAAGCAGTTCACCGACCTGCCCCACCTGGTCTGCCTGGAGATGGGCGACGACGGGGCCTACCGGCCCGGCAAGTTCCTGGTCGAGGGGGACCTCGGCGGCACCAGCGAGAACGCCATGTGGAAGCCGGCCGTCATCGACGCCGCCAGCGGTGAGGTGCGCATCCCGCACGGCTCCATCGGCGACCGCTACGGGGAGGAGGGGCTGGGGCACTGGAACCTCGACCTCGGCGACATCGACCCCGCGCTCACCATGTACACCGACCACCAGGGCGGCACCCGCGAGTCGGTCGAGGTCGAGCTTCCACGCTTCGACGCCCCGGACGGCAAGGTCGTCCACGAGCGCCGTGGCGTGCCGGTCGCCCGCGTGGGCGACCGCGTCGTGACGACGGTCTTCGACCTGCTCCTCGCCCAGTACGGCGTCGGGCGTCCCGGGCTGCCCGGGGTGTGGCCGCGGACCGACGAGTCCGACCCCCGCGGCTACGACGACCCCGAGGTGCCGGCGACCCCCGCGTGGCAGGAGCAGCACACCGGTGTGCCCGCGTCGCAGGTCGTGCGGCTGGCCCGCGAGTGGGCGCAGAACGCCGTCGACACGGAGGGCCGCGGCATGATCCTGCTCGGCGCAGGCGTGAACCACTGGTTCCACTCCGACCAGATCTACCGCGCGATCCTGCTGCTCACCACGATCACCGGCACCCAGGGCCGCAACGGCGGCGGCTGGGCCCACTACGTCGGGCAGGAGAAGATCCGCCCGATCATGGGCTTCCAGCACATGGCCTTCGCGCTGGACTGGCACCGCCCGCCGCGCCACATGAACCAGACGGCGTACTGGTACGTGAACACCTCGCAGTACCGCTACGACACCTTCTCCGCCGACGACCTCGACGCCGGGACGGGCGTGTTCGCGGGCAAGACGGTGATGGACCTGCTGGCCCAGTCGGTGCGGCTCGGGTGGTCGCCGTCGTACCCCACGTTCGACCGCAGCAGCCTGCAGCTGGCCGACGACGCCGAGGCTGCCGGGATGGAGGTCCCGGCGTACGTCGCCCAGCAGCTCAAGGAGGGCAGGCTCCGGTTCGCGGTCGAGGACCCCGAGCACGAGGACAACCACCCGCGCGTGCTGTCGCTGTGGCGCTCCAACCTGCTGGGCTCGTCGGCGAAGGGCAACGAGTACTTCCTGCGCCACCTGCTCGGTACGGACTCCGCCGCCACTGCCGTCGAGGCGCCGCCGGACAAGCGGCCCACCGACGTGGTGTGGGCGGACCAGGCGGCCGAGGGCCGGCTCGACCTGCTGACCACGATCGACTTCCGGATGACCTCCTCGACGATCTTCAGCGACGTCGTCCTGCCGGCGGCCACGTGGTACGAGAAGCACGACCTCTCCACCACCGACATGCACCCCTTCGTGCACTCCTTCAACCCCGCGATCGCCCCGCCGTGGCAGACCAAGTCGGACTGGGACACGTGGAAGGTGATCGCGAAGAAGTTCTCCGAGCTCGCCGAGACCCACCTCGGCACCCGCAAGGACGTGGTCGCCAAGCCGCTGTGGCACGACACCCCGGAGGCGATGGCCACCGAGCACGGCGTGGTGAAGGACTGGAAGACCGGCGAGGTCGACCCCGTGCCGGGCAAGACGATGCCGGTCATCGCCGTCGCCGAGCGCGACTACACCGCGATCTTCGACAAGATGACCTCGATCGGCCCGCTCATGGAGAACGTCGGCATGCTCACCAAGGGCGTGGCCTACGACGTGAAGCGGGAGATCGACATCCTGCGCACCCGCAACGGCGTACGACACGGCGGCGCCGGTGACGGCCAGCCCAAGGTCGAGACCGACGTGCAGATGGCCGACGCGATCCTGCACCTTGCCGGCGTCTCCAACGGCCACCTCGCCACCCAGGGGTTCCGCTTCCTCGAGAAGCGCACCGGCACCGAGCTCGCCGACCTCGCGGCCGAGCACGAGGGCAAGCAGATCACCTTCGCCGACACCCAGGTGCAGCCGGTCCCCGTGATCACCTCGCCGGAGTGGTCGGGGTCGGAGTCCGGCGGGCGGCGCTACAGCCCGTTCACGATCAACATCGAGCGGAAGAAGCCGTTCCACACCCTGACCGGTCGCCAGCAGTTCTACGTCGACCACGACTGGTTCCTCGGGATGGGCGAGATGCTGCCCGTCTACCGGCCGCCGCTCGACATGACCGCGCTGTTCGGCGAGAGACCGATCGGGGAGCAGGACGAGCTCGGTGTGTCCGTGCGCTACCTGACGCCGCACAACAAGTGGTCGATCCACTCCGAGTACCAGGACAACCTGTTCATGCTCTCGCTCTCGCGCGGCGGCCAGTCGGTGTGGATCTCGGACCGCGACGCGGCCAAGGTCGGGATCAAGGACAACGACTGGATCGAGATGGTCAACCGCAACGGCGTCGTGGCGGCGCGGGCGATCGTCAGCCACCGGATGCCGGAGGGCACGGTCTACATGCACCACGCCCAGGACCGGCTCATCGACGTCCCCCTCACCGAGCGGGACGGCAAGCGGGGCGGCATCCACAACAGCCTCACCCGGGTGCTGCTCAAGCCCAACCACATCGTCGGCGGCTACGCCCAGCTCGCCTACTTCTTCAACTACATCGGCCCGATCGGCAACAACCGCGACGAGGTCACGATGATCCGCAAGCGGACCGCCCCGGTCGAGTACTGAGCAGGAGAGGAGACGACTGACATGCGCGTGATGGCCCAGATGGCGATGGTCATGAACCTCGACAAGTGCATCGGCTGCCACACCTGCTCGGTGACCTGCAAGCAGGCGTGGACCAACCGCACCGGCACCGAGTACGTCTGGTTCAACAACGTCGAGACCCGCCCGGGCCTCGGCTACCCGAGGACCTACGAGGACCAGGACGAGTGGCAGGGCGGCTGGGTCCGCAAGCCCAACGGCCGCCTGGCGCTGCGCGCCGGGGGCCGGGTGAAGAAGCTGCTGAGCATCTTCTCCAACCCCAAGCTCCCCTCGATCGACGACTACTACGAGCCGTGGACCTACGACTACGAGACGCTCACCAGCTCGCCGCAGACCGACACGTTCCCGGTCGCCCGGCCCAAGAGCCTGATCTCCGGCGAGGACATGAACGTCGAGTGGTCGGCCAACTGGGACGACGACCTCGGCGGCTCGCAGGAGCACGCCGCGCGTGACGTGATGCTCAAGGGCATCGAGGACAAGGTGAAGCTCGAGTTCGAGCAGACCTTCATGTTCTACCTGCCGCGGATCTGCGAGCACTGCCTGAACCCGTCGTGCGCCGCGTCGTGCCCGAGCGGCGCGATCTACAAGCGCGCCGAGGACGGCATCGTGCTGGTCGACCAGGACCGGTGCCGCGGGTGGCGCATGTGCGTCTCGGGCTGCCCGTACAAGAAGGTCTACTTCAACCACAAGACCGGCAAGGCCGAGAAGTGCACCTTCTGCTACCCGCGGGTCGAGGTCGGCATCCCCACGGTCTGCTCGGAGACCTGCGTCGGCCGGCTGCGCTACATCGGGCTGGTGCTCTACGACGCCGACAAGGTGCTCGAGGCAGCGGCGATCGAGGACGAGCACGCGCTGTACGACGCCCAGCGGGCGTGCTTCCTCGACCCGGAGGACCCGGCGGTCCAGCGAGCGGCCGAGGCGGCCGGCATCCCCGGTGACTGGGTGGAGGCGGCGAGGAAGTCGCCCGTGTGGGCGCTGATCAACCGCTACGAGGTCGCCCTGCCGCTCCACCCGGAGTACCGCACGATGCCGATGGTCTGGTACATCCCGCCGCTGTCGCCGGTCGTCGACGTCGTGCAGGAGACCGGGGAGGACGCCGAGGACCGCGGCAACCTCTTCGCCGCCATCGACACGCTGCGGATCCCGGTCGAGTACCTCGCCAACCTGTTCACCGCGGGCGACACGGCCCCGGTCGACAAGGTGCTCAAGCGGCTCGCGGCGATGCGCTCCTACATGCGCGACATCAACCTCGGCCGCGACCCCGACGCGTCGATCCCGGCCGCCGTCGGGATGAGCGAGGAGGAGATGTACGACATGTTCCGCCTCCTGGCGATCGCGAAGTACGACGAGCGCTACGTCATCCCGCCTGCGCACGCCGAGCAGGCGCACGCGCTCGAGGAGCTCGCCACCGACTGCGCGGTCGACTTCGACGCGGCCGGGTCGCACTACGACCAGGCGCTGCTGGGTGAGGGCGCCGGCTACCCGACACCCGTCGCGGTGGAGAACTTCCGGATGCTGCAGGACCGGCAGACGTCGGACACGCTGGCGGCACCGGACGACAAGGCCAGCCGGGTCAACCTCCTCAACTGGGACGGCAAGGGCACTCCCGAGGGCCTGTTCCCACCGCGGAACGAGGGAGGGGAGCAGTGATGTTCCGACGCCGGCAGCGCTCCGGCCCCGATGAGGACGTACGCCGGGTGTGGGCGGTCTGCTCGGCGGTCCTGGACTACCCGACCCCCGAGCTCCTCGCCACGCTCGACGATCTCGAGGCACTGGTGCCGGACGACCCTCACCTGCCGGCACTCCTGGCCCACCTGCGCTCCTCGCCGCTCCACCGGCTCCAGCAGGACTACGTCGCGACCTTCGACCACACCCGCAAGTGCGCGCTCTACCTGACGTACTTCGCCTACGGCGACACCCGCCGCCGGGGTGCGGCGCTGGTCAGGTTCAAGGAGGCCTACCGGACGGCCGGCGTCGAGTGGCTCGACGAGGGCGAGCTCCCCGACCACCTGTGCGCCGTGCTCCAGCTCGGCGCGACGGTCGACGCCGACACGGCGTGGCAGCTGCTCACCGAGCACCGCGCGGGTGTGGAGATGCTCCGCCTCGCGCTGGTGGGCTGGCGCAACGACGACGGCACGACCGGGTCGCCCTGGGCGGCGGCGCTGCTCGCGGTCTGCGGCACCCTGCCCGTGCTCGAGGGCGCGGAGGCCGACGCCGTACGCCGCCTCGTCGAGCAGGGCCCGCCCGCCGAGGAGGTCGGCCTCTCGGGCTACGGCGCCGACCCCGCCCTCGACGCAGGGCCCGCCCTGATCGCCTCCGCCTCGATCCCCGTAGGAGCACCACGATGAACGTCTTCCTCTGGGTCATCGTCCCCTACCTCTGCCTCGCGGTCTTCGTGGTCGGGCACGTGTGGCGCTACCGCTACGACAAGTTCGGCTGGACCACCCGCTCGTCGCAGCTGTACGAGAACCGGCTGCTCCGTCTCGGCTCGCCGCTGTTCCACTTCGGGATGCTCGGCGTCGTCGGCGGCCACGTCATCGGCCTGCTGATCCCGCGCTCGTGGACCGAGGCGGTCGGGATCGACGACCACCTCTACCACTACGTCGCGGTCATCGGCGGCCTCGTCGCCGGGGTGGTGGCGCTCGTCGGCATGTCGATCCTCGTCTACCGCAGGCGGACCGTCGGGCCGGTCTTCTCCGCGACCACGCCGATGGACAAGGTGATGTACGCCTTCCTCGGGGTGGCCATCGTGCTGGGCATGTGGAACACCATCGCCGGCTCGATCTTCAGTCTCGGCGGTGAGTACAACTACCGCGAGGGCGTCTCGGTCTGGTACCGCTCGTTCCTCGCCTTCCAGCCCGACGCGGAGCTGATGGCCGAGGCGCCGATCGGCTTCCAGCTGCACGCACTGGTCGCCTTCGGCCTGTTCGCCCTGTGGCCCTTCACGCGCCTGGTGCACGTCTTCTCCGCGCCCGTCGGCTACCTCACCCGCCCCTACGTCGTCTACCGCTCCCGCGACGACCGTCCACTGGGCAACGCCGCTCCGCGGCGGGGCTGGGACCGCGTCGGCTGAGGGCCTGGAGGACCCATGCAGATCACGTCCCTGACCGCCCTCGCCGCCGCGCAGCTCGAGGTGGCACGCACGTCCAGCGCCGGCAGGTCGGCCGTCACTGTCCACGGTGGCCGCGAGCACGACCTGCGCCAGACCCTCATCGCGATGACCGCCGGCGCCCGGCTCGGCGAGCACGAGTCACCTGGCGAGGCCACGTTGCAGGTGCTCGAGGGCGAGGTGACCCTGCACGCCGGCGACGACGCCCACGACCTCCGGGCGGGGGACCACGGCGTCATCCCGCCCCAGCGCCACGACCTCGTCGCGCGCACGGACGCGGTGGTGCTGCTGACGGTGGCCACCCGCGCCTGACCCGTGGGCCCTACGGTGGGGCCCATGACCGTCGGGCTCCTCCTCGCTGCCGGGGCCGGTGCGCGGTTCGGCGGCCCGAAGGCCTTGGCGCGCGACGACGACGGCACCTCCTGGCTGCTCCGCTCCGTGCAGGCGCTCCGCCCGTGCGCGGAGATCGTGGTCGTCCTGGGGGCCGGGGCCGAGCAGGCGGCGGCGCTGCTGCCGATGTCGGTGTCCCGGATCCGTGCCGAGGACTGGGCCGAGGGGATGGGCGCCTCGCTGCGCGCCGGGCTGCTGGCGCTCGCGACCACGGACCACGACGCCGCCCTCGTCTCGCTGGTGGACCTGCCCGACGTGGACGCCGCCGTGGTGGCCCGCCTGCTGGACGCGGCCGACGGCCGGGGCGTCCTTGCCCGGGCGGCGTACGACGGCGTGCCGGGGCACCCGGTTTTGATCGGTCGCGACCACTGGGACGGGGTCGTCGCGGCCGCCGTCGGCGACCGTGGGGCTCGCGACTACCTCGCCGCGCACGAGGTCGCACTGGTCGAGTGCGGGGACCTCGCGACGGGCGCCGACGTCGACCGGAGGTGACCCAACGTCCGGCCAACGTGGTGGGTCGTAGCCTCTAGGCATGGACTCCGCCGCTGACGTGGCCGCCCGGCTGGGCGCGACCGGATACCTCGCCGACGAGGAGCTGGCCACCGTCGTCTTCCTGGCTGCGCGCATGCAGCGGCCGCTGCTGCTGGAGGGCGAGCCGGGCACCGGCAAGACCGCTCTCGCGGAGGCCCTCGCCCAGAGCCTGGAGCTCCCGCTGGTGCGCCTCCAGTGCTACGAGGGCATCGACGCCAGCCAGGCGCTCTACGACTGGGACTTCCCGCGCCAGATCCTGCACCTGCGCGCCCTCGAGGCGGCGGGGCAGGTGGACTCCGACGAGGCCGAGAAGAGCCTCTACGACGAGCGCTTCCTGCTCTCGCGCCCGGTGCTGGCCGCCTTGCGCCAGGCCCCGGCCGTGCTGCTCGTCGACGAGGTCGATCGCGCCGACGACGAGTTCGAGGCCTTCCTGCTCGAGGTGCTCTCGACGTGGCAGGTGACGATCCCCGAGTTCGGCACCGTCACCGCCCCGGAGCCGCCGCTGGTCGTGCTGACCTCCAACCGCACGCGCGAGCTCCACGACGCCCTCAAGCGGCGCTGCCTCTACCACTGGATCGACCACCCCGGCCTCGAGCGCGAGGTCGAGATCGTCCGCTCCCGCGCCCCCGAGGTCAGCGAGGCGCTGGCCCGTCAGGTGGTCGGCCTGGTCCAGCAGCTGCGCGCGCGCGACGACCTGCTCAAGCCGCCCGGGGTCGCCGAGACCCTCGACTGGGCGCGCGCCCTCACCTACCTCGGCACCGCCGAGCTCGACCTCGCCTCCGCCGCGGCCACCCTCGGTGCGCTGCTGAAGTACCGCGAGGACGCCGACCGGGTGAAGGCTGCCCTCGACCGGATGATGTCGCGATGAGCGACCTCGACCGGTCTGCCGACGAGGTGCTCCTGGGCTTCACCCGGGCGCTGCGGGCTGCCGGGGTGCCGGTCACCCAGGACCGGGCGCACGGCTTCCTGACCGCGGTCGCGACCGTCGGCCTCGACGACCGGCAGGCGACCTACTGGGCCGGTCGCGCCACGCTCTGCGCCTCGCCCGACGACCTGGCCCGCTACGACCAGGTCTTCGCGGCGTGGTTCGACCCGCGCGACGGGCTGCCGAGGGCCCGGCCGCGCGACACCGCGCGCCCGGTCACCGCCCACCTGCTGCCCGACGCCGAGGGCGCCGGTGGCGACGGTGAGGGCGACGACGACGTGGTGCGGGCCGCGGCCTCGCCGTCGGAGGTGCTGCGGCACCGCGACGTGGCGACGCTCGACGCCGCGGAGAAGCGGCGCCTGGACGCGATGTTCGCCCGGCTGTCGCTGCGCCCGCCGAGTCGTCGTACGGCACGGCACCGGAGGTGGCACCGCGGCCAGCTCGACGCCTCCCGCACCCTGCGTGCCTCCCTGCGGCAGATGGGCGAGCCCGCCGAGATCGCGTGGCGCCGTCGCGGTGTCCGCCCGCGCCGCGTGGTGCTGCTGGTCGACGTCAGCGGGTCGATGAGCGCGTACGCCGATGCGTTGCTGCGGCTGGCCCACCGCCTCACCCAGTGCGCGCGGACCACCGGTGGCACGGTCGAGACCTTCACGGTCGGCACCCGGCTGACCCACGTCACGCGGGCGCTGCGCTCGCCCGACGCCGACCGCGCGATCGTGGCCGCCGGCGAGGTGGTGCCCGACTGGTCCGGCGGGACGCGGCTGGGGGAGACGCTGCGGGTGTTCCTCGACCGCTGGGGCCAGCGCGGGATGGCCCGCGGTGCCGTGGTCGTCGTCTTCAGCGACGGCTGGGAGCGCGGCGACGCCGAGCTGCTGGGCGGGCAGATGGCCCGTCTGCGGCGGGTCGCGCACCGCGTGATCTGGGTGAACCCGCACCGCGGCAAGGCGGGCTACGAGCCGCTCCAGAGCGGGGTGGTGGCGGCGCTGCCGCACTGCGACGACTTCCTCGCCGGCCACTCGCTGGCGACGTTCGCCGACCTGACGGAGGTGATCGCCCGTGCGTGACGTGCTGCCCGAGCTGATGGCGTGGTGGGAGGCCGGTGAGACCGTCGGCGTCGGCACCGTGGTGGCCACCTTCCGCTCCGCCCCGCGCCCACCCGGCGCGTCAATGCTCGTCGGCCCCGACGAGACGGCCGTCGGCTCGGTGTCCGGCGGGTGCGTCGAGGGAGCGGTCTACGACCTGGCCACCTCGGTGGTCGCGTCCGGCGAGCCCGCGCTCGAGCGCTACGGCGTCTCCGACGACGACGCGTTCGCGGTCGGCCTGACCTGCGGCGGCATCCTCGACGTCTTCGTGGAGCAGGTCTCGCGCGAGACCTTCCCCGAGCTCGGTGGCATCGCGGCCGACGTCGACGCAGGACGTCCGGTCGCGCTGGCGACGGTGATCGAGCACCCCGACCCCGCCTGGCTCGGGCGGCGCATGGTCGTCCGTCCGCACGCGCCCGCCGAGGGCGGCGTCGGGTCGGAGCGCGCCGACGCGGCCGTCCACGACGACGCCCTCGGACTGCTGGCCGCCGGCTCCAACGCCACGCTCACCTACGGTCCCGACGGCGAGCGCCGCGGCGAGGGCATGCGGGTGTTCGTCTGGGGCTTCGCGCCCAAGCCGCGGATGCTGGTCTTCGGCGCGATCGACTTCGCGGCTGCGGTCGCCAAGGTCGGATCGTTCCTCGGCTACCACGTCACGGTGTGCGACGCGCGCCCCGTCTTCGCGACGAATTCGCGGTTCCCCGGCGCCGACGAGGTCGTCGTCGACTGGCCGCACCGCTACCTCCGGGCCGAGCTCGACGCCGGCCGGATCGACCGGCGGACCGTCCTGGCCGTGCTCACCCACGACCCGAAGTTCGACGTGCCGCTGCTCGAGGTCGCGCTGCGCCTGCCCGACGACGTACGTCCTGCCTACATCGGGGCGATGGGGTCGCGGCGCACGCACGACGAGCGGATGGACCGGCTGGTCGAGGCGGGCCTGTCCAAGGAGGAGATCGCGCTGCTCTCCTCGCCCATCGGTCTCGACCTCGGCGCCCGGACCCCGGAGGAGACCGCGGTCTCCATCGCCGCCGAGATCGTGGCGCGGCAGTGGGGCGGTTCGGGGGAGCGCCTGGCCACCACCGAGGGACGCATCCACCACGACGACTGACCCGTCCCCAGGGGTGTGGCGCTCGACGAATTTGCAGATGAGAGCGCTTCGTCTACCGTCTTTCGGATGATTTCCCCCGCTGCGCTGCCGCGCGATCGTTCCCGAGCGATCGCGCTCCTCGTCTCGACCCTGCTCGTGCTCGCCGTCCTGCTGCCCGTCGCCTCCGGCGCGGCCGTCCGTGAGGACGGCCGGTCCGAGTCGCGGACCTCGGCGCCCAAGGGTCGCTTCGACGTGGCGACGCTGAACCTCCGCAAGGGGATGCGGGTCCCCGGCATGCGCCACGACATCGGCGTGGTCATCGGCGGCGGAGCGTCCGTGATCGGCTTCCAGGAGCGACTCTTCAGCAAGAAGGCCCTGCGTGCGTCGCTGCCGAAGTCGTGGGCGCTGCTGATGCCGAGCGGCCCGACCGGGACCGACGACAACCCGATCGCCTTCGACAAGGACGTCTGGAAGCTCCGGCGCACCTGGTCGGTCCTGCTGACCGGCAAGACCTGGCGTCGCCAGACCGGGCAGGTCGCCCACGACCAGTACGGCGTGGTGGCGGCGCTCCGGCACCGCAGGAGCGGCCACATCATCCGCGCGGTCAGCTTCCACCTGCCCAACCACCTCCACAACCGGCGTTCGGGCGGCCCGAACTACGCCAACCGCGCCGGCGTCCAGGCCATGTGGCGCATGGCGCACCGCATCGGGGTCCTCAAGGCGAATGCGCCGGCCGAGCACCAGTTCGTCGCCATGTGCGACTGCAACGTCACCGCGAACCGGGACACGACCGACGCCCTCGTGAAGGGCCGGATCACCAAGCCGCTGCGGCTCCAGACCAACTACTCGGTCAAGGGCCGCGGTCCGGGGTCCGGGATCGACTACGTGATGGGCGAGCGCGCCTCCGACTTCCGGATCGACTCCTACGTGTCGTACACCCGCCTGGTGACCGACCACCCGGGCGTCGTCGCGACCTTCAAGCGGAGCCGCTGACCCGCCACGACTGAGGGGACCCTTGACGGGGACTCCCTGTTGCGAGCGTCACACTCGGGCTAGGTTGGCCGCGACCGACCGGGAGCCGCGATGACCAGCGATGACCTGCACGCACGCCGTGTGAGTGCCGTGCGCGCCTGGACGCGGTTCGTGGCCGACGGTGACGAGCAGGCGGAGGCGGTCCGTCCCGAGATCCTCAGCAGCTGGCAGCTGTCCGGGGTGGTCTCGCCGGACGTCACCCACGCGCCGCTCGACGACGAGGGCGAGACCGCGGACTTCTGGAACGCCTCGCCGCTGCACACGGCCGTGATGCGCGTGCAGGACGAGCTGCGCCGCACCGCCGAGGACGGCGACCTGGTCATCGCGGTCACCGACGACCAGACCCGGATCCTGTGGACCTACGGCGGCCGCGTGATGCGACGCAAGGCCGAGACCGTCAACTTCGTGCCCGGCGGTCGCTGGGACGAGCGCAGCGTCGGCACCAACGCGCTCGCCATCGCCGGGCGGACCGCCGCCCCGTCGATGGTGTTCAGTGCCGAGCACTACGCCGAGGTCGTGCACAACTGGGTGTGCTGGGCGGCGCCGGTCTTCGACCCGGTGACCGGTCGCTCGCTGGGCGTCATCGACCTCTCGACCACCTGGGACCGCACCCACCCGATCGGGCTGGCGACGGCGCGCGTGATGGCGCGGCTGATCGAGGGTGCGCTGCCCACCGATCGTCGCGGCGTGCTGGCCGAGGGGCCGGACGAGCCCGGCCTCACGCTGACCCTGCTCGGCACGGCCGAGGTGTGGCTCGACGGGCAGCGGCTGCTGCTCAACCGTCGCCAGACCGAGATCCTGGCCCTGCTCGCGCTGCACCCGGCCGGGCTGTCGGTCGAGCACCTGCACTCCCTCCTCTACGGCGACTCCGCGGTGACCACCTCCACGCTCAAGGCCGAGGTGTCGCACCTGCGTGCCGCGCTCGCGGGCCAGCTGTCCTCCCGCCCCTACCGGCTCACGATGCCGGTGGCGACCGACGTCGAGGAGGTGCAGCGGCTGCTGCGGCGCGGCGACGTACGCGCTGCGGTCCGGGCCTACGGCGGCGACCTGCTGCCCGGCACGGAGTCCCCCGCCCTGGTGCAGATGGGCGACTACCTCGCGGTCAGCGTGCGCGAGGCGCTGCTCGCCCACCCCGATCCCGATGCGGTCCTGCGCTACAGCGACCTCGCGCCGTACGACACCGCGGTCGTGGAGGCGTGCCTCGCCGCACTGCCCGTCCACCACCCGGTCGCACCCCTACTGAAGGGCCGGCTGGCGGCCGCTCGCTGACCGGCACAAAGTGGGGAAATCCCCGCCAGGGTGTGGCGCTCGCGACGGTGGCCCCTCAATCCTGCGGTGACACGCTGCGCCGGGGAGGGTGCGGCCACGTCAGAGGAGTACCGCATGGTCAAGTCACGTCCGGTGGTCGCGGCAGCGGTGGCTGCCCTGGTCGGGGGAAGCCTGCTGGGCGTCCCGCCGGCGGGCGCCGCCACGGCGCCCGAGCCCACCACGGTGGCGAAGAAGCTCGTCTCGCCGCTCAGCATGGTCGTCGCGTCCGACGGCACCGCCTACGTCAGCCAGAACTTCGCCGGCCTGCTCACCGCGATCGAGCCGGGCGGCAAGCCGGAGGTCGTCTTCAAGGCACCGAAGGGCACCGAGGTGGGCGCCCTGTCGGAGGCCGGTGGCGTCGTCCGCCTGGCCACCACCGCGGGCAAGAAGACCGCGCTGTGGACGATGCGCCCGGGTGGTGCGCCGAAGAAGCTTGCCAACCTGTGGAAGTACGAGAAGACCGAGAACCCCGACGCCGACCAGGCCTACGGCTTCACCGACGTCGACGCCGCCTGTCTGGCGCAGATGCCGGCGGAGGTCCCCGGCGCCTACACGGGCATCAAGGAGTCGCACCCCTACGGGTCCGCGGTGCGCGGCGGCACGACGTACGTCGCGGACGCGGCCGCCAACGCGATCCTCGCGGTCGACGCCGACGGCGAGGTCTCGACGGTCGCGGTGCTCCCGCCGGTGCCGGTCGTGGTCACCGCTGAGGCGGCGGCAGCCAACAAGCTGCCCGCGTGCACGGTCGGCCATGCCTACAACTTCGAGCCGGTCCCGACCGACGTCGAGGTCGGCAAGGGCGGTTGGCTCTACGTCAGCCTGCTCCCCGGAGGTCCCGAGGACGGCAGCACCGGCGCCAACGGCATGGTCGTGAAGGTGAAGGCGAAGACCGGCAAGGTCCGCACGGTCGCCACCGGCCTCGCGGGTGCCACAGGCGTCGCCGTCGCCGACAACGGTGACGTCTACGTCGCGCAGCTGTTCGGCATGCAGGTGTCGCGGGTCAAGCACGGCACCGACACGCTCAAGACGTACGCCGAGGTGAAGATGCCCGCCGCGGTCGAGTGGGCCGACGGCGACCTCCTGGTCTCCGCCAACGTCCTCTCCGACCCGCCGAAGGGGATGATCCTGAAGTACTGACCGCTGGTCCAAGCCAGCCTCCGGGCGTGCGGGGTCGGTCCAACCATCGACCAACCGTCGCGTTCTAGCGTCGGGCGAGAGTGATCCACCTCACACGCCCGGAGGCGCCACATGACGAAGATCGAACTCACCGTCGACGGGGCTGCGGTCTCCGACGACGTCGAGCCGCGGATGCTGCTGGTGCAGTACCTCCGCGAGAAGCTCGGCAAGACCGGCACCGTGATCGGCTGCGACACCTCCAACTGCGGGGCGTGCACGGTCCACCTCGACGGGACGAGCGTGAAGTCCTGCAACGTCCTCGCCGTCCAGGCCAATGGCCGCACGGTGACCACGATCGAGGGACTCGCCGACACCGCCGAGGGTGAGCTGCACCCCGTCCAGGAGGCCTTCCGGGAGTGCCACGGGCTCCAGTGCGGCTTCTGCACGCCGGGGATGATCATGCAGGCCGTCGACCTGCTCGGGGAGAACTCGAACCCCACCGAGGAGGAGGTCCGGCTCGGCATGGAGGGCAACCTCTGCCGCTGCACGGGCTACCACAACATCGTCAGGAGCGTGCTCCACGCGGCGGGAGGTGCGCCGTCATGACCGCCACCCAGGACCGTCCCGCCGACGAGGCCAGCAAGGAGATCGGCAAGGACCGACGCCGCAAGGAGGACCAGCGGCTGATCACCGGCCGCACCCGCTGGACCGACAACATCACCCTCCCGGGGATGCTGCACCTGGCGATGGTGCGCAGCCCCTTCGCCCACGCCACGATCACCTCGATCGACACCGAGGCGGCCAAGGCCTCGCCCAATGTGGTCGCGGTCCTCAGCGGCAAGGACTTCGGAGAGGAGCTGGGCGTCAACATCAACGCCTGGCCGATCACGCCCGACCAGAAGACCCCGGCCCACTCGCCGATGCCCGCCGACCGGGTCGCCTTCGCCGGCGAGATCGTCGCCGTGGTGGTCGCCCGCAGCGCCGCGGAGGCGCGCGACGCCGCCGAGCTCGTCGACGTCGACTACGACGAGCAGCCGGCCGTGCTCGGCATCAAGAAGGCGCTCGAGGACTCGGTGCTCGCCCACCCCGACCTCGGCACCAACAAGTCCGCGCTGTGGGTCTTCGACTCCAACGACGCCGGCACCGGCGGCGATGTCGAGGCCGCGATCGAGGAGGCCCGCACCAACGGCATCCTCCTCGAGCGGGAGTACCGGCAGCAGCGCCTCATCCCCGCCTTCATGGAGCCGCGCAGCGTCGTGGTCGACCCGACCGGCGAGCAGATCACCATGTGGTCGGCGACCCAGATCCCGCACATCCTGCGCTTCGCGCTCGCCGCCACCACCGGCGTGCCGGAGTCCAAGATCCGGGTGATCGCGCCCGATGTCGGCGGCGGTTTCGGCGGCAAGCTCCAGACGACGCCCGAGGAGTGGATCGCCTGGGCCGTGGCCCGGCGGCTGGGCCGGCCGGTGAAGTACACCGAGACGCGCAGCGAGAGCCTGATGTCTGCCCACCACGGCCGCGACCAGGTCCAGACCCTGACGCTGGCGGCCGACAAGGACGGCAGGGTCACCGGCTTCAAGGTGCACCTCGACGCCGACCTGGGCGCGTACGTCGCCATCGTCGGCGGCGGCGTGCCGGTGCTCGGCGCCTTCATGTTCAACGCGATCTACAAGTTCCCCGCCTACCGCTTCGAGTGCCAGACCGTGCTGACCAACAGCACGTGGACCGACGCCTACAGGGGCGCCGGCCGGCCGGAGGCGACGTACGCCGTCGAGCGGCTGATGGACGAGCTCGCGGCCGAGGTCGGGGTCGACCCGCTCGAGATCCGCGAGCGCAACTGGATCACCCACGAGGAGTTCCCGTTCACCACCGTCGCCGGCCTGGAGTACGACTCCGGCAACTACGAGGCGGCGACCGCCCGGGCCAAGGAGTCCTTCGGCTACGACGCGCTGCGCGCCGAGCAGAAGGAGCGCCGCGAGCGGGGCGACCGGGTGCAGCTGGGCATCGGCGTCTCGACCTTCACCGAGATGTGCGGGCTGGCGCCCAGCCGGGTGCTCGGCAGCCTGGACTACGGAGCCGGCGGCTGGGAGCACGCGAGCGTGCGGATGCTGGCCACCGGCAAGGTCGAGGTGGTGACCGGCGCGAGCGCGCACGGCCAGGGCCACGAGACGGCGTTCAGCCAGATCGTCGCCGACCGGCTCGGGGTGCCGTTCGAGGACGTCGAGGTGCTGCACGGCGACACCCAGGTCGCCCACAAGGGCCTCGACACCTACGGGTCACGCTCGCTGGTGGTCGGCGGCGAGGCGCTGGTCAAGGCGGCCGACAAGGTGGTCGAGAAGGCCCGGCACCTGGCCTCGCACCTGCTCGAGGCGAGCCAGGACGACCTCGACTTCGCCGACGGCCGCTTCACCGTCCGCGGCACCGACCAGGGTGTCGCGCTCCAGGAGCTCGCCACCGCGACGTTCACGGGGCACAACTACCCGGAGGACATGGAGCTCAGCATCGACGCCGAGGCGACGTACGACCCGGTGAACTTCAACTACCCCCACGGCACCCACCTGTGCGCGATGGAGGTGGACACCGAGACCGGTGCGGTGAAGATGCGGAAGTACACCTGCTGCGACGACATCGGCAACATCATCAACCCGCTGATCGTGGCCGGGCAGGTGCACGGCGGGCTGGTGCAGGGCATCGCGCAGGCGCTGTGGGAGGAGGCCGTGCACGACGAGGCGGGCACGCTCGTGAGCGGGTCGTTCGTCGACTACCTGCTACCCACGACGGCCGACACGATCTCCTTCGACGTGCTGCACACGCACGAGCCGAGCGTCTGCACCACCAACACGCTGGGCACCAAGGGCGTCGGCGAGGCGGGCACCATCGCCTCGACCCCGGCGGTCGTCAACGCGGTCGTCGACGCCGTACGCCACCTGGGTGTCTCCGACATCCAGATGCCCTGCACGCCGGAGCGCGTGTGGCGCGCCATCCATGCGGGCGACGGCGACGCTCCGACCCCTGCGGACGCGATGCCGCACTTCGACGAAGGAGCGCCCAACCAGGCCCCCGCGACCGGCGAAGGAGCAGCCCAGTGATCCCGGTGAAGTTCGACTACCTCGCCCCGAGCTCGGTCGAGGAGGCGCTGGCCGCGCTCGGCGAGCACGGCGACGACGCGAAGATCATGGCCGGCGGGCAGAGCCTGCTGCCGGTCCTGCGGATGCGCCTCAACGCACCCGAGGTCGTCATCGACCTCGGCGGCATCTCCTCGCTGCGAGGCATCCGTGACGACGGCGACGCGATCGTGATCGGCGCGATGACCACCCACCACGACGTGCGCGACGACGCCCTCGTCAAGGAGCACGCGCTGCTGCTGTCGAAGGCGGCGGCCGAGGTGGCCGACGCGCAGATCCGGCACCGCGGCACCTTCGGCGGTGCCCTCGCGCACGCCGACCCCGCGGGCGACCTCGGTGCGCCGGCGCTCGCGCTCGGCGCGCAGTTCGTGATCGCCGGCGCGGGCGGCACCCGGACGGTCGAGGCGGCGGACTTCTTCGTCGACCTCTTCGAGACCGCGATCGGCGACGACGAGATCCTCACCGAGGTGCGGATCCCCAAGCACACCGGCTGGGGTGCCCATTACGAGAAATTCGTCCGCGTCGCGCACCAGTGGCCGATCGTCGCGGTCGCCGCGACGGTGAAGGGTTCCATCGACGAGGCCAGGGTCGGGCTCACCAACATGGGCTCCACTCCGTTGCGCGCGACCGCGACCGAGCAGGCGCTCGCCGGCGCGACCGCGACCGAGGACGGCGTACGCGCCGCGGCCGACCTGGCCGCCGAGGGCACCAACCCGCCCTCGGACCTCAACGGCGCCGCCGACTACCGCCAGCACCTCGCCCGCGTCCTCACCCGCCGGGCCGTCCTCGAGGCGGCGGGCGCCTAGATGGAGCTGAGCCACACGTTCACCGTCCCGATCGGGGTCGAGGAGACCTGGGCGCACTTCAACGACATCGCGTCGGTGGCCGAGTGCTTCCCCGGCGCCCAGGTCACCGAGGCCGACGCCGACTCCTTCGCCGGCTCGGTGAAGGTCAAGCTCGGCCCCATCGCCCTGCAGTACAACGGCAGCGGCACCTTCGTGGAGAAGGACCACGAGGCGCACCGCTTCGTCGTGGACGCCAAGGGCAAGGACAAGCGCGGCAACGGCACGGCCGGGGCGAAGGTGACGGTCTCGATGACCGACGCCGGAGGCTCGACCGACGTCGCCGTGGAGACCGACCTGGCCATCACCGGCAAGCCGGCGCAGTTCGGCCGCGGGGTGATGCAAGACGTGTCCGACAAGCTGCTCGGCCAGTTCGTGACCTGCCTGGAGCAACGGCTCGCCGCACCCGACGAGTCGTTGGGCGGTGAGTCGGCCGATGCGTCCCCCGCGCCCCTGGCGGCCGACTCACCGCCCCCGGCCGACGCTGCGGCAGCGCCCCCGCCGGCCCCACCTCCGCCGCCCCCACCGCCGCCTCCTCCGCCGCCGCAGGCCGAGGCGCTCGACCTGGGCAGCGCCGTGCTCCCGGTGGTCCTCAAGGCCTACTGGAAGCAGGCGCTCGGCGCGCTGGTCGTCCTCGCGGTCCTGATCCGGCTGCTGCGTCGCCGCTGACGCGGCGCGGTGTCAGAACACGTTGGCCGGGCGGAACTGGACCGAGAGCCGGGGGCCCGAGTGGGCCACCTTGGGCACCGCGTGCTCCCAGGTGCGCTGGCACGACCCGCCCATCACGACCAGGTCGCCGTGGCCCATCGTCAGCGCGATGGACGAGCCGCCGCCCCGCGGCCGGAGCAGCAGCCGGCGGGGGTCGCCGACACTGACGATCGCGACCATGGTGTCCTGCGACCGGCCGCGGCCGATGGTGTCGCCGTGCCAGGCCACGGAGTCGCGGCCGTCGCGGTAGTAGCAGCAGCCGGCGGTCACGAACGGCTCGCCGAGCACGGGGAGGTAGTGGGTGCTCAGCTCTTCGCGCGCCAGCGTGAGCGCGGGATGGGGGAGTGCCTCGCCGGCGAGGTAGGTGTGGAGCAGGCGTGGGACGTCGACGACGGAGTCGTGCATCTCGCGTCGCTCCGCACGCCACGGGACCCGCTCCACGAGCGCCGCGAACGCCTCGTCGGGGTCGGCCAGCCAGTTGCGCTGGACGTCGACCCAGGCGCCGCGGGTGAGCACGCGTCGCTCCGGCGCGAGCGTGCCGGCGGCCACGTCGGCGTCGGCGAAGAGGGACGTCTGGAAGTCCACGAGGCCCATGGTACGCCTGAGATCGAACAATCGTTCGAACATTAAGAATTCGTCAAGGGATGACCACAGGCTCCGTCAATTCGGTGACGCCGGTCCAGCCCAGTCCTAGCCTGTGTGACATGGAACCTGTGGACCTCGTCGTCCCGCGTCAGCGGGCGCTGAAGCACGTCCAGGTCCGCGAACACGTCCGCGGTCTCATCGAAGCCCAGCCGCCCGGCTCCGCCGCGCCCTCCGAGCGGGAGCTCGTCGCGCGTTTCGGGGTCGCCCGGATGACCGTACGCCAGGCCCTCGACGCCCTGGTCGCCGAGGGTCTCCTCGAGCGCATCCCGGGTCGCGGCACCTTCGTCGCGCAGCCGCCCAAGACGGCCGGGCGCCTCACCTCGTTCACCGAGGAGATCCGCCGCCGCGGCATGCTGCCGGAGTCGCAGACGCTGCTGGCCCGGGTCGAGCAGGCCGGGCCCGGCGTGGCCCGCGCCCTCGACATCTCGCCCGGTGACCCGGTCCTGCACTGGCGCCGCCTGCGTCGTGCCGACCAGGAGATCGTGTGCGTCGAGGACGCCTACCTCAACGAGGTGCTGCTCCCCGGCTTCCTCCAGCACGGCACGCCGACCAGCCTCTACGAAGCCCTCGGCTCTCGCGGGCTCCGGCCCACCGCCGTCGAGGACTCCATCTCGGCCGACCGCGCCAGCGCGGAGGAGGCCGCGGTGCTCGAGATCGCCGAGGGCGACCCGGTCCTGCGCCACTCGCGCCGCGCGGTGTCGGATGGTCGGATCGTCGAGGTGTCCCGCACCTGCTACCGCCACGACCGCTTCACCGTCTACCTCCAGCTCGCCGACCGCTGAGTCAGGCCGCGCCGGACAGCTCCGCGATCTCGCGATCGAGGTTGGCGCGCGCCCGCGCCTCCCACAGCTCGCGGGCTCGGGGAGAGTGGAAGATCGACGGCTTCGCCGCGAGGTCCTGCAGGACTGCCAGCCGGCCGGCACGGAAGTCCTCCTCGCCGACGTGCGCGAAGTCGGCCCGGACCCCGGCGACGTAGTCCGCGTAGCGCTCGGGGCTCGCGGCCAGGATGCCGAGGTCGGCGTCGCTGAGCGCGCGCCCGGCCGGGTCGTCCTCGGCGGGCCGGTGGTGCACCGTCATCCGCACCAGCCGCGCCACCTCGTCGGCGTACGCCGCCGGGAGCGCGCGCTCGGCCCACTGCGCTGACCGCTCCTCGTCATCGGCCCCGCCGTCGTAGACCGCGTCGTGGAACCACGCCGCCAGCACGACGGTCGTCGCGTCCGTGCCGAGCTCCTCGAGGCGCTCCAGCACCTCGCGCAGGTGGGTTAGGTCGTGGTAGCCGGCGCGGTCCCACGCGGACAGCAGCTCGTCACGGAGGTCGCCGTGGTCGGGCAGCGGCCAGAGGTGCTCGAGGTCGACGTGGCTCATGCCCGGGCCGCCTCCTGCAGCGCGCGGGCGTGCGCGTGGCCGGGCGCCATCGCCCAGCGGATGGCGCCGGTCGACACCTTGCCGAGCGCCCGGCCGACGGTCCGGTCGAGAGCGACGTCGAGGACCGGCGGGTGCGGCAGGCCGAGCTCGCGGCGCGCCGACTCCGGGGTCAGCGACACGGCGGCCCCGACCAGCGAGAGGTACGCCGGCCGCGCCGCGAGGGGCAGGTCGGGATGCCAAACCAGGAAGCGGATCGCGTCGCGGGCGGCGTCGGTGCCGCGCAGCTCAGGTGCGTAGGCCGCCAGGGTGGCGTGCAGCTCGTGCACTGTCTGCGGCGGGTCGAGGACACCGAGGTGGCCGGCTGCGACGGAGGTCTGGGCGACGTACTCGTCGCGCTCGACGCCGACCAGAGGCCGGTGCCCGAAGCGGTCGTGGGCGAGCAGGAAGCTGTGGATCTCCGCGGCGTGCACCCAGCCGAGCAGGTGCGGGTCGGAGGCGTCGTACGGCGTGCCGTCGGGCATCGTGCCGGTGACCGACGCGTGCGCCCGCTGGACCGCGCGTATCGCCCGGAGGGCGTGCTCCTCCGTGCCGAACGTGGTGACCGCGATGTAGGTGGCGACCTGCGCCAGCCGGCCCCACATGTCGCCGCGGTAGCCGGAGTGGTCCGCCACGCCCTGCATCGCCGCCGGGTGGAGCGACTGCAGCATGATCGCCCGGATCCCGCCGACGAACATCGAGGCGTCGCCGTGCACCCGGCCGATCGGGGAGCCCGGCTCGAACCACCGCGGACCCGGCGACCCGTGCACCATCTCCCGCTGCCGCTGGCCCCGCGGGCCGGCGACCTTCTGGAACAGCTCGGCACCGAGGCGCTCGCGGAGGCTCACCCTCCTGAGACTAGCGGCGCGGTGTGACGCAGCCGACCTTTGACTTCGAGTGCTCGAAGTTCCTACCGTCGATGACATGCCCACCACCGCCTCCCGCAGCTACTCCATCAAGGAGGCAGCCGCCCTCACGGGGCTGCCCGCGAGCACGCTGCGCTACTACGAGCAGATCGGTGTCATCACGCCGATCAGCCGCGGCGCGACGAGCAAGCACCGCGTCTACGACGAGGCCGACCTCGACCAGCTCATGTCGATCGCCTGCCTCGCCGCGACCGGCATGTCGGTCCACGACATGCGGCAGTACATGGCGAACGCCCACCTCGGTGCCGACGCCGTCGCCGAGCAGGTCGGGCTGCTCTCCGCCCAGGCCGAGCGCCTCGCGCGGGAGGCCGAGCAGGTGGCGCTGCGCCAGGAGTACGTCCGCATCAAGGTCGACTACTGGCACGCCGTGGACGCCGGCGACGAGGACCGCGCCGGCCTCCTGTCGGCCGAGGCGCGTGCCCTCGCCGACGCGCTCAAGGGCACCAAGGCTCCCTGACGGGGCCACCCACCAACTCCCGCGACCGTCAGGTCGGCGGGGCGGGCTGACGCGCCCGCACATCCACCCCGAAGGAGAACCCCCATGCGCGTGAGCGCCTATGCAGCACCCGCGGCCGGCGAGCCGCTCGCCCCCACCACCATCGAGCGCCGGGACGTCGGCCCCCGCGACGTGCTGATCGCGATCGAGTGGGCCGGCATCTGCCACTCCGACATCCACACCGTCAACGGCGACTGGGGCCCGCAGCCCTTCCCGGTCGTGCCCGGCCACGAGATCGTCGGCACCGTGACCGAGGTCGGCGCCGAGGTGACCAGCCACCGCGTCGGCGACCGAGTCGGCGTCGGGTGCATGGTCGGCTCGTGCGGCGAGTGCGCCAGCTGTCGCAACGGCGACGAGCAGTACTGCGCCAAGGGCATGGTCGGGACGTACGCCGCCACCGACCGCGACGGCACCACCACCCAGGGCGGCTACTCGACCCACGTCGTCGTCGACGCCGGCTTCGTGCTCTCCGTGCCCGACGGCATCGACCCGGCGGAGGCGGCACCGCTGCTGTGCGCCGGCATCACGACGTACTCGCCGCTGCGCCGGTGGAACGCCGGACCCGGCAAGAAGGTCGGCGTCGTCGGCCTGGGCGGGCTCGGGCACATGGCCGTCAAGATCGCCCACGCGATGGGCGCCGAGGTCACCGTGCTGTCGCAGTCGCTGAAGAAGCAGGAGGACGGCCTGCGCCTCGGCGCGGACCACTACTTCGCGACGTCCGACGCGGGCACGTTCGACGCCCTCGCCGGCTCGTTCGACCTGATCGTCAACACGGTGAGCGCCTCGATCGACGTCAACGCCTACCTGCGGCTGCTCGCCGTCGACGGCACGCTGGTCAACGTCGGGGCGCCGCCGGAGCCGCTTCCGGTCAACGCCATGTCCCTCATCGGTGGGCGGCGCTCGTTCGCCGGCTCGATGATCGGCGGCATCGCCGAGACCCAGGAGATGCTCGACTTCTGCGCCGAGCACGGCATCGCGGCCGAGGTCGAGATCATCCCGGTCGAGAAGGTCAACGAGGCCTACGAGCGCGTCCTCGCCTCCGACGTGCGCTACCGCTTCGTGATCGACGCGAGCACGATCGGCTGACGTCGTACGCCACTGACGCTCCACCATGGGATGTCGGCAGATGGGCACCTGCCAGCGTCAATTGACGATGGCAGGTGCCCGTCCAGCGACATCCCATGGTGAACAGTCAGGCAGACTCGGCCGGCAGGTCGCCGGCGTCGATGATCCGGTAGGCATAGCCCTGCTCGGCGAGGAACCGCTGACGGTTCTGGGCGAAGTCCGCGTCGACGGTGTCGCGGGAGACGATCGTGTAGAAGTGCGCGCTGCGGCCCTCGGTCTTGGGCCGCAGCAGCCGGCCCAGGCGCTGGGCCTCCTCCTGGCGCGAGCCGAAGGACCCGCTCACCTGGATGGCCACCTCGGCCGAGGGCAGGTCGATCGAGAAGTTGGCGACCTTGCTGACCACGAGGAGCCCGATCTCGCCGGCCCGGAAGGCGTTGAACAGCCGCTGCCGTTCCTTGACCGTGGTCTCGCCCTTGATCACCGGTGCGTCGAGCATCTCGGCGATCTCGTCGAGCTGGTCGATGTACTGGCCGATCACCAGGGTCGGCTGGCCGGCGTGCTGGCGCACCAGGTCGCGTACGACGTCGATCTTGGCGTGGGTGCACGACGCGAGGCGGTAGCGGGTGTCGGGGTCGCTGGTGGCGTATGCCAGTCGCTCGCCGTCGGGCAGCGTCACCCGCACCTCGACGCAGTCGGCGGGCGCGATGTAGCCCTGCGCCTCGATGTCCTTCCACGGGGCGTCGTAGCGCTTGGGCCCGATCAGCGAGAACACCTCGCCCTCGCGGCCGTCCTCGCGGACCAGCGTCGCGGTCAGGCCGAGCCGGCGGCGGGCCTGGAGGTCGGCGGTCATCCGGAAGATCGGCGCCGGCAGCAGGTGCACCTCGTCGTAGACGATGAGGCCCCAGTCGCGGGCGTCGAGCAGCTCGAGGTGCGGGTAGACGCCCTTCCGCTTGGTCGTGAGCACCTGGTAGGTCGCGATGGTGACCGGACGGATCTCCTTCACGGCACCGGAGTACTCACCGATCTCGTCGGGCGTCAGCGACGTGCGGGCGACCAGCTCGTCCTTCCACTGCCGCGCGCTCACCGTGTTGGTGACCAGGATCAGCGTGGTGGCCTGCGCGTGCGCCATCGAGGCCGCGCCGACGATGGTCTTGCCGGCGCCGCACGGCAGCACCACCACGCCCGAGCCGCCGTCCCAGAAGGACTCCGCGGCCTCGCGCTGGTAGGGGCGCAGCGTCCAGCCGTCCTCGGCGAGGTCGATCGCGTGCGCCTCGCCGTCGACGTATCCCGCGAAGTCCTCGGCCGGCCAGCCCAGCTTGAGCAGCGCCTGCTTGAGGTTGCCGCGCTCGCTCGGGTGCACCGCGACGGTGTCGTCGTCGAGCCGGGCGCCGACCATGCCGGCGATCTTCTTCGCGCGCAGGACCTCCTCGAGGACCGGGCGGTCGGTCGAGGAGAGCACGAGCCCGTGGACCGGGTGCTTCTCCAGCCGCAGCCGGCCGTAGCGACCCATGGTCTCGGCGACGTCGACGAGCAGCGCGTGCGGGACGGCGTAGCGGCTCCACGTCAGCAGCGCGTCGACGACCTGCTCGGCGTCGTGGCCCGCGGCGCGCGCGTTCCAGAGGCCGAGCGGGGTGAGCCGGTAGGTGTGGATGTGCTCCGGCGACCGCTCCAGCTCGGCGAACGGCGCGATGGCCTTGCGGGCCTCCGCGGCCGACGGGTGGTCGACCTCGAGGAGGAGCGTCTTGTCGGACTGGACGATCAGCGGTCCGTCATTCACTGCGCGGCAGCCTTCTGGCGCGCCCGGAAGGCGGCGACGTTGGCGCGCGAGGAGCACCGGTCGGAGCAGTAGCGGCGCGACTGGTTGGGGGAGGTGTCCACGAAGACGTTGTCGCACCGGGGCTCGGAGCAGGTGCCGAGCCGGGTCGCGCCCAGGTCGCAGACCAGGTTGGCCAGCCCCATCAGCGCCTCGGCGATGAGCAGCTCCGCCACGGAGGACGCGCGGTTGGTCACGTGCATGTGGAGGTGGTCGGGGTCGTGGTCGGAGATCATCGGCGTGACGGGGTGCCGGGCGAGCAGGTCGTTGAGCGAGCTCACCACGAGACGTACGTCGTCGACGTCCGAGGCCTCGAAGACCGGCCGCAGCTCGGCCTGGAAGGCCCGCAGCGACGCCAGGTCGGCCTCGACGAGGGAGCGGTGCAGCCACGAGCGGTCCGCGAGGTGCTCGCGCAGGGCGTCCTCGTCGGGCAGCTCGGCGTTCACGAGCGCGGCGGAGCGCTCGGCGTAGCGGATGAAGTCCACAGACCCATTCTACGGAGATGCCCCTTACGTTCTTTCGGGGTCCCCGCGGCGTTGTTCGGGGGAGCGCAGCGGAGGAGAAGAAGGTCGTGGGGTGGCTACGCCTGACGCACCCCGGTGATGCGATGCACCGCGAACTCCCGCACGTCGTCCGCACGGTGGTCGTACGCCGAGAGCCGCCCACCGTCGAGCCGTCGTGGGTCGACGACCCGCTCGCCGGTCGCGCCGTGGTTGTCGACGTAGCCGATCACGACGGTGCTGCCGCCCTCGATGGCCTCCCGCAGCGCGGCGAGCGCTCCGGACGGGGTGGTGGCCTCGAGGGTCGAGGGGCGCGAGGACTCGGCCCGGTCGCCGGCGCGGATCGCGGTCGCCACGGCCTGCACCTGCGCCGCCCGCCTCGCCTCGACGGCGCCCGCGGGGCGACGGCCCCGGCGGCCGCGGGCCCGCTGCAGGTCGGGGCGGCTCACCCGGACCGTGCCGTCTGCCGCCTCGACCACGGGTGCGGCGCCGAGCTCGCGCAGCCGCGGCAGGAGCACGTCGAGCGGGGAGGTCGCGATCGCGACGGTGGGGGCGAGGAGGCGGAGCCCGAGCGAGCGCGCCCGCGGGTCGTGGACGAGCGCCGCGAGCGCCGCCTCGTCGTCGGCGCGCAGGAACGCCTCGGCGTGGCCGACCCGCACCGTGCCGAAGGTGCGCGCGACGTCGTCGACGAGGAACTCCAGCGGCTGGGGGACCGGGGTCTGCGAGACCGAGGTGAGGAAGTCGCGGACCTCGATCGCGGACCAGCCGGCGTCGAAGCCGCGGCGCAGCGAGCCGGAGGTGAAGCGGTAGACCGTGGCGCCGCCGCGTGACTCCACGTCGGCGAGCAGGTGCAGCCGGCGGGCCACCTCGGTCTCGAGCGGGCCGGGCGCGACCGCGGTGAGGTCGGCCTGGAGCAGGACGTGGTCGACCGGGCGCGGGAGGTGGGGGTCGATCGCCGCGGCCGCTGCGGGCAGGTCGCCCGCCGCGACGAGGCGCCCGCTGGGCGGCAGGCCCCCTGCGCCGCTGACGCCGAGGACCGCCGCCTCCGCGAGGGCGGCGGCCACCAGGTCGGAGAAGATCGTCGGCCGTCGGGGACGCAGCCAGCCGATGCGCTGCACCAGCGACGCGATCCCGGTGCCGGCGGCGAGCACCTCGCCCTCGGGGACCTCCGCGAGCACCTCCAGCGCGAGCCGGCGCGCCTCCTCGGCCAGGCCGCTCGACAGCTCGGGCGCCAGCGCGTTCCACGTCTTCCCGGCGGCGTCCCGCCGGCCGACCAGCGACGGCACCCGGCTGCTGGAGAGCCAGCCGCCGACCAGCCGGGCCCACCGCTCCGAGATCGGGCGGCCGGACCACACGTCGAACTCGTCGGTCGGCAGCCAGGCGGGCGACCCGTCGGGCTCGGTGCCCTCGGCGACGAGGCCGGCGGCGAGGGCGACCTCGACGAGGAGCGCCGGGCCGGGCTCGTCGACGTGCAGCTCGCGGGCGACCGCCTTGAGGTCGCGCACGGCGAGGCCCCCGCTGCGCAGCACGCTCGGCGGCTCGACGCCCCAGTGGTCGAGCAACAGCTCCACGCGTCGTACGACGTCGAAGGCGGCGCCCGCCGCCGTGCGGGCGACCAGCGCGGCGTCGCGCGGGGAGGTGGCCAGGGACGGCACGTCGTCGACCGGGTCCGTGGTGGTGCGTCCGCCGCGCAGCGCGAGCCCGACCTCGCCGGGCAGCACCACGCTGTCTCCCTCGCGGGCCACGAGCAGCCGCCTGCTGATCAGCTCCTCGGCGGGCGAGGCGGCGTCGGCCGGGGAGACGGTGCGCCGGGCGGAGCCGGTGGTGCCCTCGCCCCCGTGCGCGTCCACGTGGCGGAGCAGGGCGGCCGCCGCCGGGCTCAGCTCGCCGATCCGCGCCGCGACCTCGGCGGGTGGTGCGGGGTCCGGGCTGCAGGGACGCAGCCCGCTCACCACGCCCGGCATCCCGCGCATCGCGTCCGCGACCCCGCTCAGCGCGCGGATGCCGCCCGGGGCCTCCCAGGCCAGGGCCAGGTCGAGCAGCCGCTGGAGGGCTCGGGCGGCACGGACGGGGTCGGCGTGGACGATCGAGATCACGCGGTCCGAAGTGGTTTGACCTGCAACCAGAAGGGCATCAAGGACGGAAAGCTCCAGGCGGTCCAGTCCGTCGAGGGCGCGGTGGACAGACGAGCGTGTGGCGGCCCGCGAGGCCAGCTGCGAGGAATCCTGAGGGGCGGGCGTGGCGAGATCCGGACGGGCCCTCAGCAGCGCCACGAGGCGCTCGTCGGGCCAGGCCCGGAGCTGGTCGGCGAGGGTGCGCGCGGGTGTCGCCCGCCCTGAACTGGACATCCCTCTTACGCTACTCGCCGGACCGGCACCGCCGCCGGGACTCTGGACCGCGGGCATCGAAGAGGGCAGCGCATGAAGAACGTCGACCTGCACCACGGCGCGGCGAGCGACGTCGGCCTGGTGCGCAAGGTCAACGAGGACTCCTACCTCGTCGCCCCACCGGTCTTCGTCGTCGCCGACGGCATGGGCGGCCACTCCGGCGGCGACGTCGCCAGCCGGATGGTGGTCGAGGAGTTCCAGCGCCTCGCCGAGGCGTACGACCCGGCCGGCGGCGCCGAGCAGGTGGCCGACGCCTTCGCCCGCGCGCAGGCGCGGATCATCGACTACGGCGACGCCCACCGGGCGATCAGCCCGGGCTGGCACGCGGGCACCACCGCGGTCGTCGCGGTGCTGGTCGACGAGGACGGCGTGACCAAGTGGTTGCTGGCCAACCTCGGCGACTCCCGGATCTACCGCATCACCGACGGCCGCCTCGAGCAGGTCAGCGTCGACCACTCGGTCGTGCAGGAGCTCATCGACGCCGGCGCGATCACGGCCGAGGAGGCCGCGGTCCATCCCGAGCGCCACGTGATCACCCGCGCGCTCGGCAGCCCCGAGGGCATCCATCCCGACTTCTTCCTGCTGCCCCTCGGCTCGGTCGAGCGCCTGCTGCTGTGCAGCGACGGCGTCACCGGGATGATCGAGGACAAGGAGATCGAGGAGATCCTCGAGTCGGTCGCTGACCCGCGCGACGCCGCCGACCGCCTGGTGCGGGCCGCGGTCGAGGCCGGGGGCCGCGACAACGCCACGGCGATCGTCGTCGATGTGGTGGGATTGGTGAAGGACGCCAGTTACGACTCGCAGCGGCAGCTGGAGAGTCTCGAATCCAAGCTTGGGGGACGACAGTGAGCGCAGAGGCCAGGTTCGCGTCCGGGGACTGGTACGCCGTCGTCGGCGACCGGGCGACCGTGCTCCTCCCCGCCGGCCAGCGCGACCGCGTCGCCGCCCTCTGGGACCTCGCCGACTCCGGCGCCGATGCAGACGCCCTGCTCGACGCCCTCCTCGCGGGTGGGCTCTCCTCCCTCGAGCACCTCGCGCTCGTCGCCCGCGGCGACGAGCACACCCGGGTCATCGTCCGTGGTGTCGCGACCGCCACGGTCACCTCGGCCACCGGCGAGGAGGTCGTCAGCGCCGCGGCGGGCACCGCCTGGGCCGAGCGCCTCCTCCCGGGCGTGACCTCGGTCCGGGTCACGCTGGACGGTGACGGCGACGGCGACGTCGAGCACGTGCTCACCCCCGGCCTCGCCCGCGTCTCGGTGGTCGAGTTCGGCACCCCGCCCACAGCCGGCGCAGCGCCTGCCACCCCGGAGCCGGTGATGGCCGCCGAGCCCGTCCCGGAACCCGAGCCGACCCCCGAGCCGACCCCCGAGCCGGAGCCGGAGCCGGAGCCGGAGCCCGAGCCGCTCGCGGTCCAGCCCGATCCGCCGGCGGTGCCCGAGCCCCCCGCGCCCCCGGTCCCGCCGGCCGCGCCGGAGCTCGCTCCCGTCCCGGCCGCCCAGCCGCTGAGCTTCGGCGAGCCCGGCGACGACCCCACGCCGACCGGCGAGACCCCGGCGGTGCCGGACGACTGGAGCGACCGCGACGGCCAGACCATGTCCGGCCACCACGTGCCCGAGTTCGACCGGCCGCCCATCCCCGGCCAGGAGGTCGCGCCCGACGTGGTGTCCCGGCCCGTCGCGTCGCTGGTGTTCTCGACCGGCGACGTGGTCGCCGTCGACCGCACCGTGCTGATCGGTCGCGCGCCCGAGGCCCGCCGCTTCGCCTCCCACGACCAGCCGCACGTGGTGACGGTCGCCAGCCCGCACCAGGAGATCTCCTCCACGCACCTGGAGATCCGCCCCGGCGCGGGCGCCGACCACGGCTCGGCGATCGCGACCGACCTCGGCTCGACCAACGGCACCGTGCTCGCGCTGCCCGGCCTCGACCCCGAGGAGCTCAAGCCCGGCATCGCGGTCAGCCTGGTCCCCGGCGCCGTCCTCGACCTCGGCGACGGCGTCACCATCCAGGTGACCAACCCCTGACTGACGCCACCGTGACCCAGCAGCAGCACGCCATGACCTACCCGATCGCCCAGCTCGAGCGACGGTTCACCGCGTTCGCGATCGACCGGATCCTCGCCTGGGGCCTGCTCGCCCTCGTCGGCGTCCTCACCGTCGCCTTCGTCTCCGACGACGTGTGGACAGTCGTGGGGGTCGTCGCCGGGGCGATGGTGCTGCTGTGGCTCGTGCTGGCGGTCCTGCTCGGCGTCGGCGGCACGTCCCCGGGCAAGGCCGCGACCGGACTCCGTGTCGTCCACCACGGCACCGGCACCCCGATCGGCGTCGGGCCGGCCCTGCTCCGCTCGCTCGTCCTGGGCGTCGCCGGCCTGCCGACCTTCGGCATCGGCGTCGCCACCCTGGCCTGGACGGCCGTGGAGGACCGCGGCCGCCAGCGTCGCGGCTGGCACGACCACCTGACCCACACCGTCGTGGTCGACGTACGTCCCGTGGTGGAGGTGGCGAGCGACGCCGCGGACGAGGGGCCCCGCCACATCGTCAACCTCACCGCCATGCGGCTCATCCCGGCCCCACCCGTGGAGGCCGTCCGGACCCCCGAGCGATCCGAGCAGTCGATGCGGCGCCAGCAGCTGCCGCCGGAGGTCGTCGCGCCACCGGTGGCCGCTCCACCGCCGCAGCCGCAGTCCGACCCACAGCCGGCGCCGCCCCCGCAGCAGCCGCCCCAGCAGCAGGCCCCGCCGCACGCCGCCCACCAGCAGGCGCCGCCGCCCACCTACTCCCCGCCGCCGTCCGCACCGCGCCATGCGCCGCCGCCGGCGCGCTGGCGCGTCCACTTCGACAACGGCGAGAGCTTCGTGATCGCCGGGATGGCGCTGGTCGGCCGTCGCCCCGAGCCCCGCAGCGGCGAGCAGGTCGCGCACCTGATCCCGCTCGCCTCGGCCGACATGTCGGTCTCCAAGACCCACGCCCAGTTCGGCCCGGCCGCTGACGGCACCATCGTGGTGATGGACCGCGGCTCCACCAACGGCACGATCCTGGTCCGCCAGGGCGTGTCGCGGCAGCTCGCCGCGGGCAAGCCGGCCGCCCTGCTCCACGGCGACAAGGTCGTCTACGGCGACCGCGAGATGACCATCACCCGCGAGGCCTGACCGGGCCGCGGGTGCGCCCGCCCGGCCCTGCGGCCATGATGTGCGCGTGCCGTCCTTCCTCGACCTGCTCTACGACGAGGCGCCGCTCAGCGCCTTCGACGAGCGGCTCGCGCAGGCCGAGGAGGAGCTCGACGAGCGGGCGGCCGCCGTCGTCCGCACGGAGTACGACGTCGCGCTGCGGCTGCGCGACCTGATCACCCGGATGCGCTCGCGCGAGGCCGAGCTGTCCGCGCTCTACGAGACGGCCTCCGACCTCACCGCGATCCGCGACGTCGACACCATCCTGGCCGCCATCGTCCGCCGGGCGCGCCAGCTGCTGCACTGCGACATGACGTACCTGTCCCTGAACGACGAGGGCGACGGCGCCTCCTACATGAAGGTCACCGACGGCGCGCTGACCCGCGAGTTCCAGACGCTGCGGCTGCCGCTGGGCACCGGCCTCCTCGGCCTCGTGGCCCAGACCGGCGCCGCCTACTTCACCGAGGACTACGCCTCCGACGAGCGGTTCGTGCACAAGGGCTACATCGACGAGGCGGTCGCCGGCGAGCAGATCCGCGCCATCCTCGGCGTGCCGCTCGTCCTCGACGGCGTGGTCATCGGGGCCCTGCTCGCGGTGCACCGCTCGGTGCGGCGCTTCCCGCAGTCCGAGGTCAGCCTGCTCACGTCCTTCGCGGCCCACGCCGTGGTGGCGCTCGAGAACGCCCGCCTCTTCGCCGAGCTCGACGAGGCCAACCGGTCCCTGACCCGGCACACCGAGGCGGTCGACGCGGCCGCGCTGGCCCACGACCGGCTGACCGACCTGCTGCTCGGCGGCGGGGGAGTGGCCGAGGTCGCCGAGGTGCTGTCGACGGTGCTCGACGGGTCCGCGTCGGTCTGGACGCCCTCGGGGGAGCTGCAGGCGGGGGAGGACCCCGGGCTCGACTGGTCCGGTGCGGTCCCGGCCGCGGTGGCCTCCGGCCGCTCGGTCGTGGTCGACGGCGGCCTGGTCGCCGCGGCCCTCGCCGGCACCGAGCACGTCGCCACCCTCGTGCTGCGACGTGACGAGCCGCTCGACCTCGCGGGCCGTCGTACGCTCGAGCGCGGAGCGCTGGTCACCGCGCTGGTGCTGCTCTTCGCCCGCTCGGTCACCGACGCCGAGGAGCGGCTCGGCGGCCAGCTGCTCGTCGACCTGCTGGAGGCCGACGCGGAGTCGCGCGAGCGCCTCCGCGACCGCGTGCGCCGCCACAGCGCGAGCCTCGACGGCCCGGTCGTGGTGGCCGCGGCCACCGTCGACGGCGCCGACCGCCACCGGGCCAGCCGCGCCGCCGTCGCGCTCGCCCGCCGCATGTCCGGCCTCGCCGGCGAGCACCGCGGTGCCGTCGTCCTGGTCGTGCCCAGCGAGGACGCGCACAAGGTGGGAGCCGAGCTGCAGTCGGCGGTGCAGGGCCTCGGCGGCGCCGCGACCGTGGGCGTCGCCGCCACCAGCGACGCCCTGCAGGGGGACCGCCTCGTCGAGGCCCACGCCGAGGCGCGGCGGTGCCTCGACACCCTCGTCCGGCTCGGTCGTCGGGGGGAGGTCAGCGATCCCGCGGGCCTGGGTGTGGCCCGGCTGCTGCTCGGCGACAACGATCCCGAGCACGTCAGCGCGTTCGTGGAGGCCATGGTCGGCCCGGTCCGGGAGTGGGACGCCCGCCGCGGGACCGGCCTCGTCGAGACCCTCGAGGCGTGGTTCGCCACCGGCGGCCACCTCAAGGACACGGCTGCGGCGCTGCACCTCCACCCCAACACCGTGACCCAGCGGCTGGAGCGCATCGGCGAGCTGCTCGGCGTCGGGTGGCGCGAGCCCGGACGGGCGCTGGACCTGCAGCTGGCGCTCCGGCTGGCGCGGCTCCAGGACGTTTGACGCACCGAGCATGTGGTCGCCCCACATGAAGAGGTGACAACTGTGGTGCTCGACGCCATGTGCCGTGCGTCACTCCGCTCCCTACGGTGGTGCGCATGACCACCGCCACCCAGTCCACCCCGCCCGCCCTGCGCGGCCGTCGGGCGCTCGTGACGGGGGCCGCCAGCGGCATCGGCGCGGCGGTCGCCGCCCGCCTCGCCGAGGGTGGCGCCGAGGTCCACCTGCTCGACCGTGACGAGGAGGGCGTGGCCAAGGTCGCCGCCCAGGTCCACGGCACCCCGCACGTCGTCGACCTCACCGACGAGGCCGCGATCGAGGCCATCGACCTCGACGTCGACGTCCTCGTCAACAACGCCGGGATCCAGCACGTCGCACCGCTCGAGGACTTCGACCCGGAGCGGTTCCGCGCCATCCACGCGCTGATGCTGCACGCGCCCTTCCTGCTCGCCCGCCGCCTGCTGCCCGGGATGTACGCCCGCGGCTGGGGCCGGCTCGTCCACGTCTCGAGCGTCCACGGGCACCGCGCGTCGGCGTACAAGGCGGCCTACGTCAGCGCCAAGCACGGCCTCGAGGGCCTCTCCAAGGTCATCGCCCTCGAGGGCGCCGACAAGGGGGTCACCAGCAACACGGTCTGCCCCGGCTACGTCCGCACCCCGCTCGTCGAGGGCCAGCTCGCCGACCAGGCCCGCGCCCACGGCATCCCCGAGGACGAGGTCCTCGACTCCGTCCTGCTCGCCCGTACGCCGCTCAAGCGGCTGGTCGAGCCCGAGGAGGTCGCCGACGCGGTGGCCTTCCTGTGCAGCCCCGCCGCCACGTCGATGACCGGCTCATCACTGGTCCTCGACGGCGGCTGGACCGCCGCCTGACCACGCCCGACCCCCGACCCTCACTGACCTCCATGTCATCCCCCGATGAAAGGCACGCCATGACCACCGACACCTCACCCCGGGACGGCACCGCCGCCACGGACGCCGACCCCGGCCGCACCAGCATCGTCAAGGTCGTCTTCGCGTCCCTGATCGGCACCGCCGTGGAGTGGTACGACTTCTTCCTCTACGGCTCGGCCGCGGCGCTGGTCTTCGGGACGCTGTTCTTCCCCGAGAGCGAGGACGCGACGGGCACCCTGCTGGCGTTCGGCACCTACGCGCTGGGCTTCGTCGCCCGCCCGCTCGGCGGCATCGTCTTCGGCCACTTCGGGGACAAGGTCGGCCGCAAGAAGATGCTGGTCTTCTCGCTCTTCCTGATGGGAGTGGCGACCTTCGCGATCGGCCTGCTGCCGACGTACGCCTCCATCGGCGTGGCAGCCCCGCTGCTCCTGCTCGCGTGCCGCCTGGTGCAGGGCTTCGCGGTCGGCGGTGAGTGGGGCGGCGCCGTCCTGATGGCCGCCGAGCACGGCGACGACTCGCAGCGTGGGTTCTGGTCGTCGTGGCCGCAGGCGGGCGTGGCGCTGGGCAACCTGTTCGCCACGGGCGTGCTGTGGGTGCTGGCCGCCGTGCAGTCCGACGACGCCTTCAACGCCTGGGGCTGGCGCGTCCCGTTCCTGCTGAGCGCCGTGCTGGTCGCCGTCGGCCTGTGGGTCCGGCTGTCCGTCGAGGAGTCGCCGGTCTTCAAGGAGGCCCGGACCGAGCTGGAGACCAAGGAGACCGCTCACCTGCCCCTGCTCGAGGTGTTCCGGAAGTACCCCAAGGAGGTCCTCGTCGCCATGGGCATGCGCATGGCCGAGAACATCTCGTACTACCTCTTCACGGTCATCTCGATCTCGTTCCTCACGCTCTACGCCGGCACCGCCGACGACAAGTCGCTGATCCTCAAGGCCCTGCTGATCGGCTCGGTCGTGCACTTCGTGACCATCCCGGTCATCGGAGCCATCAGCGACCGGGTCGGCCGCCGCCCGCTCTACCTCGCGGGCGCCATCGGCGTCGCCGCCTGGTCGTGGGTCTTCTTCGACCTGATCGCCTCGCGCTCCGAGGGCAAGATCATCCTCGCGATCGTCGTCGGCCTGGTCCTGCACGCACTGATGTACTCACCGCAGGCGGCCTTCTTCTCCGAGCTGTTCGGCACCTCGGTCCGCTACACCGGTGCCTCGGTCGGCTACCAGCTCGCCTCGATCTTCGCCGGCGCACTCGCCCCGATCATCGCGATCGAGCTCCTCGGCGACGCCAGCGCCGGCGTCACCAACGTGCCGAAGGTCGCGGTCTACATGACCCTCGCGTCGGTCATCACGGTGGTCGCGGTCCTCTTCGCGCACGAGACGAAGGCGACCTCGCTGCGCCACGACCGGGTCCTCGGCGACTGACCCATCGCGCCCGCACGGGCCGTCGTCCCCTGGGGGCGGCGGCCCGTTCGTCGTGTCAGCGGGTGAGCGCGACCGGGACCCTGGTCCGACCGCCGCGGGCGCCGAGCCACACGAGCTCCCCGTCGTCGAGGCCGCCGGGAGTGGCGGGCCCGCTGACGGTGATGGTGAAGCGTGCGGACTCGCCGGGCGCGAGACGTACGGCGAGGGGCTGCACGCGGACCCGGTGGGAGGTGAAGCCGCGGGCGGTCACCGAGAAGTACTCCGGGCGGCTGCCCACGTTGGTCACCGTCCGCACCGCGGTGGTCTGCCCGGCGGGCATCAGCAGCGAGGTCGTGTTGAGGTCGGCGAGACGGTTGCCGCGCAGCGCACGGCGCCAGGCGCCGGCGTCGACCTCGAGGACGAGGTGCGCGCGCGGGGCACGGCCGGGCAGGGCGCCGGACCCCTCGGACAGCGCGGTCGCGCCCCGGACCGGTCGGGCCGAGGTGACGACCATCGACCGGACAGCGGCGGCCGACCAGTCGGCGTGCTCGGCCCGCAGCAGCGCGGCCAGGCCGCTGGCGTGCGCGGCGGCCGCCGAGCTGCCGCTGAAGACGCCCCAGCTGCGTCCGCTGGAGTCCGGCAGCGCTCCCAGCACCGCGTCGCCGTCGGCGACGGCGTCCGGCTTGATGGTGGCGCCGCGCGGGTCGCCCGACGCGCTCCACGGCGGCGTTCGACGGTCGCCCGCGGTGCCGACCACGCGGGACATCCGCAGGCGTGCCCCGGGGTGGCGGGCCACCCAGCGGCTCAGCTCGCGTCCGGCGACGGCGGGCAGGTGGACGGTGGGGACGGCGTGGAAGTCGGCGGTGACGGCGCCCGGGGTGCGGTTGACCAGGACCATCGCGCGCCCGCCCGCCTGGGCGACCGCCTCGGACTTGTCGATGCGACCGATGCCACCGCGGCGGCACACCACGATCCGCCGGCCGACGAGTCGCGAGTCGAGGGCACCCTGCCGGCACTGGCCGGCGTCGTGGCGCGAGACGCCGGGGGCTGCCGCGTCCTGGGCGAGCACGGCGCGACCACGCACGGCCACCGGCCGTCCGCCGCCGGTCCAGGAGGTCCCGCCCGGGACGCTCACCCGGCCGCGGGACATCCGACCCACCGCCGAGCCGACCGTGGTGACCCACGGACCGGCATGGGCGGCGAAGGCGGAGCGCGCGGAGTTGCCGGCCGCGCCGACCACCACGACGTCGGCCTCGGCGGCACCGAGCAGTGCGCGCTGGAGCGTGTCGATGCGCGCGCCGCCGGCGAGCGCCAGGTTGAGGACGTCGACGTGGTCGGCGACGGCGGCGTCGACCGCGCTCACCACGTCGGCGGTCGAGCACCCGTCGCCTGACGGGTCCGGCGCGCCCCAGCAGGCCTTGTAGGCCGCGATACGCGCCTGCGGGGCGACGCCACCGAAGCGTCCGGCGTCGCGACCGTCGACGCGCACGCTGACCCCGGCGTTGCCCGCGGCGACCGACGCCACCTGGGTGCCGTGGCCGAGGTCGTCGAGCGTCGAGAACGACTCCGAGGACCGCACCGCGTCACGACCGAAGCCCTCCACGAACCAGCGGGCGCCGACGACCTTGCGGGTGCAGTCCTCCGCGGTCCAGCCCTCGCCCTCGGTGCACGTGCCGGAGAAGCGCTCGGGGTCGGCGCCCAGGCCGGGCACGTCGGCGAACGCGGGGGACTCGGGGGCGATGCCCGAGTCGACCACCCCGATCACCACGCCGGCGCCGCCACGCAACCGGGGGGTGGCGGCCGTGCGGACCGCGGCGGCCGACGTACGTCCGGCGAGCGGGCGGACCGTGTCGGCCTCGATCGCCGCGACGCCGGGCTGGCGCTCGAGCGCGGAGAGCTGGCTCTCGTCGAGGTGGGCGGCGAAGCCGTTGAGCGCGGTCGTCCAGCGGTAGACGGGTGCGCCCGCGCCGATCGCGGCGAGCAGCGCGTCCTGCTTGGCGAGGAGCTCCGCGGGCTCGCGCGTGCCTGCCGAGGTGCCGGGGCCCTGCAGCGTGACGAGGGTGAGCCCGGACGCGGGGGCGGGGGTCGTCGGGGCGTCGTCACCGAGGGCTGCGGCCGTGCCGGTGAGCGCGATCGAGAGCGCGAGCACGCAGCTCCCCAGGATCCGCCCGGCCGGTCGTGCCCACACGGTGCCCACCCCACTTCGTCGCGATCGTCACGGTCCACCGCCCCGTCCGGCGGGACCCACGAGTTTTCCATGGTCCCAGCAGGAGCGTGGCCAAATCAAAGCCCAGACCCTAGCCGTGGGGAGGAACCCGTTGGTGGTGGGCTGGTCCAGCCGCCTATCCTGTGCCGCGCCCCGTGAATCCACGGGCGGCCTGGTTGAGTTGAGTGGAGCAGTCCTGTGCCCAGTGGCAAGGTGAAGTGGTTCGACGCGGAGAAGGGCTTCGGCTTCCTCTCCCAGGAGGACGGACCGGACGTCTACGTCCACTCCGACGCGCTGCCCGAGGGCATCAGCACGCTCAAGGCCGGCACCAAGGTCGAGTTCGGCATCGCCCAGGGCCGACGGGGCGACCAGGCGCTCCAGGTGCGGCTGGTCGACGCCCCGGCCTCGGTCACCCGCAACCAGCGCAACGCCCAGCGCAAGCAGCCGGAGGCGATGGTGACCATCGTCGAGGACCTCATCAAGATGCTCGAGGGCGTCGAGGAGACCTACCGGCGCGGCCGGCACCCCGAGCGCGCCGCCGCCCGCGGCACGGCGAAGGTGCTGCGCGCCCTCGCCGACGAGCTCGAGATCTGAGGGTCAGGCCCGCGCTGGCGGCTGCGCGGGACGTGACCGGCGGCTGACCAGCACGAACATCGCCCACGCGCCCAGCACGCCGGCGGCGATGCCCAGCCCGAGCCGCGGCATGAGCGGCATCGCGATGCCCACGAAGCCCCCGATCACCCAGGCCAGCTGCAGCGTGGTGTCGGAGCGGGCGAACGCGCTCGCCTGCACCCGGCTCGGGATGTCGCGCTGGATGGTCGAGTCGAGCGACAGCTTGGCCAGCGCCTGGGCGAGCCCGGCGGTCAGGCCGAGCAGCACGAGGGAGACCAGGCCGTAGAACAGCGCCGCCACCGTCGCGACAGCGACGTCCGCGAGCAGGGCGAGGACCACGGTGACCGACGGGCTGAGCCGCTTGAGGAGCGAGCCGATGGTGATGCCGAGGGTGTTGCCGAGGCCGGCCGCGCCGATCACGAGACCCAGCAGGACCTCCGGGCGCCAGTCGCCGATGGGGTTCTCGCGGAGCAGGAACGCCATGAACATCGTCAGGAAGCCCGACAGCCAGCGCGGGCCGCAGTTGGCCCGCAGCGCGAAGGCGACCGCGGCCGGGATGCGGGTCTTGGTGCGCCGCCCCGCCCCGCTGGCGTCCGTCGAGCCGGCGAGCACCAGGTCGCCCTCGCCGTGGCTCGAGTCGACCTTCTCGGGCAGCCGGATCGCCCAGATGGTCGCGAGCACGAAGACCACGAAGGCGTAGCGCAGCGACCACTCCGGCCCGAACGTCGAGGCCAGGGCCGCCAGCGGGGCGGAGATGCCCGCGCCGACCACGCCGGCCAGTGACACCCGGGCGTTGGCCTTGACGAGCGTGAGGTCCGGCGGCAGCAGGCGGGGGACCGCCGCAGCGCGTGTCACGCCGTAGGCCTTGGACGCCACGAGGACGCCCAGGGCCGCGGGGAAGAGCCATGCCGACTCGGTCACCACGGCGGTGGCCAGCACCCAGCAGAGGAAGCCGCGGATGGCCATCGTGGCGCCGACCGCCCACCGACGACCGTGGCTGAAGCGGTCGAGGAACGGTCCGATCAGCGGGGCGACGACCGCGAACGGCAGCATCGTCAGCCCCAGGAAGAGGGCGACCTGGCCACGGGCCTCACCGGTCGGGACCTGGAAGAAGAGCGTGCCGGCCAGGGAGATCGCCACCGCGGCGTCGCCCGCCGCGTTGAAGGCATGCAGCTCGATCAGCCGGGACAGGCCGGAGTCGCCGGCCCCTTCGGCGCGGGCGGCGCGGCGGGCCTGGGTGACGGCGTACTGCCCGGCGGTGCCGGCTCCGCGCCCGGCCACGCGCGCGCCCCGCCCGGCGGCACGGACGCCGCGGGCGGCGCCGGACAGCGAGCGGCGTACGGCACTGGGGCGGGGGGCGGCGGTCGGGCCCGCCCGGGTGCCGGCACGGGTCTCCGCACCGGGGTCGGAGGAGGCGTCGGTGCGTGTGTCCGAGCGGGTGTCCGACTGCTGCCCCGGGCTCGGGTCGGGGCGGTCGGTGGTCACGTGCACCATCTTGACCTACCCACCCGACAGCGCGGTGCAGGACGTCTCGTCCTCGCCCGCGACGTCCCCCCGACCTGCCCCCGACTCGCCCCTCGACGGGACAGGACCACCGCCCATTTGTCATGATGCGCACGTGATCGCTCTCCCCACCCGTGCCGGCAAGCCGGACTCCGCCCTCGCCAAGGCCGTGGACCTGGCGCGGGGCATCGTCCTCGAGGTCGCCGAGCCCACCGAGGTGGGCGACCACCTCGGTGCCCACGCCGAGGACGAGCGCGTGGTCACCCACCAGTTCGCGTGCGTCCGCCCGGGCTACCCGGGGTGGTACTGGTCGGTCACGCTGACCCGTGCCAAGCGTGGCAAGGACGTGACCGTCAACGAGGTCGTGCTGCTGCCCGGTGACGAGGCGATCGTCGCCCCGGCATGGGTCCCCTACAAGGAGCGCATCCAGCCCGGCGACCTCTCGCCCGGCGACCTGCTCCCCGTCGAGGACGAGGACGCCCGACTGGTGCCGACCTACCTCGTCGGCGACGACCCGCTCGACACGCCGCTGGACGGCGACGCCAAGGCGCAGGTGCGCCGGGTCGCCGAGGACCTCGGCCTGGGCAGGGTGCGGACGCTGAGCCGCGAGGGCATCGACATGGCCGCCGAGCGCTGGTGGGCCGGCCCCGGCGGTCCGGAGGCTCCCCTGGCCAAGAGCGCGCCCGACAGCTGCTACTCCTGCGGCTTCCTGGTGCGGCTCAACGGCTCCCTGGCCGACTCGTTCGGCGTCTGCGCCAACGGCAACGCCAACGACGACGGCCGGGTCGTCACCCTCAACCACGGCTGCGGCGCCCACTCCGAGGTCAAGCTCGCCCGCAAGCAGCAGCCGCTGCCGCTGCCCGACCACGTCCTCGACACGCTCACCGACGACGACATCGAAACGGTCTGAGACGCACAGTCCCGACCGAGGCACGAGGTGGGGGCGTGGGTGCGGCCAGATTGAGCAAGCGACGCGGCTGAGGCACGAAGGCGCACGAGCGCGTCGAAATCAGTCCCGCGTCAGCACCCACACGGCGTACGCGTCGTCGGGCTCGTGCAGCTCGTAGCTGCCGAACCGGTGCACCACGCGCAGCCCCGCCGCCGTGGCGTCCGCGACGAACTCCTCGGCCGGGTAGGTCCGGCTGCCGGCCTTGATCGCGGTGAGGTGGAAGCCGATGGCGGCGCGGCCGGTCGGCGCGAGCAGGTCGCGCACCCGCTCCAGGACCCGGACCTCGGTGTCCTCGCCGAGGTAGACCATGACGTTGCCGACGACGGCGACGACGTCGAAGGTGCCGACCTCGGCGGGGTCGAGGGCGAGCGCCTCGTGCGGCAGGACCGCGAGGTCGGGGTACGTCGCCTCCGACTGCGCGCGCAAGGCGGGGTCGGGCTCGGTGGCGACGACGTCGTGCCCGCGTCGCTGCAGGGCGGCCGCCACCCGGCCCATGCCCGAGCCGATGTCGAGGATCCGGCCGCCGCGGGGAGCCAGCGCGTCGAGGAAGCGCGCCTCGCCGTCGACGTCGACGCCCTTGGCTACCTGTGTGGCGAAGTGCTCGCCGTAGCCGCGGTTGTCCTCACCGGCCAGCTCCCAGCGGGTGGGGGGCAGGGTCATGCGGACGCCTGCTGTGCGGCCCGCTCCTTGCGCCGGCGCCGGCAGTACTCCAGGCCGCAGAGCCCGAGGCCGAAGCCGGCCAGGCAGGTCCACAGCCACCAGGTGCGGCCGTTGTCCTGCAGGGTGCCCCAGAACGGCAGCAGGCCGAGGAAGCCGAGCAGCCACAGTGCCGTGCCGACCTCCGTGGTGCGCACGCCGTCGACGTCGAGCGGCTCGACCTGCGCCACGATGTAGGTGCGGTTGCCGATCTCGTGCCGCGTCGGCTGCTCGTCACCCAGGTCCACGCCGACACGCTACAACCCGACGCATGCGTGAAACACCCGCGTCACGCGGTTCTGCCAGACTGCCGTCCTGTGAGCGAGGAGACCCAGACCGCAGCCCGCCCCGCGAAGCCCTCGGGCCTCGACGGCTTCTTCAAGATCAGCGAGCGAGGCTCGACCGTGGGCCGCGAGGTGCGAGGCGGTGTCGTCACGTTCCTGACGATGGCCTACATCATCGTGCTCAACCCGCTGATCCTCGGCTTCGTGCCCGACTCGACCGGTGCCTTCCTCGGCGGCGGGCCCGGCGACGGGTCCAACCTCCCGGTGATCGCCGCCGGCACGGCGCTGGTCGCCGGCGTGCTGACGATCCTGATGGGCACGGTCGCCAACTTCCCGCTCGCGCTCGCCACGGGACTGGGACTCAACGCCTTCGTCGCCAACGCGATCGCCACCCGCTCCACGTGGGAGGACGCGATGGGCCTCATCGTCCTCGAGGGCATCATCATCCTGGTCCTCGTGCTGACCGGCTTCCGCAAGGCGGTCTTCCACGCGGTGCCCCAGCAGCTGAAGATCGCGATCTCGGTGGGCATCGGCCTGTTCATCGCCCTCATCGGCTTCGTCGACGCCGGCTTCGTGACCCGGATCCCCGACGCCTTCCAGACCACGGTGCCGGTCCAGCTCGGCAACGGCGGCACCCTCACCGGCTGGCCGGTGCTGGTGTTCGCCATCGGCGTCGTGCTGATCATCGCCCTCTGGGTACGCCAGGTGCGCGGCGCGATCCTGATCTCGATCGTGGCGACCGCCGTGCTGGCGTTCGTCCTCCAGGCCGTCCTCGACCTCGACTCGGTCGCCAACGACGGACCGGGCAACTGGTCGCTGAACGTGCCCGAGCTCAACGGCTTCGTCGACGTGCCCGACTTCGGCACAGTGGGCGAGTTCGACCTGTTCGGCGCGTTCTCCTCGGTCGGCCTCCTGGCCGCGGTCCTGCTCACCTTCACGCTCCTGCTGGCCGACTTCTTCGACACCATGGGCACGATGACCGCCATCGGAGCGGAGGCCGGGCTCAACGACGAGGAGGGCATCCCGCCCAACGCCCAGCGCATCCTGATCGTCGACTCGGTCGCTGCGATGGCCGGTGGCGCCGCGGGCGTCTCGTCCAACACGTCGTACATCGAGTCGGCCTCCGGCGTCGGCGAGGGGGCACGCACCGGCCTGGCCTCGGTGGTGACCGGCCTGCTGTTCCTGCTCAGCACGTTCTTCGCCCCGGTCGTGGAGGCGATCCCGTCCGAGGCCGCCGTCCCGGCGCTGGTGCTCGTCGGCTTCCTGATGATGCAGCAGGTCAAGGGCATCGCCTGGGACGACCTCGAGATCGCGATCCCGGCGTTCCTGACCATCGTGCTGATGCCGTTCACCTACTCGATCTCCGTCGGCATCGGCGCCGGCTTCCTCGCCTACGTCCTGATCAAGCTGGTCGTCGGCAAGGTGCGTGAGGTGCACCCCCTGATGTGGATCGTCGCGGCGCTCTTCGTCGTCTACTTCGCCATCGACCCGATCACCTCCTGGCTCACCTGACCCGACCTGGGGCTTCCTCGTCGCCTTCAGTGATCCCCGGTCGGCCGGGGATCACTGAAGTTGTCGGCCCGTGCACGGCCTGACAAGTCCAGCGAGAGCCTGACAAGTGGTGCCGGGAGTCCGACTCGCGGCGGAATAGTTAGCACAGGTAATGAGTTATGCTAACGACATGCCGACCGCCGACCTCCGCACCGACGCCGGACTCGCCTCCGAGCTCCGCGCCGGAGTGATGCGCCTGCGCCGCCGCCTGGTGTCCGAGCGCCATCCCGACAACGACCTGAGCATCCCGCAGATGGTCGTGCTCGGCCTGCTCGTGCGGCTGGGCGACCAGACCGTCGGCGAGCTCGCCCGCGCCGAGCGCGTGCAGCCGCCGTCGATGACCCGCACGGTCAACTGCCTCGAGGGCGACGGCTACGTCGAGCGCCGCCCCCACGAGACCGACGGCCGCCAGGTCGTCGTCTCGATCACCGACTCCGGCCGAGCAGCCGTGCTGGCCGACCGCCAGCGCCGCGACGCCTGGCTCTCCCAGCGCCTCGCCGAGCTCACCCCGGCCGAGCGCGCCACCCTCCGCGAGGCCGCACCGATCCTGGCCCGCCTCGCCCTGACCGACTGACCGATGACCGACTGAGGAGTCACCACGAGTCCCACCTTCCGTTCCCTGGCCAACCCGAACTACCGCCGCTACGCCGCCGGTGGTGTCGTGTCCAACACCGGCACCTGGATGCAGCGCGTCGCACAGGACTGGCTGGTCCTCGAGCTCGCCGCCGGCTCCGGCGCGACCGCGCTTGGCATCACGACGGGCCTGCAGTTCCTGCCGTTCCTCCTGCTGACGCCCTTCGCGGGCCTGGTCGCCGACCGGATGCCCAAGCAGCGGCTGCTCCAGCTGACCAACATCGGCATGGCGCTGCCCGCCGCCGTCCTCGGCGTCCTGGCCGTCACCGGCACTGCCGAGGTGTGGCACGTCTACGTCCTCGCGCTCCTGCTCGGCGCGGCGTCCGCCTTCGACGCCCCGGCGCGCCAGTCGTTCGTCTCCGAGCTCGTCGACCCGGTCGACCTCACCAACGCGGTCGGCCTCAACTCCGCCAGCTTCAACGCTGCGCGGCTCGTCGGCCCCGGCCTGGCCGGCGTGCTGATCGCGGTCTTCGGCGGGGGAGCGGTCGCGACTGGCTGGGTCATCCTCCTCAACGCGGTGTCGTACGCCGCTCCCATCTGGTCGCTGCGCCACCTCGACGCCAGCCGCATCGACGCCGCAGCGCCGGCCAACCGCGGCCCCGGCGCGATCCGCGAGGGCGTGGCCTACGTCCGCGCGCGGCCCGACCTGCTGCTCGTGCTGAGCCTGGTCTTCTTCGCCGGCACGTTCGGCCTGAACTTCCAGATCACGTCCGCGCTGATGGCCACGGAGGTCTACGGCAAGGGTCCCGAGGAGTTCGGCCTGCTCGGCACCGTCCTGGCGATCGGCTCGCTCACGGGCTCCCTGCTCGCCGCACGCCGCACCAACGTCCGCCACCGCCTGGTCGTGGGCGCCGCGCTGGCCTTCGGGACGACCGTCGTGCTCGCCGGGCTGATGCCGTCGTACCTCACCTTCGCCCTGCTGGCCCCGGTCACCGGTCTCACCGCGCTGACCTTCATCACCAGCGCGAACACCTACATGCAGCTGCACACCGACGCCGGCGTTCGTGGCCGGGTGATGGCGCTCTACATGATGATCTTCATGGGTGGCACGCCCCTCGGCGCGCCCATCATCGGGTGGATCGGCGAGGAGTACGGCGCGCGCTGGACCTTGATCGGTGGCGGTACGCTGACAGTGCTGGGTGTGGCGGTCTCCGCCGCCGTCCACCTGCGGCTCGACCGGGCGCGACGTGAGCGTGACGAGGTGATCGGGGAAGCCGTCGCGGAAGCACCCGTCAGGACCGCCTCCGCGGCATTTTGACCCTGCATTGGCGCCCGAGTAGCCTCTTTCCTTGTGTCTGGCACGTCCAGACCCATGCGCATGCACAGATTCGCAGCGGCCCTTCCGGTGCCGCGCCGCACGCAGTCGCAACAGGCACACGCAACAACGCACGACACCCGAGCCCGGCACCTCGCCGAGCCGTGACGAGAAGACAGAGAGAGGGAACCACCCGGTGCCCACCATCAACCAGCTGGTCCGCAAGGGCCGCCAGGACAAGGTGTCCAAGAACAAGACGCCTGCCCTGAAGGGATCCCCGCAGCGCCGTGGCGTCTGCACCCGCGTCTACACGACCACCCCGAAGAAGCCGAACTCCGCCCTCCGCAAGGTCGCCCGCGTGCGCCTGAGCAGCGGCGTCGAGGTCACCGCCTACATCCCGGGTGTCGGTCACAACCTGCAGGAGCACTCGATCGTGCTCGTGCGCGGCGGCCGTGTGAAGGACCTTCCCGGTGTCCGCTACAAGATCATCCGCGGCTCGCTCGACACCCAGGGTGTCAAGAACCGCAAGCAGGCCCGCAGCCGCTACGGCGCGAAGAAGGAGAAGTAATGCCTCGCAAGGGTCCCGCTCCCAAGCGCCCCCTCGTCGTCGACCCGGTCTACGGCTCCCAGCTGGTCACCCAGCTCGTGAGCAAGGTCCTGCAGGACGGCAAGAAGGCTGTGGCGCAGCGCATCGTCTACACCGCTCTCGAGGGCTGCCGCGAGAAGACCGGCACCGACCCCGTCGTCACGCTGAAGCGCGCGATGGACAACGTCAAGCCGGCCATCGAGGTCAAGTCCCGCCGCGTCGGCGGCGCGACCTACCAGGTCCCCGTCGAGGTCAAGGCCAACCGCTCCACCACGCTGGCCCTGCGCTGGCTCGTGGGCTACGCCCAGGACCGTCGTGAGAAGACGATGGCCGAGCGCCTCATGAACGAGATCCTCGACGCCAGCAACGGCCTCGGTGCCGCTGTGAAGAAGCGCGAGGACACCCACAAGATGGCCGAGTCCAACAAGGCCTTCGCCCACTACCGCTGGTGATCGGTGCGGGGCTCCGCTGACGGAGCCCCGCCCCCACCAACCCCATCAACTCTTACGAGGGACTGAGACTTTCAGTGGCTGTCGACATCACCACCGACCTCAACAAGGTCCGCAACATCGGCATCATGGCGCACATCGACGCCGGCAAGACCACCACCACCGAGCGCATCCTCTTCTACACCGGCATCACCTACAAGATCGGTGAGGTCCACGAGGGTGGCGCCACGATGGACTGGATGGAGCAGGAGCAGGAGCGCGGCATCACGATCACGTCCGCCGCGACGACCTGCTGGTGGAAGGACCACCAGATCAACATCATCGACACCCCCGGCCACGTGGACTTCACGGCCGAGGTCGAGCGCTCGCTGCGCGTCCTCGACGGCGCCGTCGCCGTCTTCGACGGCGTCGCCGGTGTCGAGCCGCAGACCATGACGGTGTGGCGCCAGGCCAACAAGTACTCGGTCCCCCGCATGTGCTTCGTCAACAAGCTGGACCGCACCGGCGCGGACTTCTTCCGCTGCGTCGACATGATGGTCGAGCGCCTCAACTCCACCCCGCTCGTGCTCCAGCTCCCGATCGGTGCGGAGTCCGACTTCCTCGGTGTCGTCGACCTGGTCGGCATGCGTGCCCTGACCTGGCGCGGCGAGACCAAGATGGGTGAGGACTACGACGTCGAGGAGATCCCGGCCGAGCTCGCCGACAAGGCCGCGGAGTACCGCGAGAAGTTCATCGAGACCCTCGCCGAGGCCGACGACGACATCATGGAGAAGTACCTCGAGGAGGGTGACGAGAACTTCACCGTCGCCGAGCTCGAGGCCGCCATCCGTCGCGCCACCCTGGCCGACAAGCTCAACCCGGTCCTGTGCGGCACCGCGTTCAAGAACAAGGGCGTCCAGCCCCTGCTCGACGCGGTCGTCAAGTACCTCCCCTCGCCGCTCGACATCGACGCGATCATCGGTCACTCGCCGCGCGACGAGGAGGAGCAGATCGCTCGGAAGCCCTCCGACGACGAGCCCTTCTCCGGCCTGGCGTACAAGATCGCCAGCGACCCGCACCTCGGCAAGCTGATCTACGTCCGCGTCTACTCGGGCAAGCTCGAGGCCGGCTCCACCGTGGTCAACTCGGTGAACGGCAAGAAGGAGCGGATCGGCAAGGTCTACCAGATGCACGCCAACAAGCGTGAGGAGATCGCGTCGGTCGGCGCCGGCCAGATCGTGGCCGTGATGGGTCTGAAGGACACCAAGACCGGTCACACCCTCTGCGACCCCAACAACCAGGTCGTGCTCGAGTCGATGACGTTCCCGGCCCCGGTGATCGAGGTCGCGATCGAGCCCAAGACCAAGGGCGACCAGGAGAAGCTCGGCACCGCGATCCAGCGTCTCTCCGACGAGGACCCGACCTTCACGGTCAAGACCGACGAGGAGACCGGCCAGACGATCATCGCCGGCATGGGAGAGCTCCACCTGGAGATCCTCGTGGACCGCATGAAGCGCGAGTTCCGCGTCGAGGCGACCGTCGGCAAGCCGCAGGTGGCCTACCGCGAGACCATCCGCAACAAGGTCGACAACCACAGCTACACCCACAAGAAGCAGACCGGTGGTTCGGGCCAGTTCGCGAAGGTCGTCATCTCGCTCGAGCCGAACATCGACCCCGAGACCGGCACGGGTGCGGGCTACGAGTTCGCCAACAACGTCACCGGTGGTCGCGTGCCGAAGGAGTACATCCCCTCGGTCGACCAGGGTGGCCAGGAGGCCATGGAGTTCGGCGTCCTCGCCGGCTACCCGATGGTCGACGTGAAGTTCTCGCTCGAGGACGGCGCCTACCACGACGTCGACTCGTCCGAGCTCGCGTTCAAGATCGCCGGCAACCAGGCCTTCAAGGAGGCCGCGCGCAAGGCCCGTCCGGTCCTGCTCGAGCCGATGTTCGCCGTGGAGGTGACCACGCCGGAGGGCTTCCTCGGCACGGTCATCGGCGACATCAACTCGCGCCGCGGTCAGATCCAGGCGCAGGAGGAGCGTCACGGCGACATGGTCGTGCAGGCCCTTGTGCCCCTGTCGGAGATGTTCGGGTACGTTGGCGACCTGAGGTCCAAGACCTCCGGTCAGGCGTCGTACTCGATGGAGTTCGACTCGTACGCCGAGGTTCCCACGAACATCGCCGACGAGATCGTGAAGAAGGTCCGCGGCGAGTGATCGCTGCCGGATCCTCGGCACCCAGCACCACCCCACACCCACGAGTCAAGTAACAACAATCAGGAGGAGCCCCAGTGGCTAAGGCGAAGTTCGAGCGGACCAAGCCGCACGTCAACATCGGCACCATCGGTCACATCGACCACGGCAAGACGACGCTGACCGCGGCGATCACCAAGGTGCTGCACGACAAGCACCCGGACCTCAACGAGGCTTCGGCGTTCGACCAGATCGACAAGGCTCCCGAGGAGCGCCAGCGCGGCATCACGATCTCGATCGCGCACGTCGAGTACCAGACCGAGTCGCGCCACTACGCGCACGTCGACTGCCCCGGTCACGCCGACTACATCAAGAACATGATCACCGGCGCGGCGCAGATGGACGGCGCGATCCTCGTGGTCGCCGCCACCGACGGCCCGATGCCGCAGACCCGTGAGCACGTGCTGCTCGCCCGCCAGGTCGGCGTCCCCGCCCTGGTCGTCGCGCTCAACAAGTGCGACATGGTCGACGACGAGGAGCTCATCGAGCTCGTCGAGATGGAGGTGCGCGAGCTCCTCTCCGAGTACGAGTTCCCGGGCGACGACATCCCCGTCGTGCGCGTGGCGGCCTTCCCGGCCCTCAACGGCGACGCCAAGTGGGGCGAGTCGGTCGCCGAGCTCATGCAGGCCGTGGACGACTACATCCCGACCCCCGAGCGTGACACCGACAAGCCGTTCCTGATGCCCGTCGAGGACGTCTTCACGATCACCGGTCGTGGCACCGTCATCACCGGTCGTATCGAGCGCGGCATCGTCAAGGTGAACGAGGAGGTCGAGATCATCGGCATCCGCGAGGGCTCGCAGAAGTCCACCGTCACCGGTGTCGAGATGTTCCGCAAGCTGCTCGACGAGGGCCAGGCCGGTGAGAACGTCGGTCTGCTCCTCCGTGGCACCAAGCGCGAGGACGTCGAGCGCGGCATGGTCGTGATCAAGCCGGGCACCACCACCCCGCACACCAACTTCGACGCCTCGGTCTACATCCTGTCGAAGGACGAGGGTGGCCGTCACACGCCGTTCTTCAACAACTACCGTCCGCAGTTCTACTTCCGGACCACGGACGTGACCGGCGTCGTGACCCTGCCCGAGGGCACCGAGATGGTCATGCCGGGTGACAACACCGAGATGTCGGTCGAGCTCATCCAGCCCATCGCGATGGACGAGGGCCTGCGCTTCGCCATCCGCGAGGGTGGTCGCACCGTCGGTGCCGGCCGCGTCACCAAGATCACCAAGTGATCTGAGCGCCTGACGGCGCACCGCACCTCCGAGACCCCGTCTCCCGCAAGGGAGGCGGGGTCTCGTGCATGTACGACCGTCGGTGGCCGCCGCTAGCGTCCGGGGCATGACTCTGACCCTGGGCATGATCACGATGGACACCACCGACGCCATGTCGCTCGCCGCGTGGTGGGCCGAGCAGATGGGCGCGACGGTGGGCGAGACCAACGACGGCTTCTACGTCATGGTGAGCGGCGGCGGCCTGCCCGGCCTGCTCTCCTTCCAGAAGGTGGACGACCCGACCCCGGGCAAGAACCGGATCCACCTCGACCTCACCGCGCCCGACCTCGACGCGGAGGTGGACCGCCTGCTCGGTGCGGGCGCCACCCTGGTCGAGCGCCGGGGCGACGAGAGCTTCCGGTGGGTCACGATGGCCGACCCGGACGGCAACCAGTTCTGCGTGGCCGCGGCCTCCGAGGCGTCCGGGCTCGCCTGAGCCGGTGCCGACGGGGCAGCGGAGCCGCGGCTCGCCCCGTGCGTCAGGATGGCCGGATGGGCTTCACCCGTGCCGAGCTCGAGTCGTTCCGCGACACCGAGGTCCCCGACCTGCTCCCGGGGGACGACCAGCCGCTGCGGCTGCTGTTCGTCGGGATCAACCCCGGGCTGTGGACCGCCGCGACGCAGACCCACTTCGCCCACCCGGGCAACCGGTTCTACCCCGCGCTGCTGCGCGCCGGGATCCTGACGCGGCCGGTCGACCAGGCCGCCGGCATGAGCGAGGACAACCGCGAGGAGCTGCGGCGGCGCGGCATCGGCATCACCAACGTCGTCGCCCGCGCCACCGCCCGCGCCGACGAGCTCACCTCGCAGGAGCTGAGGGAGGGCGGGCAGCGGCTGCGCGAGCTCGTCTCGCGCCTGCGCCCGCGCGTCGTGGCGGTGGCCGGGGTGACGGCCTACCGGACCGCGTTCGGCGAGCGCGGCGCGCGGGCCGGCGAGCAGCCTGCACCCTGGGGCACGTCCCGTGTCTTCGTCGTGCCGAACCCGTCGGGGCTCAACGCGCACGAGACCGTCGACTCCCTCGCTACGGCCTACGCCGCCGCGGCGAGGGCCGCGGGTGTGCTCGGCGTCGCCTGACCTCCAGGGGCCTCGATCCACGGACCCTGCTCGTGGCGGGTGCCACGGACGTGCGAGCATGCCGCCCATGGATGCCAAGGCCCTCGAGGCTGCCGTCTCCCGGGCCGTGGTCACTGTGGTGGGTCGAGCGCCCGACCGCGTGCAGACGCTGCTCGGCGGTCGTCGGGTCAACCGCGCCGGCGCGGCGATGGAGCCCGAGGTCGCGGCGGCGCTGCGCCTGCTCGACGCGCTGCCCGACAACGACTTCACCCGTCTTCCCGTGGAGGCCGCGCGCCGCCAGGTGGAGGAGGAGGCGGCGCTGTTCGGCGGCAAGCCACTGCCGATGGCGCTGGTCGAGGACCTCGAGATCCCGACCTTCGCCGGCGGGATCGCCGCCCGCCGCTACCTCGCGGACGTCCGGGACGCCGACCGGCTGCTGGTCTACTTCCACGGTGGCGGCTTCGTGGTCGGCTCGCTCGACAGCCACGACACCGTCTGCCGCTTCCTCGCGACGTACGCCGGGGTGTCGGTGCTCGCCGTCGACTACCGGCTCGCCCCCGAGCACCCCTTCCCTGCGGCGCCCGACGACGCCAAGGCGGCCTTCATGTTCGCGGCCTCCCGTGCGGAGGCCTGGGGCCACGACCCGCACCGGATCGGCGTCGCGGGCGACAGCGCGGGCGGCAACCTGGCCGCGGTCCTGTGCCAGGACCTCCGCGAGGCACGGGTCCGTCCGGCCCTCCAGCTGCTGTTCTTCCCGGTCACCGACCTGAGCCGGCACAGCGACTCCTACCGCGAGTTCGCCGAGGGACACTTCCTCACCGAGCACCAGATGGACTGGTACACCGCGCGCTACCTCGCCGAGGGCGCCGACCGCTCGGACCCGCGGGTGTCACCCCTGCTCGCCGACGACCTCACCGGCCTGCCGCCGGCGTACGTCGCGGTCGCCGGCTTCGACCCGCTCCGCGACGAGGGCGAGGCCTATGCCCGGCGGATGGCGGAGGCTGGCGTGCCGGTCGCACTCCGCCGCCACGACGGGCTGATCCACGCCTTCGTGAACAGCACCGGCGTCGGACGGTCCGGGCGCGAGGCGATGCTCGAGGCCTGCGGTGCCGTGCGGATGGGCCTCGGTGCGGGCCTGCAGCGCCACGCCTGATCGTCAGGCGGCCCAGGGGTGGGGGAGCAGCCCCGCGTCCTCGAGCAGCATCTCCAGCCGTTCACGCTCGCGGTCGCGCTCCGTGCCCGGCGGCAGCACCGCCAGCAGGTGGGTCAGCTCGACCATGTCGGCGGCCTCGCCCAGCACGCGGTCGTAGGCCTGCCGGCAGCCCTCGTACTTGGCGAAGCGCAGCCCCTCGCGGTGGAACGAGGCATGCAGGCGGCGCAGGTCGGCGCCGATGTCCTCGATGGGCCGCCGGAGGGGCACCACCTCCGCACGCCGCCGTCGGAGCCGCCGCACCACGCGCGCCGCGGCGCGCCAGCTCCGCCAGTCGCCGAGCTCGTCGAAGAGCGCGGCGATCCCGACCCTCAGGAGGACGTGGAGGAGCAGCACCGCGCCGAAGACCTGGAGCCAGCCCCGCATCGCTCCACGGTACGCCGATCGGCACGGCCCGTCAGCCGACCAACGCCTCCACCGCACCGCGGAAGGCCGAGGTGTGTGCGTCCACGTCGGCCGTCGTGTGGAACGGCGAGAAGAGGGACATGTTGTGGAACGGCGCGAGCAGCACGCCGCGGTTGACCGTCCAGAGGTGGAAGAACGCGTCGAGCTCCTCGTCGACCGCTGCCGCCGCCTCCGCGCCGGCCCGCGGTGGCGGGCAGAACCAGTACTCCGCCCGGCAGCCGAGGCGCTGCACGTGCCACGGCAGGCCGTGCTCGTCGATGACGCCCTGGATGCCGTCGGTGAACGACGCGGCGAGGGGGATCGCGACGTCGAAGTCCTGCTGCCGCAGGGCCGTCGACAGGGTGGCGCGCACGGCCGCCATCGCCAGCGCGGACCCCGAGAGGGTGCCACCGACACCGGCGACGTCGATGTCGTGGCCGAGCATCGGCCCCTCGAGCCGGGCCGCGACCTCCGCGCTCATGCCGTACGCCGCGACCGGGATGCCGCCACCGATGGGCTTGCCGATGACCACGAAGTCGGGCTCGAGGTCCCACGCCGCCGTCGCGCCGCCGGGGCCTGCGCAGATCGTGTGGGTCTCGTCGTTGACGAGCAGCACGCCGTGCCGCCGGGTCACCTCGCGGACGCCGGCCAGGTAGCCGTCGTCGGGCAGCACGATGCCGATGTTGGTCAGCGCCGGCTCCATGAGCAGGCACGCGACGTCGCCCTCCGCGAGCCGGCGGTCGAGGGCGTCGAGGTCGTTGAAGGGCACGACGGCGGTCGTCTCGGCGACGTCGACCTGCGGGCCGAGCGCTCCCGGCCGGGGGACCACCCGGTCACCGGCCCGGCCGTGCTCCAGCACGCCGAGCGTCTCGTCGACGGTGCCGTGGTAGCACCAGTCCATGACCGCGATCCGGGGGCGACCGGTGAGGTGCCGGGCGAAGCGGAGCACGAAGCGGTTGGCGTCGGTCGCCGTCATCGCCATCTGCCAGCGCGGCAGCCCGAAGCGCCGGCTGAGCTCGGCCGCCACCCAGGCTGCATCGGTGGAGGGCAGCATCGTGGTGATGCCCCGCTCGGTCCGCTCACGGACGGCCTCGGCCACCGCGGGCAGGCAGTGCCCGGTCATCGAGCCCGTGTCGCCGAGGCAGAGGTCGACGTGGTCGATGCCGTCGACGTCGGTGAACCGGCCGCCGCCCGCGGACTCGACGAAGAGGGGGAACGACCCCGGCCAGCGGGTCATCCACGGCATCGGCACCCCGGCCAGCAGGTGCTCACCGGCCTCCTTCGCCAGCCGGGCCGACGTGGGGTGCAGGTCGACGAAGCGCTGCTCCTCCTCGGCGTGCAGCGCCGCGAGGCGCGACCGGTCGATCCTGCTCACAGGGCGCTGCCGACGTACTTGGTCTCGAGGTACTCCTCGATGCCCTCGAAGCCGCCCTCCCGCCCGAAGCCCGAGTGCTTGACGCCGCCGAAGGGCGCCGCGGGGTTGGACACGATGCCGGTGTTGATCCCGACCATGCCGAACTCCAGCGCCTCGCTGACGCGCAGCACACGCGCGTGGTCGCGCGTGAAGACGTAGGCGACCAGGCCGTACTCGGTGTCGTTGGCGCGGGCGATCACCTCGTCCTCGTCGCCGAAGGTGGAGACGGGCGCGACGGGGCCGAAGATCTCCTCGCGGAACACCCGCGCCGAGGCGGGTACGTCGACCAGCACCGTGGGCGGGTAGAAGTGGCCCGGGCCGTCGGGCACCGTGCCGCCGACCAGGGCGCGGGCGCCGGAGGAGACGGCCTCGTCGACGAGCTCGTGCACGCCGGCGCGGGCCTTCTCGGTGATCAGCGGGCCCACGTCGACGCCGTCGGTGGTGCCGTCGCCGACGGTCAGCGCGCCCATCCGCTCGGCCAGCCGCCGGGAGAACTCCTCGGCCACGGACTCGTGCACCAGGAAGCGGTTGGCCGAGGTGCAGGCCTCGCCGATGTTGCGCATCTTCGCCAGCATCGCGCCGTCCACAGCGGCGTCGAGGTCGGCGTCGTCGAAGACGACGAAGGGGGCGTTGCCGCCGAGCTCCATCGACACCCGCAGCAGCTGGTCGGAGGCCTGCGCGACGAGCTTCTTGCCCACCGCGGTGGAGCCGGTGAACGTCAGCTTGCGCAGCCGGGGGTCCTTGATGATGGGCTCGCAGACGCCGCCGGAGTCGGTGGTGGTGACCACGTTGAGCACGCCGGCTGGGAGCCCCACCTCCTCGAGGAGGGCGGCCAGCGCGAGCATGGTCAGCGGCGTCTCGTGGGCTGGCTTGACGACCATCGTGCAGCCGGCGGCGATCGCCGGGCCGATCTTGCGGGTGCCCATCGCGAGGGGGAAGTTCCAGGGCGTGATCATCAGCGTCGGACCGACCGGGCCCTTCATGGTGATCAGCCGGGTGTTGCCAGCCGGGGCGGTGGAGTAGCGGCCGTGGATGCGCACGGCCTCCTCGGAGAACCACCGGAAGAACTCCGCGCCGTAGGTCACCTCTCCCTTGGCCTCCGCCAGCGTCTTGCCCATCTCCAGCGTCATCAGCCGCGCGAAGTCGTCGGCGCGCTCGGTGAGCAGCTCGAAGGCGCTGCGCAGGATCTCGCCCCGCTGGCGCGGCTCGGTCGTACGCCACTCGCGCTGGGCGTCGGAGGCCGCTGCGAGCGCGCGCTCGCCGTCGTCCGGCGTGCCGTCGGCGATGCGGGTCAGCACCTCGCCGTTGGCGGGGTTGGTCACCTCGAACGTGGCGCCGCCCGAGGCGTCCACCCACGACCCGCCGATGAGGAGCTGGGTCGGGACGGTCTGGGTCTTGGTGAGGTCGGCCATCACTCCACCCTGCCACCCGTGCCCGAGGCCGCCTGGTCGAAGGCGGCCTCGAAGAGGTCCAGGCCCTCCGCGAGGAGGTCGTCGCCGATCGCGAGCGGCGGCAGGAAGCGGAAGACGTTGCCGAAGGTGCCGCAGGTCAGCGTCACCAGCCCCTGGACCGAGCAGGCCCGGTGCACCGCGCCGGCGAGCGCCGCGTCCGGGGTCCGGCCGGGGCCGTCGGTGACCAGCTCGACCGCGAGCATCGCGCCGCGCCCACGGATGTCGCCGACCCGGTCGGGATGCCGCTCGGCCAGCGCCCGGAGGCGGGGGAGGAACGCCGCCTCGATCTCCCGGGCCCTCGCGGGCAGGTCCTCGGCCTCCATGGTCTCGATCGCGGCGAGGGCGGCCGCGCACGCGACCGGGTTGCCGCCGTAGGTGCCGCCGAGGCCGCCGACGTGGACGGAGTCCATCACCTCGGCCCGCCCGGTGACCGCGGCCAGCGGCAGGCCGCCGGCCATGCCCTTCGCCGTGGTGACCAGGTCGGGCACGACGCCCTCGTGGTCGCAGGCGAACCAGTCGCCGGTGCGGGCGAAGCCGGTCTGGATCTCGTCGGCGATGAAGAGGATGCCGTGGTCGCGGCACCAGTCCGCGACCCGCCGCAGCCAGCCCGGCGGCGGCACGATGAAGCCGCCCTCGCCCTGGATCGGCTCGATGAGCACGGCCGCGCAGTTGTCCTCGCCGACCTGCGCGTGGACCGTGGTGACGAACGCGTCGAACGCCTCGTCGGCGCACGCGTCGGCGCCGCCGGGCCAGCGGTAGGGGTAGGCCATCGGGGCGCGGTAGATCTCCCCGGCGAAGGGCCCGAAGCCCTGCTTGTAGGGCATGTTCTTCGCCGTCAGCGCCATGGTCAGGTTCGTCCGGCCGTGGTAGGCGTGGTCGAAGACCACGATCGCGTCACGACCGGTGTGGTGGCGCGCGACCTTCACCGCGTTCTCGACCGCCTCGGCACCGGAGTTGAAGAGCGCCGAGCGCTTCTCGTGGTCGCCCGGCGTCAGCTCGGCGAGCTTCTCGCAGACCGCGACGTACTCCTCGTAGGGCGTGACCATGAAACAGGTGTGGGTGAAGTCGGCGACCTGCCGCTGCACGGCCTCCACGACCCGCGGTGCGGCGTTGCCGACCGTGGTGACCGCGATGCCGGAGCCGAAGTCGATGAGCTGGTTGCCGTCGACGTCGCGCAGGATGCCGCCGCCGGCCTGCTCGACGTACACCGGCAGCGTCGTGCCGATGCCGGCCGAGACCGCCGCGGCCTTGCGGGCCTGCAGGGCCTGCGACTTCGGGCCAGGGATCTCGGTGGCGAGGATCCGTTCCTGGGAGAGCATCACGTTCTGTCCTCCATTCCCCACGGGGATCCGTATCCCTCGGGCTTGGGTGCGGCGAGCAGGTCGAGGAAGGGCTTCGGGGGCAGGGCCTCCGGGCCGAGCACGCCGGCGCCCGACCAGGTGCCGGCGGCGAGCAGCTCCAGCGCGACGACCGGGTTGATCGCGGTCTGCCAGACGACGCACTGGGCGCCGTAGTCGCGCATCGAGTCGGCGTTGTCGACGACGTGGTAGAGGTAGGTCGACCGCGGCGCGCCGTCCTTGCCGGTGCCGGTGACGAACAGCCCGGCGCAGGTCTTGCCCTCCATCCGCGGCCCGATGGTGGCCGGGTCGGGCAGGCAGGCGGCGACCACGTCGCGCGGGGAGACCTCGACCCCCTTCACCGACACCGGGTCGGTCGAGTCCAGGCCGAGGGTGTGGAGGGTGCGCAGGATGCCGATCATCTCCTCGCCCAGGCCGTACTTGAAGGTCACCCGGTCCGCCTCGACCCAGCGCGGCATCAGGAGCACCTCCTCGTGCTCCACGTGGACGCACTCGACCGGTCCGATGCCCTCGGGGAAGTCGAAGACCTCGGGCTCGGAGAAGGGCGGCAGCGTGAAGAACCCCGACTCCAGGTCGCCGCCGCCCCTCCTCCGCTCCCACACCACGGGCGGGTTGAGGCACTCCTCGATGATCGTCCACATCGAGAAGCCCGGTGCGAACACCTCGTTGCCGGCCTCGTCCCGGATCACCAGGTTGGCGCCGTCGCGGGTGCCGAGCTCGTCGATGTGGTCGAACAGCTCGTCGGCCGCGTAGCGCGCGAACACGTCGGAGAGGCCGGGCTCGACGCCGATGCCGAGCAGCGCCAGCCGGCCGGCCGACTCCCACTGGTCGGCCATCGCGAACTGCTCGTCGCCCAGCTTCACCCCGACCTGCTCGTACGGCGCTTCAGGGTGCCGCACGGACAGGCTCATCGCCATGTCCAGGTAGTCCGCACCGGCCGCCAGCGCGCCGGTGAAGATCGGCATCACGAAGCGTGGGTCGACGGCGTTGAACACGTGGGTGGCCCGGACCTCGCCGGCCAGCGCCGCGACCGCGTCGGCGTCGGACGCGTCGACCTGCGCGGCGCTGAACCGCTCCTCGCCAGTACGCCGCTCGCGCGCGGCCGCGACCGTGCGCTCGGCCCGCCCGAGGTCGTAGTCGGCGACCACCCAGGCCTCGAAGTAGTCACGCTCGACGGCGATGCGCGCCGCTGCGTCACCGACGCCGCCGGCTCCGACCATCAGCACCCGCATCGGCGGGCGGCCGGACTCAGCGCCGGACTCTGGCATGGGTCACTCCTTGGTCCTCGAGGCACGCACCGAGCTGACGCCCTGCGCACCGACCACCAGCAGGACGGCGATCACGAACATCGAGAAGCCGATGACGTTGGCCTCCGCGGGGATGCCGCGCCGGGACGCGACGTAGACGAACTTGGGGAACGTGTTCTCGTTGCCGGAGACGAAGTTGGTGATGATGAAGTCGTCGAAGGACAGCGAGAAGGCGAGCATCGCGGCGCCGAGGATGCCCGGCAGGATCAGCGGGAAGGTGACCTTCCAGAAGGTCTCCATCGGGCCGGCGTAGAGGTCCTGGGCGGCCTCCTCGATCCGCGGGTCGAGCGACTGGATCCGCGCCTTCACCGTGACCACCACGAAGCTCAGGCAGAACATGATGTGCGCGAACACGATCGTGCTGAATCCGAGGCTGATGCCGATGTTGGTGAACCCCTGGACGAAGATCGTCAGGAGGGCGGCGCCCATCACGATCTCCGGGGTCGCCATCGGCACGAAGATCAGCACGTTGCTGGCCGCCTTGCCGCGGAACCGGTAGCGCACCATCGCCAGCGCCATCAGCGTGCCGAGGACGGTCGCCACGAGCGTGGAGATCGCGCCGACCTGCAGCGAGGTCACCAACGACTCGCAGGCGCCCGGCACCCCGCAGGGGTCCTGCCAGTGCTCCCACGTGAAGCCCTGCCACACGATGTTGGTCTTGCCGTGGTCGTTGAAGGAGAACGCGAACGTGTAGGCCACCGGCAGGAACAGGTAGAGCAGCACCGCGACCGCCGACATCACCACGAAGTGGTCGGCGAGCCAGAGCTGCACCCGCTTGGCCGCCGAGGGGCGGTAGGGGGCCGAGCCCGTCGGCGTCGTGGTCGGGGAGTTCGTCATCGTGGCCACGTCACACCAGCTCCTCGGTGCCGAAGCGCCGGACGTAGAGGAAGACCATCACCAGGATCGCCGCCATCAGCGTGAACGACAGCGCGGCCGCCACCGGGTAGCCGCCGGGGATCGCCAGGAACTGGTCGTTGATGACGTTGCCGACCATCTTCCCGCGCTGGGGACCGAGCAGCTCCATGTTGACGAAGTCGCCGGCCGCCGGGATGAAGGTCAGCAGGGTGCCGGCCAGCACGCCGGGCATCGACATCGGCAGGGTCACCGTGCGGAACGTCGTGAAGCCGTTGGCGTACAGGTCGCCGCCGGCCTCGATCACGCGCGGGTCGGCGCGCTCGAGCGAGGCGTAGATCGGCAGCACCATGAACGGCAGGAAGTTGTAGGTCAGGCCCGCGACCACGGCGATCGGCGTGTTGATGATGTGCCCGCCTGGCAGCAGGTGCAGGAAGTCGAGCGTGTTCACCACCCAGCCCTCGTCGGCCAGGATCTGCGACCACGCGAACGTGCGGAGGATGAACGAGGTGAAGAACGGTGCGACGACGCAGATCATCATCAGGCTGCGCCAGCGGCCGGCCTTGAACGCCATGGCGTAGGCGAGCGGGTAGGCCACGACGAAGGCGAGGAACGTCGCCAGACCGGCGTAGAGGAACGACCGCGCGAAGTGCGGCGCGTAGTCGGTCAGCGCGGCCACGTAGTTGTCGAGGTTGACGTCGCGGTAGTAGTAGCCGGGGAAGCCGGGGTAGCGGCTCTGCAGGCTGACCGTCGCCAGCTGCACGAGCGGCAGCACGAAGAAGACCCCGAGCCACAGCGCACCCGGGAGCAGCAGCAGGTACGCCGTCCAGCTCCGTTTCGTCGTCTCGTCGGGCGGTGGCGTGGACGCCGCCGGGTCGACCGAGGCGTGGGCGAGGACGCTCATGACGGGTCCACCGGTACGCCGAAGGCGTGGCCGGGGTTCCACGTCAGCCAGACCTCGTCGCCCGGCTTGAGGTCGACCGGGTCGACGTCGAGGTTCTGCTCGTAGCAGCTCCACGTCGCGCCGCTGGGCATGTCGACGAGGTAGCTGGTGGCGACGCCGAGGAACGACACGTCGCGGACCACGCCCTTGACGTCGTTGCCGACGCCCTCGGGCTGCTTGCGCGACACCGTCACCTTCTCGGGACGGACCCCGAAGAGCACCTCACCGTCCTGCACCTGCGAGCGGGACTTCTTGATCTTCACCTTGGTGCCGAGGACCTCGGCGACGAGGTGGTCGCCGTCCGTGTCCTCGACGGTGCCGACGCCGGTGTTGGCCTGGCCGAGGAAGTTCGCGACGAAGCGGGTGCGCGGCAGGTCGTACAGCTCGGCGGGTGCACCCAGCTGCTCGATCCTGCCCTTGTTCATCACCGCGACCGTGTCGGCCATCGTCATGGCCTCCTCCTGGTCGTGGGTGACGTGGATGAAGGTCAGCCCGACCTCGGTCTGGATCCGCTTGAGCTCGACCTGCATCTCGCGGCGCAGCTTGAGGTCGAGCGCGCCGAGCGGCTCGTCGAGCAGCAGCACCTCGGGGTGGTTCACCAGTGCACGGGCGAGGGCCACGCGCTGCTGCTGGCCACCGGAGAGCTGGGCCGGCTTGCGCCCCGCGAACTGCGTCATCTGCACCAGCTCGAGCGCGTCGTCGGCCCGCTTGGCCGCGTCGGCGACCTTCCGGCGCTTGGGCCCGAACGCCACGTTGTCGCGGATGGTGAGGTGGGGGAACAGGGCGTAGGACTGGAACACCGTGTTGACCGGGCGCTCGTAGGGCCGCGACCCGGTGAGGTCGGTGTCGCCGATCAGCACGCGCCCCGCCGTGGGCTGCTCGAGTCCGGCGATCATCCGCAGCGACGTGGTCTTGCCGCAGCCCGACGGGCCGAGCATCGCGAAGAACGACCCGCGTGGCACGTGGAGGTCGATGTCGTCGACGGCGGTGAAGTCGCCGAAGGACTTGGTGACGCTGTCGAGGCGGAGGTCGCCGCTCGCTTCCCGGAAGCCGGCCATGTCAGTTCCCCATCACGTTCGTGGACCACAGGTCGGCGTACTCGATCTCCTCGTCGGCATCCAGCGCGCGGAACGCCTGGATGTTCTTCTCCTCGATGAAGTCCGCGGTCGGGAAGATCCACGGGCTCTCGGCGAGATCGGGGTCGAGCTTCTCCATCTCGGCCTGCGCGCCGTCGACGGGGCAGACGTAGTTGACCCACGCGGCGACCTGCGCGGCGACCGCGGGGTCGTAGTAGTAGTCCATCAGCCGCTGGGCGTTGCGCCGGTGCGTCGAGGTGATCGGCACCATCAGGTTGTCCGACCACAGCGTCCCGCCGGACTCGGGGATGGTGAAGGTCCAGTTGGGGTCCTCGGTGTCGAAACCGAGGACGAAGATGTCACCGCTCCACGTGATGCCCGCGACGGCGTTGCCGCTGGTGAGGTCCTCCATGTAGGAGTTGCCCTTCACCTTGCGGATGTAGCCCTCCTCGATCTTCTGCTCGAGGAAGTCCAGCGCGTTCTCGAACTCCGCCTTGCCCCAGTCGCTGGAGATGTCGACGCCCTGGGACTGCATGACCAGCCCGGCGGTGTCGCGGAACTCGGAGAGCACCACGATCCGGCCCTTGAGGTCGTCGGCCCAGAGGTCGTCGAGGGTCTTGAGCTCGCGGCCGACCTTGGCCTTGTTGTAGCCGATGCCGGCGAAGCCGCTCTGCCACGTGACCGAGTAGTTGCGGCCCGGGTCGAAGGAGACCTCCTTGAGCGGCTGCAGGAGGTTGTTGACCACGTTGGGCATCTGGATCAGCTCGAGCGGCTGGCAGAGCTGGTCGCGGATCACGCGTCCGGCCATCCAGTCGGTGAAGGTGAAGATGTCGCGGTCGATGCTCTGGTCGGCGCGCAGCTGCGGGGCGACCTTGGCGTAGTAGGAGTCGTTGTCGTCGACGTCCTCGCTGTAGCTGACCTCGATGCCGGTCTGCTGCATGAAGGCCTCGAGGGTCGGCGACTTCGTCTCCTTGCCGTTCATGTCGAGGTACGCCGTCCAGTTGGCCCACTTGAGCGTCTTGTCCGTGTCGGAGACGTCCTCGGGCAGCTCGATCGCCGCGGGCCCGCCGGTCGGGGGTGTCGGCGGGGCGCAGGCGGTCAGGGCGAGGCCGGCACCGGCGGCCATGCCGGAGCCCAGGAGCCGACGCCGGCTGAGTCCTCCCGTGGCCGCCGAGACGACGGCGGCCGCCGGTGGCGACAGCAGGCGCCGGTCACGGCGCGGGATCGGTGTCATCAGTCAGTCCTCCGCTAGGCCCGAGTCGCTCTGGTGGTGGTGCGTGTTCAGGTGTGGTGCTCAGCTCTCGATGTTCGCCATGACGTGCTTGATGCGGGTGTAGTCCTCGAAGCCGTACATCGACAGGTCCTTGCCGTAGCCGGACTTCTTGTAGCCGCCGTGCGGCATCTCCGCGACGAGCGGGATGTGGGTGTTGATCCACACGCAGCCGAAGTCGAGCGCCTTCGACATCCGCATCGCGCGGCCGAAGTCCCTGGTCCAGACCGAGGAGGCCAGGCCGTAGTCCACGCCGTTGGCCCAGCGGACCGCCTCGTCCTCGTCGGTGAAGCGCTGCACGGTGATCACGGGGCCGAAGATCTCGTTCTGGATCGCCTCGTCGTCCTGCTGGAGGCCGGAGAGGACGGTGGGCTCGAGGAAGAAGCCGTCACCGAGGTCCGTACGCCGGTTGCCGCCGGCCGACACGGTCGCGTGGGAGGGCAGGTTCTCGATGAAGCCGCTGACGCGGGCGAGCTGGTGGGCGTTGTTGACCGGGCCGAAGAGGGCGTCCTCGTCGTCGGGGAGTCCGACCGGGGCGGAGCTGCGGGCGTAGTCGGAGAGCGCGGCGACGAAGTCGTCGTGGATCCCCGGCGCCGCCAGCACGCGGGTCGCGGCGGTGCAGTCCTGGCCGGCGTTGAAGTAGCCGGCGATGGCGATGCCCTCGACGGCCGCCTCGATGTCGGCGTCGTCGAAGACCACGACCGGGGCCTTGCCGCCGAGCTCGAGGTGGACCCGCTTGAGGTGGGGTGCGGCGCTCGCCGCGACCTCGGCGCCGGCGCGCACCGACCCGGTGATCGCGACCAGCCCGGGGGTCTTGTTCTCGACGACCAGCCGGCCGGTCTCCCGGTCGCCGGTGACGACGTTGAGGGTGCCGGCGGGCAGGAACTGCGAGGCGAGCTCGGCCAGGCGGAGCGTGGTCTCGGGGGTGGTGTCGCTCGGCTTCAGCACGACCGTGTTGCCGGCCGCGAGCGCCGGCCCGATCTTCCACACCGCCATCAGCAGCGGGTAGTTCCACGGCGTCACCTGGCCGACGACGCCGATCGGCTCGCGCCGGATCCAGGACGTGTGGCCGGCCAGGTACTCGCCGGCGGCCTTGCCCTCCAGCACGCGAGCCGCTCCGGCGAAGAACCGGAGCTGGTCGACCATCGGCGGGATCTCCTCGCTCGCGGTGAGCGCCTTGATCTTGCCGGTGTTCTCGGACTCGAGGGCGATCAGCTCCTCGGCGTGCTCCTCGATCGAGTCGGCGAACTTGAGCAGCGCCTGCTGGCGCTCGCTGGGCGTCGTACGTCCCCACTCGCCGAAGGCGCGCTGGGCGGCGTCGTACGCCGCGTCCACCTCCTCCGCACCGCTGACCGGTGCGTGCGCCACGACCTGCCCGGTGGCGGGGTTGACCACGTCGCTGGACGAGCCGGATCCGGAGTCGACGTAGGCGCCACCGATGAAGTTGCGCAGCGTGCGTGGGCTGGTCACGTGGGTCCTCCCGGTCGAGTGCGGTGAAGGGAGACTAGGACTACAGGTGGGGCAATCTCCATAGCTGGAGCCAAAAGAAACTGCGGGAAACGCAGAATTAACCTCTCGAAAACGCGGAATCCGCGACGTTGCGCTTGCAACCGGACCGTCGGCACAGCACCATGGGCCCCATGAACGAGGGAGTCGTCCGGTTGGACGCCACGGCGAAGCGGATCATCGAGCTGCTCCAGGAGGACGGCCGGATCTCCTACGCCGCGATCGCCAAGGCGGTGGGCCTGTCCGAGGCCGCCGCGCGAGCGCGGGTCCAGAAGCTGCTCGACTCCGAGATCATGCAGGTCGTCGCGGTCACCGACCCGACCCAGGTCGGGTTCACCCGGCAGGCGATGATCGGCGTGCGCACCGAGGGCGACCCCGGCAAGGTCGGCGACCTGCTCGCGCAGGTCAGCGAGGTCGACTACGTCGTCACGACCGCCGGCAGCTTCGACCTCCTCGTCGAGGTGGTGTGCGAGGACGACCCGCACCTCCTCGACGTCATCCGACAGGTCCGCGAGCTCGAGGGAGTGGTCTCGTCTGAGACCTTCGTCTACCTCAAGCTCAACAAGCAGCACTACAACTGGGGCACCCGATGAGCACCGACCAGTCCTTCGACACCGGATCCTTCGACACCGGATCCTTCGACTACCAGGCCGCCGGCCGCGACCACCTCTGGCTGCACTTCACCCGGCACTCGACCTACGAGAACGGCGGCGAGATGCCGCTGATCGTCCGCGGTGAGGGCCACAAGATCTGGGACTCGCACGGCAGGGAGTACATCGACGGACTCGCCGGCCTGTTCGTCGTCCAGGTCGGGCACGGCCGCGAGGAGCTCGCCGAGGCCGCCGCCAAGCAGGCCAGGGAGCTGGCCTTCTTCCCGCTCTGGTCCTTCGCGCACCCGCGCGCGGTCGAGCTCGCCGACCGGATCGCCGCGATGGCGCCGGGCGACCTCAACCGTGTCTTCTTCACCACCGGCGGCGGCGAGGCCGTCGAGTCGGCCTGGAAGCTCGCCAAGCAGTACTTCAAGCTCACCGGCAAGCCCAACAAGCACAAGGTCATCTCGCGCGCCGTGGCCTACCACGGCACCCCGCAGGGCGCGCTGTCGATCACCGGCATCCCGCCGCTGAAGGAGATGTTCGAGCCGCTCGTGCCGGGCGCGCACAAGGTTCCCAACACCAACTTCTACCGCCGCCCGGAGTTCGTCGGCGACGACGAGAAGGCCTTCGGGCGCTGGGCGGCCGACCGGATCGCCGAGGCCATCGAGTTCGAGGGCCCCGACACCGTCGCCGCCGTCTTCCTCGAGCCCGTCCAGAACGCCGGCGGCTGCTTCCCGCCGCCGCCCGGCTACTTCGAGCGCGTCCGCGAGATCTGCGACGAGTACGACGTCCTGCTCGTCTCCGACGAGGTCATCTGCGCGTTCGGCCGCGTGGGGGAGATGTTCGGCGCCGGCGAGTTCGGCTACCAGCCCGACATCATCACCTGCGCCAAGGGCATGACCTCCGGCTACTCGCCCATCGGCGCGATGATCGCCAGCGACCGCCTCTTCGAGCCCTTCAAGTCGGGCACCACGGCGTACGCCCACGGCTACACCTTCGGCGGGCACCCGGTCTCCTCCGCGGTCGCGATGGCCAACCTCGACATCTTCGAGCGCGAGGGCCTCACCGACCACGTCCAGCAGAACGCGCCCGCCTTCCGGGCCACGCTGGAGAAGCTGCTCGACATCCCCATCGTCGGCGACGTCCGCGGCCACGGCTACTTCTACGGCATCGAGCTGGTCAAGGACCGCGACACCAAGGAGACCTTCGACGACGCCGAGTCCGAGCGGCTGCTCCGCGGCTACCTCTCCGGCGCCCTCTGGGAGGCCGGCCTCTACTGCCGCGCCGACGACCGCGGCGACCCGGTCATCCAGCTCGCCCCGCCCCTCATCATCGGCCAGCCCGAGTTCGACGACATCGAGCAGCGCCTCCGCTCCGTGCTCACAGGAGCCATGGACCACCTGTAGGCCCCCGCTGGTCGAGGTGCGAGCGGAGCGAGCCTCGAAACCACGCTGACGATGTGCATCTGCCCCCGGGGTCCGGGGATCATTGATCCTGTGAACGACGCCGTACGCCCTGCTCGCCCGCACCTCAAGCTGACCGAGGACGGGCGGCGCATGCGCGAGGTGCTGACGTACTCCCGGCGGGGGAGCAGGTTCACCCCGCGGCAGGCCGAGTCGTGGGCGGCGCACCAGGCCGACTGGGTGATCCCGGACGAGGCCGTGGACCGGCCCGACTTCGACCTCGCCGAGCGGTTCGGGCGGGAGGCTCCGCTGATCCTCGAGATCGGGCCCGGCGTCGGGGAAGCGACGGCCGTGCTGGCGGCCGCCCGGCCCGACCACAACGTCCTGGCGCTCGAGGTCTGGCGGCCGGGGGTGGCCGACTCGCTGTGGCGGGTGGCCGAGGCGGGTGCCGACAACGTGCGGTTCTGCTCGGTCGACGCCGTCTGGACCCTGGAGAACCTGATCGCACCGGGCAGCCTCGCGGAGATCTGGACGTTCTTCCCCGACCCGTGGCGCAAGACCAAGCACCACAAGCGACGCCTGGTGAACCCCGCCAACGCCGCACTCGCCTCCTCGCGACTCGTCCCGGGCGGCGCCTGGCGGCTGGCGACCGACTGGGCCGACTACGCCGAGCAGATGCGCGAGGTGCTCGACGCCGAGCCGACGCTGGAGGGCGGCGAGGTCGAGCGCTGGCGCGAGCGCCCGGTCACCCGCTTCGAGCGCAAGGGGCGCGACGTCGGTCGCGACATCACCGACTTCCTCTACCGCCGCTCAGCCGAGGGATAGTCCGGCCTCCCGCAGGAGGTGCTCCAGCCGCAGCCGCTCGGCGTCGCGGTCGGTGCCCTCCCGCATCCCGGTGAGCTCGTCGGGGACGCCCAGGGCGCGGGCCGCCTCCGCGAGCAGGTCGTCGTACGCCATCGTGGTGCCGCGGCGACGTGCCATCGTCGCCCCCGGGGCGGGCGCCAGGACCTGAGGGCGCAGCCTCCGCAGCGAGCGCGCCAGGTCCTCGATCGCGGGGCCGGCCGGGGGCTGCGGTGGCGGGGCCAGCCGCCTGCGGGTCCGTCGCCAGGCGCGGCCCAGCTCGTCCTGGCACAGGAACAGGCCCATCGCGACGCCGAGCATCAGCGTGCAGAGGACGACTGCGACCACGCCGGCCATCCTCCGACGGTAGGTCTGCCGCCCGGGGGAGGCAAGAGGGCGGCCGGGGCTACCCGAGGAGGGCCAGCTCCTCGTCGACGTAGGGGTCGTGCTCGCCGGCCGCCTGCAGCTCGGCCCGCAGCGCGAGCTGCATGGCGCGGGCCTCCTCGACCCGGCCGAGGTGGCGCAGCGACCAGGCCACCATCCAGCGGGCGACGCGCGTGCGCGACACCTCGCCGATGCGCTGGCGTGCCTCCAGTGCGTCCTCGAAGGCGACCAGCGCCGCAGCGTGGTCGCCGGCGTCGGCGTGCGCCATGCCGATGTTGTTGAGGATCGAGGCGTCCCAGTCCCGGGCCACCGGGTCGGTCGCGGAGCGCGCGCGATCCAGGGCCGCCTCGTGCGCCGCCAGCCGGTCGGTCGGGTCGACCACCAGCGCGACCATGTGGAGGGCGTCGACCTCGAGCTCCTCGAGCCCCGCGGCGCGGGCGTCGGCCGCGGCCGCCTCGAAGTGTGGGAGCGCCGCGGCGCCGTCGCCGGAGGAGCGGAGCAGCCGCCCACGCTCGAGGTCGATCCGCACCCGGGCTTCCGGGTCCGTGGGGGAGAGGCCGTCGAGAACGGCGTGCCCGTCGGCGTACCTCTCCTGCAGGCCGAGCGCCCGCGCGACCTGGGTGAGGGCCCGGCTCGCCTCGTCCCCGCCGGCCTCGTCGGCCAGCGTGCGGAAGCGTCGCTCGCTGCCCGCCGGGTCGTCGAAGTCCCACAGGTCGCGTAGGTTGGTGGCCATCTCCGGAGCGTAGGCCGCGGCCCTCGGAGCCACCGTCCGGGGCACTCCCGGAGGATGACGCGTACGACACCGGCCCGCCTGCCATTCCGATTTGGCGTGGGGCTGCTGCGTCTGTCAAGATGTTCCGGTTGCTCCGGCGGGTCGCCGGGGTACGGCACACCTTGACTTCTGAATCGCGTCTCCTTGATCGAACAGTCGTCTGTGTGCGCCGCACCGGATCGAGACACCTTGATCGGAGACCCGACCAGATCCGCCGACCGGCGGGTGCCACCCAGAGCAACACCGCTTCCCTTCGGGGTCGTGTCATGAGTAACCACCACGACACGCCCGACCGCGGGGGTCGGAGGGTGGAGGAGAAACAGGCGGCGCTCGCCCACCAGGGGCTGAGAGCCGAAACCAGACCAGGCGTACGAGATCGAAGAGGACAGGGACCTATGGCGGGACAGAAGATCCGCATCAGGCTCAAGGCCTATGACCACGAGGTGATCGACACCTCGGCGCGGAAGATCGTGGACACCGTCACCCGTACGGGTGCGAAGGTCGCCGGCCCTGTGCCGCTGCCGACCGAGAAGAACGTGTACTGCGTCATCCGCTCGCCCCACAAGTACAAGGACTCCCGCGAGCACTTCGAGATGCGCACGCACAAGCGTCTGATCGACATCATCGACCCGACGCCGAAGACCGTCGACTCGCTGATGCGTCTCGACCTGCCTGCCGGTGTCGACATCGAGATCAAGCTCTGAGGCGCGCGACATGTCCAACACTTTCGAACGCAATGTGAAGGGCCTGCTGGGCACCAAGCTCGGCATGACCCAGCTCTGGGACGAGAACAACAAGGTCGTCCCCGTCACCGTGATCGCTGCGGCCACCAACGTGGTGACCCAGGTCCGCCAGCCCGAGGTGGACGGCTACAACGCCATCCAGGTCGGCTTCGGCGAGATCGAGGCCCGCAAGGTCAACTCGCCCGAGGCGGGTCACTTCTCCAAGGCCGGTGTCACGCCGCGTCGCCACGTCGCGGAGATCCGCACGGCCGACGCCGCGTCCTACACCGTGGGCCAGGAGCTGACCGTCGAGACCTTCGCCGCCGGCGAGGAGATCGACGTGACCGGCACCAGCAAGGGCAAGGGCTTCGCCGGCACGATGAAGCGTCACGGCTTCGCCGGTGTCTCCGCCTCGCACGGTGCGCACCGCAACCACCGCAAGCCCGGTTCCATCGGTGCCTGCGCCACCCCCGGTCGCGTGTTCAAGGGCACCCGCATGTCGGGCCGCATGGGCAACGACACGGTCACCACCCAGAACCTGACGGTGCACGCCGTCGACGCCGACAAGGGCCTGATCCTGGTCAAGGGTGCCGTTCCCGGCCCCAAGAACGGTCTCGTGGTCCTGCGCTCGGCCGCCAAGAAGACGCAGGAGGCCTGAGCATGGCTGTCAAGACCGTCAAGGTCGACCTCCCCGCCGAGATCTTCGACGTCGAGGTCAACATCCCCCTGATCCACCAGGTCGTCGTGGCCCAGCAGGCCGCTGCGCGCCAGGGCACCCACGCCACCAAGACCCGCGGCGAGGTCCGCGGTGGTGGCAAGAAGCCCTACAAGCAGAAGGGCACCGGCCGCGCCCGCCAGGGTTCGACCCGCGCCCCGCAGTTCGCCGGCGGTGGCACCGTCCACGGCCCGCAGCCGCGCAGCTACGACCAGCGCACCCCCAAGAAGATGAAGGCCGCCGCCCTGCGCGGTGCCCTCTCCGACCGGGCCCGCAACGACCGCGTCCACGTGGTCGACGCCCTGGTGTCGGGTGACAAGCCCTCCACCAAGGCCGCGCTGACGTCGCTGACCTCGCTGACCGACCGCGTGGGCTACCTCGTGGTGCTCGAGCGCTCCGACGCGATCACCTGGCTCTCGCTGCGCAACGCGCCCGAGGTCCACATCGTCGCCGTCGACCAGCTCAACACCTACGACGTGCTCGCCGCTGACGACGTGGTCTTCACCAAGGGTGCCTACGACGCCTTCGTCGGTGGCGCCTCCGCCGCCCCGGCCGCCAAGGTCGAGAAGGCCGAGAAGCCCGCCGCGAAGGCCGAGGAGACCGCCACCACCGCGGACGACTCAGCCGACGAGCCGGTCCTGCCGGCCGGTGCCAAGGCGCCGCTCAAGAGCGGCAAGAACCCGAAGGGCTACGAGGTCCTCGGCCAGGAGGCCGGCACCTACCTCGTCGAGGGCGACGCCGGTTACGACGTCTCCGCCGGTGACTTCTGGTTCAAGTCGGTCGAGGACGCCGAGGCCGCCGGTCTCACCCGTGCCAAGGAGGACGACAAGTGAGCACCCTGCACAAGGACCACCGCGACATCCTGATCGCGCCGGTCGTGTCGGAGAAGAGCTACGGCCTCCTCGACGCCAACAAGTACACCTTCATCGTCCACCCGGACGCCAACAAGACCGAGATCAAGATCGCGGTCGAGAAGGTCTTCGACGTCAAGGTCACCTCGGTCAACACGATCAACCGCCAGGGCAAGACGCGTCGCACCCGCTACGGCATGGGCAAGCGTCCCAACACCAAGCGCGCGATCGTCAGCCTCGCCGAGGGCCACCGCATCGACATCTTCGGAGGTCCGGTCTCCTGACCGGGCTCCTGACTAGGAACTGACATGGCAATCCGCAAGTACAAGCCGACCACGCCGGGCCGTCGTGGCTCGTCGGTGGCCGACTTCGTCGAGATCACCCGGACCACGCCGGAGAAGTCGCTGACGCGCCCGCTGCCCAAGAACGGTGGCCGCAACAACCAGGGCCGCATCACCACCCGGCACAAGGGTGGCGGTCACAAGCGCGCCTACCGCGTCATCGACTTCCGTCGCTACGACAAGGACGGCGTGCCGGCCAAGGTCGCTCACATCGAGTACGACCCCAACCGCACCGCTCGCATCGCGCTGCTGCACTACTTCGACGGCGAGAAGCGCTACATCGTGGCGCCCAAGGGCCTCGAGCAGGGCACCGTCGTGGAGTCCGGCCCGAACGCCGACATCAAGCCCGGCAACAACCTGCCCCTGCGCAACATCCCGGTCGGCTCGACCATCCACTGCGTGGAGCTGCGTCCGGGCGGCGGCGCCAAGATCGCCCGCTCGGCCGGCAACTCCGCCCAGCTGGTCGCCCGTGAGGGCAGCCGCGCCACGCTGCGCATGCCCTCGGGCGAGATGCGCTTCGTCGACGTGCGCTGCCGCGCGACGATCGGCGAGGTCGGCAACGCCGAGCAGTCGAACATCAACTGGGGCAAGGCCGGCCGCATGCGGTGGAAGGGCGTCCGCCCGACCGTCCGCGGTGTCGTCATGAACCCGGTCGACCACCCGCACGGTGGTGGTGAGGGCAAGACCTCCGGTGGTCGCCACCCGGTCTCCCCCTGGGGCAAGCCCGAGGGCCGCACGCGCAAGCGCAAGGCCAGCGACTCCCAGATCATCCGTCGTCGCAAGTCCGGCAAGGGTAGGAAGTAACCGACATGCCTCGTAGCCTCAAGAAGGGTCCCTTCGTGGACGGCCACCTCCAGAAGAAGGTGGACGCCGAGAACGAGAAGGGCTCGCACAACGTCATCAAGACCTGGTCGCGCCGGTCGATGATCGTGCCCGACATGATCGGTCACACCATCGCCGTGCACGACGGTCGCAAGCACGTCCCCGTCTTCGTGACCGACTCCATGGTCGGCCACAAGCTCGGGGAGTTCGCCCCGACCCGCACCTACCGCGGGCACGTGAAGGAAGACCGGAAGGGACGCCGTCGATGAGCACCACCGAGCGCAGCCGCACCAGTGCGCGCCGCGAGTCGCTGCTCGGCGACCAGCCGGGCGCGTTCGCCAGCGCACGCTACGTGCGGATCACCCCGATGAAGGCCCGCCGTGTCGTCGACATGGTCCGCGGCCTCCCCGTCGACGAGGCCCTGACCCTGCTGCAGTTCGCGCCGCAGGCCGCCTCCGAGACCGTCTACAAGGTGCTGGAGAGCGCCGTCGCCAACGCGGAGACCACCGAGGGCCTCAACCGGGCCGACCTCGTCCTCTCCGTCGCGATGGTCGACGAGGGCCCGACGATGAAGCGTTGGCGTCCGCGTGCTCAGGGTCGTGCGACCCGCATCAACAAGCGCACCAGCCACATCACCCTCGCGGTGCAGCCGGCCGACGCGCTGACCACGAAGGCCAAGAACGGAAAGGGTGCCTGATGGGCCAGAAGATCAACCCGAACGGCTTCCGCCTGGGCATCTCCACCGACCACAAGAGCCGTTGGTACGCCGACAAGCTCTACAAGTCGTACGTCGGTGAGGACGTCGCGATCCGCAAGCTGCTCTCCAAGGGCATGGAGCGGGCCGGCATCGCCAAGGTCGAGATCGAGCGCACCCGCGACCGCGTCCGGGTGGACATCCACACCGCGCGTCCCGGCATCGTCATCGGTCGCCGTGGCGCCGAGGCCGACCGCATCCGCGGCGAGCTCGAGAAGCTCACCGGCAAGCAGGTCCAGCTGAACATCCTCGAGGTCAAGAACCCCGAGATCGACGCGCAGCTGGTCGCCCAGGGCGTCGCCGAGCAGCTCTCCGGCCGCGTGCAGTTCCGCCGCGCCATGCGCAAGGCGATGCAGACCTCGATGCGCTCGGGCGCCAAGGGCATCCGGATCCAGTGCTCGGGTCGCCTCAACGGCGCCGAGATGTCCCGCACGGAGTTCTACCGCGAGGGCCGCGTGCCCCTGCACACCCTCCGTGCCGACATCGACTACGGCTTCTACGAGGCCCGCACCACCTTCGGCCGCATCGGCGTCAAGGTCTGGATCTACAAGGGCGAGGTCGCCGGCACCCGTGCCGAGCGCCAGGCTCAGCAGGCTGCCCGCGCCGGTGCCCCCGGTCGCGGCGGTCGTCCCAACACCCGTGGCGGTGACCGTCCGAGCCGTGGCTCGCGCGGCGACCGCGCTCCTCGCGCCGAGGCCACCGAGGCCCCGGCCGCCGAGGCTGCTCCGAGCACCGGACAGGAGGCCTGACCTCATGTTGATGCCCCGTCGCGTCAAGCACCGCAAGCAGCACCACCCCAAGCGCCGCGGCGTTGCCAAGGGTGGCACCTCGCTGGCGTTCGGTGACTTCGGCATCCAGGCGGTCGAGGGTCACTACGTGACCAACCGACAGATCGAGTCGGCCCGTATCGCCATGACCCGTCACATCAAGCGTGGTGGAAAGGTCTGGATCAACATCTACCCGGACCGTCCCCTGACCAAGAAGCCTGCCGAGACCCGCATGGGTTCCGGCAAGGGTTCCCCCGAGTGGTGGGTTGCCAACGTCAAGCCCGGCCGCGTCATGTTCGAACTCTCCGGTGTCGACGAGGTGACTGCTCGTGAGGCCATGCGCCGCGCGATGCACAAGCTCCCGATGAAGTGCCGGTTCATCTCCCGTGAGGCCGGTGAATTCTGATGGCTACCAAGCTGAACGCCCACGAGCTCGACGAGCTCAACGCCACCGACCTGGAGGCGAAGCTGCGCGAGGCCAAGGAGGAGCTGTTCAACCTCCGGTTCCAGGCGGCCACCGGCCAGCTGGAGAGCCACGGCCGGCTCCGCGTGGTCAAGAAGGACATCGCCCGGATCTACACCGTGGTCCGCGAGCGCGAGCTCGGGATCCGCACCACCCCGGGCGCGAACAACGAAGAGGCGAAGGCATGAGCGAGAACACTGTCGAGCGCAACCAGCGCAAGACCCGTGAGGGTCTGGTCGTCAGCGACAAGATGGACAAGACCATCGTCGTCGCTGTCGAGGACCGCGTGAAGCACGCCCTCTACGGCAAGGTCATGCGCAAGACCTCGCGCCTGAAGGCGCACGACGAGACCAACCAGTGCGGCGTCGGCGACCGGGTCCTGATCATGGAGACCCGCCCGCTGTCCGCCACGAAGCGCTGGCGGCTCGTCGAGGTCCTCGAGAAGGCCAAGTGACCTGAGGCCCAACCGGCCTCCAGCTCCACATCCACACATCAGTTCGGCCAGGCTCGCCCTCCGTTGAGAGGTCGAGAACCAGCTCGACAACCAGGAGAAACCAATGATCCAGCAGGAGTCGCGACTCAAGGTCGCCGACAACACCGGTGCGAAGGAGATCCTCTGCATCCGTGTTCTCGGTGGCTCTGGCCGTCGCTACGCCGGCATCGGTGACGTCATCGTCGCCACCGTCAAGGACGCGATCCCCGGTGGCAACGTCAAGAAGGGCGACGTCGTCAAGGCCGTGGTCGTGCGCACCGTCAAGGAGCGTCGCCGCGCCGACGGTTCCTACATCCGCTTCGACGAGAACGCCGCCGTCATCCTCAAGAACGACGGCGAGCCCCGTGGCACGCGCATCTTCGGCCCCGTCGGCCGCGAGCTGCGCGAGAAGCGCTTCATGAAGATCATCTCGCTCGCCCCGGAGGTGCTCTGAGACATGGGTAAGAACATGAACATCAAGAAGGGCGACACCGTCAAGGTGATCGCCGGCAAGGACAAGGGTGCCCAGGGCAAGGTCATCTCGGTCCTCCGCGAGGAGGAGCGCGTGATCGTCGAGGGTGTCAACCTCGTCAAGCGCCACACCAAGTCCGTCCAGCAGACCAACACCACCGGCGGCATCATCACCCGCGAGGCGCCCATCCACGTCTCCAACGTGATGCTCGTCGAGGGTGACGGCGTCACCCGCGTCGGCTTCCGCCGCGACGAGGTCACCAAGCGCCGTCCCGACGGCTCGACCTACAGCGCCACCCGCTCGGTCCGCGTGTCCCGCAAGACCGGCAAGGAGATCTGAGATGGCTGAGACCACCACCGAGATTCCTCGTCTGAAGGCGCGCTACCGCGAGGAGATCGTCCCCGCGCTGCGCTCCGAGTTCGAGATCGCCAACATCATGCAGGTCCCCGGCCTGACCAAGATCGTGGTCAACATGGGTGTCGGCGAGGCTGCTCGTGACTCCAAGCTGATCGAGGGCGCGATCCGCGACCTCACCGCGATCACCGGCCAGAAGCCGGCCGTGACCAAGGCCCGCAAGTCCATCGCGCAGTTCAAGCTCCGCGAGGGCATGCCGATCGGTGCGCACGTCACGCTGCGCGGCGACCGCATGTGGGAGTTCCTGGACCGCCTGCTGTCCCTGGCCCTGCCCCGCATCCGCGACTTCCGCGGCCTCTCGCCCAAGCAGTTCGACGGGCGCGGCAACTACACCTTCGGTCTCACCGAGCAGGTCATGTTCCACGAGATCAACCAGGACCGGATCGACCGGTCGCGCGGCATGGACATCACCATCGTGACCACCGCCACCAACGACGACGAGGGTCGTGCGCTGCTCAAGCAGCTCGGCTTCCCGTTCAAGGAGAACTGACATGGCGAAGACTGCTCTGAAGGTCAAGGCCGCTCGCAAGCCGAAGTTCGCGGTGCGCGGCTACACCCGCTGCCAGCGCTGCGGCCGCCCCAAGGCCGTCTACCGCAAGTTCGGCCTGTGCCGGATCTGCCTGCGGGAGATGGCTCACCGCGGTGAGCTGCCCGGCGTCACCAAGTCCTCCTGGTAATTCCCTCACACACGTTGCAGGTCCCCAGGCCGCGAGCCTGAGGAAACCACGACGAGAAAGAACCACATCATGACGATGACTGACCCGATCGCAGACATGCTCACGCGTCTGCGCAACGCCAACCAGGCGTACCACGACGTGGTGTCGATGCCTTACAGCAAGATGAAGGCCGGCCTCGCGGAGATCCTCAAGCAGGAGGGCTACATCACCTCCTACGACGTCGCCGACAACGTCAGCGCCGAGGGCGAGCCCGTGGTCGGCAAGACGCTGACCGTGACGCTCAAGTACGGCCGCAACCGGGAGCGCTCGATCGCCGGCGTCCGCCGCATCAGCAAGCCCGGCCTGCGCGTCTACGCCAAGCACACCAACCTGCCCAAGGTCCTCGGTGGCCTCGGCGTCGCGATCATCTCGACGTCGCAGGGCCTGCTGACCGACCGCCAGGCGAACCAGAAGGGCGTGGGCGGCGAAGTCCTCGCCTACGTCTGGTGACCCGGACCTACTGAGACCAGGAAGAGAGAGAAGCATGTCGCGCATTGGCAAGCTCCCCATCGCGGTCCCGTCCGGTGTCGACGTCGCGATCGACGAGTCGCTGGTGACCGTCAAGGGCCCCAAGGGCACCCTGTCGCACACCGTCGCCTCGCCGATCACGGTCGCCAAGGGCGAGGACGGCATCCTCGAGGTCAAGCGTCCCAACGACGAGCGCGAGAGCCGCTCGCTCCACGGACTGACCCGCACGCTCATCAACAACATGGTGGTCGGCGTGACCGAGGGCTACGAGAAGAAACTCGAGATCGTGGGCGTGGGCTACCGCGTCCTGCCGAAGGGCCCGACGCAGCTCGAGTTCCAGCTCGGCTACTCGCACCCGATCATCTTCGACGCCCCCGAGGGCATCACCTTCACCGTCGAGGGACCGACCAAGCTCGGTGTCGTCGGCATCGACAAGCAGCTGGTCGGCGAGGTCGCGGCCAACATCCGCAAGCTGCGCAAGCCCGAGCCCTACAAGGGCAAGGGCGTCCGCTACGCCGGCGAGCACATCCGCCGCAAGGTCGGAAAGGCCGGTAAGTGACATGGCGATCTCGCTGAGCAACAACAAGCACACCGCGAACCGCGTCCGTGCCCGTCTGCGCCGCCAGGCGCGGGGCCGCAAGCGGATCCACGGCACTGCCGAGCGTCCGCGCCTGGTGGTCACCAAGTCGGCCAAGCACCTCTCGGTGCAGGTCGTCGACGACCTGCAGGGTGCCACGCTGGCCTACGCCTCCACCATGGAGGCCGACGTCCGCGGCACCGACGGCGACAAGACCGCCAAGGCCAAGCGCGTGGGCGAGCTCGTCGCCGAGCGTGCCAAGGCCGCGGGCATCGAGGACGTCGTCTTCGACCGCGCCGGCAACAAGTACCACGGCCGCATCGCGGCCCTGGCTGACGCCGCCCGTGAGGGCGGCCTCCAGTTCTGATCGCACGACACCCAAGAATGATTAAGGAGCAAGTCTCATGAGCGGAGCCCAGCGCGGACAGCGCGGTGGCGAGCGCCAGTCTGGTGACCGTCGCGGACGCGACAACGGTCGCAACCAGGCTGACAAGACCGCCTACATCGAGCGCGTCGTGGCGATCAACCGAGTCGCCAAGGTCGTGAAGGGTGGTCGTCGCTTCAGCTTCACCGCCCTCGTGATCGTCGGCGACGGTGAAGGTCTGGTCGGCGTCGGCTACGGCAAGGCGAAGGAAGTTCCCGCGGCGATCGCCAAGGGTGTCGAGGAGGCCAAGAAGCACTTCTTCAAGGTCCCGCGCATCCAGGGCACCATCCCGCACCCGGTGCAGGGCGAGAAGGCCGCGGGCGTCGTCCTGCTGCGTCCCGCCGCTCCCGGTACCGGTGTGATCGCCGGTGGCCCGGTGCGCGCGGTGCTCGAGTGCGCCGGCATCCACGACGTGCTGAGCAAGTCGCTCGGCTCGTCCAACCAGATCAACATCGTCCACGCGACGGTCGAGGCCCTGCGGATGCTCGAGGAGCCCGAGGCCGTGGCCGCTCGCCGTGGCATGCGGGTCGAGGACGTCACCCCGGCCGCGCTGCTCAAGGCGCGTGCCGAGGCTGCTGCGGAGGTGTCGGCCTGATGGCACAGCTCAAGGTCCAGCAGAAGCGCGGCACGGTCGGCCTCAAGGCCAACCAGCGCGAGACGCTTCGTTCCCTCGGTCTGAAGCGCATCGGCGACGTCGTCGTGAAGGAAGACCGCCCGGAGATCCGGGGCATGATCAACACCGTCCGTCACCTGGTGACGTTCGAGGAGGTGGAGTGACATGACGCTCAAGCTGCACCACTTGCGTCCCGCTCCGGGTGCCAAGACCGCGAAGACCCGTGTGGGTCGCGGTGAGGGCTCCAAGGGCAAGACCGCCGGCCGCGGTACCAAGGGCACCAAGGCGCGCTACCAGGTCCCGGTCGCCTTCGAGGGTGGCCAGATGCCGATCCACATGCGCCTGCCCAAGCTGAAGGGCTTCAAGAACCCCTTCCGCGTGGAGTTCCAGGTCGTCAACCTGGACCGCCTCGGGGAGCTGTTCCCCGACGGTGGTTCCGTGACGGTGGCCGACCTGGTCGCCAAGGGCGCGGTCCGCAAGGGCCAGCCCGTCAAGGTCCTGGGCCAGGGTGACATCTCCGTCGCCGTCCAGGTCAGCGTCGACGCGTTCTCGGCCTCCGCCAAGGAGAAGATCGAGGCCGCAGGCGGCACCGCGACCGTGGCCTGAGGCCACATCTCGCACATTCGGTGAAGGCCCGGCCGCACAGTGGGAACTGTCGGCCGGGCCTTTGTCGTTAGCGGGGAAGCGGGCCACTCCTGCGACTTGTTAGGCTTCCCCGGGCCCTTCGCCGTACGACGGTGAGGGTCTCTCGTCCGCCCGCCCCACCAGGCCGGGCACCCTTACGAAAGAGGAACCAGTGCTAGGCGCGTTCGCCAACGCTTTCCGGACCCCGGACCTGCGGAAGAAGCTGCTGTTCGTCCTGCTGATCGTCACGATCTTCCGGCTCGGCTCCCAGGTGCCCACCCCGGGCGTCCACGTCGCCAACGTCCAGGCTTGCATCAGCGACCTGGAGGAGGGCGGGCTCTACAGCCTGATCAACCTCTTCTCGGGTGGTGCGCTGCTCCAGCTCACCATCTTCGCGCTCGGGATCATGCCCTACATCACGGCCTCCATCATCCTGCAGCTGCTCGTCGTGGTGATCCCACGGCTCGAGGCGCTGAAGAAGGAGGGCCAGGCCGGCCAGGCGAAGATCACCCAGTACACGCGCTACCTCACGCTGGGGCTCGCGGTCCTGCAGGCCACCGGCATCGTGGCGCTGGCACGCAACAAGGCCCTGCTCCAGGGCTGTGACCGCGACCTGCTGCACGACGACGGCACCACGACCTTCCTGGTCATGGTCATCACCATGACCGCGGGCACCGCGGTCATCATGTGGCTCGGTGAGCTCATCACCGACCGCGGCATCGGCAACGGCATGTCGATCCTCATCTTCACCCAGGTCGTCGCCACCTTCCCGGCGTCCCTGTGGAGCGTGCAGACCTCCAAGGGCTGGGTCGTCTTCAGCATCGTGATGGTCATCGGCCTGATCCTGGTCGCGGCCGTCATCTTCATCGAGCAGGCGCAGCGCCGCATCCCGGTGCAGTACGCCAGGCGGATGGTCGGGCGCAAGATGTTCGGCGGCAACTCGACCTACATCCCGCTCAAGGTCAACCAGGCCGGCATCATCCCGGTCATCTTCGCCTCGTCGCTGCTCTACCTCCCGGCGATGGCGGTGCAGTTCAACCCGGAGAGCAAGAACCCGGTCCTGGACTTCATCGGCACCTACCTCGTCGGTGGCGACCACCCGCTGTACATGATCTCGTACTTCCTGCTCATCATCTTCTTCACGTACTTCTACGTCTCGATCACCTTCAACCCCGTCGAGGTGGCGGACAACATGAAGAAGTACGGCGGCTTCATCCCCGGGATCCGGGCGGGCAAGCCGACCGAGGACTACCTGTCCTACGTCCTGTCCCGCATCACGTTCCCTGGAGCTCTCTACCTCGGCCTGATCTCGTTGGTCCCGCTCGTCGCGTTCGCGATGATCCAGGCCAACCAGAACTTCCCGTTCGGCGGCACGTCCATCCTGATCATGGTGGGCGTCGCGCTCGACACGGTGAAGCAGATCGAGAGCCAGCTCCAGCAGCGCAACTACGAAGGATTCCTGCGTTAATGAGACTCATCCTCATGGGCCCGCCGGGTGCGGGCAAGGGCACCCAGGCCAGGTTCGTGGCCGACCACTTCGGCATCCCGGCCATCTCGACGGGTGACATCTTCCGCGCCAACGTCTCGCAGGGCACCCCGCTCGGTGTCGAGGCGAAGCGCTACATGGACGCCGGCGAGTACGTCCCGGACGAGGTCACCAACCTCATGGTCCGCAACCGCATCGACGAGGACGACGCGGCGCCCGGCTTCCTGCTCGACGGCTACCCGCGCACCCTCGCCCAGGTCACCGAGCTCGACGGGATGATCCGCTTCACCGGCCACCAGCTCGACGCGGTGGTCGTGCTGACCGTCGACCCCGAGGAGCTCGTCCAGCGCCTGCTCCAGCGTGCGCAGACCGACGGCCGCGCGGACGACACCGAGGAGGTCATCCGCCGTCGCCAGGAGGTCTACGCCGAGCAGACCGAGCCCCTCATCGGGGTCTACCGCGAGCGCGGCATCCTCATCGAGGTCGACGGGATGGGTGAGGTCGACGAGGTCACCAAGCGCATCTTCGACGCGCTCGACGTGGTGCCCCAGAGCTGACCCACCCCGAGGACTGAGCATGGCGTTCCGCGACCGCGGGATCGAGATCAAGACCCCCGAGCAGATCGACCTGATGCGGGTGGCGGGCCGGCTCGTGGGCGAGACCCTCGAGCTGCTCCGCGAGGCGACCCGTCCCGGCATCACCACGCTCGAGCTCGACACCCTCGCGGAGACCAACATCCGCGACCACGGCGGCATCCCGTCGTTCAAGGGCTACAGCCACCCGCCGTTCCCGGCCACGATCTGCGCCTCGGTCAACGACGAGGTGGTCCACGGCATCCCCGGGCCGCGCACCCTGGCCGAGGGCGACGTGATCTCCATCGACTGCGGCGCGATCGTGGAGGGCTGGCACGGCGACGCCGCCATCACCGTCCCGGTCGGCGAGGTCGCCGACGACGTACGCGAGCTGCTGCGGGTCACCGAGGAGTCCCTGTGGCGCGGCATGGCCGCAGCCCGGCTCGGTGGCCGCGTCACCGACATCAGCCACGCCATCGAGACCTACGTCCGGGGGGAGGGGCGCTACGGCATCCTCGAGGACTACACCGGCCACGGCATCGGCACCGAGATGCACATGGCCCCCAACGTGCCCAACTACGGCCGGCGCGGCCGCGGTCCCTCGATCGTGGAGGGCCTCGCCCTGGCCGTGGAGCCGATGGTGACGCTGGGCAGCAAGCACACCGACCTGCTCGAGGACGAGTGGACCGTCGCCACGGTCGACGGCTCGATGTCGGCCCACTTCGAGCACACCTTCACGGTGACCCCGCAGGGCGCCTGGGTGCTCACCGCCGTCGACGGCGGCGCGGCACGCCTGGGCGAGCTCGGCGTCCCATTCGGCGGACGCTGACGCCCGAATCGCTGGGGCCCGCGCGGCCGTGACAGACTGGTCCGGCTGGAGGGGAGTATTCCCCGACGGTGGTGCCGTCATCACGGTGTCGCGCGAGCGGCGCCCGGTGCCATCGGTTCGCCCATCTAGGTGAGCGGAAGAGACCTCCGGTGGCCGCGCTCTGCGCGGACACCGAAACTCACCTTCACCCCTAGGAGCCAACAGCGTGGACGTCCCCACCTGGGTCTGGATCGCGACCTTCGTCGTGACCATCGCCGTGTTCACCTTCGACCTCGTCATCGTCGGCCGTCGCCCGCACGAGCCGAGCATGAAGGAGTGCGCGACCTACCTCTCGGTCTACGTCGGCCTCGCCATCGTCTTCGGCATCGGCGTGTGGTTGACCTGGGACCACCAGCACGGCCTGGAGTTCTTCTCCGGCTGGCTCGTGGAGTACTCCCTGTCGATCGACAACCTCTTCATCTTCATCATCATCATGGCGAAGTTCGCGGTGCCCAAGGAGCTCCAGCAGTACGCCCTGATGATCGGCATCGTGATGGCGCTGGTCATGCGCGCGATCTTCATTGGCGTGGGCGCGGCTGCGATCAACAACTTCAGCTGGGTCTTCTACCTCTTCGGCCTGTTCCTCATCTACACCGCCGCCAAGCTCGCCAAGGAGGGCGCGGAGGACGAGGACGACGAGTTCGAGGAGAACAAGCTCGTCGCCTTCATCGAACGGCGGTTCCCGGCCACGTCCGAGTGGCACGGCAAGAAGCTGCTGGTCAGCGGCGAGGGCGCCAAGAAGATGATCACCCCGATGTTCATCGTGATCATCACCCTCGGCACGACCGACCTGCTGTTCGCGCTCGACTCCATCCCCGCGATCTTCGGCATCACCAAGGAGCCCTACCTGGTGCTCACGGCCAACATCTTCGCGCTGATGGGCCTGCGCCAGCTCTACTTCCTCATCGGCGGCCTGCTCGAGCGTTTGATCTACCTCTCCTACGGCCTGGCGTTCCTGCTCGCCTTCATCGGCGTGAAGCTGATCCTGCACGCCATGCACGAGAACGAGCTGTCCTTCATCAACGGCGGCCACCACATAGAGTGGGCCCCGGAGATCCCGATCTGGCTCTCGCTGGTCGTCATCGTCGCCACGCTGGCCGTCACGGCGGTGCTGTCGCTGTGGGCCTCCAGCCGGATGACGCCCGAGCAGCAGGACGCGGCCACCGGCCCGCGCCGCGACTGGGAGGACGACTGAGCTGACGCCGGGTCGAGGCCCGGGGCTGGTCAACAGCCTCGGGCGACCCGGCGTACGGCCTCGGCGTCGGCGGTGGTGAGGGGCAGGTCCCACGCCACCGCCACCCGGAGGTACTTCGTCACGTAGGTGCAGCGGTAGCGTCGCCACGTCGGCAGCCAGTCGGCCGGCCCGTCGGCCTCCTTGGCCTCGTTGGCACGCGCAGAGACCGCCAGCAGCTCGCGGCGTACGTCGTTGGCGAAGGCGGTGCGTCGGCGCGGGGTCCAGGCCCAGGCGCCGCCGTGCCAGGCCCGTGCCAGCGGGTACACGTGGTCGATCGAGATGTAGAAGCCGTCGTCGCGCCACGTCATCCGCTCGCCCGTGTAGGGGTCGCGCAACCGGGCCTCGTAGATCCGGCACCGCGACCCCCACCGCATCTCGATGTCCGTCATCTGCATGAGCAGGACGTCCTCGCGGGTGGTGCAGCCGTTGTGGCCCCCGGCGCCGTCGTGGTCGTCGGTCCACGGCTCGCCGAAGACGCAGGCCCCGGGATCGCAGTCGCGGTCGTAGCCGGGGTGGTAGCCGATGTCGTCGACGGTGCGGACCTGCCCGAGGAGTGCGAGGACCCGCTCGGCGCCCGGCGTCGCCGGTCGCTCGGCAGGCGCGGCGACGGCCGAGCCGGAGAGGCCCAGCGCGAGGATGCCGGCAGCGATCAGGTGACGCACTGGTTGACGCTGGGGGAGTTGTCGGACCCGCGCGTCATCCGCAGGTCGAGGCAGATCGGGTCGCGCGTGCGCACGAGCAGGCGCCTCTTCGTGGTGGAGCCGTAGGACTGGGTGTCGTCGCGGTAGTAGCTGAAGGAGTCGCCCTCCTCGAGCTCGACGGGTGCGTTCCACTCGAACAGCACGCCCCGCGCCGTACGACGACCGGTGAGCGTCGGCGCCTCCGTCAGCACGTCGGGCACGAGCGGTGAGGGGGTCACCGACCCGGACGGCACCACGACGCCGGGGTCCTCCTCGCCGCCACCGCCGAGGACGACGTAGCCCAGGACGACGGCGAGCACGGCGGCGGCCACTCCGGCCCACACGAGCCGGGACACACCGCCGCGGCCGTCGCCGTCGTCGGTGGCGGGTGCGGGGTCCTGGGCGGCGATGCGGCGCGGCCCGCTGGCCGAGATCACGGTCACCGGCTTCATCGCGGTGGCGTCCTCGGGAGCGTCGGGCACCTCCGGGGGCGCGACCGAGGCGTCGGGGCGGTCACCCTCGACGGCGACGGCGGTGCGCGCCCAGCCGGCGGCGGACTCGATGCGCTGCAGCGCGCGGGCCAGCTCGAGGGCGCTCTGCGGCCGGTGCTCGGGCTTCTTGGCCAGGCACTGCTGCAGGAGGCGGTCGAGTGCCGGTGGCACGTCGGGTCGCTGCGTGGCCGGGGGAGCGGCGTGGAGGATGCGGGCGCTCAGCGCCCGCGTCGAGTTGTCACCCGAGGGGATCGCGAAGGGGGAGCGCCCCACCAGCAGGTGCCAGATGGTGGCGCCGAGCGAGTAGACGTCGGAGGCCACGGAGCCGTTGGAGCGGCCGTCGAGCAGCTCGGGCGGCGACCAGGGGTAGGAGATCCGGACGTCGCTGTCGCCCTCGACCTCGGCCATGTGTCCCGCGATGCCGAAGTCGGTGAGCGCGGGCTCGTGGTAGGTCGTGACAAGGACGTTGCTCGGCTTGATGTCGCGGTGGAGGATCCCCGAGCGGTGCGCGGTCTCGATCGCGCTGGCGAGCTTGATGCCCGTGGAGACCGCGTCGACGGGTGCCATCGGGTTGGACCGCACGCGGACCCCGAGGTCGGGCGGCGGGCAGTAGCGCATGACCAGGAAGGGACGCCCGCCCTCGGCGGTCACCCCGGCCGTGATCACCGAGACGATGTAGGGGTGGTCGGCCAGCCGGGCCATCGCGTTGGCCTCGGCGGTGAAGAGGTACTTCTCGCGGTCGGTCAGCGGCACGTCGGGACGCACGACCTTGACCGCGACGCGCTGGCGGGGCCACTGCTGCTCGTAGAGGAAGACGTCGGCGAAGCCGCCGCTGCCCAGGTGCTCGACGAACGCGAACCCGGGGATGACCGGGGCGCTCACCGGGCAACCGCCCCCGTCTCGAAGCGGACGGCATAGACGTGCGCCATGTCCAGGACCGTACCGGGCTCGAGCACGTAGGCGTCGCCGGGGCGCATCCGCTGTGGTTCGCGGCCGGGCGGGGCGATCGTGGTGCCGCCACGGCTGTCGAGGTCGCGGGCCACGACGTCCCAGCCGTCGAGCTCGATCTGCAGGTGGCGCCGCGAGACGAACGAGTGGTCCTTGGGCAGGTGCACGAGGTGCGGCCAGTCGGTGCTGCCGTCGGCCGGTGCCGGCTTGCGGCCGAGGATGACGCCCCGGTCCAGCGGGACGACCTCGCCGGTCGGCAGGCGCAGCCCGCCGAGCGACGGGCGCTCCACCCGGCGCGGCTCCTGAGGGGCGACCCGCTGGTGGCAGACCCGGCACTGCGGCGCGATCGGCGGCGTGAGGTGCCCGAGCGGACAGCTCACCGCCAGCACGGTCGGCACACTGCTCTGGGTCAGGTGTGCCGGCCGGTGCGTGGTGGACCCGTCGTGGTCGTCGGCGGGCGAGCTGTGCGGCTCGGAGGGCTCGCGGATCGTGGTGTGGGTGCCCTGCTCGATCCGCTCGACCATCAGCGGGTCGGGCTCGGAGGTGTCGGGCAGCGCGCCGGTGTCCTCGACCGGGCGCAGCACGCGGGTGCGCGGCGGCGGCCCGTCGGGACCCTTGGCCGCGAGGATGTCGGCGGGGATCCCGTCGATGAGGGCCGCGGAGGGAGGCGGGGCCTCCACCTCCTGGGCACGGTGCGCCGGGGCCGTGCGCGCCGAGAGCGGCTTGAGCTCGACGCGGTCCGCGCCGACGACGCCGCCGACGAGGCGGCGCGTGGTGGTCAGCTGGTGGGGGTCGTCGCCGCCGTCGAGGCTGAGCACCCGGGACGGTCCGGCGAGCCGGACGTGGCCGCTGCCGCGCGACAGCGTCGAGGAGGCCCCGGAGGTGAAGTCGACGAGCGCCAGGCCGGGCGGGTCACCGTCGAAGTGCTTCTCCACGATGGCCATCACCCGCTCGACGACGGGCGCGCCCGAGGGCGCGGTCATGGCCAGCACGTCCCAGATCTCCTGGACGACCTGCTCGTCCCCCGGATCGGTCAGCAGCACCCAGTGGGCACCACTGCCGAGAAGCACGCCGCCCCCTGCGGCGTACCTCGCTTCCACGATCAACGTCGGCTCCCCTCGTCCACGCCCACCGCTCCATCATCACCCATCACGGCGCGGCGGCGCACGCCGTCCCGACTTGTCGGAACCTCGACCCGCTACATACCCTCCTGCTGGGTGACTGCGGCGGGCGCACGTCATTCGTGGGCCAAGGGGGCTGGCGTGACGCGAACGTCGTTCGTGCGTCGACACCGCGCGGGCATCGCGTCGGGTGCCGCGCTGGCCGTTGCCGCCTCCGCCCTGGTCGTCTACGCGGTCACTGCCGACGGCTACAAGTCGCACGAGGCCGACCTCAACGACGGTGGCGTCTGGGTCGTGAACGGCAAGAAGGGCTGGTCGGGTCGGCTGAACAAGCCGATCAACCAGCTCGACGGCGTCGTGCCGAGCCAGGACGGCAAGGCCCGCCTCGACGTGGTGCAGGACGGCGCGGCCGTCGTGACCCTCAACCTCGACGCCAGCCGCGGCCAGGCCATCGAGACGACCCGGCTGGAGGCGCAGGACGGCGGCTCGGCCGCGGTCCCGACCCTCGGTGACGTCGGCATGGGCGGCGGCACGCTCGCCAGCGTCGACGCCGAGACCGGCGAGGTCTGGGCGGTCCGCTACGACAACCAGGTCGGCCAGCCCGTGATGACCGGCGTCGACCGGCAGTCCAAGCCGCTCGCCAAGGTCGGCAAGGGCGCCGCGATGGCGGTGGGCCAGGACGGCACCATCGTGGTCACCTCGGCCGACAAGGGCACGGTCACCACCGTGTCGTCGAGCGGCCTGGTCCTCGAGGAGCCCGAGACCCGCGACCTCCCCGGGGACGCCGGCCAGGTCAGTGCTGTCACCACGGTGGGCGACCGGGTCGTCACCCTCGACGCCGACGCCGGCGCGCTCCGCGTCCTCGACGGGACGACCGTCCAGGTCCCGCCCGACAGCGAGCTCCAGCAGCCCGGCCCCGCCGCCGACGCGGTGCTCGTGGGCGCCCCCGAGGGCCTCCTCAGCGTCGACCTGGACTCCGGGGACATCACGACCATCTCCACCCGGACCGGCACGGCCGTGGCGCCCGTACGCCTCGGCGCGTGCGTCTTCGGCGCCTGGTCCGGCGGCCGGGGCGCCGTGTCCGTGCAGTGCGGCGGCCAGGTCGTCACCGACGAGCAGCTCGGCGGCGACGCCACCAGCCTGTCGTTCCGGGTGAACCGCGGCGAGATCGTCCTCAACGACGCCCTCAGCGGCACCGTGTGGGACGTCCAGCAGGAGCACCCGGTCAAGATCGACAACTGGGAGGCCTTCACCTCGAAGAAGAAGGACGACGAGGAGGAGGACAAGGACGAGAACGAGAGCCAGGCCGACAAGCGGCCGCCGCAGGCCAAGCCCGACGCGTACGGTGTCCGCGCCGGCCGGACCACGGTCCTGCACCCGCTCGACAACGACTCCGCGCCCGACGGCCGCCTGCTGAGCATCGTCGACGTCGACCAGCCCACCGGCGGCGCGCGGGTGGAGATCAGCCCCGACGGGCAGACCCTCGTCCTGCAGATGCCCGACAAGGGCCGGCCGGCGAGCTTCGACTACTTCATCGACGACGGCCGTGACGGGCTGTCCGCCCACGCCGCCGTCTCCGTCGACGTGCGCGAGCCCGGGCAGAACCAGCCGCCGGACGTGCGCCAGGGCTACAAGAAGCCCACCTACAAGGTGCCGCACGGCGGCGCGCTCGACGTCCCGGTCCTCGCCGACTGGCGCGACGACGCCGACGGCGACACGCTGCTCCTCGACTCCGCGCAGGCCGTGGGCGGCGAGGAGAACGGCGCGGTGGCCCGCACCACCGCCGACGGCCGGATCCGCTTCACTGCCCCCAGCACCCGCGCCGACGGCCAGCAGCTGGTCCGCGTCGAGTTCGCCGTCACCGACGGCCGGTCCGCGCCGGTGAAGCGCTCGATGAGCTTCCAGGTCCAGGCGCCCCAGGACCAGAAGTCCTTCCCGCCGTCCGCCGAGCCCGACGTGGTGCGCGGCGAGGCCGGCAAGCCGATCAAGATCCGACCGCTCCTCAACGACCTGCCCGGCTCCGACCCGGCCACCCCCAACGCCGAGCTCGTGCTCGGCGGCAAGGTGCCCCAGCAGCCCGGCGCCAAGGTGGTCTCCGACCTCGACGCCGGCACGCTGACCTTCACCGGCGAGCGTCCCGGCACCTACTTCCTCAGCTACGACGCGGGCTACGGCAACGCCGACCTCGACCAGGGCACCATCCGCGTCGACGTGAAGCCCCGCCCGAAGCGGGCCGCGGACCCGATCGCGATGCCCGACACCCTCACCGTCTACGGCCAGGCGCCCGGCGTCGTCGACGTGCTCGCCAACGACCTCGACCCCGCGGGCGGGCTGCTGACGGTCACCCGGGCCGCCGGGGACCGTGTCGGCCAGCTCGACGTGGCCATCATCGACGGGCGCTGGCTGCGGATCTCGGCGATCCAGCCGCAGCTCTCGCCCCGCACCCAGACCGTCTCCTACACCATCAGCAACGGGTCGAACTCCGGTGTGCGCGGCGAGGTCGTGCTCACCCAGCGTGACGCGCCGGCGGACAACACGCCCATCACCGTGGCCGACAAGGTCGTCGTCCGCGCCGGAGCGTCGGTGTCCGCGCCGGTCCTCGACAACGACGTCTCCCCGGCGGGTGACCGGCTGACGCTGGTCAGTGACCTCGTCGACACCGAGGTCCCCGGCGAGCTCGAGGTCGTGGCGCCCATCGACGTCACCGGCGACGTCGGCAAGGCCTTCGTCTCCGGTCGGATGGTCCGCTACGTGGCGCCCGAACGCATCGCCGAGCGCGACACCTTCACCGTCAGCTACGTCGCGCAGAACCTCGACGGCAACCGGGCCACCGGTCGCCTCCAGGTGACGATCGTGCCCGCCGACGACCCCAACGACCCGCCGGAGCCGCCGACGCTGGAGGGCCGCGCGGTCTCCGGTGACACGGTGAAGGTCCGGGTCCCGGGGGTCGGGGTCGACCGCAACGGCGACCCGGTCACCGTCACCGGCATCACGTCCGCGCCGCGCCTGGGCCGCATCGTGTCCTTCGGCGGCAACTTCCTGGAGTACCAGGCCTACCCGCGCACGGTCGGCACCGACGAGTTCAGCTACTCGGTCGTCGACTCCCAGGGCGCCTTCGCGACGGGCACCGTGCGCGTCGCGGTCGTCGAGCCGGGCCAGCCCCAGCCGCCCCTGGCGGTCGAGGACCGGCTCACCGTCGAGCCCGGCCGCACAGCCACGTTCGACCCGCTCGCCAACGACTTCGTGGCCCCCGGTGACACCGTGGACGTGGAGCTGCTCAGCGGCCCCGACAACGCCGAGCTGGACCCCACGACGAACCTCGTGACCGTGCCCGCGCCCGACGACCTCGCGGCGCCGCCCGTCCAGATCGTCTACCGCGTCACCAACGGGATCAGCGAGTCCCGCTCGACGATGACGCTCGACACCGTGGAGGACTACGACAACCCGCCGATCGTCTACGACGCGTTCGGGCGCGCGGGCGACAGCGGCAGCGTCGTGGTCGACGTGCTCGAGGGCGCCTACGACCCCGACGGCCCGGCGGAGGACCTCGAGGTGGTCGCCGTCGCCGGCGACGCGCGGGTGGTCGACGGCGTCGAGGTGCGGGCCGAGCGCGGCGCGGCGCCCCAGGTGCTGCCGTTCCAGGTCCGCGACGGCGACGGTGCCTCGGCCTCGGCCTCGGTCTACATCCCACCGACCGGCACCGGACTGCCCTCGGTCATCCCGGGCGCGCTGATCGAGCTCGACCCGGGGGAGACCACCACCGGGAAGGTCACCGACTACATCGAGGCGCCCGAGGGCTTCGAGGTGCGCCTCGCGTCGGGCCGGCGCTCGTACGCCACCTCGCCGACCGCGCTGACGGCCGGCCCCGACGGCGACAACCGCTTCACCCTGTCGGCGCCGGCGTCCTACCGCGGTCCCGGCGCACTGCTCGTCGAGGTCACCACGGCGAGCGACGCCACCGGCAACGAGGACACCACGACCACCGAGGACGGCGCGACGGTGCTGCTCTCGATCCCGGTCTACGTGGGTGACAACAAGCCGTCGCTGGAGTGCCCCACGGCCGTCGTCCCGATCTCGGCGGGTCAGCGCTTCGACCTCGACGTCGCCACCTTCTGCAAGGTCTACACCGACGACCCGCGCGAGGCGGCCGGCCTGTCCTACGAGGCCGAGTGGAGCCAGGGCATCGACGGCCTCGACGTCGGCAGCCCGGAGGGCTCGGTCGTCACGGTCACCGCGGCCGACACCGCCACGGAGGGCGGCGAGGCGGTGCTGTCCGTCCGGGCCGGCGAGAGCAACACCGAGGTGGTGCGCTTCCGGCTCGCCCAGGCGCCGCCGCCCAAGCTGGCGCCGATCAAGGTGGAGACCATGGAGGCGGGCCAGACCCGCACCTTCGACATGTCCGCCTACCTCACCGCAGGCGTGGCCGACCCCGACCCCACCATCGTCTCGGTCGACGGCGGCGCGGGCTCCGGCGTCCGCGCGAGCTTCGAGGGCGGCCGGCTCACCCTGACCGCCGCCAAGGACACCCGGGGTGCCAAGGTCGGCTTCCGGATCGTGGTCAGCGACATCTCCTCCTCCGACCCGCCCGCCACGCGCCGCGCCGAGGGCCGCATCGAGTTCCAGGTGGTCGGCACGCCGTCCCCGCCGGGAGAGCCGCGTCCCTACCCGAACTCCGACCAGGTCGGCACCGTCCAGATGTCGTGGGCGCCGCCGGACGACGACGGCGGGGCGCCGATCCTCTACTACTGGGTGAAGGAGGAGCGCTCGGGCGACCGCCAGCGCTGCGACACCAACGAGTGCGTCTTCCGCAAGCTCAAGACCGGCGGCAGGTACAGCTTCCGGGCGGCGGCGGTCAACCGCGTCGGCCAGAGCGAGTGGAGCGGGCTGTCGCAGTCGGCGCAGGCCGACACCGCGCCGGGCCGCGTGCAGAACATGCGGATGATCGACCGCGGCGACGGCACGATCACGGTCGCGTGGGACAAGCCCTCGACCAAGACCTCGAGGATCCTCGACTACACCATCACCTGGATCGGCGGCCGGGCCGTCGTGGGCGGCGAGCAGACGTCTTACACCGCGGTGGGGCTGAACAACAACGAGAAGTACGTCTTCACGGTGAAGGCGCACAACAAGGTCGACTACTCCCTGCCGCGGTCGTCGCCGGAGATGCAGCCGCTCGGCACGCCGCCGGCGCCGGCCGCGCCCACGGTGACCGACCTCGAGACCGGCGCGAACCAGACCAGCCTGCGCCTCGGCTGGCAGGCGGTCCTGCCCGAGGGCCCCGGCCCGACGGTCTACACCGTCAGCTACAGCAACGGCCGCACGAGCGGTGCGGTGCCCGGCTGCCAGAAGATCGCCTCGCTGACCTGCGTCCACGCCGGTGTGGCGTACGACGGGCTGGTCTACAGCTACCGGGTGACGGCGGCCAACATCACCAACCGGTCCGCGCCGAGCGACGCGGTCTCCTACGAGGCCGTCGGTCGTCCCGCCGCGTGGGGTGCGTTCCAGGCGTACGCCACCGGCAACAGCCAGGAGGCGGAGATCCAGTACACCGTGCCGGATGCGCGGGGTGCGACGAGCAAGGTCGACATCCTGGTCGGCGGGCTGGTGCAGAAGACCTTCGCCCAGCAGACCGGCGCCCACACCGAGCGCATCCCGGTGCCCAGCAACGAGCAGCCCTACCCGATCCAGCTCCGGGTCTGCAACGAGAACGCCCCGGCCGGGTGCACGCTCAGCGGGCAGCAGAACGTCCAGACCTACGGGCGCCTCGACGGGATGCTCGCCGACGTGGGACCCGCTGCGGTCAACGGCCTCAACCTGACGTGGACCATCACCGGCACCAGCAACGGCAACCCCGCCGAGCTCGCGATCTCCATCAACGGTGGGGCCGAGGACGTGATCCAGCTCGGCCCGGTCGGCGCCTTCAGCCAGTCCTACTCCACCACGGCCGGCGGCTACGACACGGACGTCTCGATCCGCGTGACGCTGCGTGACTCCAACCCGGGCAACCGTGGGTCGGACAGCAGCTTCCGCACCGACCGGAGCGGGCCGCCCCCACCACCGAGGATCCACGCCTACCGCTCGCCGTGCAGCGACGACCCCAACTCGCAGCTCCAGGCCTGCAGCGTGAAGAACCCCGTCGAGGGCGTCGGGTGCAAGGCGGCCTTCTGCGGCTTCCTGGTCGTCATCACCGAGGACCTGCGCTCCCCGACCACCTGCGGTGTCGGCCACTCGATCGAGGGCAACGACACGATCCGCGTCAACAACAACAACACCCAGGTCCGCGGCAGGGTCTACCTCAACGGGTTCGTCGAGGTGACGTGCGACGACGACGGCAACGGCCCACGACTACCGGGCAGCTCGGGCTCCATCGAGTGGTCCAAGCTCCCAACCATCTAGTGAGGACGACATGACGATCAGCCATGAACAGGCCGAGTGGTTCAAGACCACGTTCGACCAGCTCACCGACAACATGGAGAAGGCCGTCCTCGGCAAGCGCCACGTGGTGCGCCTGGCGCTGACCTGCCTGCTCTCCGAGGGCCACATCCTGCTCGAGGACTTCCCGGGCACGGGCAAGACGATGCTGGCGCGGGCGCTGGCCAACACGGTGCAGGGCAGCCACGCCCGGATCCAGTTCACGCCCGACCTGCTGCCCTCCGACGTCACCGGCGTGACCGTCTACGACCAGCACAAGGGCACCTTCGAGTTCCACCCCGGCCCGATCTTCCACACGATCGTGCTGGCCGACGAGATCAACCGGGCCTCGCCGAAGACCCAGTCCGCGCTGCTCGAGGTCATGGAGGAGGGCCGGGTCACCGTCGACGGCGTCGCCCACCCGGTGGGCAAGCCGTTCCTCGTCATCGCGACCCAGAACCCCATCGAGCAGGCCGGCACCTACCGCCTCCCCGAGGCGCAGCTCGACCGCTTCCTGATGAAGACCTCGGTGGGCTACCCCGACCGGCAGGCCACCGTCGAGCTCCTCAACAACGCCGCGGTCCGTGACCGCGCCGCCCTCGTCACGCCGGTGATCACCGCGGCGACCATCGCGCAGATGAGCGGCCTGGCCGACGAGGTCTACGTCGACCCGGCCGTGGTCGGCTACGTCGCCGAGCTCGCCGAGGAGTCCCGTCGCCAGCCGCACGTCAAGCTCGGGCTGTCGGCTCGTGGGTGCCTGGCGTTCGTGCGGGTGGCCAAGACCTGGGCCGCCGCCGACGGCCGCGACCACGTCGTCCCCGACGACATCAAGGACCTCGCCGAGCCGGTGCTCTCGCACCGCCTGCTGCTCGACGCCGAGGCGCAGTTCAGCGGCATCGACGTGCAGACCGTGATCTCGCGGCTGCTCGACGCCGTCGCCCCGCCGACCGACCGCGTGGGGGCCTGACCCATCCCATGAGGCAGCGGTTGAACGATGCGCTCGAGGTCATCAAGCCGATCGGCTGGCTGGTCCTCGGGCTCGGGCTGGGCGCGGCGATGGTCGCCACGTTCACGGCGTGGCGCGAGCTCGCCGTGCTCGGCACCGCCTGCCTGCTGCTGCTCGTCCTCGCCGTGCCATTCCTCCTCGGGCGCACCGCGGTCTCGGTCGACCTGAGGCTCCAGCCCGAGCGCGTGGCGGCGGGGGAGTCGGTGGCCGCCGGCGTGCTCGTCGTCAACCGCGCCGCCACCCGGCTGGTGCCCACCACGCTCGAGGTGCCGGTCGGGTCGGCCATCCACCGCTACGGCATCAGCGCGCTGGCACCGGGTGCCGCGCACGAGGAGTCGTTCACGATCCGCACCGAGCGCCGTGGCGTGATCGCCGTGGGACCGGCGATGACGCGGCGCGGCGACCCGGTCGGCCTGTTCTCCCGCGACATGGTCTGGACCCCCGTGCGCGAGGTGCTGGTGCGCCCGCACCTCATCCCGATGGAGTCCCTGGGCGCCGGCCTGCTGCGCGACCTCGAGGGTGTCTCCACCGACGCGGTGAGCCAGAGCGACCTCGCCTTCCACGCGCTGCGCGAGTACGTCCCCGGCGACGACCTGCGCCACATCCACTGGCGGTCCTCGGCCAAGGTGATGGCCTCGACCGGTGAGTCCGCACTGCTGGTGCGCCAGTACCTCGACACCCGCCGCAGCCACGCCACGATCGTGGTCGACGACCGGCTCTCGGCCTGGTCGGACCCCGAGGACTTCGAGACCGCGATGGCGGTCGCGGCGTCGATCGCGGTGCGCGCCGTCCTCGACGAGTTCGACGTCTCCTTCGTCTGCGGCGGTCACGCCTCGACCGGCTCCGACGGCCACCTCGCCCTCGACGCGGTGTGCCGTGCCGACTTCGGCGACCGCGGGCTGGTCGAGTCCGGTCGCCAGGCGAGCTCCCTGGCCCCCGACACCAGCCTGGCGTTCTTCGTCGGGGGCACCGGCACCGAGTTCACCGACCTGCTGAGGTCGGCGGCGGCCTTCCCGCCGGAGGTGCGTCGCTTCGGGATCGTGGTCGAGCCCGGGGGCAACAGCCGCGTCACCGAGACCGGCGGCCTGCCCGTGCTCCACCTGGCCGCCAAGGAGGACCTCGGCGGCCTCCTGCGCTGGAGCGTGCGATGAGGAACTCCGCACGCAACGCAGCCGCCACCGGCACCCGTACCCGGGTCCGCGCGCACCCGCTGCTGCCCGACCGGCACGCGTGGATCGACATCGTCCTCACCCTGGCGCTGGTCGGCGTCGCGCTCAGCGCCTTCGGGTCCTCCTTCACCGGGTCGGCGTACCTCGTGGTCGGGATGATCGGCGCGCTCGTCGCGGTGGTCGTCACCCACCTGACCCGGGCGGCCGGATGGCCCTTCGTCTCGGCCGTCGCGATCTGCCTGGCCGTCTTCTTCCTGCTCGGCGGCCCGCTCTGCCTGCGCTCGCTCGGCGACACCTCGGTGCTCCCCGGGCCCTCGACCCTGGGCCGCGTCACCGACGAGGCGATCTTCGGCTGGAAGGACCTGCTCACCACGCTGCCGCCGGTCGACGGCGACGGACCGCTGCTCGTGCTGCCGTGGCTCGCGGGCATCGTGGCCGGTCTCGTCGGCCTCGGCCTCGCCCACCTGCCGGTGCGTCGCGCCTGGCTGGCGGCGGCCCTGCCCGTGGTCGGGATGACGGCGGTGCTGTCGGGCGCCATCGTGCTCGGCGTACGCCATCCGCAGTCGCTGCTGCTGCAGGGCACCGTCTTCGCGGGCCTGGCTCTCGGGTGGCTGGCGCTCCGGGCCCGTCGGGCGAGCGCCGCGGTGCAGGGTGGCAGCACGTCGTACGTCCGGGGCGCCGGCGCCGTCGCCATGCTGGCCCTGGCCGCCGGCCTGGCCTTCCCGGCCAGCGCCTGGATGGCGGGCACCGACGCCGACCGCACCGTCGCCCGCAACTGGGTCGAGCCGCCCTTCGACATCGGGCGCTACCCCTCGCCGCTCGCCGGCTTCCGCAAGTACGTCGACCTGCAGGGTCGCGACGACAACAGCAACGTCTACGACAAGACGCTGCTCGACATCCAGGGCGTCACCCCCGGCACCCTGGTCCGCTTCGCGACGATGGACCGCTACGACGGCATGGTGTGGGGCGCCACCGACAACGCCCTGCCCGGTCCGGCCGACGACTCCTTCCAGCGCGTCTCCTCCACGATCGACAACCCCGTCGACGGCAAGGAGGTCGACGTCACCGTCACGCTCGGCGAGGGCTGGTCCGGCGTCTGGCTCCCCACCGTCGGGGCGCTGAAGTCGATGAACTTCGAGACCGCCGACGCGCGCGCGAAGGCCGAGATCTTCCGCTACAACCTCGCCACCTCCACGGCCGTCGTGCCGAGCGGCCTCCAGCCGGGCGACCGCTACTCCTTCACCGCGGTCGAGCCCGACGACGAGCTCTCGCCCGAGACCGTCGGCTCGGCGGAGGTGACGCCGCTGCCGCCCGGCGCCGCGTTCATCCAGGGACCCACCGAGAAGTGGACCGAGCAGGCGGCCAACGACCCGATGGACCGCGTCTTCGCCGCGGCCGAGCACCTGCGGTCGCAGGGCAAGTACTCCGACGGCGTGGGCCGCACGGAGCGCATCTACGTGGGCGGCCACAGCGTGTGGCGGCTCTCCGACGAGTTCGTCAACGCCCCGCAGATCGTCGGCAACGACGAGCAGTACGCCGCCACCATGGCCCTGATCGCCAACGACATCGGCGTGCCGGCCCGCGTGGTGCTCGGCGCAGCCGTCCCCGAGGGCGGCCGGGTGATGGGCAAGGACGTCTCGGCGTGGGTCGAGCTCCGGGCCGCGGACGGCTCGTGGCGCACCCTGCCCACCGAGGCCTTCATGTCGAAGACCCCGCCGGCCGACCAGGTGCCGGAGACCAACACCCCGATGTCCGGCACGGTCATCCCGCCGCCGAACCCGATCCCGCCACCGTCCGACGCGGGGGAGCAGAGCGACGCCGACCTCAAGGAGCGCAAGGCCACCCGCAAGAAGGCCGAGCAGGACGAGGGGCTCATCCCCGGCCTCCCCGGCTGGGTGGGCGCCGTGGTCAAGTACGTCGGCCTGCCGCTCCTCCTCGCCGCGCTGGTGCTCGGCGCGATCGTCGCCTTCAAGGCGTGGCGCCGCCACCGCCGTCGCAGCGCCGAGTCCGCCTCCGCCCGCTTCGTGGGCGCGTGGCGGGAGCTGGTCGACCACGCGCGCGACCTCGGCCAGGTGGTGCCGCTCGGCCCCACCGTGACCCGGCGCGAGCAGTCCGTGGGCATCGTGTCCGGCCAGGCCGGCGCCCTCGCGCGTCGCGCGGACAGCTTCGTCTTCGGCCCGAGCGTGCCCGAGAGCGCCGCGGCAGCGACGTACTGGGAGTCGATCGACGCCGAGCGCCGGGCGATGTCGCACGAGGTCGGCCGCTGGCAGCGGCTCCGGGCGGCGGTCAGCCTGCGCTCCCTCCGGCGTACGAGCCCGCGCGCCGCGCGCGAGGCCGGTCCCGGGGCGGGGGACGAGGCCGCCAGCGCCGACGGGCGGGTCGCCGGTGCGCTCGGCCGGCTGCGCGACCTCGCTGATTGGCGTTCTCGAGGGACGCCTGACTAAACTGGTGCGTCGGCCCAACGTGGGCTGTGTTTCGTGGTGCCTCGCGGCTGCCCGGAATCGTGACCGACTCGTCCAGCATGACGGTTCGGCGTGTGCCCGGGAAGAGGCTCCCGGATCCGTCCACGAGGTCCACCGGCCACCTGCGAGCAGGAGCCGGGCGGTTCCCGGGCCACGGTAGACAACACAGCATTTTGATCCAGTACCGCGACAGATTGTGGAGGACATGCCCAAGAAAGAAGGCGTGATCGAGATCGAGGGCACCGTCGTGGAGGCCCTTCCCAACGCCATGTTCCGTGTGGAGCTGGCCAACGGGCACAAGGTGCTCGCGCACATCAGCGGCAAGATGCGACAGCACTACATCCGGATCCTCCCCGAGGACCGGGTCGTGGTGGAGCTCTCGCCGTACGACCTCACCCGGGGTCGGATCGTCTACCGCTACAAGTAACAGCCAGCCGAGTAGCAAGGATTCGTTGACATGAAGGTCAACCCCAGCGTCAAGCCCATCTGTGACAAGTGCAAGGTCATCCGCCGTCACGGCCGGGTCATGGTCATCTGCGAGAACCCCCGCCACAAGCAGCGGCAGGGCTGATCTCCGCGCCGGCTGCGCCGGCGCGTCGATCAGCAGGTGCACCTCACAACTGAAACACCACAACGTGATCGCTAGGCCAGGCACCGCCTGAGTCGAAGTCACCTCCGGAGCACCGGCCGGAGCCCACCCGAGGCGGGATGGGACGCGACACGAACCGAAACCGATGCGAGAACAGACAAGGAAACCGCCACATGGCACGCCTCGTTGGTGTTGACCTCCCGCGCGACAAGCGCATCGAGGTCGCTCTCACCTACATCTACGGCATCGGCCGTACCCGCGCCCAGCAGCTCCTGGCCGCCACCGGCGTCGACCCGAACGCCCGGGTCCACACGCTCGGTGACGAGGAGCTGGTCAAGCTTCGCGACGAGATCGAAGCCAACTTCAAGATCGAGGGTGACCTCCGACGTGAGGTCCAGGCGGACATCCGCCGCAAGATCGAGATCGGCAGCTACCAGGGTCGCCGCCACCGCATGGGCCTCCCGG
>NZ_JAYSFM010000002.1:0-222483 GCF_041913365.1 Nocardioides sp.
GATGGTACTGCAACCGAGAGGTTGTGGGAGAGTAGGACGCCGCCGGACATACATTGTGGAAGTGGGGTCACCTTCGGGTGGCCCCACTTCTGCATTTCCGGAAGCGTTGCGCGTCCAGTCGGCCCACGTTCATGGCCACCAAGTGTCCACAGACGCGGCGGGTCGGCCGTTGTCCACAGGGCTCGGAGCGCAGCTCCGAAGGGTGTCGGTCGACTCCGCGAACGTGGTGCGCCAGGAGGTGCACTGTGGAGAAGACACAGATCAAGGAATCGGCCACGGATGAGGTCGGGGCCAACGACGTACGACTGGTGGGCAGGGTCACCGGAGAGCCGTCAGCGCTGGAGCTGCCGAGCGGGGACGTCCTGGTGACGTTCCGCATCTCGGTGCCGAGGAATGGTCGAGCCGGACCGCGGCAGGGCCGTGCTCAGGGCGTCGACTCGGTGCCCTGCACGGTCTGGAGCCCGCGGTTGCGGCGGAGCGTGCTCGGCTGGCGTGCCGGCGACGTCGTGGAGGTGAGCGGCGCAGTGCGGTGCCGATTCTTCCAGGCCGGCGGTGCGACGAGGTCGCGCGTGGAGGTCGAGGCGTCGTCCGCCAGGATCATCCGCCGGTCACCGGCCGCATGATCACGCCGAGGCTCGGCTTGGGCTGGAAGGACGTCGCCTTCTCCGGGAGCAGGCCACCCGACTCGATGAGGTCCTGCACCTGGGCGAAGTCCGGGCTCGGCAGGAGGACGGCAGGCGAGCTCGCGGAGGCGCCGGCCAGGGCCGCGTCCACGGTGTGGTGGTGCTGGATCTTCCCCAGCCCGCGGGGGAGCAGCGGCAGAGCGCGCTCATGCAGCCACGCGACCGCCGCTTGCCGGCCGAGGTCCAGGGGGGCGACCGTGCGCCAGGTGTCGCCGTCCGTGAGCACGAGGTGGGTGCTGTCGAGGGCGCTGAGCGCATGCTGACGTCTGCTCGTGGTGACGTCCGCGCCCAGCGAGCGGACCGCGTCGGTGAGCTCGTCCACCGTGGTGCCCGTGAGGGTGCGGTGGATGGCGCCGAGGAAGAGGGGAGTGTCGTCCTGGTCGACGATCATCGCGAGGCCGGCGTCCCACGGGGTGCCGGGGTTGTCCTCCTGCAGCCGCAGGTAGGCCGCGTAGCGGTGGTGCCCGTCGGCGAGGAGGCACCGGGTGCGGGCGAGCGAGTCGGCTATGGCCTCGAGCCGGGCGGTGTCACGGATCGCCCAGATCCGTTGGCGCTGGCCGGTGCGGTCGAGGTAGCGCCACGTCGGCCGGGTGCGGGCGACCTCGCTCACCAGGGTGCGCAGCGCCGGGTCCCCGTGGTGGACGAGGAGGATGGGCGCCGGGTTGAGGTCCATCTGCAGCATCCGGTCGGCGAGCTCGCCGGCCTGCTCGGGGTGGATCGCCTCGTGCGGCCACACGGCGCGCTCGGCGGGGGTGTCGGCGCGGCGCGACATGTCGAGTGCTCCGACGAGGCCACGGACGGTGAGGCCGCCGGCGGTGTACTCGTGCAGGTAGATCGCAGGCTCGGTGTCCGACGTGGCCCGGCCCTGGTCGATCCACTGGGTCAGGCGGGCGGCGACGTCACGGTAGGGTCGCGCCAGCGCTCGAGCCGATGCCGGGTCCCCGACGCGCGCCGGAGCCAGCATGACCGCCCGGAACGGGAGGAGCGTGAGGGGCTTCGCGACGTACGGGGGCACGACGGTGAAGTCCATCGGAGCATCGTAGGGGGACGCTGGTCACAGTCCGGAGAGGGGTGGAGCATGCTCGAGGAGTCGACGAGTCCGATCCTGGAGGCGCACGACCTCGTGATGTTCGACCTCGACGGAGTGGTCTACGTCGGCGGCCACGCGATCGACGGCGTGGCCGACCGCGTCGAGCGGGTGCGAGCGGCCGGCGTCCACGTCGCCTTCGTGACCAACAACGCCTCGCGCACCCCCGACCAGGTGGCGCAGAAGCTCCTCGATGTCGGAGTCGCCGCGCAGGCCTCCGACGTCGTGACCAGTGCCCAGGCAGCCGCCCGGCTGCTCGCGGAGGAGCACGGCGAGGGCGCCAAGGTGCTGCTCCTCGGCGGCGAGGGACTGCGGGTGGCGCTGGCCGAGGCCGGTCTCGAGCCGGTGACGGATCCCGAGGGTGCGGTCGCCGTGGCGAGCGGCTACGGGCCCGACGTGCGGTGGCGCGACATCATGCGGGTCTCCACCCTGGTGCGCGACGGCCTGCCCTACGTCGCCAGCAACGCCGACATGACGATCCCGACGCCCTACGGCATCGCACCCGGCCACGGTGTGCTCGTGAGGACCATCACGGGCTTCGCAGGTGTGGAGGCGACCGTGGCGGGCAAGCCGGAGAAGCCGCTGATGGAGGAGACCGTGCTCCGGGTGGGAGGGGACCGGCCGATCATGGTCGGCGACCGGCTCGACACCGACATCGAGGGCGCGCACGCCGTCGGCGTACCGTCCCTGCTGGTGCTGACCGGCGTGACCTGGCTCGAGCAGCTCGTGGCGGCCACCCCGGAGCTGCGGCCGACGTACATCTCCCCGACGTTGGCGGGGCTCTTCGAGCCGCACCCGGCGCCCACCGTGGACGATGGAGCGGTGCGGCTGGGCGGCTGGACGGCGACCGTCGACACCGGCCGCCTGGTGGTCGACGGCGACGGCAGCGACGCGGACTGGTGGCGGGTGGCCGCGGTGGCTGGCTGGCGCCACCTCGATGCCACGGGCACGCCCGTCGACGTCGTCGACACGACCCCGCCCGGGCCGGTCCGGCAGCTCGGCGCCGAGTAGGCTCGCGGCCATGGACCAGGTCTCCGACGACACGTCACCCGAGCCCCACGAGGCCGATGGCGCACCGTCCGGTGAGCCGATCGCCGACGCACGCCCGCCGGTCGACTACGAGCCGACCGGCGTCGAGTCGGTCGACCGGGTGCTGGCCGAGGTGGCGACGGTCGTCGACCGGCCGGTGGGGGAGCACGTCGAGGTGTTCGAGCGTGCCCACGAGCAGCTGCGGCGCGCGCTCGACGCCCAGCCCGGTCCGGCGTCCGAGGGCGGACAGGGCGCCTGACGCACGTGCCCCCACGACGACTTCGCCTCGACCAGGAGCTGGTCCGTCGCGGCCTTGCCCGGTCGCGCGAGCACGCGAGCGAGCTGGTGGCCGCCGGCCGGGTCACGGTCTCCGGTGCGGTGGCGACCAAGCCGGCCACCGGTGTGACGACCGACGTGGCGATCGTGGTGCGCGATGACCCGACGTCGGTCGACTACGTCTCGCGCGGGGGACACAAGCTCGCGGGCGCCCTCGAGGCGTTCGCCGCGCACGGGCTCACCGCTGAGGGCAAGCGCTGCCTCGACGCCGGCGCGTCCACGGGCGGGTTCACCGACGTCCTGCTGCGTGCCGGGGCGCGGGAGGTGGTCGCGGTCGACGTGGGCTACGGCCAGCTGGCGTGGTCCCTGCAGAGCGATGAGCGCGTAGTCGTCCACGACCGCACCAACATCCGGGAGCTGACCCTCGACGTCGTGGGCGAGCCCGTCGACCTCGTGGTGGGCGACCTGTCCTTCATCTCCCTCGCCCTCGTCCTCGACCCGCTGCTGTCGGTGACGCGCGAGGACGGCGCGCTCGCGCTGATGGTCAAGCCGCAGTTCGAGGTCGGCAAGGACCGCGTCGGCAAGGGCGGCGTGGTGCGCGACCTCGCGCTGCGGGCGGAGGCGGTGACGACGATCGCCGACCTGGCCGCCGCACGCGGCTGGGGCGCGGTCGCGGTGACGGTCAGTCCGCTGCCCGGGCCGTCGGGCAACGTGGAGTTCTTCCTGCTGCTGCGCCACGGCGCGGCGGCGATCGGCGCCGACGACATCCGTGCCGAGGTCGGCCGTGCGGCCTCGCTGGGGGTGGCGGGTGAGAGGGTGGACCCGTGACCGACGAGACCCCGGTGCGCCGCGTGCTGGTGCTGGCCCACACCGGGCGTGCGGAGGTGCGCGAGGTCGCGCGCGAGTGCGTCCGGTCGCTGACCGAGCACGGCATCGCCGTACGCCTCCTGGCCGACGAGGCCGATGACCTCGGGCTCGGCCCGGACCCGCTCACAGAGGGGCTCGTGGAGACCACCGTCGCCGAGGACGTGCCGGGCGAGGGGTGCGAGCTGGTCCTGGTGATCGGTGGCGACGGATCGATCCTGCGCGCCGCGGAGGTCACCCACCAGACCAGCACCCCGCTGCTCGGCGTCAACCTCGGCCACGTCGGCTTCCTCGCCGAGGCCGAGCAGGAGGACGTCGAGTCCACCATCAGCGCGATCGTGAACCGCACCTACACCGCCGAGGATCGCCTGACCCTCGACGTCCGGGTCGTCAACGGCAAGGAGACGCTGTTCTCGACGTTCGCCCTCAACGAGGCCAGCGTCGAGAAGGCTGCTCGCGAGCGCATGCTCGAGGTCGTCGTCGAGGTCGACGGCCGCCCGTTGTCCCGCTGGGGCTGCGACGGGGTCGTGTGCGCGACACCGACGGGGTCGACGGCGTACAACTTCAGCGCCGGGGGCCCGGTGGTCTGGCCCGAGGTCGAGGCGCTGCTGATGGTGCCGCTGAGCGCCCACGCGCTGTTCGCCCGGCCGATGGTCGTCGCGCCGACCTCCGTGCTCGCCATCGAGGTGCTGGCCAACACCGAGGGCTCCGGGGTGCTGTGGTGCGACGGCCGCCGCTCGGTGGACCTGCCGCCGGGCGCGCGGATCGAGGTCCGGCGCGGCGAGCGGCCGGTGCGCCTGGTGCGGCTGCACGCGGCGCCCTTCACCGACCGGCTCGTGGCGAAGTTCGACCTGCCCGTCGAGGGGTGGCGCGGCGCGGCCGAGCGTCGTCGCAGGGACAACGGTGACGCCGATGCTTGAGGAGCTGCGGATCAGCTCGCTCGGCGTCATCGACTCCTCGACGCTCGAGCTCGGACCCGGACTGACCGTCATCACGGGCGAGACCGGTGCCGGCAAGACGATGGTGGTGACCGCCCTCGGGCTGCTGCTGGGCGGGCGGGCCGACTCCGGTGCGGTGCGGTCGGGTGCCAAGCAGGCGCGCGTGGAGGGCGTCGTCGCGGCGGGCTCGCTCGAGACGTTCCGCGAGGCCGTGGAGGACTCCGGCGGCGAGGTCGAGGACGACCAGGTCGTCCTCGCCCGCAACGTGGCGGCCCAGGGCCGCTCGCGCGCCTGGGTCGGCGGCGCCGCAGTGCCCGTCACCACCCTGGCCGAGCTCGCGGAGCCGCTGGTCGCGGTGCACGGGCAGTCCGACCAGCACCGGCTGCTGAAGGCGGGCGCTCAGCGCGCGTCGCTCGACCGCTTCGGCGGGGTGGAGCTCGCCGACACCGCGGCGGCGTACGCCGCGCGGTGGGCCGACCTGGCACAGACCGAACGGACCCTCGCCGACGTCGTCGGGTCGGCCCGGGAGCGGGCGCGCGAGGCCGACCAGCTGAGGTTCGGGCTCGGCGAGGTCGAGGCGGTCGACCCGCAGCCGGGGGAGGACGCCGACCTGGCGTCCGAGGAGACCCGGCTGGGCTTCGCCGACACCCTGCGCACCGCCGCCGAGCAGGCGCGCGAGGCGCTTTCCAGCGACGAGGGCACGGTCGACGCGCTCGCCACGACCAGCGCGGCGCGACAGGCCCTCGAGGGGGTCCGGGAGCACGACGCGACCGCCGGTGAGCTGGCCGACCGGCTCGCCGAGCTGAGCCACCTCCTCGTCGACCTGGCTGGCGACGTCGCCTCCTACGCCGCGTCCCTGGAGACCGATCCGGCGCGCCTGGCCGCCGTCTCCGAGCGCCGGGCGGCGCTGACCGCGCTCACGCGGAAGTACGGCGAGACCATCGACGAGGTCCTCGCCTGGGCCGAGGAAGGTGCCAAGCGGCTGCTCGACCTCGAGGACACCGACGGCCAGATCGCCGAGCTCGAGGAGCGTCGCGACGCCATCCGCGGCGAGCTCGGCGAGCTCGCGGCACGGCTCAGCGACCAGCGGGCGCAGGCGGCGACCCGCCTCGGAGCCGCCGTGAGCGAGGAGCTCACCTCCCTCGCCATGCCCCACGCGACCGTCACCATCGCCGTCACCCAGCGGGAGGTGCCCGCGCCCGAGACGCCCGCCGGACCGATCCTGCTCGTCGGTGGCCGCTGGCTCCGGGCGACCGCCCAGGGAGTCGACGACGTGGAGTTCCTGCTCGCCGCCAACACCGGAGCCGACGCCCGGCCGCTGCACAAGGGTGCGTCGGGCGGTGAGCTCTCCCGCGTGATGCTCGCGCTGGAGGTCTCGCTCGCCGAGACGGGCTCGGTGCCGACCTTCGTCTTCGACGAGGTCGACGCGGGGGTCGGCGGCAAGGCGGCGATCGAGGTCGGCCGGCGGCTCGCGGCACTGGCCCGCAGCTCGCAGGTGCTGGTGGTCACGCACCTGCCGCAGGTGGCGGCGTACGCCGACCGGCACGTCGTGGTCCACAAGTCGAGCGACGGGTCGGTGACCACGTCCGGCCTGGTCACCCTCGACGAGGGAAGCCGCGAGCAGGAGCTCTCCCGGATGCTGGCCGGCGTCGAGGACTCCGAGAGCGCTCGCGCGCACGCCCGGGAGCTGCTCGACGCCGCCGCGCCCGAGCGGGCGTGCCTCCCCGAAGGGCAGGGGCGCGGCTGACACCATGGCGCGGTCATGAAGTTCGCAGTCCGCTCCCGTCCAGCCCCCGCCCTGCCGGGCGTGCACGGCCCCGCCCGGATCCACCGGCGCACGGCCAGCGTCCTCGGTCGACTCACCGCCGGTGACGTCGCCGTCATCGACCACACCGACATGGACCGCGACACCGCGCAGTCCCTCGTCGACGCCGGCGTCGTGGCCGTGGTCAACGCGGGGCCCATGATCTCCGGGCGCTACCCGAACCTCGGTCCCGAGCGCCTCGTCGAGGCCGGCGTGGTCGTCGTCGACAACGCCGGGCCCGAGGTCTTCGACCGGCTCAAGGACGGCACCGACGTCCGCATCGACGGCGGCGCGGTCTACGCGGGCGACACCCTGGTCGCGCCGGCGCGCGAGCTCACCGAGGAGCTCGTCCGCTCGGAGATGGACGAGGCGCGCAGCGGGCTGGCCGCGCAGCTGGACAGCTTCACGCACAACACGACCGAGTTCCTGCGCCGTGAGCAGGACCTGCTGCTGCACGGCCACGGCGTGCCCCGGACCGCCACGGAGATGGCCGGGCGGCCGGTGGTCGTCGCCGTCCGCTCGCACGGGTGGGAGGATGAGCTGCGCGGTATCAAGCCGTTCGTGCGCGAGCAGAAACCCGTCCTGATCGGCGTGGACCGGGGTGCGGACGCCCTCGCCAGCGCCGGCCACCGGCCCGACGTCGTGGTCGTGACCGGCGGCAGCGACGACCTGCCCAGCGCCGCCGTGCTCCGCAAGGCGCGCGACGTCGTGGTGCTCGTCGAGCGGGGCGCGGCGCGCAGCGCGACGGAGCACTTCGAGCGGATCGGTGTGCGGGCCCTGCGGTTCGAGACCACGGCGACGACCGAGGACGCGGCCCTGCTCCTGGCGTCGGCCCGGGACGCGGCCCTCATCGTGGGCGTCGGCATGCACGCCACGCTCAACGAGTTCCTCGACCGTCGCCGTGCCGGCCTCGCCAGCACCTTCCTGACCCGGCTCAAGCTCGGCCCCGACCTCGTGGACGCCGCCGCGCTGCCCCGCCTGTACGACGGTGCCGTGCGGCCCCGGCACCTGCTGGGCGCCGTCGTGGCCGGGCTGCTCGCCGTCGGCGCGGCCGTGAGCGTCACCCCGGTGGGCCAGCAGTGGGTGGACGACGCCTCGCCGGCGGTCTCCCGCACCACCTCAGACCTGATCGACAACGTACGAGGAATTCTCCCGTGATCACCCTGCGTCACCACGTCCTGACCATCGTCGCCGTCTTCCTGGCCCTCGCGGCCGGGATCGTGCTCGGCGGCGGCCCGCTCTCCGACGTCGGCGCCACCGTGACGACCGCCAGCAAGGAGAAGGACGCCGCGCCTGCAGGGGACAGCCCCCAGGCCGCCTACAACGGCTCGTTCGTGGACGCGCTCGAGCCGACGCTGCTCGGGGCCAGGCTCGCCGAGCGGTCGGTGGCCGTGGTCACCGTGCCGGGGGCCGACGAGCGGGTCGTGACCGCCCTGGCCGACGCGATCAACAGGGCAGGCGGGAGCATCAGCGCCCGCTACTCCCTCTCCGATGATCTGGTCGACCCCACCCAGAAGTCGCTCGTCGACACCCTGGGCAGCCAGCTCCTCACGCAGCAGACCAAGGACGCGGTCGCCGCGGAGGCGTCGACGTACGACCGGATCGGGCAGCTGCTCGGGCTCGCGGTCGCCGGCAAGGACGCCGAGGGCGAGGAGGTCACCGGCAAGGGCCGCGCCATCCTCGACGCGATCAGCGGCGCCGGCCTGATGGCCGAGCCCGGGAGGGTCGGGCGGCGAGCGCCGCTCGTGCTGCTGGTGCTGGGCACCGACGCCGACGACGAGGGCGCCGACGCGATCCTGGCCGGCCTGGCCGAGGGCCTCGCCGCGCAGGCCACCGGCGTCGTGGTCGCGGGCACCACAGCCGACGGCGCGTCGGGCCAGCTCGGCAGGCTCCGGGCCGACCCGGCCGCCGCCGCGGTCGCCAGCGTGGACGGCACCGACACCACCGCCGGCCGGGTGGCGACGATCCTCTCTCTCCAGCGCGCGCTGGGCACGCAGGGCGGATCCTTCGGAGCGTCGGGTTCGGACGGACCGCTCCCTCTCGGGTAGGATCGAAGCCCGTGAAGAGCCGCACGCCGACCAAGCACGTATTCGTGACCGGAGGCGTCGCCTCCTCCCTCGGCAAGGGGCTCACCGCCTCCAGCCTGGGCAACCTGCTCAAGGCGCGCGGACTGCGCGTCACGATGCAGAAGCTCGATCCGTACCTCAACGTGGACCCGGGCACGATGAACCCGTTCCAGCACGGTGAGGTCTTCGTGACCAACGACGGGGCCGAGACCGACCTCGACATCGGGCACTACGAGCGGTTCCTCGACACCGACCTCAACCAGATCGCGAACGTGACGACCGGTCAGGTGTACTCCACGGTGATCGCGAAGGAGCGACGCGGCGACTACCTGGGCGACACCGTCCAGGTCATCCCGCACATCACCAACGAGATCAAGGACCGCATCCTCGCGATGGGCGGCCCGGACTTCGACGTGGTGATCACCGAGATCGGCGGCACGGTCGGTGACATCGAGTCGCTGCCGTTCCTCGAGGCGGCCCGTCAGACGCGCCACGAGATCGGCCGCGACAACTGCTTCTTCATCCACGTCTCGCTGGTGCCCTACATCGGCCCGTCCGGTGAGCTGAAGACCAAGCCCACCCAGCACTCCGTGGCCGCGCTCCGGTCGATCGGCATCCAGCCCGACGCCATCGTGTGCCGGGCCGACCGCGAGCTGCCCGAGGGCATCAAGCGCAAGATCGCGCTGATGTGCGACGTCGACGACGACGCCGTGGTCACCGCCGCGGATGCCCCGTCGATCTACGACATTCCGAAGGTGCTGCACCGCGAGGGCCTCGATGCCTACGTCGTACGCCGTCTCGACCTGCCGTTCCGCGACGTCGACTGGACCACGTGGGACGACCTGCTGCGCCGGGTGCACCACCCGTCGGAGGAGGTCACCGTCGCCCTCGTCGGCAAGTACATCGACCTCCCCGACGCCTACCTCTCCGTCAGCGAGGCGCTGCGCGCCGGCGGCTTCGCCCACGAGGCCAAGGTCAACATCCGCTGGGTCGCCTCCGACGAGTGCGAGACCGAGGCGGGGGCCGCTCGGCAGCTCGCCGACGTGGACGCCGTCCTGGTGCCGGGCGGCTTCGGCGTGCGCGGCATCGAGGGCAAGCTCGGCGCGCTGCACTACAGCCGGACCCACGGCATTCCGACCCTGGGGCTGTGCCTGGGCCTGCAGTGCATGGTCATCGAGTACGCCCGCAACGTCGCCGGCCTGGAGAAGGCGGGCTCGACGGAGTTCGACCCCGACACGGTCGAGCCGGTGATCTCCACCATCGAGGAGCAGAAGAAGTACGTCGAGGGCGCGGGCGACCTCGGCGGCACCATGCGACTCGGCCTGCAGCACGCCGAGCTGGCCGAGGGCAGCGTCGTGCGCACGGCGTACGGCACGGGCACCATCGAGGAGCGCCACCGCCACCGCTACGAGTTTAACGACGCCTACCGCGAGACTCTCGCGGAGGCCGGCCTGGTCTTCTCGGGGATCAACCCCGACCTCGGCCTGGTCGAGTTCGTCGAGCTGCCGGCCGACGTGCACCCCTACTACGTCGCCACGCAGGCGCACCCGGAGCTGCGCTCGCGCCCGACGCGCCCGCACCCGCTGTTCGCCGGGCTGGTCGGAGCGGCCATCGAGCGGCAGCGCTCCGAGCGGTTCCCGATCGACGAGTCGGGCCTGCGCCGCAAGGACGAGGTCGAGGCAGAGGCCTGAGGAGGCTTGTCGGGCTCTCACTGAACATGTCAGGGCGTGCACGGCCTGACATGATCAGCGATCCCCGGTCAGCCGGCTCTCCTGACTGATGTGTGGGTCAGGTCCGGCCTGGGAGGGCTGGTCGGTGAGGGCCGCGGCTGAGCATCGCGAGGGCGATGAGGGGTTGGGGTGAGTGGAAGCCGAACGCGATGCGGGTGAGGAGTCGGATCTTGGTGTTCACGGACTCGACGAGGGCGTTGGACAGCCCGTGGGTGATGGTGGACTCGACCCGCTCTCGGATGGCCGTAATGCGTGTGGCTAGGCGGGTCATTTCGGGGACGTCGCTGTGGGTGGCCCAGGCGAGCCATTCGTCGAGGGCATCGAGTCCGGCGCGGCCGCGCATGCGCAGTAGCAGGCGTAGTCCTTCCTTGATCCGGTAGGCATCCCACAGCTCGGGGTGGGTGGCGGCGATCCAGTTCAGACGCTGTTGTTGGCGTTGGGTGAGGTCCTCGGGGTTCTTCCACAAGGCGTGGCGGGCATCGCGCAGTTCACGGGCAGCGCCGGTGGAGTCATGCCGTTGCCGCCCACGTTCCATGCCGTTCTTGTGGGTGGCACCACCGGCGCGGGCCGTGCGCCAGGCCCGGGCACGCACGTTGCCCAGGGCTTCGTTGGCCCACTTGATGACGTGGAACGGATCGGCGCACTGGATCGCGCCCGGACAGCGTTCGGTGACCACGTGGCTGATCCAGCTGGCTTGGTCGGCCGAGACGTGCGTGATCATGCTGCTGCGTTCGACGCCGAGGTCGTCGAAGAACCGGCGCAGCGTCTCACGGTCACGGCCCGGCTCTGCCCAGACCAGGTGACCGGTGTCGTGGTCGACGACCACCGTCAGATACAGCTGCCCGCGGCGGTAGGAGATTTCGTCGATCCCGATCCGGCGCAGCCCGTCGAGCTGGTCCCCGGCCGGTCCACCGTGCTCAGCCTGGATCTGGGTCCAGACCCGGTCCACGATCGCGCCGACCGTGCGCCACGCGATCCGCATCAGCTCGGTCACCGCGGTCTTGGAAGTCCGCACCACCAGCCAGGCGGCCTGCTGGTCGAAGGTGTGCGTGTGACCCGCACCATGGGCGGCCCACGGCACGTGCGCGACCACCACCCCGTGTGTCGGGCAGCGGACCCGGGGCGCGTCAGCCTCCAAGAACGCCATAACGATCCCGTGGTCCAGGGTCCGCCACCGCCGGCGCCAAGAACCGGCGTCGTAGCCGGGACAACGACGCCGGCACCGGCCACACCGCCCCCGCCGGCGCGCCATCGGTCGCACGTGGAAGACCAGCGAACCATCCGGGTCCTTGGTCACGTTCTCGATCGCAGTGTGCTCAACACCGAGCAGACCGCGCCATAGGCTGACCCCAGGCACGCCGTTCTCCTGTCACTGGTTCCTGTTCTTCGACAGCTCAGAAACCTAGACAGGGAGCGGCGTGCCCCCATTCCAGACGCACCCACCCACCCACAGATGTGTCAGGAGAGCCGGTCAGCCGGGGATCGCTGAAAAGGGGCCGGGAGCTCAGAGCTGGCGCGCCTGGAGGATCCTGCCGAGCACGAACGAGTTCGAGCGGAGCTGGTTGCGGGCGTAGGCCATCAGGCTCTCGTCGTCCGCAGCCTGCTCCGCGGCGGCGAGGAACGTCGCGTCGCCGGCTCCGAGGGGGTACATCGCGCGGATGGTGAGGCCCTGGTTGAGCAGGCCGCCCTTGAGCGTGTGCAGCTCCTCGAGGTAGCGGTGCGCGAACGGCGCGAGCAGCTCGGCCTGGCCGGGACGCCAGAAGGTCGAGCCGAGCACGAGCGTCTCGCGGCTCGCGGGCACGGCGTAGTCGACGAAGAACGCGCGCCAGACCTCCTCCTTGGCCTCCAGGTCGGGGCGGGCGGCGAGGACGGCCAGGCGACGCATGCCGGCATCGGGGTCGGGGTCGGACTCGAGCAGCGCCTTCACCCTGGCCTCGTCGTAGTCGCCCAGCTCGGCGCGGCGCACCGCCATCCGCCAGGCCAGGTCGAGGTCGGTCGCCTGCTCGGCGGCCTCCTCCAGCACCGCCCAGTGGGCGTCGGTCGAGGCGGAGGCGGCCAGCGTGCGCAGCGCCGCCTGCCGGGCGTCCGGCAGCTCCACGAGCCCGGCGGCGGCGTCGGCGAGGCCGCGCAGCAGGTCGGGCGACTCCGCGGCAGGCGCCCAGCGGTCGGCGACCTGGAGCGCCTGGCCGAGGAAGGGCTCGATGAGCGCGGGGCTGGTCTCCGTGGTCAGGGCGCGGGTCAGGGCCGCGGAGACGTCGCGCGGGGCGACGTCGCCCAGCAGCAGCAGCTGGCCCGCCGTGGCGGCGACGAGGGCACGGTCGAGGGGGTCGGTGAACTGCTGGACCCGCTCGAACATCCCCTGCAGCGAGGTCTCGTCGGGCTTGACCGCAGCGAAGGTGTAGTCGCCGGCGTTGACCAGCCGCAGGCCGCCGGCGGGCAGCTCGACGGCGGTCCGCCGTCCGGACACCTCGTGGGAGGACCGCCCGACGGGCGCGAGGTCGTCGCCGGAGGTGTCGAAGACCGCGATGTCGAGGCGGTGCGGCCGCGGCTCCTGGCCGTCGGTGGTGTCGACGACCAGCTCGCCATCGACCAGGGAGATCACGTCGGTGCCCGCCTCGTCGAGCCAGGCCTTGGTCCAGGCCGAGAGGTCACGCCCCGAGGCGCGGGAGTAGCAGTCCATCAGGTCGTCGAGGCGGGTGTTGGAGAAGGCGTAGCGGCTGAAGTAGTCGCGCAGGCCCTCCACGAACGCGTCCTCGCCGATGTAGGCCACCAGCTGGTGCAGCACGCTCTGGCCCTTGACGTAGGTGATCGCGTCGAAGTTCGACATGGCCGCCGACACGTCGGGGACGTCGCTGCGGATCGGGTGGCGGGCCGGGCTCATGTCCATCTCGTACGCCGTGCGCTTGGCGGCGGCGAGGAAGGTGGCCCACTGCTCGGTGAACTCGCTCGCGCCGGCCATGCCCCAGTTGGCGGCCCAGGACGCGAACGCCTCGTTGAGCCAGAGGTCGTCCCACCACTGCATGGTCACCAGGTCGCCGAACCACATGTGGGCCATCTCGTGGAAGATGAACTCCGCGCGGAGGCCGCGCTGGGCGTGGGTCGGGGGAGTGCGGAAGAGCTGACCGTCGCCGTAGGTCACGCAGCCCCAGTTCTCCATCGCGCCGCCCAGGTTGGGCACGAAGACCTGGTCGTAGCGCTCCTGCGGGAACGGGTAGGCGAACCGCTCGCCGAAGAAGGCGAGGCCCTGCCGGGTGAGGGTGACCAGCTCGTCGAGGTCGCGCTCCATCACTGGCACCAGGGACTGGCGGCAGTAGAAGCCGAGGTCGTAGCCGTCGTGCTGGCGGCGCACCTCGTGGAACGGACCCGCGTTGACCACGACGACGTACGTCGAGAGGCGGGGCGTGTCGGGGAAGGTCCAGACGCGGGCGTCGTCGGTGTCGGCGTCGACGACCGACTCGGGAGCGCCGTTGGAGGTCACCAGCCACGAGGAGGGCGCGGTGACGGTGAACCGGTGCGGTGCCTTGAGGTCGGGCTGGTCGAAGCAGGCCCAGACCCGGCGGGCCTCGTCGGGCTCCAGGCTGGTCCAGACGTAGACGAGCTTGTCGGTGGGGTCGACCGTGCGCAGGATGCCCTCGCCGCTGCCCGTGTTGGTGGTGCTGGCCTCGACCACGAGCACGTTGACCTCGGCCAGCGGGGGCAGCGGCAGACGACCATCGGCGGCGGCCGAGACGTCGACCTCCGCACCGTTGAGCGTGGCGCGCGAGACGTCCATCGCGACGTCGACGAAGGTGGTCGCGCCCGGCTCGGAGCAGGTGAAGGTGATGGTGCTGACCGACGACCAGACCTCGCCCTCGAGCAGCCCGGTCAGGTCGACCGCGATGTCGTAGCGCTGCACCTCGAGGAGGTCGGACCGGGTGGCTGCTTCGTGCCGGGTGAGCGTGCTCAACGTCATACGGCTGACCGTACCCACTCTGTCCATCCGCGCTAGCGTGCGGGGCATGTCGCACCCGTCCACGCCCGAGGCCGGACAACCTCCCGCCGAACCGCTCGCCGACCGGCCGATGTCCTGGCCCGTGGTCGAGAGCCGCGACCTGCACCGCGACGACTGGGTGGTGGCGCTGCGCGAGGACACGATCACCCGTCCCGGCCATCCCGAGGAGTTCAGCCGGATCAGCCTCGAGCACCCGGGCGCGGTCGTCGTGCTCGCGGTCGACGCCGACGAGCGGGTGATGTGCCTGCGCCAGTACCGCCACACCAGCGGCCACGAGTTCGTCGAGCTGCCCGCGGGCCTGCGCGACGCCGGTGACGAGCCGGCGGTCGAGACGGCGAAGCGCGAGCTGCAGGAGGAGGTGGAGCTCGAGGCGAGCGACTGGCGGCTGCTGCTGAGCACCTACTCGAGCGCCGGGATCACCGACGAGGTGCACGAGATCTTCCTGGCGCGCGGTCTCACCCACGCGCCGCGCGGGGACTTCGAGATGCGCCACGAGGAGGCGGAGATGGAGCGCTTCTGGGTGCCCTACGACGCGCTCCTCGACGCCGTGCTCGACGGGCGGGTCCGGCAGGGGCCACTCGTGCAGGCGGTGCTGGCGTACTCCGTGCTGAGGAGCCGGGGCACCCTGGACGCCGGGTGACCCCCCGCGGGAGTAGTGTCATCCCGCTGTGAGGCGGCCCACACCGTGGTGGCCGCCCCGATCCCTGAGGAGCAAGGCATGAAGGTCGGCGTACCCAAGGAAGTCAAGAACCGCGAGTACCGCGTGGCCCTGACGCCCATCGGTGTGCACGAGCTGGTCCAGCACGGACACGAGGTCTACGTGCAGAAGACCGCCGGCGAGGGCTCGCTGATCCCCGACGACGAGTACGTCGCTGCCGGCGCGAAGCTGCTCGACACGGCCGACGACGTGTGGGGCACGGCCGACATGATCCTCAAGGTCAAGGAGCCGGTCGCCGAGGAGTACGGCCGGATGCGGGAGGGCCAGACCCTCTTCACCTACCTCCACCTCGCCGCCGACAAGCCGCTCACCGAGGAGCTCCTGGAGCGCAAGGTCACCGGCATCGCCTACGAGACCGTCCAGCTCCCCTCCGGCGGGCTGCCGCTGCTCTACCCGATGTCCGAGGTGGCCGGCTGCCTCGCGCCCCAGGTCGGCGCGTACTCCCTGATGAAGGCCAACGGCGGCCGCGGCGTCCTCATGGGCGGCGTCGGCGGCGTGGCCAACGCCAAGGTCGTCATCATCGGCGCCGGTGTCTCGGGCCAGAACGCCGCCAACATCGCGCTCGGGATGGGCGCCGACGTGACCCTCCTGGACACCGACCTGGACAAGCTGCGGATGTCGTTCTGGCGCTACAACAACCGGGTCCACGGCCTCGCCTCGTCGAAGCTCGCCATCGAGCAGCAGGTGATGGAGGCCGACATGGTCATCGGCGCGGTGCTGATCCCCGGTGCGGCGGCGCCCAAGCTGGTCAGCAACGACCTGGTCTCGCGGATGAAGCCGGGCTCGGTGCTCGTGGACATCGCCATCGACCAGGGCGGCTGCTTCGAGGACTCGCACGCGACGACCCACGACGACCCGACCTACGCGGTGCACGACTCGGTGTTCTACTGCGTGGCCAACATGCCCGGCGCGGTGCCCAACACCTCGACGTACGCCCTCACCAACGCGACGCTGCCCTACGCGGTCGCGCTGGCCGACAAGGGCTGGGAGCAGGCGCTGCGCGACGACCGCAGCCTGGCGCTCGGCCTCAACACCCACGCGGGACAGCTGACCAACGACCCCGTCGGCGCTGCGGTCGGCATCGAGTCGGTGGGACTCGATACCGTTCTGGGGTGAGCTCCGGGGTGACGCTGCGCCGCGCGGTGCGCACCTACCTCGACCACCTCGCGGTCGAGCGCGGCCTGGCCGCCAACACGCTGAGCTCCTACCGGCGTGACCTGACCCGCTACGACGAGTTCCTCGCCCGCCAGGGCATCGAGGACCTGGGCGCGGTCACCGAGGCGACGGTGACCGCGTTCCTCGTCGACCTGCGCGAGGGCAGCGAGGGGCACCCGCCCCTGAGCGCGACGTCCGCGGCGCGCACGGTGGTCGCGGTGCGGGGCTTCCACAAGTTCGCGGTCTCCGACGGTCTCGCGACCGCCGACCCGGCAGCCGCGGTGAAGCCGCCGACGCCCGCCAAGCGCTTGCCGAAGGCGCTGCCGCTCTCCGACGTCGAGGCGATCCTGGAGGCGGCGGGGGCTCCGGACACGCCGCTCGCGCTGCGCGACCGGGCCCTGCTGGAGCTGCTCTACGGCACCGGGGCACGCATCTCCGAGGCGGTCGGCCTCGACGTCGACGACCTCGACACGGTCGACGGCACGGTGCTGCTGCGCGGCAAGGGCGGCAAGGAGCGGCTCGTGCCGGTGGGGACGTACGCACGGGAGGCCGTCGGTGCCTACCTCACCCGGGCGCGCCCCGAGCTCGTGGGCACCGGCCGCGGGGGGCCGGCGATGTTCCTCAACTCCCGCGGCGGCCGGCTGTCCCGGCAGAGCGCGTGGGCGGTGCTGGTGAAGGCCGCCGAGCGCGCCGGGGTGTCCGCCTCGGTGTCCCCGCACACGCTCCGGCACTCGTTCGCCACCCACCTCCTCGACGGCGGCGCGGACGTCCGCGTCGTCCAGGAGCTGCTCGGCCACGCGTCCGTGACGACGACGCAGGTCTACACGCTCGTCACGGTCGACAACCTCCGCGAGGTGTTCGCCACGGCCCACCCGCGGGCGCGGGAATGACGGTCCGCCTCGAGCTCCTCGGCCCGCCCGCCTGGGACGGGACGCCGATCGTGGGGGCCCGGCTGCACGCCCTGCTCGCAGCGCTGGTGCTCGAGCCGCGCGGCCTGTCCGTCACCCAGCTCGTCGAGCAGATCTGGGAGGACGAGCCGCCGGCGACGCCGGGGAAGGCGCTCCAGGTGATCGTGTCGCGGGTGAGGTCAGCGACCGCTCCGCACGCGGTCGACCTCACCGAGACCGGCTACCGCCTCGGGCTGGACCCCGACGAGGTCGACGTGCTGGCCGTCGGGCTGCGGGTGTCCCACGCTCGCGAGCTGCTCCTGGCCGGCGACGCCGTGGCCGCCGCGGAGCAGGCGCAGGCGGCGCGCGACTGGCCCGTCCCCACCGCGGACGCTGCTGCCGGGCCGCTCGCCCGCCTCCGCGAGCTGGCGGGCCACACCTTCGACGCGACGGACGACCTGCTGGGCAGGGCGCTGGCACGGCAGGGGCGGCACGCCGAAGCGCTCCCGCTGCTCGAGGCCGCGGCCGAGCGATGGTCCGACGACGCCGGAGTCCTGGCCGACCTCCTGCGCACCATGGCGGCACTCGGCGGTCCCGCCGTCGCGCTCAGCCGCTACGAGGCCCACCGGCTCGACCTGGCCGAGCGCCTCGGCGTCGACCCGGCACCCGAGCTGCAGCGCCTGCACCGCGAGCTGCTGGCCGCTGACGACCCGGTGCGCACCGGCGTGACGTACGACGCCGCGGGGCTGCTCGGTCGTGAGCAGGACCTCGCCCGGCTCAGGTCGGCGATGGCGGCCTCGCGACTGGTGACGGTGCTCGGACCCGGTGGCATCGGGAAGACCAGCATCGCGCAGGTGCTCGCACGCGAGTCGAGCCTCGCGCGGGTGCACGTGGTGGAGCTGGTCGGTGTCGGAGCGGGCGACGACGTGGTCGTGGCCGTCGGTGCCGCCCTCGGCGTGCGCGGCTCGGTGACGGCACGGACCGCGCTGACGCCCGCCCAGCAGGCCGACGTGCGCGGCCGGCTCGCGCAGGAGCTCGACGCCGGGCCGACGCTGCTCGTCCTCGACAACTGCGAGCACGTGCTGGAGCCGGTGGCCGCGCTGGTCGCCTTCCTGCTCGCCACCACCCGAGACCTGCAGGTGCTGACGACGAGCCGGGCGCCGCTGCGCCTGGCCGCCGAGCGGGCGGTCCCGCTGAGCCAGCTCTCGCCCGGCGACGCCGAGGAGCTCTTCGTGCGACGCGCGTCCGCGACCCGACCCGACGCCGTGCTCGAGCCCGAGGCCGTACGGGCGGTGGTGGGGCGGCTCGACGGCCTGCCGCTGGCCGTGGAGCTGGCCGCGGCCCGGGTGCGCACGATGACCGTCGCCGAGGTGTCGGCGGCCCTCGACGACCGCTTCGCCACGCTGCGCAGCCGCGACCGCACGATGCCCGACCGGCACCGCACGCTCGAGGCAGTGATCGGCTGGTCGTGGGACCTGCTGGCGGCCGACGAGCAGCGTGCGCTCGCCTGGCTGTCGGTGTTCCAGGACGGGTTCGACCGCGCGACCGCGGTGTCCGTGCTGGGCCGGGAGGGGTCCGACCTGGTCGACACGCTGGTCGAGCAGTCCCTCCTGGTGATGGGTGAGGACGGGGGAGCGGCCCGCTTCCGGGCGCTGGAGACGATCCGCGAGTACGCCGCGGCGCAGCTGTCCCGCACCGGCGAGCACGACGTCGCCGTCGAGGCCCAGCACCGCTGGGCGCGCGAGCTCGCCGAGCGGTGCGCCGACCTCGTCCTGGCCGACGACCAGGTGCCCATGGTCGACGTGCTGGTCCGCGAGCAGAACAACCTCACCGACGTGCTCCGGCACGCGCTGTCCGTCGGCGACCGGGAGCTGGTCGCGCGCCTGGTGGCGCTGCTGGGCAGCCTGTGGACCATCACCGGCGACCAGCCGAGGATCTTCGCGATCTGCGACGCGGCCGCCGAGCTGCTGACCGGATGGGCCGTGCCTGCGGGGCTGCACGCGGCCGCGCAGGAGGCGGCCGGGGTGCTGATGATCCACCTGAGCTGGATGCCCGGCGTCGACCTCGGCGGGCTGCGCGGGCTGCTCACGCAGGGGCAGACGCCGACCGGCACGTGGGGCCTCATCGCGCACACGGTCTACGTGGCCGAGGGGCCTACGGCGGAGCGCCTCGCGGAGGTCGCGGCCCGGCAGTCGCGCCCGGCGACCGCTGCGGCGCTGCTGCTGTGGGCGGCGATCGTCTCGGAGAACGCCGGCGACATCGACGCGGCGCGCTCCTTCGCCGAGGACGCGCTCGCCGGTCCGCTGCCGCCCTACCTCCACGCCTCCCTGCACGCTGAGCTGAGCCAGCTCGCGATGGCGGCCGGCGACCACCACCGCGCGGCCCGCCACGCCGAGGTCGCCTGGCCCCAGCTGTCCCGCGTGCACGCGGAGACCGACTCCTACAGCCTCCAGGTCGCGACCGCGATCGCACCCCTCCTCGACGGCGACATCGACACGGCCGCGGCGCTGCTCGAGGGGTTCGGCCCGCCCGACGGCGAGACCGCACAGATGGGCGCCCGCCTCACCTGGCAGACCGCGCACGCGGAGCTCGCGCTCGCGCGCGGGCAGCACGACGAGGCGCTCCGCCGCTACGACGGGATCATCGACCTCGTCCTGGACGCCGACGGCGGCATGGGCGCGTCTCCGTGGCTCGCCCTCGCGGCCTCGGCCGCCCTGGTCAGTCACGCCCGGCACGGGAGCGCCGACGTCGACCCACGGGCCGACGAGCTGCGCGACATGGTCCTCGGCCCCCGGCTCGGCACCCCGGAGGGGACGCTCTGGTTCACCGACCTGCCGCTGAACGGCGTACTGCTGGTGGCGCTGGCGTCGTGGGTGCTGCGCTTCGGCCCCCAGGAGCAGCGCGAGGACGGCGTCCGCCTGCTCGCCGTCGCGCACCGGTGGGCCTACAACCGCAGCATCCCGGTGATGGCGTGGGAGCCGATGCGCGCGATGGCCGAGGAGGCGCTGCCGGGGCGGGTCGACCGGCTCGCCGAGGAGCTGGCCACCCGCCCCGGGCCGGACCTGGTGCCCGACGCAGCCGCGGTCGTCGACCGGTTGCGGCGCGCCTGGACGGCGTGAGGTCCGGAGGGTCGGTCACATCTTCCGGTTGAACGCCCGCACGGACAGCGGCGCGAACACCGCGATCACGACCGCGCAGCCCAGCAGGGCCCAGCCGACGTTGCCGGTGAGGGCGCCGTCGTTGGCCAGGTCGCGGATCGCGGTGATGACCAGTGACACCGGGTTGACCTCGGCGAACGCCCGCAGCGGGCCGGGCATCGTGTCGGTGGGCACGAAGGCGTTGGACAGGAACGTCAGCGGGAACATCACCAGCAGCGAGATGCCCTGCACGGCCTGGGCGTTGCGCCCGACGATGCCGAAGAGGGTGAAGATCCATGCCAGCGACCAGCCGGCGAGCATCGCGAGCAGGATCGCACCGCCCACCCCGAGGACGCCCCCGCCGGGGCGGTAGCCGATCGCGATGCCGACGGCGAAAGTCAGCGCAGAGGCGATGAAGTAGCGCAGCAGGTCGGCGACCATCGGTCCGGCCAGCGGGGCGATCCGCGCGATCGGCAGCACCTTGAAGCGGTCGAAGACGCCGGTGTCCATGTCCGTGCGGAGCTGGACGCCGGTCGCGACGCACGCCGTGAGCACGGTCTGGCCGATCAGTCCGGGGATGATCAGCGGCAGGTAGCTGCCGACGTCGCCGGAGATCGCGCCGCCGAAGATGTAGGCGAACATGCCGGTGAAGATCAGCGGCTGGATGGTGACGTCGAACATCACCTCCATGCTGCGGCGCATCTTCATCGTCGCCCGCCACGCCAGGGTGAGCGTCTGGCTCAGGGTGTCGGCGAGGCCGACCCGCGGCGGGATCTCGACGTCGGCGGGGTCGGTCACGGTCAGGCCCGCGGTCAGTGCAGTCATCGGGAGGCCTCCATCAGCGCAGGGGAGTCGGTGCCGGCGGTGTCGTCCGCCGAGTGGTCCTGGGTGTCGTGGCCGGTCAGCGCCAGGAAGACCTCGTCGAGGGAGGGCTTCTGGACGGTGACCGACTCGATGGCGACGCCGCGGTCGCGCAGGGCGACCAGCACGTCGACGGACTGGTCGGTCCGCGTGAGCGGGACGTTGACCCGGCGGGCCTCGGGGGAGGGGACCGCCTCCTCGCCGATCAACCGGCGGACCTCCTCGGCCACGACCTGGACGTCGGCGGGGTCGGCGACCTGCAGCTGGAGCGTCGACTGGCCGACCGACGACTTCAGCTGGTCCGCCGTGCCCTCGGCGACCTTCCGACCGCGGTCGATGACCGCGATCCGGTCGGCGAGCTGGTCGGCCTCGTCGAGGTACTGCGTGGTCAGCAGCACCGTGCAGCCCGAGCGCACCAGGTCGCGGATGGTCTCCCACATCTGCCCGCGGGTGCGCGGGTCGAGGCCCGTGGTCGGCTCGTCGAGGAAGATCAGCGGTGGGCGGGTGAGCAGGCTGGCGGCCAGGTCGAGCCGCCGGCGCATGCCGCCGGAGAAGGCCGAGATCGGCTTGGTGGCCGCCTCGGTGAGGTCGAACTGCTCGAGCAGCTCGGCGCCGCGGGTGCGGGCGTCGGTGCGGGACATGCCCTGGAGTCGGGCGAACAGCCAGAGGTTCTCGGTGGCGGTGAGGTTCTCGTCGACGGAGGCGTACTGCCCGGTGACGCCGAGGAGACGGCGTACGGCATGGGGCTCGGCCCGCACGTCGTGCCCGAAGATCTCGGCCTCGCCCGCGTCGATGTGCAGAAGGGTCGCGAGCATCCGGAGCATCGTCGTCTTGCCGGCGCCGTTGGGCCCGAGGACGCCGAAGACCTCGCCGCGGTGCACCTCGAGGTCGATGCCGTCGACGGCGCGCTGGTCGCCGAACTGCTTGACGAGGCCCGTCGCCCGTACGGCGGGCTCCCGGACTGGGTGGTTGTCAGTGGTCATGCCGGCAAGCCTGCGGGCGCCCGGTTTCACCGCGGTTGCGCGGCGCCTTCGCCGGTGAAACCCGCGGATGGTTGGATCGGGCGCATGCCGGACCACGTCGCACGCCTCGACACCCGCGTGCCCACCGGTGCGGATCCCGACGCGGTGTACGACGCCTACACCGGGTGGGTGGCCGACCAGGGCCTCGAGCTCTACCCGCACCAGGACGAGGCCGTCATCGAGCTGCTCGGCGGCAACCACGTGATCCTCGCGACCCCGACGGGGTCGGGGAAGTCGATGGTCGCGATCGGCGCGCACGTCGCGGCGCTGGCACGCGACGAGGTGAGCTTCTACACCGCGCCGATCAAGGCGCTGGTCAGCGAGAAGTTCTTCGCCCTGATCGAGGTCTTCGGCGCCGACAACGTCGGAATGCTCACCGGCGACGCGGCCGTGAACCCCGACGCGCCGATCATCTGCTGCACCGCCGAGGTGCTGGCCAACATCGCGTTGCGCGAGGGCCGCGGCGCCGACGTCGGGCTCGTCGTGATGGACGAGTTCCACTTCTACGCAGAGCACGACCGCGGCTGGGCCTGGCAGGTGCCCCTCATCGAGCTGGTCGACGCGCAGTTCCTGCTGATGTCGGCGACCCTCGGCGACGTCTCGTTCTTCGTCGAGGACCTGCAGCGTCGCACCGGACGTGACACCGCGGTCGTCGACGACGCCGAGCGGCCCGTCCCGCTGAGCTTCCGCTGGTCGATGGAGCCGCTGGACGACACGCTCGAGGAGCTGGTCGCCACCGGCCAGGACCCGGTGTACGTCGTCCACTTCACGCAGGCTGCGGCCGTCGAGCACGCCACCAACCTGCTCAGGCACCCGCCGAAGAAGGTCGACAAGGACGCCATCGCCGAGCGGATCGGCGCCTTCCGCTTCGGCGCCGGCTTCGGCAAGACGCTGTCGCGGCTGGTGCGCAACGGCATCGGCGTGCACCACGCCGGCATGCTGCCGAAGTACCGCCGGCTCGTGGAGACCCTTGCCCAGGCCGGACTGCTGCGGGTCATCTGCGGCACCGACACCCTGGGGGTCGGGATCAATGTCCCGATCCGGACGGTGCTCTTCACCGGGCTGGCCAAGTTCGACGGCAACCGCCAGCGGGTGCTCCGGACACGGGAGTTCCAGCAGATCGCCGGCCGGGCCGGGCGGGCGGGCTTCGACACGGCCGGCTACGTCGTCGTACAGGCTCCGGAGCACGTGATCGAGAACGAGCAGGCCAAGGCCAAGGCCGCGGCGCGCGTGGCCGCCGGGAAGAAGAAGTCCAAGGCGCAGCTGAAGAAGCCGCCAGAGGGCACGGTGGTGTGGACCGAGCAGACCTTCGACAAGCTCGTGGCTGGGGCGCCCGAGCGGCTGGCGAGCCGGATGAAGGTCGACAACGCGATGCTGGTCAACGTCGTGTCCCGCGAGGAGGACGCGTTCGCGGTGATGCGGCGGCTGCTGACCGACAACCACGAGGACCGCCGCCAGCAGCTGCGCCTGGCGCGCCGCGCGCTGCGGCTCTCGCGGTCGCTGGTGCGCACCGGCATCGTCACCCGGCTCGACGAGGTGGACTCCTTCGGCCGCCGCTACGTGCTCGGCGCCGACGTCCCCGACGACTTCGCGCTCAACCAGCCGCTGGCCCACTTCGCTCTCGCCGCCTTCGACGTGCTCGACCCCGAGTCCGAGACCTACGGTCTCGACGTCGTCTCCGTCGTGGAGGCGGTCCTCGAGGCGCCGCGCCAGATCCTGATGGCCCAGCAGCACGCCGCCCGTGGCGAGGCCATCGGCGAGATGAAGGCCGACGGCCTGGAGTACGACGAGCGGATGGCGCTGCTGGAGGAGATCACCTGGCCGCAGCCGCTGCGCGAGCTCCTCGAGGCCCTCTACGAGACCTACCGGCAGACCCACCCGTGGCTCCCCGAGGACGCGCTCGGCCCGAAGTCGGTCGTGCGCGAGATGTGGGAGCACGGGATGGGCTTCACCGACTTCGTCGGCCGCTACCAGCTCGCTCGCTCGGAGGGCCTGGTGCTGCGCTACCTCACCGACGCCTACCGCACCCTGCGCCAGACCGTCCCGGAGGCGCACCGCGCCCCGGAGGTCGAGGACGTCATCGAGTGGCTGGGGGAGACCGTCCGCCAGACCGACTCCTCGCTGCTCGACGAGTGGGAGGCGCTGTCGGACCCCGACCACGCCTCGTCGGCCGTCGCGCACCACGAGCCGCCCCCGCCGCCGCGGCCGCTGTCGAAGCAGGAGCGACCGTTCCGCGTGATGGTGCGCAACGCGATGTGGGCCCGCGTGGAGGCTTTCGCGCGCGACGACCTCGACACGCTCGTACGCCTCGAGCGGGCGGCCGCCGACCGCACCGACCCGCCGCGGGACGTCGTCGTGGGGCGCTCGGTGTGGGACGCGGCCCTCGAGGACTACTACGCGGACCACGACACGGTGCTCACCGACGCCGACGCCCGCGGCCCCGACCTGCTGCTGGTGGGTGAGGAGCGCACCGGTGAGCCCGTCGGCGTCGAGGAGGGCACGACCGCGCGCGTGCGTGACGTACGCCAGACCCTCCACGACCCCGCCGGCGACCACGACTGGGTCATCGAGGCGGTCGTGGACTGCGACGCGACCGACGAGGCCGGGGAGCTGGTGCTCGCCACGCGGGCGGTGCGCCGCCTGTGACCGCGCCGGGGGACCAGCTCCTGGTCAGCGGCTGACCACGTCGACCACCGACCGGACCACGTCCTCGACCGGCTCGGAGACGTCGAACACCTCACCGGCTTCGTCCGCCCGGAGCGGCTCGAGGGTGTCGAACTGGGACTGAAGCAGCGAGGGTGGCATGAAGTGCTCACGCGACTCCATCCGCTGCAGGAGCAGCTCGAACGGCGCGGCGAGGTGCACGAAGAAGACCGAGCCGTCCGGCACCCCCGCACGAAGCACGTCGCGGTAGGACCGCTTGAGGGCGGAGCAGGTGAGCACGCTCGAGATGCCGTCGGCGTGGTGGAAGGCGAGCAACCGGCCCAGCACCTCCAGCCATGGCTGGCGGTCGTCGTCGTCGAGGGGGACCCCGGCGGACATCTTGGCGATGTTGGCGGCCGGGTGGAGGCTGTCGCCCTCGATGAAGCGCCACCCGAAGTGCTCGGCGAGCTCGGTGGCGACCGTGGTCTTGCCGGTGCCCGAGACCCCCATCACCACCAGGTGGCGCGGTGCGTCACCGGGTCCGCTGCGACGCCCCGGGGCAGAGCTAGTCTGCTCGTCGTGTCGACCGCCCACAGCACCGTGCTCGCAGAGCTGGGCCCCCGGATCGTCCGCGGGGACCTGCCCGTGGACGCCGTGATCACCCTGGAGTGGCTCGGTGAGGCCTACGGCGTCTCGCGCACCGTGGCGCGCGAGGTGGTGCAGGTGCTGGTCTCGATGGGACTGGTGGAGAGCCGGCGCCGCACCGGCGTGCGGATCCTGCCGCGCGAGCGGTGGGACGACTTCGACCCTGCCGTGATCAGGTGGCGGCTCGACGGCGCCGACCGGGTGTCCCACCTCCACCAGCTGGCCGAGCTGCGCGCCGCCGTCGAACCCGCGTCGGCGGCCCTCGCGGCCGTGCACGCCGACGACGCGCAACGGTCCGAGATCGTGCGGATCGCCGAGGAGATGGAGGGCTCCGGCGCCGCGGGGGACCTCCGGACCTTCCTCGAGCAGGACATCGCCTTCCACCGCCTGCTGCTGCGGGCGTCGGGCAACGTGATGTTCGCCCGGCTCGGCGACGTGGTGGAGGAGGTGCTGCGCGGGCGGACCGACCACCACCTGATGCCTCCCGAGCCCAAGCGCGAGGCGCGGCGGCTGCACCAGGTCGTGGCGGAGGCGGTCGCCGGAGGCGAGGCCGAGGTGGCTCGCTTCGCGATGACCGCGATCTGTGCGGAGGTCGTCTCCGACCTCGGCCACGCCCCCTGACCTCACAGCAGCCCAGCCACCGGCCACAGCAGTGCGGCGATCGCGAACGCGCACACGCCGAGGGTGGTCTCCATGACCGTCCACGTCTTCAGCGTGGTCTTCTCGTCCATCCCGAAGAACCGGCTGACGAGCCAGAAGCCCGAGTCGTTGACGTGGGAGAGCACGGTGGAGCCTGCGGCGATCGCGACGACGAGCAGGGTGAGCTCGACGTTGCCGAGCCCTCCCGCCTGACCGGCGATCAGTCCGGCGGTCGTGGTCAGCGCGACCGTCGCCGAGCCCTGGGCGACGCGCAGCGCGGTGGCGATCAGGAAGGCCTGCAGCAGGAGGGGGAGCCCCAGGTCGGAGAGCGAGGAGGTGAGGGCGTCGCCGATGCCGCTGGTGCGCAGCACGCCGCCGAACATCCCGCCCGCGCCGGTGATCAGGATGATCGAGCAGATCGGACCCAGCGACTGGTCGAGCACCTCCATGGTGTGCGACAGGGAGCCCGTACGGCGTCCGAGCACGGCGATCGCGACGAGCAGGCTGACGAGGAGGGCGACGGGCGTGTTGCCGAGCAGCTGGAGGAGCTCCACCCAGGTCTGCCCCTCGGCCAGCCTGCCGCTGGTGACCAGCGTGGTGAGCACGGTGTTGAACGAGATCAGGACCAGCGGCACCAGGAGCAGGCCGAGGACCGTGCCGAAGGCGGGCGGAGTCGCGGCAGGACGGTCGGGGTCGGTGCCGCCGTCCATCTCGCCGAAGAGCAGTGCGGGCACCGGCACGTCGTAGCGGCGACCCAGGACGCGCGAGACGAGGTAGACGCCGACGTACCAGGCGACGACCGCCACGGGCACGCCGATGAGCAGGACGACACCGATGTCGGCGCCCAGGGCGGTGCCGGCGGCGACGGGGCCGGGGTGCGGCGGGACGATCGCGTGCATCGCGGCGAAGGCGCCGGCAGCCGGGAGGGCGTAGAAGAGGACCGAGCCGCCGAAGCGCCGGGCGACGGTGAGGATGATGGGCAGGAAGACCACCAGGCCGGCGTCGAAGAAGATGGGGAAGCCGAAGATGAGGGCGGCGACACCCAGTGCGAAGGGGGCGCGCTGCTCGCCGAACCGGTTGATCAGGCTGTCGGCGAGCACCTGGGCACCGCCGGTCACCTCGAGCAGGCGACCGAGCATCACCCCGAAGCCGACGAGCAGGGCGACGGAGCCCAGTGTCGTGCCGAATCCTGCCAGGAGGGCCGCCGGCACGTCGGCGACCGGGATGCCGGCGGCGACGGCGGTGAGCAGGCTGACCAGCACCAGGGTGATGAAGGCGTGCAGCCGCACCTTCATCACCAGGAACAGCAGCAGGGCCACGGCGGCCGCGGCGATCAGCAGGAGGACGGGCGTGCTGTACGCCGGTTCGAGGTTTTCCATGCGGGGGCTCCCTGAGGGGGTCGTTGTGAGCGTCGTCACAGGTCCCAGGCATCCTCGCCGAAAGGTACTACCTTTCGCAACTCCCACGCGGCGCGGACCGCGTGGAGGGCCACGTGGACGATGCACAGACTTGTGCACAGGGGCGACCTGCCTGTGCACGCGAGGCGGGCGGCGTGCACAGATTCGTGCGGCTGCCTGTGGGACTGCCGGACGGTGTTGTTGGTGCTCCCGCGGGGGTCCTAGAGTCGCGCGAGGTCGTTCCCGGAACTGTCGACGTGTCGACAAAGCTCAGGGCCCTCGACGTGATCCAATCGAAGCCAGTCGACGCGAAGGAGCTGACATGAGTGGTGCGGGATTCCCAGGTCCGGGAAGCTCCGGGAGCAGTGCCCCCGAGATGCCGCCCCTGGGCCGACCACCGGTCCCGCACGCCCCGGTTCCTTCCCCCGCGCCGAGCCAGACTTCCCCCCGAGACGAGCACACCGTGACCCAGCCGATCCCGTTCGAGCGTCCCGTCGTCGAGGACACCCTCGACGTCGCGACCACCACCACGGCCGACGCGCCGCTCGGTCCGACGGGTCGCCCGATGCCGGTCTTCCCCGAGCCGCGTGCGCTCACCGAGCACGGTGGCGCGCGGGTGATCTCGATGTGCAACCAGAAGGGTGGCGTCGGCAAGACCACCACCACGATCAACCTCGGCGCGTCGCTGGCCGAGTTCGGGCGCAAGGTCCTGCTCGTCGACTTCGACCCGCAGGGCTCGCTCTCCGTCGGCCTGGGGCTCAACCCCCACGAGATGGACTTCACGATCTACAACCTGCTGATGGACCGCGAGACCACGCTCGACGAGGTCGTGGTCCCCTCCGGCATCCCGGGCATGGACCTGCTGCCCTCCAACATCGACCTGTCGGCCGCCGAGGTGCAGCTGGTGCACGAGGTCGCGCGTGAGCAGACCCTGCAGCGGGTGCTCGCCCCCGCGCTCGAGCACTACGACGTGATCCTCATCGACTGCCAGCCCTCGCTCGGCCTGCTGACCGTCAACGCGCTCACCGCCTCCGACGGCGTCATCGTGCCCCTGGAGTGCGAGTACTTCGCGCTGCGCGGCGTGGCCCTGCTCAAGACCACGATCGACAAGGTACGCGAGCGGCTCAACCCCAAGCTCGAGATCGACGGCGTGCTCGGCACGATGTTCGACGGCCGCACCCTCCACAGCCGCGAGGTGATGGAGCGGCTCGTCTCGGCGTGGGGCGAGAAGGTCTTCCACACCGTCATCCGTCGCACGGTGAAGTTCTCCGACGCGACCGTCGCGGGCGAGCCGATCACGTCGTACGCCTCGTCCTCGACGGGTGCCGACGCCTACCGCCAGCTGGCCAAGGAGGTGCTCACCCGGTGGCCCGCCGAGTGAGCATGCCGGCCGCGGACGACCTGTTCCGGCCGACCTCCGACAAGGTCGCGGAGCCGGCGCCGGACCAGCGTCCCCGCCGCGTCCGCGCGGTCGCCGACGACGACGCGGAGCCGACGCCCAAGAAGCCCAGCGGCCGCGTCCGGCACGACGAGAAGATGACCGTCTACGTCACCGCCGACGAGCTGCTCGACATCGAGCACGCCCGGCTGACGCTGCGCCGTGAGCACGGCCTCGCCGTCGACCGCGGCCGCCTCGTGCGTGAGGCGCTGGCGCTCGTGCTCGCCGACCTCGAGACGCAGGGCGCCGACAGCGCGCTGGTCCAGCGGCTGCTGGACGAGTGAGCGCCACGACCCAGTCCGGCCCGGGCCTCGAGCCGGGCAGCGAGGCACCGGCGTTCGCCGTGCGCCTGGACAACTTCGAGGGCCCCTTCGACCTGCTGCTCGGCCTGATCGCCAAGCACAAGCTCGACATCACCGAGGTCGCGCTCTCGCAGGTCACCGACGAGTTCATCGCCCACGTGAAGAACCTCGGCGACGCGTGGGACCTCGAGCAGACCACCTCCTTCCTCGTCGTCGCCGCGACCCTGCTCGACCTCAAGGCCGCGCGCCTGCTGCCGCAGGGCGACGTGGAGGACGAGGAGGACCTCGCGCTGCTCGAGGCACGCGACCTGCTCTTCGCGCGCCTGATGCAGTACCGAGCGTTCAAGCAGGTGGCCTCGGTGTTCGAGGATCGGCTGGCCTCCGAGTCGCGTCGCCACCCGCGCGCCGTCGGGCTCGAGGAGCGGTTCGCGACCTTGCTTCCGGAGGTGCTGATCGGCATCGGGCTCGAGCAGTTCGCCCAGCTGGCGGCCAAGGCGATGGAGCCCAAGCCGGTGCTCGAGGTGTCGCTCCAGCACATCCACGCGGCGAAGGTCAGCGTGCGCGAGCAGGCCCAGGTCGTCGTCGACCGGCTGCGACGCAGCGGCACGATGACCTTCCGCGCGCTCTGCGGCGACTCGCCCGACCGGCTGACGACCGTGGCGCGGTTCCTCTCGCTCCTCGAGCTGTTCCGCGAGGGCGCGGTGTCCTTCGACCAGGTCACGCCGCTCGGCGAGCTCACGGTCCGCTGGACCGGGAGCGAGGACGGCGAGGTGGACATCCACGACGAGTTCGACGGCGCCCCGCCGACGGACGATGATGAAGGCAGCGACGCGTCGTCCAGCGATGCCGTTGCGGACCAGGTGGCCGACGAGCCCCAGGAGGACGAGTGAGCGAGCAGACCCAGGCCGTCGACGAGCCGGTCGAGCAGCCGGTCGAGCAGCCGGTCGACGCACCCGTCGAGACCGAGCAGCCGGCGCCCGAGGCCGACGACGTGGACACCCTGGCGGTGGCCGTCGCCGAGCTGCGCCCGGCGCTGGAGGCCATCTTGATGGTCTCCGACGAGCCGCTCGACAAGGTGCGCCTGGCCTCGGTGGTGGGGCACCCCGTGTCCGACGTCGAGGAGGCGCTCGAGGCGCTGGCCGCGGAGTACGCCGAGCAGGGCCGCGGCTTCGACCTGCGCTCGGTCGCCGGTGGCTGGCGCTTCTACTCCCGGCCGGAGTTCGCCTCGGTGGTGGAGTCGTTCGTGCTCGACGGCCAGCAGGCTCGGCTGACCCAGGCCGCGCTCGAGACGCTGTCGGTGGTGGCCTACAAGCAGCCCGTCTCGCGCGCCCGGGTCTCCGCGATCCGCGGCGTCAACGTCGACGGCGTGATGCGCACGCTGCTGACCCGGGGCCTCGTGGAGGAGGCCGGCCAGGACGAGCAGAGCGGCGCCAACCTCTACTGCACGACCTCCTACTTCCTCGAGCGGATCGGGATCACCTCGCTCGAGGAGCTCCCCGAGCTCGCGCCGTACCTCCCCGACATGGACGACCTGGAGGACGAGCTCGCCAGCGTCGCCGGCCTCGACGCGCCGACGGAGCCCGAGCCGGCCCCGGAAGCGACTCCCGAGCCGACCGCGGAGCCGGCCCCGGAGCCGGCCCCCGGACCTGCGCCCACCCACGCCTCACCGCACAGCGGGTCGGGCACCGAGCCCGACGGCGGCACCGAGATCGCATGACCACCCCACGAAACCACTCGCTCCGCTCACGCTTCCGCAGGGACCCCGAAACCGCATGAAGCCCCACGACGCACCCGACAACGACCAGCCGGCCTCGCAGCGCCCCGACACCGACGAGGACGGCCTGATCCGCCTGCAGAAGCTGCTCGCCCAGTCCGGCGTGGCCAGCCGGCGCAAGTGCGAGGAGCTGATGCTCGACGGCCTCGTGGAGGTCGACGGCGAGGTCGTCACCCGGCTCGGCACGAAGGTCGACCCGCGCACCGCGTTGATCCGCGTGGACGGCAAGCGGCTGCCGCCGATCAGCGACAAGGTCTACCTCCTGCTCAACAAGCCACGGGGCGTCGTCTCGACCATGAGCGACCCCGAGGGCCGTCGCACGCTCGGCGACCTGGTGGCTGACCGGCCGGAGCGGCTCTTCCACGTCGGGCGGCTCGACACCGACACCGAGGGCCTGATCATCCTCACCAACGACGGCGACTTCGCCCAGCACCTCGCACACCCCTCGCACGAGGTCGACAAGACCTACGTCGCGGAGGTGGAGGGCGAGGTGCACGTGCGGACCATCCGGGAGCTGCTGGCCGGCGTCACCCTCGACGACGGCCCGGTCACGGTCAGCAGCGCCCGGGTCGTCGGTGGCGACCCGCGCCGCGAGGGCAGCAATCGCTCGATCGTGGAGCTCACCATCCACGAGGGCCGCAACCGCATCGTGCGGCGACTCCTCGACCACGTCGGACACCCGGTGCGCCGGCTGACCCGGACCGCGATCGGCCCGCTCACGCTCGCCCGGCTGCGGTCGGGGGAGATGCGCGAGCTGACCGTCGCCGAGCTCGGCGAGCTGATGGACAGCGCGCAGCTCTGACCGCACGTCGGAGCACGCGCCTAGGGTGACCGCATGGCCACCGTGCACCCCGCGCTGGCGCCCTACGTCCGCTCGATCGTGGTGTACGACATCGCGTTCGGCGGGCCGGGCGTGCACATCGGGATGCCCTCCACCGGCGTGACGTTCGTGCTGCCGCTCGACGAGCCGCTCGCGGTGGCGTGGGACGGCGCGCCACAGACCGTCAGCGTCGGCTGGTCCTCGGTCTCCGGGCTGCACACCACGGCCGCCGCGGTCCACCACGGCGACCACCAGCGCGGCATCCAGCTGAGCCTCACCCCGGTGGGCGCCCGTGCGCTGTGGGGAGTCCCCGCGGGTGCGCTCGCGGGTGAGCTGCTCGACCTCGACGCGGTCGACACGGGTCTGGCCGACCTGCCCGAGCGCCTGTCCGGCGAGGCTTCCTGGGACGCGCGCCTCGCCGTGCTCGACCACGCCCTCCTCGATTCGCTGCGCCGCCACGGGACGCCGGTCGTGCGGCCGGAGGTCGGAAGGGCGATGGCGCTGCTGACCCGCGGCGTGCCCGTCGCGGTCGCGGCCGACGACGTCGGCTACAGCCGGCGCCGGCTCAGCACGCTGGTCCACGACGAGGTCGGCGTCACTCCCAAGACCTATCAGCGACTCGCCCGCTTCGCCGACGCCCACGGCCGGCTGCGTCGGGCGGCCCTCGACGGTGACGTCTCGGTCGCCCGGGTGGCAGCCGAGAGCGGCTACGCCGACCAGGCGCACCTCGCCCGGGACTGGTCCGGCTTCGCCGGGTGCAGCCCGACCGAGTGGCTGCGGCGGGAGTTCCCCATCGTCCAAGCCACCGAGCACGGTGGCGGGGGAGCCTGAAGCCCGGCGGCCGGACCAGCCGCCGGGACGAGGAGGATCACCATGCCCGACACGACGGACGTCTCCGGAACGACGCTGTGGCACACGTTCTCGGTGCGTGATGCCGAGGCGATGACCGCCTGGCTGCGTGCCGTGGGCTTCACCGAGCACGCGACCTACCGAGACGAGGCGGACCCCTCTGTGGTCGTGCACGCAGAGTGGGCCTGGCCGGGTGGAGGCGGGATCATGTTCGGCACCGAGCGGCCGGACTCCGCGATCGCCGGCACCGGCCCGGCAGCGGCGTACCTCGTCACCCCGGATCCCGACGCCGCCTTCGACGCTGCGGTCGCCGCCGGCGCCACCGTCGTGCGACCGATGGTCGACCAGGACTACGGCGGTCGCGGCGGCAGCGTGACCGACCCCGAGGGCAACCACTGGTCGTTCGGGGACTACCAGCCCGCCTGACCTCGCCAGCCGAGACGGCCGGTGGGGGAGGGGGTGCCCTGTCCTAGGGTTCTCCCGTGGCAGTGAGGGCAGTACGAGGCGCGACCCAGCTCGACGAGGACACCCGGGAGCACATGCTCGACCGGGTCGCCGAGCTCGTCACCGACGTGATGTCGGCCAACGACCTCGCGGTCGACGACTTCATCTCGATCATCTTCACCGCGACCAGCGACCTGACCAGCGAGTTCCCGGCGTACGCCGCCCGCCAGCTGGGCTTCTCCGACGTGCCGCTGGTCTGCGCGCGCGAGCTCGAGATCGAGGGGTCGATGCCGCGCGTGGTGCGGCTGATGGCGCACGTCGAGACCGACCTGCCCCGCTCCGATGTCACCCACGTCTACCTCCACGGCGCGGCCAACCTGCGGCGGGACCTGGCGCGGACGACGAGCCATGACTGACCCCCACCCCGGGGACGCCCTCCCAGCCCTCACCGGGCCGGTCGAGGTCGTCGGCGCGGGCCTGATCGGGACGTCCATCGCGCTCGTGTGCCGGCGGCTCGGCCTCGACGTGGTGCTGCGCGACACCTCCGAGGAGAACATCCGCACCGCCACCGGCCTCGGTGCCGGTCGGGCTGTCACGCCCGCGGACCGGCCGCAGCTCGTCGTGGTCGCCGTCCCGCCCGTGGCGATCCCCGACGCGATCGTCGCTGCGCTCGGACGCTCCGACGCCGTCGTGACTGATGTCGGGAGCGTCAAGGCCGCGCCGCTGGAGGCAGTGGCCGCGCGGGTGCGTGCGGCCGACCTGGCCCGCTACGTCGGCTCGCACCCGATGGCCGGCAGCGAGCGCTCCGGGCCGCTCGCGGCGAGCGCGGCGCTCTTCGACGGCCGTCCGTGGGCGGTGACGCCCCACCCGGGTGCCCCCGAGAGCGTGGTCGGCCTCGTGGAGGCCCTCGTCCTGGAGTGCGGCGCGGCGCCCCTGCGGATGGCGCCCGACGAGCACGACCGTGCCGTCGCCCGTACGTCGCACCTGCCGCACCTCGCCGCGGTCCTCGTCGCCGGGCGCCTCGCCACGGCCCCGCCCGAGCACCTCGCGCTGTCGGGCCAGGGCGTGCGCGACGTGACGCGGGTCGCGGCCAGCGACCCCGCCCTGTGGCAGCAGATCCTCGAGGCCAACTCAGAGGCGGTGCTGGACCTCCTCGCCGAGGTGCGCGCTGATCTCGACGCGCTGATGACCGCGGTCGCGGCTGACGCGGGGCCGGACCTGGTCGAGATCCTGGTCCGGGGCAACGACGGCACCGCCGCGATCCCCGGCAAGCACGGCGGACCGGCGCGGCCCACCCGGTCGGTCTTCGTCTCGGTGCCCGACCACCCGGGCGAGCTCGCCCGCCTCTTCGGCGACGCCGGCGAGGTCGGGGTCAACATCGAGGACGTCCACATCGACCACGACCCCGGCCGGCCGGTGGGCCTCACCGAGCTGGTGGTCGAGCAGAACAGCGCCGAGCGCCTCCTGGCCGCTCTCGAATCCCGCGGGTGGACGACCCACCGGTAATCTTCTCGCCCGTGAGCAGCGTCGAGAGCACCCCGGACCACACCCTCGTCATCGCCGTCGACGGGACGTCCGGCTCCGGGAAGTCGAGCACCTCCCGCGGGGTGGCCGAACGCCTCGGCCTGCGCTACCTCGACACCGGCGCGATGTTCCGGGCGATGACCTGGTGGCTGCTGCGCGAGGGCATCGACGTACGCGACGTGGCCGCGGTCGCGGCGGCCGCCGGTCGCCCGCGCATCGAGTCCGGCACCGACCCGCAGGCGCCGACGATCACCGTCGACGGCCAGGACGTCTCCGTGGAGATCCGCGGCGACGAGGTCAACGCGGCGGTCAGCCCCGTCAGCGCCGTGCCCGAGGTGCGCGCCCGTCTGCTCGACCTGCAGCGGGAGGTCATCGGCCGCGGCGGGATCGTCGTGGAGGGTCGCGACATCGGCTCCGTGGTGTGGCCGCAGGCAGAGGTGAAGGTCTACCTCAGCGCCGACCCAGACGCCCGCGCCGCGCGCCGCGCCGCGGAGGAGGGTGGCTCCGACCTGGCCACCACGCAGGAGTCGCTGCTGGCGCGCGACCGCATCGACTCCGGCCGCGCCACCGCGCCGCTGACCATGGCCGACGGCGCCGTGCACGTCGACAGCACCCACCTCAGCCTCGTCGAGGTCATCGACCGCATCGTGGCCCTCGCCGGATCCCGGTCGGGGTCGTGACCGGGGCCGACGACCTCGAGCTGCCCCGGAGCAGTGAGCAGCATCCCGCGACCGGGCTGCTGCACCGGCTCCGCCCGACGGCCGCCTGGCTGATCCGGCGTCGCTGGCCGGTCCGGGTGCTCGGTGCCGAGCACGTCCCCGCGGAGGGCGGTGTGATCCTCGCGGCCAACCACGTCGGGGTCATCGACGGACCGCTGCTGGCGATCTTCGCGCCACGGCCGGTGCACGCTCTGACCAAGCAGGAGATGTTCGCCGGCCGTCTGGGCGGCTTCCTGCATGCGGCCGGCCAGATCCCGCTCGACCGCTACGCCGCGGACCCGGCCGCGATCCGGACCTGCCTGCGCGTCGTGCGCGACGGGGGAGTGGCCGGCATCTTCCCCGAGGGCACCCGCGGTGACGGCCTGCTGGGCCGGTTCCACCACGGCGCGGCGTACCTCGCCCTCGTCACCGGCGCCCCCGTCGTGCCCGTCACCATGATCGGCACCCGGCCGTCCGGTGCCGGGTCCAACGCGCTGCCGGCGCGCGAGGGCGGCATCGACGTCGTGTTCGGCGCAGCGTGGCGAACCGCACAGCAGCCCTGGCCGCGCACCCGGGAACACGTGCGGGAGACCTCGGTGTTGTTGCGGTTGCACATGCTGTCCGAGCTGGACGGCGCCCTCGCGCGGACGCGGCGATCCTTGCCCGGACCGCTTCCTGCGGGACAATCCGAGGACGACCCCGACACCGGGCTCGTTCCTCCCTCCCAGAAGCTGTGATCATCCATGACTGAGTACGACGCCGTCAGCGTCGAGGCTGGCTCCGACGAGCCCTCCGGCCCGACCCCCGTCCTGGCCGTGGTGGGCCGCCCCAACGTGGGCAAGTCCACCCTGGTCAACCGGATCATCGGCCGCCGCGAAGCCGTCGTGGAGGACCGCCCGGGCGTGACCCGCGACCGCGTCTCCTACGACGCCAACTGGAACGGCCGCGCCTTCACCGTGGTCGACACCGGCGGCTGGGACCCCGACGCGCGCGGCCTCGCCGAGCGGATCGCGGGCCAGGCCGAGGTCGCCGTCACCCTGGCCGACGCCGTGCTGTTCGTCGTCGACGCGACCGTGGGCATCACCGACGCCGACGAGGCCGTCGTACGGATCCTGCGCAAGTCCGGCAAGCCGGTCGTCCTCGCGGCGAACAAGGTCGACGACCAGCGCACGGAGGCGGAGGCGTACGGCCTCTGGAACCTCGGCCTCGGCGAGCCGTTCCCGGTCTCCGCGCTGCACGGCCGCGGGTCGGGCGACATGCTGGACGCGATCCTCGCGGCCCTGCCGGAGACGCCGGCCGAGTCCTTCGAGGAGGTCGGCGGACCGCGCCGGATCGCCATCGTCGGCAAGCCCAACGTCGGCAAGTCGTCGCTGCTCAACATGCTGGCCAAGGAGGACCGCGTCGTCGTCGACAACGCCGCCGGCACCACGGTCGACCCCGTGGACGAGCTGATCGAGCTCGGCGACCGCACCTGGCGCTTCATCGACACCGCCGGCATCCGCAAGCGGGTCAACCAGGCCTCCGGCCACGAGTACTACGCCTCGCTGCGCACCTCCACCGCGATCGACCGCGCCGAGGTGGCCGTGCTGGTGCTCGACGCCAGCCAGACCGTGTCCGAGCAGGACATGCGGATCATCCAGACCATCCGCGACGCCGGGCGGGCGATGGTCATCGCGTTCAACAAGTGGGACCTCGTCGACGAGGAGCGCCGCCACTACCTCGAGCGCGAGGTCGAGCGCGACCTGGTGCAGGTGCGCTGGGCGCCGCGGATCAACTTCACCGCCCGGACCGGCTGGCACGTCGACCGCCTCGTCCCGGCGATCGACAAGGCCCTGGAGGGCTGGGAGACGCGTGTCGGCACCGGCGCGCTCAACACCTTCCTCGGTCGGCTGGTCGCCGAGCACCCGCACCCGGTGCGCAGCGGCAAGCAGCCCAAGATCCTCTTCGCGACACAGCCCTCGGTCGCGCCGCCGACCTTCGTGCTGTTCACCAGCGGCAAGCTCGACGCGGCCTACGAGCGCTTCGTCGAGCGTCGCCTGCGCGAGGAGTTCGGCTTCGTCGGCACGCCGATCGTCATCCAGCAGAAGCCGCGGGAGAAGCGCAAGCGCTGATCGGTCCCGGGAGGGCGGGTCGATTCCGTGACTCCCGAGGGCCTGCGGTAGTGTTCCCCTCGCTCCGGAGGCCTCGTGCCGAGGGGCACTCGGGCTGTGGCGCAGCTTGGTAGCGCACTTGACTGGGGGTCAAGGGGTCGCAGGTTCAAATCCTGTCAGCCCGACCGAGAGATGTCGCAGGACATCGGCAAGATCCGAACCTACGGACGTGGGTTCGGATCTCGTCATTTCCGGGGTTGAGCGTCCTGCGTGGTGCTGATGGGTGAGCTCTCGGAGCAGCCCACCGTCAGGTCGGCTCACACTACCTTCCCGTCCTTGACGAGCTCTTGCATGATCGCACCCTCCAGCATGGAGCGGTCAACGGGCTGCATGTCCGTGTCGAGCGCGGCGATGGCGCAGTGGTGCGCGACGTTGACGATCGACGCCGCCGTGAGCTCGAAGCGTCCTGCGATGTCGCGCCAGTCGACGTCGGCGTCGACCGCGACCTGGTGAGGGAAGGACCGCTGCCACAGCTCGCGTCGCTGCTCGGGGGTCGGGGGGTGGAAGCAGACGGCCGACTGGAATCGGCGGAGGAACGCTTCGTCGATGTTGCTGCGCCGGTTGGTGGCCAGGATCACGAGGCCGCTGAAGGTCTCGATCCGCTGCAGCAGGTAGGAGGCCTCCTGGTTGGCGTACTTGTCGTGGGCGTCTCGGATGTCGGTGCGCTTGCCGAAGAGCGCGTCCGCCTCGTCGAAGAAGAGGATCCACTCCTTGCCCTCCGCCTTGTCGAACAGCCCTGAGAGGTTCTTCTCCGTCTCCCCGATGTACTTCGACACCACCCGGGAGAGGTCGACCCGGAAGACCGGCCGACCGGTCGCCTTGCCGATCAGGGTCGCGGCGAGGGTCTTGCCGGTTCCCGGCGGGCCGTGGAACAGGACGCGGTACCCAGGGCGTACCCGCTTGCCCATGCCCCACTCGTGGAGCACCGTGTCGTTGAAGCGCATCCAGGTCTCGATGTCGCGGATCTGGCGCCACGTGTCAGGGCGGAGCACCACGTCGTCCCGGTCCATCTCGGTCCCGACGTGCTCTGCCGGGAAGCCGGTGCTGAATCCGGGGAGTGTCGCGTGGCCGGTGGTCATCAGCTCGACGCTCTCGGGGTCGAGGACCAGACGACCGCTCGTCGCCGGTGCTCCCTCGCGGACCCGGTCGAGCCAGAGCAAGTGACGTCTGGAGAACCAGTGCTCGGTGGTGAACATCCGCTGGACCGCGAGACGATCGCGGATGTCGTCCCCGGCGATGACGAACTGGGCCGTCTCACCTGTGGCGAGCACGCCGCGACCGGAGTCGAGCCGTACGCCGCCGAGCTCAGGCAGGTCGCCTCCCTCGGGCAGGTGGCGGCCGATGAGGGCGTCGAAGAAGGCCGGGCGCAGGTGCGGCACCAGCGCCAGCAGCAGCACGACGTGCTCCGCAGGGGTGAGCGGCTCCCCGTAGTGGAGCGCGGAGAAGAGGTCCAGGTCGAAGCCGCGATCGTTCGGCGAGCGCACCGCTCCCGACGCGGTGCCCAGGTGGCTGGCGAGCTGGTCGTCCACCAGGTCCTCGAGCAGCTGGAGGTCCCGGGTGAGCCGGGAGATCTCGTCCATGATCACCTCACTTCTCCGATGGCTCGAAGCTCGAGTCGAGCGCCCAACCCCGCTTGATGCGCTGCACGTGGTCGCGGAGCTTCTGTCCGGCCATCTCGGGGTGGCCCGCGTCGAGATGCTGCTGGATGGAGCGGTTCTCGCTGCTGTCGCCGAGGAAGATGTTCTTGGCGTAGCCGAAGAACCGGCGGTAGCGGCGCACGGCGGCCTTGAGGACCGCTTCGGCGTTCGGTCTCTTGCCCTCGACCGGCTGTCGGGCTCCCTCGATCGACCCGCGTTGCTCGAGGAGGAGCTTTGCCTGGGAGAGCGGCTTCTTGGCGAGGAAGCTCCCATAGTGCTTGGCCATGTCGTCCGACGACACGACATGTCGGCGGTCGATGTCAGCAGCGACGTTGATCTCCCGCCCCCGGGCGTCCTTCACGAGGTGGGAGGTCGCGGCGACCGCGCTCCCCACGAGGCGCGCCTTCTGGGCCAGGTACTCGCGGGCGATCCCGGCCTTCTGGGTCACGGTGAAGCCTCCCGAGCGCTCGATCTCGATGCTGTCGGGCATCGCTCCCTCACCACCCCACTCCGTCAGTGCCTGACCGATCACAGTCGCAAGGGTCCGCAGCGTCGTGTCGAGCGTGGCTGACATCGCATCTGCCTGCTTCGCGCGTGGGCCGGCTGCAGCGGCCCGCTCGTTGTCGTCCACCGACGCGAGGAACGTCTGGAGGGCGACGATCTCGCGCTCGTGCTTCTGTGTCGCCGCGAGCGGCTTCGTGAGGGTGGCGGGTTCCTGCTTGCGTCGGCCGTGCTCGTTGGTGAGGAAGGCTGACGGTTTCTCGGGCTCAGATCGGATGACCAGCTGGGCCGAGCGCTTCTCTCCGGTGAAGGTGAGGGTGTGGGGCTGATCGCCGCCCGTGACCGGCTCCTTCTTCCTCCACCACATGAGCAGCCGTTTCGCACCCTCCCGTGCCGAGGCGAGCAGCTTGGACAGCAGGCCGGCGAGCCAGCCCACGATCTTGTCGAGCGCCGTGTCCACGGGTTGCCGGATCCTCCGGACGATGCCGACGAGCTTGTCCGGGATGCTCCCGAGACCGGCGAACTTGGCCAGGAACGCGATCATCACCGTGAGGGTGCGGGCCATGGTCTGCTCCACCCGGTTGGCCGCCGCGTCGACGCTGCCCGCCGCGATGGCCGAGATCGAGTCGACGAACGAGGCGACGACGGCGCCGATCTGGCGCGCCTTCGCGACGAAGAAGGTGACGGTGTTGTAGACGGCGATGATCGCCTGCACCACCGCTCCCGCCGGGTTGATCATGCTGACGAGCTTCGTGACGGCGGCCTTCACGACCTCGGTCTGGATCATGCCCGTGACTTGGCTGATGAGCTGCGTCTTGAGCTCGGTGAGCTCGCCCTGGACCTGCGCCCAGGCGGCCGCTGGGCCCTGGGAGACGAGTGTCGTGAGCACCGCCGCCGACTTCTCCAGCGCTCCGAGCACCGGATCGGGGATGACCTTCACCAGCTTGCCGCGGACGTTCTGCCACGTCAGTCCGAGCACCGACAGCACCAGCTTGACCACCTCGACGAGGCTGAACGATCGCGGGACGTGCACTCCGGCCTCGCCGAGCGGGCCGGTCAGCCACGAGATGAGGGCGGCCTTGAGGTGCGTGACGATGTTGTGGGCGAACTTCTCGAAGCCGAGCCGCCCGGCGCGGACCAGGTTCCTCACGAAACCGACCGGGTTGCGCAGGATCTGGTGGAAGGCGGCCCTGGCCTTCGCGATGTAGGGCATCACGCCCGGTGCCACCACCGAGAACAGGATCTCGAGCAGGCTCAGCACCTGGCCGCCGGCCCAGCTGATGAAGCGCCCGGCGAGCCCGAGGAAGGCGGAGGAGACCTTGCGGAACGCGCCGACGACGGTGACCACGTCCTGGAACGTGAGTGACCTGAGGGTCTGCACGATGTGGCCCGGGATCGAGCGGACGAACCCCATCAGCCCGGCCAGCGCACCCTGGAACCAGGTGAATGCCCGCCCCACTGCGTTGCCGCGCTTGATGTTGAGCCACACCTCCTCCTGACCGATCAGCTTCATGAAGCCGCCGATGAGGGTCTCGGCGGTTCGGGGGTAGGGCTCGCCGGTGACGGGGTCCTGCTCAAGGACGGCCTTCAGCAGGTCGTAGCCGGGCGTCCCTTCGGCGAGCGCGGCGAGTGGGCGGAGGATCACGCGCTTCACGATCGCGAGGAGCTCGATCACGACGCCTGTGCCGAAGGAGATGAGGCTGCTGATCGGATCGGTGAAGATGCGCTTGGCGCGGTCCCACACCCCGCCCAGGTCGAAGATGTCGGTCCAGCTCAAGGAGTCGATGAAGCGGCGCAGTCCGGTCACGATCTGGGCGCCGATGTCGCCGAGCTGTGACACCTTCTGATCGACCCACTCTGCTGCCTCGTTGGTCACGCCGTGGTTGTCCAAGGCGCGAGTGATCAGGGCGCCGCCGGGCACCAGCTCGATCAGCGCCCGCAGGAAGTTGGCCGGCGTGCGCGCCACCGAGCGTTGGTTGACCGGGTTGAATCCGAGGATCAGCGTCAGCATCCGGAACCCCGGGATGTGGTGAGCCTTGTCCGCAAAGTAGTCCAGGGCGTCCTGCACGCCGAGGCGCTGCACCGTCGGGGTGCCGCCGGGGGTGCTCACCTCCGGCCGCATCCGGTCGACGTCGTGCCGTGCAGCCTGCCGCTGGACGGTCGCTCCCTGCTGGATGGTGTGTGTCAGCTCGTGGGCGAGCAGGTGGCGACCTGCGTCGGTCTCCGGCCGGTACTGGCCGCGCCCGAAGAACACGTGGTTGCGGTAGGTGAAGGCCTGCGCACTGAGGTGGTTGCTCAGGCTGGCAGCCTGGTCGTCGGCATGGATCCGTACGTCGCCGAGGTCGGCGCCCAACCGAGGCTCCATGTCGTCGCGGACCCGGCTCGGCAAGGCCTGCCCTCCCGTCGTGGCGCCTTGCATCGCCGTGTGCGGCGGAGGGGCGAGGGCTGGTGCCACGGGTGCCCCCACGCTGCTCCGCTGCACCTGGGCGCCGGGCTCGTCCCTCTGCACCACCCGCTCCTCGGGCTTGCGGTTCACCGCGACTGCGGTCGCCTCGGCCTCACGCTCGAGGGGGTCGCTCGGCTTGCTCACCGTGAGTCGTGGCTGCACCTCCGGAGCCGACGCGGACCGGGCGACGGAGCGGAAGAAGCCGGACGACCCGACCCCCCGGAAGAAGCTGCCGGGGCGGTGGACCGAGGCCGAGCGGGACCTCGATGCCTTGGCGGGTGCCGAGCGCATGTCAGGCCCGCCACTCGACGCGTAGCATCCGATCCATCCAGGGTGTCTGCACCATCGAGACACCCCAGGGCAGCTGCTCGAGCAGGATGTCGACCGACCGGTCCTCGACCCGGAGCACCCAGTCGTCGCCCTCGGCGAACAACGTCCCGGGCCTGGTGAGGAACTCGGCCCGCAGCGCGTCGGGCGAGGTGCTCCGCAGCGCCTCCCAGTGCCCGACGACCGCCCTGAGCAGGGCCGATGCCTCGGCGACCTCGTCCTTGGTCAGGGCGGGGTCGCGCTCCACGGGTTGTCCGAGCGGCACGCCGCACAGCACTTTGGCGAGCGGCGTCGCGTGCTCCGGAACCACCTCGTCACCGGTGGCGAGGTGGTGCAGGAGCGCGACCGCCCGGTCGGCATCGAGCAGCTCCTCTCCTGCTGCCACCCCGAGTCCCGCGAGGAAGCGAGGCAGGAACGGGTGGAGCAGCACCACCCCGGCGTGGTCGACGAGGAGGGAGTGGGCGCCGCTTGGTACACCTGCGGTCGTCCGTCCGTCGGCTCCCGTGGCGCCGTGCCTCGCGGCGGCGCGTACGTCGTGCGATCGATCGGTCACGTCGGGCGGCGGAACGTCGAGCGAGGCTCGCGACCCTTGTCGACCCGGGCGCTCCACCAGCTCCGGATCTGCCCGCACCTCCTCTGGCAGCGAGCCCAGGGTCTGTTGCACGAGCTCGTCGGCCGTCACCGTCCGCCCCTCCGCAGCAGCCGCTAGGGCGGCGAGCTGGATCTGGCGGAGGAAGGCCGACCACTCCCGGCCGTCCGGCCCAGAGGCCGCCGGTGGTTCGGAGGCCTCGGCCAGCGGGCCCGCCACTCCGGGCGCGACCCGGCGGACCAGGTCGAGGACGAATGGGGCGGAGAACTGCTTGACGACTCGCAGCCGGACGGCGGGTTCCTGGAGAGCGTCGGCCACTCCCGCGCGACTGACCTGGCTGGCCGTGGCATCGCTGGCCCACGCCTCCGTGACAGCCCGCTCGAGATCGCCGTCCGGCGGACGGAACGCCCATGGGAGCCGCCCGTCCCGCAGGAACGCCACGAAGGCCGCCTCGATCGTCGCGGAGGCCCGCCATCGCACGATGGGGCCGGCCGTCCCGGTCGTCGCGCCCGGCGCCTCGGTCGAGCTGTCGGTGCGGCCGAGCGGCGGGGGCACATGACGCCGGAAGAACGCCTCGACGTCGTGCCGGACCGCCTGGGCCAGGGCATCGTCCAGCAAGGCGTACGGCACGCCGTCGAGCTCGATGTCGAGCCGCTCGACGACCAGGCGGTCGTCCTCCGGCACGACGCCCGCCAGCGCGCGTTCGAGCGCCCGCGCGACCACCCCGTCGACCGTTCCGGACAAATGTCGTTGCACTAGCAGCCCGTCGTTCTCGCTGCCGTGCACCTCGACCTCCACGACGTGGCGACGGACGGCGATCGTGGCGGGGGGTGACATGGCTCAACCGTCGATCTCGATGACGGTGCGGAAGGCCGCCCAGCAGCCGCGTTCGTCGTAGGCGGTCAGGCGGACCGACTTCGGCCCGGGTTCGACCTCCCGGAAGGTCACGACGACGTGATCGCCGTTCGCGAGCGAGGGCTCCGCCTCCTCGACCTCCCAGAGGAAGGCGTCGACCGACCCGTTCGTGACCTCGGCCCTCAGCTCCACGAGCCGGTCGTCGAGGCGCTCCTCGTGGATCTCCACCTTCAGGTCCGTGCCCTCGCACACGGGGTGCTGCTCGTCGGACTGGCACTTGTTCGAGGTGGACCCTCCGAACGGTGGGATGAGCACCGCCGACTGCTCGGTGTGCACCTCGGTGCCCTGCGAGCCGTAGCCAACGGAGATCTTGTGCTCCGCGCGACCTTGGATGAACGACACCGTGAGGCGGAATTCCAGCTCGAGGCACACCAGCCGGTCGATCCACAGCACCCCCGTGGACGTCTCGTCAGCCGCCGACTCGTACTCCAGCAGGAGCCACTGGTCGGATCCGACCTCCTCGGCAACCACGCCGTTCACCCCTTCCAGCCACTTGGTGACCGCGGAGAGGAACCTGGCGAAGCTGATCGGGCTGGAGCCGTGTGCCAGGGCCCGTCCGACCCGGTCGGTGAGGTCGTGCTCGGTCCCGTCGGCGTCCACGAGGCGGAACATCGAGACTTCGGCCTGATACTCGTTCAGAGGCAGTCCCTCCCTCGCCTCCGGGACCCAGAAGCGATGTCCCCGCCGCACGGCGGCACCGCCGCACGGCAGGGTGCACGGCTCCACACCGGACTCGGTGGTGCGTCGCACCACACACCCGGCGGCGTCCCTCACGGTGACGGCCAGCACCTCGGCGGCGGGGAGGGTCGGGCTGGTGTAGACCGTCCCGGCCACGGTGCCGGGGCTCGCGACGTACGGCGGCGTCCCCCCGGTGATCTCGAACGCGACCTGGAAGGTATTCCGGGTAGCGTCCACGCTCACCTCGGGGTCACCTACCGCGAGCACCGGTGGGACCGTCACCGTCGTCGGGGTTGTCTCGGCACCGCTGGCATCGCGCGCCGCGATCGTGTGCTCTCCCTCCGCCAGCCGCAGTGGCCCACTGAGCCCGGTGAAGGAGCCGTCGTCGACACGCACCGAGACGGGGCCGTTCGCACCCTCCACGGTCACGGTCACGTCTGCGGCGCCGTCGTCACCGGTGCAGGCCACGGCGACATCCATCCGGAGTCGCACCGGCGGCAGGGTGTACTGGATGGGCGGGCAGTGCGAGCAGCACTGGTACGGCAGGAAGAAGTCCGCTACCACCTCGCCCTCGGTGAGGGCGCGTACGGCGGCGGCGTACACCCGCGCCGCGGCCCCCTGACCGATCGGCACCTTCGGTACGAGAGGCCTGCCGGTGAGGCTGCGGAACATGAGCTGGATGGCGGGGTCGGTCGCGAGCTCGAGCGGGTGTTGGAGCCGGTCGAGGGCGCCCTCGACCGGGTCGGGCTCGCGACGTGCGGCGAGCACCTCCCGGGGGCTGAGCGTCGCGACCTCGCCGGTCAGCGGTCGGAACACCTCCTCCCGGAGGAGCGGTGGAATTTCCCGCGGCGGCACGTCGCGGCGAAGGGCTGGCGACTCGTGGTAGACCACGACGAACGTGCCGCCCAAGGGGACGCCGGCGCCGTGCTGCAGACCCGGGTGGTGCTGCGCGTAGTGCGCGAGGAACTGGGCCTGCTTGACGTCCCGCACCCGTCGCTCGTACTCCGCGGCGAGGGACTCCAGCGGGTCGAGCCGGCAGCGGAAGACGATGTCGTCGATCCGGTCGGAGAGCCCGGGGTGGTCGAGCTTGACCCGGCGCCGAGCGGCATCGAACTGCTCGGCGACCGCCACGAGGTGGGCGTAGCGCTCGGCGAACGACGTGATGTCGAGGGAGCCGATGTCCTCGGTGACCCGGTCGGCCAGGTCGCTCATGGCGGTCGTCAACGCGTACACGCTGTACGCCACGTCGGGCTGGTCGGTGGGTCGCACCGCCTCCGGGGCGACGCCCTCGGGCTGGAGAAACCCCACGAACGGCATTCCGGGGGTCCAGCTGAGGTTCGCCTCGATGGCGCGTCCCAGAGTGCCCGGTCGCACCCGGTAGGCCGGGGCCCACCTGCGGAGCACGGCGAGCGTCGGCATGACCTCGGGCGCATCGACGAGCTTGCCGCTGGGCAGGTCGAAGAAGTACTGGATCTGCTTGGCAAGGAAGCAGGTCAGCTCGGAGGTGAGGGCGGCGTAGAGGGCGTCGAGGTCGTCGAACCGGCACCTCTCCTTGCTCAGGTCGACCTCGATGTCCTCGTCGAAGGCTCCGGTGCGCAGGGCGACCACCTCGAAGGGGAGTCGGTGCTGGCTCCGCAGCGTGAGCAGGGTGCTGACCACGTCACGGACGTCCTTGCCCAGGTGGCCCTCGATCCGCAGGAAGTCCTGGGGCTCGAGATCGAACCCGAGCGGCTGGGTGACGAAGTCGGGAGGCACGGGCTGCTGCTGGGCCGCTCGGTAGCCCACGTTGTGGTGGGCCCGCTGCCGCTCGGTCTTGATGGGGTCCCACAGCCGGTACAGGGGAGGGGCGCCGTCCTGCTCGTAGTAGTAGGGGATGGCGCGCACGCCTAGGGGCGCGCCCCCCGCGCGGCTCGGGGTGATCCTGATCTGCTGGTCGGGGGAGGCCTGGCTCGGCGGCTGCAACGCCGGAGTGTCGGTGAACGCCTGGGTCATCGCAACCAGCCGGTCGAAGAGCATCCGGAACCTGCCCGTCCGCTGCTCGCACCGGCCGACGGCGGGCGAGGCGACGAAGCGGTGGCGGAGTGGGTCGGGCGCGATGCCGGCCGGTGCCAGCGCGCCGGCGACCAAGTGTCGCGGGAAGAGGCCCTCAGGTGGGCAGCACGCGCACATGAGGTCAAGCCCGGCCCACCGGACCTCGTCATAGGCGGCGAGGAGGTCGCGGAACAGGTCCCAGTAGTACTGGAGGAAGCGCACCTGCGTGGTCGTCGTCGGGTTGGCGTCGAGGAACCCGTAGCGGTTGACGAAGGTCGTGAAGGGGTTGGTCGGATGCTGGTCGAGGACCAGGGGCTGGAACGCGTCGTACGCCGCCGAAAGTGCCGCGGCAGTCGCGGCGACCAGCTTGTGGGCGCGGAACGGGCCCTGGAAGGCTGCGAGCACCTCCCCCGTCTCGACCGGACTCGAGTTGGGCACGTCGTAGCGCGGCATCCTCAGGTCCGGCAGCTGCAGTCGCGCACCCACGTCCTGAAGCGTCGCGACGCTCGGCGACGCATCCGCCACCTCGTGGAGGTCGGAGGTGTCGACGAGAAGGCGCCGCACCGTCGCGGTCACCTGGGAGCCGCGGTCGTCGCAGCTGCTCGGGCTGCACGTGCGCAGCCCGCCGCGGCGGAGCTCGAGGAAGAGGACGAGCGCCTTGTCCTCGAGCACCAGGCCGCTGGCACCCAGCGGCTGCGCCCCGGGTTCGTCGTCGTCGGCGAAGAGCTCCCACATGTCGTACTGCTGAGGTGGGTCGGTCCCCGGCTGCACGAGCGGGGCGTAGGGACCGCCCGGCGGGTACGGGTCGTCGCCCGGCAATCGGTAGGGCCGCACCGCCACGAGCTCGAGGTCCTCGGGTTCGACGACGAGATACCCCTGCGAGGTGATGCCGCACCCGCGGGACAGCCGCACGGTCCCGGATCCGGTCACCTCGACACCGAGGCCACACACGACCCCGATCCCGATCAGGTTCGCCCGGGTGAGGCGCTGCTGCTCGTCCAGGTACTCGAACAGGTCGTTGAGGTGCGCCTTCGTGAGCACCTGGTTGGCCTCGAAGATCGGGTAGGTGAGTTGCGTCGTGTCCATGTCAGTTGCTCCCAAGTGCCGAATGTCCGAGGCGGACGGGGTTGACGTCGGATCCCGCGTCGCAGTCGTGGAGCGTCGCGCGTGGGTAGGTGTTGCGGAGACCGGCGAGCACGTGCACCAACCGGTCCAGGCGGTAGGACACCTCGACGTAGCGGTCGTAGCGCTGCGTCAACAGCTCCCGCAGGTCGTTGAGCGCACCGGCGTCGAAGGTCAGGTCCGGGCACTGAGCGAGGGCGGGCGCGGCGAAGGGCGTGAACTCACCGGGTTCGCGGCCGGCCGCGATGTTGGACTCCATCCAGCCGCGGAACGCGGCGCCGAAACCGGCGAGCACGGTGGCGGCGCACCGGCACAGCGCGTCCGGCGTCGGCCCCGGTGTGGTCACGGCGCGGGTGAGCTCCTCGACGACGGTCTCCTGCAGACGCTCCTCGGGCCAGTCGACCGCCGCGTCCGCACGCACCCACCGGGACCACACGTCGTGGAAGCGCTCGAACTGGTAACCGTGGCCTACGACCTCCGCGAAGTGCTCCACCAGCAGCTGCCACAGCTGGTCGCGGAGGGCGTCGTCGATGTGGTCGGCACAGGACAACCCGGCCAGGTCGACCTCCGTGGCGAAGAGCTCGGCGAGGGCCTGGGCCGCGACGGACGCAGGAAGGACGCGGAGCGAGTGCGCAGCGAGCCAGCTCCGGAAGGCCGCGGCGTGCGCCTCGTAGATCTCGGCCGCGCAGGCACACGCGGCGTCCGTGTCTTCGACGGCGTCGCCGAGCAGCTCGGCGAGGCGGTCCACGACGGGGTCGCACGGGTCGGGGACGAAGCCGTCGTTGCCCACCCAGCACGTCTTGATCAGCAGGTGTGACGGTGTCTGCTCCTGGATCGTCCGCTCGGCGAGGCGGCGCATGGTGATGTCCGTGCTCAGCGGCGCGGTCCAGCCGGGCACGACGAACGTGAGGCGGAACGAGTACGGGTCCTCGTCGCCGCAGGTGCAGCAGTCGCCGTCACTGCACGCGGGGTGGAGCGCGTCGCCCGGGAACTTCGGGCGCAGCAGGAGGTGTTCGACCACGACCGACCTGGCGTGCGCGGCGGCGCCGGCGATCTCGGCGGCGGCGTCCCCTGCAGTCCGCTCGGACGGGTAGTCGCCGTCCACGACTCCGGTGAGCCCGGTCAGGGGGTCCTCGACACTGATCCGCCACGGTCCGAACGGATCACCGGCGTCGAGCGGGCCGACGACGAGGTGGTCCGGCCGGGTCAGCGACGAGAGAGCGGCCTGACGGGCACCAGAGAGGGCTGCGACCAGGTCGGCGACCGCTCCGTCGGGAGCCATCGTGAGGTCCTCGCTCGGCTGGCCCTGGGGGACGCGGGTCAGCACGACACCCGCGTCGTCTGCCGTGAGCCCCCAGTCCGACAACGTGTCGAGGTCCTCGTCGGTGATCAGGGTGGTCAGTGCCGCGGTGACGTCGGCGGGTGGATCGAGCACGACCTCGGCGGTCGCACCCACGTGGAGCGCATGGACGTAGCCCGGCGCGGCAGCCTGCTTGCTCGCGCGGTAGGAGAAGGTCACCTCCGGCAGACCGAGCATCAAGGTCACGCGCCGCTGGAGACCCGAGACGGTGGCCGGGTCGCCCAGCTGGGCCGAGCGGTCGAAGGCCCTGCCGCGGTCGTGGCCCAGCTCGGGCAGCGCCCGCAGGAAGGCGAGCTTCGCGTCGATGAGCGCGGCCCTGGCGGCCGCCGTGCCCTCGCTGCTCGCGAGCTGCAGGGCGACGTCGCGGAAGGTCTCGGCGAACCGGGAGAGGAGGTGGTCGAGGAACCGGTTGCGCCGCTCGACGAACACGCTCCTGGTTTCGCTCATCTCGGCCAGCGCGTCGCTGGTCAGCCCCGCGACCACGTCCTCGTACCCCGCGACCCGCGACGGGCCCTCCAGGCCGGTGAAGTAGGTGTGGTCGATCCCGTCGTCGAGGGAGAACAGCTCGCCCACTCGCGCGACCTGCAGGTAGGCGTCGTGGAGCAGCTGCTCGAACACCATCAGGTAGGCCTTGAGCTGCTTGGCCTGGGCACGTCGCACGGGTGGCGCCGTCGACGGCAGCCCGGCCGGGCCCAGCCCGTAGGTCTGCGGCAGGCTGTGCTGGACGGGGTGGTAGGCGCGCATGTCGCGGCGGGCCCCCACCGGCACGGGGAGGTCGAGGTCGGTGTCGAGCAGCTTCGGGCGCGCGGCCCGGCCGAGCAGCTGCACCAGCGTGTCCTCGGCCTCGTCCGTTCGGGGCACGAAGGGCAGCCCGCCCTGCGTGAAGGCGAACGACGAGAGGCGCCGGTGGAGCCGCGGACGATGCCGCGCCGGCAGGAACATCAGCCACGAGGCCGTGGTCCGCTCCGGGTCGAGCACGGGGGTCCCGTCGGTCCAGGTCGGGTCGGAGATGCCCGGTATCGCGGTGCCGTCGCCGGCGTACGCCGTGAGCCGGAGGCGCTCGACACTGACCACGCCCTCGAGGTCTGCGAGCCGGTCGAGGAGGTCCGACACCCTGATCTCCGCCTGGATCTGGCTGCCTGTCAGCGCCTCGTCGGTGATGAACCCGCTGTCGAGCTCCGGCCCGTTGAAGATCGTCTCCACTGGCACTCCTCGCGCCCGGAGCTCGGCGAGGGCGCGGAACTCGACCGGCGGGTCGAGGGCCCGCTGGATCTCGAACCAGATACGTGCCAGGACCAGCTCGAGGTCGGCTCCGGGCTCGACCTCCACGTCGGCGCAGACCGCGATGTCGACGATCTCCACGAGCTCCACGCGGCACACGTCCTCGTCGAGATTGCGGTGGCGCTCGAGCGCGGTCCGGGCGGTGCTGATCCCGGCGTCGACGAGCGCCAGCTTCCTCCGGTAGGGATCGGCGAACCCGTCGACGCGCGGGTCGGTGAGCCACGCCAGGAGGTCCGCCACGGTCATCTGGTCGCGGGCCCCCGAGCTGCCGAAGATACGGACCGCGACGTTGTCGATGTCGATCGAGGTCGTGTCCGACAGCAGGATCGTGAGGTCGACGTAGAACACGTCTCCCCAGTTCGCCCTGAGCTCCGCGTCGTCGACGGGAGTGGTGCCGCCCTTGGTGCGGTTGGGGCCTGAGGCCGTGACCTGGATGGGGTTGTCGTCCCGCGCGAGGCGGCCGCGCTCGTCGCGGCGGCTCAGGCGCCAGTCGGGGAACGTGGTCTCGACCGTGACGACGTGCCGACGGAGCTCCGCGTCGCTGACCACCCGGCGCCGGACGATCGTGCGGTTGTTGAGGTCGCCGAGGTCGGGGTGCGGCTCGAGCTCCAGCAGGACGTCGCTCAGGCCGCGTGGCTCCACCCGCACGGCGGTGGAGGCGCTATCGGGCCGCCCGGTCGGGTCATGCGACAGCACCAGCGCGCCGTCCTCGCACCACGCGTAGTACGACGCCTCGCACGCGCGCGACTTGCACACCAGCCAGGCGTTGCGAACCGGCGCGAGATCGATCAGGAGCCGACGCAGGTCGTCCGGCGTCGTGGGGTTGACGGTGAGGATCGTCCTGGCCGAGAAGAAGGCCTGGTCGGGGTAGGGGTCCTCGGGGCTCGTCCCGCTGGCGACCGACGCGAGGATGTCGGCGATCGGGAACTCGGTCCGGTAAGCGAGCTCGGTCAGCGCGAACGACAGCGCCTCGAGGATGGTGATCCCGGGGTCATGGAGGTTGTAGTCGGTCCAGTCATCGCTGCCTGCCTGCTGGATCCAGCCGACGCCCTCGCGGCGCAGGGCGTAGAAGTCGAGTGCTGTGGCGCTGCTGTCGAGCGGGCCGGGAGTCGTCGTCATCGGGGGGCCTCCGGGTCGCACCCGCACCGCTCACCCGACGCGGTCCGGTCGGGTCGTATCACCTTCACCACGTGCGTCTCGGCCGGGACCGACACCAGGATCGAGATGGCGCGCGCCCCCACGACCTGGTCGAGGTCGCCGCTCTCGCCTTGGTCCGGGTCGATGTGCGTCAGGCGGACGTCGGTGACGTACTCGACGTAGGGCCGCTCCTCGACGTAGTTGACGAGCACCGACTTGGCGATGCGGCCGTTGAAGGACGGTCGGGCATCGTCGCGGAAGGCCCACGGCGACAGGAATCGGGTGATCTCCCGCTGGAGCTCCTGCACGTGGAAGGTCTCGTCGACACCGGGGCGGAAGCGCACGTTGAGCCCCGCGCGGACCTCCTCGAAGCGTGGGTTCCGCACGTGCAGGGTCGCGAAGCACGACATCCGCGACGCGAGGAAGCGTTCGACCTCGCCGAGCAGGCGCAGGCTGGTCGTCGGCCGTAGCGGGTCGCGGCGCTCGGCCACTGCGAGGTCGGGGATGGTCACGACGGTCACGTGCCCCGGTGCCAGCTCGCGGTAGATCCCGGTGCCCGACGCGTTCGGCTCGTAGCGGGTGTGGTTGAGGCAGCGGGCCTGGTAGATCTCCGGGAACGCAGCCAGCACGAGGTGCTCGTGGTCCCAGAGCGTGATGGCCCGGTCCTTGTGGCGGAGTCGTTCGCTGACGCGGGACCTGAATGCCTCGTCGGACTCGAGCGGCCGGCCGCCGAACGACGAGAACGGCTGGGTGACACGCTTCACCGCCGCCTCCGGGGGGTCCAGCTTGGTGATCGTCCCTGCCGGGAGCTGCCGGGTGTGGGAGATCGATCCGTTGCGACGGTCGACGTAGGTGGCCCGCAGCCCCTGCGCTGCGACAGTGAGCATCCGGCACACGGCGTCGGGCGCCTCGGCCACTGCGACCCGTATCCAGTGCAGCCCGGTCGGGAGCTCTGTGTGCTCGGTCGAGGCGTCCGAGGGGACCGACAGCGTGATGATTCCCGAGGAGAGCAGTCCGTCGGTGCTGTCCGAAACGGTGTTCGCGGGGAACGGCTCCCAGCTACCTCCGGACAGGTAGCTCCAGTGGAGGTGGTCGTCCGGCTTGGCGACCAGTGGGTTCGCCGACCCGTCGACCACCTCGAACAGCAGCTTCAGGTCCTGGGGCGGGGCGAGGTCGCGCACCCCGATGTAGAGGGCTGCCTCGGCGTCGGTGGCGCCGGTGGCCCGGAATGGGCCGAGGAGCGGCAATGCCCCTGTCGCCTGTGCCGGCGAGGGCGCCAGATGGCCGAACGGCATCATGTGGAAGAAGCGCCCGGCGGCCTCTGTCGGGTTCGCGAGGCTGAGCTCCTGCGTCGCGGTGTAGTCGAGGGTCAGCGACTCCAGCATGGGCAGCACGGGAACGGGGCTCGGCTCCCCGTCGCCGGCGCCGGCGGCGATCCACTTGGCGAGGGCGAGCGGGTAGGCCTCGGTCCCGAATCCGGCGTCGAGCCGCAGCCGGATGAAGCCGCTGCGGCTGCGGGTGTCGAAGGCGACACCCTGCTCGAGCACGGGGTCGGCGTCGGGTGTGGTGGGGACGGCACCGATCTGGAGGGCCTGCGCGGTGACATCCGTCGACGGCATGGACAGTGGCCCCCAGATGCCGGCGTCAAGGACCTGCGCGGTGACCCGGGGCGTCCCTGTGCCCCCATAGGCGGTGGGAGGCGTCAGCCACGTTGTGTGGAGGGTCACCTCCACCGGCGACTTCTGGAAGGCCTCCGCGGAGCCGATGACGAGCGCGCTGTTGTCCCGAGGCACGGCCCCGAAGGCCAGGAACGGCTTCGACGGGTCGATCGGCCCCTGGTCGTTCGCCAGGGCGAGGGACCGCAGACCCTCGACCCGGACACCGAGCGTCACGCCGGTGAGCTCGACCTTCTCGAGCAGGGTGTAGGTCGTCCACGGGGTCGTGGGGCGATGGCGGAGCGTGATCAGGAGGACTGGTAGGCGGGTGTCGAGGTCGTAGCCGTGGGTCGCGGCGTCGTAGGGCGTGACGGCCGGGTCGTTGCCGTCGAGCTCGATCTGCAGCTCGCCGCCCTCGGGGTCGAGGGAGAGGATGTCGACGCTGCGCTCGAGCCACCCGTCCGCGGTGGTGAGGCGGCACCGGAGGTCGACCGCGGCCGTCGTCTGGTCGGCGATCGCTGTCGAGGTCTGGAGCCGCACCGCTATGGTGCGCCGACCCTCCGCGAGCCACAGGTGGTGGGAGGCGACGGCGAAGCCGAGCTCGGCGGGCGGCATCCTGATCCCCGTCAGCGTGCCGTGCTCGTGGGTCTTGTTGGCGAATGGGTGCCATGACCCGTCGACGGCGTCGGGCGCGCCCCCGACACCGTCACCCGACGCCGCCACGGGCGAGGCGAACAGGCGACCGTCGTCGAGCGGCAGCTGCTCACCGGGGGTGTCGCGGTGCCGGTAGACGCTGGCGAGCCGCTCGACCGAGGCACGGTTGACCACGACATCGGCGTCCACGGCGAAGTGGGCGTCCTCGCCGACGTCGTCCTTGCCCGCCCGCAGCAGCGTCCCGGCCGGCAGTCGGTGAGAGGCGACGTGCTTCGCGAGCTCCACCAGCACGTGGGCGTGGCCCGACTCCGATGGCTGGTCCCTCAGGCGCAGCACATCACGGTAGTAGTGGTCGAGATGCCTCGCCGTGAGCTGGTTCGCCTGCGTGCGAGTGTGCTCGAGCAGGCGCACGAAGGCCAGGAACAGAGCGTAGTGGGGCTGGTGGCCGTTCGAGTCGAAGCTCGCGTGCAGGGCGGTCCGGGCACCGTCGACGATGCGCGCGTACGCCCCCAGGAAGGTCTCGCAGATTGCCCGGAAGAGGTGGTGGGTGGCGAGGTGGTTGGCGCGGTCGGCCACGGTGCCGCCCTGCCCGTAGGCGTCCATGTGGGGGAGTGGGTCCACCGCGACGTACGCCACCCAGTCGGGTAGGTCGACGCCCGCGGGCCACTCCCCGGACAGGGCATCGCCGGGTTCCACGAGGAGGCGCTGGAATGGCTCCACCTGCCGGCCGAGGATGCGGACGTCGCCGGGAGGGGGTGTGTCTGCGTCCACCACCCCGAGGGTCTGGCCGGCCACGTGGTAGCCGATCAGGCGACGCAGCATGGGGCTCAGCTGCGCGCGCACCAGGTCGACGATCGTCGCGCGCAGCGGATCCGCCGGTGGCAGTGCCACGGTCACCGCGTCGATGCCTCGGGCGAGGCTGCCCACCGCGTCGAAGATCGCGCCGAGCGCCTCCTGCATGTCGGCCTCGGACACCGCGAGAGGCGGGTCCTCGAGGCGACGCAGCCATCCCTGCAGCGCCGTTCGGTAGGCATCGACGTCGTCGACCGCGACGACCGCGAGGAGCGAGGAGATGTCGGAGCCGAAGAACTGGTGCCAGTCCGGGTCGGCCGGGTCGACGTTGTCGTCCATCCCCACGTACCGGAGGTACCTGCTGTAGGCGGCAGCGAAGACGATCGCGTGCTCGGACCCGCGGTCGTCGACGGGAGCGCTGCCGGGATCGGGTGCGCTGAGCGCCCGGTCCTCCTGGTCCGTGCCGTGGCGGAGCAGTTGTCCCGGGTCGTGGCTGGCCGAGCACCCGCAGGAGGTCATGGCGACTCCGGGAGGAGCTGCACCGTCGTGGTGAGGTTGATGTCGGTGCCTTCGTCCCGGTAGTAGGGGAAGACGAAGTTGAACCGTGAGTTGGTGGCCTTGACGCGATAGGTCACCCCGATCTGGAGGCGCCCCCCGATCGCCTCGGCCGGGTCGTCCTCGACACGCACGTGCTCCAGCTCGATGCGTGGCTCGTGGTAGAGGATCGCCGACTCGATCTTGTCGGCCATCAGCGTCCGCATCCGGGTGTCGAGGTTCTCGAAGACCAGCTCGTCCATGTTGCAGCCGTACTGCGGGACCATGATCCGTTCGCCGGGCGCGGTCGAGAGCAGGATCTGCAGGCTCGACACGATGTCGTCCTGGTCGTCGAGCATCCGGACTCCGCCGACTCGCCGGTCGAACGTCGGCGGGAATGACCATCCCCGGCCGAGGAACGAACGGTTGTCGGGCTCCGTCGGTCCCACGTCAACCCCCGATCAGCACGGTCGGCTCGCCCGGCGGCATCACGACGCCACCAGCGGCGGTGGGGTCCGTGACGCGGGCGGCGGACTTGCCGCCGACCTGGACCGTGCTGGATCCCTTGACGATGGTGTCGACCCCGCAGCTGTCGCCGAGGGTGGCCGCCGGGAGGGTGCCGATCAGCACCGTCGTCGTCCCCGGCGGGATGATCGGCACCGGGGCACCCTGCGTCGCCGGGCTGACGATCTGGTCGGTGACTCGGGCTGCCGGGAACATCCTGCTTCCTCTCAGTTGATCTGGACGAGCGATCCCTTGACGACGGTCGTGCTGCTCGAGGAGACCTTGACCCCGCCCTGGCCCTCGGCGGTGAACCGCGCCTGGGCCGAGGCCGTCACGTTGGCGCCCCCCTCGAGGGTGATGTCACCGGAGGACTTGAGGACGATGTCCTTGCTGCTCTCGAGCGTGATGCCGTGGGCGTCGAGCGTGATCGAGCTGCCGTTCTGGTCCTCGATCGTGACCGCCTTGTCGGTCTCGGACAGGCTCAGCCGGTTGCCCTCGGGCGTCTCGAGCGAGGCGACCTTGCCGTCGTCGTCGAAGGTCAGCTTCAGCTTCGACCTGCTCACGTAGCCCTTGACGTGGTTGTCGTCTGCCCCCGGGACCGGCGCCGGCTTGGCGCTGCTGTGGCACTGCCCCAGGACGACGGGACGGCGCGGGTCGCCGTCCAGGAACCCCACGACGACCTCGTCATCGAGCTCCGGCCGGAAACAGGTCCCGCGCCCGGCTCCCGCGTCGAGCGTGGCCACGCGGGCCCACACCCCGTTCTCGCCGGTGCTGACCAGCGGCAGCCGGACCTGGATCCGGTCATCGCCGTCCGGGTCGCCCTCGAGGGCGAGGACGATGCCGACCTGGAGGCCGTTGACCGACGGCAGCAGCCCAGCGGCGGGGAGTGCCGTCACCTGGAACCTCTCGAGCTGGGTCTCGGGCTTCAGGCCGAAGGCGACGTCTGTCTCCCAGTTGCCGTTGGCGAAGGTGTGGCGGACTCCCGACACGAGCTGGGGGCCGGCGAAGCGGTCGCCGATGCCGTTGACCTCGACGACGTCGCCCGCCGTGACGCCACTGAACCCTTGGAAGCGGACCCGGCCACGCACCTTGGCGAGCCGGCCACGGAGCAGGTGCGCGTCGGCCAGGGCCTGCAGCTCGGGATCGCCGAGCCCGCCGCCGTGGCGCACGACAACGGGATCGCCCCCGAGCACGTCGGCGAGGTCCCTCGGCGAGAGGTTGCCGCTGTTGGGCAGGCTCGGCTCCGAGCCGTCGACCTCGACGACCTCCTGGTCGGTCGCGTTCCACGTCGTCGCAGTGACGCCGGGCACCTGGTGCCGGGCATCGATCTCGGCGTCGAGCTCGAGCACGGTGGCGCCGAACCGGGCCGCGACCACCGGCGAGGCGTCGGTCGACGGTGGCCGCACGGTGACCGTGCCGTCACGCACGGCCACCACGTGACCGTTCGCCTCGGCACGGCACACGACGAAGTCCCAGTCGGTGGCGTCGTACTGGACGACCTCGTGGAGCGTCGGCTTCGTGCTCGCGACGTCGCGCTGCAGGCCGTACTCGCCGATCAGGCCGTCGATGAGGTCGCCGTCGGTCGTGTCGAGGTGGAGCCGGCTCCTGCGGCCACGGGTCATCCGGATGGCCTCGTCGCGGCACTCCAGGGACAGCAGGCTCCCGTTCTTGCGGACCCGGATCCGGTGCGTGACGACCAGGCCCTTGAAGACGGTCTCGGTCTCACCGCGATAGCCGAGCCGGATCTCGATCGGCCGGCCCGGGACGAAGTGCTCGGTGTTGCTCGCCGGGAACGTCTGCTGCGAGGCCTCGCCGTCTCGCAGCTGGACCGATGCCGTGGGGATCCGGTTGAGCTCCCTGAAGACCGACGCGGACAGCACGTGGAAGGCGGTCGAGATCTCCTCGCCGTCGATCAGCAGGCTGATCGAGCAGACGTCCGGCGTGGCGGGCGTGGGGATGACCGTGGCGTCGCTCATCGCCGGGCCCCCGCCAGGTCGACAGGTGGGAACCGCAGCTCCTGACCCGGCGACAGCGAGCGGAAGTCGTCGAGCCGGTTCGCGGCCGCGACGAGGAGGTAGGGCCGGGGATCGCCGTACACCTCGAAGCACAGCAGCGGCAGGCTGTCTCCCGGCCTGACGCGCCTGCGGTGGGTGAGGTCGGGGGACTCGCGGTCCTCGACCGCGGCGCGCTTCTCGTCCTCGATCGACCCCTTGAACTTGACCCGGACGACTGCCCGGATCGGCTGGCCGTCGGGATTGAACAGCTTGTAGGTGATGCCGACCTCGATGGCACGGCCCTTGAAGACCAGGTTCCCCCAGACGAGCTTGAGGTGGTACGGCTCGTGGGAGCTGCCCTGGTACTCGGTGAGAAGCCTGCGGAAGGCATCGACGTCCGCGTGAATCCCCTCAGGGCGTGGCCGTCCGTCGATGATCCCGGTGTTGTCGAAGAGGAAGTCGAAGGTGAGCTCCTCGGGAAGGGTGTACTCGAACTTGGTCTGGGCGCCGCTGGTGCCTTGGCCCTGACCGTCGGCGGTCTTCACCTTGTACTCGAGGGTGTACGTCTCGGGGTTGATGAGTGCCTCGAAGCGGCCCTTGGCGTTGGTGGTCCCGCCGGTCTCGGCCGCCTTGGCCGAGTCGAACGCCAGGATCAGCAACTTCTCGAGCTTGCCCTCGGTCGCCATGTCATCGATCCCGTCGGTCGGCCAGGACCTGCAGCACGTGCTCGACGCACTCCGCGACCAGTGCCTCGTGGGTCGTCGCGCCGGCGGCGTCCGGTGGCGTCGGTGCACCTGCGGGCCGGCCGGCCTGGGGCCCGACGACCGAGACGCGGATGTGGAGCTCGCTGATCTCGACCGGCATCACGATCCTCCTCCTCGGTGACCGATGCGGCTGGTGAAGCTCATGAGACCGTGAAGTAGCGGTAGCTGAGCTCGATGGTCTCGACGACGACGGAGTTCTCGCTCGCGTTGAGGTCACTGACCGTCCACTTCTTCGGCACGGCGTGGGCGACCTTCCAGGTCCGCAGCGGCTGCCCCTCCTCGTTCATGAGGATCACGGCGACGTCGCTCGGCCGGAAGTCGCGGTCGCGGAAGGCATCGGTGAACCAGGAGATCACCTGCGACCCCACGAGCATCCCGCGCTTGAGCACCAGCTCGCCGTACTTCGTCCGCCCCGGGAGCTTGTGGGTGAAGCGGTTCTCCCCACCCTCCTTGTACTCCTCGGTGTCGTACTCGACACTGAGTCCTGAGACCGTCTGGAACCTGGCGTCGTTGGCGTCCCGGCTGAAGGGGAAGTCGACCCGGTAGTAGAAGCCCCAGGGCGGGTAGTAGTCGGTCACGGTCCGCCTCAGATCTTGAGGAGCTTCAAGCCTTCGTGGGCGATCTCGAGGCTCTCGATCGCGGACTCGTTGGCGTCGGACTTCAGGTCGGGCGCGGTGACCTTGACTGGGAAGCAGCGCGCTGCCGTCCACGCCGCCACCGGCTCGTGGGCCTCGTTGAGCAGCCGGATGGTGATGTCGCGTCGGTTGCCGTCACGCTCGTTGGCGACCAGCTCGAGCCACTCGTTGAACTCGAAGTCGCCCTCGAACTTGCCGCGCTTGAGGGTGATGTTGTTGAGCTTCACCATCCCCGGCATCGCGATCTTGCTGAAGTCCTTGCTGTCGCTGTGTCGGTACTCGATCTTCTCGCGCTCCATCACCAGACCGGTCACCTCGGTGAAGCTCAGCTTCGAGCCGCCCCAGTCGACCTGGAAGTGGTAGCGCGGGATCGGATAGTCCTGCGGCATTGCGTGCTCCGTTCGTCGGTGGTCAACAGGTGGGGGGACGGCCTCAGCTCTCGGCCATCTTGTGAGAGAAGCGAAGGACGATGAACTCGGCCGGGCGCACTGCGGCCATCCCGATCTGGAGGATCATCCGGCCCTCGAGGATGTCCAGCGGCGTCATCGTCTTGCCGAGACCGACAGCGACGTAGAAGGCGTGCTCGGGCTTGATGCCCTGCAGCGCCCCGGCACGCCACTGCGTCGTCAGGAAGTTCTCGATCATCGCCTGGACCTTCACCCAGGTGTTGGCGTCGTTGGGCTCGAAGGTGAACTGGTCGGTGGCCTTCTTGACCGACTCCTCCACGAACGTGAAGAACCTGCGGACGTTGACGTAGCGCCACTCGTTGTCGTTGCCCGCGAGCGTCCTGGCACCCCAGACGAGCGTCCCCTTGCCCACGAACGGGCGGATGGCGTTGACCGACTTGCCGGCGGTCGGATCCACGTTCATGGCGTCGTTCTGCACGTTGCCCAGCTCGATCGTCGGCCTGACGACGGCCACCAGCGGTACGTTGGCCGGGGCCTTCCAGACTCCCCGGTCGTTGTCGACCTTGGCGAAGACACCGGCGATGGCCCCGCTGGGCGGGAGCACGAGATCCTTGGCGCGGATCGCGGCGATGGCACGCTCGCGGAGGTCGTTGGTCGGCACGGCAGCCAACGTCGTCGTCACGGGTGCTGCTCCGTCCACGATGTGTGTCACGTCGACGTCGCCCCCGGCCTCGTCGTAGGCGTAGTCGAGGATCGTGGAGAGGTTGGGCGCGTACGCAGCGCCGTACTTGAGGAACTGGCCAGGACCGGCTGTCCGGAAGTTCGCGACTGCCTCGATGAGGTCGGCATCGGGGTCGGACAGCGACTCGTCGTCGCCGTGCACGTCCATGATCACGAACCGGTCCTTGAGGTCGTTGCACTGAGCGAGCGCCGCGTTCTGCAGGGCCGCGTAGTCCGCGATCGGCAGGGACTGGGCCTCCGGGATCACGATCAAGGTCGGTTCGTCCACCTTCGACAGAGGTTCGAGAGCGTCCTGCAGCTCGTCGACGTCCAGAGCGGCAGCGACGGCCTTGAAGCCACCGACGGAGACGATGAAGCACGACTTGCCGCCGTTCGCGTAGAACATCTGCAGGGCGTAGTAGAGGATGTGCTTGGACCGCGTGCCCTCGTCGACGGTCACGCTCGCCGTGACCCCGATCGGGGCGCCGGGCGCGGCCGTCGTCCTGGTGGTGATCGTCACCGCGAGTCCGGTCTCGTCCTGTGGGCCGCCGAAGTACTGCTCGAACTCGACGAGCGACTCGATCCGCTTGGGCTTGAGGAGGAGGTCGCCCGCGACCTCGTCGGTAGCCTTCTCCGTGTAGCCGATGAAGGCGGGGACGGCGGTGTCGACGGGCGCCACGCTCGGCGGGAGCTTCGGGATCTCCTCGATGTAGGCGCCGGGTGTCTTGTACGTAGTGGCCATGGCCTTCCCTTCCTGGTCGGCTAGACGTAGATCTCGGAGATGAGCTGGGTGACCCGGGTGGGGTCGTCGGTGTCGCGCTCGACCGCCAGCGCGTCTGTCCGTGGCTTGCGGTCGGGTTCGGTGTTGCCGAAGAAGGTCAGTGCCGTCGGGTTCGCGTCGGTCGAGGTGACGCTCCCGTCCCGCTGGTCGCGGTACCTCCGGGTCGTCCAGCGGTTGCGGAGGTGCACCTCGAAGACCCGGGTCGGAGCCCGCACGCTGCCGTTCGCGTTGGCGAAGCTGAAGGCGTTGTCGTCGGTCCGCCGAGGGGCCAGCTTGATGATGGCGACGACGTCCGGTGGAATGCCCGAGGTGTTCGACGACCGAGCTCTCGTGATCGTGCTGAGCTCGACACCTCGCGGTGGCGCGCCCGTCGACCCGGCCGGCGGGACGATGGCGGGCACGTCGCCCTGGTGCACGTACACGGGGAGCTCGGACCTCGCGCCCAGGACGTGGAACGGCGCCGCGGGCGGGTCGCCTGTCAGCTGGCGCACCTGGGTCCCTGACATCACGACGGCCTCGACGCCGTCGCCCGCGTCCGACCCTGCGTACTCGGTCGAAAGGAAGAGACGCTTGGCCGAACTGGTCCCGCGGGCGGCACCCGTGAGGTTCGACAGCACGGGGACGTTCGCCTTGTAGCGGTGGATGGTGTCGTCTCCTGGGTCGAGGACGTCTACGACGGGCTGCGGACGCAGCGTCAACGCGGTGTAGGCGGCGTAGTCGAAGGCCGCTGCCCGGACGTGGAAGGTGAAGGTCGCGTCGAGGTCGGTCACGGTGCCGTGAGGCACCGCGACGACCAGGCCGAGGCCGGTCGCCCGGAAGACCCCCTGCATGCCGGCGATGAGCTGGGCGGTCTCAGCGGACGGCTCCAGGGCGAGGACCTTGCGCACGTCGTAGGTGAGCAGTCGCGAGGTCCTGAGGCCGTCGTCGACGATGGCACTGTGCTCGACGTCGCCCTCGTCGAGCCAGTAGTGGTGGAGCACCCGGACCTCGAAGAGCCGGAGATAGGCGGTCTGCACGCGCTCGCCCATCAGCTCCTCGCTCTCGCGTGTGCGTAGTCCTGCACGACCTCGGTGATGAGGCCCGACTCCTTCAGGGCGGCTCCGGAGCGCAGCTCGAGTGCCCGCACGGAGTACAACGCGAAGGGGAACTGCTTGCCGCCGAGCATCCCCCACATGTCGTTGATCTCCTCCATGCTGGGAGACCACAGGCTCACGACCATCCGGAACTCCGCGAGCCGGTCGCGGTCGTTGACCGGCGCACCGGCCGTCATCGACGCGGGGTGCACGTTCTCATGGGTGAACACGGTGCGGGACTGGAAGAACAGCAGGGCCCGCGACAGCGCTCGCAGTGCGTCGTCGTAGTCGGTGTGCGTGGCAGCGACGAGCATGGCGAGGTTGAGGACGATCGGAGGATTCTCGTGGCGGACCCTGAGGGCTGCGTCGTCCCGGACGTAGGTCGAGCCGTTCCTGAGGGTGCGCTCCTCCTGGATGTTGACCAGAGAGATCAGCACCCGGTTGCGGCCCTGGCCGTTGCCCTGGCCGCCGGCGGACACCTCCGCGACGCTCCCGAGCTCGGCGTGCGGCGGGTTGCCGCCGAAGCTGCCGAGGCTGCGCTCGAGCTCGTTCTTGATGATCGTCATCCCGTGTGCGATCACGATGACACCGCCATGCACCGGGCCGTGGCGCAGGAGCCCACGCGACTACGAACCATCACGGTCACGCTCCCACCGCCGAGGGGTCACGCCGTCGGCGTCGAGGTCGGCCTCGATGCTGGCCTGCACCTCCTCGAACGAGCCGACGTATCTCCCCTCGGCGATCGTCAGGTCACGCAAGCGGCCGCGGACGATGGAGGGCAACGAGTCGATGACCCTCCGCTCGATCCAGACGTCGAGCAAGTACCTTCGTCGCCACGTGAGGACCACCTGATGCGCCTTTCCTCGACCGCAGACCACGCTCGCGCGGGACTGTCACGGTGACATCTCGGTGAGGACGGGGCGCCGTCACGGACCCGTCACGGCCGGAGCCTGGAGGGCGCGTCAGCCCAGCTGGCGCAGGTGTTCGAGCGCCCTGTCGACGACGACGGCGAGCCGGTCGACCTCCCGGCGCGCACGTTCCAGATCGGCCCGCAGCGCGGAGAGCGACGGCGAGAGACCGGAGTCGCAGTGTCGCAACCGGGCGTACAGCCCGATCGTCTCCGGCAGCGGATCTGCGCCGAGCTCGTCGAGCAGGACCTGTCGACACCGCTCGAACTGGCGCTCCACGAGGTCGTCCCGCCCGGCGGCGGCGTAGGCCGTCATCAGGTGACGGTGCACGTCCTCCCGGAGCGGCTCGATGGCCAGCGCGAGCTCACCGTAACGCCGGACCTCGAGGTGCGCGCCCCGCTTGCCGTGGTGGACGACGAGGTAGTCCAATGCGGTCAGGTACATCGTCTCGATGCGCGTTCGCTCCGCGAGGACCCACTCGTCGCCGCACTCCTCGATCAGCTGGCCACGATGGAGCGACACCGCACGCTCAAGTCGGGCGGCGACCTCGGGGGTCAGAGCCTCGGGCGGCGCTTCCAGAGCCGGCGCGACAAGACATTCGAAGTCCTGCGTGTCCAAGGCCATCTCCACCGTCGGACTCAGTCGCATCCTGTCGTCGCGCGTGCACTTGACGAGGTCCAACCCTGTCGCCGACCGGACCTCGGTGCGGAGGCGCCACAGCGCCGTGCTGAGGCGACGTCGTGCAACGGGCTCGGGGCAATCGGCGAACAGCTGCGTTGCCGCCACATGGCGGCGTTGTCCGTCCTTGGGCGCGAGCGCCAGGTAGGCGCAGAGCAGCGACGTCCCGGGAGACAGCGGGATCGGTCCCGCAGCGCCGATCAACCGCGGTGTCCCCAGCAGGATGAGTTCGAGGTGCTCAGGCATCGGCCCCCCAAGACGAACGACGCGCTTGACAAAAAGTAAAGGCTCTCGACGCGGGTGCGCCAGATCGATTGGTGTCGGAGGAGGGGGTGTCTAGACCGTCGTAGCGGCACGCAGGAGTGCTGGAGCGCCGCGCCTCACGGCGCCACGCGTGGCCGTCTGTGCCGTGCGCTGAGGGCCGATCAGCTGAGCGCCTCAGCGAACACGTCGCTCTCGTCACCGACCGGCTCGAACGACGACGCGTCGCAGTCCTCGTCGAAGTCGAGCAGCGACAGCTCGTCGCCCTCGCCGGGCGTCACGTTCGCCACCGCGACGACGCCCATCAGCGGCGGCAGGACGGTGCACACCTGGAGCATGGTGTCGACGCTGAGTGGGCCGATCTTCTCGACATCGAAGCCGACGAGGACAGCCAGCGCAGCACCCACGACGCCCAGGACCGTGTAGAGCGTCTTGCGGATGGATGGCGGAAGGGTGCGGAGGACTCCGGCGGCGGTGTTGAGGTTCATTGTTCTGGCCTTTCTGGAAGTGCTTCGATCGCGCCCTGGAGGCTGCGGGCAGCGAGCGCGAGCTGCTCCTCCACGGGGCTGAGGTCGGGATGGACGAGCAACGGTGCGGGTGCGGCGGGCAGGGGCACGGTCACCGTGACGGTGATCGAGCCGGGCTCGCCCGGTGCGCCACGCACCTCAGTGGTCGTGACGGTCGGGTCGCGGTAGGCCGCCGGAGGCTGTACGGCAGCAGGCTGGACGGCCACGGCTGGTACGACTGGTACGGCGGGCGTGACGGGTGTTGCGATGTCGACGGGCGCCAGGACCGCGGGCGGGACGACAGGTGGCCGCGCCGTGCCCCGACCGGGCTTCGCCGGCCGACCGGCGGGTCGGAGCCGCAGCGCGGACAGCGGCAGGTCGGGGTGCATCGCGTTCACGTCGACCCTCCCGACACCCGGCACGTTCTTCACCGGTCCGAACGTGCCGTTGGAGTGCTGCCAGATCGCCGCGCGCTTCCACGGCCGGGGGATCACAGGTGCCCGGAAGTCGTCGCTGTAGCGCGCGACCCACAGCAGGCACCCGAATCCCTTGGTGAGGTTGAAGGGCGTGTAGATGACGGGCTTGCCGCTCAGTCCCTTGCGGCGGATCTCCTGGTTGACGGTGCGGACCCACACCCCGGTCCACTCGGTCAGCTGGGCGAGCGTGAGGTCCCCGATGTCCTCGAGGTCGAGCATCGGCACCATGTCCCCGGCCCGTAGGTCGATGTTGGCCAGGAAGAACCGCGCCTCGGCAGCGGCGTCGCGGCCCTCGGGGCGGGCGAAGTGGTAGGCGCCCACCGGCAGGCCCGCGGATCGTGCCTGGCGCACTCTCGCCCGGTGGGTGCGGTCCTTGAACGACGCGCCCTCGGTCGCCTTGACGTACATCCAGCGCAGGCCTGCCCGCTTGGCGGCCGTGAGGTCGATCCGTCCTGACTGGTGGTGGCTGATGTCGATGCCGTCGAGGGAGCGGTTCGGCGGGAACGGGCGGCCGAGCGGCGCCACCGCACGACTGTCCTCGCCTGCCGTCGGCCCCGTCAGGTCGCGGGGCGCCGGCGGGTAGGAGAACACCGGGACCGGGCGCGGCCGCGGGAAGGCGTCGGCGCGGCCGCCCTTGAGGCCGTCGCGCCCGGCGCGGTACGCCACCACCTGCGCGGCCGCGCTCGGATCGAGCTTCCCGTGGTCGATCAGCACGGCGTGGATGTGGGCACCCCACAGGCCGGGTCGGGTCGGGCGGTACCACGCGGCGAAGCCGATCTCCCGCAGCACCGCGACCTTGCGCCGCCAGTCCCAGGCGAGCAGGTCGACGACGCCGCCGCCGTCGTGCGTGGGACCGGACGCCTTGACCCGGCCGTTGTTGTAGGACCCCTGGACGACGGTCAGCCGGTAGCCGAGCAGGCGCTCGGCCTCCTCCAGCGCGGCCCGCGTCTTCCAGTCCACCTTCTTGGGGTTGGTGTCACCGAACTCGGTGAGCGCGAAGGGCTGGTCGGCCGGCCCGCCGAACGACGTGTCCGACGTCGGCAGCCCCGCGCTGGCCAGCTCGCCGGACTGGTGCTGGGTCGGGACGAAGGAGGCGATCTTCTTCTTCCGCTTGCGCTCCTTCTTCGCGCGGTCCTTCACCGTGCTCGTCCCGTCCCGCGCGATGACGACGGGCTCGGGTGCGGGGTCGGGGCTGACACCGACCCGCGCGAGGGCCAGCGTGGCCTGCCGCGCGGCGTGGTCGCTGTTGCGCTTCTTCGGCGGGCGCCCTTCCCTGCCGCGGAAGGTCGTCCGGGCACGCTCGGCCCACATGGTGCCGGTGCCGTCGACGAACCAGATCAGGTCGATCGAGGCCAGGTCGACGCCGAACGACACCCGGCGCCCACCGGCGAGCGCCTGGATCTGCGGGCGGATGGCGCGGAGCTGTCGGTTGTAGTCGCCGCCGCACACGACGGGCGCGCCGGTGGCGAGCAGCCCGTCGATGAACTTGTCGTGCTTACGCATGCCCTCGTGCCACGAGGCCTGCCGCGCCGCGGCGTCCGGGAAAGGTGGCTTGCGGAAGGCACCGGAGACCAGGTGCACGTTGGTGGCGTGCAGCTCGACGCCCAGCTCCCGGTGGCGCAGGTGCAGGTGCGTGAGGTAGCGGCGCTCGTTGACCTTCGGCACCCCGGGATGCACCAGCAGCGCGTGCTCGTCGAGGACGTCGAACACCTTCCGGCGGGCGGCGATGGGGGAGTGGTTCTCCCTGGGCCCGAAGTAGACGTGCCAGTCGGTGCTCGGGAACTCCTCGAGGACGATGCGGCGGTAGCGCGAGTCGATCTCCTGCATCAGCACGAGATCGCCGTCGCGCGCGTTCGCCCGCAGGTCCTCCCGCGCCTCGTCGAGCGTGATCGCCGTCTGCGGGAAGGACTGCACGTTGGCGGTGAGGACGCGCATGGTGCGCAACCCTTGCGACGGTGGGCTCGACCCCTCCTTCGCCGATCGTGTGAGTGGCACGCCAGGTGCGGCCGCCGTGGGCAGCAGCCCGTTCGTGGTCAGCGCAGTCGTCTGCTCCGTCATGTCTCCCCCCGGCGCTCATCGCCGGGGTCGGAGTGGCTCCGGCGAGACGCCATCTGTCGACGGTCCTCCTGCCGCAGCACTCGGTAAAGGAATCAGCGTCCTTTACCCCAATTCAGGCGATGGCAGCCGGTCCGGCGGGTGATCGGATACGCCCCGCATCACGCCAGCGTGGTCGGATCCGTGTTGGCGCCGCACACCACCACGGCGACCCGCTCGCCGTGCTCCGGCACGTAAGCGCCGGACAGCAGGGCCGCCATCGCCGTGGCGGCCCCGTGCTCCGAGGCGATCCGGTGCTCGTGCCACAGGCGGTGGCGGGCCGCGACGATGTGGTCGTCGCTGACGAGCACCGACACGGGTGGCTCGGCCTGCTGGGCGGCGAAGGCGAGGTCGCCGATGCGTCGGGCACCCAGGGAGTCGGCGGCGACGCCGGACACTGCGACGTCGACCGGTTCACCGGCCTCCATCGCGCGGCGCAACGTGGGCGCCAGCTCGGGCTCGACGGCCACCACCCTTGCCCTACCGCGCACGGCGGCGGCGACCCCGGCATAGAGCCCGCCGCCGCCGACAGCCACCACGATCGTGTCGATGGTCGGCTCGTCCTCGAGGACCTCCTCGGCGAGGGTGCCCGCGCCGGCGGCGACGTCGGGCTGGTCGTAGGCGTGCACAAAGGTCGCGCCCTGCTGCTGCCCGAAGACGACCGCGGCCTCGTGGGCCTCCGCGTACTCACGGCCCGTGCGTCGCACCTCGGCGCCGTAGGCCTCGATGAGGCGGACCTTGACCCCCGGTGCGGCCTCGGGGACGAACACCGTGGCGCGGATGCCGAGCTCGCTCGCGGCGAATGCCTGTGCCAAGCCGGCGTTGCCGCCCGACGCGACGACGATGCCTGCGTCGCCGAGCTCACCGTGCTCGAGGGCGGCGAGCTGGCGGTTGAAGGCGCCCCGGGTCTTGAAGACGCCGCAATGCTGCAGGTGCTCGCACTTCAGCCACACCGTGTCGCGGCCGGAGGGCGCGAGCAGGGGAGTACGCCGCACCCGCCCCACGATCCGGTCGCGGGCAGCCAGCACGTCCTCGCGCGAGATCGTCACGGCACCAGTATCCCGGTCAGCCAATGGCCAGCGTCGCCGCCGTGACGGTCAGTGCGGCGCAGATCGCGCCCCAGCCCGCGAGCTTCAGCAGCGGCACCTGCAACCCGGCGGAGCGGCAGCGCTGGAGCCAGAGGAGCGTGGCCAGCGACGCCCAGGGCGTGACGAGCGCGCCGGCGTTGACCCCCACGAGCGTGGCCACGAGACGTCGTACGTCGTCGGCGGCCGCGGGCTCGACGAGCAGGTAGGCGGGCAGGTTGTTCACCAGGTTGGCGGCCAGGGTCGACGCACCCGAGAGGTGGAGGAGGTCGAGCGGGCGCGTGCCAGTGCCGACGGCAGGGGCGAGCCAGTCGAGCAGGCCCTCGGACTGGGCGGCCCGCAGCAGCCCGGCGACCACCACGAACGCACCCGCCATCAACCACGGCGGCCGGACCTCGCGGACCATCGCCGGCGCCCGCCACAGCAGGGCGACCAGCAGCACCGTCGCCGACGCCACGGCGACTACGGCCGGCTCCAGGCCCACCGCGAAGAGCGGACCGACGGCCAGGCAGACGACGCCGGCGATGACGAGCAGGGTGCGGTCGTGCGGGTCGGCGGGCGGGTCGACGGCGTACGTCCCGCGCAGCGCGCGCCGCTGGAGGACGGCGATCAGGACGAGGGTCACGACGATCGCGGTCACCGCCGGCAGCGCCGCGGTGCGCACGTAGTCGCCGTGGCTCGCGCCGAGGTCCTCGAAGCGGTGGACGGCGAGCAGGTTGGTGAGGTTGGAGACCGGCAGCAGGAGCGAGCCGGTGTTGGCGATCCAGAGCGTGGTGAGCGCGAAGGGCATCGGTGCGATGCCGGTCTGCCGGGCGATCGCGAGCCCGACGGGGGTCAGCAGCACGGCGGTGGTGTCGAGGCTCAGCACGATCGTGCTGACGACCGCGAGCGCCGCGAAGGTCAGCCACAGCAGGACCACGCGGTGCCGCGCCCGCCGCGCCATCGCGTGCGCCGCGACGTCGAAGACGCCGGCGAGCTGAGCGACCTCGGCGGTGATGGTGATCGCGACCAGGAAGACCGCGACCGGCACGACCTGGTGGAGGACTTCTGACCCGGGCACGAGGGTCAGGGTGACGGGTCGGGCAAGGGACCGAATGCCTGGTTGCACGTCCAGCCCGCGCAGGTGACCAGCTCGCTGCGCCGCAGCTCCAGCGCGGCCTGCACCTGGGCGTACGCCGGGTCGTCGATCCGGTTCACCATCCTGTCCGGGTCGAGGAGCAGGTCGTAGAGGAAGCCGTCGGTGCCGTCGGTGCCGTAGAGGTAGCGCTCGGTGCGCACGCCGCGGTGCGACCAGCCGTCACCCAGCGTCCGGCCGGTCTGGATGAGCGTGGTGTCGCGGAAGGGCTGGGCCTGTCCCTGCAGCGTCGGCACCAGCGAGGTGCCGTCGACCGGCCACGCCGGCGTGACGCCGGTGAGCCCGGCGAACGTCGCCGGGAGGTCCACCAGGGTGACCGGGAGGTCGGACGTCGAGCCCGGCGCGATGCCCGGCCCACGGACGAGCAGCGGCACCTGCAGCGCCTCGTCGGTCAGCACGTCCTTGCCGATGAACCGGTGCTCGCCCAGCGAGTAGCCGTTGTCGGAGGAGAAGACGATGTAGGTGTCGTCGAGCACGCCCTGCTCGTCGAGCGTCTCCACCAGCGAGCCGACCGCGCGGTCGACGGACTGGAGCGCCTCGAGGCGCGCGGTGTTCTCGGCGCTGACCTCGGCGCGGGAGGCGGGGGAGAGTCGGCGCAGGTACGCCGGCTGGTCGGCGACGTCGTCCTCGTTGAACGCCGGGTCGTCGAACGACGACGGCCGCGCGCCCTCGAACAGCCCCTCGTCCTGCGGTGCGGCCGGCGGGAGACCGCGGCCGCCTTCGGGGGAGATCCGGTAGTGGGGCGCGAGGTGCCAGGCGTAGACCACGAACGGGTCACCGGACGCGGCGAAGTCACGGATGTCGTCGTTGGTGTGCTCCTCGATGACCGACGTGATGTAGCTGTCGGTGTAGCGCGTGGGCTCGCCGTCGTGGGTCATGGAGAAGTCGACGTAGTCGTAGACGCCGCGGGTCAGCGCGTCCCACCGGCTCCAGCCCGAGGGGCGGACGTCGCGGGGCCCGTAGCCGTTGAGGAACTTGCCGACGAAGCCGGTGCGGTAGCCCGCGTCGCGGAACCACGAGCTCGCTTCCTGCGTGGGGTCGAGCGCCTGGAAGCCGCCGTGGACGCCGCGGTTGTGCTGGACGCCGTTGTTCTGGGCGTACTGGCCGGTGGCGAGCTGCGCGCGGGCCGGGCAGCACAGCGGGTGCGGCGAGATGGCGTCGGTGAACTCCATGCCCTGGTCGGCGAGCAGCCGCCGGGTGATCGGCATGTGGTCGAGGTCGTCGTCGCGCATGTCGTCGGTGAGGACGAAGACGACGTTGGGGCGCGACGGCTGCGCGTCCGGCGTAGGCGTGGGGTTCTGCGTGGTCTGCACGAGGCTGACCGAGCCGGCGGTGCTGGTGTCGCCGTTGGCGGTCACCGTCGCGAGGGTGGCCACGAGCACGACCAGCAGAGCAGCCGTGATCGACTGGGCCCACCCACGCATCTACGCCAATTTCCTTCGCCCGAAGCCTGTGAAGGCGCACATACCGCCCCGATGTCGGGGCAACAGTAGGACGCCGGGCCGCGCCTCCCCAAAGCGACACGACGAGTGGGGCGAACCTTGGTCGAACCGCTACTCTGTGGGCTCGCCGACGCGGCGATCCGACGCCGACGACGACGCCGAAGAACAGGAACCCGCAGCACCCGCCATGGAGAGTCAAAGTCCCCGCACGACCGCCCTGACCACCAGGTGCGCGTCGTGACCCCCCTCGTGCTGCTGCTCGTCTCGCTGGCCCTCGTGGCCGCCTGCGGCCTCTTCGTGGCCGCGGAGTTCTCCTTCGTGACCGTGGACCGCCCGACGGTCGAGCGCGCCGCTGCCGGCGGCGACGAAGGCGCGCGTGGCGTGCAGATCGCACTCCGGTCGCTGTCCACCCAGCTCTCCGGCGCCCAGGTCGGCATCACGGTGACCAACCTGGCCATCGGCTTCCTGGCCGAGCCGGCCATCGCGGACCTGATCGACGACCCGCTGGGCGCAGCCGGCCTCCCGGAGAGCGTGGTCACGCCGCTGTCGCTCGGCCTGGGCCTCGCGCTCGGCACCGTGCTGACGATGATCTTCGGCGAGATGGTGCCCAAGAACATCGCGATCGCCCGCCCGCTCGAGACGGCCCGCACCACCCAGGGCTTCATGCGCGGCTTCACCGCGCTGACGAAGGGCCCCATCCGCGCGCTGAACGGCTCGGCCAACCTGATCGTGCGCCGGCTCGGCATCGAGCCGCAGGAGGAGCTGCGCTCGGCCCGCAGCTCCCAGGAGCTGGCCTCGCTGGTCCAGCGTTCGGCCGACCAGGGCACGCTCGACGCGGAGACCGCCGAGCTCGTCGAGCGCTCGGTGGAGTTCGGCACCCGCACCGCCGGCGAGATCATGACGCCCCGCGTGCGCACCACGACCGTCGAGGACGGCGACCGCGTCTCCGCGGTGATCGACCTGGCCCGCCAGACCGGCCACTCCCGGTTCCCGGTCCTCGACGCCGAGGACACGGTGGTCGGCACGGTGCACGTCAAGCACGCCGTCGCGGTGCCGGTGCACGAGCGCGCGACGACCCGGATCAAGCACATCATGGTCAAGCCGGTCGTGGTGCCCGACAGCCTCCGGCTCGACCCGCTGCTGGCGCTCCTGCGCCAGGACGGCTTCCAGATGGCCATCGTGCTCGACGAGTACGGCGGCCACGCGGGCATCGTCACGCTCGAGGACGTCGTGGAGGAGATCGTCGGCGACATCTCCGACGAGCACGACCGCCTCGGTTCGCGGATCCGGCAGCGGCGCGACGGCAGCTGGACGTTGTCCGGGCTGCTGCGCCCCGACGAGGTCGAGGACGCCACTGACGTCGAGCTGCCCGACCACGAGGACTACGACACCGTGGCCGGCCTGGTGATGCGCGAGCTCGGCAAGATCCCCGCGCCCGGCGACCGGGTCGAGGTGGCGGTCCCCGACCGCAGCGACCCGCACGAGCTGCGCGAGCGGCTCGTGACGCTGACCGTGGAGCGGATGGACGGTCTGCGCATCGACCGCCTGGACCTGCGCCTGGTGACCCCCGAGACGGCCGACGCAGCTGCGAGCGTGGGGGCCGACGATGAGAAGTGACCTGTTCGGCGTCGTGCTGGCGGTGGTGCTGCTGGCCTTCAACGCCTTCTTCGTGGGCGCCGAGTTCGCCCTGCTCTCCGCCCGTCGCAGCCAGATCGAGCCGCGCGCCCAGGAGGGCTCCCGCGCCGCCCGGACGACGCTGCGCGCGATGGAGAACGTCTCGCTCGTGATGGCGGGTGCCCAGCTCGGCATCACCGTCTGCTCGCTCGGCCTCGGCGCGATCGGCGAGCCCGCGGTGGCGCACCTGCTCGAGCCCGTCTTCCACGAGCTCCACATCCCCGAGGACCTGCTCCACCCGATCTCGTTCGTGGTGGCCATGTCGATCGTGGTCTACCTGCACGTGGTGCTCGGCGAGATGGTGCCCAAGAACATCGCGCTGGCCGGACCCGACCGCGCAGCGCTGGTCCTCAGCCCGCCGATGATGGCGATCGTGACCGTGCTCCGTCCCGTGATCGCCGGCCTCAACCTGGCCGCCAACGGCGTGCTGCGCCTGCTGCGGATCGAGCCGAAGGACGAGGTGAGCTCGAGCTTCACCCGCGAGGAGGTCGCCGCCCTGGTCGAGGAGTCCCGGGGCGAGGGGCTCATCGAGGCCGAGGAGTACGACCGGCTCGCCGGTGCCCTCGGCTTCACCGAGAAGTCGGTCGGCTCGATCCTGATGACGCCCGACACCCTGGCCACCGTGACGCCCGGCTCGACCGTCGCCGACGTCGAGGCACTGTGCGCCTCGACGGGCTTCAGCCGCTTCCCGGTGTCCACACCGGACGGGTCCCTGCTGGGCTACCTCCACATCAAGGACGCGCTGGAGTCCGACGACGACAAGCGCTCGCGGGTGATCGAGGACAAGTGGATCCGCCCGTTCGCGTCGGTGCACCCCGACGACCTGCTGCACGACGCCCTCGAGAGCCTGCAGGTGAAGGGTGCCCACATGGCCCGTGTCGCGCAGCGCGACGGCTCGGTCATCGGCCTGGTCACCCTCGAGGACGTCCTGGAGGAGCTGGTGGGCGAGATCCGGGACGCCGCGCACCACGACGTGTCCGGCGCCGACCTCGGTTGAGCGCTGGATAGGGTTCGGGGCGTGTCCGAGGAAGCGACCCGCGTCTGGACCGTGCCGAACATCATCAGTCTGGTGCGGCTGGCCGGCGTGCCCCTGTTCCTGTGGCTCGTCCTCGGTCCCGAGCAGGACGCCGTCGCTCTCGCCGTCCTGATGATCGCGGGCTTCACCGACTACCTCGACGGCTGGCTGGCCCGGCGCCTCGACCAGTACTCCAAGCTCGGCGAGATCCTCGACCCGGTCGCCGACCGCCTCTACATCCTGGCCGTCGTCGTGGGGTTGTTCCTGCGCGACATCATCCCGTGGTGGGTCGCGATCGCGCTGCCGCTGCGCGACCTCTTCCTGTGGGGACTCGTCCCCTTCCTGCGCACCCGCGGGTTCTCCGCGCTCCCGGTCCACTTCCTCGGCAAGGCCGCCACGTTCAACCTGCTCTACGCCTTCCCGCTGCTGCTGCTGGGGGAGGGCACCGGCGTCGTCGCGACGCTGGCCCGCAACTTCGGCTGGGCGTTCGCGTGGTGGGGCATCGGCCTCTACTGGTGGGCCGGGGTGCTGTACGCCTGGCAGGTGCGCACGCTGCTGCGCGAGACCCCGCGCCGTACGTCACCGGCGAGCGACCATGGCTGACACCCGCGAGCACCCGGCGGCGGGCAGCCGGCTCCCCGAGCACGTCACCACGCCGCTGCTGACGCTCGTCACCGCGCGGTCGATGGACGAGGACTACGCGCACGTCGCCCAGAAGCGGGCCGCGGCGGGGGAGGCGCCGTCGCAGGGGCGCCGTCCGCACTGGATCAGCCTGGTGGCCGTGGCCGCGCTGGGCATCATGGGTGCCGTGGTCGCCGCGCAGACCGACCGTGAGGCCGAGGTCAACGAGCTGAGCCGGGCCGCCCTGCTCGAGCAGATCGAGTCCACCCGCGTCGAGGTGCGCGACCTGCAGGGCCGGGTCGCCGAGCTGACCGGGGCCAACCAGTCGGTCGCCAGCGGCAACACCCGCACCCAGGCCCAGCTCGACGACCTCGAGGCACGGGTGCGCCGCGCCGAGCTCAACACCGGCTACGCGGCCGTGCGCGGACCGGGCGTCCGCATCACGGTCGACAACCGGCCGGGCGTGGACGTCGACACCGAGATCCGCGACGAGGACCTCGCCGTCCTCGTCGACGGGCTGTGGGAGGCCGGCGCCGAGGCGATCGCGATCAACGACCAGCGGCTCAACGTGCTGGGCGGCATCCGCAACACCAGCCGCGCCGTCCACGTCAACGGTCGCCCGGTCAACGCGCCGTACGTCGTGTCCGTCATCGGTGACAACAAGACCCTCCAGGCGCGCCTGCTGCAGACCAGCGAGGGGCAGGAGTGGTTCGCCCTCGTCAACGGCCTGGAGTTCCTCTACTCGGCCGAGAATGTCGACGACATCCGCCTGCCGGCTGCGCCGGAGCCCGACCTGCGTGGTGTGATCGAGCTCAACGCGGAGCCGGACGGCCAGACGGGAGAGGGGAGCGCGCCGTGATTGCTGCCCTGGGACTGCTGTTCGGCATCATCGCCGGCCTGGTCTTCGCACCCGACGTGCCCCTGAGCCTCCAGCCCTACCTCCCCATCGCGGTCGTGGCGGCGCTCGACGCGGTCTTCGGCGGCCTGCGGGCCTACCTCGACGGCATCTTCGACGACAAGGTCTTCGTGGTGTCGTTCGTCAGCAACGTCGTCATCGCCGCGGCGATCGTCTACCTCGGTGACCAGCTCGGCGTCGGCGCCCAGCTGACGACCGGCGTCATCGTCGTGCTCGGCATCCGGATCTTCTCCAACGTGGCCGCCATCCGGAGGCACGTCTTCCATGCCTGACCCCGAGCTGCCGCAGGCCCGCACACCGGATCCCGAGCCCGGCGCGGAGCAGGGTGACACCGGCCGCGAGCGGCTGCGCGGCGCCGTCGTGAAGCCGTCGCGGCGCCAGGTCGTGGTCGCGGTCCTGCTGGCGGTCCTCGGCTTCGCCTTCGTGGTGCAGGTGCGCGACACCAAGGCGAACGACACCTACGCCGGGCTGCGCGAGAGCGAGCTGATCCAGGTGCTGGACGGCCTGACCGGGACGGCCGAGCGCGCGCGGCGCGAGGTCGACCGCCTCGAGAGCCGTCGCGACGAGCTGCAGGACGAGTCCCGCGCGCGCTCGGCGGCCCTCGACGAGGCCGAGCAGCGGGTGCGCACCCTCAACATCATCGCCGGCCTGGTGCCGGTCTCCGGGCCCGGCCTGCGGGTCACCGTCACCGAGTCGACCAGCCGGGTCGCCGTCGGCTCGCTGCTCGACATGGTCCAGGAGCTCCGGACCGCGGGCGCCGAGGCGATGGAGTTCAACGACGAGATCCGGCTCGGTGCCGACAGCTCCTTCCAGAACGCCGTCGGCGGGATCGAGCTCGACGACCAGCTGCTCGAGCCGCCGTACGTCCTCGACGTGATCGGCGACCCGCACATCCTCCGGACCGCCCTCACCTTCTCCAGCGGACCGGTCGAGACCTTCGCCGAGGACGGTGCCACGGTGGACATCGAGGAGCTCGAGTCGGTCGAGGTCACCAGCGTCCGCGAGGCCGCTCGACCCGACTACGCAGAGCTCGCCACGGGCCAGTAGCCTGCGCGAGAACCGACCTCACCGTCCCGACACCCGAGGAGCCACCGTGTATCCGGAGAACCTGAAGTACACCAGCGAGCACGAGTGGGTCCGCACGCCCGGCGACGCCGAGGGATCGGTCCGCATCGGCATCACCGACTTCGCGCAGGACGCGCTCGGCGACATCGTGTACGTCTCCCTGCCGCAGGTGGGCGACTCCGTGACCGCGGGGGAGACCTGCGGCGAGCTGGAGTCGACCAAGTCGGTCAGCGACATCTACGCCCCCGTCACCGGCGAGGTGGTGGCGACCAACGGTGCCCTCGACCAGACCCCCGAGCTGGTCAACAGCGACCCCTACGAGGCCGGCTGGCTGTTCGAGGTCGCCGTCTCCGACCCGGCGCAGGTGGACGGCCTGCTCGACGCCGCCGCCTACCAGGCCGGGCTCGACGGCTGATTCGCCGGGACTCCCGAACCCGGTGCTGGTAGGTTCGGGGCAACCGTCAACCTCAACCCTCGGCTGAGGGTTCAGCGTCGATCCGTCGAGGAGTTTCCATGCCGTTCTGCACCGCCTGTGGCAAGCAGAACCCTGACGATGCCCGCTTCTGTGCCCAGTGCGGCACCAAGCTGCTCGGCGGGGAAGACACCGGTGCGTCGCCGGTGGAGACCACCGCCACCATCACGTTCGGCGCCCCGGACCAGCGCGAGTCCTCGGACCGCCAGCTGAGCGCGGTGGACGCCGCCGCCGTCGACGCGCTACCCGCCGGGCACGCGCTGCTCGTCGTGCAGCGGGGGCCCAGCGCCGGGTCGCGGTTCCTCCTGGACACCGACGTGGTGGGCGCGGGTCGCCACCCGGACAGCGAGATCTTCCTCGACGACGTCACCGTCTCCCGGCGGCACGCCGAGTTCCGCCGCTCTGGCACCGGCTACTCGGTGAGCGACGTGGGCAGCCTCAACGGCACCTACGTCAACCGCGACCGCATCGACTCCGTCGAGCTCAACGACGGCGACGAGGTCCAGATCGGCAAGTACCGGCTCGTCTTCTTCTCGTCCCACCCGGACAGCTGATCCGTGAGTGCCTCGACGCCTGCGAGCTCGAGTCGCGGCGCCCGCTTCAACATCGGGCAGGTGCTCGACCAGCTCCGGCCCGACTTCCCCGGGGTGACCATCCCCAAGATCCGGTTCCTCGAGGACAAGGGGCTGGTGAAGCCCGAGCGCACCGCCGCGGGCTACCGCAAGTTCTCCGGCGACGACGTCGCCCGGCTGCGCTACATCCTGCTGATGCAGCGCGACCACTACCTCCCGCTGAAGGTGATCGGCGACCACCTCGACGCCATCGACCGCGGCATGGAGCCGCCGCCGATCGAGTCGGTGGTGCCGACCGTGCCGAAGGTCGCGCTCAGTGCTGACGGCCTGCCCAGCCCCGAGTCGTTCCGGCGCACCAGCGAGCTGCGCCTCTCCCGGCGCGAGCTGCTCAAGGTGGCGGACATCTCGGAGGAGCTGCTCGGACAGCTCGAGCAGTTCGGCCTGGTCAGCGCCCGCACCGGCACCGGGCACTTCGACAGCGACGCCCTGGTCGTCGCCCAGACCGCCCGCGAGCTGGCCGAATTCGGGTTCGAGCCACGCCACCTGCGCGCGTTCAAGACGGCCGCCGACCGGGAGGTCGGCCTGGTCCAGCAGGTCGTCGCGCCGCTCGCCCGCGGGCGTGACGCGGCGGCTCGCGGGCGCGCCGAGGACGCCACCTCGGAGATCGCCGCGCTGTCGGTGCGGCTCCACGCCACCTTGGTGAAGGTCGGCCTCGACCGGGGATAGCCACCCTCGACGGGGCTTCACCGCTGGTGAGTAGGGTGGAGGCATGCGGGAAATGGACGTCGTCGGTGTCCGCGTCGAGATGCCTTCCAACCAGCCGATCGTGCTGCTGCGCGAGGTGACGGGCGAGCGCTACCTCCCCATCTGGATCGGGGCGGTGGAGGCCACCGCGATCGCCTTCGCCCAGCAGGGCGTCACGCCGCCGCGACCGCTCACCCACGACCTGATGCGCGACGTGCTGGAGGCGACGGGGCAGCGGCTCGACGAGGTCCGCATCGTCGACATGCAGGAGGGCATCTTCTACGCCCAGCTGGTCTTCGACGGGGGAGCCGAGGTCGGCGCCCGTCCGTCGGACTCGATCGCTCTCGCCCTGCGCACCGGGAGCCGCATCGTGTGCGCCGAGTCGGTGCTGGAGGAGGCCGGGCTCGCAGTGCCGGCCGAGCAGGAGGACGAGGTCGAGCGCTTCCGCGAGTTCCTCGACCACGTCTCGCCCGACGACTTCGAGTCCCACTAGCTCCGGTGTCCTCCGGGAGGCAACCCTGACCCTCATGTTGAGGTTGAGGGTTGCGACACGCCGCTCCGTGGATGGACAAGCCGAAGCCTCAGGCTTACCTTGAACTGTCTCTGTTGTAACTCCACCGCTGTGGTTGCCCGTTCCTCCGGCGCCGACGCGGATCCTTCCCCCCAGGAGTTACCGCACAACGGAGGAACTGACCTGGAGGGTCGCTGTGGGTAGCAACGAGAACGAACAGGGCACGGACGCCGCCGGGATCACCGCTGCGGCGGAGGCGGCAGAGCTCGCCGAGGAGCAGGGCCTGCTCTTCGACGACGACGTCTCGCCACTGCCCAGCGACACCGGCTACCGCGGTCCCACGGCGTGCAACGCCGCCGGCATCACCTACCGCCAGCTCGACTACTGGGCCCGCACCGGGCTGGTCGAGCCGAGCGTCCGCGGCGCCGCCGGCTCCGGCTCGCAGCGGCTCTACTCCTTCCGCGACATCCTGATCCTCAAGGTGGTCAAGCGGCTGCTCGACGCGGGCATCTCCCTGCAGCAGATCCGCACCGCGACCGCCCACCTGCGCCAGCGCGGCACCGACGACCTGACCCGCGTCACGCTGATGAGCGACGGCGCCTCGGTCTACGAGTGCACCAGCAACGACGAGGTCATCGACCTGCTCCAGGGTGGCCAGGGCGTCTTCGGCATCGCGATCGGCGGCGTCTGGCGCGAGATCGAGGGCACCCTGGCCGAGCTGCCCAGCGAGCGCGCCGCCGAGGAGCCCGCCGAGCCGGTCGCCGGCGACGAGCTGGCCGCCCGTCGCGCTGCTCGCCAGACCGGCTGACACGCTCACCCAGCCTCGCCCCACAGCCTCGATCCTCCGACGAAGCCGCCCGCGACACCGGGCGGCTTCGTCCATTTCTGTTGCGTATCGCTAAACTCGTGGTGCTGACATCCCGCACGGGAGAGTCGTCGCGCTCGGTCGTGAGGCCGAGGCGGTGCGCCGAAGGGGCAATTCCTCCCCGGAACCTCTCAGGCACCCGGACCGTGCGGGTTGGCACTCTGGAGGCCACCGGGCTGACAGAGGGGGAGGTCCAGCCAGTGACCTCTGGGAGACTCCGTGACGGACGCCACCTCCAGCCCCTCGACCGTGACCGCCGCCAGCGCGCTGGGGGAGTTCGTCCCCCGCCACATCGGCCCCGACGACGCGGCTGTCGCGCACATGCTCGCCGCGATCGGCCACGACTCGCTCGAGTCGCTGATGGCGGCCGCCGTCCCCGGCGGCATCCGGACCGCGGCCGCGCTCGACCTGCCGGACCCGCTCGACGAGGAGGCCACGGCTCGCGCGCTGCGCACCCTCGCCTCGCAGAACCGTCCGGCCGAGGCGATGATCGGTCTCGGCTACCACGGCACCATCACGCCGCCCGTGATCCGCCGCAACGTGCTCGAGGACCCGTCCTGGTACACGGCGTACACGCCCTACCAGCCCGAGATCTCCCAGGGCCGCCTCGAGGCGCTGCTCAACTTCCAGACGGTCGTCGCCGACCTGACCGGGCTGCCCACCTCCAACGCGTCGTTGCTGGACGAGGGCACCGCCGCGGCCGAGGCGATGACGCTCGTGCGCCGCGCGCAGCGCAACGCCGCGGGTCCCTTCGTGGTCGACGCCGACGCCCTCCCGCAGACCATCGACGTGGTCCGCACCCGCGCCGAGGGGATGGGCATCGAGGTCGTCGTGGCCGACCTGACCGCCGGGCTCCCCGAGGGTGACCTGTGCGGCGTCCTCGTGCAGTACCCCGGTGCCTCGGGCGCGGTGGTGGACCCCCGCCCCGTGATCGACGCCGCCCACGAGCGCGGCGCGCTGGCCGTGGTGGCCGCCGACCTGCTGGCACTGGCCCTGCTCGAGGCGCCCGGCACCCTCGGCGCGGACGTCGTCGTCGGCTCGTCGCAGCGCTTCGGCGTGCCCCTCTTCTACGGCGGGCCGCACGCCGGGTTCATGTCGGTCTCGGCCGGCCTCGAGCGGCACCTGCCCGGACGGCTCGTGGGCGTCTCCGTCGACGCCGAGGGCCGGCCCGCCTACCGCCTCGCGCTCCAGACCCGCGAGCAGCACATCCGCCGCGACAAGGCGACGTCGAACATCTGCACCGCCCAGGTGCTGCTCGCCGTCGTCGCCTCGATGTACGCCGTCTACCACGGGCCCGAGGGCCTGCGCCGCATCGCGCAGCGCACCCACGACCACGCGTCGCGCATCGCCGCGGCGCTGCGTGCCGGGGGAGTGGAGGTCGTCAACGACACGTGGTTCGACACCCTGACGGTGGCCGCGCCGGGACGCGCGGGCGAGGTCGTGGCGTCGGCGCGGACGATGGGGCTGCACCTGCGCCTGATCGACGAGGACCACGTCGGGCTCTCGGCCTCCGAGCGTACGTCCGCCTCGACCGTCGCCGCGGTGCTGCGATCCTTCGGCGTGGCCGCGGTGGACGAGTCGACCAGCGGCCTGCCCGACGGGCTGCACCGCACGACCGAGTTCCTGACCCACGAGGTGTTCAACTCGCACCACAGCGAGACCCAGATGTTGCGCTACCTGCACCAGCTCTCGGGCCGCGACTACGCGCTCGACCGCGGCATGATCCCGCTGGGCTCGTGCACGATGAAGCTCAACGCCACCACCGAGATGGAGCCGGTGAGCCTTCCGGGGTTCGCCGACCTGCACCCGTTCGCGCCGGCGCAGGACGCCACCGGCTACCGCGAGCTCGTCGACGACCTCGAGGCGTGGCTGGCCGACGTCACCGGCTACGACAAGGTCTCCGTCCAGCCCAACGCCGGCTCCCAGGGCGAGCTCGCCGGGCTGCTGGCGATCCGCGGCTACCACCGCGCCAACGGCGACGTGGACCGCAACATCTGCCTGATCCCGTCGTCCGCCCACGGCACCAACGCCGCGTCCGCGGTGATGGCGGGGATGAAGGTCGTCGTGGTCAAGGCCTCCGACGACGGCTCGGTCGACCTCGACGACCTGCTCGCCAAGTGCGACCAGCACGCCGACACGCTCGCCGCGATCATGGTGACCTACCCCTCGACCCACGGCGCCTACGAGGACACGATCACCGACCTGTGCAAGATCGTGCACGACCACGGCGGCCAGGTCTACGTCGACGGCGCCAACCTCAACGCACTGCTCGGCTACGCCCGGCCGGGCGAGTTCGGCGGCGACGTCTCGCACCTCAACCTGCACAAGACCTTCTGCATCCCGCACGGTGGCGGCGGCCCCGGGGTCGGCCCGGTCGCCGTGGGTGCCCACCTCGCGCCGTACCTCCCCTCCCACGGCTGGCACCCGGACGTGGAGAAGCGCCAGGGCATCGGCCCGATCAGCGCGGCGCCCTACGGCTCCGCCGGGATCCTGCCGATCACCTGGGCCTACATCCGGATGATGGGCGCCCAGGGCCTGACCCGCGCGACCGCGGTGGCGGTGCTGTCGGCCAACTACATCGCGCACCGGCTCGAGGAGCACTTCCCGGTGCTCTACCGCGGCCACGGCGACCTGGTGGCCCACGAGTGCATCCTCGACCTGCGGGGCCTCACCAAGGCCAGTGGCGTGAGCGTCGACGACGTGGCCAAGCGCCTCGTCGACTACGGCTTCCACGCCCCGACGATGTCGTTCCCGGTCGCCGGGACGCTGATGGTCGAGCCGACCGAGTCCGAGGACCTGGCCGAGATCGACCGGTTCTGCGACGCGATGATCGCCATCCGCGCCGAGATCGCCCGCGTCGAGGCGGGGGAGTGGACCCCGGAGGACTCGCCGCTGCGCCACGCGCCGCACACCGCCCGTGCGCTGGTGGGCGAGTGGGAACGCTCCTACTCCCGCGAGCTCGCGGTCTTCCCGCAGGGCATCGACCCCGACAAGTACTGGCCGCCGGTGGCGCGGATCGACCAGGCCTACGGCGACCGCAACCTGGTCTGCGCCTGCCCGCCGCCTGAGGCGTTCGCCGAGAACTGACGGGTGGCTCTAGGGTCGCTCGGGTGAGCGAGCGGAGCGAGCGAGCCATCGAGCACAGGGTGACACGTGCCTCATGTGCGCACGGAGCGAAGCGAGTACGTGCATGAGTATCCAGCGGCAGCGACTCCTGGACGTGGCCCAGGCCGAGGGCCGGCTGACCTCGGTGGTCGGCGCGGTCTTCGACCGCTACGGCGCGGTGTGGGCCGGCGGGGCCGGGCAGGCGCCCGGCCTCGACGGCCAGTACCGCATCGGGTCGATCACCAAGACGCTCACCGCGGTCCTGGTCATGCAGGCCCGCGACGAGGGCCTGCTCGACCTGTCCGACCCGCTGTCCGCGCACCTGGGCGACGTCGGCTACGGCGAGGTGAGCATCCGCGACGCGCTCGCCCACTCCTCGGGGATGCAGAGCGAGCCGCGGGGGCCTTGGTGGGAGCGCAGCCGCGGCGGCGACTTCGCCGCCCTGGCGGCGGCCAACGACGGCACCGGCCGCGTGGCCGGCGCAGGGGAGTGGTTCCACTACTCCAACCTCGGCTACGGCCTGCTCGGTGAGGTGGTCGCCCGCCGCTTCGGGGCGCCGTGGCGGGTCCTCGTCGCGGAGCGGCTGCTCCGGCCGCTGGGCATGCGGTCGACGTCGTACCTCCCGCGCCCGGGAGCGCAACCCGGCTGGAGCGTCGACCACTTCACCGGCGTCCGGGTGCACGAGCCGCTGACCGACACCGGCGCCATGGCCCCGGCCGGGCAGCTCTGGTCCACCCTGGCCGACCTCGTCACCTGGGGCCAGGTCCTCGGCGGCGCCCGGCCCGACGTGCTGGCGGCGTCGACCCTCGAGGAGATGCAGCGGCCGGTCACCGCCGACTACGGGCTCGGCCTGATGCTCGGCCTCCACCCGGGCGGCCGGCTGGTCGGCCACAACGGCTCCATGCCGGGCTTCCTCGCCGCACTCCACGTCGACCCGGGCAGCGGCATCGGCGCAGCGGTGCTCGCCAACGCCACCACCGGGGTCAACCCGCGCGACCTCGCCGTCTCGCTCATCGAGGGAGACCCCGACGCAGACGACGACCGGCCGCAGCCGTGGCGTCCGACGATCGCGCTCCCGACCGAGGTGCACGGTGTCCCGGGGCTGTGGTTCTGGGGCAACACGGCGTACGACGTGCGCTGGCACAACGACGGCCTCGAGCTGCGGGCGATGGCGAGGGGCGGCGTGGTCACCGACCGCTTCGAGCTGGTCGACGGCGTGCTGGTCGGCGTGCTGGGCTACCACCGCGGAGAGCGGCTCGACGTCGTACGGAATCCCGACGGGACGATCCGCAACCTGGAGTGCGCGACGTTCGTCTACACCCGGACGCCGTACGACACCGGCGTCGACATCCCGGGCGGGCACCCGCGCTAGGGTCCAGCCCACACCAGACTTCTCGGGGGAGAAACACATGCACGTCGCACCTGCCCGCACCGCCGTCGTGGTCGCGGTCCTCGTCGCCTTCTGCGCCACGCTGCTGACCGGCGGCACTGCGAGTGCCGCCGGGCGGGGCAAGGACGGGCTGACCGGCTACGCCTTCGACGCCCGTTGCGCGCCGACGCAGGAGCAGATGGACGCCTGGCTGGCGTCGTCGCCGTTCTGGGGCGTCGGGGTCTACATCGGCGGCTCGACCGCGTCGTGCCGCACCACCGCCACCGACCCGGGCCAGCCGCACCTCGACGCCACGTGGGTGGCGACGCAGCGTTCCCGCGGCTGGCGGGTGCTGCCGATCTGGGTCGGCCCGCAGGCGTCGTGCCAGACCACCTACGGCGACCTGATCGACGCGAACCCCGCCGGCTCGTACGCCGCGGCCGACGCACGCGGGCGCGCCGAGGCCACGGCCGCCGTGACCCGCGCCCGCGAGCTCGGCCTGCCGTCCCGCACCACGCTCTGGTACGACCTCGAGGGCGGCTTCGACGTGGCGAACGACGACTGCCGGCGCTCGGCCCTGCGCTTCCTGAGCGGCTGGACCTCGGCGCTGCACGCCAACGGCTTCCGCTCGGGCGTCTACTCGAGCGTCTCGGCCGGCATCCACGCCCTCGACAACGCCGACAACATCTCCGCCGGCTCCTACGAGATGCCCGACCAGGTCTGGTACGCCTGGTACAACGGCCGCGCCGACGTCGACATCGACCCGCAGTGGGTGCGCGGGAGCAGCTGGGAGGGCGAGCGGATCCACCAGTACGAGGCGCACACGACGGCGACCTACGGCGGCGTCGCCCTCACCATCGACCGCAACTTCCTCGAGCTCGACGGCGGCTCGCCAGCGCCCCGCTCGACGCGGGCGTGCGGCCGGACCACGGTCGACTTCGGCTCATACCCGCGCCTGCGCGCTGGCAGCAAGGGTGACCGCGTCGCGGCGCTGCAGTGCCTGCTGAGGAAGAACGGCCGCTACCGTGGCCGGCTCGACGGCACGTACGACCGCGACGTGGTGCGTGCCGTGACGAGCTACCAGCGCCGCCACGACCTGCGTCGGACCGGGAAGGCCGACCGGGCCACGTGGATGGCGCTGTTCGCCCAGGGGTCCGGGCCCCTGATGAAGGTCGGTTCGGCAGGCGAGTCCGCGCTGCGCCTGCAGCGGGCGCTGCGCGCCTCCGGGGCGCGCTCGGTGAAGCCCACCGGCGTCGTCGACGACCGGACGGCGAAGGCCGTGGCCCGCTTCCAGCGACGGGTCGGACTCGACACCACCGGCGTCGTCACGCCCGAGACATGGGTGGCGCTCCAGACCGGAGCGCGCTGACTCCGAATCACCCGCCCCGGCGCCTCGTCGGGCGCTAGTGTTGCCGCCGCGCACTCGCATCCACCAGAGGGGAACGGGCATGGGACTCTTCCAGGCTGTCAGCGGAGCCATCGGCGGGACGCTCGCCGACCAGTGGCTCGACTTCTACGGCGTGCCGGACGGGCTCCCCGCGACCGCGGCGCTTTTCCCGGCGGTGGCCAAGGGCCAGAACGCCGACCGCGGCAGCAACACCCGCGGCTCCGACGGCGTGATCACCAACGGCTCCAAGATCGTGGTGCCCGAGGGCTACGGCCTGGTGCTGCTCGAGGACGGCGCGTTCACCGGCTTCGCCGCCCAGCCCGGCGGCTACATCTGGGACTCCGAGGAGACCGCGTCGCAGTCGGTCTTCTCCGGGGGCGGACTGGTCGACTCGATCATCAAGCAGAGCTGGGAGCGCTTCAAGTTCGGCGGTCGCCCGGGCTCGCAGCAGACGGCGATCTTCGTGGCGCTCAAGGAGCTGCCCAACAACCGCTTCGGCACGCAGTCGGAGATCTACTGGGACGATGCCTTCCTCAACACCCAGGTCGGCGCCATCACGCGCGGCACCTACACCCTGAAGATCACCGACCCGCTGACCTTCATCCGCAACTTCGTCTCCGCCTCCGTGATCAACGGCCACGCGGTCTTCGACTTCACCGACATCGACAACCCGGCAGGCGAGCAGCTGTTCAACGAGGTCGTCGGCTCGCTCGCGCCGGCGTTCTCGATGTACACCAACGACCCCGCCAAGGGGAACCGGATCGCCCGCCTCCAGCAGGACTCCATCGGCTTCGCCCAGTCGCTGTCTGCGGCGGTCGAGGAGAACTACCGGTGGCGCACGGACCGCGGGCTGGAGATCGTCAAGACCGCGATCATCTCGATCGAGTACGACGAGAACACGCGCGAGCTGCTCAAGAACGTCCAGCGTGCCGACGCCCTGTCGGGCTCCCGCGGCAACTCCAACCTGCAGGCGTCCGTCGCCGCGGGCATCGAGTCCGCCGGTGAGAACGCCGGCCCCGGCGGCCTGATCGGGATGGGCATGGCCACCGGAGGGATGGGCCTCGGCGGTCTCCAGCAGCCGACCGGCCAGCCCGCCCAGCCCGCCGCGCCTGCCGCCGCCGCGCCCGCGGCCCCGGCCGCACCGGCCGCGGAGGACCCCGTGGCGGTGCTCAAGCGCGCCAAGGAGATGCTCGACGCCGGCCTGATCACCCAGGAGGACTACGACGCGGCCAAGGCGAAGGCGCTGGGTCTCTGACGGGTCTGCACAGGTCGCCGAGATGACGCAGGACGCCACCCCGCCCCGCGAGCCGGGCAGCTCGCCGTTCGACGGGCCGCCGCTCTCGTTGGAGGAGGAGCTCGCCGCGGCGCGCGCCGAGCCCGAGCCCGGCCCGGACATCGAGACGGTCAACGAGTCCCTGGCCGACGGCGTCAACCGCTGCCCCCGGTGCGGCTCGACCGACGTACGCCTGCGCGGGTCGACCGGGATGCTGATCTGCCTGTTCTGCCGCCACGAGTGGCAGGAGGCGCGCGTCGAGGAGGAGCTCGGCCTCGGTGAGGGGATCGACGACCTGCGCGGGACGGTGATCGCCGGGGGAGCGCGGGACATCGCCGCAGACGCAGGCGACGTCCTCACGCTCAAGTGCGGCGGCTGCGGCGCGGAGGTCGTCGTCGACACCGCCCACGCGATGAACGCGCGCTGCCACTGGTGCCGGCACACGCTCAACGTCAACCAGCAGCTGCCCAACGGCGCGGTGCCCGACGCGGTGCTGCCGTTCCGGCTGACCCACGCGGAAGCGGTCGAGAAGATCCGGGAGTTCGCCTCGAAGCGGCGCCTCTTCGCCCACCCGCGCTTCAAGGAGGAGTTCGTCCCGGAGAACGTCCTCGGCGTCTACCTGCCCTACCTGGTCATCGACGCCAACGCGCACGCGGCGTACGGCGGGGTGGGCGAGGTCCAGACCCGGCGCTGGACCGAGAAGCAGGGCGACAGCACCGTCACCTACTACGCCGCGGACGTCTTCCGGGTCAACCGGTCCGTCGCCTTCACCGTCGACGACCTGACGATCGAGGGATCGGCCGACCGCGCCGAGATGGACAGCTCGACGACCAACAACATCGTCAACACGATCCTGCCCTTCGACACGAAGAACGCCGTGAAGTGGAACTCCAGCTACCTCGTCGGCTTCACCAGCGAGAAGCGTGACCTCGACGTGGGTGACCTGCAGCCGGTCCTCGAGGACCAGCTGCTCTCGATCGGCCGGTCCCAGGTCGAGTCGTCGCTCGCGGAGCTCGACCGTGGCGTGCGGTGGGAGCAGGAGCAGATCGACGTGGGCGGCTCGCGCTGGGTCTCGATGTACCTGCCCGTCTGGCTCTACTCCTACTACCAGGAGGACACCAGGATGCTGCACTACATCGCGGTCAACGCCCGCACCGGGGAGACGATGGGCAGCGTCCCGGTCTCGCAGTGGCGGCTCGTGCTCGCCGCCCTGACGGTCGGGACGTTCCTCGAGGGCATCGCCGGCGCGCTGCTGGTGGCGTGGGCATGAGCGCCCTCCTCGGCCCCGGCCTCGTCGACGTCGTCGTGATGGCGAGCTCCGACGGCCCTCCGGTGTGGCTCCTGGCCGCGGGTCCGGCGGGTGCCGTGGCGACGTACTGGGCGTTGTTCCGCTACTACCGCAACACCGACAAGTCGCACGCCTACGAGCGCGACACGATCATCACGGCCGAGCAGGTGCAGGGCGGGCAGGACAAGATCGACCACATCCGCAAGACCCGCAAGTCCGGGATCGACGGCGACAACAGCAGCGACCACCGTCGCCGGGTGCAGCGGCTGCGCTGACCCGGGCGGCCGGGTAGGTCAGACGCCCTGCGAGACGCTCGACATGTTGAAGTCGGGGATCCGCAGGGCGGGCGTGGCCGTGCGCGAGAAGTAGTCGTCGCCCCACTCGCGGCTGAAGCTCGGCACCGAGGTGGTCGCCGCGCTGAAGCGGTTGAGGAGCTCGATCGGGCTCTCGTTCCACCGGAAGTTGTTGGCCGCGCCCACGATCTCGCCGTCCTCGACGACGTAGACACCGTCGCGGGTCAGACCGGTGAGCAGCATGGTCTGCGGGTCCACCTCCCGGATGTACCAGAGGCAGGTGAGCAGCAGGCCGCGCCGGGTGCCCGCCACCAGGTCGTCGATCGTCCCGTCCCCGTCGCCGACCTCGAGCACGAGGTTGTCGATCATCGGGGTGACCGGCTGGCCGGTCATGCCCGCGGAGTGGCGGGTCTGCAGGAGACCGGTCAACAGCCCGTCACGAATCCAGTCGGTGCGCTCGAGCGGCAGCCCGTTGTCGAAGACCGAGTCGGTGTTGTCGGACGCGCCCGCGACCACGAACGGCGCGCACTCCAGGCCGGGGTACGCCGGGTCGGAGAAGAGGCTCACGCCCGGGGCGGCGACCTTGTCGTGGATCCGGGTGCCGCCGCCGCGCCGGCTGTAGACCGACTCGCCCTCGTGCGCCACCCGCGCGCCGGCGCCCCAGTAGGCGTCGATCATCAGGTCGGCCACCGAGGACGGGGGCAGGATCGTGTCGTAGCGGCCCGCGGGCAGGTCGATGCGCCGCTCGGCCCACGCCAGGCGCTGGGCGACGCCGGCGGCCATCGCGGCGGCGTCGACGTCGCGGAAGTCGCGGGTGGCCCCACCCACCCAGGCGCTGCGGGTCAGCGAGGAGTCCTTCGCCGTGCACGCGTAGTGGCCGGTGGGCTGCACGTGGCGCAGCCGCAGCCCGCGGGTCGAGCCGAGGTAGGTGGTGGTGACGTCATGGTTGACGAAGCCGTAGAGCAGGCGGTCCTCGGCCTGCGCCTGGCCGAACGCCTCGCCGAGCGCTGGCGCGAAGGACTGGTAGACGCCGATGTCGGTGGTCCCGGGCTCGACGGCCCAGTCGGGGGAGGTGGCGTCGGCGACCAGCTCGGCGGCGTCCTCGGCAGGCGAGCCGGCGCGGGCCGCGGCGTCGGCGGCCTCGACCAGCGCGGTGACCTGTGCGGCCGTGGCGGCGCTGCCGGACACCGAACCGGTCGCGATGCCGCCCGCGACGGACGCGAAGCTCACGACCGTCACCGACACCTCGGTCATCACGCCGTTGGTCGTCAGCGTGTTGTTGGCCCACCGCAGGTTGGCGCTGGTGACCTCGCGGACGATGGCGACGCAGTCGTCCGCCGTCGACGTCGCCAGCGCGTGCTCGACGAGCTGCTGGGGTGTGGTCGTCATCAGTTGCCTGCCTCGTCGATCGTGTTGAGGATGTTCACGCCGCGGAAGAGCGCGGACGGGCAGCCGTGGCTGACCGCCGCGACCTGGCCGGGCTGGGCCTTGCCGCAGTTGAAGGCACCACCCAGGACCCACGTGTCGGGGCCGCCGACGGCCTCCATGGACCCCCAGAAGTCGGTGGTGGTGGCCTGGTAGGCGACGTCGCGCAGCATCCCGTCCAGCTTGCCGTCGGTGATCTTGTAGAACCGCTGGCCGGTGAACTGGAAGTTGAAGCGCTGCATGTCGATCGACCACGACTTGTCGCCGACGACGTAGATGCCGCGCTCCACGCGGGAGATCAGGTCGTCGGTGGAGAGGTCGTCGGTGCCGGGCATCAGCGACACGTTGGCCATCCGCTGGATCGGGATGTGGCCGGGGGAGTCGGCGTAGGCGCAGCCGTTGGAACGGCCGTCGTTCAGCTCGGGCTTGAGGTGGGCCATCGCCCGGTCGAGCTGGTAGCCGACGAGGAGGCCGTCGCGGACGATGTCCCAGGCCTGCGTCTGCACGCCTTCGTCGTCGTAGCCGACCGTGGCCAGGCCGTGGTCCTGGGTGCGGTCGCCGCGGACGTTCATGACCGGTGAGCCGTAGCGGAGCGTGCCGAGCTTGTCGTAGGTGGCGAACGACGTGCCGGCGTAGTTGGCCTCGTAGCCCAGCGCGCGGTCGAGCTCGGTGGCGTGGCCGATCGACTCGTGGATGGTGAGCCAGAGGTTGGAGGGGTCGACGACGAGGTCGTACGACCCTGCCTCGACGCTCGGCGCCTTGAGCTTCTCGGCCAGCAGGTCAGGGACCTCGGCCAGCTCGGCGTCCCAGTCCCAGTGCTCGCCGGAGAGGTACTCCCAGCCGCGGCCGACGGGTGGGGCGATCGAGGCCATCGAGTCGAAGATGCCGGTCTCCGCGTCCTCGCCGGTCGCCTCGAAGCCCGGCTGGAGCCGGACCCGCTGCTGGGTGGTGCGGGTGCCGGTCAGGTCGGCGTAGTACTTGTTCTCCTGCACCTGCTGGAGGAACGCCGTGGCGTGGGCGACGGCGGCGCCGGCGCGCAGGCGCTCGGTCCAGTCGACCAGGAGCGCGGCCTTCTCGGGCGTGGGCACCTCGAGCGGGTTGACGTCGTAGCCGGAGATCCAGGTGACGTCATCGTGGACGGGCTCGGGCGCGAGCTCGACCGGGACCGTGGTCATCGCTGCGGCGACCTTCGCCACGGCGACCGCGGTCTCGGCCACCCGGCGCGCCTCGTCGTCGGTGAGCACGACACCGGAGGCGAAGCCCCAGGCACCGCCGTGGACCACGCGGACCGCGAAGCCGAGGTCCTCGGCGTCGCTGGCGGTCTGCAGCACGCCGTCGCGGGCGCCGAGGTACTGGTAGCGGTTGCGCTCGAAGCGGAAGTCCGCGTGGCTCGCGCCGAGCTCCTGGGCTCGGGCCAGGGCCACGTCGCCGAGGCGACGGTGCGGCAGGTCGGTGAAGGTCGGGTCGAGCCCGGGCGCACTCATGGCAGGAACCTATCGAAGCGGGTCAGGACGTGCGGAGCGACACCCGGCTGCCGTGGCGCCCGCGGTGGACGCGCAGCTGCGTGGGGATCCGGGTCTGGAGCTCGGGCACGTGGCTCACGACGCCGACGACCCGGCCACCGTCGCGGAGCGTGTCGAGGGTGTCCATCACGTCCTCCAGCGTGTCGGCGTCGAGGGAGCCGAACCCCTCGTCGACGAACAGCGTGTCGAGGTCGGCGCCACCGGCCTCGTCGGTGATGACGTCGGCGAGGCCGAGGGCGAGCGCCAGCGACACGACGAAGGTCTCGCCGCCCGAGAGCGTCGCGGGGTCGCGGCTGTCGCCGGTCCAGTCGTCGCGCACCAGCAGGCTGAGCCCGCCGCGGGTCTCGCCCGCCCCGCGCCGACCGGTGTGGACGAGGGAGTAGCGCTGGTCGCTCATCGTCGAGAGCCGCAGGTTGGCCGCGTCGACGACCTGGCCGAGGCGGTGGGCGAGGACGTAGGCGGAGAGCCTCATCTGCAGGCGGTTGTCGGGGTGCTTGCCCTCGACCATCGCCGCGAGGTCCGCCACCCGGTCGAGGTCGTCGCGCACCGGGAGCCAGGCGTCCAGCGCCGACTCGACATCGCGGGCGAGACCGTCGAGTCGTCGCCGTCGCTCGTGCAGCCGCGCCTCCTCAGCCCGGGTCGAGGAGGCCTCGTCGCGGGCCCGGTGGAGCTCGTGCGCAAGCCGCTCGAGGTCGGGCGGCTCCGCCTCGGCGGCCCTGCGGAGGTCCGGGTCGGCGAGCTGCTCGTCGACCCGTGCGACCTCGCGGTCGTGCTGCGCGAGCCGCGCCTGGAGGGCCGTGAGGTCGTCGGGCCGGAGCCAGGCGCTGGCCGCCTCGGCCGCGGTGGCGAAGCCCGCGTCGGCCGCCGCCCGGTGGGCCGCATCCTCGGCCCGCTCGGCGTCGCCGTGCGCCCGCACCAGGGCGGCCGAGGCGTCGAGGCAGCGGGTGGCGAGCGCCTCGATCGCCCGGAGCCGGTCGGCGAGGTCGTCGAGGTCGGTGTCGGGGTCCGCGTCGCCGGGCAGGGCGGCGCGCACCTGCTCGTGCAGGATCTCGACACGCGAGCCGAGGACTGCTGCTTCGGTGTCCTGCCGGGCGGCCGCGGCGGCGAGCGTGTCGCGCTCGCCCGCCAGCGACGCGATCTGCTCGCCCAGGGCCGTGCACCGCGCGGCCAGGGCGTCGGCCGCGGCTGCCTCCTCGGCGGACTCCTCCAGCGCGGCTGCGACCCCGGCGCGCGCGGCGCGGAGGTCGGCCAGCCCGGCCCCGGCCTCGGCGACGGCGGCCGCCTGCTGGGCGGACAGGCCGCGCACCTGCTGCGCGTGGGCCTCCACGACCGCCTCGAGGTCGTCGACCGCACGACGGGCGTCGCGCTCGGCGGCCTCGTCGGGTGCGCCGGGTGCCGGGGACGCGGGGGACGGGTGGTCGGCCGAACCACAGACCGGGCAGCAGGCTCCGACGGCGAGCTTGCCGGCGATCTCGGCGGCCATCCCGTCGAGCCGGAGCTCGCGGATGGTCACGAGCACCTCGCGCGCCTCCAGGCGCGTCGCGGTCGCCTCGCGCAGTGCGTGCTCCGCGGCGGCGAGCTCGGTCGCCAGCCGCTCGGCCGTGGAGGCGGCGGCGATCCGGGACTCGACCACCTCCAGCTCGGACCGCAGCGACGAGACCCGGTCGCGGGCGCGGGTGGCCGACTCGAGCTGCGGCGTCAGCTCCGCGAGCCGGGCGGGGAGCTCGTCGGCACGGACGGCGAGCTGCTCGAGCGCGGTGCGGGTGTCGTCGCGCGCGGCCGTCAGGTCGGTGAGCTCAGCGGTGAGCGCGACGGCCTGCTGCCGGAGCGGCCGGACCCGTGCCAGGTCGGTGAGGGTCCGGGTGGTGGCGCGGAGGTGCTCGGCGACGCGCTGGTCGTCGAGGTCGCCCTCGTCGAGAAGCCCGGAGAGCTCCGCGCGGGCGCCGTGCAGGTCCTGCTCGGCTCGCTGCTCCGCAGCATGGGCGGTCACCGCCACGTCGTGGAGGGGGCGTACGCCGATGGCGCGCTGGGCCGCGTCGGCCTGCTGCGTGCGGACGACGTGGTCGTCGTGCTCGGCCTCGAGCGCGGCGGCCGCCTGTCGGGCGGCGGCGTGCGTGGCCCGCAGGCCGGCGAGCTCGGTGCCGGCCTGCGCGGCGCGCGCGGCGGCCGCCTCGCCGGCCACGGCTGCCTCGACCCGGACCGCGTGGGCCGCGGCTGCCTGCGAGGTCGCGGCGGCGAGCTCGTCGACCCACGCGGTGAGCACGCCCGGGTGCTGGGACCAGTCGTCGGGAGCGTGGACGGAGCCGACCTCGCTGATCCGGCTGACCAGGTCGGCGACCGCCGTCTGGTGGGCCTCGGAGCTGCGCCGCAGCTCCACCCGCCGGTCGCGCAGCCACCTCTCGACCCGGTCGAAGCGCTCGGTCTGGAACACCTGCTGGAGCAGGGCGTGCCGCTCCTCGGAGCGGGCCCGCAGGAACGCCTGGAAGCGGCCCTGGGGGAGCAGGGCCACCTGGCAGAACTGGGGGAGGGTCATCCCGACGAGGCGGGTCACCAGGTGACCGGTCTCGTCGAGGCGGGTGCTGAGCGGGTGCCACAGGTCGGTGCCGTCGGGGGCGGGGCGACGCTCGGAGATGACCACGCGCGCCTGCTCGGTCGTCGTGCCGGTGCCGCGCTTCTTGGGGCGCGTCCACGCGGGTGAGCGGTCGATGCGGAACCGCCGCCCGGAGAGCGTGGCCTCGAGGACGACGCGGGGCGTCACGTCGTCGCCCGCGTGGTCGGACCGGAGCCGCTTGGCGGTGGCCCGGTCGCCGGGCACGTCGCCGTAGAGCGCGAAGCAGACCGCGTCGAGGACGCTGGACTTGCCGGCACCCGTGGGACCACTGAGGAGGAACAGCCCGGCGGCGGACAGGGTGTCGAAGTCGATGCGGACCCGGTCGGCGAACGGGCCGAACCCGGTGACCTCGAGGTGGTGGAGCCTCATGCGCCACCTGCGGGCGCGGGGGACCCGACGAGGACGTCCTGGTCGGGGTCGTGGCAGCAGGCGTCGACCGCCTCGAGGAGCAGCGCCGACTCGGCGTCGCTCGCGGGCACGCCCCGGGCCTGCTCGAGGAAGTCGAGGGTGACGCCGTGGTCGCTGCGCCCGGCGGCCGGCGGCGCGGGGGCGTGTCCCTCGGAGACGTGGGCCGGGAACTGGAGCACGAGCGTGTGCGGGAAGCGCCGGCGCAGCTGCTCCATCGCGCGAGCGGGCCGCGGCACGTCGGTCACCGTGGCCTGCACCCAGTCGTCCTCGCGGTCGGCGAGCGCCGGGTCGCCCAGGAGGTCGACCAGCGTGCCCGTGAGGCGGGACAGGCGCCGCGGCACGGGCGCGTCGACCCAGTGCGCGGCGGAGAAGCCGCCGGCATCGAGCTCGACCAGCCACGAGCCCTTGGCCTGGTCGGCCTCGGAGAAGGAGTAGGCCAGTGGCGAGCCGGAGTAGCGCAGGCCGTCGGCGAGGACGTGCGGGCCGTGGAGGTGGCCGAGCGCGGTGTAGTCGATCCCGTCGAACGTGCTGGTGGCGACGCGGGAGACCCCGCCGACGCTGATGTCGCGCTCGGACTCGCTCGGGGTCGCTCCGGCCACGAACGCGTGGGCGAGCACGACGGAGCGGGTGGACGACGGGCGCGCGGCCAGGTCGCGGCGCACCCGCGCCATCGCCTCGCCGAGGGCCGCCTCGTGGCTGCGGTGGCTGAGGCCCCAGGGCTCGAGCAGCGCCGAGGGATCGAGGTAGGGGAGTGCGTGGATCGCCACGTCACCGTGCTCGTCGCCCAGCATCACCGGGGTGCCGACGGTGGCGGCGTCGGTGCGCACGAAGACGCCCGCGGCGTCCATCAGCCGGGAGCCGAAGCCGAGCCGCTGCGCGCTGTCGTGGTTGCCGCTGCTCACGACGACCTGCGCGCGGGAGCCGGCGAGCCGCGCGAACGCCTCGTCGGCGAGCGCGACCGCGTCGACGTGGGGGAGGGCGCGGTCGTAGACGTCGCCGGAGACGACCACGACGTCGACCCGCTCGGCCTCCACCACCTCGAGCAGGTGGTCCACGAACGCCGCCTGGTGCCCGAGCAGGCCCTCGCGGTGGAAGGACCTCCCCAGGTGCCAGTCGGAGGTGTGGAGGATGCGCACACGACGAACCTAGGCGGCCGCACCGACAGCGCCGGGCCACCACGCCGCGGGTGTGGCCGGTCAGCCGTAGTGGACGGTCCGCCCGGCCGAGCTGAAGCCCCAGAGGTCGATGCCCGCCTCCCGGGCGAGCGCCGCCGCGAGGCTGGTCGGGGCGCCGACGGCCACGATCGCGCCGATTCCGCTGGCCGCCGCCTTCTGCACCAGCTCGAAGCCCACGCGCCCGCTCAGCACCAGGCACGCCGCGCCCGGGGCCTCGCCGGCCAGCACGCGCGCGCCGACGACCTTGTCGACCGCGTTGTGCCGGCCGACGTCCTCGCGCACGACCAGCACGGTGCCGTCCGCGTCGGCGAGTCCGGCCGCGTGCACGCCCCCGGTCCGGTCGAAGAGCGACTGCCGCTCGCGCAACGCGTCCGGCAGGCGACGTACGACGTCCGCGTCGGGGCGGGGGCCCGACCACGGGTGTGCGGCCCGGACGGCCAGCGCCTCGGTCACGCTGTCCTTGCCGCACACGCCGCAGGCCGACGACCCGGCGGACGCGGCCGCGTGCCGGTGGGGGAGCTCGACGCCACCGGTCACGGAGACCGTGACGACGTTGAGCTCCTGCTCCGGGGTGAGGTCCACGTCGGTGCAGTAGGCGACCCGGGCGAGCGAGCCCGGCGTCGCGAGGCCCTCGTTGACCACCCACCCGGCGGCGAGGTCGAAGTCGTGGCCGGGGGTGCGCATGGTGACCCACGCGCGCCGGGCGTCGAGCCCGCCCGCGGCCACCCGGATCTCGAGCGGCTCCTCGGTGGCCAGCCGGTCCTCGCGTGCGATCTCGCTGCCCCGGCCGTGCTCGACGACGCGGGTCCTGACCGACGGGCCGGGCCGTCGTACGCGCTCGCTCGTCACCCTCCGACCCTAGCCCGCGAGGCCCCGCGCTGGTGTCCGAGATCACCCCTTCGGCGATGGGGGACGGGAGATTCTGCGGCCGTAGAATGTAAGAGCCGCAAAGGAGCGGCTACTTCTTACACAACGACGTGTAGGACGTCCCGATGCTCATCACGTGAGGGTCCCCCCTCGAGAGGAAAGATCTCCATGACCACGCAGCTGCACCTCGCCTACAGCCTCGTCGACGCGCGGGCTCGCTCGGCGGAGGACCGTGCCCTCCTGCGCACCGTGGAGATCGCCCGTCGTGAGGAGCGCCGCGCCCGTCGCGCCGCGCGTCGCGCCACGCGCTGACCCAGCGCGACACTCGTCCGACCCCCCCACGTCGGACCCGGCCGCACGGCCCGGCCGCGTGCCGGGCGCTGCGGCGACCGGCACCCTGCTCGATCCCCCCTCTGGCAGGGTGTCGGTCATGACCGACGAGACCTCTCCCGACCTGCGCAGCGTCGAGCTCACCCGCATCGGGCACGCCCGGTTCAAGGCCACGAACGCCCGTGGCGGTGAGACGTTCTTCGGCACCGGGGGAGAGGACCCCGACTTCACCCCGGTCGAGCTGCTCCTGGTCGCGATCGCGGGCTGCAGCGCGCTCGACGTCGAGGCGATCACCCACAAGCGCGTCTCCAGCACGACGTACGACGTGCACGCAGAAGGCCGCAAGGTCCGCGACGAGCACGGCAACCACCTCGTCGACCTGCGCGTGACCTTCGACGTCCGGTTCCCCGACGGTCCCGACGGGGACGCTGCACGGGAGCGGGTCCAGGGCGCGATGGAGATGTCGCGCGACCGGCTGTGCACCGTCGCCCGGACGGTGCAGCTCGGCGCCGCGATCGACTACGAGCAGGTCAGCCGATCGTGACCTTCTCGATGGTGACCGCCTTGTTGGGGGCGCCGCCGCCTGCGGGGTGGGCGCCGTCGTTGCCCTCCTTGGCGATCGCGTCGATGACCTCGAGGCCGGCGTCGTCGATCGTGCCGAAGGTGGTGTAGCTCGGCGGGAACTGCGAGTCGCGGAAGACCAGGAAGAACTGCGAGCCGTTGGTGTCGGGCGCGCCCGTGTTGGCCATCGCGATCGTGCCGGCCCCGTAGGTCTCGTCGCCGGTGAGCTCGTCGGCGACGGTGTAGCCCGCGCCGCCGGAGCCGGTGCCGGTCGGGTCGCCGCACTGCAGGATCCCGAAGCCCTCCTGGTCGCCGATGCGCGGGCACGGCGTGTCGTCGTAGAAGCCCTGCTCGGACAGCGACACGAACGAGTTGATGGTGCACGGGGCGTCGGCGCGGTCCATGGTCAGGGTGATGTCGCCGAAGTTGGTCGTCATCACGGCCGTCACCGTGCCCTCGGCCGGTGCGTCGGCGGACGGCGCGTCGACGTCGCGCGCCGGGTCCTGGCCGTCGGCGGGGTAGTCGCAGGAGGTCGTCTCACCTGACGGCGACTCGCTCGTCGACTCCGACGTGCTCGCCGCCGGGTCCTTCGCGGTGTCCGAGGCGTCTCCGTCGCCCTCGTTGCCGCAGGCGGCGAGGGCGAGCACGGACAGGCAGGCGGCCACGGTGGCCAGGCGCTTCAGCATGGCGCCGAGGATAGCCAGCGGCCGTTCACATCTCCTCGTGGGTGTCGGGATCCCCGCCGAAGAGACGTCCGTCCGCCTCGGCGAGGCCGGAGACGGCCGCCACCTCGGCGTCGGTGAGCTCGAAGCCGAAGACGTCGAGGTTCTGCGCCTGGCGCTCGGGGTCGGCGGACTTCGGGATGGGCAGCGACCCGAGCTGCACGTGCCAGCGCAGGATGACCTGGCCGGGCGTGACGCCGTGGGCCTGCGCGGCAGCGGTCACGGCGTCCTCCTGGAGAGGTGCGCGGCGCTTGCCCATCGGGCTCCACGCCTCCGTGCGGATGCCCAGGCCCTCGTGCACCTCGCGCATGTGGTCCTGCGGGAAGCGGGGGTGCAGCTCGACCTGGTTGACGGCGGGGACGACGCCGGTGTCGTCGATGATCCGGGTCAGGTGCTCCTCGGTGAAGTTCGAGACGCCGATCGAGCGGACCAGCCCGTCCTTCTGGAGCTGGACGAGCGCCCGCCACGCCTCGACGTACTTCCCCTGTCTCGGGTTGGGCCAGTGGATGAGGTGCAGGTCGGTGCGCTCCAGCCCGAGCCGGCCCAGCGACTCGCGCACCGACGTGATCGCGTCGTCGTACGCGTGGTGGCGTCCGGGGATCTTGCTGGCGACGAGCACCTCGTCACGCGGCAGCCCGGAGCGACGGATCGCCTCGCCCACCTCGGTCTCGTTCTCGTAGTTCACCGCGGTGTCCACGAGCCGGTAGCCGGCCTCGAGCGCGCCCACGATCGCAGCCGTGCCGTCCTCGCCCTTCAGCGGGTACGTCCCGAAGCCGATCGCGGGGATCGTGGTGCCGTCGTTGAGCGTGTACGTCGGTGTGGTGGCCATGGCTCCAACGTAGGACGCGCGGCAAGAGGTGCGCCGCAGCATCCCATGTGTACCCTTGCGGGTACGTACACGGTGAGGTACATTCGGCTCATGGACGCGGTACTGCAGGCGCTGGGGGACAGCAGTCGGCGCACGATGCTGGAGATCCTCCGCGACCACCCGGCCACCGTCACCGAGCTCGCGGCCGCGCTGCCCATCGCGCGGCCCGGGGTGTCCCGGCACCTACGGGTGCTCCGCGAGGCGGGGCTGGTGTCGGTCGAGCACGATGCGCAGCGCCGCATCTACAGCCTCCGTCCCGAGGCCCTGGTCGAGGTCGACGAGTGGCTGGAGGGCTACCGGGCTCTCTGGCGGCACCGCCTCGACGCCCTGCACACCGAGGTCGCGCGCGGAAGGCGTGCGCGACGGACCGAGGAGGACTCGTGAGGACACTGGGAACGCTGCACCGGATCGACGACGAGAGGGGAGCGGTCCGCGTCGAGGAGGTCTACGCCACCGACGTCGACGACCTCTGGGAGGCGTGCACCGACCCTGACCGGCTCGTGCGGTGGATCGCGGACGTCTCGGGCGACCTCGTCCTCGGTGGGTCGTTCACCGCCCGGTTCACCAGCGGCTGGGAGGGCTCGGGCCGCATCGACGCCTGCGAGCGTCCGCACCGGCTCCTGGTCACCACGTGGGAGGACGAGAGCCGCGAGCAGGAGTCCACGCTCGAGGCCACGCTGGTCGCGGTCGAGGGCGGCACCCGGCTGGTCATCGAGGAGCGCGGCGTGCCGGTCGACCAGCTCGCGGCCTACGGCGCCGGGTGGCAGGTCCACGCCGAGGACCTGGCCGCCCACGTCGCCGGCCGTGAGCGCGACCCCGACGAGGCGCGGTGGGTCGACATGGTCCCGGTGTACGCCGACATGGTGCCCGCCGCTGGTGGGTAGGCCCGGGCGTGCCTCACCCCTTCCGGTGAGGCGTTCTGGTAGGCATGTCCGCGGCCCATGCCGTCGACACACTCGGGAGTCACTCATTCATGGACGCCAAGAAGCTGCTGCTTGCCCTCGGGGTGGTCTTCCTCGGGTTCTGGATGTTCAACGACCCCAACGGGCTGGCCGAGACCGCCGGCACGAGCGCCGATGCGGCGTGGGGGATGGCCACCCAGCTGTTCCAGGCCCTGATCCGCTTCTTCGGCGCCCTCTAGGACGCGCCGATGCTGGCCGGACCCGACATCAGGAGGCACCTCCTGCGCGAGGAGGGGGAGGTGATCGTCGACGAGGTCCGGCACCACTGGATCGTCTACGTCCTTCCCGGGCTGGAGGCGGCCGTCGGCGTGGGGCTCGTGCTGTGGTGCGCGGTGGTCCGCGCCGACCTCGCCTGGGTGCCGTTCTCGCTCGGCCTCGCCGTCCTGTCGCACGCCTGGTGGCGCGCGATGCGCGAGCACCTGGACCGCTTCGTGGTGACCAACATGCGGGTCTTCCGCGTGCACGGGGTCCTGTCGCAGCAGCTCGCGACGATGCCGCTGTCGCGGATCCTCGACATCACGGTCCGCAAGCCGCTGCACGGTCGGCTGCTGGGCTTCGGGCACTTCTGCTTCGAGTCGGCCGCCCAGGAGCAGGGCCTGCGCGACATCCGCTACGTCGGGCACGTCGACCAGCGCGACCTGGCGATCCAGCGCGTGGTGCAGCGCTCGGGGCTCCGCGGACCGCGGACGCCGGACGGTCGGCCGCGGGTCCCGGAGGACTGGACCGCGTGAGCACGCCTCGGCTGTTCTTCGTCCTCGAGGCGGGTCCGAGGAGGGGAGCCCCTCTCGCTCAGGATCTCCTCGCTAGTGGACAGCCTGCGTATCAAGACTGGGCGTGTTCTCGGCTTCCGACTCGGCGATCCGCGTCAGGTCGGTGAGTGACCGGGGTTTCGCGACGAGGGTTCGACGCGGCCCTCAGCCGTTTTGTGGTCGACCCCCTCGGTCGCCTTTCGACGAAGCGTGGCTTGGCACTAGCGGCGACCGAACACGACGTTGTCTCGCATGGGTTGACGGTGCCGTCAACCCATGCGGAGCGTGACCCGACACCGCCACACCGCTGGACTCTCCGAGGTCCGCTTGCTGTCCTCGACTAAGGGATCGCCCATCCGACCGCAGAGAGGAAAGAGATTTATACGCTTTGCCTCTTGTCCAGCAAGGAGTAAACGAGCATACTCCGAACAGCAACAACACCCAAACGGACAGGACGGCGGCGCGCGGAAGTACGGGTGCCAAGAGCCTTCAGCATTCGAGAAGAGTGTGAGCGTGTTGATTATTCGTCGCCTTGCCCTCGCATTACTGCTTGCCGTCTCGTTCGCGACTGCGGCGCCGCCGGCTCATGCGCACGATGTCGTCTGTACGAACGACCCGCAGACGCCATTTTTCAACAACTTCCCGGAGGCAGGCAGAGAAACCCTCCAGGGAGCCACCATCATTGAGTGCTCCCCAACCGCACCCGACGCGCAGCGGACGGAAGTGCAACTTCAGGCTACGTACCCCAACGGCGTGTGGAACGACAAGGGTGACTCAACTGTCAGCTTTTCTAATGCCCAGTTCCATCGCAAGTACGACAGTACGGGTTGCAGGGTCGGGACGGCCGACGTGTGGCGAACAAAGGCAATCCATTCTGGCACGCACGGCAACACCGTGATCAAGACCAGGTACAGCCCTCTACAGAGTGTCTACTGCTACTTCAGGGCCTGACTCTTCGCAGACACAAGCGCTCGGCTGAAACCCAAGGAGTTCGAAATGAGAAGGCAGAGACTCGCGCTAGCATCCCTTGCCGTTGCAGCGGCCACATCGAGCCTTGCGCTTGGGACTCCTGCTCTGGCGAGTGACGAGACCTCCCCGCCACCCGCGATCGAGCAAGAAGAGCACGGGTACATGTCGGTGGGAAAGATCACCGATTCCGTGCAGGAGGAGTTTCCGATGTTGGGCTCATTGAGTGAGTCGATCCCTGAGCAAGAGTTGATTCGTGGCGGGCCCAGTTTCGATGCTCAGGGTGATTCCCTCATCGTCTCCGATTGACCTCGACCTCGATGCGCCGTCTATCTGTCGCGGTCGGCGTCGCCCTAGCCATGGCACTCGCCGCAGGTTGCAGTGCATCGGCTAGCGACGAAGGGGGTCCAATGATTCTCACGGGAACTACCCAATCCGGATCAGAATGGGAACTCACCTATGAGCCGGACGGGGGGCGACACTGCCTCCATATGAAAGTTGATGGGGCCGCATTCAGTGATGACTGCGGTTTTGACATTCCGACGACGACAGAGATCGGCTTCGGCGGGGGCTTGAAACGCGGCCGAGGCGACTTTTTGCTATACGGCATTACGTCGGACCGCATCGCGTCCGTGATGGCTGCTAGCTCCGCCGGGGACACAACCGTAGAAACGCAAGAGTTGAAGCACTCGTCCAACGATTCGGGCCTGCGATTGTTTGTGCTCTCTCGGCCCCCTGTGGAGAATGTCGAAGCACTCGTTGGGCTCGACTCGCAGTCAAACATCGTGCAGAGGATTGAGTTCCCTAAACCGCCCGCGAAGTGAGGCGATCGCACGCCGTCTGACACCAGGGTGGCGCGGACGGGAGTCGGGGACAGACCCACTAGTTCGTTAACCGCCGTCCAGCGTAGCGAGCCCACGGCTCAGCGGCCTTGTCGGCGTGGAGGAACGCGACCTGTGTGCTGTAACCGAGCGCTTCTGCTACGAGCGACGGTGGGCATTCGAGCACGAGCTCGCCAATGGCGCGGTTGCGGGCGCCTAGGAGGTTGACGCCCAGATCGCGGAGTCGATCCATAACGGTGTTGGGATGCAGGTGCCGGCCAGCCAAGGTGCTGGGAAACAGCCACGGGCTGTCGGGTCCGGCGCCGGTGCGGAGGTTGGGGCGGGTGGCGAGGTGTTCGCGCAGCAGGGACGCGAACGGTTCCGGGACGTCCGTCGGGTGTGAGCCCAGGGTGATGCTCATGCCGGCGTCGCCGTCGTCGACGATGCTGGTCCGAAGAGTGACGACCTTGACCAGGGGCTGCGCGTAGAGCAGCAGGAGCGTGCCAGCGACGCGGTAGGGGAGTGACTCGCTAGTGCCGGCCAGGAGTTCGTGGATCCAGGCAAGCCGTTGATCCTGACTGATGGCTGGACTGCCCTTGGCTGATCGGTGTTGCACCGCCACCCGCGTGTTGAGACGAGTCTTCTTGGCGAAGACGAAGAACGTCCGGATCGCGCTGCGCGTGGTAGGTCCGGTGGCCAGCCATTGGTCGACGTCTTGCTGCGTGCAGCTGGCGGCGGTGCGCTGATGGGTCTCGTGGAGCCACACGAGAAACTTCACCGTCTCGGTGATCTCTTGCTTGGCCGAGTGGACCGGGCCCCGCGTGGAACCGCCCGCAGCCGCCTTGGCGCGAATCCGTCGAAGGTGGTGCCAGGTGGCAAAGTGCTGAACGGGTTGGCGCACCTCGTTGGGGAGTCCGTCGAGCTTCGTGTCGATCCATTGCTCGAAGCGGGGGAGGTAGGGGTCGCGTTGAGGAAGCAAGTCGTGGTGCTGCAACAGCGCACGCAGATGTTCGGCCTGCTTACTTGGCACGGCGTCGAGACCATCGTGGGACACCGGGATGCTTCCATCGCCGAGCGCACGAAGCAGTTCCTGAACGGTCGAGGAGCGTTTCCACACGAAGATGGATTCGGGGCGGTCCGAGGCGCACAGTGCGTCGACGAGCCCCAGCAAAGCAGGGGAACTCGGGGCTCCGCCAAGCAGCTCATAGAGGTCATCACGCAGAGCGCAGCGTGCGCAGAGACGGCCGCGGTGATGGCCGGATTCGACGTCGCAGCGTTCGCAGTGGAAGTCGTACGGGATGTCCGCGCAGGTCGCGCAGATCGGTAGTCCATCACCGTTCGGTGGGCCAGGCAGCAGCCGGTCCTGAAGGCACTCAGGGCAGGTGCCGTGGGTGTGGATGGCGTCGAAGTAGCAGATGTTGCAGAGTCGGCCTTCCGGCCATTGCTTCGCGAGGCGAGGAATGTCTCGTTTACAGCGCGCGCAGGGGTCGTGCCGGCCGCTCGTCGTGCGTGGCCGACCGCGCACCGTGGAGCGAGGGGAGAGGCCGACGGGCTTAGGATCCATCGCTGTTCCTCGGGGCTACTCGTCGAGGATGTTCGCGCGGCGGGGCCGTACGGTGCGGTCGAGCGAGACCACGTTGGCAGGGGAAGGCGTGGCGGTCTTGCGGACGCGTACGTCAGCCGCGGTGGTGGTGATCAGGTCCGCCGGCGTGCAGTCGAAGATGTCGCAAAGAGCCGCGACGACCTGAAGTGACATGCGCTCCGGGCGTTGGTTGACCAACCGGTAGACCTGCGGGCGTGACAGCGTGATGTCGCGTTCGGCCAGCAAGGGCATCAGGTCCGTGGTGTTGTGCAGGCCCCGCGCCGCCATCAGCTCGGCGAGTCGCCAGGTGTAATCGACCTTGCGTTTCATGGTGTGCCGTCCTCGGTCCTGCGTTGCATGGCTTCGGTCACCGTACGATTCAACGCGCTCCTCAGGGTGGAACGTCGGAACTCATCGGCCACAAACTGGTAGATGCCCGTGGTCGTCGCATGCTCGTGGCCCATCTGGTCTTGAACGAACCGGGGGTCCCAACCGTCCTCGAGTAGGTGCGTGGCGTACGAGCGCCGAAACGAGTGCAGATCGAGCCCGTCGGAGAAGCCGAGCTCTTCGCAGTACCTACGCACACGTCGAAGCAGGGTCGACTCGACGACCAGGCCGCCGCGTTCGCTGGGAAACAAGTCGAGGGTGCCGGGCTCACCGCGACCGTTGGCGAGCCAGTCCTCCAAGATGGCGGGCGTCCATCGCCACACCGTGAGGACGCTGCGCCCTTTGTGCGGGGAAGCACGTCGCGCCTTGCCGTAGCGGACCTTGCATACGCCGAATGCGCCGAACTCGCGGGCGTGTGGATTGCGGGCGAAATCAACGGTCTGGAGGTGGCGCAGCTCGTTGAAGCGGAGGCCGTACGCGTAGGCGACCTTCATCATGACCGCGTCGCGGTAGGCGGGCTGCCAGCCTTTGCGCCCGGACCTGCCGATGCGTTCCACTTCGTCGTCGGCGTGGTCGAACAGTGTGCTGAGTTCGTCGCGAGTGTAAGGACGCTTCGTAGGACGCCCGTCGTACTCCTCGACGTGGGGAGCGGTGTTCCAGTCGAAGAAGACCTGGGCCGGGTGCGTCCCGAAGTACTCCTCGCAGATCTCGTCCCAGCCGTAGTCGGGGTTGCTGATGTAGCTGGTGAATGCGCGGAGTGCGGAGTGGTAGCCCCGCAGCGTCGAGTGGGCGACGTGCTTGACGGTGCGCAGGTCGGCGGAAAACTCCTCGACCATTGCAGGAGTCCAGTTCCAGGGATCCTCGTTGACGTGATCAAGGAACCGCTGGACGCAGCGCAGCCGCTGCTCGATGGTGGCGAATCGAAGGTTGCGGGACAGCTGCTGGTTGCGCCAGCCGTCGAGCATCAGCCGGAGCACCTGCTCATCGGGCCGGAGGACCGGCATCGACTGCACCAAGTGGACTCGTCCCGAGCCGTCAACCTGCATCGAAACTCCCTCAAATCCGGTTACGTCCAGTGATTCAATGATGCATCTGATGAGACAGAGCAAAGTTTGCGCAGGTCAGCGGCGCGCCGTCAACACCTTCCTGGCAGGCCGCAACTGCGCACACCTCCGTGGTGGACCCACCCGAAGCCGCTCCGTCGGACGTTTTCGCAGGTCAGCCACACATTTGTGCCTGCCGGAAGCCTGGTGAATCAGGGAGGAGAGGCTGCGCGGTTGTTTCATCTGCTGCAATACGCAGACTACTATCTGACATAATGTCAGTTATCGGCGGTATGTACACGCTCAGGGGCGAGTCTCCGCTCGCCGCGCGGGCGGCCACACGTGTCCGAGTTCCTGCCCTGCGATCCTCGTGCCGAGGGCGACTCCTCGGACACGTGTGCACGATCCGTGGGCGTCAGTGCCAGCGCGCGAGCGCCGACATGATCGCGGCCAGCTCGATGTCGCCGGCAGCAACCTGCATGACGAGCTCGTAGGCTTCGTCGTCCGGCGCTTCGAGGCGCTCACCGTTGATGGCGTAGAACACCACGACGCCCAGCCAGCCGAGCCGCTTGTTGCCATCGACCAGCGCGTGGTTGCGCACGACGGACTCCAGGAGGGCAGCCGCCTTCTCGTCGATCGTCGAGTAGACCTCCTGGCCCCACACGATCGCCGCTGGCCGGTGTGCTGCCGACTCGAGCAGGCCGATGTCCCGCACCGGACCGATGTCGAGGTCATCGACCAGTGTCAGCAGGTCATCGAGCGTCAGGTGGTCGGTCACTCGCCCAGTCGGCGCAGTACGTCGGCGTACCGGTCGCGCGCCCACTTGGATGCTTCACGGACGCCCTCTTCGTGCCCGCGTCGTGCAGCGGTCTCGCGGATCGCACGGACCGTCGCCTCCTGCCGGCTGATGCCGTCACGTTCGGCGAGCGCCGCCAGGATGCGTTCGTCCTCGTCGGTCAGCCGAAGGGTCATTGCCACGCGTCGATGATACCACTCTGGTATCAGATCATCCAGAGTGACATAACGTGCTGCTCCCCCTAGCCCTTCGGCCGCTGGTCCACGATCCGCCGCATCTTGCCGACCGAGCGCTCGATGCCGAACGGCTCGACCACCTCGACGCCGACGGTGACGCCGATGACGCGCTTGACCAGGTCGGCGACGTGCCGCCCGGCGGCCTCACCGGCCTCGGCGCCGATGTCCTCACGTCGTTCGATCCGCACGGTCAGCGTGTCCAGGTTGCCGGAGCGACCGCGCACGCACTGGAAGTGCGGGGTGAGCTCCGGGACGCCGAGCACGAGCTCCTCGATCTGCGTCGGGAACAGGTTCACCCCGCGCAGGATGATCATGTCGTCTGTGCGTCCGGTGATCTTCTCGATACGGCGCATCGGGCGCATGGTGCCGGGCAGGAGGCGGGTCAGGTCGCGGGTGCGGTAGCGCAGGACCGGCATCGCCTCCTTGGTCAGCGAGGTGAGCACCAGCTCTCCCTCCTCGCCGTCGGGCAGGACCTCGCCGGTCACCGGGTCGATGATCTCGGGATAGAAGTGGTCCTCCCAGACGTGCAGGCCGTCCTTGGTCTCCACGCACTCCTGGGCGACGCCGGGACCGATGATCTCGGACAGGCCGTAGATGTCGACCGCGTGCATGTCGAGGCGCTCCTCGACGGCCGTGCGCATCTCGTTGGTCCAGGGCTCGGCGCCGAAGATGCCGACGCGCAGCGAGCTCGCCCGCGGGTCCAGCCCCTGCCGCTCCATCTCGTCGACGATGTTGAGCATGTAGGACGGCGTCACCATGATCACGTCCGGGCGGAAGTCGGCGATCAGCTGCACCTGCCGCTCGGTCATGCCACCGGAGACGGGCACGACGGTGCAGCCCAGCTTCTCGGCGCCGGCGTGCGCACCGAGGCCACCGGTGAAGAGGCCGTAGCCGTAGGCGTTGTGGAGGATGTCTTCCGGCCGGCCGCCGGCCGCCCGGATGCTGCGCGCGACCACGGTCGCCCACACGTCGAGGTCGGCCCGGGTGTAACCCACGACGGTCGGCTTCCCCGTCGTGCCGCTCGAGGCGTGCAGGCGTACGACGTCGGAGCGCGGCACCGCGAACATCCCGAACGGGTAGTTCTGGCGCAGCGTCTCCTTGGTCGTGAACGGCAACCTCGCGAGGTCGTCCAGCGAGCGGACGTCCTCCGGATGCACGCCCGACTCGTCGAGCGCCGTCCGGTAGTGGTCGACGTTCTCGTAGGCGTGGCGCACCGACCACTGCAGCCGCTCGAGCTGGAGGGCGCGGAGCTCGTCGACGGAGGCCTGCTCGATCGGCTCGAGCCCGTGGTCGGGCGGGACGGGTGCGGGCACGGTCAGCCCAGCCGGCGGACCTGGTAGGTGCCGACGGTCGAGGCGACCACCTCGCCCTGAGCGTCGGTGAGCGTCGCCTCGAGCACGAACTCCCCCTTGCCGGTCGCCAGCGCGTCGCCCCGCACCCGCTCGACCTCCGGCTCCGGCAACGAGGCCGAGGCGCGTACGACACCGAGTGCGGGCCGCCGGAACCTGATCGTGGACTCCTTCACGAGCGGCACGTAGCCGGCGAGCTCACCCTCGAAGTCGAAGGTGGTCAGGGCGAGCAGGCCGCCCAGCATCTCCGCGACGCTGAAGAGCGAGCCGGCGTAGGTGACACCGAAGTGGTTCACGTTGGGCTCGGGCGGGAGGTCGGCGGCCGCGAAGCCCGGACGGACCTCCACGACGCGGATCCCCATGGCCTCGAGGATCGGCACCGATCCGACGGCCTGGACTGCCTCCACTCTCAACGTATAGGCCATCGGGGGGCTTGCCGCAAGGCCCCGTGGGTGCCTCACACTGCACGGCGTGATGCACCCCGGACCGCAGCTGGACACCGCCCCGTTCGACCTCCCCGACACCCTCGCCGCCAAGACCGACCCGACTCTCATCGACACCGACCGCGCCCACTTCCGCACCATCGCAACCAGCCTCGAGCACGCCGTCGCCGAACTCGAGCGGAGCCTCGCCGAGGTGAAGCAGACCACCGCCCGCCACGGCACCGCCGCCCTCGAGCGCGACCAGGAGGTCCACCGCCTCACCGCTCGGCTGCGCGCGCTGCGCCGCTACGACCTCGACCTGTGCCTCGGCCGGATCGTCCACGACGACCACGCCGAGCCGACGTACGTCGGTCGCTTCGGCCTGGCCGACCCCGACGGCCGGCGGCTGCTGGTCGACTGGCGCTCCCCCGCCGCCGAGCCGTTCTTCGCCGCCACCCACGCCCACCCGCAGGGCCTGGTCAGCCGGCGCCGCTACCGGTGGCGCAACGGCAGGATCGTCGACTACTGGGACGAGGCGTTCACCGAGGAGGGGCTGACCCACACGGCCGCGTTGGACGACCAGTCGGCGTTCATCGCGACCCTCGGCGGCAGCCGCACGTCCCGGATGCGCGACGTCCTCGGCACGATCCAGGCCGACCAGGACGCGATCGTCCGCGCCGAGAGCCGTGGTGCGCTCGTCGTCGACGGTGGACCGGGCACCGGCAAGACCGTCGTGGCGCTGCACCGGACGGCGTACCTGCTGTACGCCGACCCGCGGCTCGGGCACCGACGCGGTGGCGTGCTGTTCGTCGGACCGCACCAGCCCTACCTCGCCTACGTCGGCGACGTGCTGCCGAGCCTGGGCGAGGAAGGCGTGCTCACCTGCACCGTCCACGACCTCGTGCCCGAGGCGCCGGTAGCAGGTCCGGAGGCCGACGAGCGGGCGGCAGCGCTCAAGGCCGACGCGCGGATGGTCGCCTCGATCGAACCCGCCGTCGCGCTCTACGAGGAGCCGCCGACCGAGCCGCTGCTCGTCGAGACGCCGTGGGGCGACGCCCGGCTGAGCGTCGCCGAGTGGGCCGAGGCGTTCGGCTCGGCCGATCCCGGGACCCCGCACAACCTGGCCCGCGACGACGTGTGGGACGAGGTGCTGACGATCCTGGTCGACAAGCTCGACACCGACGAGCTGACCCCCGACGAGCTGCGGTCCGTCCTCGACCGGCACGGCGCGCTCCGCGACACCTTCGACCGCGCGTGGCCGCTGATCGAGCACACCGACCTCGTCGGCGACCTGTGGACCGTCCCGGCCTACCTCCGCCACTGCGCGCCCTGGCTGTCGCCCGAGGACGTGCAGGCCCTGCGACGCAGCGACCCGGAGGCGTGGACCGACGCCGACCTCCCGCTGCTCGATGCCGCCCGGCTGCGCCTCGGCGACCCCGAGGAGTCGCGCAGGCGGCGTCGTACGGCGGCTGCGGAGGCCCGCGAGCGGGCCCGGATGGGCGAGGTGATCGACGACCTCCGCACCACGGCCCGGGAGTCGGGCGCCGACGAGTTCGGCGAGGGCCTGGTCTCGATGCTCGTCCACGGCGACCTGCAGACCGCGCTCGTCGACGAGGGCGCCCTGCCCGCCGCCGACGTCGACCGGCTCGCCGGCCCCTTCGCACACGTCGTGGTGGACGAGGCGCAGGAGCTCACCGACGCGGAGTGGCTGATGCTGCTGCGGCGCAACCCCTCGCGGAGCTTCACGATCGTCGGCGACCGGGCGCAGGCCCGGCACGGCTTCGCCGAGTCGTGGACCGAGCGGCTGGCCCGGATCGGCCTCGCGGACGCGCGCGTCGCGCCGCTGACGATCAACTACCGCACGCCCGCCGAGGTGATGGCCGAGGCCGAGCCGGTCATCCGCGCCGCGCTGCCCGAGGCCAACGTGCCCACCTCGATCCGGGAGAGCGGGATCCCGGTGCTCCACTCCCCCGCATCCGAGCGCGACGCGATCCTCGGCGCGTGGCTCGACGAGCACGCGGAGGGCACGGCCGTGGTCATCGGCGACCCGTCGTTCGGCGGCGTCGAGCGGGTCCGCTCGCTCACGCCCGAGCTCGCCAAGGGCCTGGAGTTCGACCTCGTCGTGCTGGTCGACCCGGACCGCTTCGGCGACGGCGTCACGGGCGCGGTGGACCGCTACGTCGCGATGACGAGGGCCACCCAGCAGCTCGTCGTCCTCAGGAGCTGACGTCGGACCGCGTGAACGCGCTGGCGTACGACGTCGTCCCGACGGCGATGGAGTACTCCGAGTAGTAGTCCGAGATCCCGTGGCGCTGCGCCTCCCGATGGCGCGGGTGGTCCCGCCATGCGCGGTGGGAGTCGGGGTCGGCGAAGGTCACGATGGTCGCCCGCTCGCCGTCCTCGGCCACGAAGGTCTTGGTCTCGACGAAGCCCGGCATCGAGCGGGCGAGGGCGGCGACGACCTCGAGCTCGGCGGCGTACGCGTCCCGGGCGGGGTCGCGCAGCCGGTTGCGGAACACCGTGACGACCTGCCCCTCGTGTGGGTTCGCGCGCTCATTCATGCGCCGAGTCTGGCACCGCCGGGCTCGTCAGGCGGTCAGTGCGCGCACGGCTGCCGGGTCCTCGACGTGGGCGTTGTGGCCCAGGCCGGGCAGCGTGACGGGATCGGCGACCAGCGCGGCGAGCTGCTCGTGGCTGACCATCGGGTCGTGCTCCCCGCGGGCCAGCACCACCGGGCACCGGGCCGCGGCGAGCAGCCCCTCCATGTCGGGCACACCGACGCCGAAGGTGCGGGGGTCCTGAGCCAGGCGCCAGCCACTCCCCTCCCCCGCGACGCCGCTGGCCACCAGCGGATCGTCCGGCGCGACGAGCCCGGCCAGGCCGGAGACGCGGAGGAACCGGTCGACCGCCGCCGCCCGAGTGTCGTACGTCGCCACCGGCCGCTCGCCGAGCGCGGCCGCCCGCGCCGCGTCGTCCGGTGGCCACGACACCTTGATGCCGAGGCCCACCACCCGACGTACGCGCTCGGGGGCCAGCGCTGCCAGCGCGAGCGCGACGACGCCGCCCATCGAGTGCCCGACGACCGTCACCGGCTCGTCGCCGAGCAGCGGCAGCACGGCCTCGGCGTGCCGGGCGAAGGAGTACGGCGGGTCCCAGGCCGCGGTGCCGTGGCCCGGCAGGTCGGGCGCGACCCCGTCCCACCCGCGCCACACGGCGTTGGTCGCGCCGAGGCCGTGCAGGAGGAGCATCAGGCGCCCACGTAGTCCGCGAGGTGCTTGCCGGTCAGAGTGGGCTTCTTCGCGGCGACCAGCTCGGCCGGCGGCCCCTCGAAGACGACGAGGCCGCCGTCGTGCCCGGCGCCCGGGCCGAGGTCGATGATCCAGTCGGCGTGGGCCATCACGGCCTGGTGGTGCTCGATGACGATGACCGACTTGCCGGAGTCGACGAGCCGGTCGAGGAGCCCCAGGAGGTTCTCGACGTCGGCGAGGTGCAGGCCGGTGGTGGGCTCGTCGAGGATGTAGACGTCGCCCTTCTCACCCATCTGCGTGGCGAGCTTGAGCCGCTGGCGCTCGCCGCCGGAGAGCGTGGTCAGGGGCTGGCCGAGGGAGAGGTAGCCCAGGCCGACGTCCACGAGTCGCTCGAGGATCTTCACCGCGGCGGGGATCTTCGCCTCGCCGTCGCCGAAGAGCTCCAGCGCGTCGACCACCGACATCTCGTGCACCTCGGCGATGTCCTTGCCGCCGAGCGTGTACTGCAGGACCTCGGCCTTGAAGCGACGGCCCTCGCACTCCTCGCAGGGCGACTCGACCGTCGCCATCGGGCCGAGCTCGGTGAAGATCACACCCGCGCCGTTGCAGGTCTCGCAGGCGCCCTCGGAGTTGGAGCTGAACAGCGCCGGCTTCACTGCGTTGGCCTTGGCGAACGCCTTGCGGATCGGCTCGAGCAGCCCGGTGTAGGTCGCCGGGTTGCTGCGCCGCGAGCCCTTGATCGCCCCCTGGTCGATGACGATGACGTCGTCGTGGCCGGCGAGCGAGCCGTGGATCAGCGAGCTCTTGCCCGAGCCCGCGACGCCGGTGACGACCGTCAGCACGCCCAGCGGCACGTCGACGTCGACGTCCCGCAGGTTGTGGGTGCTCGCGCCCCTCACCTCGATCGTGCCCGTGGCGCTCCGCACGGCGTCCTTGAGCCGCGCCCGGTCGTCGAGGTGCTTGCCGGTGATCGTCCCGCTGCCGCGCAGGCCGTCGGTGTCGCCCTCGAAGCAGATCGTGCCGCCGCTCGCCCCAGCGCCCGGACCGATGTCGACGACGTGGTCGGCGATCGCGATCGTCTCGGGCTTGTGCTCCACCACGAGGACGGTGTTGCCCTTGTCGCGCAGCTGGAGGAGGAGGTTGTTCATCCGCTCGATGTCGTGCGGGTGCAGGCCGATCGTGGGCTCGTCGAAGACGTACGTCACGTCGGTGAGCGACGACCCCAGGTGCCGGATCATCTTGGTGCGCTGCGCCTCGCCACCGGACAGGGTGCCGGCGGGCCGGTCGAGGGAGAGGTAGCCCAGGCCGATCTCGGAGAACGAGTCGAGCAGGTGCTGCAGGCCCTTGAGCAGCGGCGCCACGGACGGCTCGTCGAGGTCGCGCACCCAGTCGGCCAGGTCGCTGATCTGCATCTCGCACAGGTCGGCGATCGACTTCCCGTTGACCTTCGACTTCCTGGCCTCCGGGGTGAGCCGGGTGCCGTCGCACTCGGGGCAGGTCTGGAAGGTGACCGCCCGGTCCACGAAGCGCCGGATGTGCGGCTGCATCGCCTCGGGGTCCTTGGACAGGATCGACTTCTGGATCTGCGGGATCATGCCGGTGAAGGTGAGGTTGACACCCTCGACCTTGAGCTTGGTCGGCTCCGACCACAGCATCGTCTCGAGCTGCTTCTTGGTGAACGACTTGATCGGCTTGTCCATCGGCAGGCCCATGCCCTCGAACAGCCGGCCGTACCACCCGTCCATCGAGTAGCCGGGCACCGTGAGCGCGCCCTCGTTCAGCGCCTTGTTCTCGTCGTAGAGCGCGGTCAGGTCGATGTCGTTGACCTTGCCCATGCCCTCGCAGCGCGGGCACATGCCGCCGAGGTAGACCTCCTGCTTGGCGATCCGGCGCTCGGTGCGGCCGCCCTTCTCCGTCGTCATCATCCCGCTCGCCTTCCGCGTCGGGACGTTGAAGGAGTACGCCGTCGGCGGACCGACGTAGGGGTCGCCGAGGCGGCTGTACAGGATTCGCAGCATCGCGTTGGCGTCGGTCGCCGTCCCGACCGTCGAGCGGGGGTTGGCCCCCATCCGCTCCTGGTCGACGATGATCGCGGTGGTCAGGCCCTCGAGGTGGTCCACGTCGGGACGCGCCAGGGAGGGCATGAAGCCCTGCACGAAGGCGCTGTAGGTCTCGTTGATCATCCGCTGCGACTCCGCGGCGATCGTCGCGAAGACCAGCGAGCTCTTCCCGGAGCCGGAGACGCCGGTGAAGACGGTCAGGCGACGCTTGGGCAGGTCGACCGACACGTCCTTGAGGTTGTTCTCGCGAGCCCCCTCGACGCGGATCAGGTCGTGCTCGTCGGCTGGATGTGCGGTCGTCATGCGTGCTCGTCTCCCCTGTGTGTCGATCGCTCCCTCGGCTGCGGGGCAATCCTGCCAGTCCGACGAGTGGAAGAGCACCGGTGTGACAGGGCCGTGCGCCCGCCCGTGGGGATGAGGCGGGGTCAGGACCGGTTTGACAGTGTCGGAGGCATGACCACTGACGACGACCAGCTCGGGACCGTTGCCCAGATCATGGAGGACACGCGCATCGCCGTCCTCACCTACGTCTCCCTCGAGGGCACGCTCGTGTCGACCCCGATGGGCACCCAGGACTTCGAGGACCCCGGCACGGTCTGGTTCCTCACCGAGCGCAACACTGACAAGGTCCACGCCATCCAGGCCGACCCACGGGTCAACGTGTCGTACTCCAGCGACTCCGGGTGGGTCTCGCTCACCGGCACGGCGACCGTCAGCGAGGACCGCGCCAAGCTCCGCGACCTCTGGGACGCCTCGGCGGGGGCCTTCATGACCGGCTATGCCGACGACCCGTCCAACGTGCTGCTGCGCATCGACGGCCGCACCGCGGAGTACTGGGAGTCCCCCGGCAAGGTGAAGGCGGCGATCCAGGTCGCGAAGGGACTCATCGGCGACGGTCGCCCCGATCTCGGGGACAACGACACCGTCGACCTGTAAACCTTCGGCCATGCTCGTCGACGCGCACGGCCCTGCCCACCCCGACGACGTCTGGCGACGCTTCACGCAGCCGGACGAGTGGAGCAGCTGGGCCCACCTGATCATGGGCGTGGACTGCGCCGACGACGTCATCGGGGTCGGGACGACCGGCACGGTCCACGGCCCCGGCGGCGTCCCGGTCGCGTTCTCCGTCACCGCGGTCGACCCCGAGCTGCGGTCGTGGTCGTGGACCGTGGGGCCCCGGTTCGCCGAGAGCGCGATGGACCACTTCGTGCTCCCCGCCCCCGGCGGCGGCACCCGGGCCGTGCTCCGGGTCCCGGGGAGGTCCTCCGCCGTCCTCCAGCCCTACCGCCTCCCCGCCACGCGGGCGCTGCGCCGCCTGGTCGCCGAGCCCGGGGGCGGTGGCTGGGTGGAGGAGGTCCGGACCTTCGAGCTCGCCTTCGCGCCGTCGTACGCCGCTGCGGGACGCGCGTTCGGCATCACCCCGGCCACCGCGACCGTCGAGGTCGGTCCGCAGTGGCTCTACGTCGCCTACGGGCCGTGGCGCCTGGTCACCCCGGTCGCCAACGTCGCCACCGCCGAGGTCACCGGCGGCTTCGCGTGGATCAAGACCGCGGGCCCGCCGCACCTCTCGCTGGAGGACCGCGGGATCTCGTTCACGACCAACGGCGACCGGGCCCTGTGCCTGACCTTCCACGAGCCGGTGCCCTCCATCGACCCGACCGCCACGATCACGCATCCGGGCGCCACCATCTCGGTCGCCGACCCGGAGGGGCTGGCGGAGGCGCTCGGCCTCGAGTTCTGACGCCCGTCCCGTGCCCTACCCTCCCGGTATGGGGATCGTGCACCAGGCCACGCTCACGCCGTCCAAGCAGGAGCTCGTCGAGTCCTGGCTGCCCTCACGGGGCTGGGCGGCCGGACGGACGATCGCGGAGAAGGTCGCGGAGTACCGCCTCGACGACCCGGCCGGTGAGGTCGGCGTGGAGACCATCCTGTGGCGCGCCGCCGACGGCGCCGTGCTGCAGACGCCGCTCACCTACCGCGCGGAGCCGCTCGCGGGCGCCGAGGAGCACCTGATCGGCACCTGCGACCACTCCGTGCTCGGCCAGCGCTGGGTCTACGACGGCTGCGGCGACCCGGTGTGGGCGACCACGCTCGTCGCGGCGATCCGCACGGGTGGAACCCAGTCGCCGATGTTCTTCGAGCGGGACGGCGAGCGCGTCGACATCCCGGCCCGCATGCAGGTGCGCGGCAGCGGCAGCGCCGGCTCCGCCGAGCCGGTCGACACCGTCGACGCGGTGAGCGACGACGGCGACGTGACCACGGTCTCCGCCGGCGCGTACGACTTCGCGGTCGCCCGCGTCGTCGGCACCGACCTGGGCACCGGCGAGCACCTCAGCGGCACCGTCGTCGCGAGCGGTGAGAGCGCGGTCCTGGCCGTCCTGCGGGACTGACCGACCGCTCAGGCCCGCGCCACCTCGAGGCCCAGCCACTCGCCGAGCGCGTCGATCTCGGCGTCGACCCGGGCACGTCGCGCCGCCGTCCAGTCGCCGTCCTCGTGGACGGCGTCGACGATGAGGACCCCGCCCTCGCGGTCGGCGGTGGCGTCCACCTTGCCGACCAGCTCGTCGCCGTCGAGGACCGGCATCGCCCAGTAGCCCCACTGCCGCTGCTCGACGGGCTTGTACATCTCGAGCTGGTAGTCGAAGTCGAAGAGGTCCTCCATCCGCTTGCGGTCGAAGACCAGCCGGTCGAGGGGCGAGAGGACCCCCGCCCGGCCCTCGAACCCGTCGTCCAGCAGCGCGGGGTCGACGCGCCACAGGCCGCGCACGCCCTCGACGCGGGCGGGCTCGCCGACGTCGCGCACGGCATAGGGCTCGTGCCACGCCTCGAGCGCGCGCGGACGCGCCAGCCCGAGCGCGCGCAGCCGTCGCATCGCCAGCTCCCGGTGCGCCTCCTCCCCCGGAACCGTGGGGTCGCCTGGATGGATCCGCTCGGCGAGGTCCCAGCGGCGCTCGCGCCCTTCACGGGACGCCACGGCCACCTCGCCCCGCGACTCCATGCACTCCAGCAGCTTCATCACGTTCTTGTTGTTGGTCCACCCCGACGAGCGCCACGGCACCTCGCAGGAGTCGGGCAGGTCACGCGCGGCCGTCGGGCCCTCGCTGCGCAGCAGCGCGAGGATCTCGCGCCGGCAGCCGTCGTTGGCCGTCACCCAGTCGCTGAGGTCCTCCTGCCACTCCTTCAGCGGGGGCACGCCCGGCCAGGCCTCCATGTCGGCCTGGAACAGCGCGATGTCCTCGCTCGGGTGGAGGTGCGCCTTGTGCTCGACCACGGCTCCGTCGCCGACCAGCGCCTCGAGGTCGTCCGGGTCGTAGCCCGCCCCGATCCGTGTCCACAGCGCCAGGTCGGCGTGCTCGGCCACGACGCGGGTGAGGTCGACCTGGAGGAAGCCGAGGTGCCGCACCACCTCGAGGGGGTCGGTGGGCCGAGCGGCGTCGAGGAGCTGGGCGCGGACCGCGATCCGCCGTGCCTGCGGCCGGGACAGCTCGTGGGGCTTCACCCGCGCGATCGTAGGACACCGATCCGACAGGACGCGGGGACGCCGACGGGTCACCCCCGGTATGGCCCGTTCGGGCCATTCGTGCCCCAATTCGGGCACTTCCGAGGCGTTCTGACGTGCATCGCGTCACGCGGTGCCAGTCTCGACGTCACAGGTAGGACATCTCGGAACGCCAGCAATTGCCATGGGGGCAGAACCATGTGGGACACCGTCGAGACCAGCTCGGTCCATCTCTCGCACGATCTTCCGTGCACCGGCTGCGGGCACGGGATGCACACCTACCTGCCGTGCTCGGACACGTGCGACTGCGCCCACGGGCGCGACCGGGCGCTCAGCGCCGTCTGAGCCGTCTCCTGAGCTTCGCCACCGCGCCCTCGTGCGGCGGCGGGTTCCCCTGCTCGTCCAGCTCGTAGGTCGCCACCTTCGCCAGGCGGGGGCGCGCATGGTCGTCGTCGACCACCTTCCCCGTCACCCACCACATCTTCAGGCTCCGGCCCGACACCTGCAGGCAGGCCAGGTTGTTGTCGAACCACGGCCCCTCGGCGTAGGTCCACTTCAGGGGTGCGTCCGGCACCCGCGCCGACCGCGACGCCAGCCGCCCCGCCGGTCCGGCGACGCCGTAGGACAGCACCGCCGTCGCGAAGCGCATGTTGCGTGAGAGCGGGTTGCGGATCGGCGAGCACACCGCCTGCAGCAGCGTCGACGTCAACGGCGGCCGGTGCCCGGCGGGCCACGCCTGGGTGACGTAGCTGTGGTGCACGTCGCCGGAGAGGAACGTCACCGTCGACGGCGCGCGACCCCGCTCCCCCGCCGCCACCTCCATCGCCTGGCGGGCGACGTCCTGGAAGCTGTCCTGGAACGCGCCCCAGTGCTCCAGGTCGACGGTCTGCCGCAACCGCTCGCCGGCCCGCGCGCCGCGCTCGCCCCACGCCCCCTGCGCCAGCGCCTCGCTGAAGGCCTCCAAGTGGTGCAGCCCGCGTGCGAGCAGGAACGGCAGGGACGTGCCCACGAGCAGGTGGTCGACGTCGCCCCGCAGCTGGTCGTCGAGCCACGCCGCCTCGTCGCGGTCGAGCATGGCGCGCGAGTCGGGCCGGAGGTCGCGGGCGGCCCGCGAGTCGACCACCACCAGGCGGGCCTGGGTGTCGAAGTCGCGGGTGTAGCTCCAACGGTAGGTCTCCGGGCGCTGGTCGACCCGGGCGGCGAACGCGTCGATCACCTCGCCGAGGTCGTGCTCGTCGTCGCCGTCGTGCCTGGCCACGACCTGCCACAGCTCGTCCTCGGCGCGCGCGGCGGGCGAGAGGTTGCCCAGGTGCTGGTAGACCCAGTACGACGCCAGCCCGGCGACGATGCGTCCGTGCCACCACGACGTGGCCTCCATCTCGCGGCGCCAGTCGAGCGAGGTGTTCCAGTCGTCGCGGATGTCGTGGTCGTCGAAGATCATCGAGCTCGGCACCGTCGAGAGCAGCCACCGGTTGGCCGGGTCGGACCACGCCAGGCTGTAGAGGTGGGCGTACTCCTCGTAGTCCTTGAGCTCGGTCCACGGCGGCTGCTCGATGTCGCGGCGCGACTCGATGAAGGCACGCATCTCGTCGGTGGTCTCGTCGGCGTAGACCTGGTCGCCCAGGAAGAGCAGCAGGTCGGGCAGCTGCGGCGCGAGGTCGGGGTCGTCCGGGTCCGCGGTCTCGGCCGGCTCCACCTGGTCGGCCATCCGCAGCGCCCACGCACGCAGCGCGTCGACGCCGTGCATCTGGTTGCCGGCCTCGTCGTGCGACACCGACGTACGGCAGGAGCCGAAGGCGAGCCGCAGCGGGCGCCCGGGCTCGAGCGTGGCGATGACGGGTGCCGGGAACGGCGAGTCCGGCTCCGGCCACACCCGCTCCCCGTCGACGTCGACGGTGTAGCTCGCGACGCTCCCGGGCGCGAGGTCGCTGAGCTCGACCAGCGCGTAGTGGTGGCCGTGCACGGCGAACGTGCGGGCGGTCGTCGTCGCGTCGCCGCGTACGACGGTGACGCGCGCGGCGTCCCGGGTCTCCACCCACACGGCCGCGGACGTGTCGTCGACGTACCTCAGCAGCGGGCCCAGGACCAGGGGGCCGTCGGACCCGCTCACGGCTGGAGCAGGACCTTGATCGCGCGGCGCTCGTCCATCGCGCGGTAGCCCTCGGGCGACTCCGACATCGGCAGCGTCAGGTCGAAGACCCGGCCCGGATCGATGGCGCCGGAGAGGACCCGCTCCAGCAGGTCGGGGAGGTAGTGGCGGACCGGGGCGATGCCGCCCGCGAGACCGACGTTCTTCTGGAACATCCGGCGCACGGGGAGCTCGACGCCGTGGGGCACGCCGACGAAGCCGACGGTGGAGCCGGGCCGGGCGACGGCGAAGGCGGTCTTCATCGCCTCGTCCGTGCCGACGCACTCCAGCACCGCGTCGGCACCGATCCCGTTGGTCAGCTCGGCGATCCGGGCACTGCCCTCCTTGCCGCGCTCGGCGACGATGTCGGTCGCGCCGAACGCCCGGGCGATCTCCTGGCGGGGCTCGTGGCGCGACATCGCCACCACACGCTCCGCGCCGAGCTGGGCCGCGGCCAGCACACCGCACAGCCCGACGGCGCCGTCGCCGATGACGACCGCGGTCCCACCCGGCTGCACACCGGCCGAGACGGCCGCGTGCCAGCCGGTCGGAAGGACGTCGGAGAGGGTCAGCAGCGAGGGGAGCATGGCCTCGTCGGGCATCCCGTCGGTCTTCACCAGGCTGCCGTCGGCCTGTGTCACCCGGGCGTACTCCCCCTGCCCGCTCTGGGTGAAGCCGCTGTGCTCGCAGGCGGACTGGACCCCGGCGCGGCAGTGGGCGCAGGTGTTGTCGCTGTGGCAGAACGGCACGATCACGAAGTCACCGGGCGCGAAGTCCCGGACCTCGGCGCCGACCTCCTCCACCACGCCGACGCACTCGTGGCCGATGGTGTCCCCCGCCGTGACGTCGTTGGCGCCGCGGTAGGGCCAGAGGTCGGAGCCGCAGATGCAGCCGGCGACGACCCGCACGACGGCGTCGGTGGGCTCCTCGATGGTGGGGTCGGGGACCTCCTCGAAGCGGATGTCACCAGGGGCGTGGATGGTGGTGGCGCGCATGGCTGCGATCCTGCCACGCGGCGTCGCGGCACCCTCGCCCGTAGGGGCGAAGCAGGCACCGGCGCGGCCGGAGTGGCTTTATCTCATATTTGAGATACCGTGGTCGGCATGGCTGACTACAAGGGTCGCATCGGCAACCTCATCCGCGACGCACGCAAGCACCGCGGCCTCACGCAGCACCAGCTGGCGGAGCTGCTCGGCACCAGCCAGAGCGCGATCAACCGCATCGAGAAGGGCCACCAGAACCTTTCCCTGGAGATGCTCGCGCGCATCGGCGCGGCGCTAGACTCCGAGATCGTCGCCCTCGGCGCCGGCCCGACGCACCTGCGCGTCGACGGCCCCACCACGCTCTCCGGCTCCATCGACGTCAAGACGTCCAAGAACGCCGGTGTCGCGCTGTTGTGCGCGTCGCTGCTCAACAAGGGCCGTACGACGCTGCGCAAGGTCGCCCGCATCGAGGAGGTCAACCGCCTGCTGGAGGTCCTCAACTCCCTCGGCGTGGCCACCCGCTGGGTCGGCGACGAGAACGACCTCGAGATCATCCCGCCGGCCGAGCTCAACCTCGCCGAGATCGACGAGGGGGCGGCCCGCCGCACCCGCTCGGTGATCATGTTCCTCGGTCCGCTGCTGCACCGCGTGGACCAGTTCGAGCTCCCCTACGCCGGCGGCTGCAACCTCGGCGAGCGCACCGTCGAGCCGCACATGTCGGCCCTGCGTCCCTTCGGCCTCGAGGTCAAGGCCACCGACGGCGCCTACCACGCCAGCGTCAACCGGGCGATCGAGCCCGAGCGCCCCATCGTGCTCACCGAGCGCGGCGACACGGTCACCGAGAACGCCCTCATGGCGGCCGCGCTGCACCCGGGCACCACGGTGATCCGCAACGCCTCGTCCAACTACATGGTCCAGGACCTCTGCTTCTTCCTCCGCAAGCTCGGCGTCGGCGTGGAGGGCATCGGCACCACCACGCTCAAGGTGACCGGCAGGACCTCGATCGACGTGGACGTCGACTACGCACCCTCCGAGGACCCGATCGAGGCGATGTCGCTGCTGGCCGCCGCCATCGTGACCCGCTCCTCGATCACGATCCGCCGGGTGCCGATCGAGTTCCTCGAGATCGAGCTGGCGACCCTGGAGGAGATGGGCTTCCTCTACGACCGCTCCCCCGAGTACGTCGCCCTCAACGGCGAGACCCGGCTGGTCGACATCACCACGCACCCCTCCGACCTCCGGGCGCCGCTGGACAAGATCCACCCGATGCCCTTCCCCGGTCTCAACATCGACAACCTGCCGTTCTTCGCCGTCATCGCCGCGGTCGCCGACGGCCAGACCCTGCTCCACGACTGGGTCTACGAGAACCGGGCCATCTACCTCACCGAGCTCAACAAGCTGGGCGCCCAGGTCAAGCTGCTCGACCCGCACCGCGTGCTCGTCGAGGGACCGACCCACTTCTCCGGCGCCGAGATCGTCTGCCCGCCCGCCCTCCGCCCCGCGGTGGTCCTCCTGATCGCGATGCTCGCCTCCAAGGGCCGCAGCGTGCTGCGCTCGACGTACGTCATCCACCGCGGCTACGAGGACCTCGCCGAGCGCCTCAACGAGCTCGGCGCCAACATCGAGACGTTCAGAGACATTTAGCTCGGTGCTATTTGGCGCCTCCGCTTCGCTTCGGCGCGTGTCGCGGCGCTCGTAACCCGCTCGTTCGTCGTCGCGCCTGCGGCCTCCCCCGCTGCGCTCCTCCGGCCTTGAGCGCTCCTCCTGCACTCCCGGGCGCGCCGCGACGAAACACCGGCCAGTGACCGGCGGAACGGGCCCGACTCGTCCGGATTGAACTGGCCTCAACTCGATCCCCGAACGGGTGCGCGAGGCAGCTCGGATCGCCCCAGGCTCCCCAACGCACGCGCTCGGCGCCCGACGTCGTCTGGACTGAGGAGCGAGCGAGTGCGACGAGCGCAGCGAGGCAGCTCGGGAGCGACGAGGGAAGACGACGTCTTCAAGGGCGCCGAGCACCAGCGAGCGGAGCGAGCTAGTTGAACAGCGTCTCCACCCAGGCCCGGGAGACCTTGCCCATGGCGGGCGGGGCGGTCATGTCGGCGGTGATGCGCGGCATGGGGGCGGTGTGCTGGCCGGCGTTGCGGTGCCAGTCGTTCTCGGCCTCGATCAGCAGGCCGAGGTCGGCGCGGGAGAGGAACACCCCGTGCCCGTCGGGGCACTGGGCCACGGTGGCCTCACCGAGGTTCCGCTCGTCCATCTCGGCGCCGCATCGGGGACACGTCATGCTCTCCATCCCCTGAAGGTACTCCGCGCCCCCATACTTCTCGCGTGAACTCACCGGCGCCGTCCACGACGGGTTATCTCGACCAGCCGCTCCCTCTCGCCTTCGCCCACCGGGGCGGTGCCTACCACCCCGACATCGAGGGCCTGGAGAACACCCTGGTCGCCTTCGCGCACGCGGTCGACCTCGGCTACACCTACCTCGAGACCGACGTCCACGTGACCAGCGACGGGGTCCTGCTGGCCTTCCACGACACCGTGCTGGACCGGGTGACCGACCGCACCGGCAGCGTCGCGGAGAGCACCTGGGCCGAGGTGCAGGAGGCGCTCATCGGCGGCGCCGAGCGCGTGCCGACCCTCGCCGCGCTCTTCGACGCCTTCCCCGCGGCCCGCTTCAACATCGACCTCAAGTCCGACGGCGCCGTGGAGGCCCTGGCCACCTTCATCGAGGAGCGCGAGGCGTGGGACCGCGTGCTGGTCGGCTCGTTCTCCGGGCGGCGGATGCGCGCGTTCCGGCGGCGTACGGGCGGGCGCGTGGCGACATCGGCGGGGCCGCTCGAGGTGGTCGCCTTCGTCCTCTCCCCCAGCGGCCGGCTGGCCCGGCTGCTGACCCGCGGCCGGCCCGTGGCGCTCCAGGTGCCGCACCGCCAGGGCCGGATCCCGGTGACCACCGCCGGCTTCGTGCGCCGGGCGCACGCGGCGGGCCTGCAGGTGCACGTCTGGACCATCGACGACCCAATCGAGATGAACACCCTCCTCGACCGTGGTGTCGACGGCATCATGACCGATCGCACGGACATACTCAGGGACGTGCTCCGCGCACGCGGACAGTGGAACGGCCCGGACGAGGGCTGACGTGGAGGGTGACGCATGACCGAGGTCGACGGCGGGATCGCCAACCTGAGGCCGCTCGCGCAGGCGAAGGAGCAGAAGGCCTGGTACTGGTACGACTGGGCCAACAGCGCCTTCGTCACCACCGTCGGCACCGTGATGTTCGCGCCCTACATCATCAGCGTCGCCGAGGACGCCGCGGTCGACGACCGTGTCTCGCTGCTCGGCATCGCGGTGGCGCCGGGCTCGCTGCCGTCGTACCTCGTCACCTTCGCCACCGTCCTCTCGGCGATCCTGCTGCCGCCGCTCGGGGCCTTCATGGACCGCACCCCGAAGAAGCGCACGTGGCTGGCCGGCTTCGCGTGGACCGGCGCCGCCTTCGGCTCGCTGCTGTGGTTCTGCCGTGACGGCAACTGGCAGATCGGCGCCGTCGCGATCATCGGCGCCAACCTGTGCCTGGCCGCCTCGATGGTGGTCAACGACTCGATCCTGCCCATCATCTCCGACGAGGCCGACCGCGACCGCGTGTCCTCCCGCGGCTGGGCGTGGGGCTACCTCGGCGGTGGCCTGCTGCTGGTCGTCAACCTCGCCCTGTTCACGATGCTCCCCTTCGGCCTCACCGAGGGTGAGGCCACCCGGATCAGCATGCTGTCGGCCTGCGTGTGGTGGGCCGCGTTCACCTTCATCCCCTACCTGCGGCTCAGCGACCACCCGCCCGCCGACGTCGAGCAGGTCGAGGGCAACGTCGTCGCCCGCAGCTTCGGGCAGCTCGGCGTGACCCTGCGGGAGATGAAGAACTACCCGATGGCGCTGACCTTCCTGCTCGCCTACCTGTTCTTCAACGACGGCATCCAGACCGTCATCGCGTCCTCGTCGACGTACGGCTCGGAGGAGCTCGGCTTCGGCCAGTCGGTCCTGATCGCGACGATCCTGCTGGTCCAGTTCGTCGCCTTCGGCGGTGCGCTGGTCTTCGGCCGCCTCGCCAACCGCTACGGCGCCAAGCACACCATCCTCGGTGGCCTGGTGATCTGGATGCTGATCGTGACCGCGGCGCTGTTCCTCCCCGAGGAGTCGCTGGTGCCGTTCCTGCTCCTCGGCGCGGCCATCGGCATCGTGCTGGGTGGCACGCAGGCGCTCGCCCGGTCCTACTTCTCGCTGCTGATCCCGAAGGGCAAGGAAGCCGAGTACTTCAGCTTCTACCACGCGATGGACCGCGGCACGTCGTGGTTCGGGACGCTCGTCTTCGGCGTGGTCTTCCAGCTCACCGACTCCTACCGGCCGGCCATCTTCGCGCTCATCGCGTTCTTCCTGATCGGTGGCCTGCTGCTCCTGCGGGTCGACACCGCCCGCGGGATCCGCGACGCGGGCAACGACGTGCCGGCCGTCATCTGAGCCCGATCTCCGCCCGGATCCGGGCGTGACCTCGGCGAGCTGCACCCCTGGGGGTGAAGTTCGTCTCGCCTGAGCGTGCGGTCTCGACCAACGAATCCGCGGAATGTGGGCGCTCCCGCTACCGTTGAAGGATCACAGGGGATGGACCGCGTCGTCACGAGCGGCGTCACGAACCCGGTTCTGGTCCGTCTCACCCTTGACCCGGTACACAAACACGAACGGGTGTCAGCAAACCCATTGGAGGTGGGCACTGTGGCGGAGCGCACACTGCGTGGCGCGAGGCTCGGCGGCCAGAGCTTTGAGGACGAGCGCGGCATCGAGTTCGCCGCTCGTCAGCAGGTCGGATATCGATGCAAGCAGGGGCATGACTTCGAGGTCACCATGTCGGTCGAGGCCGACATCCCTGCCGTGTGGGAGTGCCCGCGCTGTGGGGCGGAGGCACTGAGCACGGCCGGTATCCAGCCGGAGGAGAAGGTCGAGAAGCCGGCCCGCACGCACTGGGACATGCTCCTGGAGCGTCGCTCGGAGAAGGAGCTCGAGGACATCCTCAAGGAGCGCCTCGAGCTGCTCCGCGGCGGCGAGATCGGCCCCGCGCACCTGCACCGCGCGAACAAGAAGAAGCGGGTCAGCTGACCCCTCCTCGCACCGGTCGAGCTACTCGACCACGTCGCCCTGGACCACGGGCCCATCGCCCTCCGGTCCGGGGCGTCGTCCATTTCCGGGCCCGAAGCCGGTACCGAAGCCCTGACCGCCGAACCCGGGCCCGAACTGACCGGCAGCAGGTACGACGACGAGGCGGCGCTCGACGACCGTGGTGAGCAGCCGCCGGGCGACCGGGCGCGTGAACGGCAGGATCAGCAGGATCCCCACCGCGTCGAGCAGGAAGCCGGGGCTGAGCATCAGCGTGCCGCCGATCAGGATGAGCGCGCCGTCGGCGATCTCGCGGGCCGGCATCCGGCCACCCTGGAGCGCCTCGCGCAGCGCCCGCCAGGCGCGGCCGCCCTCACGCTTGATCAGCCAGGCCCCGACCATGCTGTCGAGCACCAGCAGCACGATGGTCCACCACGGCCCGACGAGCTGGCCGACCTGGAGGATCGCCCAGATCTCGGCGAGCGGGATGACGACGAACGCGGCCGCGAGGACGGGACGCACCCATCCCCGGCGGCGGGTGCGACGCGGCGCGGCGGGGTGGGTCACGGCGTGCCCCGTCGACGGCGCAGCTGTGCGCGCCGCTCGGCGAGTCCCCACCGGGTGATCAGCTGCAGCGACTCGCGGGCGACCTGGCCGCTCATCTTGGAGTCACCGCGCTCGCGCTCGATGAACTCGATGGGCACCTCCGTGAGCCGCAGGCCCTGCGTGACCGTGCGGTAGGCGAGGTCGGTCTGGAACACGTATCCAGTAGACCTCACGGTGCCAAGGTCGATCTTCTCCAGCGTGGTGCGGCGGAACAGCCGGTAGCCGGCGGTCGCGTCCTTGACCTTGATGCCGAGCAGCAGCCGGACGTAGAGGTTGCCGCCACGGGAGAGGGCCAGACGCTGGACCGGCCAGTTGACCACCGAACCGCCGGGGACGTAGCGCGAGCCGATCACCAGGTCGGCGGTGCGCAGCGCGTCGAGCAGGCGGTGCAGCTGCTCGGGCTGGTGGGACCCGTCGGCGTCCATCTCGCCGATGACGTCGTAGCCGGCCTGCAGCGCCACGTCGAAGCCGTGGAGATAGGCCGCGCCGAGGCCGGCCTTCTCCGTGCGGTGCACCACGCTGACGGCGTCATCGGTTGCCGCGAGCCGGTCGGCGATCGCACCGGTCCCGTCGGGGCTGTTGTCGTCGACGACCATCACGTCGACGCCTGGCTGCGCGGCCCGGAGCCGGCCGACGATCCATTCGATGTTCTCGGACTCGTTGTAGGTCGGGATGACCATCACGACACGGCCGAGGCCTTCGACACTCACGCGGTGCTACCTCGCTCCACCTGCTCCTGCGACGGGCGGTCGCCACGTCGCCGACGACGATAGGCCACGAACACCAGAGCCGTGTGACAGACGAGGAACACCAGCGTGAACCGTGCCGGCCACACGCCCGCACGGACCGCCGGCGTCAGCGTGGTGCTCAGCCCGACCTCCTCGACCAGCACCTCCTGGCCCCGCGCCGGCACCGACGCCACGACCGTCCCGTCGGGGCGCACGACCCCGGAGACGCCGTTGATCGCGGCGACCACCACCCAGCGTCCGGTCTCCAGCGCGCGCAACCGGCTGATCTCGAACTGCTGGGCCAGCTGGCCGGTGCGGCTGAACATCGCGTTGCTGGTCTGCACGGTGACCAGCTCGGCGCCGCGCGCCACCTGGCCGCCGATGCCGTCGTCGTAGGCCACGTCGAAGCAGATCGCGTCGGCGAGCCGCAGGCCGGCGACCGTGATCGGCTCGAGGCTCGTGCCCCGGACCATGTCGCGCGGCACCTCGGTGAGGCGGCCGTAGGTCGAGGGCATCCAGCGGACGTCGCGGAAGGGGATGTACTCCCCGTAGGGCACGGGGTGGAGCTTGGTGTAGCGGTCGGCCCCGCCGACCCCGGGCTGGTAGACGATCCCCTGGTTGAGCACCTCGGTGTCGTCGAGCGGGTTGGAGTTGGTCCCGCCGACGATGATCGGGACGTCGATCGCATCGGACGCGGCGACGATCCCGGCGTGCACGCTTGGATCGAGGAAGGGGTCGACGGCCGTGGAGTTCTCCGGCCACACGACGAAGTCGGGGCGCGGCGCCTCCCCCGCGTCGACGGACGCTGCCAGCTCCTCGGTGAGACGCACGTGGTTGGCGGTCACCTCCCGGTGGACGGCGGGGACGTTGAGCCCGGTGCCGGGCACGTCACCCTGCACCGCGGCGACCGTGGCCGTGCCGTCCTGGCTGATGGGGTACGCCAACACAGCGGGCGCCAGCGACACGACGGCCAGGCCCCCGACACCGGCGACGACCCGGCGGGAGGGCCGCGGACGCTCGAGGAGCAGCCACGCGAGCGTCGTACCGCTGAGGGCGACGAGCAGGCTGACGCCGGTCATCCCGATCCACGGCAGCGCGTCGCCCCACGGGGTGCCCGCGGTCGCGTAGGCGAGCCGGCCGAACGGCATCCCGCTGAAGGGCCAGCCACTGCGCCACGTCTCGATGCCGACCCACCACAGGGCCGTCCACAGCGGCCACAGGCGGTGTCGCATGCTCCAGGACAACCCGATGCCCAGGGGCACGAAGAACGCCGTCTCCATGGCGCACATCGCGATCCAGGCGTCCGTGCCGACCGAGCGCATCCAGACCATGACCGCGTAGATGAAGGTGAACCCGAAGAGCAGGCTCGGGATCCAGGCGCGGCCCGGACGCAGCCCGTGCACGGAGAGGATCAGGGCGGCGATCGCCGGTGGCATCAGCCAGGCGAAGCCGATGGGCTCGAAGCCGGCTGCCAGGACGAGTCCGCCGACCAGGGCGAGGAGGCAGCGCAGCGGCACGGGGAGACCGTAGCCGACTGCTGCTCATGACATGGAGCGCCTGCAGCGGTGCGGGAGGGACGAGGGGGCTTCGGACCGACACACGACCGTCTGGCTGACGGCCGCACGAAGTTGTCTAGCGCCCCGAGGTCCCTCCCGCATCCAGCCACCGCGGAGCGCCGTCGACGGGTCGGTGAACGGTGGACATCGCTGGCTCCACGTCCCACACGTTCAGACTCCCCACTGCCGAAAGCACCACCCACGGGCTGCACAGGCGGACCCGGGAACCCTCCCTCCCGACGGAGGTGCTGTCAACACGCCCCTGACCTGCATGGACGCGCGTTCATGCAGGTCAACGTGCTGCCGGCCGCGAAAAAGTCGTCGGACAAAATTGGCATCGTCCCGGCGTGTCGCCGAGGACACGCCGAGAGGCGTCGTGGGCGTGCCCTACCTGGGAGGTACGACGACCGTCCCGGTGGCCGTGGTCGCCACGATGGGCGGGTCCAGCACCTCAGCCGCGCCGGGCGCGTCAGACGTCGGCGCACCGCGGCCGACGACGTGGACGGCGAAGTCCATCACCCGGCTGCGGGTGCCCTCCTTGACCAGCGTCGCGGTGACCTCGAGGACGTCGCCGGCGCGCACCGGTGCCGTGAACTGGACGTCGGAGTAGGAGGCGAAGAGGCCCTCGTCGCCGTCGAGCACGATGCACATCTCGGTGGCCACGTCACCGAAGAGGCCCAGGCTGTAGGCACCGTCGACCAGGTTGCCGGCGTAGTGGGCGTGCGAGTAGGGGACGTAGCGGCGGTGGGTGACCACGGTGCCGACACGGCTGTCGCTCATGAGGCCTTCTCCTTGCTGGTCGGGCGGGTCCCGGTGAGCCGGTGCACGATGAACGAGGCCACCTCGCCCGGTGTCGTACCCCTGCTGAAGACGCGGTCGACGCCGAGCTCGTCGGCCATGGTCTCGTCGAAGCGGGGGCCGCCGACGACGAGGAGCGGCCGCGTGGCCGCCGGGTAGGCCTCGCGGAAGGCGGCCGACATCTCGCGGGTGTTGAGCAGGTGCGCGTCGCGCTGGGTGACGACCTGCGACACCAGCACGGCGTCGGCCTTCTCCTCCCTGGCGGCCTCGACCAGCTGCGGCACCGACACCTGGGCGCCGAGGTTCACGACCTTGAGCTCGCGGTAGTACTCCAGGCCCTTCTCCCCCGCGAACCCCTTGATGTTGAGGATCGCGTCGATGCCGACCGTGTGGGCGTCGGTGCCGATGCAGCCGCCGACGACGACCAGGCGGCGACGCAGCGACCGCTTGATCGCCGCGTTGGCCTCCTTGGGCGTCAGCAGCGGGTAGTCGCGCTCGACGACCTCGACGGTGCTCGGGTCGACGAGGTGGTTCACCCGGCCGTAGACGACGAAGAAGGTGAAGCCCTCCCCCATCGGCTTGGCGTGGACGACCAGGGCGGGGTCCATGCCCATCTTGTTGGCGAGCTGCACGGCAGCGCCCTCGGCGACCTTGGAGTGCTCGATCGGGAGGGTGAACGACAGCTGCACCATGCCGTCGCCGGTGGTGTCGCCGTACGGGCGGATGAGTGTCATCGCTTCGCTCCTCGGTCTCGAGACGCTCGCTGCGCTCGCTCCTCGACCAACGGAGATTCCAGGATCTCGGTCGCCGGGTTGTAGTAGGCCGCGGCCTTCTTCGCGACGCCGTCGAGGCCCTTGCCCTTGTCGGCCGGGCGCTTCATCAGGCCGAAGGTGCCGTCGGCGATCGCGGACAGCAGGGGCGGCTCGCCGGGGACGCTGCGGTCCGCCTTGATCTCCTCGAGCAGGCCGATCGACTCGCCGAGCACCTCGCGGGCGCGCGAGGCGATGAAGCCGTCCGGCGCGGGGCGGAAGTCCTCGTGCAGCTTGCCCGCGGCGTTCATGACGTAGCGGACGTTCTGCAGCGCCAGGTCGCGGTCGGAGATCCACGGCGTCACCACGGCCTCGGTCATCATCCCCACGAGCAGGATGCCCTGCCCGGTGAGGGCGCCGACGAGGTTGAAGAAGCCGTCGAGGAGGTAGCCCTTGAAGATGTCGCCGGTCATGTGGCGGGTGGGCGGCATCCACTTCAGCGGCGCGTCGGGGAACAGCTCGCGGGCGAGCATCGCGTGGGCGAGCTCGAGGCGGAAGGAGTCCGGCACCTCGGGGTCGATCTCGAACGCGTGCCCGAGGCCGAGCTGCCAGTCCTCGAGGCCGGCCTCCTTGGCGAAGTACTCGTTGAGCAGCTGGCTCGTGGTGACCGTGTGCGCGGCCTCGATCGCGTCGGCGGTGGTGAGGTAGTTGTCCTCGCCGGTGTTGATGATGATGCCGGCGCGCGCGTGGATCTGGCGGCTGAAGCGCTGGTCCACGAAGGTGCGGATCGGGTTGATGTCGCGGAAGAGGATGCCGTACATCGAGTCGTTGAGCATCATGTCGAGCCGCTCGAGGCCGGCGAGCGTCGCGATCTCCGGCATGCAGAGGCCCGAGGCGTAGTTGGTGAGCCGGACGTAGCGGCCGAGCTCCTTCGACGTCTCGTCGAGGGCGGCGCGCATCAGGCGGAAGTTCTCCTGGGTGGCGTACGTGCCGGCGAAGCCCTCGCGCGTCGCGCCTTCGGGCACGAAGTCGAGCAGCGACTGGCCCGTGGAGCGGATGACCGCGATGACGTCGGCGCCCTCGCGGGCGGCGGCCTGGGCCTGCGGGATGTCCTCGTGGATGTCGCCGGTGGCGACGATGAGGTAGATCCACGGCTTGCTGGGCGCGTCGCCGACCTTTGCGACCATCTTCTCGCGCGCGACGCGCTGGCGGTCGACCTGCTTGATGCCGGCGGCGACGGCCCTGCGGGACGCGGTGGCGGCGCGGGTGGCGTCCTTGCCCTCGGGGATGCGGAAGGTCACCGACCCGGCGGCGGCCTTCTGCGCCAGCGTCAGCAGGTCGTCGCCCTCGCCCCGCATGAGGGCGTCCCACACGGGAAGGCTGACGCCGTGCTCGAGTCCGACGTCGGCGCGGACGGCGTCGGCGAGCCGGTTGACCCACGGCGTGCCGTCGGGGTCCGCTCCCCCGAGACCCGCCAGCCGCAGCGTCGCACGCTCCACGCTCACGGTGGTGTGGCGCTGGGCCAGGTCGACGATCGGCTTGCCGACCTGGCGCGCGAGCGTGCGCGCGCGGCGTACGTCGGCGCGGTCCAGGCCCAGCTGGCTCGTCGCGGCCGCCATCAGAGCCTCCGCTCGAACAGTGCGCGCACGCCGACGTCGGCGCGCAGCAACTCCATGGCGTACGCCGCGTGGCCGGGGACGTAGCCGTTGCCGACGAGCATCCGCACGTCGGCGGCCAGGCCCTCCGCGCCGAGCGCGGCCGCGCTGAAGCTGGTGGCCATCGAGAAGAAGATGACGGTGCCGCCCTCGGCCGTGGCCAGGATCGCCCCGCCCTCGCAGCCCGGCACGTCGACGCACACGACGGTGACGTCGGCGGGTCCACCAGCGGCGGTGACCGCGTCGCGCAGCGCGACCGGGTCGCGGGCGTCGGCGATCGCGACGGCGTCGGCCAGGCCGGCGCCGGTCAGCAGGTCGTGCTCGGCCTGGTGGGGCACGACGCCGATGGTCCGCGCCGCGCCGGCCGCTCGCGCGGCGGCCAGGCTGAGCGAGCCGGACTTGCCGGCACCGCCGATGACGGCGACGGTCGGCGTGGTGCCGCGGTCGACGTACTCCCCCACCACGCGGGCGGTGAGGGCGGGCGCGCCGCACACGTCCATCACGCTGAGCGACAGCGCCGGGTCGAGGTCGTCGGGGATGACCGCGGCGATCGAGCGGCCGAAGAGCACGGCGTAGCCGTCGCACGGCACCTGCTCGCTGCGGCCGTCCCAGCTCGCCAGGGCGTCCTCGATGACGAGTGGGGTGAGCGTGAGGCTGACGAGCGTGGCGACCCGGTCGCCGACCGACAGGCCCAGCGGTGACTCGGGGCCAACCTCCTCGACGGTGCCGACGAGCATGCCGCCCGAGCCGGTCTCGGGGTTCTGCATCTTGCCGCGGGTGGCGACGATGTCGAGCACCTCGGCGCGGACCGCGTCGCCGTCGTGGGCGTGCTTGCGCTCGAGCTGGCGGAACGACGCGGCGTCGAGGTTGAGGCGCTCGACGCGCACCCGGACCTCGTCGGGCCACAGCTCCGCGCGGGTGTCGAGGCGCTGGGCGGCCTGCGGCAGCACCACGCCTTCGTCGAGCACGCGGTGCAGGCCGGTCGGGTCACCGGTGCGACGGTCCGTCTGGATGTCCGAGGCGGGTGTCATGCAGGTCATCCTTCTAGGTTCTCGCTCTGTTGCCGTAAATCTTGCGGCGTGGCATTGGACTCGCCGCACGTTCTCCGCGTACTCTTCCAGATGTGGCGGCGCCCACACAACCGGCGCGCCCATCGGCCAGCACCACGGTCAGCTTCTAGGAGATCTCATGAGCATCGAGACCGCCATCGGACTCGAAACCGGACAGCCCTACCCCTACCAGCGGGTCGAGCTCGTCGAGCCCGACTGGACGCGCTTCCCCGGCTGGGCCGGCGTGAGCGCCGAGGACTGGGCCTCCGTGCAGTGGCAGCGCGCCCACTGCATCAAGAACGTCAAGCAGCTGCGCGAGCTGATGGGCGACCTGCTCGACGAGCGGTTCTACGCTGACCTCGAGCGCGACCAGGCCGAGCGGGCCACGATGTCAATGCTCGTGCCGCCGCAGATGATGAACACGATGGTCCCGGCCGAGACGCCCGGCGGTCCAGGCTCGCTGACCGAGGCGTTCTACGCCGACCCGGTGCGCCACTACATGATCCCGGTCTTCAGCGACCGCCGGACGGACTGGCCGTCGCACCCGCACGCGACCCGCGACTCGCTGCACGAGCACGACATGTGGGCCACCGAGGGCCTCACCCACCGCTACCCCACCAAGGTGCTCGCCGAGCTGCTGCCGACGTGCCCGCAGTACTGCGGGCACTGCACCCGCATGGACCTCGTCGGCAACTCGACCCCGGTCATCGACAAGCTCAAGTTCGCCGGCAAGCCCAACGACCGGATCGGCGACATGATCGCCTACCTCCAGCGCACCCCGTCGGTGCGCGACGTGGTCGTCTCCGGCGGCGACGTGGCCAACATGCCGTGGCCGCGCCTCGAGGCGTTCCTCATGTCGGTGCTCGAGGTCGAGAACATCCGCGACATCCGCCTGGCCACCAAGGCTCTGATCGGCCTCCCGCAGCACTGGCTGCAGCCCGACGTCGTCGAGGGCGTCGCCCGCGTCGCGGCGGTCGCTCGGTCGCGTGGCGTCTCGCTGGCGATGCACACCCACGCCAACCACGCGAACTCCGTCACGCCGATCGTGCGCGAGGCCTCGCGCGCGATGCTCGACGCCGGCCTGCGCGACGTACGCAACCAGGGCGTGCTGCTCAACGGCGTGAACGCCGACCCGCACGCACTGCTCGACCTGTGCTTCCGCCTCCTCGACGGCGCGCAGATCATGCCCTACTACTTCTACATGTGCGACATGATCCCGTTCTCGGAGCACTGGCGGGTCTCGCTCGCCGACGCGCAGCGCCTCCAGCACCACATCATGGGCTACCTGCCGGGCTTCGCGACGCCGCGCATCGTGTGCGACGTGCCGTTCGTCGGCAAGCGCTGGGTCCACCAGAACGCCGACTACGACACCGAGCACGGCATCTCGTACTGGACGAAGAACTACCGCACCTCGATCGAGTCCGACGACGCCGAGGCCCTCTCGCGCTACTACGAGTACTACGACCCGATCCACACGCTCCCCGACGCCGGCCAGCAGTGGTGGGAGCAGCACGGTCGCCTCGACGAGGCCTCCCTCAAGGCCGCCGAGATGGCCGAGGCCTCCCGCCGCACCGCCGCCCTCCAGGCCTACTGAGCCCGCGCCTCTCCGCCGGGAGCGAGTTCACCAGAGGCGCGGGCTGAGGACCTCGACACCCACACCGTCGAGGTCCTCGGGCCGGGGTGTGCGGCCGTAGAGCAGCAGGAGGAGGTCCTCCGCGCCGGCGCGCACCTCCGGGCCGGTCCCGTGGGTCCAGTCGGTGTCCGTCGCCACCAGGCGTACGCCGGCGACGCGGCGTCGCGCGCTGCCGCCGACCACGACGTTCATCGGCCACGGCGTGCCGAGCGTGAAGTCGGCGAGCGGCGCGAGCGCCTCGACGGGGACCTCCCCCGGCAGCCCGAGCGGTCGACGCACGTCGAGGCCGTGCACCACCGCGTCGGCGAGGCCCGCCGCCGGCGGCATGCCGATGGGGGTGGCGCCGGTGCGAGCGTTGTCGCGCAGCTGGTCGAGGATCGCGTCGCGCCCGCGGGCGGACCAGCCGATGGCGGAGCGGGCGATCATCCGGTTCATCGAGAAGCCGTGGCGCACCACCGCGGCCGCGCCGGCGGCGACGCCCAGGACCGGCGCCCAGGCGAGGTGGGCTGCGACGTCGACGACGCGCCACTCGCGGCACAGGGACGGCGCGAGCCACTGCTCGGGCGACAGCGACGTGAGCGTGTCGACGAGACCCTCGCGCTGGACGCGCGTGAGCGAGGCGAGGTCGGTCATGGGCTGCTCCAGCCGAGGGTGTCGATGACCGCCCGGGCACGCGCCGGGGCGTCGAACCCGGGGGTCGGCAGCGCGAGCTCGTGGAACACCAGGCCGGTCATGTAGTTGGCCAGGATCCCCATGTCGCGCTCGGGGTGGCTCGACCCGGCGCGGCGCACGAGGTCGACCGCCCACGTGTCGACCTCGTCGGCACCGACCGCGTAGTGGACCCGCAGGTCGGGGTTCTGGGCGGCCTCGCTCTGGAGCGCGTACCTCGCCAGCGTCACGATCCGGTCCTCCCCGAGCGCGCGGTGCGCGAACTGCCCCAGCAGGGCGGCCAACCCGTCGGCCGACGCCTCGACCTCACCCGTGACGAGAGCGGCCATCGAGAGCTCGCGCTCGATGCAGCGCTGCGTGACCCCCTCCAGCAGCACCTTCGGTGTCGGGAATGCCGCCTCGGCGGACCCTGGGGCAAGGCCCGCGGCCGCATCGACCGCCTCGTGCGTCAGGCCCCGCACCCCATGGTCGACGACGACAGCCAGCCCCGCGTCGAGGAGCCGGTCCCGGTCGTCACCCATGAACGCAAACTACGCCTGTAGTGACACCGGGTCAATGCTCCCAGCCGAGGGCGTCGATGACCGTGCGGATCCGGGCGCGGGCGTCGAGGTCGAACGACGGCAGGGCGAGCTCGTGCAGCACGAGCCCGGTGACGTAGTTGGCCAGCACCCCGAGGTCGCGTGCAGGGTCCAGCGACCCCGCGCGGGTGACCAGGTCGAGGGCCCACGTGTCGACCTGGTCGGCCCCCACGGCCATCCCCTCGCGGAGGGCCGGGTGCTGCGCGGTCTCGACCAGGATCGCGTAGCGGGCCAGGGTCACCGCCCGGTCGGGTCCGAGGGCCCGGTCCACGAAGCGGCCCAGCGCCTCGGCGACGCCGGCCGCGCTCGGCTCGATGTCGTCCTGCGGGCTCGTCGCCATCGCGCGCTCGCGGGCGATGAAGCGCTCGACGATGCCCAGGATCAGCGCCTCGCGGGTGCGGAAGTAGTTCGAGGTCGAGCCCGGAGGAACCCCCGCCGCCGTGTCGACGGCGCGGTGGGTGAGTCCGCGCATCCCCTGCGTGCCGACCAGCTCCAGTGCGGTGTCGAGCAGGTCGGTGCGTCGGTCGGCCATCCGGCTCAGTCGATCGGGCGGTTCTCGTAAGGCGTCGAGAGCACGATCGTGGTGCGCGTCGACACGCTGGCCGAGCCGCGGATCCGGGCCAGCAGCTCCTCGAGGGCGAGCGGCGTGGCCACGCGGATCTTGAGGATGTACGACTCCTCGCCGGCCACCGACCAGCACGACTCGATCTCCTGGATGCCGACCAGCCGGTCGGGGTAGTCGTCGGGCTGCGAGGGATCGATCGGAGTGATCGAGATGAAGGCCGTCAGCGGCCGGCCGAGCTGGTCGTGGTCGACAGTGGCGCCGTAGCCCTTGATCAGCCCACGCTGCTCGAGACGCTTGACGCGCTGGTGCACCGCCGACGTGGACAGGTCCGTCGCCTTGCCGAGGTCGGTGAAGGACATGCGGCCGTCGGCGGCCAGCAGGGAGAGGATCTGCCGGTCCTTGGACTCGACCTCGGAAGTGCTCACGGCGCTCAGACTAGTGCGATCCGGACAGCGCCTCCACGAGGCGCACAGCAGATGAACCGAGGTCCCACTTCTCGTCCAGGGCGACCACCGCCGCGTGGTCCACCGGCGTCCGCGGCCGGGTCAGGTCCGGCGTGCCGAGGTCGAGGTCGCGGCGTACGGCGACCACCTGGGGCGCGACGGCGAGGTAGTCGGCAGCGGCCTTGACCTTCCCCCGCGGCCCGGGACCCATGTCGGAGTCGGGGTCGAGGGAGGCCTCGATGATCGCCTCGATCGTGCCGAAGCGGTTGAGCAGCGTGGCGGCGGTCTTGTCGCCCACCCCGGCGACGCCCGGGAGGCCGTCGGAGGCGTCGCCGCGCAGCGTGGCGAGGTCGGCGTACTGACGTGCGTCGACGCCGTACTTGCCGCGGACCCAGGCGTTGTCGACGCGCTCGTGCCTGCTCACGCCGCGCGCGACGTAAAGCACCCGCACGGCGGCCTCGTCGTCGACCAGCTGGAAGAGGTCGCGGTCACCGGTGACGATGTCGACGGGCATCCCGGCGCCGGTGGCGAGGGTGCCGATCACGTCGTCGGCTTCCATCTCGGCGTGCCCCACGACGGGGATGCCGTAGGCCGCGAGGACCTCCCGGATGACCGGGATCTGCGCCTCCAGCGGGTCCGGCACCTCCTCGACGTCCGGTCGCGGGCCGGGGACCGCGCGCACGACGCGGTGCGCCTTGTAGGACGGGATCAGGTCCACGCGCCACTGCGGGCGCCAGTCGTCGTCCCAGCAGCAGGCCAGGTGGGTGGGGTCGTACTCCCCCACCAAGCGGCTGATGAAGTCCATCAGCCCGCGCACCGCGTTGACCGGCGTGCCGTCGGGCGCCCTCATGGAGTCGGGCACGCCGAAGAACGCGCGGAAGTACAGCGAGGCGGTGTCGAGGAGCAGCAGGCGCTGGCCGGAGTCGGTCACGCGGGTGAGCCTGCCACAGCCCTACTCGGCCAGCACCGAGTAGGCGACCACGCCGCGCTTGATCGCCGCCGCCGTCGCCCGGGCCGTGCCACGCAGCGGGCTGTCGCCGGCCGCGTCGGCCACCTGGCCGCACAGGTCGAGCAGCTGCTTCATCCAGCGCACGAAGTCGCCGGCGGAGAGGCCGGTCACCATCAGCACGTCGTCGAGGTCGTCGCCCTCGGCCCACCGCCACGCCGCCCACGCGAAGCCCAGGTCGGGCTCGCGCAGGAAGTCGAGCCTGTGGTCGCGCTCGAGGGCGTCGAGCTGGCCCCACAGCCGCACCAGCTCGCCGAGCACCGGCTGGACCCGGCCACCGGGGAGCTTCGGCGACGACGCGTCGTCGGCACGGCGGGCCTCGAAGACGAGCGCCGACAGCACGGCAGCCAGCTCCGAGGGCGCGAGCTCGTCGAAGAGCCCCGCGCGGATGGCCTCCGCGGCCACGAGGTCCATGTCGGTGTAGATCCGGCGCAGGTGACCGCCCTGCTCGGTGACCTTGTCGCCGTCGAGGTAGCCGAGCGCGGTCAGCACGTCGCAGACCCGGTCGAAGGTCCTGGCCACGGTGTTGGTGCGGTTCTCGACGCGCCGCTTGAGGGTCTCGGTGTCGCGCTCGAGCTTGAACCACCGCTCGGCCCACCGCGCGTGGTCCTCCCGGTCCGGGCACTGGTGGCACGGGTGCGACTTCAGGTCCGCGCGCAGCCGTCCGATCTCGCGGTCGGTGGCGGTGTCGCTGAAGGAGTCGCGCTGTGGCTTGGTACGCCGCTGCGGCGTGTCGAAGGAGTCGGCGCGCGAGCGGAGCGCGTTGGCGAGCTCGCGCCGCTGGCCGGGGTTGCGGCCGTTGAACGACTTGGGGATCCGCAGCCGGCCGATCGACTCCACCGGGACCGGGAAGTCCATCATCGCCAGCCGCCGCGCCTGGCGGTCGGCCGTGACGACGTACGGGCGCGGCTCGTCGCCTGAGGTGCCGGGGTCGATGACGACCGCGAGGCCGCTGAACTTGCCGGCCGGCACCTGGATCACGTCGCCGGGACGCAGTCGGCCCAGCGACGCGGCCGCCTCACCCCGGCGGTCCTGGCGTCGCTCGCGCGCGGCGCCCTTCTCGAGGTCGGAGATGCGACGGCGCAGCCCGGCGTACTCCATGAAGTCGCCGAGGTGGCAGGTCGCAGCGTCGCGGTAGCCGTCGAGCGCCTCCTCGGCCTTGTGCACCTGCCGGGCGAGGCCGACGACGGCCTTGTCGGCCTGGAACTGCGCGAAGGACTGCTCGAGCAGCTCGCGCGAGCGCGCCCGGCCGAACTGGTGCACCAGGTTGACCGCCATGTTGTACGACGGCCGGAACGACGAGCGCAGCGGATAGGTGCGGGTCGAGGCGAGTCCGGCGACCTCGCGGGGGTTCATCCCGGGCTGGTAGAGCACGACGCCGTGGCCCTCGATGTCGAGGCCCCGTCGCCCGGCACGGCCGGTCAGCTGGGTGTACTCCCCCGGAGTCAGGTCGGCGTGGGACTCGCCGTTCCACTTCGAGAGCTTCTCGATGACCACGGTGCGGGCTGGCATGTTGATGCCGAGCGCGAGGGTCTCGGTGGCGAAGACGACCTTGACCAGGCCCTCCTGGAACAGCTCCTCGACCACCTGCTTGAAGGCCGGCAGCAGGCCCGCGTGGTGGGCGGCGATGCCGCGGGTGAGCCCGTCGAGGAACTCGTGGTAGCCCAGGACGTGCAGGTCCTCCTCGGGCAGCGTGCGCGAGGCCTCCTCGACGCGCGCGTAGATCTCGTCGCGCTCGGCCGCGGTGGTGAGGCGTGTGTTCGCCTGCACCAGCTGGGTCACCGCGGCGTCGCAGCCCGCGCGGCTGAAGATGAACACGATGGCCGGCAGTAGGCCCTCGCGGTCGAGACGCTCGACGACCTCGACGCGGCTGGGGATCCAGACCCGGCGTCCGTTGCCGACCGAGCGCGGGTTCTTCGACGACCCGGGCTTGCCCTTGCGCGGTGAGCGACGGTCGCGCATCAACCGGGTGCTGGCCCAGTCGTCGCGGGCGATCCGGGTCAGCTCGTCGTTGACCGGCGCGCCCTCCTTCACGAAGCCCGCACTGGCGTCGACGTCGGAGGACGCGAACAGGTCGAGCAGCCGGCGCCCGACCATGACGTGCTGGAACAGCGGCACCGGCCGCTTCTCCTCCAGCACGGTCGTCGTCTCGCCGCGGACGGTGGCCAGCCACTCGCCGAACTCCTCGGCGTTGGAGACCGTCGCCGAGAGCGACACCAGCGTCACCGACTCGGGCAGGTGGATGATCACCTCCTCCCACACCGCGCCGCGCATCCGGTCGGCGAGGTAGTGCACCTCGTCCATCACGACGTAGCCCAGCCCCAGCAGCGTCCGCGAGCCGGCGTAGAGCATGTTGCGGAGCACCTCGGTGGTCATCACGACCACCGGCGCCTCGCCGTTGACCACGTTGTCACCGGTCAGCAGGCCGACGTTCTCGGCGCCGTAGCGCTTGACCAGGTCGTAGTACTTCTGGTTCGACAGCGCCTTGATCGGGGTGGTGTAGAACGCCTTGCGGCCGGTCTGCAGCGCCAGGTGGATGGCGAACTCGCCGACGACCGTCTTGCCCGACCCGGTGGGGGCGGCGACCAACACCCCGCGGCCGTCCTCGATCTCGCGGCACGCCCGGACCTGGAAGTCGTCGAGCTCGAAGCCGTAGAGGCCGGCGAAGTCCTTGAGCATCGGGTAGTCCTTGTCGCGCTGGAACGCCGCGTAGCGCTCGGCGTGCGACTGCTCGTCCTCGCTCATGCGATGACCTCCAGGGCGCCCGGGGCGCACTCGACGGTGAGGGGCAGCGGGCCGAAGCGCTCGCCGTCGGCGTACGACACGATGCCGGGCGCCGCCACGGTCACCGAGCGCACCCGCCGGTGGACGTACTCCGCGACGCCGTCGATCTTGCCGGTGAACAGTCGCGGGTAAGAGCGCACCAGCTTGGGCTTGCTCATCCGGGTGATCATCACGACGTCGAGCAGTCCGTCGTCGAGCAGCGCGCCCTCGGTGATCCGCAGCCCGCCGCCGAAGGACGGGCCGTTGCCGACTGCGACGAGCATCGCCTCGTGCTGGACGGTCTCGGACCCGTCTTCACTGTCGAGCTGGAGCACGTAGGGGATCGGGCGGAACGTGCGGAGCTCGGCGAGGGTGGCCAGGTTGTAGCGCATCTGCCCCCGGGGCCAGCGCATCGCGTTGGCCCGCTCGTTGACGATGGCGTCGAAGCCGGCCGCCAGCACGGTCACGAAGTAGCGGTCGCCGCAGCGGGCCAGGTCGATGGTGCGTCGCTGCGAGGCGATGATGCGGTCCGCCGCGGCGGCCGGGTCGGTGCGCGGCAGGCCGAGGTAGCGCGCCACGTCGTTGCCGGTGCCGCTCGGGATCAGGCCCAGCGGGACGCCAGTGCGGGCGACCGCCTGGGCACCGAGGTGCACCAGCCCGTCTCCCCCGCAGACCACCAGCGCCTCCACGCCGTCGGCCACGCATGCGCGGGCGAGGTCGGCGGCCTCGTCGGCATCACGGCCCTGGAGGTTGCGCACGATGAAGCCGCTCTCGCGCAGCCGGGCGAGGGCCACGTCGCGGTTGCGGGCCCCCTTGCCCTTGCCGGCCGTGGGGTTGGTCAGCAGGGCGATCTCGCGGCCCCGCACTGGTGCGGGCACAGACGGGTCGTGCATGAGCGCGACCCTATCCCCGAGCCTGGAGTCCGCGGACTCCTACACGCTGAGCCGCAGCAGCGCCGCGTAGCGCTCGGCGTGTGCGCCGACCGCGCGCGCGAGCCGGGACAGGGCCTCGAGGACGAGGTCGGGGCCGAAGCGGGTGCCGGGCACCGCGAGCACCGTCCGGCCGCCGAGGTCGCCGACCACGACCTGGCCGTGCCGCCAGGCCTGGTGCACGCGGAGGCGGGTCACGTCGTCGACGACCGGCTCGGGGTAGGCCTCGTCGACGGCCAGCAGGTCGCACACCAGGTCGGGCTCGCCGTCGGCGGTCAGCCGGCCCCGGACGAGGTGGCCGGTGCGGAGTCCGGCGTCGGCACGCCACACGACCTCGTGCGTGCCCAGCCAGTCGGGCAGGTCGAACGGATCGATGTCGGTGATCGCGGCCTGCATGGGGTCCACCCTGTCAGACCCGTCGCCGGCCTCCGTCAGAGCGGTGAGAGCTCGTCGGGGTCGAGGCCGCGGTTGACCGACCGGCCGGCACGGCGCCGGTCGTTGATCCGGGCGATCGCCTCGGAGGCGAAGAAGAGCAGCACCATCGGGACCGCCATCAGGGTCATCGAGAACGGGTCGGCCGACGGCGTCGCCACGGCCGCGAAGATGAACGTGCCGATGATGATCCACGGCCGGTAGGCCTTCAGTGCCGAGCCCTTCACCACTCCGGCGAAGTTGAGCAGCACCACGAAGACCGGGATGTTGAACGCCAGGCCGAAGACGAAGAGCGTGCGGGTGAAGAACTGCAGGTAGTCGTTGAAGTCGATCAGGTTGGTGACGCCGTCGGGGTTGAAGCCGATCAGCACCTCCAGCGCGAGCGGCAGGGTGACGTAGCCGAGGACGACGCCGGTGATGAAGAGCGGCCCGGCGACGGCAACGAAGACGCGGGTCATCTTCCGCTCCTGGGCGTAGAGCCCCGGCAGCACGAAGGCCCACACCTGGTAGAGCCAGTAGGGCGCGGTGACGATGGCCGAGGCGAAGCCGCACAGCGTGAGCCAGAGCAGCAGACCCGCGCCGGCGCCGCTGGTCGTGGCGATCGAGGTGCCCTCGGCCAGGGTCTTCTGCGCGTCCTGGTAGGGGCCGTAGACGGCGTCGTAGATCGCGTGGCGGAAGAAGATCGCCACCGCCAGCGCGACCGAGAACACCAGCAGGCAGCGCAGCAGGCGTGCCCGGAACTCACGGAAGTGGTCCGAGAGCGCCATCCGGCCGTCGGGCCCGACGGCATGGTGCGGCCGGCCCTTGAACAGGCCGACGAGACCGGCGATCCTCACGGCTGGTGGTGGCTCCCGCGCTCAGGCGGTGGTGTCGTCGCGGCGCTCGCGGAGCACCTCGCCCGAGGTCTCGCCGTCCGACTCGTTGCGGGTCTGGATCTCGCGCTGCTCGGGCGTCGCCTGGGCGTCGTCGTCGTCACGCAGGCCCTTGGTCTCGGTCTTGAAGATGCGCAGCGCCTGGCCCGAGCTGCGGGCGAGGTCGGGAAGCTTGGCGGCACCGAAGACGAGCACGACGATCGCGAGGATCACCAGCCACTCCAGACCCTGTGGCATGCCGATCAGGGGGTTGCTCATGACTTACTCCGTTGTGTGTGGGTGGTCCTGCGGTGTGCGGGTCGAGTCTACGCCGTCACCCTCGTAGAGGCTGAGCGCTTCCCGCGCTGTGGCCCTGAACGTGTCGGCGTAGTCGGCGGGCGCGAGCAGCATCGCGTGCGGGGCGAGGCGGAAGAGCAGGGACTGGGCCCACTGCTCGCTGGCCACCTCGAGGTCGACGTCGATCGTGCCGTGCGGACCGGGGCGCTGGTCGGTGACCTGGTAGTACTCGATCACCCACCGCGCGGGCGGCGCCAGCCGGAGCGTCACCGTGGTGGTCTCGGCGTCGGTGAACCAGCCGCCGGTCAGGTCGCGGGGGCGCGCGCCCTTGTCGGCCACCTCGGTGTCGAGCTCGCGCGCGGTCACGATCCGGTCGACCCGGAAGGCCCGGTCGCCCTGCGCGGTGTGGCACCACGCGTCGAGGTAGAGCAGGTCCTCGACGCGGGCCAGGCCGCGCGGGTCGACGGTGCGGCGCGATTCCTGGTCGCGCGAAGGCACGTAGTAGGTGATCTCGACCTGGCGACCGTGGGCGATCGCGGACTCCAGCACCGGCACCACGGCACTGGCCTCCAGCGGCGTGGGCAGGACGTGCAGGCGGAGCAGGTCCTCGCCGTCGGCGCCGGCCGCCTCCTCGAGCTTGGCCAGGGTCCGCTCGATCACGTCGGCCGCGCCCTCGGGCGCCGAGTCGGCCATCGTGCGCAGCGCGACGACCAGTGCCGTGGCCTCCGCGGGCGAGAACCGGACCGGCCGGGCGAGGTAGTCGGCGTTGTCGACCCGGATCATCCGGTCGCCCTCGAGCGCGTCGAGGTCGACCTCGATGAGGTCGCCGGGCAGGCCGGGCGACAGGCCGGTCATGAAGAGCAGGCGCAGGTCGCGCTCGATCTGCGCGGCGTCGGTGCCGAAGTGGGCCGCGGCGTCGTCGAGCCGCACCTCGCCGCGGGCGAGGAGGTAGGGCACCAGCGCCAGGAGGCGGGCGACCTGGTCGGGAGCGGTGTCGGCGGGCTGGGTCGTCACGTCGCGCTCTCCACGATCGCGCGCAGCCGCGACACGACCTCGTCGCGCAGCGCCTGCGGAGCCCGTGCGACGACGTCCGCGCCGTAGGTGAGCACCTCGTCCGCCAGCTCGTGGACCGGCCCCTCGACGACCAGCGTGTCCCAGCCGGAGGCGTCGGGCGACACGGACTCCGCACGACGGCGCAGCCCGACGCCGGTCCCCTGCCGCACCTGCAGCTCGGCCCGGACGGCGGGGAACGACGGGGACAGCCGTCGCGCGACCGCGCGCACGTCGGTGCCGGGCGGGACGTCGTACGCACCCGACTTGCCGGTCGGGCGGACGGGGCCGACGATGCGGGAGAGGCGGAAGACGCGCTCCGCGCCGCGGTCGACGTCGAAGCCGACGACGTACCAGCGGCCGGAGGAGCGGGCCAGCCCCCAGGGCTGGAGCCGACGCGTGGTCGGCTCGGTCTCGGTGGCCCGCTGGTAGGGGAAGCTCACCTGGCGGCGCTTGCCCACGGCGTCCCAGATCGGCTCGAAGGCCGGCTCGTCGGCGGTGATGGCCGGCGCCACCACCTCCAGGCGTGACGGGTCGATCTCGACGCCCTGGCCCTTGAGCTTGGCGAGTGCACGTCCCGTGGCCTTGGCGAGGGTCGCGTGCTGCCAGACCTGCGCGGCCAGCCCGAGCACGGCCGCCTCGTCGGACTCGAAGCGGATCTCCGGCAGCGAGGTCTGCTCGGTGGGGATGCGGTAGCCGATCTCGTCGTCGAAGAAGGCGTCCGCGCTCCCGACCTCGATGACCGCGCCGATCTGGCGCAGGGCGTCCTTGTCGCGCTCGAAGGCGCGCTCGAACGCCTCGTCCCCCGCGCCGCCGCGCGGGTGCTCGGCGTAGCAGGCATCGCGGATCGCGTCCTTGCTGATGAACCGCTTGGCCCCGAGCAGCAGGATGTGCAGGTTCATCAGCCGCTCTGCGCGTGGCTGTGCCATCCTCCGCTCCCCCTGTCGTCCGTGAGGTGGTGGCCGGCCTCAGGAGGCCTTGAGGATGTCGACGACGAAGAAGAGCGTGTCGGTGCCCTTGATGCCGGCCTGCTCGTTGCCCGTCTTGCCGTAGCCGTCGGCCGGCGGGATCTCGAGGATCACCCGCGAGCCGACCGTGCGGCCGACGAGGCGCTCGTCCCAGCCCTTGATGACCTGGCCGACGCCGATCGGGAACTCGGCGGGCTCACCGCTGTAGGACTCGTCGAAGGGCTGCTTGGCGTCGTAGACCTGGCCGAGGTAGTCGACGGTGAGGGTCTGGCCGGACTTCACCTTGGCGCCGTCGCCCTTGACGAGCGTGGTGGCGATGAGCTTGCCGGTCGGCTTGTGGGCGTCGGTGAAGTCGAGCCCGGTGATCACGCCGTCCTTCTCGATGAGCGTGGGGGCCCAGCTCGCGGGCTCCTTCTCCTCGCCCTGGGGGCCGTCGAGGGTCGGGACCGTCTCGGAGCGGTCCATGATGTCGACGACGGCGAGCACGGCGTCCTTGTTGCCGATGCCGATGGTGGGGTTGCCGGACTCGCCGTAGGCCTCCTCCGCGGAGGTGAGCAGCACGACGCGGTCGCCGACCTTGTGGCCGATCATCGCCTCGCGCAGGAACGGCAGGATCTCGTCGGAGAGCTCGACGGACTGGGTGGCCCCGTCCTTGGTGTAGGTGCTCTGGGCCTCCTTCTCCGTGAAGCCGTTGCCGATCCACCAGTTCGCCGAGACCGTGTCGCCGTCGGCGACGGTCTCACCGTCGCCCTCGACCAGGACGTCGGTCTCCTCCGTCGAGCCGTCGAGGCGTCCGTCGAAGGTGACCTTGGGCTCCTCGCCCTGCTTGCCCTCGATGGTCACCGAGCTGAGCGGCTGGCCGCCCTCCTCGGTGTCGCTGGACCCGGAGCCGCAGGCGGCGAGTCCGAGCAGGCTGAGGGTGAGGACACCGCTGAGGGCAGCGGAACGTACACGAGACACAGGTTCACCTAATCGATCGGTCGGCGTTGCCGGGACACCCTATCCAGCGACTCCTACCCACGTGGCCGCGACACCGCCGGCGGTGGAGGAAAGCGAGGTCACATCCCGTCGATGAGCCGCTGCACGCGCTCGTCGTACGCCTTGAACGGGTCCTTGCAGAGCACGGTGCGCTGCGCCTGGTCGTTGAGCTTGAGGTGCACCCAGTCGACGGTGAAGTCCCGGCGCCGCTCCTGGGCCTTGCGGATGAACTCGCCGCGCAGCCGGGCGCGGGTGTTCTGCGGCGGGACGCTCTTGGCCTCGAAGATCTTCAGGTCGCTGGTGACCCGGGCGACGGCGCCCCGCTTCTCGAGGAGGTAGTAGAGGCCACGGCCGCGGTGGATGTCGTGGTAGGCGAGGTCGAGCTGCGCGATGCGCGCGTCGCCGAGCGAGAGGCCGTGCTTGGCGCGGTAGCGCTCGAGGAGCTTGAGCTTGATGACCCAGTCGATCTCGCGGTCGACCAGGCCGAGGTCGTCGGACTCCACCGCCTTCAGGCCGCGCTCCCACAGGTCGAGGGCGCGCTCGATGGTCGGCGTGGAGATCTGGCGGCGGTCGACGAAGTCGCGGGCCTTGGAGAGGTACTCGCCCTGGATCTCCAGCGCGCTCGCTTCGCGCCCGTTGGCCAGGCGGACCTTGCGGCGCCCCGTGGTGTCGTGGCTGATCTCGCGGATCGCGCGGATCGGGTTCTCCATGGTGAGGTCGCGCATCACCACGCCCTCCTCGATCATCCGGAGGACCAGGTCACAGGAGGCCACCTTGAGCAGCGTGGTCGTCTCGCTCATGTTGGAGTCGCCGACGATGACGTGCAGGCGGCGGAACCGCTCGGCGTCGGAGTGCGGCTCGTCGCGGGTGTTGATGATCGGGCGGCTGCGGGTGGTGGCGCTGCTGACGCCCTCCCAGATGTGCTCGGCGCGCTGGCTCACGCTGTACGACGCCCCGCGCGGGGTCATCACGACCTTGCCGGCGCCGACCACGATCTGCCGCGTCACGAGGAACGGGATCAGGATGTCGGCCAATCGGCTGAACTCCCCGGCACGGCCGACGAGGTAGTTCTCGTGGCAGCCGTAGGAGTTTCCGGCGGAGTCGGTGTTGTTCTTGAAGAGGTAGATGTCGCCGGAGATGCCCTCCTCGTGGAGGCGGTTCTCCGCGTCGAGGAGCAGACCCTCGAGGATCCGCTCGCCGGCCTTGTCGTGGGTGACCAGGTCGACGATGTCGTCGCACTCGGGCGTGGCGTACTCCGGGTGGCTGCCCACGTCGAGGTAGAGACGCGCGCCGTTGCGGAGGAAGACGTTGGACGAGCGACCCCAGCTGACCACCTTGCGGAAGAGGTAGCGCGCGACCTCGTCGGGGCTCAGGCGGCGCTGGCCCTTGAACGTGCACGTCACGCCGTACTCGTTCTCGATGCCGAAGATCCGCCGGTCCACACCGCCACCCTAGTCTCGGTCGGGTCATCCGCCACGGACTTCCGGGCTCCGACACCCTGCGGACCCCGCCCTTGACGGCTCGCGCCCGCTCGGGTGAGCGTTCCTCCATGGGACCTCGCCACCTCGTCGCGACCGTGCTGGTCGAGCCGGGCGCGGTGGCGGGCCTCGAGCTGCGCGTGATGACCGACGACCTGTGGCTCTGGCCGGTGCGCACGGCGCCGGTGGTCGTGGACGGGCCCCGGATGGAGTTCCAGCTGCGCAGGCGCCTGGTGGAGCAGCGGCGCGGCGAGTGGGACGACGCCTCGGAGTGGACGCCGGTCTGGATCGGCTTCGGGGACGCGTGGCACGAGTTCGGCCCTGACGGCAACGTGCGGCCGACCGGCCCGCTCCCCTGGGCCGCGCACCAGCGGCTGTGGCGCGCGCTCGACGAGTTCGCCCCGCTGGTGCGCTACCAGCGACGCCTGCGCGGGATCCCCACGGTCGCGACCGCGCAGTGGCCGGGTCTCAACCTGCGCTGACCCGCCCGTCTGCCGCTCTCCTGACCTGCCTAGCCCAGCGGGTCGGTGGGCGACGTGCCGGGACCGTGCGGGTCGATCGGAGGCTGCGGCGCCGGTGGCGGTGCGTCGCCCGGGGACGCGGGGTCGGTCGGACCCTGCTCGGACGGCCGCGCGGGCGGCGCGACCGGGGGCGCCACGGGCGGGGCCACCGGAGGCTCCCCGGTCACCGGGTTCTCCAGGGGCGGCGTCGCACCGCTGACCTGATCGGTCGGGTCCGCGGGATCGTCGTGGGCGCCCTGCTGGGGCGCCGCGCCCGCCACCGCGTCCTCCGGTGCCGTTGCGGCCGGCTCGGCCGGGCCGCGCTCGCCGAGGACCTCCGTGAGCCGCGGCTCGCGCAGCCGCAGGAACTTGCGCGGCTGCGTGCGGGTGCGGTCGAGCACCGCGACCTCGAGGTCGTCGGTCGGGATCACCCGGTCGTCGGTCTCGCTGTGGCCCAGCGCGGCGACCGCCAGTCGCAGCGCCGCCTCGAGCGGTGCGCCGGGTTCGTAGTGCTCCTTGAGGTAGCCGGCGACCACGTCGGCCGCGCCGCCCATCACGGCGAAGCCGTGCTCGTCGGCCACCTGGCCGTCGTAGGTGAGGCGGTAGAGCTGGTCGTCCTCGACACGGTCGCCGATCTCGGCGACGAAGATCTCCACCTCGTAGGGCTTCTCGCCGCCGGAGGAGAAGATCGTGCCGAGGGTCTGGGCGTAGGCGTTGGCCAGCCCCCGCCCGGTGACGTCACGGCGGTCGTAGGCGTAGCCCCGCATGTCGGCGAGGCGTACGCCGGCGATGCGGAGGTTCTCGAACTCGTTGTAGCGACCGACCGCCGCGAAGGCGATCCGGTCGTAGATCTCGCTCACCTTGTGCAGCGCCTGCGAGGGGTTCTCCGAGACGAACAGGATCCCGTCGGCGTACTGGATCGCGACGACCGACCGGCCGCGGGCGATGCCCTTGCGCGCGAAGTCGGCGCGGTCCTTCATCAGCTGCTCGGGCGAGACGTAGAATGGCATGGACATGTCTGGGGTCCTCCTGCTCAGACCAGTGCCGCGGCGGGTCCGTCGGGACGCTGCATCCGCGAGGCGATCATCCGGTCGGCGATCGCGGAGACCTCGTCCTCGGGCATCCGTCGACCGCCCGCGGGCGTGATCACGTGGACGACCGGGAAGATCCGGCGGGTCAGGTCGGGGCCGCCGGTGGCGGAGTCGTCGTCGGCGGCGTCGTAGAGCGCCTGGATGACGGCGGTGACGGCTTCCTCCTCGTCGAGGTCGTCGCGGTAGAGCTTCTTCAGCGAGCCGCGGGCGAACAGCGAGCCCGAGCCGACCGAGTGGAAGGCGGTCTCCTCGTAGCGCCCGCCCGTCACGTCGTAGCTGAAGATCCGGCCCTGACCGGCGGCGAGGTCGTAGCCGGCGAACAGCGGGACGACCGCGAGGCCCTGCATGGCGAGGCCGAGGTTGGCGCGGATGAGCGCTGCGAGCCGGTTGGCCTTGCCGTCCATCGAGAGCGTGGTGCCCTCGATCTTCTCGTAGTGCTCGAGCTCGGTCTGGAACAGCCGCACCATCTCGACGGCGAGCCCGGCGGTGCCGGCGATGCCGACCACGGAGAACTCGTCGGCCGGGAAGACCTTCTGGATGTCGCGCTGGGCGATGATGTTGCCCATCGTGGCCCGTCGGTCGCCGGCCATCACGACCCCGCCGTCGAAGGTCGCGGCGACGATCGTGGTGCCGTGCGGCGCGAGGTCGCCGGCGTCACCGGCTGGGACGGCACGGCGCGACGGGAGCAGGTCGGGCGCCTGGGCGCCCAGGAAGTCGGCGAAGCTCGACGTGCCCGGCGTCATGTAGGACGCGGGCAGTCGTGACTGGTCGGTCACTGTCCACCCTTCTGGATGAACGACTTCACGAAGTCCTCGGCGTTGGTCTCGAGCACCTCGTCGATCTCGTCGAGGATCGCGTCGACGTCCTCGTCGATCATCTCCTTGCGCTCGGCGACGTCGCTCTCGACGACCTCCTCGGTCGCCGTCTCCTCCTGCGAGGACTTGCGCGGCTGCTTCTGCTCCTGGGCCATACCAGTGACCCTATCCACTCCCGCCGACGTCACAAGGACGTTCGCGGTCGGCGGACGGCGCGTCGGATCAGCGGGTGATCGCCGCGACCAGCGCCTGGGCGGTGTCGCTGCGGTCGATGAGCTCGCCGACGTGGGCGCGGGTGCCGCGCAGCGGGTCGATCGTGGGCACCCGCTGGAGCGACTCGCGACCGGGCAGGTCGAAGATCACCGAGTCCCACGACGCCGCGGCGACCGAGTCGGCGTACTTGTCGAGGCACCGGCCGCGGAAGTAGGCCCGCGTGTCGGTCGGCGGCTCGTGCATCGCCGCCTCGATCGTGGCGTCGTCGAGCAGCCGTTGGATCCGGCCGGACGCGGCGAGCCGGTGGTAGAGCCCCTTGTCGGGACGGATGTCGGCGTACTGGAGGTCGATGAGGTGCAGCTTGGCGTCGTCCCAGTCGAGGTCGTCGCGGTCGCGGTACTGGGTGAGCAGCTTGAGCTTGGCGACCCAGTCGAGCTCCCCCGCGCACTCCATCGGGTCGCGCTCGAGGCGGGTCAGCACCGACTCCCACCGCTGGAGGACGTCGAGGGTCTGCTCGTCGGCGTCGGCGCCGTAGCGGTCCTCGACGAACTTGCGGGCGAGGTCGAGGTACTCCAGCTGCAGCTGCACGGCGGTGAGCCGGCGCCCGTCGCGGAGCGTGATCAGGTGGCGCAGGGTCGGGTCGTGCGAGACGTCGCGCAGGGCGCGCACCGCGCCCTCGACGGACAGGTCGGCGTCGATGAAGCCGTCCTCGATCATCGCCAGCACCAGCGACGTGGTGCCGGACTTGAGGTAGATCGAGATCTCCGCGAGGTTGGCGTCGCCGAGGATGACATGGAGGCGGCGGTAGACCGCCGGGTCGGCGTGCGGCTCGTCGCGGGTGTTGATGATCGGTCGCTTCAGCGTGGTCTCGAGGCCCACCTCGACCTCGAAGTAGTCGGCACGCTGGCTGATCTGGAAGCCGTGGTCGCGGCCGTCCTGGCCGATGCCCACCCTCCCGGCACCGGTGACGACCTGCCGGGAGACGAAGAACGGCGTCAGGTGGCGCACGATCTCGGCGAACTGCGTCGAGCGGCGCATCAGGTAGTTCTCGTGGGCGCCGTAGGAGGCGCCCTTGTTGTCGGTGTTGTTCTTGTAGAGCAGGATCGGCGCGCTGCCCGGGATCTGCGCGGCCATCCGCGAGGCGTCGAGCATGACCTGCTCCCCCGCCTTCTCCCACCGCACCACGTCGAGCGGGGTGGTCACCTCGGGCGAGGAGTACTCCGGGTGCGCGTGGTCGACGTAGAGCCGGGCGCCGTTGCCGAGGATGACGTTGGCCAACCCGAGGTCCTCGTCGGTCAGCTGGCTCGGATCGGCGATCTGCCGGGCCATGTCGAAGCCTCGCGCGTCGCGCAGCGGGGACTCCTCCTCGAAGTCCCACCGGGCGCGCCGGGCCTTGACGGTCGAGGAGGCGTAGGCGTTGACGATCTGCGAGGACGCCACCATCGGGTTGGCCGCGGGCTGCCCCTGCACCGAGATGCCGTACTCGACCTCGGTGCCCATCACGCGTCGTACGCTCATGGGCATGAGCCTACGGCTGTGGGACGAACGAGTCGTGCCGCGTCTGACGGATCTGAGCCTGCGCAGCCACGAGGTGGGTGAGCTCAGGGAGGTCGCCTGCGCCGGGCTGACCGGCCGGGTTCTCGAGATCGGCTTCGGCAGTGGCCTGAACGTGCGGTGGTACCCGCCCGAGGTCACGGGCGTCACCGCCATCGAGCCCTCCGACCTCGGCTGGCGGCTCTCCGAGCGCAGGCGCGACCGCACCACCCTGCCGGTCGAGCGGGCCGGCCTCGACGGCCAACATCTCGACCTGCCCGACGCGTCGCACGACAGCGCCCTGGTCACCTTCAGCCTCTGCACGATCCCCGACCCGGTCCTCGCGCTGCGCGAGGCGCGGCGGGTCGTGCGCCCGGGCGGCCGGCTCCACGTGCTGGAGCACGGGCTGGCGCCCGACGAGTCCGTACGCCGCTGGCAGCGCCGCCTCGAGCCGGTGCAGCGCGCGATCGCGGGCGGCTGCCACCTCACGCGCGACGTGCCCGCCATGGTGGCCGAGGCAGGGTGGCACGTCCTGGAGGTCCAGCAGGAGTACCTGCCGGGCCCGGCCGCCAGCCGCCCGTGGACCTACGGCTACCGGCTGCTGGCGGACTGACGTCTCGTCGTCGACCCCGAGGTCGACCGGTTCCTCAGCGCCCGCGGCGCAGGAACCCCAGGAGGAAGATGACCACGATGACGACGACGATGATGATCAGAATGGTTCGCATCTGCTCAACCTAGCCCTGCGGAGGCCCTGGCGGGCCCCTCCCGGCGGGTGGGTCGCTCAGGGCTGGCGCGACTGCCAGGCGTGCGCGAGGTTGACCGCGACGATGCCCGCCAGCGTCACCAGCAGGGCGAGGAACTGGTCGTTGACGCCGAGGGCGATGCTGATCGGGATGAAGGCGACCAGGGAGACGATGCCGAGCGCGAGCTGGCGGGCGCCGGCACCGGCCACCGCCGCGGTCCGACCGCGCTGCAGGGCGACCTGGTCGGCCACGCGCCGGTCGACGGCCCGCTCGATGCGCTCGGCGAAGCCCTCGACCAGCTCGGCGTCGTAGCGGGCGCCGAGCTCGCGACGTGTCGCCAGGGCGGCCTCGATGTCGCTGTGCCCGAGGTCGTCCTCCCGCGTCACCGGCGGCTCACAGGTACTGGCCCGTGTTGGCCACGGTGTCGATCGAGCGGCCGGGCTCGGTGCCCTGCTTGCCGGTGATGAGGGTGCGGATGAACACGATGCGCTCACCCTTCTTGCCCGAGATCCGCGCCCAGTCGTCGGGGTTGGTCGTGTTGGGCAGGTCCTCGTTCTCCTTGAACTCGTCGACGCACGCCTGGAGCATGTGCTGGACGCGCAGGCCGCGCTGGGCGGGGTTGAGGTCGCTGTCGAGGAAGTCCTTGATCGCCATCTTCTTCGCGCGGTCGACGATGTTCTGGATCATCGCGCCGGAGTTGAAGTCCTTGAAGTAGAGGACCTCCTTGTCACCGTTGGCGTAGGTGACCTCGAGGAAGCGGTTCTCCTCGGACTCGGTGTACATCCGCTCGACGGTCGCCCGGATCATCGCGTTCACGGTGGCCTCGCGGTCGTCGTGGAACTCGGCGAGGTCCTCGGCGTGCAGCGGCAGGGTCGGGGTGAGGTACTTGGAGAAGATGTCGCGCGCCGACTCGGCGTCGGGGCGCTCGATCTTGATCTTCACGTCGAGGCGGCCCGGGCGCAGGATGGCCGGGTCGATCATGTCCTCGCGGTTGGAGGCGCCGATGACGAGGACGTTCTCCAGCGCCTCGACGCCGTCGATCTCGCTCAGCAGCTGCGGCACGATCGTGTTCTCCACGTCGGAGGAGACGCCCGAGCCGCGGGTGCGGAACAGCGAGTCCATCTCGTCGAAGAACACGATGACCGGCGTGCCCAGCGAGGCCTTCTCCCGCGCCCGCTGGAAGACCAGGCGGATGTGGCGCTCGGTCTCGCCGACGTACTTGTTGAGCAGCTCGGGGCCCTTGATGTTGAGGAAGTACGACTTCCCCGACGCGCCGGTGCGCTCGGACACCTTCTTGGCCAGCGAGTTCGCGACGGCCTTGGCGATCAGCGTCTTGCCGCAGCCGGGCGGGCCGTAGAGCAGCACGCCCTTCGGCGGCTTGAGCTCGTGGTCCTTGAACAGCTCCGGGTGGAGGTAGGGCAGCTCGACCGCGTCGCGGATGGCGTCGATCTGGCTGGTGAGGCCGCCGATCGAGCCGTACTCGATGTCGGGCACCTCCTCCAGCACGAGCTCCTCGACCTCGGACTTGGGCACGACCTCGTAGACGTAGCCGGCCCGGGTGTCGAGCAGCAGCGAGTCGCCGGCGCGGATGGTGACGTCCTCGGCGCGCAACGGCTCGGCGAGGCGCACGACGCGCTCCTCGTCGGCGTTGGCGATCACGAGCGCGCGCTCGCCGTCGGCCAGGATCTCCTTGAGCATGACGACCTCGCCGACCTGCTCGAAGTCGAGCGCGGCGACCACGTTGAGGGCCTCGTTGAGCATGACCTCCTGGCCGCGCACGAGGCCGTCGAGGTCGACGGCGGGGCTGACGCTCACGCGCAGCTTGCGGCCGCCGGTGAACACGTCGACGGAGTCGTCGTCGTTGCGCGTGAGGAAGGTGCCGAAGCCGGCGGGCGGCTGCGCCAGCCGGTCGACCTCCTCCTTGAGCGTGGTGATCTGGTCACGCGCGTCGCGCAGCGTCTGCGCGAGGCGCTCGTTCTGGCTGGACACGGCGGCCAGCGAGCGCTGGGCGTCCGCCAGGCGCGTCTCCAGGCCGCGGGCCAGCCCCGGTGCGTCGTCGAGGCGGCGGCGCAGGTCGGTGACCTCGGCCTCCAGGTAGCGCACCTGAGTGGCAAGTTGCTCGCGTGTCGGCTCGGACATCTCGCACCTCTTCCCGTCGTGCTCCCCTGCGACACTACCCACTGATCGATGGGACGGAAGTGAATATCTCGCCGTGTTGATCACCGTTTCGCAACGCTGGGTTCATCGTGGCTCCCCGGAGGCTTTGCACCCGGCACGCACGCGTGGGAGCGAGGCCCCCATTGCTCACAGGTCGCGGTCGGGGTGTCCGTCCGTGGTCTCCAGGGGAGGTACGTCGGCCGGACGGGGGCCGGTGTAGTCCGGGCCGTAGGCGCCGGGCGCGGGTCGGCGGGTCTTGCGCGGCGGCTTCTCCCCCGGCGCCATCCGGCGTGCGGTGACGAGGAAGGCGGTGTGGCCGATCATCTTGTGGCCGGGACGGACCGCGAGGCCCTCGACGTGCCAGTCGCGCACCAGCGACTCCCACGGCTGCGGCTCGGTGAAGCCGCCGTGGACCCGCAGGGTCTCCACGACGCGGGAGAGCTGGGTCGTGGTCGCGACGTACGCGCACACGATGCCGCCGGGCACGAGGGCGTCGGCGACGGCGTCGACGCAGCTCCACGGATCGAGCATGTCGAGGATGATGCGGTCGACCTGGACCCCGAGCGCGGGCAGGCCCTCCTTGAGGTCGCCGAGGCGCAGGTCCCACGCCGGGTGCGTCTGCCCCTCGGGGGCGGAGAAGAACTGGTCGACGTTGCGACGGGCGACCTCGGCGAACTCCTCGCGCAGCTCGAAGGACGTGACCCGTCCCCACGGGCCGACCGCACGCAGCAGCGAGCAGGTGAGGGCGCCGGAGCCGGCACCCGCCTCCACGACGCGCGCACCGGGGTAGATGTCGGCCAGCGAGACGATCTGGGCTGCGTCCTTGGGGTAGACCACGGCCGCGCCGCGCGGCATCGAGACCACGAACTCGTTGAGCAGCGGCCGGAACACGAGGTACTGCCCGCCGGCCGAGGAGGTGACCGTGAAGCCCTCGTCGCGGCCGATCAGGTCGTCGTGGTCGAGGTGGCCCTTGTTGGAGAAGAAGCGCTTGCCCGCGACCAGCTCGAAGTTGTGCTTGCGGCCCTTCTGGTCGGTGAGGCGGACCCACTCCCCCTCGCGCAGGGGGCCGCGGTGGACGCCGGACCAGGCCTCGGCGGGGACGTCGGGAGACTGCTCGGACATGCCGCGCAGACTAGTGGCCGGAGCGCCGATTCACTCAGCCGGCGGCGTTCTCCCGGAACGCCCGGTCGACGTCTGCGGTCGAGAGCACGCCGTAGATGCGGCCGTCCTCCTCGACGAGGAGGTACTCCTCGGCCGGGCGCCTGCTGATGGCGAGGATCAGCTCCTCCCCCGCCACCGTGGCCGGCAGGGTCAGCCCCTCCTCCATCGCCCGGGCGACGGTCGACACCGGCACCCAGGGGCGGCGCTCGGCCGGCATGGCGGTCACCGCCGCCTCGCTGACGATGCCCAGTGGGCGGCCGTCGGGCGAGACGGTGACGATGCTGCCCGCCTGGGCCTCCTGCGCCCGACGCACCGCCTCGGCCAGCGGCAGGTCCTCCGGGACGGTGAGCGTGCGTCGCGCGAGGGGACGGGCGACGAGGGCCGGCAGGCGCTGGCGGAGCCGGGCGTGCGCCATGGAAGCGGTCGCGCCGGTCCACAGGAACAGCCCGAGGATGAAGACGAGCACCAGGTCCATGATCGTCGGCTCGACACCGGTCAGCGGCTCCTGCACCACGGGCCAGGCGAGGAGGGCCAGCGCGGCCAGCCGTCCGCCCCACGCGGCCACGATCGTGGCGCGGTGCTGGTTGCCGGAGGCACCCCAGACCACCGCCTTGAGCACGCGACCCCCGTCGAGCGGCAGACCCGGGACGAGGTTGAGCACGCCGATCACCAGGTTGGCCGCGGCCAGGCTCCAGACCGCCTCGCGCAGCAGTCCGGCTGGGACCACGAACCACAGGCCGACCGCGGCGAGGCCGACAGCGATCGACGTGAGCGGGCCGACCACGGCGATCCAGAACTCGTGCCGCGGCTTGCGTGACTGCCCGTCGATCTCCGTCATCCCGCCGAGGAAGTGCAGCGTGATCGAGGTGACGCCGTAGCCGAGGCGCTGCGCGGTGACCGCGTGCGAGGCCTCGTGCAGCAGGACGGAGAGGTAGAGCACCACGGCGAACACGAAGCCGGCGACGTACTTCCAGAAGCCGAGACCGGGCTCCACCTGCTCGATGCGCGGGGCGAACGTCAGCGAGATCAGCAGGGCCACGATGAACCACGAGCTGGTGATCAGCACGTCGATGCCGGCGATCGAGCCGATCCGCAGGGTGCCCGGTGCGCGCGGGGCGCGGCGGGTGGACTGCCCCTCGGCAGCAGGCGGACCAGGGGTGTCATCAGGCACGACACGACCCTAACGAATGCCACCCACCCGCAGGCGGCGTGCAGGCACTGTCGTACGCCTCGCCTAGGGTGACCGCGTCATGTCGATCCCCGCTGCACCGTCTCCCGCCACCGGGTCCCCCGCCGAGCGGATCTCCACCGCGGTGGACGGTGTCGACGTGCTCGGAGCGCTGTCGCCCAGTCGGGCCGGCGACTTCATGACCTGCCCGTTGATGTATCGCTTCCGCACCATCGACCGCCTCCCGGAGGAGCCGTCGCCCGACGCGGTCCGCGGCACGGTCGTCCACAAGGTGCTCGAGGACCTCTTCGACCTCCCCGCGCTCGACCGCACGCCCGGTCGGGCCGCCGACATGCTCGTGCCCGCGTGGGACGCGCTGCTCGAGGCGGAGCCCGGGCTGGCCGGGATGTTCGGCGGGGAGGGGCCCGACGTGGCGTCGTGGCTGGCCTCGTGCCGCACCGTGCTGGACCGCTACTTCGACCTCGAGGACCCGCGGCGCCTCGAGCCCGCCGAGCGCGAGCTCTACGTCGAGGCCCTCCTCGACTCCAAGCTGCTGCTCCGCGGCTTCGTCGACCGCATCGACGTGGCCCCCGACGGCCGCATCAGGGTGGTGGACTACAAGTCCGGGAAGTCCCCCGCGATCGGGTTCGAGGCCAAGGCGATCTTCCAGATGAAGTTCTACGCGCTGGTGATCTGGCGGTTGCGCGGCGTCGTCCCCTCGATGCTCCAGCTGATCTACCTCGGCAACGGCGAGATCGTCCGCTACGAGCCCGACGAGGCCGACCTCCGTGCCACGGAGCGCAAGGTCGAGGCGCTGTGGGCGGCCATCCAGCTCGCCCAGCAGACCGGCGACTGGCGGCCGAGCCCGTCCCGGCTGTGCGACTGGTGCTCCTACCACCAGTTCTGCCCGACCAAGGGCGGCGTCGTGCCCCCGCTCCCGGTCCGAGAGTCCCCGGCGCGCGACGTGTCCACCGGCGAGTCGGCCGACTGACGACCGCTCCCCTTCCTCAGAAGCCGCCGATGTCGGGGGTGTTGTAGGCGTCGGCCGGGACGAGGGGCTCGTTGGGGTCACCCGGCTGGCTCCAGGGGCTGATCGCCTGCGCGTCGACCTCGTGCGGTTGCAGCTCCCCGGACGCGATCTGCTCGGCGAAGTGGCAGGCCACGCGGTGGCTCGCCGAGACGCCCGGCACGTCGACCACCCGCAGCTGCGGGCGCTCGGTGTCGCACAGCGTCTCCTGCCGCCACGGGCAGCGGGTGTGGAAGCGGCACCCCGTGGGCGGGTTCGCGGGCGAGGGCAGGTCGCCGGAGAGCAGGATCTGCTCGCGCGAGTCCTCGACCTTCGGGTCGGGCACCGGCACCGCCGACATCAGGGCGCGCGTGTAGGGGTGCAGCGGTACGTCGTACAGCTCGCCGGCGTCGGACTCCTCGACGAGGCCGCCGAGGTACATCACGCCGATGCGGTCGCTGATGTGGCGCACGACGGCGAGGTCGTGGGCGACGACGAGGTAGGTCAGGCCGAGGTCGTCCTGGAGGTCCTGGAGAAGGTTGATCACCTGCGCCTGGATGGAGACGTCGAGGGCGCTGACCGGCTCGTCGGCGACGATCAGGTCGGGACCGACCGACAGCGCCCGGGCGATGCCGATGCGTTGGCGCTGGCCGCCGGAGAACTCGTGGGGGTACTTGCTCAGCGCGGCGGCCGGGAGCCCGACCGAGGCCAACAGCTCCCGCAGCCGCGTGTGGGTCGCTGCCTTGTCGGTGACGAGGCCGTGGGCACGCATCCCCTCGAGCAGCAGGTCCTCCACGGTCTGGCGTGGGTCGAGGCTCGACATCGGGTCCTGGAAGACCATCTGGAAGCGCTTGCGCTCCGTGCGCAGCGCCTCCCCCTTCAGCGAGGCGATGTCGACGCCGTCGAAGACCACCGACCCGGCGGTGGGCGGCTCGAGGTTGAGGATCGCCTTTCCCAGCGTGGACTTGCCGCAGCCCGACTCCCCCACCAGGCCGTAGGTCTCGCCGCGCCGGATCGACAGGTCGACGCCGTCGACGGCGCGGACATGGCCGACCGTGCGGTCGAAGATGATGCCGCTCTTGATCGGGAAGTGCACCTCGAGCCCCGTGACCTCGACCAGCACGTCCGTGGCGTCGGGGGCAGTCGGGCTCGCGGCCTGGTCCGCCGTGGTGCTCACCGCGTCCCTCCCATCGGGTTGAAGCAGCGGAAGCCGACCACCTGGTCGCCCTCCCACTCGGGCATCTCCCGCGTGCAGACGTCGAGGACGTTGGCGCAGCGGGGGGCGAAGGCGCACGCCGAGGCCCACGGGAGGTTGTCGGCGACCGACCCTGGGACGGGAGAGAGCTTCTCGCCCCGTGGCGCGTCGAGCCGCGGGATCGAGTTGAGCAGGCCGACGGTGTAGGGGTGGCGGGGCCGCTCGAAGAGGCCGTGCCGGCCACCGCGCTCGACGATCTTGCCGCCGTAGAGCACGTTGACCTCGTCGCACAGTCCGGCCACGACGCCGAGGTCGTGGGTGATCATCACCAGCGCGGTGCCGGTGTCGACGACGAGCTCCTTGAGCAGGGCGAGGATCTGCGCCTGGATCGTCACGTCGAGCGCCGTGGTGGGCTCGTCGGCGATGAGCAGGCGAGGGTTGCACGCCAGGGCCATCGCGATCAGCGCCCGCTGGCGCATGCCGCCGCTGAGCTGGTGGGGGTAGTTCACCAGCCGGGCCTTGGGGTCGGGGATGCCGACCCGGTCGAGCAGCTCGGCGGCCTTCGGGGTGGCCTCCTTGCGGCTCAGGCCCTGGTGGCGCTCCATCACCTCGGTCACCTGGCGGCCGATGGTGATCACCGGGTTCAGCGAGGACAGCGGGTCCTGGAAGATCATCGCGATGTCCGCGCCGCGGCGGTCGCGCATCGCCGACGGCGACAACGCGAGCAGGTCCTCACCGTCGAAGACTGCGGAGCCGGAGACCCGGTTGCCGCGGGCCGGGAGCAGCCCCATGATCGCGAGCGACGTCACGGACTTGCCGCAGCCGGACTCACCGACCAGGCCCACGGTCTGCCCGGGACGTACGTCGAAGCTGACGCCGTCGACGGCCTTGAAGGGCGCCTCGCCGTGGCGGGTGAAGGTCACCTCGAGGTCGCGGACCGACAGGAGCGGCTCGGCGGACCCCATCGGGTGGCGGGACTGCTGGGTCAGCTGCGTCGTCTCGTTCATCCTCGTCACCTCCTGGACTTCGGGTCGAGGGCCTCGCGGAGCGACTCACCCATCAGCGTGAACCCCAGCGCGACCACGATGATGCACCCGGCCGGGTAGAACGCCAGGTGCGGCGCCTCGGTGATGTAGGGCTGGGCCAGGCCGAGCATCTGTCCCCATTCGGGTTGTCTCTGGTCGGGGTTGCCCAGCCCGAGGAACGACAGGGCCGCGGCCTCGATGATGGCCACGGCGAGCGACAACGTCGCCTGCACGATCACCGGGCCCATCGCGTTGGGCAGCATGTGCCGGAACACGATCGCCGTGGGGCGTACGCCGAGGGAGCGCGCGGCGAGCACGTGGTCGCTCGCCCGCTGCGCCAGCATCGAGCCCCGGAGCAGGCGGGCGAAGATCGGCACCTGGATGATCGCGATGGCCGTCACGACCGTCCACTGGCTGGGGTTGCGGGCCAGCGAGGCGATGGTGAAGGCCAGCAGCAGCGACGGGATCGAGAGCATCACGTCGACGATCCGCATCACCAGCGAGTCGACCCACCCACCGATCGCGCCCGCGATCGTGCCGAGCGTGATGCCGCCGATCAGGCCGAACAGCGTGGCGAAGACGCCGACGATCAGCGTCTGCCTGCTGCCCACGAGCAGGCGCGAGAGCAGGTCGCGGCCGCGGTCGTCGCCGCCGAGGAGGTGGCCCGGCTCGGGTCCAGGCACCGGGTTGCTCTGCGGACGCACCTTGTCGAGCAGCGGGCGGTCGGTGACGTCCCACGGGGCGATCCACGGGGCGATCACCGCGAGCACCACGAAGACGACCGTGATCGCGAGGCCGATGAGGAAGATCGGGTTGCGGCGCAGCCGCTGCCACGCACTGCGGATCAGCGAGACGCCGGGCTGCTCGTCGACCGCGCCCGCGGTGGCGAGGGAGTCGAGACGTTCCTTGCGGGTCATGTCACCTCACCTCGTCCGGATCCGCGGGTCGATCACCGCGTAGGCGATGTCGACCGTCAGGTTGACGAGGACGTAGATCGCGGCGGCGGCCATGATCAGGACCTGGAGCACGGGATAGTCCTTCTCGCGGAAGGCGGTGGCGAGCGCCTCGCCGACCCCGCGGTAGGAGAAGACCGTCTCGGTCAGCACCGCGCCGGAGAGCAGGCCGCCGACCTGGAGGCCGATGGTCGTGACCACCGGGAGCATCGCGTTGCGCAGCACGTGGCGAGCGCGGATCACCCTCACGGCGAGCCCCTTGGCCTCCGCGGTGCGCACGTAGTCCTCGTCGAGCACATCGAGGACCGAGGCACGGGTGATCCGGAAGATCACCGCGAACGGGATCGTCGACAACGCCAGTGCGGGGAGGATCAGGTGCTTGAGCGCGTCCCAGGAGGCGTCCCACTCGCGCGTCAGGATGCCGTCGAGGACGAACATCCCGGTCACGCGGGTCGCGTCGATCCCGGTGGACTGACGCCCGGAGACCGGCAGCAGGTTCCACTCGACGGCGAAGAAGTACTTGAGCAGGAAGGCCGTGAAGAACACCGGCACCGCGACCCCGACGAGCGAGAAGATCACCGCGCCCGCGTCGGCCGGTGACCCGCGGCGGCGCGCGGCGAAGTAGCCGAGCGGGATGCCGAGCACGATCGCCAGGACCATCGCCAGCAGGGACAGCTCGATCGTCGCGGGCAGCCGCTGCAGGAAGATGTCGAGGGCGTCCTCACCGGGCAGCACCTTGGTCGAGACCCCGAAGTCGCCCTGCGCGGCACGCTGGAGGAACTTCCAGTACTGCACCGGCAACGGCTGGTCGAGGCCCAGCGCCGCCTCGAGGGCCGCCCGGCGCTCGGGGGTCTGCCGCTCCCCCAGGATGGCCGACACCGGCCCGCCCGGCAGCGAGCGCAGCCACCCGAAGACGAGCATGGACAGCACGAGGACCACCACGCACAGCTGCAGCAGTCGTCGTACGACGAAGCGGATCAAGGGTGCTCCTCACACGCCTGCGCGGTCCGGGGGCCGTCTGGACGACAGCCCCCGGACGTCACGCACATCGATCGGTCAGCAGGTGGAGGTCACTCCCCGCCCACCGTGACCGTGTCGAACTCCTCGGCGGTCAGGGGGCTCGGGATCACGCCCTCCACGCCGGGACCGACCACGAGGGCCGGCGGCGAGTGGCTGATCGGCAGGCCCGGGAGGTAGTCCTCCATGATCTGCCGGTTGATCTCCTCGAACGCCGCACCCCGCTCGGCCTCGTCGACCACGGCGTCGGCCGCCTTGAGGTCGTCGGCGAGCTGCTTGCCCCACGGCATGCCGGCGGTGCCGAAGTCGTTCTCCTTGAGGTTGCCGAAGAACGTGCCGATGAAGTTGTAGGCGGAGTCGTAGTCGCCAGTCCAGCCGAGGATGTAGGCGTCGTAGCGACCGGCGGTGACGTTGTCGAGGTAGCCACCGTTCCACGACGCGGTCTTGACGTTGACCTTCACGCCCACGGCCTCGAGGTCGGTGCGCAGCGCCTCGTAGATCTTCTCCGGGTCCGGCATGTAGGGCCGGCTGACCTCGGTCGGGTAGGCGAAGTTGAGGGTCATCCCCTCGGCTCCGGCCTCGGCCAGGAGGCGCTTGGCCTCGTCGGGGTCGTAGGCGTAGGGCTCGATGCTGGTGTTGTAGCCGCTCACCGTGTCGGGCATGAACTGCGTCGCCACCGCCGCGCCCTCGGGCAGCTGCGTCTGGACGAGCTGCTCGCGGTTGATGGCGTGGTAGAGCGCCTGGCGGACCTTCGGGTCCTTGAGCTCGGCGTTGTCGCCGTCGAGGTTGAAGCCGAGGTAGAGGATGTTGAACGGGTCGCGGACCTCGACGCTGTTGCCGTCGTCCTCGAGGCCCTGCCAGTCGACCGGGTTGGGCAGGTCGTAGCCGTTGATGCTGCCGGCCTCGAGCTCCTGGCGGCGGGTGCTCTCGTCCGGGATCACCCGGAAGACCAGCTCGTCGACCTTCGCGGCGTCGCCCCAGTAGTCGTCGTTGCGCTCCAGCGAGATCTCGCCGTTGGCCTCGTCGTACTCACCGAAGGTGAACGGCCCGGTGCCGACGGGCGCGTCGGCGTACGCCGGGAAGCTGAAGCCCTCGCCCTCGGCGGCGATCCCGTTGGCGTCACCCTCCTCGAGCGCCTTGGGCGACTGCATCGACAGCGACTCGAGGGTCAGCATGGTCGGGAACCCCGAGGTCGGGCCGCTGATCGTGACGACGGCCTCGAACTCGCCGGTCGCCTCGCAGCCCTGGTAGAGCGAGTTCGCGGCGTCGTTCTTGAAGGCGCCCATGACGTAGCCCCAGTACTCACCCGCGGTCTGGCCGGCCTCGTTCTGGTCGAACATCCGCTCGAAGTTGTAGCAGACGGCCTCGGCGTTGAACGGCTCGCCGTCGTGGAACGTCACGTCGTCGCGCAGCGTGAACGTCCACTCTGTGCCGTCCTCGTTGGGCTCCCACTCGGTGGCGAGCTCGGGCACGACCTCGGCGCTGCCGGGCTCGATGCCGAGCAGGCCCTCGAACATCTGGCGGGTGACCCGGAAGGTCTCGCCGTCGGTGGCGTAGAACGGGTCGAACATCTCGGGGGCGCCGGCGGCACCGAACACGAACGTGCCGTCGTCACCGCCTCCTCCCCCGCTGTCGTCGTTGCGCTCGCTGTCGGCGCAGCTGGCCAGCGTGGCGGCCGCGAGCACGGCCATGGTCCAGGTCGCCACGGTTCGTTTCGGAGACATCCGAGGTCCTTCCGTCCGGAATGCGTTCGTCCGAGCACCCTAGACCGGACGATGTGGGCTGGGCCACAACGCCGTGGTCACGGTCGTGTCACACCTTCGACACGACCGCTGCGGCGCGACGGAACGCCCCCGAGGCGGGTCAGGAGGCCCGCGCGGCCCTCGTCAGCTCGGCGAGGCGTGCCGCGTCGACGCCGGCCAGCGAGTCGACGAACACCCGGCGCTCACCCTCGAGGATCGGCACGTGGTGGGGAACGCAGAGCACCGTGCAGCCCGCCGCCACCCCGGACTTCGCGCCGGTGTTGGAGTCCTCGATGGCGACGCAGTCCTCGGCCCGCAGGCCCAGCTCGGCGGCGGCGGTGAGGTAGGGCTCGGGGTGCGGCTTGCCGAACTCGACCCGGTCGCCGGTCACCACCGTCACGAACGTCTGGTCGGGCAGCTGGGCGAGGATGGGCGCGACGAAGCGCTGCCACGACATCGTGACGAGCGCGCACGGGATGCCGTGGGCCTCCAGGTCCGTCAGCAGCTCGCGGGCACCGGGACGCCAGGGCACCTCCTCCTCGACGCGCGCCACCACGCCGTCGAGCAGCTCCTCGACGATCTGCTGCGGCGTCAGGTCGATGTCCATGTGCACCCGGATGTAGTCGCCGGAGTCGAGCAGCGCCTTGCCGACGAGGTTGAGGGCGTGCTCCTCCGACCACGTGCCGCCGTACTTCTCCGCCATCGCGAACTCGGTGGCGATCCAGTACGGCTCGGTGTCGACGAGGGTCCCGTCCATGTCCCAGAGGACGGCGGCGGGGAAGGCGGCCGGGTCGGGTGAGGTGGCGCCCGGCTCGCTCGGTGCAGCGGTGTTCAGGGTGCCCCTCCCGGTCACTGAGGTCACTGTCGCGTGACCGATCGTCCGGCTGACAGCCTAGACGGGCGGGTCCGGCGTCCCTGCCCCGACCGGGAACCGGAGGGTGAACGTCGTCGGGCCACCGGGTGCCACGGGCTCGTGCACGACCTCTCCGCGGTGCCCGCTCATGATCTCGCGCACCAGGTAGAGGCCGAGCCCCGTGCCCGCCGCGGGACCGGCCGTGGCGAACCGGTCGAACAGGCGGGTGGACAGCTCGATCGGCGGCCCGTGGCCCCGGTCGGTGACGCTGATCTCGACCAGGTCGTCCTGCACCTGCGCGGTGATCGAGAAGGGCGGCTCCCCGTGGCGTACGGCATTGTCGAGCAGGTTGTCGAGCGCCTGCGCGAGGCGGACCTCGTCACCGCGGACGACGGCCTCGTCGGGGACCTCGACGGCGACGTGGACCGTCGGGCTGGCCGCGGCCCGGCGGACGGCGGTGCCCCACACCAGCTCCGCGAGCGACACGTCCTCCATCTGGAAGTGCAGCCCCGGTCCGGACAGCTGCGAGGCCGCGGTGAGGTCGGCGGCCAGCCGGCGGAGGCGGTCGGCGCTGCTCTGGATGCCGCGGAAGAACTGGTCGCGCTCGTGGGGGGTCATCTGCTCCTGCGACGTCTGGAGCACGTGTGCGCTGCCGTGAATCACCGCCGTCGGGTTCCTGAGCTCGTGCGCCGTGACGGCCAGCAGGCGGGTCTGCTCGGCCAGCGTCTGCGAGCGGTCCTCGGCGTTCTGCCTTTGCTCGGTCTGGTCGCGGGTCACCTTGGCGAACCCGATGTGCCGGCCCCGCTCGTCGTGCACGGCGCTGATCACCACGCTCGCCCAGAAGCGGCTGCCGTCGTTGCGCACCCGCCAGCCCTCCTCGGCGACGGAGCCGTCCCGGAGCGCGGTCCGGAGGTTGTGCTCGGGGTGGCCGGTCAGCCGCTGCCCCTCGGGGTAGAAGACCCGGAAGTGGCGGCCGATGATCTCCTGGGCCTCGTAGCCCTTGATCCGCCGGGCCCCGGCGTTCCAGCTCATCACCCGCCCGTCGGTGTCCAGCATGAAGATCGCGTAGTCCTCGACCGCGTCGACGAGCAGGCGGAACTTCTCCTCGCTGCGGTGCAGCTCGTCCTCGGCCGTGCGCTGCGCCGTGATGTCCTGCACCTGGGCGAAGACGTACAACAGCTCCGCGGACGAGTCCCGGACCGGCACCAGGGTCACGAGGGCGGTGCGCAGGGGCGTCACGCCCGGCGGCGCGGGGATGGGGTGCTCGAAGGTGGCGACGCTCTCGTGCGTGGTCCGCAGCACCTCGAGCTGGGCGTCCAGGAGGTCGCCGAGCCCACCGGTGAGCCGCCCGTAGTCGACGCCGACCAGGTCGCTCGGCTCGCACGACATCAGCTCGGCGAGGGCGGCGTTGGCCCGCACGATCGTGGCGTGGACCGTGAGGGTGGCCATCCCGAGCGAGGCCCGGTCGAACAGCGCCCGGAAGCCCTCGACGTGCTCGTCGAGGATCGCCTGCTCCACGTCGGCCCCACGGGGCACGGACCGGAGCCCGCCCTGCGGTGCGTCGCCTGGCCCGGGCTCGGTGGGGCTCTCGGTCGGCGGGCGCAGGCACGTGACGAGCCGGTCGGGCAGCTGCTCCAGCGGGATCGACTTCTCGATGAGGTCGAGCGCCCCGAGCTCGCGGACCTGCGCCTCGAGCTCGGCGCCGCCGAAGCCGCTGAACATCACGACGGACGTCCCGGGCCGTACGGCGAGGATGGCCGGCAGGGTCTCGAGGCCGTCCATGGCCGGCATGGAGATGTCGAGGAGCACGAGGTCGGGCTCGTGGCGCACCACCATCTCGATCGCCTGCTCGCCGTCCTCGGCCTCGCCCAGGACCGAGAACGCCCCGGAGGACTCCAGTCGCATGCGCACCAGCGTCCGCACGTCGACCGAGTCCTCGACCAGCACCACCGACACCGGCACGGCGTCCACCTCGACCTCTTCCTCCGCCCTCCCCGGTCATCCTGCCCGATGTGAGCAGGTTCCCCGTGGAGGCGTTCCCATGCGTGGCCGAGGAAGCAGAGGGTCAGTCCTCCGGGTCGTAGCCCAGGTTGGGCGAGAGCCACCGCTCGGCCTCGGCGAGGGTCCAGCCCTTGCGCTCGGCGTAGTCGGCGACCTGGTCGCGGTTGACGCGCCCCACCACGAAGTACTGCGACTGCGGGTGGGAGTAGTAGAACCCGCTCACGGAGGCGCCCGGCCACATCGCCATCGACTCGGTGAGCCGGATGCCGGTGTGCTCCTCGACGTCGAGCAGCTCCCACAGGGTCTGCTTCTCGGTGTGCTCGGGGCACGCGGGGTAGCCCGGGGCCGGGCGGATGCCGTCGTACTGCTCCTTGATCAGGCCCACGTTGTCGAGGTGCTCGTCGGGGGCGTAGCCCCACAGCTCCTTGCGCACCCGCTCGTGCAGGCGCTCGGCGAACGCCTCGGCGAGCCGGTCGCCCAGCGACTCGAGGAGGATCGCGTTGTAGTCGTCGAGCTCCTCGCGGAAGGCCCGCACCCGCTCCGCAAGGCCGTCACCGGCCGTCACTGCGAAGGCGCCGACGTGGTCACGCAGGCCGGTCTCCCGCGGCGCGACGAAGTCGGCCAGGGACCGGTTGGGTACGCCGTCGCGGTGCTCGCCCTGCTGCCGCAGGTGGTGCAGGGTGGCGTGGACCGCGCTGCGGTCGCCGTCGAGGTAGAGCTCGACCGAGTCGCCGACGCTGTTGGCCGGGAAGAAGCCGACCACGCCGTGGGCGCGGATCCACTTCTCCTCGACGATCTGGTCGAGCATCGCCTGCGCGTCGTCGTACAGCTTGCGGGCGGCCGGGCCGGACGTCGGGTTGTTGAGGATGTCGGGGAACGCGCCCTTCATCTCCCAGGCATTGAAGAACGGCTGCCAGTCGATGTACTTGCGCAGGCTCTCCAGGTCGTGGTCGCGCAGCACCCGGACGTGCTGGGTCACCTGGGTGCCGATGAGCGGGGACACGGCGTGGTCCTGCTGGAGCAGCATGTGCGGCTTGGGTGGGTGGTAGTCGCTCCAGTCGATCGGCGTCGCGTTGGCGCGGGCCTGCTCGAGGGAGACCATCGGCCGGTCGTGCTTGGCCGCGTGTCGGGCCCGCAGCGAGTCGAAGTCGGCCTGGACGTCCTTGAGCAGCTGCTCGCGCTGGGTGGGATTGAGCAGGGCCGCAGCGGTCGGCACCGAGCGCGACGCGTCCTTGACCCACACCACGGGACCGTCGTACTTCTGGTCGATCTTGACCGCCGTGTGCGCGCGGGAGGTGGTGGCGCCGCCGATCAGGAGCGGGATGTCGAGCCCGAGGCGCTGCATCTCGGAGGCGAAGTTGACCATCTCGTCGAGCGACGGCGTGATCAGGCCGGACAGGCCGATGATGTCGGCGCCGTGCTCCTGCGCCGCGTCGAGGATCTTCTGGGCCGGGACCATCACGCCGAGGTCGATCACCTCGTAGTTGTTGCACTGCAGCACGACCCCGACGATGTTCTTGCCGATGTCATGGACGTCGCCCTTGACCGTCGCCATGACGATCGTGCCGTTGGTGTCCTTCTGCAGGGCGAGCTCGGGGTCCTTCGCCTTCTCCTCCTCGATGAAGGGGATGAGGTAGGCCACCGCCTTCTTCATCACGCGGGCGCTCTTGACCACCTGCGGCAGGAACATCTTGCCGTCGCCGAACAGGTCGCCGACGACGTTCATGCCGTCCATCAGGGGACCCTCGATGACCTCGATCGGGCGGCCGCCGGCCTCCGCGATCTCGGCCCGGAGCGCCTCGGTGTCGGCCTCGACGTGCGCATCGATGCCCTTGACCAGGGCGTGGGTGATGCGCTCGCGGAGCGGGAGCGCACGCCACTCGTCCTCGGACTCCTCGACCGCACCCGCCGCCACGTTGAAGCGCTCGGCGATCTCCAGCAGCCGCTCGGCGGCGTCGGGACGGCGGTTGAGCACGACGTCCTCGATGCGCTCGCGCAGCTCCGGGTCGACCTCGTCGTAGACCACCAGGGCGCCCGCGTTGACGATGCCCATGTCCAGGCCCGCCCGGATCGCGTGGTAGAGGAAGACCGCGTGGATCGCCTCGCGGACCGGGTTGTTGCCACGGAAGGAGAACGACACGTTGGAGATGCCGCCGCTGACCTTGGCGCCCGGCAGGTTCTGCTTGATCCAGCGGGTGGCCTCGATGAAGTCCTCGCCGTAGGTGGCGTGCTCCTCGATGCCGGTCGCGACCGCGAAGACGTTGGGGTCGAAGATGATGTCCTCGGGCGGGAAGCCGACCTCGTCGACGAGGATCCGGTAGGCGCGCTCGCAGATCACCTTGCGGCGCTCGAGGTTGTCGGCCTGGCCGTCCTCGTCGAAGGCCATCACGACCACTGCGGCGCCGTACTTGCGGCACAGGCGGGCGTGGTCGCGGAAGGCGTCCTCCCCCTCCTTCATGGAGATCGAGTTGACGATCGCCTTGCCCTGCACGCACTTGAGGCCGGCCTCGATGACCTCCCACTTGGAGGAGTCGACCATCACCGGCACGCGGCTGATGTCGGGCTCGGCGGCGATGAGCTTGAGGAAGCGGTCCATCGCGGCGACGCCGTCGATCATGCCCTCGTCCATGTTGACGTCGATGACCTGCGCGCCGGCCTCGACCTGCTGCGCGGCGACGCTGAGGGCGGTGTCGTAGTCGCCATCCTTGATGAGCTTGCGGAAGCGGGCCGAGCCGGTGATGTTGGTGCGCTCACCGACGTTGACGAAGAGGCTCTCCTGGGTGATCGTCAGCGGCTCGAGGCCGGAGAGCCGCATGACCGGCTCGAGCTCCACCGGCGTACGCCGCTCCTTGCCCTCCACGGCCTTCGCGATGGCCCCGATGTGGTCGGGCGTCGTGCCGCAGCAGCCGCCGACGAAGTTGAGGAAGCCCGCGTCGGCGAACTCGGCGAGTACGGCCGCCGTCTGCTCGGGCGTCTCGTCGTACTCGCCGAACGCGTTGGGCAGGCCGGCGTTGGGGTAGACCGAGACGAACGAGTCGGCGAGCCGCGAGAGCTCGGCGACGTAGGGGCGCATCTCGCGGGCACCGAGGGCGCAGTTGAGGCCCACCGCCAGCGGACGCGCGTGGCGTACGGAGTCCCAGAAGGCCTCGGTCACCTGGCCCGACAGCGTGCGGCCCGACGCGTCGGTGATGGTGCCGGAGATGATGACCGGCCAGCGGCGCCCCTGCTCCTCGAAGAGCGTCTCGACGGCGAAGATCGCGGCCTTGGCGTTGAGGGTGTCGAAGATCGTCTCGATCATCAGCAGGTCGGCGCCACCGTCGACCAGGCCGCGGGCAGCCGTCAGGTAGGCCTCGGCGAGCTGGTCGAACGACACGTTGCGGGCGCCGGGGTCGTTGACGTCGGGCGAGATCGAGGCGGTGCGGGTCGTCGGACCGAGCGCTCCCGCGACCCAGCGGGGACGCTCGTCGGTCGCGACCGCGTCGGCCGCGGCGCGCGCCAGGCGGGCCGACTCGTAGTTGAGCTCGTAGGCGAGCTCCTCGAGGCCGTAGTCGGCGAGCGAGACCGCGTTGGCGTTGAACGTGTTGGTCTCGATGACGTCGGCGCCGGCCCGGAGGTACTCCTCGTGGATGGTCCGGATGATCTGCGGCTGGGTGATCGTCAGCAGGTCGTTGTTGCCGACCAGGTCGCTCGGGTGGTCGACGAAGCGCTCGCCGCGGTAGCCGGCCTCGTCGGGGCGGTCGCGCTGGATCGCCGTGCCCATCGCGCCGTCCAGCACCATGATCCGCTCGCGGAGGATCGACGTCAGGGCGTCGGTGGCGTCAGGGCGGTGCTGCGGCTTCACGATGCGGCCTCTCTCGGTGGCAGACAGCCAGACTAGGAAGGTCGTCCGACTGGCGGACGCGGTTTCCACATCGTGGCACCGCGCGACACGGCGCACGAAATCACGAGGGCTGGCTAGTCTGGAGCAGTGATCGAGTTCGACGACGTGCAGGGCCTTGTCTCCCCGGTGGTGATCGCGGCCTTCGAGGGCTGGAACGACGCCGCCGACGCGGCCTCCGGTCTGGTCGACCACCTCCTGGAGCAGTGGAAGGCCGACGTCATCGGTGCGGTGGACCCCGAGGAGTTCTATGACTTCCAGGTCAACCGTCCCGTGATCGGCACCGACGCGAGCGGTCATCGCCGGCTCACCTGGCCCACCACCCGCATCGCGGTCGCGCGCCCGGCCGAGCTCGACCGGGACGTGATCCTGGTCCGCGGCATCGAGCCGAACATGAAGTGGCGCCAGTTCTGCGCCGAGCTGCTCGCCGCCTGCGACGACCTGGGGGCCGAGCTCGTGGTCACCCTCGGTGCGCTGCTCGCCGACACGCCCCACACCCGTCCCATCCCCGTGACCGGGACGGCCAGCGAGCCCGAGCTCGTGGACCGCCTCGACCTCGAGCAGTCCAGCTACGAGGGCCCGACCGGCATCGTCGGGGTCTTCAACGACGCCTGCAACCAGCTCGACATCCCCTCCGTGTCGTACTGGGCCGCAGTCCCCCACTACGTCGCCCAGCCGCCGTGCCCGAAGGCCACCCTCGCGCTCCTCGGCCAGCTCGAGGAGCTGCTCCAGGCGCCGATGCCGCTGGGCGACCTGCCCGACGACGCCAAGGCCTGGGAGCGCGGCGTCGACGAGCTCGCCGCCGAGGACGAGGACGTCGCCGACTACGTCCGCGCCCTCGAGGAGACCCGCGACACCACCGACCTCCCCGAGGCCTCCGGCGAGGCCATCGCGCGGGAGTTCGAGCGCTACCTCAAGCGCCGCGACACCGACTGACCTGCCTCGAGCGGTGGTCCACCTACATTCCTGGCCGCTCGAATGTAGGTGGGCCACCGCCCGCCCGCGGGGCGTACGCCGACCCGCACCTCGGCGGTGCTCCACCTGCATTCCTGGCCGCTCGAATGTAGGTGGACCACCGCCCGCCCGGCGCCAGCGGTGGCCCAGGGGCATTCGAGGGCGCCGGAATCCCCCTGAGCCACCGCCCGGTGGCGTGGCGAACGCCGACACGCCCGCGAGCGGTGGCTGAGGGGCATTCGAGGGCGTCGGAATCCCCCTGGACCACCGCCCGACGGCGCACACGCTGAGCGGTGCTCCACCTACATTCCTGGCCGCTCGAATGTAGGTGGACCACCGCCCGCCGGCGCCAGCGGTGGCCGAGGGGCATCCGAGGGCGCCGGAATCCCCCTGGACCACCGCCCGAGTGGGAGGGCGTACGTCAGAGGGAGAGGCCGAGGGCGGAGTCGAGGAGCCGGTGGACGGTCGTCGCCGCCTCGTGGTCGGTCGTGTCGGCCAGGCCGGTGGTGCCGAGGGTGGCCTCGACCCACTCCTGCACCGCCGCCACGGCGGTCGGGGCGTCGAGGTCGTCGGCGAGGGCGGCCAGGACCCGCTCGACGACCGGTGCCGCGTCGGCGCCGTAGCCGAGGGCGAGCGCGCGCCGCCAGTCGGCGAGGGTGTCGACGGCGTCCCAGAGCTGGGCGTCGGTCCACTCCCAGTCGCTGCGGTAGTGGTGGCGCAGCAGCACCAGCCGGATCGCCATCGGGTCGACCTCGCTCATCCGGAGCGCGGAGACGAAGACCAGGTTGCCCTTGGACTTCGACATCTTCTCGCCGTCGAAGGCCACCATCCCGGCGTGGGCGTAGGCCCGCGCGAACTTCTCGCCGGGGTGCGCCACCTGGCCGTGGCCGGCGGACATCTCGTGGTGCGGGAAGACCAGGTCGCTGCCTCCGCCCTGCACGTCGAAGGCGGTGCCGAGGTGGTCGAGCGCGATCGCGGTGCACTCGATGTGCCAACCGGGGCGACCGGGACCCCAGGGGCTGTCCCACGCCGGCTCGCCGGGCCGCTCGGCCCGCCACAGGAGGCAGTCGAGCGGGTCCTTCTTGCCCTCGCGGTCGGGGTCGCCGCCACGCTCGGGGAAGATCTCGAGCATCATCGCGCGGTCGAAGCCGGAGACCGACCCGAAGGCGGCGTCGGAGGTGACGGAGAAGTAGAGGTCGTCCTCGACGCGGTAGACGGCGCCGGCCTCCTCGAGCCGCTGGATGAGCTCGATGACCTGCGGGATCGACTCCACGGCGCCGATGTAGTGCTCAGGCGGGAGGACGCGCAGCGCCTCCATGTCGTCGCGGAACAGCTGCGTCTCGCGCTCGGCGAGCTCGACCCAGTCGACCTTGACCTTCTCGGCCCGCTCGAGCAGCGGGTCGTCGACGTCGGTGACGTTCTGGACGTACGTCACCTCGTGGCCGGCGTTGCGCCAGGCGCGGTTGAGCAGGTCGAACGCGACGTAGGTCGCGGCGTGGCCCATGTGCGTGGCGTCGTAGGGCGTGATGCCGCAGACGTACATCCGGGCCGGGCCCTCGGGACGGGTCTCGACGAGGCCGCTGCTCGCGGTGTCGTGCACCCGCACCGCGGGGCCCGTCACAGGGAGTCGGGGAACGTCGAGGGACGACCAGGCACGCATGTCCGGCAGCCTATCGGCCGGGTGTGCGCCTCGTGCGAGGGGAGATCGTTGGTACGCGTCTCAGAACGGCGGCCAGGGGATGACGGGGTACGCCGAGGTGGCGGGAGGCGGGAACGTGCCCTCGGACAGGAGCCGGCGGAGCCGCCGCGCGGTGACGGCCACCTCGTCCTGGGTCAGGAGGCCGGCGAGGGTGGCGCCGAGCTCTCCGTCGAGCGCGGCGGCCAGGCGGCGCAGGCCGTCGATCTCCTCGGCCGTGATCTCCTCGCCGACGAAGCCCCAGAGCACGGTGCGGAGCTTGTGCTCGACGTGGAAGGTCAGGCCGTGGTCGACGCCGTGGCGGTGCCCGTCGGCCATCGGCAGGACGTGGCCGCCCTTGCGGTCGGCGTTGTTGACCACGACGTCGAACAATGCCATCCGCCGCAGCCCGGGTGAGTCCTCGTGGACCAGCGAGACCGGCTGGTCGTGCGCGTCGAGCCCGTCGAAGACGTGGCGGAAGCCCTCGGGCACCGCGCCCTCGCCGACGATGTCGACCGGCGCCTGGTCCTCGACCTCGTCGCGCCAGAGCTGGACCATGCCCGGCCCGTGGGGGCCCTCGCGCAGGACAGTCGTCGGGACGATGTCCCACCCGAGCGCCTCGGAGACGGCGTACGCACCCACCTCGCGCGCCGCGAGGGTGCCGTCGGGGAAGTCCCAGAGCGGGCGCTCCCCCGCGATCGGCTTGTAGACGACCCGGACGCCGTCGATCTCGCCGACGAACGTCGCGTTGGAGGCGGGCAGCACCCGGCCGTGCAGCGTCAGCTCGCCCGTCGGGAAGCCGGCCGGCAGCACGTCAGGGGTCACGGCGCCGGAAGCCGTTGGCCCGCACGCAGAGGTGGCCGTCCGGGTCGATCGGCTCCCCGCAGAACGGGCAGTCCGGCCGGCCCGCGCCGATCACCGACCGGGCCCGCTCGACGAACGAGCGCGCCGCGGCCGCGGTGATCCGGACGAGGAAGATCTCCTCCGGCTCGGGCTCGAGGAGGTCCTCGAGGTCCTCCTGGAGCTGCTCGGGCGACACCACGGCCGCCTCGGTGAAGGGGAACACCTCGATCACGACGCGCTCGTCGGAGGCGTCCCACGACAGGGTCATGGTGCCGGCGCGGAACTCCTCCTCGATCGGCTGCTCGAGGGGCTGGTTGTCGGTGAGGTCGCGCGGCGCGATCGCCGGGATCAGCACGTCGTCGCCGGCGGCGCCCATCAGCTCGTCGAGGAGCTCGTCGATGCGCTCGGCGAGCGCGGACACCTGCTGCTTCTCCAGGGACACGCTGACGAGGCGGGCGCCCTCGCGTGCCTGCAGGAAGAACGTGCGCTGGCCGGGCTCGCCAACGGTGCCGGCGACGAAGCGCTCGGGCGGGTCGAAGCGGTGCACGACGGGCATGTCACTCACCCTAGGACCTCCCTGTCTGGGTCGCGGGGCCCGCTCCCCCGCCCACCTCTGCGTCCCCACGGCGCCGGTTGCGCGCCTTCCTCGGCGGGGTCAGCCACGACAGGTCACCGGCGTGGGTGTTGGTGCCGAGCACGAAGGGTCGCGTCTCGCCGTAGCGGATGATCGACACCGAGCCGGGGTCGACGTGGATGCGCTGGAACAGGTCGAGGTGGCTGCCGAGCGCGTCGGCGAGGATCGACTTGATCAGGTCGCCGTGGCTGACCGCGAGCCAGACGGCGTCGTCGCCGTGCTCGGCCGTGACCCGGGCGTCGTGACGGCGCACGGCCGCCACCGCGCGGTCCTGCATCGCCCGCATCGACTCCCCGCCGGGGAACGTCACGGCCGACGGCTGGGCCTGGACCGTCTTCCAGAGCTTCTCCCGGGCCAGCTCCTTGATCGGGCGGCCCTGCCACTCGCCGTAGTCGCACTCGGAGAGCTGCTTCTCCGTGCTCGCGCGCAGTGGCGCGGACTGGCGGGACGTGATCTCCTTCGCGGTCTCCCGGCACCGCTCCAGCGGGCTGGTGACCGCGGCGGCGAGGCGTACGCCGGCGAGCCGGTCGCCGACGGCCCCGGCCTGCTGCACCCCCGTGTCGTCGAGGTGGACGCCCGGCGTGCGGCCGGCCAGCACACCGGCGGTGTTGGCCGACGAACGACCGTGTCGGACGAGGATGACGGTTGCCATAGGACGGGAGGTTAGTGGGACTAGCCTGAGCGCGTGATCGTCGACAACGCGCTCTACCACGACGGCCGCCGGGTGCCGCTGGGCGCAGGGGACGACCAGAGCCTCGGCTACGCACGGATCCCGTGCGACCCGGGCGACTTCCAGTGGATCGGGATCCACGACCCGAGCGCCGAGGAGCTGCAGCTCATCGCCCGGACCTTCGACCTGCACCCGCTCGCGGTGGAGGACGCCGGGGATTCGCACCAGCGGCCCAAGCTCGAGCGCTACGACGACACGTTGTTCCTCGTGCTCAAGACCCTCTGGTACGTCGACGAGGAGGACGCGGTCGAGACGGGCGAGATCAACATGTTCGTCGGGCCCGACTTCGTCGTGACGGTCCGGCACGGCGAGGGCATCGACCTGGCCGCCTCCCGCCGCGACCTCGAGCACCGCGCCAAGGTCCTCGAGCACGGCCCTATGGCGGTGCTCTACGCCATCTGCGACCGGGTGGTCGACGAGTACGAGCGGGTCGGCGCGGCCCTGGAGGAGGACGTCGACGAGGTCGAGGAGTCCGTCTTCTCCCCCGCGCGCACCAACGACTCCACCCGGATCTACGTCCTCAAGCGCGAGATCGCGGAGGTGCGCCGCGCCGTGCTGCCGCTGCGTGAGCCGATGCGCAAGTTCGCGATGGGCATCGACAGTCGGATCACCGCCGACACGGCGACGTACTTCCGGGACGTGGCCGACCACCTCCAGCGGGTCGCGGAGGTCATCGACAACCTCGACCAGCTGCTGTCGACGGCCTTCGACGCGCACCTCGCCCGGATCTCGGTCCAGCAGAACGAGGACATGCGCAAGATCTCCGCCGGCGCCGCGCTGGTCGTCGTGCCCACGCTGGTGGCGGGGGTGTACGGCATGAACTTCGACCACATGCCCGAGCTGCACTGGACCTACGGCTACCCGTTCGCGCTCCTGCTGATGGCCGGGATCGTGGGCGGGTTGTTCGCCTGGTTCAAGAAGTCCGGGTGGCTGTGAGCGGTGCCGCCCCGACCAGGGCGGCCCCCTCCGCCTGGCGCGTGGTGTGGTGGTTCGGCTTCGTCAGCCTGGCGGCCGACATGGTCTACGAGGGGGCCCGGTCGGTCTACGGCCCGTTGCTGGCCGCGCTCGGCGCCTCCGCGGTCGTGGTCGGGCTGGTCACAGGTGCGGGCGAGGCGGTGGCCCTCGTGCTGCGCCTCGCCTTCGGCCCGATCGCGGACCGCACCGGCCGCTACTGGTCACTGACGATCGTCGGCTACGGCCTGACCGCGGCCTGCGTACCGCTCCTCGCGCTCGCGCCACGGCTGGGCGCAGCCGGCATCGCCTTCGCGGCGACGATGATCCTGCTCGAGCGGCTCGGCAAGGCGGTGCGGTCGCCGTCGAAGTCGGCGCTCCTGGCACACGTGGCCGCAGCGGTGGGCCGCGGTCGCGGGTTCGGCGTGCACAAGGCGCTGGACCAGGTCGGTGCCTTCGCCGGCCCGCTCCTCGTCGCCGGTGTGGTCGGCGTCGCGTCCCTCTGGTGGGGCATGGCCGTCCTGGCCGTGCCTGGCGCGATCGCCATGGTCCTGCTGCTCACGCTGCGCAGGCGGGTCCCCGACCCCGGCGTGTACGACGAGCAGCCGATCGTCGCCGACGACGCCCCCGCCGAGCGCCGCGGCTGGTGGGCCGAGGCCGTCGGCGCAGGCCTCTCCGGCGACTTCTTCCGCTACGCCGTCGCCGCGTCGCTCACGACCGGTGCCCTGGTGACCTTCGGGATCATCGGCTACCACCTCACTGTCGAGGGGCTGGTCCCCGTCGCGGCCGTCCCGGTCGTGTACGCCGCCGCGATGGCGGTCGAGGCGCTGGCCGCACTGCTCGTGGGCTCGGTCTACGACCGCACCGGCACCCGGGTCCTGCTGCTGGTCCCCGTCCTGGTCGCCCTCGTGCCGGCGCTGGCGCTCGGGTCGGCGCTGGTCGCGGTCCTGGCCGGGGTGGTGGCGTGGGGCTTCGCCCAGGGTGTGCAGGACTCCACGGTCAAGGCCGTGGTCGCCGACCTGGTCGAGGCGCCGCGGCGCGCGACGGCGTACGGCGTCTTCGCGGGCATCCAGGGGATGTTCGCGATCGTCGGCGGGGTCGGCGCCGGCTGGCTCTACGAGCGCTCGCTGCTCGCCCTCGTCGTCGTGGTCGCACTCACGCAGGTGCTCGCGCTGGCGCTGCTGGTCGACACGTTTCGAAAGGGCGCCGTCAGGCGGTCAGCACGCCTGCGCCGAGCAGGATGAGCGTGCCGGCGCCGAGCAGGATCCGGTAGACGACGAAGGGCGTGTACGACCGCGTGCTGACGTAGCGCAGCAGCCAGGCGATGGCGGCGTACCCGACGACGAACGACACCACGGTGGCGGTGATCGTCGGGCCCCAGCCGAAGTCGTTGTGGCCGTGCGGGATCTCCTTGAGCTCGAACAGGCCGGCGCCGACCACCGCGGGGATGGCGAGCAGGAAGGCGAAGCGGGTGGCCGCCTCGCGCTCGAAGCCGAGGAAGCGGCCCATCGAGATCGTCGCGCCCGAGCGGGAGACGCCGGGGATCAGGGCCAGTGCCTGCGCGGCTCCCATCAGGGCGGCGTCCTTGAGGGTGATCTTCCCGAGCGCCCGGTCGGTCCGGCCCACGCGGTCCGCGACGCCCAGGACGACGCCCAGCACGATGAGCGTGCAGCCGATGATCCAGAGGTTGCGGAAGTCGCGCTCGATGACGTCCTTGAGCAGCACGCCGAGCACCACGATGGGCAGCGAGCCGACGATGATGAACCAGCCCATCCGGGAGTCGAGCGTCCCGCGGAACTCCGGCTGGAAGAGCGAGCGCACCCACGCGCTCCCGATGCGCCAGATGTCCTTGCGGAAGTAGATCAGCACCGCGAGCTCGGTGCCGATCTGGATGACCGCGGTGAAGGCCGCGCCGGGGTCGCCCCAGCCGAAGAGCTCGGGGAAGATCCGCAGGTGCGCGCTGCTCGAGATCGGCAGGAACTCGGTCAGCCCCTGGATGATGCCGAGGACCACGGCCTTGAGGAGATCGATCACAGGGCAGGAGCCTACGGGCGCGTCCGTGCTCGTCCGTGCAGGACCCGTGGCTACTCTCACCTCCATGCAGCAGCGTTCGCTCGGCGCCACCGGTCTGAAGGTCTCCCGCCTCGGCCTCGGCACCATGACGTGGGGCCGTGACACCGACGAGCACGAGGCCCGCGACCAGCTCATCTCCTTCGCCGAGGCGGGCGGGACGCTCCTCGACACCGCCGCCGGCTACGGCGACGGTGCGAGCGAGGAGCTGATCGGCTCACTCATCGGCGACGTGGTCGCGCGCGACGAGGTCGTGCTGGCCACCAAGGCCGGGATCTCGCGACGCACCGGCGAGCGCGTCACCGACACCTCCCGCGGCACCCTGCTCTCCACCCTCGACGCCTCGCTCAAGCGCCTCGGCGTCGACCACGTCGACCTGTGGCAGGTGCACGTGTGGACCGACGAGACGCCCGTCGAGGAGACCCTCTCCGCGCTCGACCTCGCCGTGTCGTCCGGTCGGGCCTCCTACGTCGGCATCTCCAACTACACCGGGTGGCAGACCGCGCAGGCCGCGACCTGGCAGCGGGCGGTCCCCGGGCGCACTCCCCTGGCTTCCACCCAGGTCGAGTACTCCCTGCTCAACCGCCAGGTCGAGCACGAGGTCGTGCCGGCCGCCCGGGCGCTCGGCCTCGGCATCCTGCCGTGGTCACCACTCGGCCGGGGCGTGCTCACCGGCAAGTACCGCACCGGTACGCCGTCCGACTCGCGCGCCGCGACCGAGCACTTCGCCCGGTTCGTCGGCGCCTACCTCGACGAGCGTGGTCGCGGGATCGTGGAGGCGGTGGCCCGCGCCGCCGACGGCCTCGGCTGGTCGCCGCTGGAGGTGGCACTGGTCTGGGTCCGCGACCGGCCCGGGGTCACCTCACCGATCGTGGGCGCTCGCACCGCCGCACAGCTCAAGGGCGCGTTGGGCGTGGAGGAGCTGGCACTTCCTGCGGAGATCGTCGACGCGCTCGACGACGTGTCGGCAGACTGAGGGAACGGAGGAGGTCGTCGATGGCCCGGATGCAGCGCCGCCCACCCGGGCGGGGCGTCGAGTGGGAGTTCGAGACCCTCGTGCTGCCCAAGGACTTCTCCCGCAACGTGGTGACCCGGATGCTCGTGGAGCGTGCCGAGCACGGCGGCTGGGAGCTCGACCGGCTGCGGATCGGCAACGACGGCAAGCGCCGCGTGGTGCTGCGCCGCAAGATCATCCGGCAGCGGCTGACGCTCTTCGCAGGCTGATCACGCGCGGCATGGGGTCGGGACCCCATGGCCGACGACCTCCGCAGGTGCTCGACTCGAGGGGACGGGGTCGACCGACCCCGGTGAGGGGACGACCTCGATGTCCATGCGACGCAAGCACAAGACCGAGCTCGGGATCGTGGAGCTGGCCGTCGACCCGGCCGACGTCGACCGCCGGCGCTATCCCGTGAAGATCCGGCTGACCCGCCCCCTGACGGCGTGGGAGGCCGAGGGGCTCGCGGTGGTGGTGCCCGGGCTGCGCGCCGAGGGCGACGCGATCGTCGTACCCGACGCCCGGCTGGACGACATCGCCCGTGAGCACGAGGAGTGGGCCGCGCGGCTCGAGCGGGCCCAGTCCCTGGGTGACGAGCTCGAGGGTGAGCGGATGCTGGCCGACGAACGGCGGGTGGACCGGCAGCGCCGTCACGGGTCGCACCTGAGGAGCCAGCAGACCGACGACCGCGGGCTGCACTGAGCAGCTACCAGCCCGAGGTGCCCGGAGCGCCCTTGAAGGGCCCGGTGACCCGCGAGGTGATCCAGCCGCCGTAGAAGCTGCCGGGCTGCGGCTGCACGACCTCGCCGTCGACGGTGCACTCCTCGACACGCCCCGGGTAGAGCGCGACGTGGTCCACCAGCGCCTCGAAGCCCTTCGACGGCGTCGGGTAGGTCCACGCCACCGCCGGCACCACCGCTTCGCCGACGACCAGGTCGAGGTAGGCAGCCTGGCCCTTCCACTCGCACCACGAGACGCCCTCGGCGGGCCGCAGCACGCCGTCGGCGAACGCCGACCGCGGCAGGTAGTACGTCGGCGGGTGGCTGGTCTCCAGCACCCGCAGGCTCGCGGTGGTGTCGGCGACGACGACGCCGGCGTGGGTGACCCTGACGTGCTCACGGCTCGGCTCGACCCGCGGCGGCCGCGGGTAGTCCCACACCGACTCGGCCATCAGGCGCCTGCCGCCTCGGCCTTCGCCTTCAGCTCGCGCACCATCGCGTCCGGGTCGTCCGCGGAGTAGACCGCCGAGCCCGCCACGAAGACGTCGGCGCCGGCCTCGGCGCAGCGCTCGATGGTCTCCAGCGAGACCCCGCCGTCGACCTGGAGCCACGTCTCGACGCCGTGCTTGCGCATCAGCTCGCGCGCGGTGCGGATCTTGGGCAGGCACAGGTCGAGGAACTTCTGGCCGCCGAAGCCGGGCTCGACGGTCATGATGAGCACCATGTCGAGCTCGGGCAGCAGCGCCTCGTAGGGCTCGATCGGCGTCGCGGGCTTGAGCGCCATCGAGGCCCGGGCACCCTGGGCCCGGATCTCCCGCGCCAGCCGGACCGGGGCCTTGGCGGCCTCGGCGTGGAACGTCACCGACCCGCACCCGGCCTCGGCGTACGCCGGTGCCCACCGGTCGGCGTCCTCGATCATGAGGTGCGCGTCGAGCGGCTGCGAGGCGTGCCTGCTCAGTGCCTCGATGACCGGCAGGCCGAGCGTGAGGTTGGGGACGAAGTGGTTGTCCATCACGTCGACGTGCACCCAGTCGGCGCTGGGGATCCGGGCGACCTCGTCGGCCAGGCGCGACAGGTCGGCGTTGAGGATGCTCGGCGTGATCTGGATGCCCACGGGTCGATCCTAGGGACTCCCGGTCCCGTCCAGGCGGGCGGCACGGCTGTGGGCAGGCACCACCACGTGGAGGGCGTTGCGGTCGACCTCGAACGTCGCCGTGGTCGTGGCTGCGATCTCGCCGTCGACGTTGACCGGCAGCGGCTCGTCGGTGACCAGGCGGAGGCGGCGGGCGGTGACGTGGTGGACCCGCTCGTGCTCGACCAGGTGGCCGGTGCGCAGCAGCCGGGCGACCGAGACGTGGTCGCGCAGCCGCCCCTGCTCCACGGCGTAGACGTCGAGGAGGTGGTCGTCGATCGACGCCTGGGGCGCGACCGTGAGCCCGCCGCCGTAGTGGCGACCGTTGCCGACCGCGACCTGCATGAGGTCCGACAGCTCCAGGACCGTGCCGTCGTCGAGCTCGAGCCGGGCCGCGAACGGGCGGTGCGAGCGGTACGCCGCGAGAGTGGCCGCCGGGTAGGCGAAGCGACCGAGCCGCCTCTTCAGGCCCGGCGTCAGCCGCTGGGTCACCGCAACCGAGAGGCCGACTGAGGCCACGTTGAGGTAGGCACGCCCCTCGACGCGTCCCAGGTCGACGTCCACCACCTTGCCCGTGACGAGGGTGTCCACGGCCTCGACGAGGCCGGTGGGGATCTCCAGCGTCCTCGCGAAGTCGTTGGCCGTGCCGAGCGGGAGCACACCGAGGCGGGTGCGTGTGTGGGCCACCATCTCCGCCGCGCAGCCGATGGTGCCGTCCCCGCCCCCGGCCACCAGCAGGTCGGGTGCGTCGTCGACGGCGGCGGACAGGGCCTCGAGGAGCTCGAGGCCGCCGTGCACCGGTCGGACGGTGACCTCGTCGGCGACACCGCGCAGGGCCTTCTCGACCAGCGGCAGGACGCGGGCACCCCGGCGGGAGGCGGTGTTCACGACGACGGCGACCCGGTCGGTGCGCGGGGTGGCGGGGGTCTGCTGCGACATGCCCCGAACCTAGGTGGCCATCGTGAGAGGACGATGAGCGCGACCTGTGCCTGGGCTGAGTGCTCGGCTACTCCTCCTCGAGGTCGGGCGTCTCCTCGCCCTCGGCCTCGTCGCGCTCGGCCCACTCCAGGAGCGGCGCGATGTCGAACGGGTGCCCGTCGATGTCGGCGTGGAGGTCGCCGAGGTCGGCGTAGCGCTCCGGCATCGTGAAGATGGTGAAGTCGTCGGGCGTGCAGTCGTCGACCTCGTCCCACCGGATCGGCGCCGAGACGCGCGCCTCAGGGACCCCGCGCACGGAGTACGCCGCCGCGATGGTGTGGTCGCGGGCGTTCTGGTTGTAGTCGACGAACAGCTGGGCGGGATCCCGGTCCTTGCGCCACCACGCGGTGGTCACCTCTCCCCCGGCCCGTCGCTCCACCTCCCGTGCGAACGCCAGCGCTCCGCGGCGTACGTCCTGGAAACCGTGGTCCGGCGGGATCCGCACGTAGACGTGCAGGCCCGAGCCGCCGCTGGTCTTGGGGAACCCGACGGCGCCGAGCTCGTCGAGCACCTCGTGGGCGACGTGTGCGACCCGCTGGACGGTCGCCCAGTCGCACTGCGGGCCGGGGTCGAGGTCGATGCGCCACTCGTCGGGCTTCTCGGTGTCGTGCCGCCGGCTGTTCCACGGGTGGAACTCCACGGTCGACATCTGCACCGCCCAGATCACGCTGCCGAGCTCGGTCACGCACAGCTCGTCGGCGGTGCGCTTCCACCGGGGGAAGAACAGCTGGACGGTCTCGACCCAGTCCGGGGCGCCGGCGGGCAGCCGCTTCTGGTGCACCTTCTCCCCCGCCAGGCCCTTCGGGAACCGGTGCAGCATGCACGGGCGCTCGAACAGTGCGTTGACGATGCCGTCCCCGACGGAGAGGTAGTAGTCGACCAGGTCGAGCTTGGTCGCTCCGCTCTCCGGGAAGTAGACGCGATCGGGGTTGGTCACCTTGACGACGCGGCCCTCGACCTCGATCTCGGTGAAGGGCGACGGCATGTCGAGGAGCCTAGCCGGGGCGAGCCTTGCTACGGGGTCGGCTTCTCGCTCGGCGTCTCGGACGGGGTTTCGGTCGGCGTCTCAGGCTCGGCGGGCGCGACGGTGACGGTCACCGCGTCGGACCAGCCCTCGTCGGCGTACTGGCTCTCGGGGCGGTGCCAGCGGAACTCCGTGGTCTCGGTGACGGCCACGTCGACGTGGATCAGGCCGTCGGTGCCGGCCAGCACCTGATCGCCGACGGCCTTCCACTGACCGCCGGGCACACGCGACTCGAGCACGAGGGGGTCACCGGTGACGCGGGAGTGCCCGTCGGTCACGCGACCGGTGAGCGTCACGGAGTCACCCGACGCGGCCCTCGCCCGGTCGGCGGACAGCGACGTGCTGAGGGCGACGCCCTCGAAGTCGAAGGTCGAGCCGGCACCCTGGACGGCGTCGAGGTTGAAGGCGCCGCCGTCGCAGCCGAAGCCGCTCACCACCAGGCCCCTGCCGTCGCCGTGGGCGGCGGCGAACTCGGCTGCCGTCGCGGTGCCACCGGACGACAGCGGCGCGTGGGAGCCCAGGTCGACGAGCGTCCAGTCGTAGGTGAGCGACGCCGCGGACACGCGGGTCCACCCGCCGCTCGGCACCGTCAGCGAGGTGCGGGCCAGCCAGGCGGCACGCGCAGGCGTGTCGGACGTGATGACCAGGACGTACGACGTGCCGGTGCTGCCGCCGGTCGAGGCGACCGAGAAGCTCGACTCCATCGACGCGAGGGAGTCGAACCAGACGACGGGACCGGAGGCGGTGCCCCCGCTGCCCGGCACCAGGCCGAGCGACCGTCGGCCCATCGGTGCGTCGAAGGGCCCGAGGTTGAGGCGGGAGGCCGGTGCCGTCCCGGGGCGGAAGAGGTCGGTGCAGTCGACGTAGGTCAGGTAGACGTCGGAGTCACCCGTGGCCGGGCCGGTCAACGTCTCGACGCCGTCGGCGTGGGCGGGCGCCACCGGCAGTGCGCACAGCAGCGCACCCGCAGCGACCGTCATGAGCGTGGACCGCACCCGCATGCTTCGTCTTCTCTCCCCGTCGCGCGGCACGCCCCTCCGGTGCACCGTGCTGCACCCCATCATGCGCGGGTACGCCAACGTTGTGAACAGGTGACACGGAGATGACCAATTCTTCGTACTGCCTGAACGCCGCCGACCGGCTCTCCTCAGGCGAGCGGGCGCCGTCGCAGGGTCGCGGCGAACATCGCGTCCGTCCCCTCGCGGTGGGGCCAGAGCTGGAAGCGGTCGACCTCCTCGGTGTCGCCGCGGGACGCCAGGACGGCCGACACCACCCCCGAGGTCTCTGCGAGCACCGGTGAGCACGTCGCGTAGACGACCACCCCGCCCGGGCGGACGGAGTCGATCGCCGAGTCGAGCAGCACCTTCTGGAGGGCGACCAGCACGTCGAGGTCGTCCGGGCTCCGTCGCCAGCGCGACTCCGGGCGTCGCCGCAGGGCGCCGAGACCGGTGCACGGCGCGTCGACCAGGACGCGGTCGAAGGTGCCCGGCACCCAGGCCGGACGGGTGCCGTCGCCGGCGACGACGTGGGTGGACGCCGACGGGACGGCGCGCAGTGCCGACGCCACCAGCGCGGCACGGTGCGGCTGGCGCTCGTTGGCAACGAGCCGGGCGCCGCGCTCGCTGGCGAGGGCGGCCAACAGCGCTGCCTTGCCCCCCGGGCCGGCGCAGAGGTCCAGCCAGCGCTGGTCACGCCCCTGCAACGGCGCGTCGGCCATCGCCAGCGCGACCAGCTGGGACCCCTCGTCCTGCACCCCGGCACGACCCTCGGCCACGGCCGGGATCCCGGAGGGGTCGCCGCCCGGGAGCACGGCGCCGTACGGCGACAGGCTGGTGCGGACGGCGCCGGCCGCCTCCAGCTCGCCGACCTCCGCCAATCCGGGCCGGGCGACGAGGGTCACGCGCGGGGCCGCGTTGTCCGCGGCGAGTAGGGCCTCCAGCTCGTTGTCGCCGCCAAGGGCCTCGGCGAGCGCCTCGACGACCCACTGCGGGTGCGACTGGGCGACTGCGAGGTGTCCGTGCGGGTCGGTGTCGCGGTCGGGGGCCACCTCGGCCACCCAGTCCCCCCGGTCGCGCCGGGCGACCTTGCGCAGCACGGCGTTGACCAGGCCGGCCGGACCCTGGCCGACCGTGGCGCGCACGAGGTCGACGCTCGTCGAGATCGCGGCGTGGTCGGGGACGCGCATCGAGAGCAGCTGGTGCACGCCGAGGCGCAGCACGTCGCGCACCTCGGGCTGGAGCCGGGGCTTGGTGAGGCAGGCGTCGATGACCGGGTCGTAGAGGCCTTGCATCCGGATCGCGCCGGAGGCGAGCTCCGTGGCCAGGCCCGCGTCGCGGCCCTCGAGGCGGTGCTTGCGCAGCACCTGCGGCAGCACCAGGTTGGCGTAGGCCTCGTCGGCCCGCACCGCGGTCAGCACGTCGAGCGCCGCGCGCCGCGGACGGTCCACCGGGCGACGGCGCTCAGTCACCGAAGTGCTCCCGCACCAGCCGCCTGGGCGCCTTGGTGGCCCACGCCTCGGTGATGATCTCGACGAGCTCGTCGCGCCCGATCTCACCGAGCCGGGACTGCTGGACGAGGACGGCGCTGTAGCCGTTGAAGTGGTCGATGGTGAAGAACGGCGTGTGCTCGTCCTCGACGAGCGCGTGCTTCTCCGCCTCGGTGGGCGTGACGATCACCAGGAGGTCGTCGTACATCTCCCCTGTCGCGGGGTCCACCGCCGTCTTGTGGGGGGCGCGGTAGAGGACGAACCCCTTGCCCTTGTCGCCGCGCGGCACCTTCCAGGTCGGTCGGTCGCCCCAGGAGATGCCGAGCTCGGTCTCCGGCAGCGAGCCGCAGATCTCGTCGACGTCCTCGGGCCGCGCGGGCCTGGCGGTGCTCATGACGGGCCCTCGTCGCCGAGACGGGCGCCGGACTCGAGCCGGACCCCGCGGGCCCAGTCGGCGGCCGGCATCTGTTTCTTCCCGAACGCCTTGACCTCGCCGAGCTGCAACGGCGTGGTGGCGGTGCCCACGAAGACGGCGTTCTTGGTGACCTCGAGGACGCCGGGCTCGAGCGCGGGCCGGTCGGTGTGCACCAGTGGGCCGATCTTGATCCGCTCGCCCTCGAAGGTGCTCCACGCTCCCGGCGCAGGCGTGCAGGCCCGGACCTGGCGGTCCACGCCGACGGCCGGGTGCGTCCAGTCGACCCGGGCGTCGTCGACGAGGATCTTGGGGGCGTACGACACCCCGTCCGCGGGCTGCTCCCTCGCCTCGAGCGAGCCGTCCTCGATCCCGTCGAGGGTCTGCACCAGCAGGCCGGCGCCGCCCTCCGCGAGGCGGGCGAGCAGGTCGCCCGCGGTGTCGCCGGGGCGGATCCGCTCGGTCATCACCCCGAACACCGGCCCGGCGTCGAGCTCCTTGACGATCCGGAACGTCGTCGCCCCGGTCACCTCGTCACCCGCCCACAGCGAGTGCTGGACCGGCGCCGCGCCGCGCCAGGCGGGGAGCACCGAGAAGTGCAGGTTGATCCAGCCGTGGGGCGCCAGGTCGAGCGCGGACTGCGGCAGCAGGGCGCCGTACGCCACCACGGGGCAGGCGTCGGGGCGCAGCGCGGCGAGGGCCGCCTGGAAGTCCGCGTCGCGCGGGTGCTCCGGCTTCAGCACCGGCACACCGAGCTCCTCCGCACGCTGCGCGACCGGGCTCGCCACCAGCCGGCGGCCGCGTCCAGACGGGGCATCGGGCCGGGTGACGACACCGACGAGCTCGTGCCGGCTCGCGGCGATCGCGTCGAGGGCGGGCACGGCGACCTCGGGGGTGCCGGCGAACACGACCCGCATCAGAGGCCGAGCCCGAACGTGTTGTGGGGGCTGACCCGGACGGTGGGCCGCTCCAGACCGAACCAGTCGGACTCGCGGATCTCCTTCATCGCCGCCTTGCGGGCCTCGGTGTCGAGCTTGTCGATGAAGAGGATCCCGTCGAGGTGGTCGGTCTCGTGCTGCATCGCGCGGGCGAGCAGCTCGGAAGCCTCGATCCGCAGCGGCTCGCCGTGCACGTCGAAGCCGGTCGCCACCACCGACAGCGCCCGCAGGCAGTCGTAGGTCAGCTCGGGCAGCGACAGGCAGCCCTCGGCGCCGTCCTGGGTCTCGTCGGAGAGCTGGAGCGTCGGGTTCACCAGATGGCCGACCTCGCCCTGGACGTTCCAGGTGAAGACCCGCAGCCCGACGCCGATCTGCGGCGCCGCGAGCCCGGCGCCCGGGGCGGCCAGCATGGTGTCGGTGAGGTCGGTGACGAGCCGCTCGAGCTCCTTGTCGAAGCTGTCGACCTCGACCGCGCGCTGGCGCAGGACGGGATCGCCGAAGAGGCGGATGGGCTGGACGGCCACGGATCTCCTTCGAGACGGCTGGGACCTGGACGGCGGACGGGAACGCCCAAGTCTAGGGACGCGTCCGCCGGGCCCACAGCCGCGCTAGATGCTGAGCGGGTCGACCTGGATCCGGACGGGGTCGAGCTTGCGGGCCGATCGGACGCGCTGGAGGTCGCCGAGCGCCTGCGAGAGGGCGTCTCCCCGCGACCACGGGACGCGCAGCAGCACTCGCTGCTCGTCGTCGACCGGGACGGGGCCGAGCACCTCCGCCTCCGCGGGGAGGTCGAGGAGGTGGAGGACGTCGTCGAGGGCGCCCAGGTCGCCGGTCACCGTCGCCAGCCGCGCCGCGGGTGGCAGGTGGGCCTGCACCCGCTCCTCCACCTCACGCCGCGCGAAGCCGGCTGGGTCCCAGCGCACCAGCGCCTGCAGGGCGGGGTGGGCAGGGTCCCCGACCGCCACCACGTGCCCTCCTGGCCGCACCAGCGCGGCTCCGTTGAGCCAGCGCCTCAGCGCCTCCTCGGCGGCGCGGAGGTCGTCGCGGGCCAGGCTGAGCCACGTGTCGAGCAGGACCACGGCGGCGTAGCCGCCCGCTGCCACCGGCTCGGCCCCCACCGTCGCCACCACGATGTCGGGACTGCCGGTGACCTCCTCGACGACCCGCTCGCCGCTCGAGCTGCGCACGGTCGTGCCGGCGAACATCCGGCCCAGCTCCTCGGCCGTCCGCGCCTCGCCCCGCACCGGGGCCCGCAGCCCGCGGCCCCCGCAGGTCGGGCACGCCCAGGCCATCTCGGCGTGGCCGCACCACCGGCAGTGCGGTGGCTCGGCGGGCCCGCCGACCGCCAGCGGGCCGGTGCACGCGCTGCATCGCGCCGGCGCCCGGCAGGTGTCGCAGGCGAGCGACGCGGCATAGCCGGCGCGGGGCGTCTGGACGAGCACGGGTCCGGACTCCAGACCGCGGCGGATGGCGTCGTACGCCGCCCGCGGGACGCGGGTGCCCACCGAGCGGTCCTCGGCCGGGACCGCCTCGACCCGCACCCGCTGCCGCAGGACCTCCCGCGGCACGGCGAGCTCGTGCGCCCAACCGGTCGCGAGGAGCTGCTGGGCCTCCGGAGTGCGGGCGACGCCGCCCAGGATGGCCGCCGTGCCCTGCTGCTCGGACCGGGCGAGGAGCACCTCGCGGGTGTGGGGATAGGGGGCGCGGGGCTCGGCGTGCAGGTCGTCGCCGTCGTCCCAGATCACCACCAGGCCGAGGTCGTGCACCGGGGCGAAGGCCGCCGACCTGGTGCCGACGACCACCCGGCGCGCCCCGCGCGAGACGGCCAGGAAGTCGCGGTAGCGCCGCGCGGGACCGCCCTCGGCGGTCAGGCACACGTGGTGGCCCTCGCCCAGCACCTCGGTCAGGGCGGCGTCGACGCGGGCCACGTCGCGGCGGTCGGGGACGCACACCAGCACGCCCCGCCCGGCGGCGTACGTCACCGCCACCACCTCCGCGACCATCGCCGGCCAGTCGTCGCCGGGGGCGGCGGACCACACGGCGCGGGGCGACTCGCCACCGCCCAGCCGACGCAGGAAGGCATCGGCGTGCTCGACCTGCCCCCAGGCACGCGGCGTCGCCCCGACGAAGGACGGCGCCGCCGGGGACTCGTCCTTCTCCGTGGCGGCGTGCCGCGGCGGCACGGCCAGGCGCAGCACGTCGGACCGGGCGCCGGCGTAGTGGCGGGCGAGGGTCGCGCTCAGGGCCACGATCTCGGGCGCGAGGACCGGCTCGGGGCTGACCACCCGGCGCAGCGGTTGGAGCCGGCCGGTGTGGTCGGTCTCGGTGCCCCGCCCGACGACGAAACCGTCGACGTCTTGCCCGGCGAAGCGCACCTTGACCCGCGCTCCCGGCACGGCCGTCGCGGCCATCGCTCGCGGGACGGCGTAGTCGAAGGGACGGTCGAGGTGCGCCAGGGCGATGTCGACGAGGACCCGGGCGACCGGGTCGGTGTCGGCGGGCTCCCACGAGGCGGCCTTGCGCCGGCGGGTCGCCGCGGCCTTGACCCGGGCGTCGTCCACCGCAGCACGAAGCCCCGGGAGCATGTCTGCTTCCGGGGCTTCGCGTGAGGTCATGCGGCGATTCTGTCAGCGGCCACCGACCGCCGTGGGCGGCGGGCGGGCGCCTGTGGATCAGATGCCCGCAGCGGCCTTCAGCTTGTCGGCGCGGTCGGTGGTCTCCCAGGTGAACCCGGGCAGCTCGCGACCGAAGTGGCCGTAGGCCGAGGTCTCGGCGTAGATCGGGCGCAGCAGGTCGAGGTCGCGGATGATCGCGGCCGGACGGAGGTCGAAGACCTCGAGGACGGCGTCCTGGATCTTCTCGTCCGCCACGACACCGGTGCCGAAGGTCTGGATGAAGACACCGACGGGCGCGGCCTTGCCGATGGCGTAGGCGACCTGGGCCTCGCAGCGACGGGCCAGGCCCGCGGCGACGACGTTCTTGGCGACCCAGCGCATGGCGTAGGCGGCCGAGCGGTCGACCTTCGACGGGTCCTTGCCCGAGAAGGCACCACCACCGTGGCGGGCCATGCCGCCGTAGGTGTCGACGATGATCTTGCGGCCGGTGAGGCCGGCGTCGCCCATCGGGCCGCCGATGACGAAGGTGCCGGTCGGGTTGACCAGCATCCGGTAGCCGTCGGAGGGGATGTCGAACGTCGCGAGGACCGGGTCGATCACGTGCTGCTTGATGTCGGCCTCGAGCGTGGCGTGCTCGACGTCGGCGTCGTGCTGGGTCGAGAGGACGACGGTGTCGATGCGCACCGGGCGGTCGTCCTCGTCGTACTCGATGGTGACCTGGGTCTTGCCGTCGGGACGCAGGTAGGCGAGCGTGCCGTCCTTGCGGACCTCGGTCAGGCGCTGGGCGAGGCGCTGGGCGATGGTGATCGGCAGCGGCATCAGCTCGGGGGTGTCGTCGCAGGCGTAGCCGAACATCAGGCCCTGGTCGCCGGCACCGCGCTTGTCGAGCTCGTCGTCGGAGTCGCCGACGCGGGACTCGTGACCGGCGTCGACACCGGCGGCGATGTCGGAGGACTGGGCGCCGATGGCAACCTGGACGCCGCACGAGGCTCCGTCGAAGCCCTTCTCGGAGGAGTCGTAGCCGATGTCGAGGATCGCCTTGCGGACGATGTCGGCCACGGGGGCGTAGGCCGTGGTGCGCACCTCGCCGGCGACCACGACGAGGCCGGTGGTCAGCAGTGTCTCGACGGCCACGCGCAGGTTGGCCTTGTCGGGGTCCTCGGCCATCAGGTGGTCGAGCACCGAGTCGCTGATGCGGTCGGCGATCTTGTCCGGGTGACCCTCGGTCACGGACTCGGAGGTAAAGAGGCGTCCAGCCACGTCGTCACTCGCTTCTTTCAGTCGTTCGGTTCGGTCAAAACGTACCTGCTGACCAGCATCCGGGACGTATGTCTCAGCCAACGAATCGGCGAGACACCTCGTCCCAGATCACGTGGGCCAGCGCGGTCTTGCTGCCGTGCGGCACGTCCACGGACCCACCGTCGGCGCCGAGGATCACCGCCTCGTTGTCGCTGCTGCCGAAGACTGCTCCCCCGCTGACGTCGTTGACGACGAGCAGGTCGCAGCCCTTGCGGGCCAGCTTGGCGCGCCCCAGGTCGAGGACCGACCCGGTCGCGTCGCCGGTCTCGGCCGCGAACCCGACGATGACCGCGCCCTCGCGGGCCCGGTCATGGGAGATCTCGGCCAGGATGTCGGGGTTCTGGGCCAGCTCGATGGCCGGGGCGGACCCGTCCTCGGACTTCTTGATCTTCGCGTCGCTCACGCTGGTGGGCCGGAAGTCGGCGGGCGCCGCGGCCATCACGACGGCGTCGGCGGTGGCCGTCGCGGCCACGACGGCCTCGCGCAGCTCTGCCGTCGTCTCCACGCGTACGACGCTGACGCCGGCCGGGTCGGGCAGCGACACGTTGGCGCTCACGAGCGTGACGTGGGCGCCGCGCGCGGCGGCGGCGCGGGCGAGGGCGTAGCCCTGCAGGCCCGAGGAGCGGTTGCCCAGGAAGCGCACCGGGTCGAGGTACTCGCGGGTGCCGCCGGCGGAGACGACGACCTTGCGGCCGGCGAGGTCGTGGCCGGCGTCACCGCGGTCGAGGACGCCGAGCACCAGCTCGAAGATCTCGGCCGGTTCGGGCAGGCGCCCCTTGCCGGTGTCGGCGCCGGTGAGACGGCCCTCGGCGGGCTCGATCACGATCGCGCCGCGCTGGCGCAGCGTGGCGACGTTGGCTTGCGTGGCGGGGTGCTCCCACATCTCGGTGTGCATCGCGGGGGCGAACACCACCGGGCAGCGCGCGGTGAGGAGGGTGTTGGTGAGCAGGTCGTCGGCCAGGCCGTGCGCGGCCTTGGCCAGGACGTCGGCAGTGGCCGGGGCCACCACGACCACGTCGGCGCTCTTGCCGATGTGGACGTGTGGCACCTCGTGCACATCGGTCCACACCTCGGCGGAGACCGGCTTGCCGGAAAGTGCCGCCCAGGTCGGCGCGCCGACGAACTGCAGCGCCGCGGCGGTGGGCACGACCGTGACGTCGTGCCCCGACTCGGAGAACCGGCGGAGCAGCTCGCAGGCCTTGTAGGCCGCGATCCCGCCGGAGACCCCCAGCACCACGCGAGTGGTCATCGAGGGGCTCGCGTCACTCCGTGTCCGCGCCGGCTGCGGCCTCGGCGGCTGCGGCCTCGGCGGCGGGGTCGATGTCCTCGCAGGTGAGGAGGTCGTCGTTGATCTCGCGGAGCGCGATCGAGAGCGGCTTCTCCTGCACGTGGGTGTCGACCAGCGGGCCGACGTACTCCAGGAGGCCCTCACCGAGCTGCGAGTAGTAGGCGTTGATCTGGCGAGCACGCTGGGCGCTGTAGAGCACCAGCTTGTACTTGCTGTCGGTCTTGCTGAGCAGGTCGTCGATCGAGGGGTTGGTGACGCCCTCAGCGGCGATGGTGGGAGAAGCCACGGTCGCGTGCCTCGCTTCTGGTCGGTGGTGCGGTCGGGTGGGTCCTGTGCACGCCGGATCGACCGGCGGACTCAGTCGAGCGACGAGTCTTCGCCCTGGACCGTCATCAAGGTTACCAACTCGTCCGCGGCAGCGTGAACTTCGTGGTTGACGATGGTGACGTCGAACTCCGCCTCGGCGGCGAGCTCCTCGCGAGCGGTCGCGAGCCGGCGCTCCCGCTCGGCCTCCCCCTCGGTGCCGCGCCCGACGAGGCGGCGTACGAGCTCCTCCCACGACGGCGGCTTGAGGAAGACGAACAGCGCGTCGGGCATCGTCTCGCGGACCTGGCGGGCGCCTTGCAGGTCGATCTCGAGCATCGCGGGGTGGCCGGACGCCAGGGCCAGCTCGACGGGGCCGCGCGGGGTGCCGTAGCGGGCGGCCTTGTGGACCACGGCCCACTCGAGCAGGTCGCCCCGCTCGACCATGTGGTCGAACTCCTCGTCGGAGACGAACCAGTAGTGGACGCCGTTCTCCTCGCCCGGTCGCGGCGGGCGGGTCGTGGCGGACACCGAGATCCAGACCTCGGGGTGCGTCTCGCGCACCGCGGCCGCGACGGTGCCCTTGCCGACCGCGGTGGGACCGGCGAGCACGATCAGGCGGGAGCGGCGGTTGGGGTTGCCCCCTCCGGTGCCGCTCACGACGCGTCGGGACCGAACTCGCGCTCGAGCGCAGCGACCTGCTTGACGCCGAGACCGCGCACGCGACGGCTCTCGGCGATGCCGAGGCGCTGCATCACCTGGCGGGCGCGCACCCGGCCCAGGCCGGGGACCGACTGGAGCAGCTCGACGACGCGCATCTTGCCGATGACCTCGTTGGTCTGCCCCTCGTGGAGCACGTCGAGGATGGAGCCGCCGGAGTTCTTGAGCCGGTTCTTCACCTCGGCCCGCTCGCGTCGGGAGGCCGCAGCCTTGTCGAGGGCTGCCTGGCGCTGCTCAGGCGTCAGAGGGGGCAAGGCCACGAAAGCGATCCTTCTCGGTGGGTCTCGGGTCCGGGTGGGTGCGGCTCAATCTAGTCAGATCGCGACGAGGCAGGCAATCGAGGCCGCGACGACCTCACCCCGAGGTGACGTACGCCATGGACCGGCGTCCGTTCATCGGGACAGCGGGGTGCCGCACACGTCGAGGGCGTGCTGCTCGACCGCCCCCATCGCGGTCACGGTCCGCTCCGAGCCGACCTCTCGGGCGGCCGCCTCGATGGCCTCCCGGTCCTCCTCCGAGACGTCGGCCGGCGGCTCCTCCGCGGAGTACGTCGACGGGTCGACGCCCGCGTCGGCGAGCGCGTCCTCGAGCTGGCGGAGCGGCTCGATGACCGCGGCCCAGTCGTCGGCGATGTCGCGCGGCGCCTCGGCCCGCAGCTCGTCGTAGGCGTCGAGCGCGTCGAAGAGCACGCCGGTGTCCTCGGACGCGGCGACCTCGGTGAGCGCCTCCTGGTGCTCCTCCACCGCCTGGCAGTAGTCCTCGGCCGGGTCGCTCGAGCAGCCCGCCAGCGCGGCCGGGACCAGCAGCGCCAGGAGGTGGGTCCGTCTCACGCGCCCAGCTCCTGCACGGCGTCGTTGCCCCGCCTGGCGGCGTCGCGCAGCGCGGTGACGTCCGGTCCGGCCTGCAGCACCTCGCGTGACGAGCTCGGCAGCGCCCACCGGGCGGCGGTGCCGAAGATCCGGGTGAGGTCGGCCGTGGTGCCGCCCTGGGCGCCGTAGCCGGGCACCAGGAACGGTCCGTTGATGTCGAGGTCCTCGGCGGTCTGGCCGATAGTGGCGCCGACGACCGCCCCGAACGAGCCGACCGGCTCCGCCCCCGCGTTGAGCGCGCGGAGGTGGCCGAGCACCGTGCCGGCGACGGTCGTGCCGTCGGTGCGGGCGTGCTGCACCTCCGGGCCCTCCTTGTTCGACGTGAGGGCGAGCACGAACAGGCCGCCGCCGTGCTGCCGACAGGCCTCGACCATCGGGTCGAGGGAGCCGAAGCCGAGGTAGGGGCTGGCCGTGACGGCGTCGGAGGCCAGCGGCGAGGACGGGTCGAGGTAGGCGTCGGCGTAAGCCTGGCTGGTGGAGCCGATGTCACCGCGCTTGACGTCGAGCAGCACCAGAGCGCCGGCGTCGCGCGACTCGGCGATCACCCGCTCGAGCACGGCGACCCCGCGGCTGCCGAACCGCTCGTAGAACGCGCTCTGCGGCTTGACCACGCTCACCACGGGCGCGACCGCCTCGACCACGGTGAGGGCGAAGCGCTCCAGGGACGCGACGTCGTCGGCCAGGCCCCAGTCGTGCAGCAGGCCGGCGTGCGGGTCGATGCCCACGCAGAAGCGGCCGCGCGCGTCGATGGCCTCGGCGAGCCGGGTGCCGAAGGGAGTCATGGGGTCTCCTCCTGGGAGTCGGTGAGCGAGGCCCGCAGCCGGGCCACCGTGGTGGGGTCGTGGAGCAGCGCGGTGCCGACCTGGACGGCGACGGCACCGGCGGAGAGGTACGCCCGGGCGCTGGCGACGTCGTGCACGCCGCCGCAGCCGATGACCGGGACCTCGGGGAGCGCGCGGCCGACGTCGGCCACGCACCGCAGCGCGATCGGCGCGACCGCGGGGCCGCTCAGTCCGCCTGAGCGACCGTCGGGGAAGGCTGCGGGGACGGCGTTGCCGACCACGATCGCCGTGGCCCCGGCCTCGTGGCAGGACCGCGCCGCCTCGACGACCCGCGAGACGTCGGGCCGGAGCTTGGCCAGGACAGGTCGGTCGGCGGGGAACTCGCGGCGCACGGCGGCGATCACGCTGGCGGCGTGGTAGGGCTCGCGCGCCTCGAACAGCCGGGCACCGGCCTCGTCGGGCGCGCCGACGTTGACCTCGAGCCCGGCCACGCCCGGGGCGCGGCTCAGCCGGCGGGCGAGGTCGGCGTACTCCCCCATCGTGCTGCCGGCGACCGAGACGACGACCCGCGCGCCCGCCCGGACCAGCCAGGGCAGCTCGGTGGCGAGGAAGTGCTCGAGCCCGGGGTTGGGCAGGCCGACGGCGTTGACCAGCCCGCCGGGGACCTCGACCAGGCGGGTGCCGGTGCTGCCGGGACGCGGGTCGAGGGTGATCGAGCGGGTGACGAAGGGCAGCCCGTCGAGACCGTCGGGGCCGGAGTACGCCACCAGCTCGCGCCCGGTGCCTCCGCACCCCGCCGCGACCATCACCGGGCCGGGGACCCGCGCGCTCACAGCGCCTCCCAGCGGACGCGGTCGCCACGGACCACGGGACCCTCGGCGCAGGCGCGGACGACGCGGTCCACGCCGTCCTCGCCGACGACCGGCAGCGGGCAGCCGTGGCACAGCCCGGTGCCGCACGGCGTGTTGGTCTCCACCGCCACCTGGCTCCAGGCACCCGCGCGCTCAGCGGCAGTGGCGGCGGCGCGGAGGACCTCGGTGGGCCCGGCCGCGTAGACGACATCGGCGTCGCTGCGCCGCACCAGGTCGTCGACGTGCTCCGCCACGGTGCCCCGCTGGCCGATCGAGCCGTCGGCGGTGAGCACCGTGACCGACCGGGCGGAGCGGCGCGCCTCGAGGGCGGAGAGCAGGCGGGCCTCGTCGGGGGCCGAGACGACCAGCGAGACCGCGCAGCCGCGCTCGCGCAGCCGCTCGGCCAGCGGGAAGAGCGGCGCGGCGGCGTAGCCCTCCCCCACGAGCAGGCAGGACACCGCCTCCTTGGGCAGCGCGAACGCGCGTCCCAGCGGGCCGGTGACGGCGACCTTCGCGCCCACCGGCTGGGCGGCGAGCCAGGCGGTGCCCTCACCGCGGGCCTCCACCACCACGTCCAGCGTCGGGCCGAAGGCGCTCGCCGCGCGGACCCGGTGCACCCACAGCGCGCGGCGGGCGACGTGCCCGTCGACGCTCACCGCCACGAAGTTGCCCGGCCGGAACGCCTCCGGGACGCCGGGCGCGGTCAGGGTCAGGTGCCGGTAGCCACCGATCCGCTTGGTGGCCACCACCTCGCCCACGACGTGGACGGGGCCGCGCGACGGGCCGGGGACCTGGGTCATGCCTGCGTGAGCCCCCGCACGATGCGGCGCGGCCACAGCGGCCCCTCGTAGACGAAGGCGGTGTAGCCCTGGAGCAGGTCCGCACCGGCCGCGAGCCGGCGGCGGGCGTCGTCGACGGTGGTGATGCCGCCGACGCCGACGAGGGTGAGGTCCGGTCCGACGCGCCCGCGCAGGAGGCGTACGACGTCCTCCGACCGCTGGGTGAGCGGTCGACCGCTGAGCCCTCCCGCGCCGACCCCCTCCACCGCGGCGGCCGGGGTGGCGAGGCCCTCCCGGCTGATCGTCGTGTTCGTGGCGATGATCCCGTCGAGGCCGATCGCCAGGGCGAGGTCGGCCACGGCGACGACGTCGTCGTCGCTGAGGTCGGGAGCGATCTTGACCAGCAGCGGCACCCGGTGGTCGGGCCGCACCTCGTCGGCGCGCCGGCGTACGGCGCTGAGGATGGGCTCGAGCTTCTCCACGGCCTGCAGGTCGCGGAGTCCGGGGGTGTTGGGGGACGAGACGTTGACGACGAGGTAGTCGGCGTAGGGGGCGAGCAGGCCGGCGGACTTCTCGTAGTCGCGGGCCGCCTCGTCCTCGGGGACGACCTTGGTCTTGCCGATGTTGACTCCCAGAACGGGCGGACCGAGGAACGAGGTCCGGCCGTGATGCGAAGCAGCCTCAGCCACGAGGGGGTTACGAGACCGCCAAGCCGCAAGTCTCTTCGCCACGACCTCCGAGCCGTCGTTGTTGAAGCCCATCCGGTTCACGATGGCGCGGTCGTCCTTGAGCCGGAACAGCCGCGGCTGCGGGTTGCCCGGCTGGGCCTCCCCGGTGACCGTGCCGACCTCGACGTGACCGAAGCCCAGCGCGGCGAGCCCGTCGATCCCGACGGCGTTCTTGTCGAAGCCGGCCGCCAGGCCGAGCGGGTGCGGGAACGTCAGGCCCAGCGCGTGGACCGGGGCGGACGGCACCCGCAACGCCCGACTCGTCACCGGCGCGGCGGCCCGGATCGCCCGGAACGCCGCGTGGTGGATCCGCTCCGGGTCGACCCGGGTCAGCGCCAGCTCGAAGAGGACGTCGTAGGGGCGCACGGTCACTCGGCCGGGACCTCCGTGGCGGACGTGCCCGCCGGCAGGTGGGCCGCCCAGTCCTGGAGCGAGCGCACGCCGATGTCACCGCGCCGCATCGCCTCCAGGCCCTGCACGGCCGCGCCGAGGCCCTGGATGGTGGTGATGCACGGGATGTCGGTGAGCACGGCCGCGGTGCGGATCTCGTAGCCGTCCGCACGCGGCGAGCCGCCGCTGGTGGCGCCGTGCGGCGTGTTGATCACCAGGTCGACCTCGCGGTCGAGGATCCGGCCGACGATGGTCTTCTCGCCGTCGGGCCCCTCGCCCTCGGACTGCTTGCGCACGACGGTGGCCACGACGCCGTTGCGGCGCAGCACCTCCGCCGTGCCGGCGGTCGCGAGGATCTCGAAGCCCATGTCGGCGATCTGCTTGACCGGGAAGATCATGTGCCGCTTGTCGCGGTTGGCGACCGACACGAACACACGTCCCGACAGCGGCAGCGAGCCGTAGGCTGCCGCCTGCGCCTTCGCGAAGGCCGTGCCGAAGAAGGCGTCGAAGCCCATCACCTCGCCGGTCGAGCGCATCTCGGGGCCGAGCAGCGCGTCGACGGTGCGGCCGTCGGCGGTCTTGAAGCGGTCGAAGGGCATGACCGCCTCCTTCACCGCGATGGGCGACCCGTCGGCCAGGTGGCCGCCGTCGCCCTTGGCCGGCAGCACGCCGGCCACGCGGAGGTCCGCGACCGACTCCCCCAGCATCACCCGGGCCGCCGCCTTGGCCAGCGGCGTCGCGGTCGCCTTGGAGACGAACGGCACCGTCCGCGACGCGCGCGGGTTGGCCTCGAGGACGTAGAGGACGTCGGACGCGAGGGCGAACTGGATGTTGAGCAGGCCGCGGACGTCGAGCCCGCGGGCGATCGCCTCGGTGGACGTGCGGATCCGGTCGATCTCCTCGCGGCCCAGCGTGATCGGCGGCAGCGCGCAGGACGAGTCGCCGGAGTGGATGCCGGCCTCCTCGATGTGCTCCATCACGCCGCCGAGGAAGAGCTCCTCGCCGTCGAAGATCGCGTCGACGTCGATCTCGACCGCGTCGTCGAGGAAGCGGTCGACCAGCACCGGCTGCCGCTCGTTGATCAGGCCGTTGGCGACGTAGCGCTCGAGGTAGTGCTCGAGGGCGGCGTCGTCGTAGACGATCTCCATGCCGCGCCCGCCCAGGACGTACGACGGGCGCACCAGGACCGGGTAGCCGATCTCGTGGGCGATCCGCTGCGCCTGGGGGTACGACGTCGCGGTGCCGTGCTTGGGCGCCGGCAGGCCGGCGTCGGCGAGCACGCGGCCGAAGGCGCCGCGCTCCTCGGCGAGGTGGATCGCCTCGGGCGTGGTGCCGACGATCGGGACCCCGGCGTCGGCGAGGCCCTGCGCCAGGCCCAGCGGCGTCTGGCCGCCGAGCTGGCACACGACACCGGCGACCGGGCCGGCCTGCTGCTCGGCGTGGACGATCTCGAGGACGTCCTCCAGCGTGAGCGGCTCGAAGTAGAGCCGGTCGGAGGTGTCGTAGTCGGTGCTCACCGTCTCCGGGTTGCAGTTGACCATGATCGTCTCGTAGCCGGCCTCGGCCAGCGCGAGCGAGGCGTGCACGCAGGAGTAGTCGAACTCGATGCCCTGGCCGATGCGGTTGGGCCCGGAGCCGAGGATGATCACGGCCTCCTTGCCCTCCGCGCGCGGCTGCACCTCGGTCTCCTCGTCGTAGGACGAGTAGTGGTAGGGCGTGCGGGCGGCGAACTCGGCCGCGCAGGTGTCGACCGTCTTGAAGACCGGCCGGATGCCCAGGGCGTGGCGCACGCCGCGGATCACGTCGGCGCTCAGGCCCCGGATCCGGCCGACCTGCTCGTCGGAGAAGCCGTGCCGCTTGGCGAGGCGCAGCAGGTCGGGGGTGAGCTCGGTGGCGTCGATGAGCGCGACCGCGACCTCGTTGATCAGCGCGAGCTGGTCGACGAACCACGGGTCGATCTTCGTCGCGTCGAAGATCTCCTGCGGCGTCGCACCGGCACGGATCGCGTCCATGACCTTCTTCAGCCGGCCGTCGTGCGGGACCTTGACCTGCTCGAGCAGCGCGGCCTTGGACTCCGCCGAGGCGAGGTCGTCGTCGAAGTGCTTGTGCCAGTCGAAGGGCGCGTGCTTGCTCTCCAGGGAGCGCAGCGCCTTCTGGAGCGCCTCGGTGAAGTTGCGACCGATGGCCATCGCCTCGCCGACCGACTTCATGTGCGTGGTCAGCGTCGGATCGGCCTCCGGGAACTTCTCGAAGGCGAACCGCGGCACCTTGACCACGACGTAGTCCAGCGCCGGCTCGAAGGAGGCCGGGGTTTCCTCGGTGATGTCGTTGCGGATCTCGTCGAGGGTGTAGCCGACCGCGACCTTCGCGGCGATCTTGGCGATCGGGAAGCCGGTCGCCTTCGACGCCAGCGCGGAGGACCGCGAGACGCGCGGGTTCATCTCGATGACGATGAGGCGGCCGTCGGCGGGGTTCACGGCGTACTGGATGTTGCAGCCACCGGTGTCGACGCCGACCGCCCGGATGATGCCGATCGCGAGGTCGCGCATCTTCTGGTACTCGCGGTCGGTGAGCGTCATCGCCGGTGCGACCGTGATCGAGTCGCCGGTGTGCACGCCCATCGGGTCGAGGTTCTCGATCGAGCACACGATGACCGTGTTGTCGGCACGGTCGCGCATGACCTCGAGCTCGTACTCCTTCCAGCCGAGGATCGACTCCTCGAGGAGCACCTCGGTGGTCGGGCTGGCGGCCAGGCCCGCGCCGCCGATGCGGCGCAGGTCCGCCTCGTCGTACGCCATGCCGGAGCCGGTGCCGCCCATCGTGAACGACGGGCGGACGACCATCGGGTAGCCGAGCTCCTCGGCGCCGGCGAGCAGGTCGTCGACCGAGTGGCAGATGAAGCTCCGGGCCGACTCGCCGCCGAGCTGCTCGACGATCTTCTTGAACTGCTGGCGGTTCTCGCCGCGCTCGATCGCGTCGATGGACGCGCCGATCAGCTCGACGCCGTACTTCTCGAGGATGCCGGCCTTGTCGAGGGCCATCGCGCAGTTCAGCGCGGTCTGGCCGCCGAGGGTCGCGAGCAGCGCGTCGGGGCGCTCCTTGGCGATGACCTTCTCGACGTAGTCGGGCGTGATCGGCTCGACGTAGGTCGCGTCGGCGAACTCCGGGTCGGTCATGATCGTGGCCGGGTTGGAGTTGACCAGGATGACCCGCAGGCCCTCCTGCCGCAGCACGCGGCAGGCCTGGGTGCCGGAGTAGTCGAACTCGCAGGCCTGGCCGATGATGATCGGCCCCGAGCCGATGACCAGGACGCTCGTGATGTCGGTGCGCTTCGGCATCTCAGGCCTTCCCTTCCATCAGCGCGGAGAAGCGGTCGAAGAGGTACGCCGCGTCGTGCGGGCCGGCCGCGGCTTCCGGGTGGTACTGCACGGAGAACGAGCGGAGCCGTCCGTCGGCGTCGCGGAGCTCGAGGCCCTCGACGACGTCGTCGTTGAGGCAGACGTGGCTGACCGTGGCCTCGCCGAACTCGGTGGTCGTCGACCCCTCGAGCGGGGCGTCGACGGCGAAGCCGTGGTTGTGGGCGGTCACCTCGACCTTGCCCGTGGTGCGATCCATCACCGGCTGGTTGATGCCGCGGTGGCCGTACTTCAGCTTGTAGGTGCCGAAGCCGAGCGCCCGGCCGAAGAGCTGGTTGCCGAAGCAGATCCCGAAGTAGGGGATGCCCTCGCGCAGCGCGCCCTGGAGCAGCTCGACCTGGCCGGTCGTCGCGGCCGGGTCACCGGGACCGTTGGAGAAGAAGAGGCCGTCGGGAGCCACGGCCTGCACGTCCGCCAGCGACGCGGTGGCGGGGAGCACGTGCACCTCGATGCCACGCTCGCTCATCATCCGCGGGGTGTTGGCCTTGATGCCGAGGTCGACCGCAGCGACGGTGAAGCGCTTCTCCCCGACCGCGGGGACGACGTAGGTCTCCCCCGTGCTGACCGCCTCGCTGAGGTTGGACCCCGTCATCTCCGCGGACTCCTGCACGCGCTGCAGGAGGCGCTGCGGGTCGGTCTCGGTGGTGGAGATGCCGACGCGCATCGCGCCACGCTCGCGCAGGTGGCGGGTCAGGGCGCGGGTGTCGACGCCGCTGATCCCCACCACGCCCTGCTCGCGCAGCTCGTCGGCGAGGCTGCGGGTGCTGCGCCAGTTGCTGGGGACCCGCGCGGGGTCGCGGACGACGTAGCCGGCCACCCAGATGCGCGAGGACTCCATGTCCTCGTCGTTCATCCCGGTGTTGCCGACGTGCGGGGCCGTCATCACGACGACCTGGCGGTGGTAGCTGGGGTCGGTCAGCGTCTCCTGGTAGCCGGACATGCCGGTCGAGAAGACGGCCTCGCCGAAGGTCTCACCCTCGGCTCCGAAGGACTCACCGCGGAACGTGCGCCCGTCCTCGAGGACGAGGAGCGCTGGTGCAGGCAGTTTTTGGACAGGCGATGCCACGCCGTACCTCCTTCTCCGCCTCACGGGACGGATCGTTAAAGGATGTTCGAGCCGACGCCGACCCTACCAGCGTGAGGCCCACGACCCGGCATCGTGTCCACGTCGCCGAGCCGCGCCTCACCAGGACATCAGGCCGAGCTCCGGCCCCTGCCAGCGCCGCCGCAGCCACCGGTCGTGCGAGGCGAGCACGACGCCGCCGGGCGAGGTCGCCAGCGCCTCCTCGAGCTCGCCGGCGAGCGCCAGCGACACGTGGTTGGTCGGCTCGTCGAGGAGCAGCACGTCGGGCGCGGCGGCGATCGCGACCGCCAGCCCGAGGCGGCGGCGCTGTCCCACCGAGAGGCTGCCGACGGGCGTGCGGTGGTCGCGCGGGTGCAGCAGGCCGAGGTCGCGCAGCGCCGGCGCACCCGCGAGCTCCCGCACCGCGTCGTCGTACGTCGCCAGCGCGGAGCGCGACGGGTCCGACACCTCGGGGTCCTGGGTCAGCTCGCGCACGCGCCGGGCGGTCACGTCGACGCGGCCGCTCGTCGGGGCGAGCCGCCCCGAGAGGACGCCGAGGAGCGTCGACTTCCCCGAGCCGTTGGGACCGGTGAGGAGGAGGTGCTCCCCCGCCGCCAGGTCCAGTCGCGGCGCCCGCAGCCGGCCGGCCACCTCCAGGTCGCGCACCTGGACCAGGCGCCCGGACGCACCGGTGGTGAGGTCTCCCCGGAAGCGCAGGGGTGCCGGTGGCTTGCGGACCTGCTCGCGCTCGGCGACGTCGAGCCGACGCTGCGCGTCCTTCTTGCGCCGGGCCAGCGTCTGGTCGACCCGTCCGCCCTTGAAGGAGTAGATGTACTTGTCGCCGTCGGTCGGGCCGCGGTCGTGCGCGATCGCGCTGGTGCCGATCCTGGTCGCGGCCCGCAGCCGGGCGATCTCCTGCTGCTGCTCGGCGTAGGTCTGCTCCCAGCGCCGGCGGGCGTCGGCCCGGGCGGCCTCGTAGTCGCTCCAGCCGCCGCCGAACCGCTTGCCGCCGCTCCCGTTCGTGCCGAGCTCGCCGGCGTCGAGGTCGACCAGGTCGGTGCAGACGTCGTCGAGGAGCACCCGGTCGTGGCTGGCGAGGACGACCACGCCCGGCAGGTCCTTCAGGAAGCCGGTGAGGACCTCGATCGCGTCGTCGTCGAGATGGTTGGTGGGCTCGTCCAGCAGCAGGCACGTCGGGCGGGTCGTCATGATCGTGGCGAGCGCGAGGCGGGTGCGCTGGCCGCCGGACAGGGTGCCCACGCCCCGCGCGGGGTCGAGGTCGTCGAGCCCGAGGCGGGCGGCCGCGAGCGCGGCGCGTCTGTCCGCGTCCCAGGCGTCGTGGGCCAGGGCCCGCTCGAGCGCGTGCTCGTACGCCGCGTCGCCCTCGGGGGTGCCGACCAGCGCGGCCAGCCGCTCCACGTCGGCAACCGCGGTCCGGAGCGGGGCGAGCGTCATGGCGAGGACGTCGGCGACCGTCGCGCGGTCGCGGAACGGCGGCTCCTGGCCGAGCAGCACGAGGTCGTCCGGCACCTGCACGGACCCGGACACGTGCGCCCGCTCGGGCAGCCGGCCGGCGACGGCACGGAGGAGGGTCGACTTGCCGGTGCCGTTCTCGCCGACGAGCCCGATCCGGCGACCCGGCTGGGCCAGCAGGTCGACACCGGTCAGCACGGCGCGGCCGGGGTAGCCGACCGAGAGACCGGAGACCACCAGCGGGGCGAGCACGGGCGAGGTGGAGGAGGGGGCAGGCATGCGGGGATTCCTTCGCGGGTCAGGAGAGGACTCGCCGGGCATGAGGGCGCACGAGGGCGCCGCCGCGGACGCGAGTCGGTCAGTCCTGGATCCACATGATGACCAAAGCCTAGGCCAGACGGGCCGGATGGCCCACTGGATATCGGCGCGGGCGTTGACAGGCTGGCCACATGCGCGTCGTCACCCCCGCCCAGGCCGTCCGTCTCGTCGCCCAGCACTGCGCGCGTGCCGAGGTCGGCGCCACGCCCCGTGTGGTCACGAGCGGCAACTTCGCGTCCCCGGTCACGCTGCTCGGACCGCTGCTCGGCGAGCTGCCGGCGGCGCGGCTCCATGCGCTGAACGCGCAGCCGGACCTGCCCGTCCACGACGGCGTGGTCCCCGAGACGACGTTCGTCGGGCCCGGCTTCCGCCGCCACCCCCGGCTGTCCTACGTCCCGTGCCGGCTCTCGATGGTGCCGCGGCTGTTCCACGGCCCGCTGGCCCCCGACGTGGTCGTCGTCCACACCACCACGCCCCGCGACGGGCAGGTCTCGCTCGGCCTCGAGGTCAACGTGCTGCCCGCCGCCATCGAGGCGGCGCGCGAGCGGGGCGCGCTCGTCGTGGCGCAGCTGAACCCGCGCATGCCGTGGACGTTCGGTGACGCCGTGCTGCCGCTCGACGCGATCGACCTCGGCGTCGAGGTCGACGTACCGCTGACGACGCACACGGCACCACTGCCGGGCGACGACGCGCGCCTCATCGGGTCCCGGGTCGCGGCGGAGATCGGTGACGGGGCGACCCTCCAGGCCGGGATCGGCGAGGTGCCCGACGCGACGATCGGCGGCGTCCTCGCGCGGCGGGGCCTGCGGATCTGGACCGAGATGTTCAGCGACGGCGTCCTCACCCTCGAGAAGGCGGGCGCGCTGGACCGCGGCACGCCGCTGCGTACGTCGTTCGTGTTCGGGAGCCAGGAGCTCTACGACTGGGTCGACGACAACCCGCGGGTGCAGATGCTGCGCACCGAGACGACCAACTCCCCGGCGCAGATCGCCCGCCAGCCGGCGATGACGTCGATCAACACCGCCCTGCAGGTCGACCTGTTCGACCAGGCCAACGCGTCGCGGATCGGCACGCGGATCTACAGCGGGTTCGGCGGCCAGACCGACTTCACCGTGGGGGCGAGCCACTCGCCCGGCGGCTGCGCCTTCATGGCGCTGCGCAGCTGGCACCCGCGCGCCGACGTGTCGACCATCGTGCCGCTCGTCGACGAGCCGGTGACGTCCTTCCAGCACGGGGCGGTCGTGACCGAGCAGGGCATCGCGTGGATGTGGGGCCGCGACGAGCGCGAGCAGGCCCGCAACCTCATCGAGCACGCCGCCCACCCCTGCGCCCGCGACGACCTGCGGGAGGAGGCCCGGGCACTCGGCCTGGCCTGACCGGTCAGGACCAGGCGGCGCGCATCACGTCGTACGTCACCGCCGGGCTGTCGTCGTCCCCGGGCACGACGCTGCGCATGACCACCCCGACGCCGGAGTCGCCCACACGGACCTCGATCTCCCAGCGCCGGCCGGGGGCGTACTCGTAGCCCACCGTGGCCGAGGAGTCGTCGCCGGTGCCGACGAGGGTGGCGAGGTCCTGCTGGTGCCAGCTGTCGACCCACGCGGCGGTGACGGTCCCGTCGGCCGTCGGCACTCCCAGCAGCAGGGAGCCGGCCTGCTCGCCGTCGGCGGGGTGCGGCCAGGTGTAGTCGAGCCGGAGGGCACGTCCGCGGGCCGCGTCGGCGACCTCGAGGATCGAGTCGCCGCCGGAGAAGTCGTCAGTCGGCATCAGCCGGAAGTCGGCGGTGCCCGGCCAGCGGCCGGCGGGTGCGTCGTAGGGCAGGGCGGTGGTCATCGGACCATCATCGACCCGTCAGGCGACGAAGACGCAGAACACGTGCCCCGCCGGGCTGGCATAGGCACGCAACGGCTCGTCGGGGTCGTCGGTCCGGTCGAGGCGCAGCTCGCCGCCGAGCTCCAGGACGCGCTCGTGGACGGCGTCCAGCGCGGTCCGGGACGGGACCGTGGTGTCGAGGTGCGACACCGAGGGGTGACCCGGCTCGGGCCACCGGCTCGACGGCAGCGCGGCGACCTCCTGGACGGCGAGGCAACGCCGGCCGTCGGGGTGCGTGAGGACGAGCCAGTCCGCGTCGTCGGCTTCCGCGTCGGGCACCTCGTCCCCCGGCCGGTAGGCGAGGCCGAGCAGGTCGCGCCAGAACTCCGCCTCGGTGCGGACGTCGACGGCGTCGAGGACCGTGTGCAGGAGCTGCGGGACGGCGGGCGGGACGTCGCTCATCCTCCGAGCGTACGAGGCCGGCGAGGTGTCAGGATCGCGTCATGCCGACCCGCCCCGCCTGGACCCAGGTCTTCCTCGACACCCCTGCCCCCGCCTTCGAGGCTGCCGTCGCGTTCTGGGCCGCCGTCACCGGCTGGCGCCCCTCCGAGCGGCGCGGCGAGGACGGCCAGTTCCTCACGCTGCTGCCGCCGGCAGGGTCGGCGTACGTCAAGATGCAGGCGGTGGACGGCCCGGCCGGCATCCACCTCGACCTCGACTCAGCGGACCGGCCGGCCGCCGTCGCCCGGGCACGTGAGCTCGGCGCGACGACGGCGTGGACCTACCACGACGTCGAGGTGATGCGCTCCCCCGGCGGCCTCGCCTTCTGCCACACCCTCCTCGACGGCGAGCCCGTGCTGGAGCGTCCCGGCGCCACCATCCTCGACCAGGTCTGCCTCGACATCCCGGACGCCGCCTGGGACGCCGAGGTGTCGTTCTGGGAGGACCTGACCGGCCGGGAGAAGCAGGTCGGGGCACTGCCGGAGTTCGTCCGGCTCGTCACGCCCGGCCAGCCGCGGATCCTGCTCCAGCGGCTCGGGGAGGGCGAGGGGCCGGTGCGGGCGCACCCGGACCTGGCGACCGCCGACCGGCAGGCCGACACCGCCGCGCACGTCCGGCTCGGGGCGACGGTGCGGGCGGTCCACGCGCACTGGACGGTCCTCACCGCCCCCGGCGGACAGGTGTACTGCCTGACCGACCGCGACCCCCGGACGGGCGGCGCCGGCTGATGTGACCCCCGCCACGGCGGCGAGGCACCCGAACTGCGTACTGTCGGTATGTGACCGTCGCCCACAGAGCCCTCTTCAGCCTGTTCCTCACCCTCGCCGTAGGTGCCGCCGCCGCGGTGGCCGCACCGGCCCACGCCGCCGGGATCACCGTCCCTGTGCAGTGTGAGCTGGGCAGCGAGACGCTGCTCCCCTGGGACGGCGTCACCTACGACCTCCAGGGCACCTGCGGGGCCGTGCGGGTGACGGCCGACGACGCGACGGTGACGATGCCCGCTGCTACGCAGCTGACGATCGAGGGCGTCGGCAACACCGTCACCGCGAAGCCTCTCGGGGCGGTGTCCGTGGTGGGCGCCGGCACCAGCCTCACGACCCCGTCCATCCAGGACCTGGCCCTCGCCGGCAGCGGTTCGACCGTGTCGGTCGCCGGCCTGGTGGAGCGGGCGGAGCTCACCGGCACGGCCTCGACCCTGGCCGCCGACACGGTCAACGTCCTGAGGCTCCGCGGCTCGGACCACGTGACCGCTCGCAAGGCCTTCCGCACCCGCATCACGGGTTCGGACAACCTGCTCGGCCTCACCCGCGCCGTCCGCCTCGTCGTCACCGGCGACCGCAACGCCGTCACCGTCGCCAAGGGGCGCACCACGGTCCGCGACCGCGGCGAGGGCAACGTGCTCGACCTGCGTCCCCGCCGGCGTGGCTGACGGTCTTGTAACGCACCCGGCGTCGCAGGCGCTGTCGTGGTGAGTGGCCCGAGGGGAGGGTCGCCGAACACGAGAGGCCTCACATGGAACTCACGATCCTGCGACGACTGGCGGCCACCACCGCCCTCGTCGCGACGGCTGCGTCACTCGCGGTCGTGCCCACCCTGGTCGGCGGCAGCGCGTCCGCGAGCACCACGACCCAGGTCGACACGTCCCTGTCCATCCGCGCGGTCAAGCCGGCCGTGGCTCCCGGCAGGTCCAGCACCATCCGGGGTCGCATCGCGACACCGGGCGCCGAGCCCGCCGGTCGCGAGGTGCTGCTCGAGGCCCGCGCACCGGGCACGCCGGGCTTCATCCCTGTCGGCACCACGACCTCCGGGACGTCCGGCAGGCTCACCCTCGACGTGACCCCCGAGACCACCACGCTCTACCGCTGGCGCTACGCCGGTGCCGTCGACGCCGACCGAGCGGTCAGCGGCGTCGCGCGGGTGAGGGTCCGCGTCCCGCAGCACCCGGCCCTACGGGTCCGGACCACGCTGTCCATCCGGCTCAAGGAGGTCGGGCCCTCGGACCAGACCGTGGTCCGCGGCAAGCTGTTCGCCCGGGGCATGCCGCTGGGTCGCCGATGGGTCGTGCTCGTCTCGCGCACGCCGGACTCGTCCGGCTGGGGCTTCGAGAGCGCCTCGCGCACCAACGGCCGCGGCACGGTGGTGTTCGGGGTCGAGCCCGAGGGGCAGACGGCCTACCGCCTCGCCTTCCTCGGCACGCCGAAGCTCCGCCCGTCGCGCAGCGCGCGCGTCGTGGTGCGGAAGCCGTCGGAGGTCTCCATCTCGGCAGTGCCCGGTGTGGTCGACCCCGGTGCGTCCTCGACGGTCTCCGGGGTCGTCACCTCGTCCGGCGCCCCCACGCCTGACGCCTCGGTCACCCTGCTGGCCCGCAAGGTCGGCAGCAGTGCCGCGTGGTCGGCCGAGCAGACCGGCACGACGGCCGCCGACGGCACCGTGTCGTTCACCGTGGCGCCGGAGCGCTCCACGGCGTACCGGCTGCGCGTCACGCACAGCCCCGGGGTCACCCGCGGGACCAGCCCGATCGCGCGGGTGCTGGTGCGGGCGGCGAGCTCGCTTTCGATCCGTGGCCGCACCGTCGGTGAGGGGTACGTCGTCGACGGCCAGCTCCGTGCTGCCGGCGCGACGCGTCCCGGACGGACGGTCACCCTCCAGGCGATGGCACCGGGGAGCACCGCCTGGACCCCCGTCGGCGTGGACGTGACGAACGGCAAGGGACGGGTGCACTTCGTCCAGGACCGCGTCGCGGACACCCAGTACCGTCTCGTCTACGACGGCGAGGCGCGCTTCCTGCCGACGGTGAGCGGCACGGTCGTCTCCTGACGACCTCTTCAGTGGAGGAGCACGAGCTGGACTCGACCGAGCGCCGCGAGCGGCCGGACGGGAGTGCCGACACGGCCCCCGCCCGGCCGTTCGGTGGTGCGCGCCCACCCGGCCCCGACGACCGCCTCCAACGGGCGCTCGACGGTGCCCGGTCCGGCGACGAGGCGGCGTTCGCCCTCCTGTGGCGCACGCTGCACCCGCCTCTCCTGCGCTACCTCGCGGTCCGCTGCCCCGACGGCCGTGAGGACGTCGCGTCGGAGACCTGGCTCCAGGTGGTGCGGGATCTTCCGGGCTTCGGCGGCGGCATCGACGACTTCCGGGGCTGGCTCTTCACGATCGCCCGCAACCGCGCGATCGACCACGGCCGGGCACGGTCCCGGCGACCGGCGGTGCCGGTGGCGGCGCCGGCGGAGCACACGACCGCTGCGTCGGTCTCGAGCGCCGAGGAGGACGCCGTGGCACGCGACGCGACGGACCACGCCCTCCGCATCGTGGCGTCCCTGCCCGCCGAGCAGGCGGAGCTGGTGATGCTGCGGGTGGTCGCCGGCCTCGACGTCGCCGTCGTCGCTCGCATGGTGGGCAAGAAGCCCGGGACGGTGCGCGTCGCCGTTCACCGGGCCCTGCAGAAGCTGGCACGCGACCCGCGTGCCCACGCGCTCGGAAAGGTGGTGTGAGATGTCCGGTCACGACGACGACCTCTCACCGTGGAACGACGACCCGCTGGTGCAGGCGCTGCGCGCCCCCGGCACGGCCGACGAGCTGGCCGGGGAGTCCGAGTTCGTCGCCGCCTTCCGTGCCGCGCAGCCGGGCGCGCAGACCGCGCACGGCACCGCCCGCGGCCGGCTGCGGCTGGTCGGCCGACGTCTCGGTGGCGGCGGCACGGCCGTGGTGGTCGCGGTCGCGCTGGGTGCCGGCGCCGCTGCGGCGTACACGCAGAACCTGCCCGACCCTGTGCAGCGAGCCGTCCACGACGTGCTCGGCCCGGTCGGGGTGCCGGCACCGGAGAAGCCCCGCACCGACGGCACGCCCAGCACCCCCGAGTCCCAGGCCCCCTCCCCCGGCACCCAGCAGCCCTCGAGCGAGCAGCCGCCGTCGCAAGGGCCCGACGAGGCCACGACCGAGCCCACCGACGACCCCTCCGAGCAGCCGACCGAGGAGCCGACGGACTCGCCCTCGGCCAGCCCCACGGAGCCGACGACCTCGCCGACCGAGACGCCCACAGAGACGCCGACGAGCACCCCGACCCCCGTGACGCCGACCTCCGTCACGCTCGCCGGCGCCAGCCACCGGGCAGCGCCCGACGAGCAGGTCGCCCTCACCGGCACGCTGACCGCCGCCGACGCGACGCCCGTGGCGGGCCAGGCCGTGTCGCTGCTCCAGCGCCAGGAGGATGCGTGGCTGCCCGTCGCCACGGCGACGAGCGACGAAGCGGGCGCGATCAGCGTCACCGCACCGGCCCTCACGCGGACCTCGGCGTTCCGGCTCGCCGTCGGTGAGGAGCTGACCAGCCGGGTCTGGCGGGTCGTGCTGGTGCCGACCCTCACGCTCACCCAGCGCCCCAGCGGGTCGTCGACGGCGCTCGACGTCACCACGCGCGGTGGTCGGGCCGGTGACCCGGTCGAGCTGGTGAGCCCACGCCCGAGAGGTCCAGTGGTCGTCGGTCGTGCCCGGCTGGGCGCCGATCTCAGCGCGACGTTCCAGGTGCCCTCACCCAGCACCCGCGTGCGGTACGTCGCCCGGCTGGCGCGCACGCGCGCCCACGCCGCTGTACGCGCCGGCGTGCGCCTGCTGCCGGCCAGGCCCGTGGCGATGAGCGCGAGCGTCCTCGACACCACTCCCGGACCGGGCGACACCGTCGTGGTGTCGGGCACCGTCACCGGGCCGGAGGGCGTCGTGCTGCCGGGTCGCCAGGTGTGGCTGCTGCTGCGCACCGCCGGCGGCGACTGGCGTCGGCTCGGCTCCGCGACCAGCGGCGCGGACGGCTCCGTGTCGATCTCCGCCGGCACCCTGGACGGCAACGCTGCCGTGCGGCTGCGGGTCGGCAAGGTCCGCAGCCCCGTCGTCGCGCTGAAGCTCCAGCCGGAGTGGACCGCCACGGTCACCCCGGGTGACCGTTCCGCCGTCATCGGCGGGCGGGTGCTCGGTGGTGGCACCGGCGACCGGGTGCTGCTGCGCACGGTGGTCGACGGCGTGCTGACCACGGTCGGCGAGGCGACGCTGGCCGCCGACGGGTCGGTCAGGTTCCAGGTGCCGCTGCCCGAGCGACGCCAGGTCCGCTACCGGCTGGTGCTCCCGCGCACCCCGATGCACCTCCGCGCGACGACGGCGGTGGTGGTGCGAGCCCCCTAGTCAGGCCAGGGCACCGTCGCGGACCGTCACCCGGCCGGCGTACACCGTGTGGACGACGCGCGAGGTGAGGCTGCGGCCGTGCCAGGGGTTGTTGCGCGACAGCGAGGCGGAGGCGTCCCGGTCGACGGTGATCGAGGCGTCGGGGTCGACCAGCACGAGGTGGGCCGGCGAACCCGGCGCGAGCGCCTGGCCCTGGCCGCCCAGCCCTGCGATGCGGGCCGGGTTGACCGACATCACCCGGGCGATGTCGGCCCAGGAGAAGTCCTCCATCACCGTGCGCACCACCCCGAGCGCGGTCTCCAGGCCGAGCATCCCGAAGGCCGCGTCGACGAAGGCGTGCTCCTTGTCGTGGCGCGCGTGCGGCGCGTGGTCGGTGGCGACCGCGTCGATGGTGCCGTCCGCGAGGCCGGCGCGGACGGCGTCGACGTCCTCCTGCGGTCGCAGCGGCGGGTTGACCTTGTACGTCGGGTCGTAGCCGGTGAGCAGGTCTGTGGTCAGGAGCAGGTGGTGCGGCGTCACCTCGGCCGTCACGTCGATGCCTTGGGCCTTGGCCCAGCGGACGACCTCGACCGAGCCGGCCGTCGAGACGTGGGCGACGTGGACCCGCGACCCGGTGTGCCGGGCGAGCATCACGTCCCGGGCCACGACGACCTCCTCGGCGATGCCCGGCCAGCCGGGGAGGCCGAGCCTCCCGGACAGCTCGCCCTCGTGGCAGCAGGAGGCCGGCCCGGCGAGCGCGGGGTCCTGGGCGTGCTGGGAGACCACGCCGCCGAAGGCCTTGACGTACTCCAGGGCACGGCGCATGACCCGGGCGTCGTGCACGCACTTCCCATCGTCGGAGAAGACCGTCACGCCGGCGCGGGAGCGGTGCATCAGCCCCAGCTCGGCGAGCTCCTCGCCCGCGAGGCCCCGGGTCACGGCGCCGACCGGCTGGACGTGGACGAGCCCGGCCTCACGGCCGAGCTCCCACACGCGGGTCGCAGCCTCGGCGGTGTCGGTCACCGGCGTGGTGTTGGCCATCGCGAGCACGGCCGTGTAGCCGCCGAGCGCGGCCGCCTGGGAGCCGGTGAGGATCGTCTCGGCGTCCTCCCGGCCGGGCTCGCGCAGGTGGGTGTGCAGGTCGACCAGGCCGGGCAGTGCGACGAGGCCGTCGGCGTCGATGGTCTCCGCCCCGGACGGTGCCTCGTCGACGAGCACCCCGGCGTCGTCGACGTAGAGGTCGGCGGTCTCCTCGCCGAGCAGCGAGGCTCCCTTGATCACCAGCGACATCAGGCCTTCTCTCCTTCGAGGTCTCCTGCGAGCAGGTGGTAGAGCACGGCCATCCGGATCGCGAGCCCGCTGGAGACCTGCTCCAGCACGACCGACTGGGCCGCGTCGGCGGCGTCGGCGGCGATCTCGAGGCCACGGTTCATCGGGCCGGGGTGGCAGATCGGGACGTCGGGCTTGAGCAGCGCGAGCCGGTTGCGGGTGAGCCCGTAGCCCACCGTGTACTCCCGGGCGCTCGGGAAGAACGCGCCGGACATCCGCTCGCGCTGGACCCGCAGCATCATCACGGCGTCGGCCTCCGGCAGCACCGCGTCGACGTCGTACGACGTCTCGAAGCCCGCCGCGGCCGACCAGCTGCCGATGCCGCTGGGCATCAGCGTCGGCGGGGCGACCACGGTCACCCGGGCGCCGAGCTTGGTCAGGCACTGGACGTTGGAGCGGAAGACCCGGCTGTGGGTCAGGTCGCCGATGATCGCGACGTGGCGGCCCTCGAGCGAGCCGAGGTGGCGCTGGAGGGTGTAGGCGTCGAGCAGCGCCTGGGTCGGGTGCTCGTGGGTGCCGTCGCCGGCGTTGACGACTGCTGCGTCGACCCACTCGCTGACCTGCACGGCGGCGCCGCTGGCGGGGTGGCGGATCACGAGGCCGTCGACGCCCATCGCGCAGACCGTCAGGACGGTGTCGCGCAGGCTCTCGCCCTTGGATGTGCTGGAGCCCTTGGCGCTGATGTTGATCACGTCGGCGGAGAGCCACTTGCCGGCGATCTCGAACGACGACCGGGTGCGGGTGGAGTCCTCGAAGAACATGTTGACGACCGTGCGGCCGCGCAGTGCGGGCAGCTTCTTGACGTCGCGGCGCTGCACGTCGTGCATGTCGGCCGCGGTCTCGAAGAGCTGCTGGACCTCGTCGGTGGAGAGGTCGTCGATGGAGAGCAGGTGCTTCACGAGATCGTCACCTCGTCGACGCCGTCGACCTCGCTGAGCCGGACGCTGACCCGTTCGGCGAGGGCACTGGGCAGGTTCTTGCCGACGTGGTCGGCGCGGATCGGCAGCTCGCGGTGGCCGCGGTCGACCAGGACCGCGAGGCGCACGGCCGACGGCCGACCGAGGTCGGCCAGCGCGTCCAGGGCGGCCCGGATGGTGCGGCCGGAGAAGAGCACGTCGTCGACCAGGACGACGACCTTCTTGTCGATGCCGGTGGGCGGCAGGGCGGTCTTGTGCGCGCGTCGTGTGGGCTGGGAGCGGAGGTCGTCGCGGTACATCGTCACGTCGAGCTCGCCCACCGCCACGGGCGCGCCCTCCACCGCGGCGATCTTCTCGGCGATGCGCCTCGCGAGCGGTACGCCGCGCGTGTGCAGGCCGAGCAGCACCAGGTCGGTCGCGCCCTTGTTGCGCTCGAGCAGCTCGTGTGAGATGCGGGTGAGGGCCCGGGAGATGTCACGGGCGTCGAGGACGGTGCGGTCCGCCCGGTCGCTCGTGGATTCAGGCGTGGAATCGGGCGTGGACTCGGGCAGGGTCTCTTCGGGGGCAGGCATCTGCGCGCCGGACCTCCTTCTCCGCCTCACGGGACGGCTCGTTAAAGGATGTCGATCGGCCCCGACCCTACAGGTGAGCGGGCACTTCGTCCCCGTCAGGCGGACCGAGCGGGCACTTCGTCCCCGTCAGCGGGCGCGCACGGGGAGGAACTGCCCGGTCACCGGTCCGGACGGGTACGAAGTGCCCGGTCAGCGCTCGAGGATGGCGACGACGCCCTGGCCGCCGGCGGCGCAGATCGAGATGAGCGCCCGCCCCTTGCCCTTCTGGGCGAGCAGCTTCGCGGCGACGGGGACGATGCGCCCGCCGGTGGCGGCGAAGGGGTGGGCGGCGGCCAGCGAGGAGCCGTTGACGTTGAGCTTGTCGCGGTCGATCGACCCGAGCGGGGCGTCGAGGCCGAGGCGCTCCTTGCAGAACACCGGGTCCTCCCAGGCCGCGAGCGTGGAGAGCACCTGCGAGGCGAAGGCCTCGTGGATCTCGTAGAAGTCGAAGTCCTGCAGCGTGAGCCCGTTGCGCTCCAGCATCCGCGGGACGGCGTACGCCGGCGCCATCAGCAGGCCCTCGTGGCCGTTCACGTAGTCGACGGCGGCGGTCTCGGCGTCGACGAGGTGGGCCAGCACCGGCAGGCCCCGCTGCTCGGCCCACTCGTCGCTGGCGAGCAGCACGGCGGAGGCGCCGTCGGACAGCGGGGTGCTGTTGCCGGCGGTCATGGTCGCGGCCGAGCCCTTGCCGAAGACCGGCTTGAGGGTCGCCAGCTTCTCGACCGTGGAGTCGGGACGCAGGTTGTTGTCGCGCTCCACGCCGCGGAACGGCGTGATCAGGTCGTCGTGGAAGCCCTCGTCGTACGACCGGGCCAGGTTGTGGTGCGAGCGGGCGGCGAGCTCGTCCTGCGCCTCGCGGGTGATGCGCCACTCCAGGGCGGTCAGGGCGGCGTGCTCGCCCATCGACAGCTTGGTGCGCGGCTCGCCGTTCTGCGGGATGTCGAGGCCGATGTCGCCGGGACGGATGGCGCCCAGCGCCTTGAGCCGACTCGCGGTGTCCTTGGCAGAGTTCACCTTCATCAGCTTCTTGCGGAGCTTGTCGCTGATCGCGACCGGCGCGTCCGAGGTGGTGTCGGTGCCACCGGCGACGCCCGCGTCGATCACGCCGAGGGCGATCTTGTTCGCCACCTGGATCGCGGCCTGCAGGCCCGTGCCGCAGGCCTGCTGGATGTCGGTGGCGGGGGTCTCGGGCGCGAGCTTCGAGCCCAGGACCGACTCGCGGGTGAGGTTGAAGTCGCGCGAGTGCTTGAGCACGGCGCCGGCGACGACCTCGCCGAGCCGCTCGCCCTGCAGGTCGAAGCGCTCGACCAGTCCGTCGATGGCGGCGGTGAGCATCTCCTGGTTGGAGACTCCGGCGTAGACCGTGTTGGAGCGCGCGAACGGGATGCGGTTGCCGCCGACGACGGCGACCGGACGAGTGGTGGTCTGCATGTCCATATCCTTGCCGGTGAGGTGCCCGACGCCAACGGTGTGAGGGGCACGTCACGAAATGTGGACTCTGAGTTGCACACGGAGTTACATGTGTCCGACCGCCGCACGACCGAAAGGCCTCCGTCCCCATGAGCGACCGCTACCAGGGCTTCGTGTCCACCCCGATCGGCCAGCTGTTCGTCAAGAACCTGGGGCTCCCCAACCCCACCGCGCTGGAACGCTGGTCGGAGGGGGCGCCCCTCGTGGACGGCGTCGTCGTGCTCGGCGGGAGCGGTCGGCTGGGCGAGGTGCTGCCCTCGACGCTCGACGGCCTCGGCATCGCCTCCGCCCGCGAGCTCGAGGACGGCGCCAGGGCCAAGGGCCTCGTCTTCGACGCCACCGGGATCACCGACACCGCCGGCCTGGTCGCGCTGCAGGAGTTCTTCACCCCGCTCATGCGCCGGCTCGAGACCTGCCCACGCTTCGTCGTCCTCGGTACGCCGCCGGAGCTGGCGTCAGGCTCGGAGCGGGTCGCCCAGCGCGCACTGGAGGGCTTCACCCGCTCGCTCGGCAAGGAGATCGGCCGCGGCGGCACCGTCCAGCTCGTCTACGTCGCGCCGGCGGCCGACGGCGCGATCGCCTCGACGCTCGCCTTCCTCCTCTCTCCCAAGTCCGCCTACGTCTCGGGCCAGGTCGTGCGGATCGGTGCTCACGGCGCGACGACGACCGACCCCGTCACCGACTGGACCCGGCCGTTGGCCGGCAAGGTCGCCCTCGTCACCGGCGCCAGCCGCGGCATCGGCGAGGAGATCGCGCGGGTGCTGCACCGCGACGGTGCCACCGTCGTCGGTGTCGACGTGCCGCAGGCGGCCAGCGAGCTGCAGACCCTGATGGCCGAGCTCGAGGGCGACCACCTCGTCCTCGACATCACCGCCAAGGACGCGCCGCAGCGCATCGCGCACCACCTGCGCGAGCACCACGGCGGCGTGGACGTCGTGGTGCACAACGCCGGCATCACCCGCGACAAGAAGCTCGCCAACATGGCCGAGGACCGCTGGGAGAGCGTGATCGCGGTGAACCTGACCGCACCCGAGCTGATCACCCGCGAGCTCCTCGACGCCGGAGTCGTCAACGCCGGTGGTCGCATCGTCGGGGTCGCCTCGATCGCGGGCATCGCCGGCAACGTCGGCCAGACCAACTACGCGACCTCCAAGGCCGGCGTGATCGGCCTCGTGGACAGCCTGCGCGACGAGCTCGACAACGGCATCACCGTCAACGCGGTGGCGCCCGGATTCATCATCACCCAGATGACCGCAGCCGTGCCGTTCGCGACCCGCGAGGTCGGCCAGCGGCTCAACGCGATGGCGCAGGGCGGGCTCCCCGTGGACGTGGCCGAGACCATCGCCTGGTTCGCGAGCGCCGGGTCGGGAGCGGTCAACGGCAACGTGGTCCGCGTCTGCGGCCAGATGATGCTGGGCGCCTGATGACGGAGTCGAAGACCCTCACGGGCGACCCCGGTGGACTGACCACGCTGGTCAAGGCGGCCCTCCCCGCCCTGCCGGGCATCAACCAGCTGCCCGGCGTCCGGAAGGGCCGTCCCGACGACTTCACGGGCCTCGCCTACCGCCGCGAGGGCGTGGTCGCCGAGCGCGGCCGCGTCGACGCGTACGCCGCCGTCTGCGGCTTCCCACGCAAGGACGTGGTGCCGGTGACGTACCCGCACCTGCTGGCCTTCCCGCTGCACATGGCGATCATGGGCGACCCCGCGTTCCCCTACCCCGCGATCGGCATGGTGCACGTCGAGAACACCATCACCGCGCACCGCGCGATCGGCGTCGGTGAGTCGCTCGACGTCGCCACCGCGGTGGGCGCGCCCCGCCCCCACGCCAAGGGGGTGCTCCTCGACTTCGCCACGACGGTGACCACCGACGGGGCGACGGCGTGGGAGTCGACCTCGACCTACCTGCGTCGCGGCCGCCCGGTCGACGGCGAGCCGGAGCCCGGCCTCGCGATCGTCGACACGCCCACGGGCGGCATCGAGTGGCGGCTGCCCGCCGACCTCGGGCGGACGTACGCCGCCGTGTCGGGCGACGCGAACCCGATCCACCTCTACCCGCTGACCGCCAGGGCACTGGGCTTCCCGCGTCAGATCGCCCACGGCATGTGGACCAAGGCCCGCTCGGTCGCGGCCATCGAGAACCGGCTGCCCGAGGCGGTGACGGTCGAGGTCGCCTTCAAGAAGCCCGTGTTCCTGCCCGCGACGGTCGCCTTCGCGGCACGCCGTGACGACGAGCGGTGGACCTTCGCGATGACCAGCCCGGAGGACGGCTCCCCCCACCTGCTCGGGCGTACGACGCCCGCCTGATCAGCGGTCCCGGTCGCGTAGCCTGATCAGTCCCTCCTGGGCCACCGTCGCCACCAGCTCGCCCGACTGCGTGAACACCCGGGCCAGGGCCAGCCCGCGGGCACCGCCGGCGAACGGCGAGAACTGGTCGTAGAGCCACCACTCGTCGGCCCGGAACGGCTTGTGGAACCAGATGGTGTGGTCCAGCGAGGCCGGCATCAGGCGAGGCGAGGCGATGTGGATGCCGTGCGGCACGAGCGCGGCGCCGAGCAGGGTCAGGTCGCTCGCGTAGGTGAACGCCGCGGCCTGCATCGTCGGGTCGTCCGACACCGCGCCGTCGACCTTGATCCAGAGCCGGGCCTGCGCCGGGTGCGCCGGGTCGTCCGGGATGCCGCGGCCGGTGATGCCGACGTGGCGGATGTCGAGCGCCGACCACTCGCGCTCCCAGTGCTCGGCAGCCTCCGGGCCGCGCTCGCGGGCCAGCTCGACCAGCGGCATGCCCTGCTCGGGCGGGACCACGTCGGGCATCCGGTCCTGGTGCTCGAGGCCCGGCTCGGGGATCTGGAAGTTGGCCGTCATGTAGTAGATCGGCCGCCCGTGCTGGCGCGCGGACACCCGGCGGGTCGAGAACGAGCGGCCGTCGCGGATCCGCTCGACGTCGTACACGATCGGGACGGCGGGGTCGCCCGGGCGCAGGAAGTAGGAGTGCAGCGAGTGGAGGACGAACTCGCCGTCCACGCTGCGGGTCGCCGCGACGACCGCCTGGGCGGCGACCTGGCCGCCGAAGACCCGCTGGCGCTCGGTGCGCGCCTGCGTGCCCCGGAACAGGTCGACCTCGAGCTCCTCGAGCTCGAGCAGTGACGTCAGCTCGGCCGCGCTGCCCGCCATCAGCGGTCCTCCCAGCCCGGGTCGTCGCCGTTGTCCTTGGACTGGTCGTCGAGGTCGGCCAGGAACGCCTCGAAGGCGCTGCCGATCTCCTCGCCGGTGGGCAGCGGCTCGTCGCCCGCCAGCAGCGACGTGCCGGCGGCCTCGGCCTCGCGGAAGGAGTCGTACTGCTGCTCCAGGCCGCGGACCACGTCGCCGACCTCGTCGTGGGAGGCGAGGTAGCGGTCGACCTCGGTCTCGGTGATCTCGGCGGCCTCGCGCACGTCGGTGAGGTCGATGGTCAGGTGGCCACCGATCTCGAGGTGCTCGAGCAGGACGAGTGCGGCCTGGGGGTACTCCATCTGCGCGAGGTAGTGGGGGATGTGCGCCACGAAGCCCAGCGCGTCGTGGCCCCACTCCCCCAGCCGGATCTCGAGCAGCGCCTGCGCGCTCGCCGGCACGCGCAGCTCGCCCTGCCACGGGCTCTCGCCCGGCACCAGGTCGGGACGGTTGGCGTGCGGCGTGATCGCGATCGGACGGGTGTGCGGCACGGCCATCGGCACCGCGCCCATGCTGACGACGCGGGACACACCGAAGTGCTCGACGACCTCGCGGACCGCGCGGGCGAAGGCCTCCCACCTGATGTCGGGCTCCGGGCCGGCGAGCAGCAGGAACGGGGTGCCGCCCGTGTCGCGCATCGCACGGACGACCAGGCGGGGCGCCTCGTAGTCGGCGTAGTGGTCACGGACGAACGTCACGGGAGGACGGCGCGCGCGGTAGTCGTGGAGCGCGTCGACGTCGAAGGTGGCGACGACCTTGCCGCCGGACAGCTCCGACAGGTGGGAGGCGGCCAGCTCGGCCGCCTTGCCGGCGTCGAGGAAGCCGGTGAGCACGCAGACCAGCGTCAGGTCGCCCGCGTCGGCGAGCACCTCCGCGTCGTCCACGATGTGCACGAGTCGTTCGGCCATGCCTCAACCCTAGTGAGTCCGTGCCCGTGACCCGACACACACCCGCGCATCTGGGCAGGTCTTGTTACTCAGGGGTAACGTGTCGCCGTCCTGCTGTTCTCATCCCTGGGAGATATCAGTGCCCCGTCCACAGCGTGAGGTCGTCTTCGTCGACGGCGTGCGCACCCCGTTCGGCAAGGCCAAGGGCCAGTACGCCGAGACGCGCGCCGACGACCTCGTCATCAAGTGCATCCGCGAGCTGATGCGCCGCAACCCGTCCCTCCCGCCCGAGCGGGTCGACGAGGTCGCGGTCGCCGCCACCACCCAGATCGGCGACCAGGGCCTGACCATCGGCCGCACCGCCGCGCTTCTCGCCGGGCTCCCGCAGAGCGTCCCTGGCTACTCCATCGACCGCATGTGCGCGGGCGCGATGACCGCGGTCACCAACACCGCGTCGGGCATCGCCTTCGGCGCCTACGACGTCGCCATCGCCGGCGGCGTCGAGCACATGGGCCGCCACCCGATGGGCGAGGGCGTGGACCCCAACCCCCGCATCCTCTCCGAGCGCATCGTCAACCCCGACGCCCTCGTGATGGGCAAGACGGCCGAGAACCTCCACGACCGCTACCCCACGATCACCAAGCAGCGCGTCGACGAGTACGCCGTCCGCAGCCAGCAGAAGACCAAGGCCGCCTACGACGCCGGCAAGATCCAGCCCGACCTGGTGCCCGTCGCGACCCGGTCGGCCGACGCCGGCTGGGGCCTAGCCACCCTCGACGAGCCGATGCGTCCCGAGACCACCCTCGAGTCGCTCGCCGGCCTGAAGACGCCGTTCCGCTCCCACGGCAACGTGACCGCCGGCAACGCCGCGGGCATCAACGACGGCGCCACCGCCGCCCTCCTCGCCGACGAGGAGACCGCGCGCGAGCTCGGCCTGCCGGTCAAGATGCGCCTGGTCACCTACGCCTTCGTCGGCGTCGAGCCCGAGGTGATGGGCGCCGGCCCGATCCCGGCGACCGAGAAGGCCCTCAAGCTGGCCGGCCTGACGATCGACGACATCGACGCATTCGAGGTCAACGAGGCGTTCGCGGTGCAGGTCCTGGCCTTCCTCGAGCACTACGGCATCGCCGACGACGACGCGCGGGTGAACCCCTACGGCGGCGCGATCGCCATGGGCCACCCGCTCGCCTCGTCCGGCGTACGCCTGATGAACCAGCTCGCCCGCCAGTTCGAGGAGCGCCCCGAGGTCCACTACGGCCTCACCACCATGTGCATCGGCATCGGCATGGGCGGCACCGTGATCTGGGAGAACCCGCACTGGAACGGAGACACCAAGTGAACGACGCCACCATCTTCGAGCGCGCGCAGGCGATCGTCTCCGACGCCGAGCGCGTGACCCAGGCCCACCTCCGCACGGTGTCCCTGCCGGGCGCGAGCATCGGCCTGATCACCCTCGACAACGGCGAGGACCACACCAAGCCCAACACGTTCGGCCCGGCCTCGCTGCTCGCGCTGAACACCGCGATCGACGCGGCGCTCGCCGACGACGCGATCGACGCGATCGCCGTGACCGGCAAGCCGTTCATCCTGGCCGCCGGTGCCGACCTGAACGCGATCCAGGGCGGCGGCCCCGATGCCGTACGCACCGTCGCCGAGCTCGGGCACGCGGTCTTCCGCAAGCTGCAGGACGGCGGCAAGCCGTCGTTCGGCTTCATCAACGGCCTCGCCCTCGGCGGCGGCCTCGAGGTGGCGCTGCACTGCACCTACCGCACCGTCATGGACTCGGCGCCGGCCCTCGGCCTGCCCGAGGTCATGCTCGGCCTGGTCCCCGGCTGGGGCGGCGCCTACCTCGTGCCGAACCTCGTCGGCGCCGACAAGGCGGTCACGCTGATCCTCGAGAACCCGCTCAACCAGGGCAAGACGCTCGGCGGGCAGGCGGCGTACGACTTCGGGCTGGCCGACGCGGTCTTCAACGGCGCCGACTTCCTGGAGCAGTCGCTCCTCTGGGCGGCCTCCGTCCTGCGGGGCGAGGTCACCGTCGAGCGTCCCGAGGTGGACCGCGGCGAGGCCTGGGACGCCGCGATCGCGCGCGCCGAGGGCATCGTGGCGAGCAAGACCGGCGGCGCCTCGCCCGCCGCGAAGAAGGCCGTGGAGCTCATCGCCGCGGCCCGCGACGCCGACCGGGACGCCGGCTTCGCCGCCGAGGACGACGCCCTCGAGGCGATGTCGCAGACGGCCGAGCTGCTCGCGTCGCTGTACTCCTTCGACCTGGTGCAGAAGCGGGCCAAACGGCCCGCCGGCGCCCCGGACAAGTCGCTGGCCCGCCCGGTCACCAAGGTCGGCATCGTGGGTGCCGGCCTGATGGCCAGCCAGCTGGCGCTGCTCTTCGTACGACGCCTCGAGGTGCCGGTCGTGCTCACCGACCTGGACCAGGAGCGGGCCGACAAGGGCGTGGCCTACGTGCACACCGAGATCGACAAGCTGCTGGCCAAGGGCCGGATCAACCAGGACAAGGCCAACCGCCACAAGGCGCTGGTCTCCGGCGAGACCGACAAGCAGGTCGCCTTCGGTGACGCCGACTTCGTCATCGAGGCCGTCTTCGAGGAGATGTCGGTCAAGAAGACCGTCTTCGCCGACGTGGAGAAGGTCGTCAGCAGCGAGTGCGTGCTGGCCACCAACACCTCGTCGCTGTCGATCACCGAGATGGCCGCCGACCTCGAGCACCCCGAGCGGGTCGTCGGCTTCCACTTCTTCAACCCGGTGGCGGTGATGCCGCTGCTGGAGATCGTCAAGGGCGACGCCACCGACGACGCCACGCTGGCCACGGCCTTCGCCACCGGTCGGACGCTGAAGAAGACGACGATCCTGGTCAAGGACAGCCCGTCCTTCATCGTGAACCGGCTCCTCGGCCGCTTCATGAGCGAGGTCGGCCGCATCGTCGACGAGGGCACGCCGGTCGAGGTGGCCGACGGTGCGTTCGCCGGCATCGCGCCGATGCCGCCGTTCGTCCTGCTCTCGCTGGTGGGCCCCGCCATCGCGCTCCACAACAACGAGACGCTCAAGGGCGCGTTCCCCGACCGCTTCTACGTCTCCCCCGCCCTCGAGCGGATCGTGGCAGCGAGGAAGGGTGCCTACTACGGTCCGGACGGCGCCCTCGACCCCGAGGTCGAGGCGCTGCTGGAGAAGCCGGGCGACCCGATCGTCCTCACCGCCGAGGAGGTCCGCGAGAAGACGCTCGCCGGCCTGGCCGAGGAGGCGCGCCTGATGCTCGACGAGGGCGTGGTCGCGGCACCGCAGGACATCGACCTCGCCATGATCACCGGCGCCGGGTTCTCGTTCTGGAACGGCGGCCTGACCTTCATGCTCGACGTGAAGGGCATCTCGGAGAAGGCGACCGGCAAGCGCTTCCACTGAGCAGGGCCGCGCTGAAGCACCTGGGCGGTGGTCCACCTACATTCCGTACCTCCCGAATGTAGGTGGGCCACCGCCCGTCGCGTTTCCGGGCTCGACCACCTGGGTGAGCGGTGGTGCCCCAACACTTCGCCCGCCTGAACTGGATGGGGGCCCCCGCGGGGTGGGGGGAGGGGCCGGGCCCGGGGGGGGCCGGGGCGCCGCGGGG